>NZ_CP043653.1:0-1200000 GCF_014217685.1 Glaciihabitans sp. INWT7 | reverse complement strand
GAGCACAGAGGGGTCGGCGAAGAATTCTTCACTCGGCACGATCGTGACCCGAGGATGCTCGGCGAGCCACTCCGGTCGCGGCGAATCCGTGACGATGTAGATGTTGCGCACCCACGGCGCGAAGAGGTAGACGGAGCGCAGCGCGTACTTCAGTTCGTCGAGCTGGCGGAAACGGGCGTGCGAGTCGTCACCCTCACCGACCACGTAGGCCTTCATGCGGCGGGCACGGGCACGCTGCCACTCGATCGCGGCACCGTCCACCCACGAGAAGACCAGGTCGATGTCGAAGTCGATGTCCTGCGCCTGGGTGGCGAACATCCCCTCGAGGGTCGGCCAGTCCTGACCATAGAGCGAGACCGTGCCCCGCACCGCCTCCTCGCGGGGCAGCGTCACGCGCATCAGAGCGTTCTCGTCGGGCGCGAGGTAGGCATCCGCGGTGGACTTCCACAGCTCGAGGCGCACCCCGGTGCCCGCTCCGTAGCGCAAGGCTCCCTCGGCGGTGATCCGCGGACGGAACAGCACGACGGCCCGCGTCTTCGAGTCCGTGGCGAGCCGGCCGTCGGCGAGCAAGACGGTCTGGCCGCGGGATCCGTCCGCCGGCTTGGAGTAGAAGGGCTCATCGACACAGGCCCGGGCGAGTGCGGTGCACAGCACCTTCCGGTCCCGCCAGTCGACCGCGAGAACGGGACGGCTGTCGTTGCCGCGCACCAGCAGGAAGTCGATTCCCGCCACATCCAGCACCGAGCGCACGAAGAGCAGGTCTTCGACCATCGCCTCCTGCGGGGTCGCGCCGGTGTTGAGAAGCGCGAGCCGGCCCTTGGCGAGCACCAGGTCGGAACGGAGAGTGAGCGGGGGCAGGGTCGATTCGCCCTGAGGCCCGGACGCCTGCGCCGGGGCCTTGGCCTGCGCGGCGAGCTGCGCGGGAGCGTGCGGGAGTCCCTGGTTCGTCGTCTTCTCGGTCACTGTGAGCCCAATCGTTCGAGCCCGATCCGCCACCGTCGCGAGGCGCGGATTTCCAGCCTCGCCCATTTTAGCGCGTGTGGAGCGCTCGGGGACCTAGACGGCCCCCGCCGCCCTGCCGCAGGACCGGCGGGGCCGGTGAGCAGCTGTGCGGGCGCTAGCCGTTCGACGAGCCCTGAGTCGCGTCGGAACCTCCACGAGGCCCGCCGTCCGGGCGAGTACCCGAGGGCGGTGTCGCCTTCGTGCCGTTTCCGGGCGCGCCGTTTCTAGGCGTGCCGTTTCCGGGCGTGCCGTTTCCGGGCGTGCCGTTTCCGGGCGCGACGTTTCCGGGCGTGACTCCGGCGGGCGCACCATCCGGCCGATCGCTTCGGCTGTCGAAGCCCGCGGAGCCCTGCCGCGCATCGGTGATCCCGTGGTTCGCGCCGACGGAGGTGCCGACGAGTACGCCGCCGCCGAAGATTCCTCCGACCACGATGACCGCCGCCACGATGGTGCCGGCGAGAACGAGCCCTCGTCTCGACCGAGGTGCCGGCGGTGCAGAGACAGCAGCGGGCTCAGCCGACGGAACCACGACTGCCGCAGGCTCAACCGCGAGTGGCGCAGCTGCGGCGGGCGCGGCTGACAGCGGAACCGTCTGCGACGGGCCGACCTGCGGGTTCTGGTGCTCCGCGTTCTGGTCCTCGGCGTTCTGGTGCTCCGCGTTCTGGTCCTCGGCGTTCTGGTGCTCGGCGTTCTGGTCCTCGGCGTTCTGGTCCTCGGGGTTCTGGCTCTGGGGGGTCGTGTCGACCATGACGTTCTCCTGACGGGTCCGGGGGCGAACGGTTCTTCTCTCCCCGAGCTCCACTGTGACGCCGCCCTCTATGCGAGGCCGCGGTGTCGCCCGCCAATCAGCCCCGAGGCAGCTATGGGCCGGCTATGAAACGGCGACGCCGAGAGGAGCACGACTCAGCGTCGCGCTCCCGCCTTCGACCGGTTGCGATCCTCGGGATTGACCACCTTCACCTGGAGACCGGTGGCGACGAAGAGCAGCGCCGCGACGAACTGCGACGCCACCCAGATCTGCCCGCTGAGCGCGAATGGCCAGATCGGATTCCAGGCCACGGCGATGGCGGCGAGCCCGATGATCCACCACCACTGCCCGGATTGCCAGGCGAACACGCACATGATCAGCGCGAGAATGGCGACCCCGAATTTGATGAACAGATACCCTCCGGGGTTGTCCAGGAGCGCAAGCCCCGCGATCAACACGATGGCCCCGAGGATGCCCGGGGCCAGGGCCGGACGCCGGAATTCGGGTGTCGGGTACGAGGTCATTGGTCCATTCTCTCGCAGGCGGCCTGCGCGAACCTGCCCGGTGTTGCAGGATGGACCCATGCCCGATCCCGTCGCCAACCTGCAGGCTCTCGTGCGACTCGCGACGATCTCGAGGCTCGACCCGGCAGACACCGATTGGGCACCGTTCGACGCCCTCATCGCCCTTCTCCCCGAGCTCTACCCGGCAACCCATTCCGCGCTCAGCCGGGAACTGGTCGGCGGCCACTCGATGCTGTACCGCTGGAAAGGGCGCACCGATGCTTCACCGACGGTGCTCATGGCGCACTACGACGTCGTCTCGGCGACGGACGAGGGCTGGTCCCATCCGCCCTTCGCCGCCGAACTGGTCGGATCGGGCGACGATCAGCTGATCTGGGGGCGCGGCACCCTCGACGACAAAGGCTCGCTCGCCTGCATCCTGGAGGGCGTCGAGGCTCAGGTCACCGCCGGACACCAGCCGGAAGCCGACATCTACCTGAGCTTCGGCCACGACGAGGAGACCGAGGGCAGCGGAGCCCGCGCGATCGTCGACCTCCTCGAGTCCCGCGGCATCCGTCCTTCGCTCGTGATCGACGAGGGCGGTGCCGTCGTCGAAGACATCTTCCCCGGCGTGTCCGGTCCGATCGCGGTGGTCGGGGTGAGCGAGAAGGGCATCCTCAGCCTCACCCTCACCGTCGAACAACACGGCGGCCATGCCTCCACCCCGCCGCGGATTTCCGCGACCGCACGTCTCGCCGCGGCCATCGTGCGCCTCAACAATCGGCCGTTCCGCGCCGGATTCACGCCGACCACCCTCGAGATGATCCGCACGCTCGGCGCCCACGCCTCCTCGCCCCTGCGTTGGATCTTCACGAATCTCTGGCTGACCAGACCGCTGCTTCTCGTGCTGTTCGGGCGCCTCGGGCCGGAGACGAGCGCGATGATCCGCACCACTCAGGCGGTGACAATGTTGCAGGCGAGCCAGGCCGCCAATGCACTCGCCGAACGGGCGGTGGCTACCGTGAACATCCGGGTCGCCATCGACTCCTCAGTGGCGGATGCCGTCGAGCACGTGCGGCGGTCCATCGACGACCCGCTCGTACGCCTCGACGTGCTGCACCCCAACGAGCCCTCCCCGGTGTCACCCACCAGCGGTCCCGCTTGGCAATTGGTGCGATCGACCATCGAACAGACCTATCCGGGCACGATCGTCACCCCATACGTGATGATGGCCGCCAGCGACAGCCGCTACTTCGCGCGAATCAGCGAGTTCGTCTACCGTTTCAGCCCCTTCGAGATGTCGACGGAGGAGCGCGGCACGCTGCATGCGATCGACGAGCGGATGAAGGTGTCGACGCTGTTTCGCGGCGTCGACTTCTATACGCGGCTGATCAGCCGGCTCTGACGAAGAGGCGCGGCAACTCCCGCGTCGACTCTGGATCGCTCTCGCTCAGCTCTGTGGTGTGGGACGCGCGTAGTCGTCGAGCATGATGGCTCGAATCGGGCTGGTCATCGGCGGAAGGTCGCGCAGCCGCACGAGTGCGGGTCGCAGCTCGGACAGCCAGGCCTCGTATCCCGCGTCGTTGAGGTGCAGCCGGTCGTCCGAGTACGCCGGGTTCAGTTCGCCGTCCTCCAGGGCCATCGTCGGCCAGAGGTCGAGGAACTGCGCGTGAACGGTCGCCGAGAACTGGCGCAGGTGGATGTTCGCGTCGCGGATGCGGTCGGCGAACTCCCGCCCCCGCGGCATGATCGACTGCACGAGCATCCTCGACCCCGGAAGCTCACGGCGAAGCTGCACGAGAATGGACTGGATGTTGCGAACGAGGCTCTCGACGTTGCGCCGCATCCCCAGGTCGTTGGTGCCGATCAGGAGCACGATCTCGTCGGGGTCGAGCTCCACGACGGAGTCGAGCCGACCGAGCACATCATCGGTCGTATTGCCGCCGATCCCGAGATTCACCGCCGTCAGATCAGGAAACCATCCGGCCCAATCGCCGCCCTGTGTGAGGCTGTCGCCGAGAAAAACTACCGTATCTGCAGTCATTGTGTGACCTCCCAAGGTCGCGCCGGATCAGCAGCGCGTACGCTTCCATCATCCCTTCCGGTGCTGGGAAACGCTAGGGAAGCGCTGCGTTCGGCGTGTCCGGTCACCGACCGCCTCGGGCATCGGCGAGCACTTGCGCCTCGGCGGTCTGGGTGATCTTGCTAGCCATTCCGGCGAAGATCACGCCGTGGAACGGCAGGATGCTGAACCAGTAGAGGCGGCCCCCGAGGCCCTGGGGGAAGAACACCGCACGCTGGCGATAGTTCGATCCGCCGCTCGCCGCGTTGGGTGTCACACTCAGTTCGAGCCAGGCGCCGCCGGGCACCTTCATCTCGGCACGCAACCTCAGGAAACGGCCGCGGTCGAGTTCTTCGACCCGCCAGAAGTCGAGGGCGTCGCCGGCGTTGAGATGGGCGGCGTTGCGTCGACCGCGTCGCAGACCGACTCCTCCGACCACCTTGTCCATCCAGCCGCGAACGGCCCAGGCGAGCGGGAAGGAGTACCAGCCGTTGTCGCCACCGATTCCCTCGATCACGCGCCAGACCTGATCGGCCGGCGCGGTCGAATGGAGCTCGCGCAGGTCGGTGTAGACCGTGTGACCGGTCCACTCCGGGTCGCTCGGAAGGCGGTCGCTCGGCGCACCCCGCACGGCGGAATCCTGCCAGCTCGTCTCGACCGCGCCGTCCCTCATCTTGCCGAGCGCCAGCCGCACTGATCGGCGATACGGAGTGAGACCACCCTCGGGGTCGGGGATGAAGTTCTCGATGTCGTGTTCGTGCACCACGCAGTCGTATTGCAGCGAGGCGATGATCGGCACGGCGAGGGCTCGCGGGATCGGGGTGACCAGGTTGACCCACTGAGAGGCCAGCCACGGCGTGAGCACCGGAAGGGACGCGATCGGGCGCTGTTTCAGTCCGGCCTCGAGCGCGTACCCGTTCATCATCTGGCCGTACCGCAGCACGTTGGGCCCGCCGATGTCGAAGCTGCGGTTGACGTCGTCCGGCAGTTCGGCGCACTCCACGAGGTAGTAGAGCACGTCACGGATCGCGATCGGCTGGATGAAGTTGCGCACCCATTTCGGCGCCGGCATGTACGGGAGCACATCGGTCAGATGGCGGACCATCTCGAACGAGGTCGAGCCTGAGCCGATCACGACGCCGGCCTGGAGAGCCGCCGTCGGCACTCCGGAATCGAGCAGGATGCGGCCAACCTCCGCGCGTGACCGCAGGTGGGGGGAGAGTTCGCCGTCGGGATGCAATCCGCCGAGGTAGACGATGCGCGAGACACCGGCCGCCTTCGCCGCGGTGGCGACGGTGGTGGCGGCGGAGCGTTCTGTCTGCTCGAACTCCCCCTTCGCCCCCATCGAATGCACGAGGTAGTACAGCACGTCGATGCCCTCGACTGCCTTGGCCACACTGCGCGGGTCGGCGAGATCACCGGTCGCGATCTCGACATCGTCGATCCACGGCACGTCGGTGAGTTTCAGAGGACTGCGCACAAACACCCGCACGCGATATCCCGCCTCGAGAAGACGCGGCACGAGGCGACCCCCGATATACCCGGTTGCGCCGGTGACGAGTACTCTCTTGCCGGTCTGCGCTGCTTCAGCCATGGCACAACCCTAGGGAGAGAGGCTGGAAAAGCGCAGAAAACACCGGCGGGTTGACGGGCCCCTCGGCGCGGGCTAGGTGTCCGGTGGTTTGCGGCCGCGGATTCGCATCCTCTGGCCGTAGATGCCGCCGCCGATGCCGAGGATCACGAGGATGCCGCCGATGACATAGCCGATCGGGAAGGGCTTCTGAACCGCGGAATCGGACGCACTGAGCAGGAATGACTCGGGGCTGCCAAACGAGGGAGCCTGCGCGCGCCCCGCGGTCGCTGTCGCGCTCCCGGTGGGCTGCGGAGTGGATGCGACGGAGGGAGCCGGCGTCGACGAAGTGGCGGGGGCGGCAGCGGCCGGCGTGACTGTGCTCGGTGTTGGAGCGCTCGGCTTTGCAGCGATCGGCGCAGTGGCAGCCGGTGCCGCCGCAACCGGAGCCTTCACCGGCGCAGGAGCAGGTGCAGCGGCGGGAGCCGGCGCTGCTGCCGCCTTCGCCGCGGGAGCGGGAGCCGCCGCGGGAGCGGGCGCACCCGCGTGTCCGGCGTACTTGCCGAAGTCCTCCACACCCCAGGTGGTGCCGTTCACGGTCACGAACGCGATTCCGATGTCGGTGAAGTCGCCGAGGATGTTGGCCCGGTGGCCCGGCGAGTTCATCCAGGCCGTGTGCATGGCCGAGGGGGTGGGCTGGCCCATCGCCACATTCTCGCCGGCCCGACTCCAGCCGGAGGGGATCTGGGTGCTGTAGTCGGGATTGTGGGTCATCGAATTGGCGGCACCCATCTGGTTCGCCCACTGCTGCGCCACGGCATCCATCGCCGGATTGTGGATGAGGCCGGGAAGTCCTGCGCTCGCCCGGGCCTGGTTCACCAGGGAGGCGATCGTGTCGGCCTCGGCGGCGGAGGCGCTGCTCACACCAACAAAGGTGAGTGCGAATCCCGCGAGAGTGACGACGGCGAGGATCGCCCCCGCGCGCCGGACAGCCGCTATCCCCCGATGCACCATCAGCCCAGCCTAGGGGCGCTCCCGCGCCGGAAGCGCCCCCAAACCGGGGGCAGACAGTGCGCGTCGCCTGTGACGACCGCGGCTAGATGATCCCTTTCGTGTGCCAGACCGTCTTCGTCTCCGTGAAAAAGGTGATGCGCTCGACGGATGGCGCGGGCACGCCACTCTCCGGAGGCAGCACCCGCTTCAGCGTCTCGGCGCCGGCGATCTGGAGGTCGATCCAACTGAGCTCGCCGGCGAGGTCGCCCGCACCGGCGAGGTCGATCGCGTTGACGTCGGCGTGGCTCGCGAGCCACGGGGCGATCTCGGCGGCCGATCCGGTCAGCACGTTGACCACGCCTCCCGGAACATCGCTCGTCGCGAGCACCTCACTCAGGCTGATCGCCGAGAGAGGAGCTCTCTCGCTCGCGACCACCACCACCGTGTTGCCGCTCACGAGGGCAGGCGCGATGACGCTGACGAGCCCGAGCAGGCTCGACGTCTGCGGGGCGATGATCGCCACCACCCCGGTCGGCTCGGGGGTGGAGATGTTGAAATACGGTCCGCTCACCGGGTTGCCGTTGCCGGCCACCTGCACGTACTTGTCCGCCCAGCCGGCGTACCAGACCCACACGTCGATGGCGGTATCCACCTGCTTCTGGGCCACCGCTTCGGACAGACCCTCGCTCTGGCGCAACTCGTCCACGAACTGGGCACGACGACCCTCGAGCAACTCGGCGATGCGATAGAGCACCTGGCCCCGGTTGTAGCCGGTCGCGCCAGCCCAGCCGGAGTGCGCGGCGCGGGCCGCGACCACGGCGTCCCTGGCATCTTTTCTGGATGCGCGTGCCGCGTTGGCGAGGAACTCACCCTTGGTGGTGGCGATCTCGTAGACCCGCCCGGACTCGCTGCGGGGGAACTTGCCACCGATGTACAGCTTGTAGGTCTTGGGTACGGCGAGGCGGGTCATTTGATTGCTGCTTTCTTGCTCGACGAGGTCTCGCCGCGATCACGGGCGCTCGCTATCCGACCACCGGGGGAATCCCAGCCGGTCGACTCCAGGTACGCCGCGAGACCGTGGCGACCACCCTCGCGCCCGTAGCCCGACTCCTTGTACCCGCCGAAGGGGCTGGCCGGATCGAACTGGTTGAAGGTGTTGGCCCAGACCACTCCGGCCCGCAACTTGTCGGCGACACCGAGCACGCGGCTGCCGTTGGAGCTCCAGATGCCGGCAGAGGGTCCATAGGGTGTGTTGTTCGCCTTCGAGATCGCCTCTGCCGGGGTGCGGAAGCTCAGAACGCTGAGCACAGGTCCGAAAACCTCTTCCCGGGCGATGCGGTGGCTCGTGGACACGTTGGTGAAGATGGTCGGCGCGAACCAGAATCCGTTCTTCGGGATCTCGCAATCCGCGGTCCATCGCTCGGCGCCCTCCTGCTCCCCGATGTCGGAGAGTTCACGGATGCGGTCGAGCTGGGCGCGGGAATTGATCGCGCCGATGTCGGTGTTCTTGTCGAGCGGATCACCGAGCCGCAGTGTCGACAGTCGCGCCTTGAGCCGATCGACCACCTCGTCCTTCACGTTCTCCTGAACGAGGAGGCGCGACCCGGCGCAGCAGACGTGGCCCTGGTTGAAGAAGATCCCGTTGACGATGCCTTCGATCGCCTGGTCCATCGGCGCGTCGTCGAACACGATGTTCGCCGCCTTGCCTCCGAGCTCCAGAGTGAGCTTCTTGCCAGACCCCGCCGTGGAACGGGCGATGGCGCGACCGACCGCGGTGGATCCGGTGAAGGCGACTTTGTTGACGTCCGGATGATTCACCAGCAGGGAACCGGTGTCCCCCGCTCCCGTGATGATGTTCACGACTCCGGCCGGCAGATCGGCCTGCTGCAGGATCTCCGCGAAGATGAGCGCGGTGAGCGGCGTGGTCTCGGCGGGCTTGATCACGACGGTGTTGCCGGCGGCGAGGGCCGGGGCGATCTTCCACGCCAGCATCAGGAGCGGGAAGTTCCACGGGATCACCTGCGCGGCCACGCCGAGCGAGCGGGGATTCGGCCCGAGACCGGCGTAGTCGAGCTTGTCGGCCCATCCCGCGTAGTAGAAGAACCACGCGGCGACGAGCGGCACGTCCACATCGCGAGACTCCTTGATCGGCTTTCCGTTGTCGAGGCTCTCCGCGACGGCGAGTTCGCGCGCCCGCTCCTGCACGAGACGGGCGATCCGGAACAGGTATTTGCCGCGGTCGGCACCCGAGAGCTTCGACCAGGTGCGGTTGTAGGCGCGTCGGGCTGCTGCGACGGCGCGGTCGACATCCGAGACATCCGCGCTCGCGATCCGGGCGATCTTCTGCTCGGTCGCCGGGGAGATGGTGTGGAACGACTCCCCGTGCCCCTCGGAGAATTCGCCGTCGATAAAGAGGCCGTAGCTCTCGCGGAGGTTGAGGATCGCCGTCGATTCGGGCGCCGGAGCGTAGTCGAGAAAGGTCATGTTCTAGTCCACCGTTACGTAGTCGGGGCCGCTGTAGTGGCCGGAGTTGAGTTTCTGGCGCTGGAGCAGCACGTCGTTGAGCAGGCTCGACGCCCCGAACCGGAAGAGGTGCGGCTGCAGCCACTCCTCGCCGACGGTCTCGGCGACGGTCACCAGGTATTTGATCGCGTCCTTCGAGGTGCGGATGCCTCCGGCCGGCTTGACGCCGATCCTCTCGCCGGTGAGTCGGTACCAGTCGTTCACTACCTGGAGCATCAGCAGCGTGACGGGAAGAGTCGCGGCGGGAGCCACCTTGCCGGTGGAGGTCTTGATGAAGTCCCCTCCGGCGAGGATCGCGAGCCAGGACACCCGGCGCACGTTGTCATACGTCGTGAGTTCGCCGGTCTCGAGGATCACCTTGAGGTGCGCGAAGGAGCCGTCCTCTCGGCGGCAGGCCTCCTTCACCGCGACGATCTGGTCGAAGACGAGGCCGTAGCGGCCGGAGAGGAAGGCCCCTCGGTCGATCACCATGTCGATCTCGTCTGCGCCGAAGCGCACGGCATCCTTCGTGTCGGCGATCTTCACCGGGAGCGAGGCGCGCCCGCTCGGGAAGGCTGTGGCGACGGCGGCGACGTGGATGCCCGCCTCACCCCCGGCGGCCCCGAGCGCCTCGACCGCGTAGGGCACCATGTCGCCGTAGACGCAGACCGCAGCGACGCGCGGCGTCGTCAGATCGGAGGGGTCCGGGATCATCGCCTTGGCGACGAGCGACTGCACCTTGCCCGGGGTGTCCGATCCTTCGAGCGTCGTGAGGTCGATGAGCTCGATGATGCGGTCGAGCGCCCAGGCCTTGGAGGTGGTCTTGATCGACCGGGTGCCGAGAGAGGCGGCGCGGGCTTCGAGGCCGACGGCATCCACCCCGGTCAGCCCTTCGAGATGAAGCCGGAGGCTCTTCTCGGTGAGGTCGCCGCCGATGAGCTGGATCGCTCGTTCGGCCGGCGCGAGAGGCACGGCGACGAGAGGTGCCGCCTGGTGGATCGTCATGGTTCAGCTTCTTTCCTTGATCGTGGTGCTGGAGTCTTCCGGATCGAGCACGGCTCGCGCCGTTGCCTCGTCGGTGATGAGGACGGAGCACAGCGCACTCGAGACCACAGCGCGGGCGATGGCGTGCTTCGACTCGCCCGAGATCACGGCGATCGCGACGGCCGCAGCCCTCAACTGCTCGAGAGAGACGCCCACAGTGCGCCCGTCGAGTTCGTGGTCGACGATGTTGCCATCGCCGTCGATGTAGCGTCCGACGACGTCACCGACGGCGCCGCGGGCCACCAGCATCGCGATGTCTTCCCGGCTGAGGTAGCCGCTGTCCACGAGCACCGAGCTCGCGTCGGCGACACCGGCACTGTAGAGATAGGCCGCTGCCCCGGCGGCTCGCTCGAGCACCGCCGCGACCGTGCGGTCGGCTTCGATGGCGAGGCGGGTATCGCGATGCTCGAGGATCGCCGGGCTCGGCAGCAGGGTGGCGTGCCCTCCCCCGGAGCGCGCGATCGAGACCGCGGTGGACGCGGCGGTGCCCGAACGACGGTTGAGGCTGACGCCCCCGTTGATCTGCACGACGTCGACGCCGCGAGCCCATCCCTCGGGGAGATGTTCGGCGATCGAGTCGAGCGTGCGTCCCCAGCTCACTCCGAGGGTGCCCGGCACCGGCCGGAGGGCCCGCAGGTAGTCCGCTGCCGCTTCTGCGACGCGATCGGCCACGCTCGACCCGTCGGCGGGCGACGGAACGACCACGGCATCCGCCAGAGAGAAACGATCGCGCAGCTCGCGCTCCATCGACAGTTTGCGGGCCCGGGGATGAACGATCTCGATTCGCACGATTCCCAGTTCTCTGGCCTGGGTGAGCAGTCTGCCGACCTTCCAGCGAGTGAGTCCGAGTAGGGAGCCGATCTCGTCCTGGGTCTTGCTCTCCTCGTAGTAGAGCTCGGCGGCGCGCACGGAGAGCATCTCTGTCGATGTCGTCATGTCGCGCTCCCGTCGGTCTCTGACTCCCACGTTAGGCCCTGGGAAAGCGTCCTTCAACATCTGCGCAGCAATTGCTCATGTGAGCAGAGGTCTTGCGTCGAGTGCTCACCCGAGCAGCGCATCAGCCCGGGGAGTTCACCGAACGGGCCGTCGTGCCTCCGACTCCGGTGGTGCCGTCAGAGTGCGAGGCGACCTTCGCCCAGTCGACCGGATGCCCGTGAAGCAGCCTCTCGAGTCGGTCGAGACTGGTCTGCCATTCGCCGCGCACCGCGGTGGCGAACGCGGGCTCGATGCCAGAGTCGACCCGGAGTTCGAGTTCGGTGCTCGAGCCGCGGAAGCCGCCGGGAATACTGCCGAGGATGAACTCGATCCGCCCGCGATTGTCGGTATCGACCCGCAATCTCCGGGGCGCCTCGATCTCGGACACGGTGGCCGTGGTCGACTGGCCCGCTCCGGAGCCCGGCCAGCGGAGCTCGAAGGCGAGCACTTCGGTGTCCGTCTCATCAGCGTGAGCCGCGGGGAGCATCCGCACCTCGCCCAGCCAACCGGCAAGCAGATCCGGGTCGACAAGGGCGTCCCAGACGATGACCGGCGGCAGGTCGATCGTGCGCTGAAAGATCAGTTCGGCGGCGGGCACGCCGTCAACTTTACGCCGGGAGCCGTCCCATAAGCTGGTGCCATGACGACGAAGACGCCGAATATCCCTGCGGCCGCGAGCGGCAGATCCCGGCCGCGACCCGCCGTGATCCTCGACATCATCGTCGCGATCGCATTCAGCCTCGTCGGCCTCATCTTCATGCTCGCGCTGGCGAGTTTCTATGCGGACCAGTTTCTGCTTCCGGTGTTCGGCATCTTCACGAAGATCCTCGCCGTGGGGTCCTGGTTCGCCGGCACCGCCCTGTTCATCTTCTTCGAGGTGCGCGGGCGGTGGGCGTTCTACTGGCCGCTGGTCGGCATCGTGGCGATGTTCGCGTTCTACTACCTCGTGCTCTTCATCGCGTCGCGGGTAGCCGCGTGAGCGCGATCTTCGCCCTCGCCGTGGATGTCGGGGGAACCAAGGTCGAAGCGGCCCTCGTCGATCCCGATGGCGTCGTGCTCCCGGGCAGCCGCTTTCGGGCGCCGACCGGTGCGGAGCGGGATTCCGCGGGGCTCGCGCTCTCCGTCGATGAGGTCGTCGGTCTCGCGGCTGCGGCCCTTCCCGTCGGTGCGACTCTCGTTGGCGCGGGGATCGGATCCGCGGGGCCGGTGAACGAGCTCGAGGGACGCGTCTCCCCCCTCAACCTCGGGGTGTGGCGCGAGTATCCTCTTCGCGACCAGGTCGCGGCGGCCCTTCCCGATGTGCCCGTGCTTCTGCGCATGGACGGCATCTGCATCGCGCTCGCGGAACACTGGGTTGGCGCCGGTCGCGGCTACGACAACGTGATGGGGATGATCGTCTCGACCGGCATCGGCGGCGGGCTCATCCTGCACGGCAACACCGTCTCCGGCCCGACCGGCAACGCGGGCCACATCGGCCACGTCGAGGTCGCCGGCTTCGACGACCCCTGCCTTTGCGGCGGGATCGGATGCGTCGAAGCCATCGCCTCTGGTCCGAAGACCGTCGCGTGGGCGCGGCGCCAGGGTTGGACGGGCACGACGGGCGAGGAGCTCGGCGCGAGCTTCCGGGCCGGCGATCCGATCGCCGCCGCCGCCATCGAACGCTCGGGCCGCGCCATCGGACAGGTCATCGCGTCCGCGACATCCCTCGTCGACCTCGAGATCGTCGCGATCGGCGGAGGCTTCTCGCAGGTGACGCCGGTGCTGTTCGACCACATGCGCACCGCCATCGCGACCCGCTGGCAGTTCGGCTTCGTGACGAAGGTGAAGGTCGTGCCTTCCGGGCTGTCGAGCGACGGTCCGCTCATCGGGGCCGCAGCGCTCGTGCACCGCCCCGAGGTCGTCGGCTGACCGATTCCCCACGGCCGGCGTCGGATCCCTAGGTTGTCGGCCCGATCGGAGTCGTGCGCTCCGGCATCCCGAGCAACTGGCGCACCCGGGCCTCGTCATGGGTCATCTGGGTGACGAGCTCCTCCACGCTGGCGAACTTCTCCATGCCGCGGATGTATTCGACGAAGGCGATCTCCACGGTCTTGCCGTAGAGATCGAGATCTTCGTCGAGCAGGTGTGCCTCGATCTGTTTGTCGGGCACCCCGACGAAGGTCGGATTGTTGCCGATGGAAACCGCGGCCGGCATGGTGCGCCCGTCGACAGTCGCGTAGGCGGCATACACCCCGTCTGCCGGCACGTAGCCCTCGACGGCTCGGGCGAGATTGGCGGTCGGGTATCCGAGCTCGCGACCTCGGCGCTCCCCCGGCACCACGATCCCGCGCACGGTCGGCAACCGCTCGAGCAGGGACGCCGCCTCGGCGACCCGGCCTTCGGCGAGCAGGTCGCGAATCCAGGTGGACGAGATCACCCGGTCACCGAGGGGACGCACTGCCTCGATCATCCGCACCTCGAATCCGTACTCGAGACCGAGCCGCTCGAGCAATTCGATGCTGCCGAGTCCACGGTGTCCGAATTTGAAGTCGGGACCGATGAACACCAGCTTCGCGTGAAGGGTGCCGACCAGCACATCCGTCACGAAGTCCTGGGGCTCCTGCACGCTGAAGTCGTGGGTGAATTCGATCATGACGACGGCGTCGATGCCGGTGGTCTCCAGAACCTCACGCTTCTGTTCGTTGCTCGTGAGACTCTCGGGGCGGGCATCCGGGCTCAACAGAGCGAGCGGATGCCGGTCGAAGGTGAGCACCGTCGAGACGAGTCCCGCCTCGGCGGCTTCGAGACGCAGCCGTGCGATCACGCTCCGGTGCCCGGAGTGGACCCCGTCGAACTTTCCGATGGTGACGGCGGAAGGCCCGAAGTCGGCAGGAACCTCGGCGAGGGATGCGAAGAACTTCATGCCGGCACATCCGCCTCGACGGCGGTGGGGCGCCGGGCGCGCAGATAGAGCAGGCCGAGCACCGGGAGTACGAGCGGGATGAGCAGATAGCCGAGTCCGTAGGCCGACCAGACCGTGGCCTCCCGACCGAAGGGATTGATGCTGTGCAGGCCGAGCAGCCCGGGAGCGACGAGGCTGATGGTGCCGACCACCAGCACTCCGACGAGCTCGAACCCGATGGTGAGGCGCGCGACCCGGTACCACGCGGCTCCCGGGGCGACGAGCGCGACCGTCGCGACGATGTACACGACCGCCGAGAGCGCCGAGAGCGAGAACGCGAGCGGTGCCTCGGCGAAGCGGTCGATGATCTGGAACACCGAGCGACCCGTCGCGGCGAGAGCGAGGATTCCGTAGACGGCCACGAGCACCCGCCCGATTCCGAGTGATCTGGTCCGCGCCGGGCGGGGAGAGGAGTTGGCAGACATCACTTCAAGATTAGGCCACCTGGAAGACCCAGATTTGATACATGCGATAGACCATCACAGCGACGGCGAGGCAGACGACGCCGAGCACGACGGTCGCCCAGCGATTGCGCTCCAGCAGCGCCCAGAATGCGGCGAGAGGGGGCAGCAGGAGGGCCGAAACCAGATAGATGTAGAACTCCGGCAGGCTGCCGCGCGGCGGATTGCCGACGAAGGGGACCACGATCGCCACCACCAGCTGGGCGACGAGGAGCAGCTCCACGAGCGCTGTCGCGCCGAGCGAGTAGTCATTGGGCTGTCGGCCGAGAAGGCCGAGCGCGAGGCAGAACAGGCCGGCGGCGATGGCGATCCACACCTGCACCCAGGTGAACCACTCGATCACGACGTCACGACCGGTGCGGTGAGGATGTCCGGCGGAAAGTTCACGATCGGCTTGCCGACGCCATTGGCGAACTCCAGCAGGCCGACCAGTCGCCCGTCCGGCGCGATCGCCGCGACGGGCCCCGGCGCACCTTCCGGACGATCGGCGACGAGTCGCTTTCCATGGCCGAGGTCCACCGCCTGGTCGGAGTCGAGCGCGAGGACCGGGAACAGTCCGGCCGCGATGGTGGCCGGCGAGAGCAGTGCTGCGCCCACATCGAGCGATTCGAGCTCCGCGGCATCCGAGACGCTGAATGGGCCGATCATGCTTCGCCGGAGAGCGGTCAGGTGACCACCGACGCCGAGCGCGGCACCGAGGTCTCGGGCTATCGCGCGGATGTAGGTGCCCGAGCTGCAGCGCACTCTCACATCGAGATCGTAGAAGCCCTCGTGTCGACGCGAGGCGAGCACTTCGAGGGCGGAGACGGTCACGGAGCGCGGCGCCAGCTCGACGGTCTCCCCCTCGCGCACGAGACTGTAGGCCCGTTTGCCGTCGACCCTGATGGCGCTCACGCTGCTCGGCACCTGGCTGATCGCCCCCCGCAGCGGCAGGAGCGCGGCGGAGATCGCCGCCTCGGTGAGGCTCGCGACCGCCTCGGGCTCAGCCACCGCCGTCTCTTCCCCCTCCGCATCGTCGGTGTTGGTCGCGGCCCCGAGACGGATGGTCGCGAAGTACTCCTTGTCGAGCCCGACCAGGTAGGTGAGCAGTCGGGTCGAGTTGTTGATGCCGAGCACGAGGAGGCCGGTGGCCATCGGGTCGAGAGTGCCGGCGTGACCCACCTTGCGCGTCCCCGCACGCTTTCGGGTGCGCGCCACCACGTCATGACTGGTGATTCCCGCGGGCTTGTCGATGAGCAGGATGCCGCTGCGGCCGAGTGCCTCGGTCACGCGAGCGAGTCCCTGGCGGAAGGGGAGGGAGGATCCGAAACGGGGATCGTGAGGCTTCGCATCAGGTCGAGCTTCTCGGGGAAGGCCGCCGTGAGGAGCTCTCGGGCGCTCGGGTCTCGATCGAATTCGTCAGTCATCCGCAGTCCGATCATGGTATTGATCAGCATGCCACCCGAGAGGAAGTTCTGCGATTCGTCGACGGTGAAGCCCGCTTCGTCGCGCAGAAAACTGTAGACGCGGAGAAAACCCTCGCGGGCCACCGGGCCGACGCCGGCATCCCCGCCGAGCACGAAAGCGTGCATGAGCGAGAGCAGGAGACCCCGATGCGCCGCGAGTCCCACGTAGGCGAGGCCTATCCGTCGTGACACCGGCACCTCGGATTCCTCGGCGAGCGCCGCCCGGAAAGCAGCGAGCAGCGTGTCGAGCGCGCGATGCAGCACCTCGACGAAGAGCTTCTCCTTTGTGCCGAACATCCTCACCACGTAGGGCTGGCTTACCGCGGCCGCCCGCGCGATCTCCGCGGTCGTGGTGCCGACATAGCCGTGATCGCCGAACACCCGCATCGCCGCGTCGAGGATGAGCTCTCGACGCTCTCCCGCCCGCATCCTGGTCAGGGGCACATCAGTCTCGGTCTCGGGGAAGCTCACTCTTGACATGTTATCAGCCGATAACTAGGGTCCTGTTAAGTAATCATCCGATGCCTTAATCCGGAGGACCCATGACCATCACCGTTGCCGCCGAGCCGCCCATCCGCACGGCGCAGAAGCGCATCCCGATCTGGCTGGCCATCGTCGCCGCATCGCTCCCGATGTTCATGGCGACCCTCGACAACCTCGTGATGACCAGCGCACTGCCGGTCATCCGCACCGAACTCGATGCGGGCATCGACGAGCTTCAATGGTTCGTGAATGCCTACACCTTGAGCTTCGCCACCTTCATGCTCATGGCCGCAGCGCTCGGAGATCGACTCGGACGGCGCTCCGTCTTCGTCGCGGGCATCGCGCTGTTCACCGTCGCCTCCGCACTCTCCGCGGTCAGCACCGAACCCTGGATGCTCATCGTCACCCGCGCCATTCAGGGGGTCGGTGCCGCCGCGCTCATGCCCCTGTCCCTCACCCTGCTCGTCGGCTCGGTGAGCGAGCGAATGCGTCCGCTCGCCATCGGCATCTGGGGAGGCATCTCCGGGCTCGGCGTCGCGCTCGGTCCGCTCATCGGCGGTGCCGTCGTCGAGGGCTGGAACTGGCAGGCGATCTTCTGGATCAATGTACCCGTGGGGATCATCGGCATCCCCCTCGCGCTTCTCGCACTCCCCAACGGTTTCGGCGCGCGGGTTCGGGCCGATGTCGTCGGACTGCCCCTCGTGGGTGTGGGGGTTCTCGGGCTGGTCTACGGCATCATCCGCGGCAACGATGCCGGATGGGACAGTGCGGAAGTGCTCGGCTCCCTGGTGGGAGGTGCTGTGCTTGTCGGCGCCTTCGTGTGGTGGGAGGGGCGGGCATCCGCTCCCCTGCTCCCATTGAGGCTGTTTCGCAACCGAAGCTTCAGCGTGGCCAATCTCGTCGGGCTCAGCTTCAGCTTCGGCATGTTCGGCTCGATCTTCATCCTGATCCAGTTCCTCCAGATCGTGCAGGGGCACTCCCCCCTCGAAGCGGGAGTGTTGACGATGCCCTGGACGCTCGCCCCGATGGTGGTCGCCCCTCTCGCCGGGCTCGCGGCCTCACGCGTCGGCACCCGGGTGCTCATCGTCGCCGGACTCCTCTTCCAGGCGGTCGGTGTGTTCTGGCTCTCCCGCACCATGAGTGTGGACGCCTCCTACAGCAACCTGGTCGGCGCCTTCGTCTTCGCCGGCATCGGCATGGGGCTCGTCTTCGCACCCTCGTCGACCGCTGTGCTCGCGGGGATCGCCGAGCCGGACCGGGCCAAGGCGAGCGGCACCAATTCGACCCTCCGCGAGATCGGGGTCGCCCTCGGGATCGCCGTTCTCACCGCGGTCTTCACCGGCGCTGGTGGGCAGCTCACCCCCACCGGCTATGTGGATGCCGCGATTCCGGCGGTCACCGTCGGGGCGGCGGTGCTGCTCGGGTCGGCCGTGGTCGCCCTCTTCCTCCCGTCCCGGCGGGACTCGATTCCTCCCCGGTGAAGCGTCGTCGCGCCGATCGCTAGGATCGGGGCATGAGGGTAGCGGTGATCGGGGCCGGCGCAATCGGCGGCACCATCGCCGGTCTTCTCGCGCGGGCAGGGCACGAGGTGCAGGTCGTCGCGCGCGGCGAGCAACTCGCCGCGCTCGCGGACACGGGGCTGCGGCTCACCGGAGGTTGGGGCGACTTCACGGTGCGTGTCGACGCCGTCGAGGCCCTCACCATCTCCCCCGACATCGCCTTCCTCACCACCAAGGCGCAGGATGCCGCCGTCGCCCTCCGAGCGAACGCCGAACTGCTCATCGGCATCCCCGTCGTCGTCGTGCAGAACGGCCTCGAGGCCATCACGACCGCGAAGCGAGCGGCTCCCCGATCCGATATCGTCGGCGGGCTGGCGCTCTACGCCGCGTCCTATCTGTCTCCGGGCACGATCACCATCACCACGACAGGGCCGACATTCCTCGGCGGCCCTGTGCTGCCGGCGCTCTACGCCTCGAAGATCCTCGGTGCCGTGATGCCGGTGGAACTCACCGACAATTTCGAAGGCGCCCAATGGACGAAGCTCATCGTCAACCATGTCAACGGGTTGTCAGCCGCCACGGGCCTGAGCGTGCAGGAGGTCATCGGCAACCGTGACCTGCGCGCGATCATGACCGAGACGATGCGCGAGGCCGTGCGGGTGGCGCGGGCCGCCGGCATCGAATTCGCTTCACTGCAGGGACTCTCGCACTCACGACTTACGGCATTCGCCCGAGTTCCACCCGTCATCGCGCAACTGCTTCCCCTGCTGATGAAGCGGCGGATGGGATCGCGACCGAACCCGGGATCGACGCTCCAGAGCATCCGTCGCGGCCAGCCCACCGAGATCGACTACCTCAACGGAGCCGTCGTGCTTCGCGGGGAAGCCGTGGGGGTGGCGGTGCCGGTGAGCGCGGAGCTCGTGGCCATGGTTCACGAAGTCGAACGTGCCGGAGAATTCCTCCCGGTGGCCACTGTCATCGACAGGATGACGGTGCCCCTCGCCCGGTAGCGGGTGCTGGCCGCAATCGTCCGAGGCGACGTCCACGCCCTAACAGGAGTCGGCGAAGACCCGTCTCGGGTGCTCGAGATCCCGGTTGTCGATGATGCTCGACGCGGCCGTCCGCGGGCTGGTCTCGGAGAGATAGAGCTCCTGACCCCCGCGATACCGTTCGACGTTCTCGGTGGGTCCGTCGCGGCCAAGCATGCGCTCTTCCGCGAGTTCGCGGGGAACGTCGAGCCAGATCGAGTAGTTCCAGAGCCCGGCGAGCTCCGGTCGGTTGAGGAAGACGCCGTCGACTACGAGGATGGCGTCCTTCGGGCCGGTGCGCCACTTCGACTGCACGGCGAGGTCCCGCGCCCGATCGAAGGCCGCCGTCACGAAAGCCGTGCTGCCTCCCATTCGGAACGGCTCGAGCAGCACGCGCCGGAAGGTCGAGTAGTCGAAGGAGTCCCGGTAGTAGCCCTCGGGCGAATCGGCGCCGCGCGCCAGACGTTCGGCCTGGGAGCGGTGGAAGTCGTCGATGGATGCCCGGAATACCGAGCGTCCCGTTGCGGTGAGCGCGACGGCGAGGTCGTCGGCGAACGGGCCTGTGCCTGCGCCATCCATCCCGTCTACGGCGACGACGACGCGTCCACCGGCGTAGAGGGAGACGATCTCGGCGGCGAGTGCGTCGAGCACATCCTTTTTTTCGGGCTGCCATCTGGCCATGGTCGCTAGCCTACGCCGCGGCGCCCATCACGAGCTTTGCTTCGTAGAGTGGAGGGGTGAGCATCGCGCCGGCCGTCAACGAATGGTTCGTCGCCAACCAGCGGGATCTTCCCTGGCGCCGCGCGGGTTTCAGCGCCTGGGGCACCCTGGTGAGCGAGATCATGCTGCAGCAGACGCCGGTGGTGCGGGTGATCCCGCGATTGGAGGAGTGGCTGCGACGCTGGCCGGACCCGGCGTCGCTCTCCGCGGTACCCTCCGGCGAGGCGGTGCGGGCTTGGAACCGGCTGGGCTATCCCCGTCGCGCGCTGTACCTCCACGCGGCAGCGGTGGCCATCACCGAGCGCCACGGCGGAATCGTGCCGCGTGATGTCTCAGAGCTCCTCGCGTTGCCCGGAATCGGCGACTACACCGCGCGAGCGGTGGCGGTCTTCGCCTTCGGAGACCGGCATCCCGTTGTCGATACCAATGTGCGAAGAGTCATCGCCCGCGCGATCGACGGCAACGCCGATGCCGGTCCTCCGTCGACGAAGCGGGATCTCGCCGCCATGGAGGCGCTGCTGCCGGCCGACGACGAGGGTGCGCGAACCTTCAATGCCGGGGCGATGGAACTCGGCGCGATCGTCTGTACCGCTCGCGCGCCCCGGTGCGATGAGTGCCCCCTTGCGGCGGTGTGTGCCTGGCGAGCGGCAGGCTACCCGGACTACGAAGGCCCGCGAAAGCAGGTGCAGAAGAAGTTCGAGGGTTCAGATCGGCAGGTGCGTGGTCTCATCCTCGCCGAGTTGCGGGCCTCGGATGTGCCGGTGCGGGCCACCGAGATCGACACGGTCTGGGCGGATGATGCACAGCGCTCCCGGGCGCTCGCCGGCCTGCTCGCCGACGGGCTGGTGGTGGGGTCACCCGCGCACGGCTACGAACTGCCCCAGTAGACGCGGTCGTCTTTGGGGAGTTGACTTGAGCCGTGCCAGAGCTCCCCGAGATCCATGCGATGGTCGCGGACCTGGCCGCCCGGTTGGAGGGGCGCACCGTCGACCGGTTCCAGGCCCTGTCGTTCGCGGCGATGAAGACCTTCGACCCGCCCGCGACTGCCCTCTCTGGCGAGGTCGTACGGGGTGTGGGACGGCACGGAAAGTACCTCGACCTCGAAGTGGGTGACCTCCACCTCGTCATGCATCTTGCCCTGCTCGGCTGGATCCGCTGGCGCGAGGATCCGCCACCTCCTCCGTCGCGCCTCGGCAAGGGGCCGGTGGCCGCGAGACTGGTGCTCGATGACGGGTCCGGGCTCGACATCACCGAATTCGGCACGAAGAAGAGCCTGGCGATCTGGATCGTCCGCGACCCGGCAGAGGTGCCCGGCGTCGCGCGACTCGGACCCGATCCGCTCGATCCCGCCTTCACGCTCGAGGCCTTCGCGCAGATCCTCGCCGGCGCGGGCCGGGCGCAGATCAAGGGTGTGCTGCGCAGCCAGTCCCTGATCGCGGGCATCGGCAACGCCTACTCCGACGAGATCCTGCACACGGCGAAGATGTCGCCGTTCAAACCTGCCTCGATGTCCGAGGATGAGACAGCGCGGCTCTTCGCGGCGCTGCAGTCCACGTTGCGCGGCGCGATCGCCCGCGCGGAGGGGCTTTCCGCCTCCGAGCTGAAGAAGGAGAAGAAGTCGGGACTGCAGGTGCACGGGCGCACCGGGCTGCCGTGCCCGGTCTGCGGCGACACCGTGCGTCAGGTGATCTTCGCCGACTCGACGTTCCAGTACTGCCCGACCTGCCAGACCGGCGGCAAGCCGCTGGCAGACCGGGTGCTGTCACGCCTGTTGAAGTAGTCGGTCTCGATACGGCCCTGGAGGAAATACCAGACGGCAGCGCGAGCAGCCCGCTTCAGCGAGCGCATCGAGACCCGCGGGCCAGACGGTCAGTCTTCGTCGTCGTCTGCGATAACCCGGGGCTTGACGTAGGGATCCTCGTCGCCGGCGTACTTCGCGGTACTGCGCAGCCCGCCGATCTCGCTGTCGCGGCTGGCCGCTTCGGCGAGCAGCGCCTCGATGTGCTTGGCGTTCTCCGGCACGGCGTCGGCGATGAATTCGAGCGAAGGGGTGAGCCTCGCGGTGATGTTCTTGCCGACCTCGCTGCGCAGCATCCCCGTTGCCGACTTCAGGGCGATCGCGGAATCCGCACGCTCCTCGTCGGTGCCGTAGACCGTGTAGAAGATCGAGGCGTGCTGCAGGTCGCCCGTCACCTTCACATCGGTGATCGTCACGAATCCCAACCGCGGATCCTTGAGCCCTCGCTCGAGAGTCTTCGCGATGATCACCTTGATGCGGTCCGCCATCTTGGCGGCGCGAGCCGGGTCAGCCATTGTTCTTCCCTTTTCCTTCTCAAACAACTGGTAGCGGACGGCGGAGGCCGGTGCCCGGGTAAACAGGCTTGCGGAGCTTGCGGAGCTCCGCCTGTGTCCGGGCACCGGCCGTAGCCGGCTGCGGACGGGTGTTAGACCCGGATCTTCTCTTTGAGCTCGATCGTCTCGATCTCGTCGCCGATCTGGATGTCGTTGAACTTACCGAGACCGATACCGGCCTCGAAGTCCGTGCGCACCTCGGTGACGTCGTCCTTGAATCGACGCAGCGACTCGATGGCGAGGTTGTCTCCGACGACGACACCATCGCGGATGACGCGAGCCTTCGCGTTTCGAGTGATGGTTCCACTGCGCACGATGACACCGGCGACGTTTCCGAACTTGGAAGAGCGGAAGATCTCGCGGATCTCGGCGACACCGGACTGCACCTCTTCGAACTCGGGCTTGAGCATTCCCTTGAGGGCGTTCTCCACGTCCTCGAGGGCCGCGTAGATGACCGAGTAGAAGCGCACCTCGACACCTTCACGGGCCGAGCGCTCGCGCGCCTTCGTGTCGGGGCGCACGTTGAATCCGATGATGATCGCGTTGTCGATCGTCGCCAGGTTGACATCGCTCTCGGTGATCGCACCGACACCGCGGTGGATGATGCGCAGCTGCACGCTGTCGTCCACCTCGATCTTGAGCAACGACTCTTCCAGCGCCTCGACGGCACCGGAGACGTCACCCTTGATGATGAGGTTGAGCGATTCGACCTTGCCGTCTTCGAGGGCCTTGGTGAAGTCCTCGAGGCTGATGCGCTTGCGGCTGCGGGCGAGCAGGGCGTTGCGCTCCGCTGCTTCGCGCTTCTCGGCGATCTGGCGGGCCGTGCGGTCATCGTCGGTGACGAGGAAGGTGTCACCGGCGCGGGGAACGGAAGTGAGTCCGAGCACCGAGACCGGGCGGGCGGGCGTGGCGAACTCGACTGCCGTGCCGTTCTCGTCGAACATCGCGCGAACGCGGCCGTAGGCCGTTCCGGCGACGATCGCGTCTCCGACCTCGAGGGTTCCCGACTGGATGAGCACGGTCGCGACCGCACCTCGTCCCTTGTCGAGCTTGGCCTCGATGGCGACACCGCGCGCGTCCTTGTTGGGGTTCGCGCGCATGTCGAGTCCGGCATCCGCGGTGAGCAGAACTGCCTCGAGAAGATCGGGGATGCCGATCTTGTTGAGGGCGGAGACGTCGATGAACATCGTGTCCCCGCCGTACTCCTCGGCGACCAGACCGAATTCGGTGAGCTGCTGGCGCACCTTGGCGGGGTTGGCCCCCTCCTTGTCGATCTTGTTGACCGCGACCACGATCGGCACGTTGGCGGCCTGCGCGTGGTTGAGGGCCTCGATGGTCTGCGGCATGATGCCGTCGTCCGCCGCGACCACGAGGATCGCGATGTCCGTGACCTGCGCGCCTCGGGCGCGCATCGCGGTGAACGCCTCGTGGCCCGGGGTGTCGATGAAGGTGATGGCGCGTTCGATGCCCTCGTGCTCCGTCATGACCTGGTAGGCACCGATGTGCTGGGTGATTCCCCCGGCCTCACCGGCCACGACGTTGGCATTGCGGATCGCGTCGAGAAGGCGCGTCTTTCCGTGGTCGACGTGACCCATGACGGTGACCACGGGCGGGCGGGCCTCGAGGTCGTCGTCGGTCTCGTCGTCCAGCTCCTGGTCGAGGTCGATGTCGAAGCCGCTGAGCAGCTCGCGATCCTCGTCCTCCGGAGAGACCATCTCGATCTTGAAGCCGAGCTCCTCACCGAGGATGTCGAAGGTCGCCTCATCCAGGGATTCGGTCGCGGTCGCCATCTGGCCGAGGTGGAACAGCACGGTCACCAGGTTGCCGGGGCTCGTGTCGATCTTGTCGGCGAAGTCGGTGATCGATGCGCCACGGCGCAGACGGATGGATGTCTTTCCATCGCCACGGGGAACGCTGACGCCACCGAGCGAAGGAGCTTCGCGGAGTTCGAATTCCGCCCTCTTCGTGCGCTTCGACTTGCGCGCCTTGCTCTTGCCGCCACCGCGACCGAAGGCACCAGCGGTGCCACCGCCGGGTCCGCGACCGCGACCGCCGCCGCCGGCGGGGCGGTTCGGGCCGAAGTTCGAGCCGGGAGCTCCGGCAGGAGCTCCACCGGGACGGAATCCACCGGCACCGGCGGGACGTGCCCCACCGGCTCCACCGGGACGGAATCCACCGGCACCGGCCGGACGCTGTCCGAATCCACCGGGACGCTGAGCCGCCTGGCCCGGTCCACCGGGACGCGGGGCGCCGGGGCGCGGAGCGGACGGACGAGGGATGCCGGTCGCCGAGGCCGGCGGACGGGTGTTCATGCCCTGCGTGGACGCATAGGGGTTGTTGCCCGGGCGGGGCGCGCCGGGACGCTGCATCCCCTGGGTGCTCGCGAAGGGGTTGTTTCCGGGCCTGGCCGTTCCGGGGCGCGGGATGCTGGATCCCTCGGCGGCCGGAGCTGCCGGGGTGGCCGGGGTCGCAGCCGGGGTCTCGGCTACCGGGGCCGCGGGGGCCGCCGGGGCGGGACTCGGTGCCGGAGCCGCAGGAGCCTCGGCGACGGGGGCGGGAGTGGGGCGGGCGGGGGCGGCGGGGGCCGCCGGGGCCGCGGCCTTTTCGGGCGCCTTGATGCCATCGGCCTCGAGGGCGGCGCGCAGCTTGCGAGCTACCGGAGGTTCGATGCTGGAGGACGGTCCCTTGACGAACTCGCCCATTTCCTTGAGCTTCTCAAGGGCTTTCTTGCTGTCAATGCCGAGTTCTGCTGCGATCTCGTGCACGCGTGGTTTTGCCACAGTGTTCTCCTTATCGGGCCGACTCCCGATGAGGAGAAGGCCTTAATTGTGGACGGGTCTCATTTCGAGCCGCTCATTAGTTGTCCATTGGTCAATCAGCCTGTTCGTTAGGGCGTTCCGGATGGAACGCCGACTGTGTCATTCATGGTGAGACCGGCAATTTCTGCCAGGAATCCCGTTGTGCCGAGTGCACCTTCCGCGCGAAGTCCCCGCGCAATCGCCTTACGAGCGACCGCGGTTTCAGCACAGCGGGTTGTCGGATGCACCCAGGCGCCTCGGCCGGGAAGTGT
Organism: Glaciihabitans sp. INWT7; assembly: GCF_014217685.1. Taxonomy (NCBI): domain Bacteria; kingdom Bacillati; phylum Actinomycetota; class Actinomycetes; order Micrococcales; family Microbacteriaceae; genus Glaciihabitans; species Glaciihabitans sp. INWT7. The sequence goes on along the minus strand of NZ_CP043653.1, from coordinate 1,174,602 downwards.
TGCGGATACATCCACAACGGCTTCGCCATCGCGTGCAACTACCCTCACGAGGAGGGATCTGTCAGCACGTTCGCGGCAGCCGAGACAGGTTCTAACAGAGATCATCTTATCCCCTTCTGCAACAGCGTGCCGAGGCGCGCCATTCCGCGAGCCGAGGCATCCGCCCCACCGCACTGAACGGGATCAGTCCTGGTCGAGGATCGAATCGGGCTGGATGTCGATGCGGGCGCCGGTGAGCTTTGCGGCGAGTCGGGCGTTCTGGCCCTCCTTGCCGATGGCGAGCGAGAGCTGGTAGTCCGGAACGAGGGCCCGCACGGCCTTCGTCGACGCATCGATCACGTACGAGGAGGTGACCTTCGCCGGGGACAGCGCGTTTCCCACGAAGGTCGCCAGGTCTTCGCTGTAGTCGACGATGTCGATCTTCTCGTTGTTGAGTTCCGCCGTGACCGCGCGCACACGCTGCCCGAGTTCGCCGATGCACGCTCCCTTGGCGTTGACCCCGGGCTCGTTGGCCTTCACCGCGATCTTGGTGCGGTGGCCGGCTTCGCGGGCGAGGGAGACGATCTCCACGACTCCGCTGGCGATCTCGGGCACCTCCAGCGCGAACAACTTGCGAACGAGCGACGGATGCGTGCGCGAGACCGTGATCTGCGGACCCTTGAGTCCACGGCTCACGCTCGTGACGTAGACGCGGATTCGAGAACCGTGCGCATAGACCTCCCCGGGCACCTGCTCCTCCGGAGGGAGGATGGCCTCGATCGTGCCGAGGTCCACGTGGATCATGCGCGGGTTCGGACCCTGCTGGATGACTCCGGCGATGATGTCGCCCTCACGGCCCTTGAACTCGCCGAGCACCTTGTCGTCACCGATGTCCCGCAGGCGCTGGTTGATGACCTGCTTGGCCGCGAAGGCGCCGATGCGACCGAAGTCCTCCGGCACATCCTCGGCCTCGCCGATCACTTCGCCCTCTTCGTTCAGCTCTGGCACGAAGATGCTCACGTGCCCGGACTTGCGGTCGAGCGACACTCGCGCGTGCGCGTTGCCGTCCTTGTTCTCCGGCGTCTCGATGTGCTTGAGGTACGCCGTGAGAATGGCCTGCTCGATGATCACGACGAGTTCGTCGAAGGGAATTTCGCGCTCGCGCTCCAAGAGACGCAGCACGCTCAGGTCGATGTCCACTGAGGGCCTCCACTATTTTCGATTGTCCGTTCGTGCGCCGCGATCGCGCGCTCGAAGTCTTTCTCTAAGTTAGCAGGGTGCGCCGGCGGGCGGTCCGGCACCCGGGCATCCTCCCGCTGCCGAGTCCACCCGTCCGCGATGCTGCCGCGGCATGCTGCTCAGTGCCCCCCATGCCCAGAGCCCCCGTGCTCAGTCGAGCGCGGCGACCGCCTCGACCACGTCGGCCAGCGCGACCGGGGTCTTCACGCCAGTGCGGCGGTCCCACAGCTCGACCATCCCCTCGGCGAAACCCTTTCCGACTATGACGATGAGCGGAACCCCGATGAGCTCGGCATCGCCGAACTTGACCCCGGGCGAGACCTTGGGGCGCTCGTCGACGAGCACGTCATAGCCGCGCTTCTCGAGGTCCTCCGCGAGAGAGACGGCGGCGTCGAGTACCTCCACCTCTTTGGTCGCGGCGACCACGTGCAGGTCGAATGGCGCGACGTTGCGGGGCCAGATGAGCCCGCGACCGTCGTTGTTCGCCTCCGCGATGACGGCGAGGATGCGGGTGACGCCGATGCCGTAGGAGCCCATCGTCACCGTCACCAGCTTGCCGTTCGGGTCGAGCACCTTCAGCCCGAGGGCCTCCGCATACTTGCGCCCGAGCTGGAAGACGTGGCCGATCTCCATGCCGCGCGCCAGTTCGACCGGCCCCGAACCATCCGGAGCCGGATCGCCCGCGACCACTTCCGCGACCTCGACGGTGCCGTCGGAGACGAAGTCCCGCCCGGCCACGAGGCCGAAGACGTGCTTTCCGTGCTCGTTGGCCCCGGTGATCCAGCCTGACCCGCTGGAGACGCGCGGATCCGTGACGAAGCGGATGCCCGTGGTCGACTCCTCGCCCAGTACCGCCCCCGCGGCGCTCCAGGGGCCGATGTAGCCCTTCACGAGCCCTGCGCGACCCTCCTGCTTGTCCAGGCGCGCGAAGTCGGCCTCGCTGGCGGCCTCGACCGCTGCGGGTGCGAAGGCCACCTCGGCACGCTTGAGGTCGACCTCCCGGTCGCCGGGAAGGCCGACGACCACGAGCTCGCGAGTGCCGTCGAGCGCGGTGAGCGCCAGCACGATGTTCTTGAGGGTGTCGGCAGCTGTCCAGGCGCGACCATCCGGGCGCGGGTGCTTCGCATTCGCGACATCCACCAGGGTCTGGATCGTGGGGGTGTCCGGGGTGTCGAGCACTTCGGCCGGGGTCAGCGTGTCAAAGGACCGCGCCGCCGGTGCATCGGTGTGGAATGCCTCGACGTTGGCGGCGTAGCCACCGTCGGAGCGCACGAAGGTGTCTTCACCCACCGGGGTGGGGTGGAGGAATTCCTCGCTGCGGGATCCCCCCATCGCTCCGGCGTCCGCCTGCACGATCACGTACTCCAGTCCGAGGCGCGCGAAGATGCGCTCATAGGCGTCGCGCTGGTCCTGGTAGGACTTGTCGAGCCCCTCGTCGTTGTAGTCGAAGGAGTAGGCGTCTTTCATGGTGAACTCGCGGCCACGCAGCAGTCCGGCACGTGGCCGCGCCTCGTCGCGGTACTTGTCCTGGATCTGGTAGATCGACAGCGGAAGGTCCTTGTACGACGAGTACAGGTCTTTCACGAGAAGGGTGAAGACCTCTTCATGGGTCGGGGCGAGCAGGTAGTCGGCACCTTTGCGGTCCTTCAGCCGGAAGATGCCGTCGCCGTACTCCGTCCAGCGCCCGGTGACCTCGTAGGCCTCGCGGGGAAGCAAGCCGGGGAAGTGCACCTCCTGGGCGCCGATCCCGTCCATCTCCTCGCGGATGATCGCTTCGATGCGGCGCTTGACCCGGAGTCCGAGGGGAAGCCAGGCGAAGATCCCCGGGCCCTGACGGCGGATGTAGCCGGCGCGCACGAGCAGGCGGTGGCTGGTCACCTCGGCGTCGGAGGGGTCTTCTCGGAGGGTTCGGACAAAGAGTTGGGAGAGTCTTGTGGGCACGTGGACACTTTAGCCGCCGCGCCCGCGACGAAATATTTCGACCACGGACCAATCCGCGGGGGCGTCCATTCCGGATGACTCTTCTGGAGGTGGACCCCAACCCGAACGGGGTCCACGTCCACCACCGCGCTCTGAGGCCATGCCCCTGAGCGGCGCGAAACTCAGACGGTGACTACCTCGGGCGATCCGACGGACCCGGGAGGCATCTCGGCCGCGAGGCGATTGGCCTCCTCGATGAGCGTCTGCACGATCTCCGCCTCCGGCACCGTCTTGATGACCTCGCCCTTGACGAAGATCTGGCCGCGACCGTTGCCGCTCGCGACGCCGAGGTCGGCCTCGCGGGCCTCTCCTGGTCCGTTCACGACGCAGCCCATCACCGCAACGCGGAGGGGCACCGTCATCTTCTCGAGGCCGGCCGTCACGTCATTGGCGAGCTGGTAGACATCCACCTGGGCGCGTCCACAGCTCGGGCAGGAGACGATCTCGAGCTTGCGCTCGCGCAGGTTGAGCGACTGCAGGATCTGCAGGCCGACCTTGATCTCCGTGACCGGAGGAGCCGAAAGCGAGACGCGGATGGTGTCGCCGATTCCCTCCCCGAGAAGGATGCCGAAGGCGGTAGCCGACTTGATCGTGCCCTGGAATTCCGGGCCGGCCTCGGTCACACCGAGGTGGAGCGGCCAGTCGCCGCGCTCGGCGAGCAGTCGGTAGGCCTTCACCATGACCACGGGGTCGTTGTGCTTGACGGAGATCTTGAAGTCGTGGAAGTCGTGCTCCTCGAACAGCGACGCCTCCCAGACCGCGCTCTCCACGAGCGCCTCCGGGGTGGCCTTGCCATACTTCTGCAGGATGCTCGGCTCGAGCGAACCCGCGTTCACCCCGATGCGGATGCTCACCCCGGCCGCCTTGGCTGCCGCCGCGATCTTGCCGACCTGGTCGTCGAACTTGCGGATGTTGCCGGGGTTCACCCGAACGGCGCCGACCCCGGCGTCGATGGCGGTGAAGACGTAGCGAGGCTGGAAGTGGATGTCGGCGATGACCGGGATCTGGCTCTTGCTGGCGATGATGTGCAGCACATCCGCGTCGTCCTGGTGGGGCACCGCGACTCGCACGATGTCGCATCCGGTCGCGGTGAGCTCGGCGATCTGCTGGAGAGTGGCGTTGATGTTGGTGGTCTGCGTGGTGGTCATCGACTGCACGCTCACCTGCGCGTCACCGCCGACTTTCACCTTGCCGACGGAGATCTGGCGGGTCTTGCGACGCGGGGCCAATACGGGAGGGGCGAGGGGCATACCCAAGTTGATTGCTGGCACGCCGAGAATTGTACGCGAGCCGCGTGAGCGACTTCTGAATGCCTCTACTGCAGCGCGATCGGTTTGACGATGTCGGCGTAGATCAGCAACACGCTCATCGCGCCGAGCACCAGCACGACGGCGAAGGTGACAGGCACCATCTTGGCGATGTCGACAGGCCCCGGATCGGGTCGCTTGAAGAGCTTCGCGAAGGCGCGGCGAATTCCCTCCCACAGTGCTCCCGCCACGTGTCCGCCGTCGAGCGGGAGCAGGGGAACCAGGTTGAAGACCAGCAGCGCGACGTTGAGCGAGGCGATCAGGCCCAGCAGGAACGAGAAGCGCTCGGCGAACGGGGAGGTCTGCGTCGCGGTGACCTCACCGGCGATCCGACCGACGCCGACGACGCTCACCGGGCCGTTTGGGTCCCGGGCCTCTGTGCCGAAGGCGGCCTTCGCCACATCAACCAGACGCTGCGGGAGGTTGAGGATCAGGTGTACATCGGCGCCGATATTGGTGCCGAGGGTCGGCAGCACGCGACTGAGCGGCTGGCGGGCGAGCACGACATCCGGCCCGATGCCGAGAAAGCCGACCTTCTCTGTGACGGCCTTGCCGTTCGCATCCTTCACGACCGCGCCCCTGGTGGTCAGCACGTTCCGCACGGTGAGGAGCGGCACGGCAGTGAGAACCCGGGTCTGCCCGGCACGATTCACGGTGATGTCGACGTTTTTTCCCGCGGAGGTGCGGATGACTCCGGTCACCTGGTCCCAGGTCGGGTAGTCGATCGAGGCGATCCGGATGATCTGGTCGCCCGGCTTGAGGCCGGCCGCCGATCCGGGTGCCTCCGGATCGCTCGGGGAGCAGCTGTCGGCGGTGCTGGACGCCGGAAGCACACAGGCGGAGACGCTTCCCACGGCGAGCTGCTGGGTGCCGAAGCCACTCAGCACGACGGCGAACAGCACTACCGCGATCACGAGGTTCATGAACGGTCCGCCGAGCATGATGATCACCCGCTTGTAGATCGGGAGCTTGTAGAAGACGCGATCCTCGTCGCCGACGGTGATGGTGTCGGCGCTCGCGGTGCGGGCATCCTGCACGAGAGTCTGGAAGAAGCCGGTGCTGGAGGTGCGGCCGGAGGCCTCGTACTCCTCCTCGAGGAACGACGCGTCGGTGCCGGAGGTGCGGGGACGACCGCCCTTCTTCGCCGGCGGATACATCCCCGCCATGGAAATGTAACCGCCGAGCGGGATCGCCTTGACCCCGTATTCGGTCTCCCCCTTCTTGCGGGAGAAGATCGTCGGCCCGAACCCGATCATGTACTGGGCGACCTTCACTCCGAAGAGCTTGGCCGGCACGAGGTGGCCGATCTCGTGGAGACCGATCGACAGGGCGATGCCGATCACGACCACGACGATGCCGAGGATGTATAGCAGGACGGTTTCCACGCTGCACAGCGTATCCGCCCGAGGCTGGAGGTCGTCGGTGGGGCTGCCGGGGATTCCCTATGACGCAGAATGGGGTGATGAGCACCGATTCGAACGGCTCCCCCTCCGGGCTCGCTCCGGGCGACCTCGTCGGGGATCGGTTCCGCATCGAATCGACGGTCGGTGTCGGGGGGATGGCCACCGTCTATCGCGCCCGGGACGAGTCACTCGGTCGCACCGTCGCACTCAAGGTCTTCCGCAGCGAGCTGGCGGATGCCGACGACGTGCGCCGGCAGCGCGATGAGGTGCAACTGCTCGCCTCTCTGAATGCCCCGGCACTGGTGACGCTCTTCGATGCTGTTGCAGAGGGTGGAGTGGGTGACCACGGGCGCGCCTACCTCGTGCTCGAGTTCGTGGACGGAGTAGACCTTCGCACTCGGCTCCTCGACGGCACATCCGACCCGACAGTGATAGCCCGCATCGGCGGCAATGTCGCTGGTGCCCTCTCCTAAATCCACGGCCGGGGCGTCGTTCACCGGGATGTGAAGCCCGCCAACATCCTCCTGCCCCGCGACCCCGCCGCATCGGGTGCACCGCTCGCGAAGCTCGCCGACTTCGGGATCGCCCGACTGCTCGACGACGCACGGATGACGGCGACCGGCACCGTGATCGGCACCGCCACCTATCTGAGTCCGGAGCAGGCGGAGGGCGCAACCGTCGGGACCGCCAGCGACGTGTACTCCCTCGGCTTGGTGCTGCTCGAGTGCCTGACCGGGCGGCGGGCCTTTCCGGGCAGCGCGATCGAGTCCGTCGTCGCGCGGCTTTCCCGTGATCCCGAGATCCCCCCGACGCTCGACGACTCCTGGCGCGATCTCCTCGCGGCGATGACCCGGCGTGCGCCGGCGGACCGGCCGGATGCGGCGAGCGTCGCTTCGACTCTTCTGCGCCTGTCCACGATGGAGGTGCCCGAGCGCGAGATCGGACTCGAGCAGACCGTGCCGCTGCAGGCCACGACCTCGACCGAACCCTCGACCGAGCTTTGGGAGCAGACTAAGCGGATGTCCGCCCCCGAGGACCCCGCTCCGACACTGGTAATCGGCGCGTCGGAAGAGGCTGCGCCCACCGTCGTGCTTGGTGGGCCAGACGGAAACCCGGTTGCGGCCTCCTCCGGCTCGGGCCGGCGTTTCGCGCTCATCGGCGCCGCTGCGGCTGTCGTGCTCGTGGTGATAGTGCTCGCCGTGTCGCTCCGCCCCGGTTCGACCGCCCCCGCGGCATCCGGCACCTCACCGTCTCCGAAGCCGAGCGCATCGAGTGTCGCGTACCCGGTTGTGGCCGGCACCCTGGGCGAGCACCTGCGCCAACTGCAGCAGAGCGTGGCACCGTGAGGCGTGCGACGACGCTGGCGACCGGCGCTCTGGTACTCGCCATCACGCTCAGCGGCTGTGCCGGCACCGGCGCACCGGTTCAGACCCCTGCGGCCTCTGCCTACGCGTCTGCGGTCGCGTCCCGCTTGCAGTCCGCCGTGCTGGCCGTGACCTCGGCATCCGCCGCCGGCGACCCGACCGCCGCGCTCGCGCGACTGGACGAGCTGACCGCGATGCTGGCGGATGCGCGCGCCAGGGGCGAAGTGACCGGTTCGCGCTTCGACAGCATCACGGCATCCCTGGCTCTCGTGCGCGCCGACCTGGAGGCGGCGGTCGCCGCCCAGACCGACCAGAAACCCGGCAAGACCGAGAAGCCCGGTAAAGGCAACAGCGGCAAGGACCGTTAGCGAAGAGCGATACGCCGGTCGGCATCCGCGCGGGCCCAGAGTTCGGCGTCGGCGAGGGACTCGCGGGTGAGGGCACCGGATGACGAGTGCGCGTCCACGACCGCCGTGACGGTGTCGACGATGTCGAGGTAGCCGATCCGCCCGGCGTGGAAGGCGAGGACCGCCTGTTCGTTGGCAGCGTTGAAGACGGCGGGATAGGTGCCACCCTCTCGCCCCACCCGCTTCGCCAGATCGACGGCCGGGAAGGCCTCGGTATCGAGAGGCTCGAAGGTCCACGTGCTCGCGGACGTCCAGTCGAGCGGCACCCCCACCCCCTCAACCCGGTTCGGCCAGTCGAGGCCAAGGGAGATCGGCAGCCGCATGTCCGGCGGCGAACACTGGGCGATGGTCGATCCGTCGACGAACTCCACCATCGAGTGGACGATGGACTGCGGATGCACCGTCACGTCGATGCGGTCGTAGGGCACATCGAACAGGTAATGAGCCTCGATGATCTCCAGACCCTTGTTGACCAGGGTCGACGAGTTGGTGGTGACGACGAGCCCCATATCCCAGGTGGGGTGCGCGAGCGCCTCACGCGGCGAGACATCCCGCAACGACTCGCGGGTGCGTCCGCGGAACGGCCCTCCGGATGCCGTGAGCACGAGACGACGCACTTCGGCGGACGTTCCGCTCCTCAGCGCCTGCGCGATCGCCGAATGCTCGGAGTCAACCGGCACCAGCTGACCGGGGGCTGCGGCACCCATCACCAGCTCGCCACCGACGATCAGGCTCTCCTTGTTGGCGAGCGCGAGGGTCGCTCCCACCTCGAGGGCGGCGAGGGTTGGGCCGAGCCCCACCGATCCGGTGATGCCGTTCAGCACGACATCCGCCTCGACCGATCGCACCAGCTGCTCGGCCTCGATCTCCCCGAGGGCGACGTGTTCGACGCCGAATGTGGTCGCCTGGGCATGCACCGCGTCACGGCGGGACCCCGCGGCGAGGCCGACTATCTCGAAGCGGTCGCGATTGGCCGCGATCACCTCGAGTGCCTGCACTCCGATGGAGCCGGTGGAACCGAGGATGATGACGCGACGCATGTGGCTACGCTAGCCGTTCCGGATGCGGTGCCGGAGGTTAGGCGGTAGCGAGGATATCCACGACAAACACGAGGGTGTCCGTGCCGCTGATACCCGCCGCGGACTGCCCACCGCTGCCGTAGCCGTCAGCCGGGGGGATGACCGCGATGACCTGCGATCCGACCTTCTGGCCGACGAGAGCCTTGCCGAAGCCGGGGATGACGCCTGTGGTGGCGAAACTCGCGGGCGTGCCGCGGGTCCAGCTGGAATCGAAAACCTTGCCCGTCGCCCAGATGACGCCGGTGTAGTGGACGGTGACCGTGTCCCCGGACTTGACCGTCGTGCCGGTGCCCTTCTTGAGATCCGCGATCTTCAGGTCGGTCGGGGCGTCAGCCTTCGGCACGGTGATGGTCGGCTCGCCGTTGGAGGCGAGCTTCACGGTCGGGAGGCCGGCGACCGGTTTCTGGACCGCACCGTTCGCCTTCGGCAGCACCTTCACCGGTGCGGCGACCTTGACGACGTCGAAGACGAAGACGAGCGAGTCGGTGCCCTTGACGCCGAGCCCCTCCGAGCCGGCCGCCTTGAAGGCATCCGCCGGGGGGATGACCGCGACGACGCGGCTGCCCGCGGGCGAACACTGCAGGCCCTTGATCATGCCGGGCAGGATGCTGGAGTCCTTGAGCTGGAACGACGTGGTCGATCCCTTTTTGTAAGTTGTGGCGTCGATCTTCTTACCCGACGCGGCGTCGTAGGCGGTGTAGTCGACCTCGACGGTGCCGTTCGCCTTGGCGACGGCACCCTTGCCGTCGATCACCACAGAGCGTTCGGTCTTCTTGGTGCTGAGCCCCTTGGTGAACTTGACGGTCGGCGCAGATCCGAACTTGCCGGTGACCTTCACCTTGCTCGAGTTGGAGCCGGATGCCGTCGGGGTGCAACCGTCTGCCGAGGTGGATGAGCTGCAGGCTGCCAGAGAGAAGGCGAGCGCGGCGATGGCCAAGACCGACAGGGATTTCTTCACCGAGAGAGTTTTCTTCACCGGACAAGTGTGGGGGCACACCCAGTGATCAAGCTGACCAAACACTGAATGTCGCGGATCCGTCGCCCTATTCGGCCCGGAACACCACCCGCGGCTGGTGTTCCACCGGAAAGTTCATCGAACTGGCGATGAAGCACTTGAGGCTCGCCTCGTGGTGCAGGGAGAGCGCGAGCTCGACATTGTCGGTCGCTATCGTCACGACCGGGCGAAGAGTCACCGAAGTGAAGTGCCCGCCGCCGTCCGCCGTCTGCTCCATGACGCCGGTCGCGGCATCCGTGTAGTCCGTCACGACGACGCCGTTGCTCGCCGCGACATGGAGGTAGCTGAGCAGGTGACACTGGCTGAGGGCGGCGATGAGCATCTCTTCGGGATTCCAGCGATCGGCGTCGCCGTGGAAGACCCGATCCGACGACCCGCTGATCTCGTGCTTGCCCTCGGCCCGCACAACGTGATCGCGCCCGTAGGCCTTGTACCCGCTTGTTCCTGTGCCGCGGTTTCCGGTCCATTGCAGGGACACGGCGAAGTGGTGTTCGTGGTTCACCCTCAGAACGCTACGCCCTCCGGCGGTAGGATTTTCGCATGACCGACACCCTCGCCCCCACCCTCGATTCTGCCGAAATCGTGCCGGAGCGGCGCATCGTCACCGCGATTCCGGGACCGCGTTCGCAGGCACTGCAGGCGCGACGCCTCGCGGTGATCCCGGTGGGCGTCGCATCCGCCATCCCCGTCTTCGTCGAGCGCGCCCACGGTGCGATCGTCGTGGACGTCGACGGCAACCAGTTCATCGACCTCGGGGCCGGCATCGGAGTGATGACGATCGGCCACACCGACGCGGCGGTCGTGGCCGCGGCATCCGCCCAGCTCGCCGCTTTCACCCACGTGATGTTCACCGTCACCCCGTACGAGGGTTATGTGCGCGTGGCGGAACTGCTGGCCGAGCACACGCCCGGCGATTTCGCCAAGAAGACGGTGCTGCTCAACTCCGGCGCGGAGGCCGTCGAGAATGCCGTGAAGATCGCGCGCAAGTTCACCGGCCGCACGGGCGTCGCCGTGCTCGACCACGCCTATCACGGCCGCACCAACCTCACCATGGCGATGACCTTCAAGGCGATGCCATACAAACTCGGCTTCGGGCCCTTCGCGAGCGATGTTCACCACGCCCCGAATTCCTACCCGTTCCACGACGGACTGAGTGGGGCGGATGCCGCGGCCCGCACCATCTCGTACCTCGAGAAGTCCGTCGGTGCCAGCGATCTCGCCTGCCTCGTGGTCGAGCCGATCCAGGGCGAAGGCGGTTTCGTGGTCGCGGCCGAGGGGTACTTCGCCGCCCTTCGCGAGTGGTGCACCGCCAACAGAGTCGTGTTCGTCGCCGACGAGATCCAGAGCGGCATGGCTCGCACGGGCAAGTACTTCGCCATCGAACACTTCGGCGTGGTGCCCGACATGGTATTGAGCGCCAAGGGCATCGCGGGCGGACTTCCCATCGCCGGCGTGACCGGCCGGGCAGACATCATGGATGCCTCACATCCCGGTGGCCTCGGCGGCACCTTTGCCGGCAACCCGGTCGCAGCGGCGGCCGCCATCGCCGTCTTCGACGAGATCGAGTCGAAGAACCTCCTCGCCGAGGGAGCTCGTATCGAGGGCGTGCTCAGGCCGGCCCTGCTCGAGATGCAGAAGCGCCATCCGGTGATCGGAGACGTGCGGGGCATCGGGGCGATGATCGCGATCGAACTGGTCGAGCCGGGCACCCACACCCCGAACGCGGCCGCGGTCTCCGCGATCACGGCGTTCGCGGCCCAGAATGGCGTGCTGCTGTTGAGTGCCGGGACCTACGGCAACATCATCCGCTTCCTCCCCTCGCTCGCGATCTCGACCGAGCTGCTGAACGAGGCGCTCCAGGTGCTCGACGACGCCCTCTCGGCCCTGTGAGCCACCCCCTCGACCCCACCGGCGTCGTCGAACTGGCGATCCTCTCGCGATCAGGGCTCGACGAATCGCGGCACCTCGGCGCGGCGGTCGTCGTCTCACCGGATGGCTCTGTGCTGCGCTCTCTCGGAGACGTGGATGCCCTCGTATACGGCCGTTCGTCGCTCAAGTTCTTCCAGGCCATCGCCGTGCTCCGCTCAGGGGTGTCCCTCGCCGGGGCGCAACTCGTGCTCTCGACGGCCAGTCATGCGGGCACGGCAGCCCATGTCGAGGTGGTCCGTTCGATTCTCGAGCGGGCCGGTCTCGACGTGGAGGCCCTGCAGTGTCCCGTCGATTGGCCGCTCGACAGCGCGTCGCGGTCGGCGGCATCCGCCCCCGCGCGCATCACGATGAACTGTTCCGGCAAGCATGCTGCTTTTCTGTTGGCCTGTGTGGAGAACGGCTGGGACACCGCGAGCTACCTCGACCCGGAGCATCCGCTGCAGCAGCGGATCCGCGCCACGGTGGAGGAATTCACCGGTGAACCGGTGGGGCATATCGGCGTCGACGGCTGTGGCGCACCGGTGTTCGCGACCACGCTTCGCGGACTCGCGACCGCTGTCGGGCGCGTCGCGGCGTCACGCGATCCCTCCGCGGCGCTCCTCACGGCCGCGGTGCTGGCCGAGCCCTGGGCGATCGATGGGCCGGGTCGCGCCAACACCGTCGTGATCGAACAGCTCGGCCTGCTCACCAAGGGCGGTGCCGAGGGTGTCATCGTGATGGGTGCCCCCGACGGCACGGCCGTGGCGCTCAAGATGCTGGATGGCAGCGCTCGCGCGACCTCTCTCGTCGGGCTCGGGATGCTGGCCTCGGTCGGCGCCATTTCGCTCGAGGACGCCGACCGAGTTGGCGCCCTGACCACCGAGAGGGTGCTCGGCGGAGGACTGCCGGTGGGAGCCATCCGCGTGTCGGAGCTCGTGCGGGGTCTCTAGCGCCAGGGGTTGCGCTTCGGGGTCGGCGTGATCGACTAGCACGCCGCTCGCGCGGCCATTCGTTTCGCACTCCGTCGCTTGGCGCGCGACCTCCCTCGCCCGCAACCTCCCCCCCGCCGAGTTGCAGTCTTTTGTGGGTGCACTTCAGCGAGAGGTCGCAAAAGACTGCAACTCGCGCCCGGAATCGCGCTCACTCGCGCTCCTGTGGACGATTCGCGCGAAGAGGAGCCCGTACTGGCACCCTCGACGGATGACACGAGCCGCTGCCCTCCCGCCAGGCCTTCCCGCGCACGGATTCACTGTCGGCACCGCGCGGGGCTTCGGAGTCACTCCAAGCCGCCTGCGTGCGGGAGACCTCGATCGCAGCCTGTGGGGCGTTCGTGCGACCAGCCCACCGGCAGACCTCCACGACAGGTGCGCGCTCCTGCAGTTGAGGATGCCCGGACGCGCATTCTTCAGCCACTCGACCGCCGCACTCATCCATGGCATCCCGCTCCCCTGGGCCCTCGAGCACGCAGATCGGCTTCACGTGGGCGTCCCGTCGCCGTCGCGGGCCCTCTCCGCGAGCGGGGTGGTGGGGCACCGGCTGGCAGTAGTGCCCTCCGATGTCAGCATGTTGTCGGGGCTCCGGGTCACCTCCACGGTGCGCACCTGGACCGACCTCGCGGACCAGCTCGCGTTCGAGGATCTCGTCGCCGCGGGCGACTACCTCATCCACTGGCGAAGGCCTTTCACCACCAGGGTCGCCCTCGAGAAGGCGCTTCGCCTGCGACGCGGACGGCGTGGATTCCGCGCACTGTCCCGAGCGGTACTGCGCCTCAACGAGCGCTCCGAATCTCCGCCGGAATCTCGGCTCCGTCTGATCGTCGAGGACGCCGGATTCCCGACGCCTGAGATTAATCGCGAGGTGACGGACCGATTCGGAGAGTTCGTCGCCCGCACCGATTTCATCTTCGAGGGCCTTCGCCTGGTGCTCGAGTACCAGGGCGATTACCACCGCACGACCAAGGGGCAGTGGCGGGCAGACATGACCCGTCGATCGAAGCTGGAGGCCGTCGGCTGGCGAGTGATGGAGTTGAACGCCGGCGACCTGAAGGATCCGGCCGAGCTCGTGATGCGCATCCGTCGGCTGCTTGCCTGTCGCTGACGCCAGCACAAGCGAGGTGCACTCTTTTGCGGGTGAGAGTGCGCGCGAGCTCGCAGAAGAGTGCAACTCGGGGGTGGGATATCGAGGGAGGAGGCAGAGTGCACGGGCCAAGCGAGAGGCGCGCTCCGCCCGCTCAGGCGTAAAGGCTCACTACCGCCTCGCGGAAAGCAACGGTGTGCCGCTCGACGTCGGCCGCCGTAGTACTCGGGGCCATCAGTGCCATGTTGTGGAACGGCGTGATGAGGATGCCGCGGTTGAGTGCGTGCAGGTGGAGGTACTGCTGCAGTTCGAAGTCATCGGCATCCGCCGCCTCTGCGCCATCGTGGGGCGCTGTCTGCCGAAAGCTGTATTCCGCCCGCGCGCCGAGCTGGGTGACCTGCCAGGGCACGTGGAATTCGTCGAGAGCCGACTGCACGCCGATCGTCCATTCGGTGGCGCGATCGATCATCGCCGGGAAGGCCTCGGCGGTCAACACCTGCGAGAGGGTGGCACGGATGCCCGCGAGGGACAGCGCATTACCCGCGAGGGTGCCGCCGACTCCCCCGACGTCGATGTCCTCCAGTTCGAGCGAGTCGCGCACGAGGGCCGAGAACGACGCGGTCATTCCATATGCTCCCGCGGGAATGCCTCCGCCGATGCTCTTTCCCACGACAACTGCGTCCGGGTCGAGGCCGTCTCGCGCGATCATCCCGCCGGGCCCGGCGGACAGGGTGTGGGTCTCGTCGATGATCAGGATCACTCCGAAGCGGGTGCAGAGTTCGCGAACGGCCGCGTGGTAGCCCGGGTCGGGCAGCACGATTCCGATGTTGGTGAGGGCCGGCTCCATGAGCATGGCGGCGATCTCACCCGTCGCCAGCATCATCTCGAGTGCCCGGATGTCGTTGAAGGGCACGACCGCCGTGGTAAGGCTCGGCGGTACCGGCGCCCCGATCGTGCCCCGGCGCTCGACCACTGCCCCCGATTCGTCGAGGGTGGCATAGGCCTCGTCGACGGTGCCGTGGTAGCAGTAGTCGTGCACCACGATCTTCGGGCGGCCCGTCACCTGGCGGGCATAACGGATCAGGCTGCGGTTGGCATCGGTCGCGGAGAGGCTGAACTGCCAGGCCGGCACCCCGAAACGCTCGGCGAGAAGTGCAGCGGCAGCAGCGGCATCAGCCGTGGGGAGCATGAAGGTCGAGCCCTTGGCGAGTTGCGCGGAGATCGCCGCCACGGCGGCCGCGGGCGCATGGCCGCACATCGCGCCCGTGTCGCCGAGACACAGGTCGACGTGGTCGATGCCGTCAACGTCGAGAAAGTGAGAACCCGATGCGCTCTGCACGTAGACGGGCCAGGGCCCCGGCCACTTCGCCATCCAGAGCATCGGCACGCCGTCGGGCAGGTGGGGGGTGGCCTCCGCGAAGAGTTGTGCCGAACGCGGACGCTGGGCACGGAACAGGTCGATCTCGGCCTGCCAGAGCCCGGCCAGCCGAGCTCGATCCTCGTAGGCCATCAACCGACCTTCGCCAGTCGCTTCCGGCGTGCCGCGGCACTCACCTGCTGCGACACCACCAGGACGATGGCGATGAGGAATACCGCGGAGGCGATCACGTTCGCTTCCGCCGGAATGCCGCGGGCCGCCGCGATGTAGACGAACTTGGGGAAGGTCGTCGCCGATCCGGAGTTGAAGTTGGTGATGATGAAGTCGTCGAAGCTGAGGGCGAAGGACAGCAGCGCCGCCGCGACGATGCCCGGGAGCAGCAGCGGGAACGTGATGCGCCAGAACACCTGGGCCGGAGATCCGTAGAGGTCGCGACCGGCCTCCTCGAGGGCGGGGTCGAGACTGGACACGCGCGCTTTCACCGTGACCACCACGAAGCTGATGCAGAACATGGTGTGGGCGATGATGATCGTGACCAGCCCTTTTTCCACTCCGGCTCCGAGGAATTCCGCAGCGAGGCCGGCGCCGAGCACCACTTCGGGAGTCGCCATCGGCAGGAACAGCAGCAGGCTGATCGCCGAACGGAATCGGAAGCGGTAGCGCACGAGCGCGATCGCGATCATCGTACCGAGGGTCGTCGCGACCACCGTCGCGATGACCCCGATCAGGATGCTGTTGCCGAAGGCCGCACAGACATCCTGCGCGTCACAGACATGGGTCCAGTTGTCGAGGGTGAACCCCCGCCAGGAGATGTTCGACTTGATGGAGTCGTTGAACGAGAAGATGAAAGTATAGGCGATGGGGATCAGGAGGAACACGAGCGCGAGCGCCGTGTAGACCGGAAGCAACCAGCTGCCGAGGCTGAAGCGGACGCGAGGGCCGCGCGGGGCCGGAGGGGCATCCACTGCCGCCGCGATCGCCCGCGATTCCTGAAGGGTCACAGCAGGTCCTCCGTTCCACTCCGGCGCACATACACGGTGACGATCGCCAAGATCACGACCATGAGGATGATGGACAACGAGGCGGCGGCGGGGTAGTTGAGCAGGACGAGGAAGTTGCTTTCGATCACGTTTCCGATCATCGAGGTGCCGGTGCCGCCCAGGAACTCCCGACTGGCGTTCACATAGTCGCCGGCCGCCGGGATGAAGGTGAGCAGCACCCCCGAGACGATGCCGGGCATCGACAGCGGAATGGTCACGGTACGGAAGACGGTGAACGGATGCGCGTAGAGATCGCTTCCCGCTTCGAGGTAGCGGGTGTCGAGCCGTTCGAGCGCCGCGTACAGCGGCAGCGTCATGAAGGGGATGAAGTTGTAGGTGAGCCCGAAGACGACAGCCACCGGGGTGCCGGTCACGTGGGCATCCGGGGCCAGCAGAGACAGCGCCTTGAGCCCGGTGACGAACGCCGACTCATCCGAGAGGAGAGACTTCCAGGCCAGCGTGCGCAACAGGAAGCTGATGAAGAACGGGGCGAT
Organism: Glaciihabitans sp. INWT7; assembly: GCF_014217685.1. Taxonomy (NCBI): domain Bacteria; kingdom Bacillati; phylum Actinomycetota; class Actinomycetes; order Micrococcales; family Microbacteriaceae; genus Glaciihabitans; species Glaciihabitans sp. INWT7. The sequence continues at coordinate 1,157,933 of NZ_CP043653.1, read as the reverse complement.
GACCAACACGAGCATCAGGTTCTGAAGGAGTGGCCAGCGGCGCGCCTTCACCCCGATGAAGTAGGCGAGCGGATAGCTGAACAGCAGGGCGAACACGGTGGCGAGCACCGCGTAGAAGAACGATCGCACGATCTGGGCGCCGTACTGCGTGATGGAGGTGACGTAGTTCTGCCAGTCGAAGGCGGTCTGGTACGCCCCGATGTCGCCCAGCGCGGAGGGAGCCTGCAACGAGGTGATGACGAGCGACACCAGCGGCACCAGGAAGAACAGCACCAGATAGAGGATGCCCGGCAGAAGCAGAAGCAGGGCGATGCGACTCTTGCGGCGCGGAGCCTGTTCCTGCGCGGTGCCGGTCGCGAATGCGGAGAATGCCATGGCCTCAGGCTTCCTCGAGCTCCGACATGAGCGCCCGCTTCTTCTGCACGGCGATCGATGCGGTATCCGTGTCGGCCGCGAATCGCGGAGTCGGCGGAGCTTCGTCTTCGAGACCGAAGCCGTGCTCGACCTTCCACGAGACCCAGGACTCCGCACCCTCGGTGACGACCGGCCCGGCTCCGGTGTTCTGCACGAACACCACGACCGATCCGAGACCCGGGATGGCGATGATGTACTGCGTGCTCACACCGCTGAAAGAGACGTCGATCACGCGACCCGGCCCGAGGATGTTGGTGCCGGCCGATTCCGTCGGCTCGCTGAGGTGCAGGCTGAGCTTCTCGGGGCGCACGCCGACGGTCACGACCCCGGAGTGACGCTGAGCGCGTGACTTCGGCACGACGACTTTGCAGCCTTCGATGTCGACGGAGATGCTGGCTGCCGTCGTGCCGGCGACCGGGCCGCTGAACAGGTTCGACTGGCCGAGGAAGTTCGCCACGAAGGCCGTGCGCGGAAGCTCGTAGAGCACCTCCGGCGATCCGAGCTGCTCGATGCGACCCTTGTTCATCACCGCGACGGTATCGGCCATGGTCATGGCCTCCTCCTGGTCGTGGGTGACGTGGAGGAAGGTGAGGCCGACCTCTTCCTGGATGGACTTGAGTTCGAGTTGCATCTGGCGGCGCAGTTTGAGGTCGAGGGCCCCGAGCGGCTCATCGAGCAGAAGGAGGGCCGGGCGGTTGACGATCGCCCGGGCGAGGGCGACTCGCTGCTGCTGACCGCCGGAGAGTTGCGCGGGGCGACGTGCCGCGAGATGGTCGAGCTCGACCAGCTTCAGCGCCTCGTGCGCCTTGGTGGAGGCATCCGCGATCTTGCGCCGACGCAGCCCGAAGGCCACATTGTCGATGATCGACACGTGCGGAAAGAGCGCATAGCTCTGGAAGACCGTGTTCACGGGGCGCTGGAACGGTTTGGTGTCGGTGACATCCTTGCCGCCGATGAGAATGCGACCGGCAGTGGCCTCCTCGAGGCCCGCGACGAGACGCAGAGTCGTGGTCTTCCCACAGCCGGAGGGTCCGAGCAGCGCGAAGAAGGATCCGGCCGGGATGACCAGATTCATCTCCTCGATGGCGGTGAAGCCGGGGAATCGCTTTTGGATGCCGACGAGCTCCAGGTCGGCGCCGGACTCCGCAAATGCACCCGTGGCCATCAGGAGCCCAGGAGTACGGCCTGGAAGGCGGCGCCGAATTTGCTTTCCTCTGCCCCGGTGAGAGTGCGGAAGACCTTGGTGTTCGACAGCGTCTTCTCATCGGGGAAGATCAGCTGGTTGTCGGCGAGCGTGGGGTCGATGGCCTGCATCGCCTCCTTCGCGCCGACGACGGGGGTGATGTAGTTGACCCAGGCCGCGACCTCTGCGGCGACCTCCGGCTGGTAGTAGTAGTTGATGAGCTCTTCGGAAGCGGACTTCTTCTGCGACCCGATCGGGATCACGAAGTTGTCGTTCCAGAGCGTTCCGCCCGCCTCGGGGATGGCGAACTCCCACTTGTCCCCGGCCTCGGCATTGATCACCGTGATGTCACCCGACCAGCAGATCGCGGCGAGCGTGTCCTCGCTCTTGAGGTCTTCGAGGTAGGCGTTGCCCTTGATGTTGCGGATCTGGCCGTCGTTGACCTGTTTGCGGAACACGTCGATGGCGTCGTCGAACTTCGAGTCCGCCCACTTGGATGAGATGTCCACCCCGGCCTGCATCATGATGAGGCCGATCGTGTCGCGCATCTCCGAGAGCACTCCGACTCGACCCTTGAGCGACTTGTCCCAGAGGTCGTCGACCGACTTGAGGCCGCCGGGCACCTTGTCCTTGTTCCAGCAGATGCCGGCGAAGCCGCCCTGCCAGGGAAGGGATTTCTTGCGTCCGGGGTCGAAATCCACGTCCTGGAGCGAGGGGGTGAGGTTCTTGGCATTCGGGATCTTCGAGAGATCGAAGTTCTGCACGTAACCGAAGTTGATGAGGCGGCTAACCATCCAGTCGGTGAGGCAGACGAGGTCGGCGCCGATGTCCTGGCCGAGGGCGAGCTGGTCTTTCACCTTGCCGTAATAGGTGTTGTTGTCGTCGACCGCGACGTCGTACTTCACGGAGATGCCGGACTGCTTCTCGAAGGCATCGAGCGTCGGGTGGGTCTTGCCGTCCGCATCCTCGTCGATGTATGCCGCCCAGTTGTCCCACTTGATGTTCTTGTCACTACTCGACTTGTCTGCCGCCGCGGTGGGCTTTGCGGCCGGTCCTCCGGTCGAACAGGCGGCGAGGGAGAGTGCCGCAGCGCCGATGCCTGCCCCGGTGAGGACGTTGCGACGGGAGAGGGAGGCGGTGCGCGCCTCGCGGATCAGACGATGGACCATCGGATCCGTTGGTAGTGACCTGGTCATTGAGATGCGACTCCTTCACGACGTATGCAAACGGGACACCGGCGGACCCCCAGGCGAACCACAGTGGTCGAGCCGCGTTGGTCGATACTCGCACAGCCGACCGCCCGAGCGCACGCATAAGAGAGCAAAACCACCATCCCGAAACACAAACTTCACGAAATCAGTATCTCGACGCACAATTTCGTTGCGGAATCACGCGTCTCCCGACGCTACGCTGAGGGGTGCGGGACCGATGATCCGGTCCCCCGTCGCCACATCGTCGTGGCACCATCGCACCGACAATCACCCAGGAGTGTCATGAGAGTCGCCGTTCCGTCCGAGGTCAAGAACAACGAGTTCCGGGTGGCGATAACCCCGGCGGGAGTGCATGACCTGGTCGCGCACGGCCACGAGGTGCTCGTGCAGAGCGGAGCCGGCGTCGGGTCATCCATTCCGGATGAGGCCTACATCGATGCCGGCGCTTCCATCAGCCCGGATGCGGCCTCGACCTGGGCGGCGGCAGACCTACTGCTCAAGGTGAAGGAGCCCGTCGAGAGCGAATACGGCTATTTCCGGGACGACCTGCTGCTCTTCACCTACCTCCACCTCGCAGCCGAGCGCCGACTCACCGACGAACTGGTGGCGCGCGGCGTGACCGGCATCGCCTACGAGACCGTGCAGCTCCCCTCCCGAGCGCTCCCGCTGCTCGCCCCGATGAGCGAGGTCGCCGGCCGACTCGCCCCGATCGTCGGCGCCAACGCGATGCTCAAACCCAATGGTGGGCCCGGCCTGCTCGTGCCCGGGGTTCCCGGCACCCATCCGGCCCGGATCGTCGTGCTCGGCGGCGGCGTCGCCGGAACCAACGCGCTGTCGGTGGCGGTGGGGCTCGGTGCGGAGGTCACGGTGCTCGACACGAACCTGCAGCGACTGCGCGAACTCGACGCTCTCTACGCCGGACGCGTCAAGACCATCGCCTCCAATTCCTTCGAGATCGACCGGGCCTGTGTGGATGCGGACATGGTCATCGGATCGGTGCTCGTGCCGGGCGCAAAGGCTCCCAAGCTCGTGAGCAACGAGCTCGTGTCGCGGATGAAGCCGGGCAGCGTGCTCGTGGACATCGCCGTGGACCAGGGTGGATGCTTCGCCGACTCACACGCGACCACCCACGCCGATCCCACCTTCACGGTGCACGGTTCGCTCTTCTACTGCGTCGCAAACATGCCGGGCGCCGTGCCGAACACCTCCACCTACGCGCTCACCAACGCGACGCTGCCCTATGTGCGCGCCATTGCGAACAACGGCTGGATCGAGGCGCTGCGGGCCGATCCGTCCCTCGCCCTCGGGCTCAACACCCACGCCGGGGAGATCATCAGCGAGCCTGTCGCGTCGGCGCATGGGCTCGGCTTCCGCACTCTCGCGAGCGTGCTGGCCTGATTCTCCGGTCCCGTGTGCGCCAGCCGAGGGTCAGGCGGATGGTGTCCGCATCCGCCGCACCGATCCATCGGGCCGCAAGGCCCAGCACTGGTCTGCACCAGGGCGGATCGGTGGCGGAAGGGCCCGACGACCGCTGATCGCGCGGAATTCGGCAACGCTGCAGCGGTCGACCACCACGAGTCCCTGAGAACGGGCGGCGCCGAGGAGCGCCCAGTTGCCCTGCCAACTGTCCGGATCCGCGATGAGGATCGTCGACCCCCGCGGGTCGACCACCTCGAGTGCGCCGGGACGTGGCGCCGAGGAGAGGTGCACCAGCTCGCCGAGCGGCGGACGGATCTCGCCGAGACGACGTGAGAACTCGGCGACTCGAGTCGTCACTATCGCGACGAAGGGATAGCCCGCGAGGTCGAAACCGTCCTCGACCGGAGGGTACTCCCCCGACCCCGCGGCGATGTCACCCCCTGCCGCCGGCACCGACCAGGCGACCTGGATGCGGGATCCGCGCCACTCGCCCGCTCCGGGCGGGGCATTCGCGACGTACCCTGGTGAGGTGCCGCCGGCCATGAGGTGGTCTTGGCGAGACGCGAGCCTCAGAACGATGCGCTCGTCGCAGAGTGACGCGAGAGTCTGTATGCCCGGAGGAACGCGGCGCACCGCCAGGCCGAGTTGCAGTCCCACCGCAGATCCGTCGCGCGCGAGTTCGACCAGTCGGTCGACGAAGGCAGGCTGGTACTCCTCCCCGAATCTGCCGACGAGCGCGTCCAGGTCGTCCGCGAGCATCAGCCGTGCCCCCCTCCGTGCGGATCGAACGCGCTCGATCGCCGCCTCGACGGCATCCCAGGCCGCGTCCGGGGTCGACGGCAGTTGCTCAACACCGGGGGCAGCGGCAAGGGTCGCGAACAGTTCGCTCTTGCCCGAGCCCTGCGCTCCGATCACGAGCAGGCTGCCGTGCCGGGACGGATCGTATCGGGCCGTCTCCTGCCGCTGCTGCTCTGGCAGGTCGACCATCGCGAAGGGAATCGGCGTGCCGTGACGCTCGAGCGAGGCGAGGGGAATGGAGGTGGCGAGGTCGTCGCACCACGGCCGGCGGATCGGCGTCGGGTGTCGAGGACTCCGGCCGATCACCCTTGCGATGTCGGCCTCGGTGGCGCGAGCGACGCGCACCCCGTGCGCGGATCCGCTGGCGATCGAGACGAAGGCACGCCCGGGATGCTCGCCCGAGAGCTCCGCGGCCTGCCCCGTGCCGAGCACGGCGAGGCTGTCGGCGCGATTGTTCACCCTCAGCGAGAGGCGCAGGGTCGCGTTGGCGAGCACCGCATCCCGGATGGCGACAGCGGGCCGTTGGGTGCACAGGACGAGATGCAGGCCGAGAGAGCGTCCTCGCGCCGCCAGGTCGGCGAACAGGTCGTGCAACTCGGGGTAGTCGGTGGCCATCGCGGCGAACTCGTCGACCACGATCACGAGCCGGGGCACGTCGACGCCGGGGTCGTCCACCGACCGGGCTCCCGCGTCGGCGATGACGCGCTCGCGCAACCTGATCTCCGCTCGCAGACTCAGCATCGCGCGGTGGGCCGTTCTCTCGTCGAGGTCGGTCACGATGCCGACCACATGCGGGAGCTCGCTCAGACCGGCGAATGTCGCACCACCCTTGAAGTCGACCAGCAGGAAGGTGACGACCGAGGGCGAGTGAATGCGTGCCATCGCCAGCACCCAGCTGATGAGCAGTTCACTCTTTCCGCTTCCCGTCGTGCCCCCGACGATCGCGTGGGGTCCCTCGGCCACGAGGTCGACTGTCATCCCCCCTCCGTCGGCGCGCCGGGCGAACACGCAGGCGAGGGTGCCGGGCTGGCCGAACGCCCCCTCGGGAGGCGGGAGAGAGTCGAAGTCCTGCTCGGATGGCTCATCCGGCTGCGGAGCATTCCGGGAGAGGATCCGCGCCGCGTCGGCGAGGAGAGCGCCGAGCTCGATGGCCTGCTCGGCCGACACGAGCTCGACGATCAGATCGACGGGCGTGTCGAGCCCCGCGTCATCCGGAGCCCGCTCCACCCGCGCTCGCCGACCAGCGACGACCCTCACTACCACTCTGCACTCCGAGGGAAGCTGCTCCACCCGGGGAGCGACGGCCAGCACGCCGGACTCGCCAGCACAACTCCAGCGGACGACGGCGCCCGACAGACCCGGCGTCATCGCCGACCGGTGCGGCAACGACTCCAGCCAGTCGAGAGCTTCTGGGCCGGCCGAGAACAGGCCAGCGTCCGGCGCGAGACGGTCCCCCAGTTGGAGCAGGATGCCGCGGGCGACGGACTGCGCCAGCGCGACCGGCCCGCACACCCCGATTCCGAATCGTGCGTCGACCACGATCGGCGCGGCCTCTACTGTCGAGGCGAGATCGTTCAGTTGCCCGATCGCGGCCTCCACTGGATCGTCGGCCCGAAGCGCGGCCACGGCCATCCCGCCGAGCCGCACCGAACTGGGCGCGTTGCCGAGGCCGAGACGCACGGGCACCCCGGCACTCGGAGAGTCGCGCCACCGCTCGGGGTCGTGTGATGCCCGAGCGGCAATCCCGACCGCGCCGGGGGCCTCGCGCAGCAATCGGTCCCGCTCCCGCGCATGCCGCCTGTCGATCGCGGTGCGCGTGGCCGCGACCTCCGCGGCGAACCGCACCGACTCCCGCCGCGCCGCGCGCCGGGACTGCAGCCGGGCGTCTGCGACACTGGCGACCGCCACGAGCGGGCCGAGGAGAGCGAACACCAGGGCGAACGGGGAGCGGGTGAGCGCCCAGATGAGCACGGAACCGATGACCGGCGCGAGAACGGCAATGAGAGGAAAGCTCTGCGCCCTGGCCTGTTCCGGGCCTCGGGGAGCGGGCAGCGGTTGCGCCACCTCGCCCGGTCGGGCGGAGGTCGAAGGCGGAGTCGGGCGATCGGTCACCCGGCAAGCCCAGCACCCCGCACGCCTCCCCTTCAGCGGGAGCGGCCGATCTCGGGACGGCGGTCACTCCGGGTGGCCGACCGAGGAGGAGAGAACTCAGCTCACGATGAAGAACTGCTCGCCGATGTCCACCCGCGTGCCGCGGGCGATCCGGAAGCGCTTCTCCGGCTGACACCGCACCGCTTCCGACTCGGGTTCGCGCACGATCGTGCCGTTTCCGGAGTAGCGGTCCATGATCCAGAATCGTCCGGCATCCTGGCCGAATTCCAGGTGCACCTTCGACACCGATCTGCTCGGGTCGAGCACGCGCACGAGCTGGTCGAAATACTCGCCGGGCTCCGAGCGTGGGTTGCGGCCGATGAGCCCGCTGCCGGAGACCGTGAAGCTCTCACCCGTGCTGAACTGCAGCACGAAACGCTCTCCCGCCCGACCCGGGCGCGAGATGCGGGTGGCCTCGAGATCGGCCGAATCGTCGAACGGCACGTCAGTACGCGGGGCTCCCGGCGGCGTCGGCGTCGGCGGTGTAGCCCGAGCCGGCTCGGGGGGCGTCACGAGGGCGTCCGGTCCCGGTGTCGCCTCAGGCGCGGGAATGGCGGGATCGGAGTAGACCGCCGGTGGCACGGCCTCCGCGGGCCTCACGAATTCGGGTAGGTGGTCGACGACGGGCACGGGCCGAGGGCGTGAGACCGCGGTGTTCGGGGGGTCGAGATTGATGATGGCGGTGTCGCGGGAGCGCCCGAAATCCTCGCTGGCGGCCCGGGAGACGAAGCCGCACTCACCGCAGAAGATGTCGTCTTCCGACATCGGCGAACCACACTGCTCGCAGACCACCGTGGCCGCGCCATCCGACCGCGGCACGACCAGCGGGGGAACCGGGTTCTGCACGGTCGGCATCACGGGAGAGTTCGGATAGTCGACGGTCTGTCGATGCTCGACGGAAGGCGGAGGCGCCGCTGCGAGAGTGGCGGAGACGAGCGGCACTCCGACGACCGCGCGACCGCACTCGCCACAGAAGAGGGCGCCCGCAGGCAACGGGGTTCCGCAGAAGGTACACGTCATCTTTCCCGCACCCTTCCCCACTGTTGCCATCCCACCGCGAACATCCGACTATCCGACTATCGCCTGAACAGTCTCTTGACACTATATCCACCGAGCGATCGCAAGGAGATCGCGGCCCGGATGCGCTGCCACCGCGTGCGGCCGTCATTCATGGATGCCCGCAGGTCTTCGACCGCGCGCCAGACCTGATCGGCCTCCTCGTCTCGCGGCTGGTCCGGTGAGAACACCGCGCGGTCGGCGACCGCAGCCAGCACGAGGGACTGCACTCCCCCGACCGTCGATGCGACTTCGGTGCGAGTCGGGGAGACCGGCGGTTCGAGACCACGATCGATCACGGCATCCTCGAACTCCTGCCACCCGCCGCTGATCCGCTGGATGGCGGTCGGCGCCTTCCGTCGCAGCATCCGCCGCCTCAGCTTCGCGACCACGATCGCGATGAACGGGGCGAGGATGATCGCCGCGCCGATCGCCACCCAGGCGAGCACCTGGAGCACGACGAGAAGCACGGCGAGCAGCGGATTATCCTTCGCGGACGAGTCCTGGGTGCCCTCCGGGGGCTGCTGCGCGGTGGGACGGGTGGGATCCTCGATGGGAGGCTGCACGGGCGACTGCGGGCGGGCGATGGTCGTCGGATCCTTCGGCAGTTCGGCAGGGATGTCGCGCACCGGCGGCGTCGGATCCACCGTCACCCAGCCGTACTGGGCCGTGTCGACCTCGATCCAGGCGGAAATGTTCTTGCCGAGAACCTGCGTCGGACCCTGGGTGTTGACCTCCGGCACGAAGCCGAAGACGACCCGCGCCGGAAAGCCCAGCTGGCGGGCCATCAACGCTGCGGTGACGGCGTACTGCTCCTGGTCGCCGATCATGCGCTGGTCGGTGAGCAACTGAGTGATGCGGTCCGCGGCGTGGCCGGAGCGGCTGGCCGGTTGCTCGGGGTCCACTCCGTGGCTGATGTAGCCGGTCTGCTTCATCGCGGTGATCATCGCCGCGAGCCGCGCTCCCGGAGCGGTCTCGGTGCGCGTCCAGTCGTCGAGGGTAGACGAGAGCTGGTCTGGGATCTGCGCGGTCGGTGGTACGGCGGCGTTTCCCGGGCGAAGAGTCCCGAGTTGCTCGGCAGAGGGCTGGCGGGGCTGCACGGCCGTCAGCGAATAGCTGTCGCCAGAGGCGAGGGGCCTCACGACCGCGGCGGTACCGCTGGTGTTGTTGTAGAAGAACGAGTTCCGCAGCTCCGGGGCATCCGCTCCCTCGAAGTTCACGCTCGTGAACTTGCCGACGGTGGGAAGCCAGATGCCGGAGTAGTCGCCGACCATCACACGAACGGAGACCGGATCCCCGACGGTGTCGGACTGGTCGAAGGTGGAGGGCACCCGCGTGAAGGAACCCGACTCGCTCGAGACCTCGGAGCTGCCCACCGAGTAGACGATGCCGTCGTATGTGTCGAGCGTGGCGATGCGGATTCGACCGCCGATCGGCAAGCCGGTGACGGTGAGCATCGTGGTGTTCGCCGCGATGGTCTGCTCGTAGTGCCGGAAGCCGCTCAAAGGGCTCGCGTAGATCCGCGGATCGAAGGGTTTCACGATGGCGGTGCGCAACACGTGACGCTGCACCGTTGGCGGAAGGGAGAGCGTGGCGGCGATCGAGGCGCCGGCCGCGAGCAGCACGATGAGCCCGGCGCTCATTATCGTGCGGAAGCCGGCGAAGGTGGTGTCGCTCGCCGTCTCGAGTGGTCGACCGTCGCTGTCGAGGGCCTGGGCCGCGAGCAGTCGGATGGAGGCTCTGCGCCGGAACCATCGCCGCCAGACGAGCCACGCCAAGGAGGTCGCGAGCAGTCCGAGCGAGAGTTCGAGGGGCCAGGTCGCGGTGGCCGCGCCGAAGACGATCGCGGTGATGAAGAGCGCGATGGGCGCGAGCACCCCGAGTTCACCCCAGCGCGCGCGGAGGCCCACCGAGAGGCCGACGACGGTGGTGATGAGCACGAGGATGAACGCCGGGACCAGAAGGGACTCGTACGATCCCACGGGGAGTGTGATGGTGAGAAGCTGCTTCCAACTCAGCGCGGTGGCCTGCAGCAATTCGATCTCGCCCTGAGCGCTCGGCAGAACGCCGTAGAGCGCGCGGTCGGGGATGGCGAGGGGCACTCCGACCAGCAGGTAGACGCCGATCGAGACGAGGGTGATGGTGAGCGTCGACCAGCGGTACAGGGCGCCGGAGACCGCGATGGCCGATCCGATGAGAATGGTCGCACCTACAACGGCGATCAGTTGCACGGACTGGTAGATCGGCCAGAGAGCCGCGGAGGCCACGAGGGATGTGGTCCACAGCATCAGGATCGTGATCGCCGTGAAGGCGAACGGCAGGCGCACGCGACCGGATGACCGTCGGCGCCCCGGACGGCGCTTCTCCACCCGGGACCGGCGCTTGCTGTCGATGCGGCGGATGCTGTCCGATCCGGTACTCACGCGGCCGCCGCCCTGGCGAGGGACTTCTGGAGGTCTTCGAGGTAGCCGATGGTCAGCACACTCAGCCCGGCGACCCGACGGAGCCCGGGGATCGTCTCCGGGTCGCACACGACAGCGACCACCTCCACTCCGGGAGGGAACTTGGTGGATGCCGCGCGCAGCTCTGTGGCAGTGGCGAGCGATCCGCAGACCAGGAAGGCGACCGAGATCCCGGTGATCTCGTCCGCCGCGACCCGGGCGACATCCATGATGCCGAGCGCGGATTCCGCGTGCTCGACGACCGCGAGGTCGTCGAGCAGCCGAGTGCGGGTGAGTGTGTTGAGGTGCCGCACCGCGAGGACCTTGCGCTTGGCGAACTCCGGCGTCTTCTCACTGACGACGACGGCGACGTTGCGGGCGTCCCGGATCGCGCGTGCGCCGAGGGAGCCCGCAACGCTCACCGCCATCTCGAACTCCTCATCGGTCGCGTAGTTCGCGCTCGCGAGACTGAGGGCGATCACCAGGTGACTTCGGCGGGTCTCCTCGAACTGGCGCACCATGTAGATGCCCGTCTTCGCCGTGCTCTTCCAGTGGATGTAGCGTCGCTCGTCTCCCGGCACGTATTCACGCAGTGCGTGAAAGGACACGTCGCTGTTCGACAGGTCCCTGGTGGGATTGCCCTCGAGGTCGCGAACGAACCCGGTGCTGGTGGAGGGGATGCCGATGGTGCGCGGGTGGATGAACAGCTCCTTGGCGTCCGTCCAGACCAGTTCACGGCGCACAAGCCCCACCGGGTCTGCGCGCACCGTGCGCACGGGACCGATGGCCAGGACACCGCGATGGGTCGTCGGAACGAGGAATTCGTGGCGGAATGCGGCGCCGCGGGACAATCCGGGCATGGCGATCTCGGCGAGGCCGCGCCCGATGGGCACCTCTACCTTCACCCCGATGAGACGGCGCCTGGTCGGATTCGTCACCGTGATCAGGCCGGTCGCCCGGTCCCCCACCACCACCCGACTGTGGGCGACGGTCAGCTCGATGGCGAAGGCGTTGCGACCGATCAGGTAGGCGGCCGCGATGAGGATGAGCACCGTACCGGCGAACGCCACAGCCACCAGTTCCACCCAGCCAAGCCCGTAGCCGAAGACGAAGGCGGCAGGAACCACGAAGAGCATCGACCAACCGAGCGGTGTGACAACCGACGAGACGCGCCGGAACCAGGCGGAGAGCACCTCGCCGATGGCGCGGAAGAAGCGAACGAGGGTGATGATCGCGTCGGCGAGGAAGCCGGTGCGATTGCCGACGATGCGAGTGCGGGCGTTGGTGAGCCCGACCGTGGCGGTGCCGTGCGCGGAATCGAAGTGCGAAGACGACAGGGAGGATCGCGAAACGTGGCCGGACTGCCCCCGCACCGGCCGACTGTTCGATGCCTGACGAACCTGCCCCCGATCGCTCACACCGCTTGCCTGTCGCTCGGCGGCGGGGTCTCGATCAACAGCTGGCTGACGATGCTCGACGCGGTCACTCCGTCGAACTCCGCCTCGGGGTCGAGCACGAGCCGGTGCGCGAGCACGGGCTCGGCAAGCGCCTTCACGTCATCCGGGATCACATAGTGCCGCCCGTTGGCCGCGGCGAGGGTCTTGGAGGTGCGGATGAGCGCGAGCGCTCCACGAACGCTCGCTCCGAGCCGCACCTCGGTAGCCGAACGGGTCGCCTCGACGAGCCGCGAGACATAGTCGTTGATCGTCGCGTCCACGTGCACCGTGCGAGCGAGTGCTCCCATCTCCACGATGACCTCGTCGGTGGCGATGGGAGGCAGGATCGTCTCGTGAGCCTTGATCCCGGCGCCCTCGAGAATGCGCACCGTCGAGGCATGATCGGGGTAGCCGATGGATGCCTTCATGATGAACCGGTCGAGCTGGGCCTCCGGCAGCCGATAGGTGCCGGCCTGCTCGATGGGGTTCTGGGTGGCGATCACCATGAAGGGAGCCCCCACATCGTGGGAGATACCGTCGACCGTGACGCGGCCCTCCTCCATCACTTCGAGCAGTGCGGCCTGGGTCTTCGGACTCGCGCGGTTGATCTCATCCGCGAGCACGATGTTCGCGAAGATCGGTCCGCGATGGAACTCGAATTCGCCGGCACCCTGGTCGTAGATGCTCACCCCGGTGATGTCGCCGGGGAGTAGGTCGGGGGTGAACTGGATCCGGCTGGTCGAGCCCTTCACACTCTGCGCCATGGCGCGCGCCAGGGAGGTCTTGCCCGTTCCGGGAAAGTCCTCGAGCAGCAGGTGTCCTTCGCTCAGCAGGGCAGTGAATGACAGCTTGATGACGAAGGTCTTGCCGAGGAGCACCTGGTCGACATTGGCGACGAGCCGATTGAAGATGTCGGAGAACCAGGTCGCCTGCTCGGGTGTCATCGTCATGCGGGTGCCTCTCGGTTCAGCGGGGGTCTCCGCACGTTATCGGACATTACCGTTCCTGTCGTACTGGATCGTGTAGGTGCTACCGCCATTGGCGATCACCACGATCGTGAGCACGGGGTCCTGTCCAGGGGGCACGAGCGCGACGCACTGACCGCCCTGGCTCGTGTCTCCCGGAAAGAGCGTGTCCCCCACCCCGTTGCCACAGGAATACTGGATGCCCTCGTACGGCGCGGATGTCCAGCTCGGCCAGGTGAAAGTGCCGCTCGGATCGTTCGGGTTCACGACCGGCGTGAAGGTGACCGGGCCGATCCGCGGATCGACGGGGGTTCCGACGGCGAAGGACGCCGACCAGTTCTGCTGGCAGACCGCGCCGGCATCCGGGAAGTTGCGGCACGCCCGGAGCTGGACGGAGATCGCGTGGCCGTACTGCTGGCCCTCGGCGGTGAGCAGGGCTCCGAAGCTGACGGGACCGTACTCGGTCGCGGGCACCGAGTCACCCTGCAGTCGGTAATAGAAGCTGTAGTCACTCGAGAGCGGCGTACCGATGGAGGCTCCGGTGAGAGCGTAATCGTAGGTCGCGCCGCTCTTGTTGGGGCCGCTCGTGGAGATCGCGGTGACGACCCCCGGGCTCGTGTGCGCAGAGACCGCCGGGCTCGAGGTGCAGCCGATGCTGTTGTCGGCGAGCACGACCAGCGAGTAGCTGGACTCGCGCGAGAGCCCGGAGAAGGTTGCGGCCGTCGAGGTGCCCGCCGACTGCGTGGTCGACCCAGAGGGGGTTGGCGCGGCGCAGGTGGGGCGAGCACCGGTGTAGGCGATCGCGCGATAGGCGGTGATCGCCCGCCCGTTGTCGGTGAACGCGCCGCCCCAGTCGAGCGCGATCGAGCTGTCGGTCGCGGTGGCCGTCGGCGAGGAGACGGAGAGAGGCTTGCCGGCGGGGGTGCCGCTCGTGCTCGTGGAGTTCCAGGTCGCCAGCGCGGCCAGAGCCGAGTTGCGCGCGCTCAGCGACACGGAGACGTTCTGGCCGTTGGTCAGCCCGGACACGTCGGCGGAACAGGATCCACCGCTGCAGGCCGAGGGATCGACATCCGTCGTGGCACCGCCGACCACGAGGCGGTAGTTGTTCACCGCGCTTCCCCCGGAGGGCGTCGTCACGGCGTTCCAGGAGATGCGCAGACCGCCATCGAGGGGGTTCGCGGCAAGGCCGGTCGGAGCGGGAGGGATGATGTCCGACCAGACGGTCGCGCCGAGGTCCGTCGCATCCGAGGATCCGATCGCATTGATGGCCTTGACAGCCACCCGCACCCCGTTCGCCGGCCCGTTGCCCGGCGTGGAGATGTCACACACCGCGACGGCGCACGAGGTCGTGGACACGGCTCCGGACGCCGAGGTCACGAGCACATCATAGCCGGTGATGGGAGAGTTGTTGGATACCCCGGGGCTCCAGCGCACCGTGAGGACGCGATCCCCGAACGAGGTGACCTTGAGCGCGGTCACCGGGTCGGGCTTGTCCTGGACGGAGACGGTGACCGAACCCCAGACGTAGCGGTCCGGGTCCCCGGTGGCGTCGGCCACTTCGTACTGCAGATTGGTGTCGACCGGCTGCGCCGAGGACGACGCCGTGATCGTCAGCTTTCGGTTGTCTGCGCTCGGGGAGATGGTGAGTCCGGTCGGTACCGATCCGCCGTCGAGCCCGCGGATCGCGAGCACCTTGAGCGGCTTGCCCGGGAACGGGTTGGTGGCTTCGTCATTCGCCAGCACGTCCACCGTGGTGGTCTGTCCCCGTGGCGCGAGCACCGAGTCCGGCGCCGGCCTGGCGAGTGGGCGACTGGATGCCACGACATTCAGCTCGATCTGACCCTGCAGCCCCGTGGTCGTGTTGTCCTTCACACCCAGCAGAATGGCCGTCGATGCGCCCTTGACCGCACTCTCGTTGGCGCGCAAAACGAGCTTCTGACCGGTGAGCTGGTACGTGAAGCCCTCGGGCGCCGGGGTGAGTACGGAGTAGGCGAGCTCAGCGAGGTCGTTCGGGTAGGGGTAGTTGGTGAGCTTGAGCAGGTCGAGTTCTTTCGACGCGCCCGGCTCGAAGTCGATGACTCCACCGACGAACGCGGGCGGCTGGTTCTGCCGCGGTGTGACCTTGATCGGCAACACCAGGGTGGCCTTCCGGCCGGTGGGATCCATGGCAGAGCTCCCGTCGGTCACCTCGAAGGAGATGGATGCCGGCCCGAAGTATTTATCGGCGGAGGTGAATCGCAGGGTGTGATCGTTCACCACCAGGTTCGACCCGTCGGAGTGGGTGGCCTGCACGCTGGTCGAGTCCGTGAGGCGCACCTGCTTGCCGCCGACCGCGAGCACATAGTCGTTGAGGTCGATCGAGAGGGTCGACTCGCTCGGGATCGTGAGCGGCGGCGCCTTGCGGTTCAGCTGGGGCAGGGCGTCATTCAGCCCGGGCACCCACACGAAGGCATAGGAGACCACACTCGCGTCATCGGGGTTCGCGACGGAGAAGGGGATGATCTGGCTCTTGTTCTTCACCGTCACCTGGATGCGCTTCGTCGACGTCACCGTCGCATCGCTCGAATAGCCGGGCAGCACCGAGACCCCGAGCGTCGAGACGTTCCCATCGGCGAAGAAGACGTTCTTCAACACGTCGACGTCGAGCGAGTCTCGACCGAGCACGTCGGAGAGCGTGAGCACGGTGTCGTGGACTTCGGGGAAGGAGCGCGGGGCGTCCGTGCTCACGATAACCGTAATGAAGGCGGCACTGGTGCCGCCGAAGGAGTTCTCAATCGTGTAGACGAGACCATAGGTGCCCGGCTTGGTGGGCGGCGTCACCTTCACGATATCGCCCTCGATGCGGGCGATGATGTCTTTCGAGTTCGGCTCGACCTTCGAGATGGTGAGGGTGCCGCCATCGGGGTCAGAGTCGTTGAGAAGAGGCTGCACCGAGACGGTGCCGCCGGGCCGGATGCGCACCTCGTCGGACACGGCGACGGGATTGCGAGCGCCCGCGACCTTCGGGCTGATTCCGACACGCACGAGCCCCGTGGCCCGGGCGCCGAGGGCGTCGATGACCGTGTAGGTGAAGGTGTCGGTGCCGGCGGAGTAGTCACCGGCGAGGAAGTCGAGGTAGTCGGTTCCCACTTCGGTGACCGACCCCTTCGTCGGGTTCGTGGCCTGGCCGAGCAGCTGCACCGAATCCCCGTCAGGGTCGATGCCGGTGAGCGGGATGGAGATGCGCACTGTCTCGCCCGCGATCACCCGGGCGGTCACGGTCTGCGGCACCGGCGGATTGTTGGTCGCCTCGACGGCCTCGCGAACGGAGATCTTCACCTGCGCCTGCGCGCTCTGCCCGTTCAGATCGGAGACCGCATACACCGCGGTGAAATCTCCGGTCTTCTGCGGGGCGAGGTAGCGCAGTACGTTGCCGGAGGCGAACAGCAGCCCGGAGTTGCCCCCGAGGGTCGTCGACAGCAGCGGGTTGAGCGTGAGTTGTTCCCCATCCGGTTGCACGTCATTGTCGAGCACCGGGATGTCTATGGCGTCGCCGACCCGCACCGTGACGCTGTCGTCGTTGGCGATCGGTGGCTGGGAGCGGGTGGGGCGGGGAATCTCCACGACGTTCACCACCCCCTCGGCCTCGGCGAGGCCGTTGGTGATGCGGTAGTTGAAGGTGACCGTTCCGGACTCGAGCGGCGCGGTGAGCGTCACGCGGATGGAGCGCTGCTCGATCACCTCCGCTGTCACCCCCGAGTTCGGGGCGAGGTTGTAGACACCCGTCACCAGCAGCACCCCTCCGGCGGGATCTTTGTCACTGGAGGCGACATCGATGGTCTGGGTACTCAACGACTGCACGAAGATGTTCTTCGGAATCGTGATGGGCTTGGTGTTCGCGTCCGGCGGCGCGGCGACGTCGATGCGTACGATGCCGTTGGCGGTCTGGTCGCCATCGTTGACCACGTAGTCGATGTAGTGCGTGCCGACCTGGTCGCTCACGAAGCGGAAGGTGCCGGCCTCGAGACTCGGGGTGATGGTCACCCCGCTCTTCGCCGGCACGCTCGCGAGCCGCAGCGTTCCGGACCCCCCGCGCACATGATCGAGCGGCGAGAGGGTGATCTCCTGGCCGGCGTAGGCCAGTTTGACGTAGGAATCCGCGATGATCGGCACCGCCCCGATGGCCTTCACCGTGACCGACAGCGAGCCGGCGCCGCTCAACTTGCCGTCGGAGACGACGAGCGGAACCGACCTCAGGCCCGGGCCCGAACCGCCGTCGGTGAAGACGACGGTGCCCTCCGGCTTGTAGGTCACCGTGTCCGGCGCTGCCGTCGCGGCCGAGGTGAGGTAGAACGCGTCGCCGTCGGGGTCCACCCAGTCTCCGAGCACGTCCTGAGTCACGCGACCACCGGCCGCCACGAGGGCCTTGGTCTGCTTCACCTGGAACGGCGGCGAGTTCTCCGTCGGAAGACGCACGGCCACGGTCACCGTCGCGCTCGCGGTTCCACCTCGGCCGTCGCTGATCGAGTAGCCGAAGGTAACAGTTCCGCTTGCCGATGGCGCGAGGGTGATCTGCACCTGCTGGCTGTCGTTGATGAGGTCGAGGTGACCGATCGATTCATCGATCGCCGTCACGTCCGATATCACCAGCACATCACCGTTGGCGTCGTAGTCGTTGAGAAGAACCGGCAGCACGCTCGTGCGACCTGGCCGGGCGCCGAAGGAGTCGTCGACGGCGACCGGCGGCACCTGGGTCTTCTCGAAATCGGGCGGGGTGTCCTCGTTGTTCTGCTCGACCTGTTGCTGGTCCTTCCGCACAGTGATGAGGTCCGCCCAGTTGTCGATGAGCTCTCCAGCCTGCTGCACCGCCCACACGCCGCCACCGCGCGGATCGCTCAGCACCAGGCGGTCAGCATTCGAGACGAAGGCCAGCTCGGAGGCAGATGCCGGCATCGAGTCGAGCGTCAGGGTGACGGCGGATGAACTTCCACACTGGCGCCACGCCGAACCGATCGACCAGGCGGCGAAAGTGCAGCCCCCCATCACGCGGGGAGCCGCGGGGATCCCCCCCTCGCTCGTGGTCAGGGTCACCGGGCTCCCGCCGCCGAGCGGCACCTTCAAAAGCCCCGTCGACGAGGCGATGAGCACAGTGTCACCCCCGGTGGATGCCTGCTGGAGCACGGCATTCGCTCCGGAGGAGATCTGCCTCGAGAGGTCGATGGTGCCGTTTGCCGTGAGGATGGTGCGGCTCACCGAGTCGAACAGCACCCACTGTCCGCCGACCGAGGTGACTGAGACATCCCGTCTCGCACCCCCGAAACGAGCTCGGGTGGACTCGGCGACGGTGTCGGCGTGAGCGGCGTCCAGTTGGTAGACCTGCCGCGTATCGGCCGAGTAGCCGAACAGCATTCCCTCCGGCGTCACACTCGTCACCGCGTTCGCGCCGAGGCTGAGGGTTGCCGGAGACTGGGCGTCGAAAGTGGGGAGCTGGGCGAGCGGCACGATCCAGACCTGCCCCGTGCCGCCGGCCGCGATCACGATGTTGTCTCCCGCAAGCGACAGCTGGGGATCCTGCGGCGGCAGCGGCACGCTGTCCTGCACCTTCGAGGTGGCGGGATCGACGATATCCACTTTGCTGTCGGTGCGGTCGAAGAGCAGCACGGTCGAGCCGCGCTGGATCGTCTGGATGTCAGCCCCGCTCGAAGCAACGACGGTGTTGAGCGCGAGCACCTGGGTGTTCGCGCGTCCGATCACCTGCGAACTCCCGTTGGCCACCCACACGGAGCCGTCGTTGAGGTCGAGGCGCTGTGCCGAGTACCCGGAGGAGACGATCGCCACGGTCGCGACCAGCGCGGCGATCACCGTACCGCTCGTCGCGGTGGCGACGAGCGAACGGTGGCCCGCGACCCAATCCTTGAGTGTCATTGCGCTGTCGTCACCCCCCGAAGTCGACGCACTTCTCCGCACTCGGAGGCCCCGTCTTCCCCTGGCGGTTCACCGCTACCGTGATGCAGACCCGATCCCCGGCCTTGGCATCCTGTGCAAAATAGTCTGAAGAGGTCTGCAGCGCCGATCGACCATCGCTCGTGGTCACCTGGTAGGAGTCGTCGGTCTTGAGTCCCGGGTCGGCCCAGCTGAACTTGATCGAGTCGGTCCCCGCCTTGGCGGAGATGTTGGTCACCTGCGGAATGCTGTCCGAGTTGGCGCGGATGAGCACGAATGTCGCGGTCGCGCCCAGAGCGATCACGAGTACGGCGCTGACGATGAGTCCCCACGCGAGCACGCGCATGCCCCTGGCGCGTTCGACCGGACGTGTGCCGCTGCTCTGGGCCATGCCCTTCTGGCGACTGTTCTGCGCGCCGGCGGTTTGGCGCATCATGGTTCCGACCGGAGCGTAGGTCGCGCTGGCCGAGCGGCGTCGACGACGCCCCCGTGCCGACGGCACGACTCCCCCCACCCCGCGGATGCGCGTGCGATCCTCGAGGTCGGAGACGGTCGCGAGCGCCCAGTCGTCCATGGCCACCTCGATCGGAGTCTGGGGAACTCCCAGTTCCGTCTCGATCGCCTGCAGTTCGCGCACGAGCTCGAGCACGCTCGCCGGTCGGTTCTCCGGCTTGCGGGCCATCGCCTGGGCGAGCACCCTCTCGAGGCTCGGCGGCACGTCGGAACGGCCGATCGGCTGGGGCCGAGCCCGGTTGATGCGGGAGATCAGGTCGGCGGACTTGTTGGATTCCCCGGGGACCTCGAACGGCGATCGCCCGGCGAGCAGCGAATAGACGGTGGCCGCGAAGGACCAGACCTCGGACGCGATGCTTCCGGGTGTCTCATCCATCAGCACCTCCGGCGCCGACCACGGGATCGAGAGTCCGACGGATTCGTGGGTGTCCGCCTCGCTGAGGGTCGACGCGATGCCGAAGTCCGAGAGCACCGGATGCCCGTAGGCGGTGAGGAGGATGTTGGACGGTTTGATGTCGCGATGCAGCACACCCGCCCGGTGCGCGGTCTCGATCGCGCTGCCGATCTTCACCGCGATGCGCAGCACCTCCGGCACCGGAATCCGCTCGCGCCGGTACCGCTCGCTCAGCGCAGAAGAGCACAGCTCCATCACGAGGTATGGCCTGCCGTCGGAGGAGACGCTCGCCTGATACACCGTGAGGATGGAGGGGTGAGAACTCAGTTGGGCCATGAGATTCGCCTCGGCCTGGAACATCTGTCTCACCTGGTCGTTGACGACCTCACTCAGCATCACCTTGACGGCGACCTGGCGGCGCGGCATGTTCTGTTCGTAGAGGAAGACATCGGCGAATCCACCCGAGCCGAGCACGTGGATGGTCGAGAATCCGGGCAGCACGGGAGGCTGGGAGGGCAATCGTCGTGCCATCTCTCCTCCTTCGACGACGCTGGCTGAAGGCCGGTCGGTGCTCTGAGCCCGGGAGAGTCCCGGTGTCCTATTGTAGACACGCCTCGATTCGGGCCAGTTGGACAAATCTGCTGGTCAAGAGCCTGTTTTTGTCCCCCCTTTGGGGGTGGTCACTGAATTGGAGTCGGCGAGGTGCGCGGGATCGTGTTCTCGAACTCGCCGAGACCGGAGCTTTCGAGCACGTCGATCACGATGGTGGTGATGTTGTCGCGACCCCCGCACTCCACCGCGGAATCGACGAGGGCGATCGCGGTGGCTTCTGCGGAGCCGCCTGCCGCGAGGTGACGGCGGATCGCCTCGGAATCCAGTTCCTTCGTGAGCCCGTCCGAGCACAGCAGCAGTCGGAGTCCCTCGCGCACGGGCACGACCCAGTAGTCCGGCACGGCCTCCACGTTGAATCCGACGGCCCGGGTGATCACGTTGCTGTCGGGGTGGGTTTCGGCGTCTTCGGCCCGAATGAGACCCGCGTCGACGAGTTCCTGCACGACGGAGTGATCGACGGTCACCTGCACGAGAGCATCCCGTTCGTAGAGGTAGACCCGCGAGTCCCCCACATTGAAGACGGTCCAGAACGGCTCGTCGTCCTGCAACGAGAGGGCGACCCCGGTGACCGTGGTGCCGACCCCCAGCTCTTTCTCATCGGCCGCCAGCCCGATGTCGACCGTCGCGGCACGCAGCCCCCGCTCGATCGTGTCGGCATCCGTGAAGGGGTCGGTGACCGCTTCCGACAGTCGCGAGACGACAGCGGCACTGGCGATGTCTCCGGCGGAGTGACCGCCCATGCCGTCGGCGACCGCGAAGATCGGCACACGAGCGAGGAAA
Organism: Glaciihabitans sp. INWT7; assembly: GCF_014217685.1. Taxonomy (NCBI): domain Bacteria; kingdom Bacillati; phylum Actinomycetota; class Actinomycetes; order Micrococcales; family Microbacteriaceae; genus Glaciihabitans; species Glaciihabitans sp. INWT7. Next base: position 1,136,638 of record NZ_CP043653.1, on the reverse strand, counting down.
CTGTCTTCGTTGTGGGCGCGGCGGCGACCGGTGTCCGTGGCCGCTCCCCACGCGAGAACGAGTCGGGCATCCGGATGCTCGGGGATGTCCACGCTGAAACGCGCGCTGCTCGTGCCGATCTCGGTCACTGTAGCCTTTCGCGGGTCATTGGGGGAGGTCCATCCGTCAGACCAGGCGCTCGATGGGGAGGATCTCGACGAGGTTGCCGTCTCCAATATCCACTACCGTGCCCGCCGAGACAACGAGCGACTCGCCCTGGCGCAGTTTTTGTGACGAGGTTCCGGGAATGGACACCACTGTTCCGTTGGTCGATCGCAGGTCGGTGACAATGACGGATGCCCCCTGCTGCCGCAACTCCAGGTGCGTGCTCGAGACCTCCCGACCCGGTGACGGCACCCGCACCAGACGCGGCACTCCGCCGATGGCGATGCGCGGAGCGACCGGATTCCTGCCGATCAACGCGGGCGCGTCGAGCGGGATCGGTTCGTGCCGGTTGACCCGGATGCGGTACCAGGGCACGGTGAGGCCGTTCGGATCGGTCGGGAGCCCCTCCCGGGGACGCACGGAGCGCTCGACGACGACGGGATGACCGCGCGGGGGTTCGATGAGCGCAGGGAGTCCGACGGCGGCGGAATCTCGGTCGGAATGAGGCTCGATGAGAGCCGCAGGTTCGACGAGCGCGGGCGGAGCTCCCGGCGCGGGTCTCCCCGGCGCGAGGCCAGCCTGTGCCGTCTCCGGCCCGCGGATGACCGTATCCGCCTCGATGTCCTCTGGCTCTCCGCGGCCCCCACTCCCCCGGACCGGGAGGATTTCCGGGCGCGCCCGGACGACAGTGTGATCTTCGTCATCCGGCTGCATACTGACCATTCTGTCCCGCGGGTGGGAGGTGTGCCCAGTTTCGGCCCGTGACCTCAGCGACCGATGTAGCTCATGACGTGCTTGATCCGGGTGTAGTCCTCGAATCCGTAGCTCGAGAGGTCCTTGCCGTAACCCGAGTGCTTGAAACCGCCGTGGGGCATCTCCGCGACGATCGGGATGTGGGTGTTGATCCACACGCAGCCGAAGTCGAGGCGCTTCGCACAGCGCATCGCCCGACCGTGATTCTGGGTCCACACGCTCGAGGCGAGGCCGTATTGCACGCCGTTCGCCCACTCCAGGGCCTGGGCCTCGTCGGTGAACTTCTGCACGGTGATGACCGGCCCGAAGATCTCGTTCTGCACCGCGTCGTCCGTCTGGTTCAGTCCCGAGACGATGGTTGCCTCGTGGAAGTATCCGGTGGTGCCCTGCCGACGCCCACCGAGCTCGATCGTCGCATTGTCGGGCAGGCGGTCGATGAATCCCTCGACCTGGGCGAGTTGGTTGGCGTTGTTCACCGGCCCGAAGAAGGCCGCAGGATCGTCGGGCAGCCCCGTCTTCGCATTCTGACGGGCATAGGCGGCAAGAGCGGCGACGAATTCATCGTGGATGCCCGCCTGCACCAGCACGCGGGTCGCGGCCGTGCAGTCCTGGCCGGCGTTGAAATACCCGGCGCCGACGATACCCTCCACCGCGGATTCGATGTCGGCGTCGTCGAACACGATGACCGGCGCTTTGCCTCCGAGTTCGAGGTGCACGCGCTTGAGATCGACGGCGGCGGCCCGCGCGACCTCCATGCCGGCACGCACAGATCCGGTGATCGACACCATCTGCGGGGTCTTGTGATCGATCATCGCTCCCCCGGTGGTCCGGTCGCCGGTGATGACATTGAGCACCCCTCGCGGCAGGAATTCCGCAGCGATCTCGGCGAGGAAGAGGGTGGCCGAGGGGGTCGTGTCCGAGGGTTTCAGCACCGTGGTGTTGCCCGCGGCGAGCGCCGGAGCGAACTTCCACACCGCCATGTTGAGCGGGTAGTTCCACGGGGTGACCTGGCCGATCACGCCGATCGGCTCCCGGCGGATCTGCGAGGTGTGGTCTTTGAGGTATTCCCCGGAGGCCATACCGCTCAGGTGTCGGGCTTCACCGGCGAAGAAGCGGATCTGGTCGACCGACAGCATGATCTCGTCGGTCACGAGCGTCGCGCGCGGCTTGCCCGTGTCTTTCGACTCGAGGTCGGCGAACTTCTCCGCGTTCGCCTCCATCGCGTCGGCGATGCGGAACAGGGCGAGCTGTCGTTCGCCCGGCGTTGTGTCGCCCCACTGCTCGAACGCCGCCGCGGCCGCGCGGTAGGCGGAGTCGACATCCGTCGCGCTGGATATCGGAGAGGTGCCGTACACCTGCTCGGTCGCCGGATCGATCAGGTCGAATGCCGTCTCGCCCGTCGCCTCCACGTAGTCGCCGTCGATGAAGTTGCGGAGCCGGGGGGTCGTCATAGTCCCAACATAGCGAGCGACCGGAGTGGGCACCATGTGGTCGACTACCGATTCCGCAGCAAAACACCCTTAGGGATGCGGATTCACTTGTAACAAGACCATGGCACTGACAGAATCAGGGCATGAGCCCCAAACCCAAGCCCATGCACCTCGACGAGGTGTCGAAGGCGATCATCGAGCAGTTGCAGGCCGACGGTCGGCGCAGCTATGCCGAGATCGGCAAGGCGGTCGGGCTCAGCGAGGCTGCCGTGCGCCAGCGCGTGCAGAAGCTCACCGATTCCGGCGTCATGCAGGTCGTGGCCGTCACCGACCCGATGCAGCTCGGCTTCTATCGCCAGGCGATGATCGGCATCCGCGTGACCGGAGACACCACCACGGTCGCCGAGACCCTCGGCCGCATCACGGCCGTCGACTACGTCGTGCTCACCGCCGGCAGCTTCGACCTCTTGGCCGAGGTCGTCTGCGAGAACGACGAAGACCTGATCGAACTGCTCAACAAGGAGATCCGCGGGATCCCCGGCGTGCAGTCCACCGAGACTTTCGTGTACTTGAGACTGCAGAAGCAGTTCTACAACTGGGGAACGAGATAAGAAAAATGACAATCGACAGCATCACGCACAGCGTCCCTTCGACCGTTGGCTCCTCGAAGTTCAGCGAGGCCGAACTTCAGCAGAAGGCGAAGGATCATCTCTGGATGCACTTCTCCCGCCAGTCCGTCATGGAGGACGGACCGGGCGTTCCGATCATCGTCAAGGGCGAGGGTCACCACATCTGGGACTCCACCGGCAAGAAGTACTTCGACGGCCTGAGCGGCCTGTTCGTGGTCAACGCCGGTCACGGACGCCGTCGCCTGGCCGAGGTGGCAGCGAAGCAGGCAGAGGAACTCGCCTTCTTCCCCCTCTGGTCCTATGCGCATCCGAGCGCGATCGAGCTCGCCGACCGCCTCGCGAGCTACGCTCCGGGCGACCTCAACCGCGTGTTCTTCTCGACCGGTGGCGGCGAGGCCGTCGAGACGGCCTTCAAGCTCGCCAAGTACTACTGGAAGCTTCAGGGTCGCCCCACCAAGCACAAGGTGATCTCGCGCAACGTCGCCTATCACGGCACTCCTCAGGGCGCCCTCGCGATCACGGGCATCCCGGCGATGAAGGAGATGTTCGAACCGGTGACCCCCGGTGGTTTCCGCGTGCCGAACACCAACTTCTACCGTGCCGCCGAGATGGGTGCCCCCACGGAGGATCTCGAGACCTTCGGCCTGTGGGCCGCCAACCGCATCGAGGAGATGATCCTCTTCGAAGGCCCGGAGACCGTGGCCGCCGTCTTCCTCGAGCCGGTACAGAACTCCGGCGGATGCTTCCCCCCGCCTCCCGGCTATTTCAAGCGCGTGCGGGAGATCTGCGACCAGTACGACGTGCTCCTGGTCTCGGATGAGGTCATCTGCGCGTTCGGCCGCATCGGCGAGTTCTTCGCGTGCGACGCCTACGACTATGTGCCCGACATGATCACCTGCGCCAAGGGGATGACCAGCGGGTACTCGCCGATCGGCGCGACCATCATCAGTGACCGTATCTACGAGCCGTTCAAGCACGGCAACACGTCGTTCTATCACGGCTACACCTTCGGCGGTCATCCGGTCTCTGCAGCCGTCGCACTGGCGAACCTCGACATCTTCGAAGAGGAGAAGCTGAACGAGAATGTGCGGCTCAACTCCCCCGCATTCCGGGCGACGCTCGAGAAGCTGAACGACCTGCCCATTGTCGGCGACGTGCGCGGTGCCGGATACTTCTTCGGCATCGAACTGGTGAAAGACAAGGTCACCAAGGAGACCTTCAACGACGACGAGTCGGAACGCCTGCTTCGCGGCTTCCTCTCCAAGGCGCTCTTCGACGCCGGTCTCTACTGCCGGGCGGACGACCGCGGAGACCCGGTGATCCAGCTGGCTCCGCCGCTCACCATCGGCCAGCCGGAGTTCGACGAGATCGAGCAGACACTTCGGAGCGTGCTCACCGAGGCCTGGACCCGGCTGTAACCCGATTCCGCGCAGCTCGGAGACCCCGGGGCGACCCCCTGTGATGTCCGAATTCGACAGGAGCCCGGGGCGCGATCGGGGCACCGAGAAAGACCTGGTGATGAGCAATGGCTGACTTTCGCGCGCTGAGTTTCTGGTTCGACTCCCTGTCGTCGGCCGGTAGTGGCGAGGCGGGGACGGATGAGCTCCGGCCCCGCCCCGCGCTGCCCGGGGATCTCGGCGTCGATGTTGCCATCGTGGGAGGCGGGCTCACCGGACTCTGGACCGCCTACTACCTCGCTTCTGCGGAGCCGAGCCTCACTATCGCGGTGCTCGAGAAACACATCGCGGGCTTCGGAGCGTCCGGCCGCAATGGCGGATGGTGCTCCGCACTGTTCCCCGCCTCGACCGCGTCGCTCGCCCGGCGCCACGGTCGTGCCGCGGCCCTGGCGATGCGCAAGGCGATGATCGACACGGTCGACGAGGTCGGTCGGGTGACCTCTGCCGAGGGCATCGACTGCGACTTCGTGAAGGGCGGCACGGTGAGCCTGGCGCGCGGTGCCGCCCAGCTCGTCGCAGCGCGGAACGAGGTCGCTGAGGCGGCGATGTGGGGAGTGGATGACCTCCAGTTGAGAGATGCCGCCCACTCGCCGCGCGGGGCGACAGGCGCGCTCGGCTCGACCTTCGACCCCGCCTGTGCCAGACTCCAGCCGGCGAAACTGGTTCGCGGGCTCGCGAAGGTGGTCGAGGGACTCGGGGTCCGGATCTACGAAGGGACCGAGGTGCTCTCCTGGCGGTCCGGGCGAGTGACCACCGACCACGGGACTGTGGATGCCGCCACCATCGTCATCGCGCTCGAGGGCTATGCGGCATCCCTGGCGCAAACCCATCGGCAGGTGCTGCCGCTGTATTCCCTCATGATCGCCACCGAGCCGCTCAGCGATGAGCTCTGGGACGAGATCGGCATCGAGCACGGCCAGACCTTCGCGGACTTCCGGCACCTTCTCGTCTACGGCCAGCGCACGGCAGACAACCGTTTCGCCTTCGGGGGCCGGGGTGCACGGTACCACTGGGGCAGCAGCATCCGCTCGGAATACGACCGCGTACCGGGAGTGTTCGACCATCTGGAGCGCACGCTCGGCGACATCTTCCCCGTCGCCCGCCAGGCGGCGATAACGCACCGCTGGGGCGGTCCGCTCGGCGTGCCCCGCGACTGGCACGCCGGAGCGGGTCTCGACCCCGCGACCGGCATCGCCATGGCGGGCGGTTACGTCGGTGACGGGCTCAGCACCACCAATCTCGCCGGACGCACTCTCACCGACCTGATCCTGAACTGCGATACGCCGATCTCACGACTCCCCTGGGTGAATCACCACTCCCCTCGGTGGGAGCCGGAACCCTTTCGTTTCATCGGCGCGAACCTCGGGACGACCGCGATGAACATCGCCGATGCGGAAGAGCGGATGACCGGCCGCGCATCGCTGGCCGCCCGCCTCATGGCTCCTCTCACCGGCCACTGAACGGGGCACGGCCTAGAGCCGCCCCTCGATCAGGGCACTGACCAGTGGGCGACAGCGCTGATAATATTCTCGGAGCCGACCAGAGCGGTGAGCCGTCCCCGGGCGAGCGATCGGGGGATCATGACGCTGTTCGACCAGGACACCTACGCCCTGCCCTCGGCACCTCGACGTCGTTCGCGTCTTGCGCGGGTGCTCCCCACCGTGCTTGCCCTGATTCTCGTGGCCGCCGGAGTGTTGGCCTTCCTCGGTTTCCAGCGCCTTCTCGACCAGTACACGGTCTGGACCTTCCGACCCTCGGCAGAAGTCAGTGCGCTCATCGATTCGTCTCACCTCACCGAGGAGGGCCGGTTCCAGTTCCTCGCGAGCAAGCCGGTGATCGAATCATCCACGACCTTCGCCTCCAGTTGCGCGAGCAACCAGGAGGGAAGCGGCATCCTGGGCTGTTACCTGCCTCGGAACCGTTCGATCCACCTCTTCGCCGTGACCGACCCCCGGCTACTCGGGCTCACCGACGTCGTCGCCGCCCACGAGATGCTCCATGCGGTCTGGGATCGCCTCAACACCGCGCAGCAGCAGCAGCTCGTGCCCTTGCTCGAACACGAGGCGGCGAAGCTCGCGGGGAATGCCGACTTCCAGGCCAGACTCGAGTACTACGCGAAGAACGAACCGGGCGAACGCGACAACGAACTGCACTCGATAATCGGCACCGAGATCGCCTCGATCTCCCCCGAGCTCGAGGCGCACTACGCGAAGTGGCTCGGTGACCGGCAGGCCATCGTCGCCCTGCAGGTCAAGACCGATGCCGTCTTCACCGATCTCGAGAATCGATCGATCGCTCTGTCGTCCTCCCTCGATTCCCTCCGCTCGACGATCGATGCGGAGTATGCCGCGTACACGAGCGGATATGCCCAGCTGAACGCCGACATCCGTCGCTTCAACGCCCGGACCGACTTCACCTCCAACCGACAGATCGATCTCGCCGAAGCCGCCCTCGATGCACGTCAGGTCGCCCTCGACGCGAAGTACGCGGATGTCCTGGCGAAGACCGCGGAGTACAACGCGGACCGCGACGAGCTGAAGGCACTCTCCGAGCAGACGGCGGGACTGAACAGCGCCCTCAACCAGGGTCCGGGCACCACCCTCTCGACGCCCGTTCCCGCGACCGGTTCCGGAGGCTAGACCTCTTCGACTGCCGGCTCGGCGAACTGGGAGTTGTAGAGGCGGAAATACGCTCCCTCGCTGGCGAGCAGCTCGGAATGCGTGCCCTGTTCCACGATGCTTCCGGCCTCCATCACCAGGATCAGGTCTGCGTCCCGGATGGTGGACAGCCGATGAGCGATGACGAAGCTCGTGCGATCGGTGCGCAGGGCGCTCATCGCCTGTTGCACCAGCAGCTCGGTTCGGGTGTCGACCGAGCTCGTGGCCTCATCGAGGATGAGCACGCTCGGCCGGGCGAGGAATGCTCGGGCGATCGTGAGCAACTGCTTCTCTCCCGCGCTCACATTCGAGGCCTCATCATCCAGCACCGTGTCGTACCCGTCGGGAAGTGAGTGCACGAAACGGTCGACATAGGTGGATCGTGCCGCCGCAAGGATCTCCTCCTCGCTCGCCCCCGGCTTGCCATAGGCGATGTTGTCGCGAATCGTGCCGCCGAACAGCCAGGTGTCCTGAAGCACCATCCCCATGCGCGACCGGAGATCGTCGCGCGTCATCGAGGCCGTGTCCACCCCGTCGAGGGTGATGCGACCGCCGTCGAGCTCATAGAAGCGCATCATCAGGTTGACGAGTGTGGTCTTGCCCGCACCGGTCGGGCCGACGATCGCGATCGTCTGACCGGGTTCGGCGGTGAGACAGAGGTGTTCGATGAGCGGCTTGTCGGCGCTGTACCGGAAAGACACGTCTTCGAAGGCGAGCCGGCCGGGAGTGGTCGCGCCGGGGGTCTGCGCGATGGCGGGATCCGCTGACTGCTGCTCGGCATCGAGCAACTCGAAGACCCGCTCGGCGGAGGCGACGCCGGACTGCAGCAGGTTGGCCATGCTCCCGAGCTGAGTGAGGGGCTGGGTGAACTGCCGGGAGTATTGGATGAACGCGGTAACGTCGCCGAGACCCATGCTGCCGGCGGCCACGAACAGTCCGCCGACCACGGCGATCGCCACATAGACGAGGTTGCCGACGAACATCATGGCGGGCATGATGATGCCGCTGACGAACTGGGCGCCGAAACTGGCGGCGAACAACTCCTCGTTCTTCAGATCGAAGCGCTGCTCCACCTCACGCTGCCGGCCGAAGACCTTCACGAGGGAATGCCCGGTGAAGGTCTCCTCGATCTGCCCGTTGAGCTCCCCGGTGTGCTTCCACTGGGCGACGAAGAGCTTCTGCGACCGGCCCGCGATCATCTTGGTGATGACAAGGGTGAGGGGGATCGTGACGAGCGCGATCAGCGCGAGCACGGGAGAGAGCAGGAACATCATCACCAGCACACCCACCACGGTCAGCAGCGAGGTGAGCAGCTGACTCAGGGTCTGCTGGAGGCTCTGCGAGATGTTGTCGATGTCGTTAGTCACCCGACTGAGCAGTTCCCCGCGCTGCATCCGGTCGAAGTAGGAGAGCGGCAGGCTGTTGATCTTCTCCTCCACCTCTGAGCGGAGGCGGTAGACCGTGCGCTGTACCACTCCGTTGAGCACGAGCCCCTGCAGGTATCCGAAGACCGCAGCCAGCAGGTAGAACGCGAGCAGCATCATCAGGATGCGGCTGATCGCGCTGAAGTCGATTCCGACGCCGGGGGTGAGATCCATGCCGCTCAGCAGGTCCGCTTGCGCGGTGTTGCCGGAGGCGCGAAGACCGGCGATGATCTCGGCCTTTGTCGACCCGGCCGGGAGCTTCGCTGAGATGAAGCCGTCGAATACGAGGTTGATCGCCTCGCCGAGCAGTCGCGGTCCGAGAACAGTGAGGAACACACTGACGACCGTGAGCACGGTCACCACCGCGATCCGCATCGACTCCGGACGAAGTCTGCCGACGAGCCGCTTGGCTGAGGGGCCGAAGTTCAGCGACTTCTCGACCGGAAGACCCGCTCCGCCGAAGGGTCCGCCGCCGCCGGGGCCGCGCCCCATCGGGGGTCGGTTGGGGGTGCGCGTGACTTTCGAGTCGCTCATGCTGCCGCCTCCACGGTGAGTTGCGATTGCACGATCTCCAGGTAGGTCGGCGAGGACTCGAGCAGCTCCTCATGGGTTCCGAGCCCCACGACCCTCCCGTCTTCGAGCACGACGATCTGGTCGGCGTCGATGATGGTCGAGATGCGCTGGGCGACGATCACCATGGTCGCCTCCGGGAGCGAGCGCTCGAGTGCCTGACGCAGCCGGGCATCCGTTGTCTGATCGAGGGCGGAGAAGGAGTCGTCGAAGATGTAGATCTCCGGACGCTTCACCAGGGCCCGTGCGATGGCGATCCGTTGGCGCTGCCCGCCGGAGACATTCGTGCCGCCCTGCGCGATCACCGAATCGAGGCCCTCGGGCATCTCTCGCACGAAGTCGCTGGCCTGCGCGATGGCCAGTGCGGCCCAGAGTTCTTCGTCGGTGGCGTCCGGCTTGCCATAGCGCAGGTTGCTCGCCACGGTGCCGGAGAAGAGGTACGGCTTCTGCGGCACGAGCCCGATGCGGCTCCAGAGCAGGTCGGGGTCGAGCCGCGCGACGTCCACTCCATCGACCAGAACGGTGCCGGAGGTCGCATCGAAGAGGCGCGGCAGCAGGTTGACGAGAGTGGTCTTGCCCGCCCCGGTGCTTCCGATGATCGCGGTCGTGCGCCCGACCGGCACCGAGAAGCGGATGTCGGTGAGCACCGGCTGCTCCGCGCCCGGGTAGGCGAAGCCGACATCCCGCAGCTCGACGGTGCCGTGTTCGCGCAGCTGTGTGACCGGATCGGACGGCGGAACGACCGTCGAATCAGTGGCGAGCACCTCCCCGATGCGGTCCGCGCTCACCGAGGCCCGCGGGATCATGATGGCCATGAAGGTGGCCATCATCACCGCCATGAGGATCTGCAGGAGGTACTGCAGAAAGGCGGTGAGAGTGCCGATCTGCATCGATCCGTCGTCGATGCGGAAGGCCCCGAACCAGATGACGGCGACGCTCGACACGTTGAGTACCAGCATGACGATCGGGAACATCAGCGCGGTGAGGCGCCCGACCCGGTAGGCCGTGGCGGTGACATCGTCGTTGGCACGACGGAATCGCTCCGTCTCGACATCCTCCCGCACGAACGCGCGAACCACTCTGATGCCCGACAGCTGCTCGCGAAGCACCCGGTTGATCGTGTCGATGCGCTTCTGCATCAGGCGGAACTGAGGCACCATCCGGGAGATCACGAGTCCGATCGCGATGACGAGCACCGGGATGCTCACGGCCATGAGCCAGGAGAGCTGGAGGTCCTGCTGCAGCGCGAGCACGATGCCGCCGATGGCGAGGATGGGCGCGGAGACGAGCATCGTGCACGTCATCAGCACCAGCATCTGCACCTGCTGCACGTCGTTGGTGGACCGGGTGATCAGGGAGGCCGCACCGAAAGTCGTCACTTCACGCTCGGAGAAGCCTCCGACCTGGTGGAAGACCGCCGCCCTCAGGTCGCGGCCGACCCCCATGGCCACGCGCGCGCCGAAGTAGACGGCCGTGATCGCGCAGGCCACCTGCAGCACGGTGATGCCGAGCATCACGGCACCGGTGCTGAGGATGTAGCCAGTGTCTCCGGTAGCGACGCCCCTGTCGATGATCTCGGCGTTGAGGGTCGGCAGGTACAGCGAGGCGATCGACTGGAGTAGTTGGAAGAAGATGACCCCGACGAGCAGTCGGCGATGGGGGCGCAGGTATCGGCGCAGGAGGCGGAGGAGCATGGTCAGTCTTTTCCTTGGTCGGGCTGGAGGATGCCGTGGAGCACGAGGTCGGTGAGCTCATCGGTGGTGAAGGGTGCGGATTCGTTGAACGGGGGGATGGATGAGGCGAAGGCGAGAAGGCGGATCAGGGATGCCGCGCGCCTCGGGTCGATCCGCAGGACGCCGGGGTGTTCGGACAGCACCGCGGTGGCGAGCTCGGCGAGTTCGGCGCGCCCATCGGAGCCGGGAGGTCGACCGTGCATCCCCACGGCGGCCATGATGCCGAAGATGCCCTCGAAGCGCGTGCGCAGGTGGAAAATCAGGTCGTGCACCTGGCGCTCGATCGGATCCTCGGGATCGATCCCCCGCAGCATCAGGCGCAGGGGCTCCGGATCGAGGAACTTCTCCACGGCTGCCGCGATGATCGACTCCTTGTCGCCGAACGCCCGGAACAGGGTGCCCTCGGCGATGCCCGCGCTCTCGGCGATCTGCTTCGTCGTGACGTCCCGTCCGTATTCGAGTAGCAGCGGGATCACGGCATCCACGATCATCGCTCGGCGGTCGTCCACCGACAACGGGCTCGCGCGGGAATTCCGGAGCAGCGTCATGCGCCCAGATTATCGGAGTGAGTGCTCACTCACAAGCGGGATCATAGAATCGAGGTATGTCCCGAATCGTGCAGTACAGCCGCTACGGCGGGCCGGAAGTGCTCGACATCGTCGAGGTGGCCGAGCCGCACGCGGGCCCCGGCGAGGTGCGCGTGGCGGTGCGCTCGGCCGGTCTCAACAACTTCGACTCCAAGGTGCGTCGGTCGCCCGCCCTGCTCCCCCACCGCGTGCTGCCGAGCGGCCAGGGCTCCGAGTTCGCTGGAGTGATCGACGAACTGGGCGACGGCGTCTCGACCGCCGTCGTGGGCGACGAGGTGCTCGGCTGGAGCAACTTCACCGCGCAGGCAGACTTCGTGGTGGTGCCTGCCGGTCATGTCGCACCGAAGCCCGGCGGCCTCGGCTGGGCGACCGCCGGCGGCCTCGGCCTGGTGGGCAACACTGCCGAGCGGTCGACTCGAGCGGTCACGCCCCGTCGCGGAGAGACCGTCCTGGTGAGCGCAGCGGCCGGCGGCGTGGGTCTCTTCGCCGCGCAGCTTGCGATTGCCGAGGGGGCGATCGTCGTCGGCACGGCCAGCGAAGGCAATCACGACTATCTTCGCGGCCTCGGCATCATCCCGGTGGCCTATGGGCCGGGGATGGTCGACCGCCTGCGTGCCGCCGCACCGCAAGGGATCGACGCGCTGATCGACAACGCGGGCAGAGAAACCGTGGAAGCCGCGATCGAGCTCGGGGTCGATCCGAAACGCATCAACTCGATCGTCTACTTCGAGGGCGCGGCCGAATACGGAATCTCGAACGTCGGTGGGGGCGGCAAGAAGTCCGAAGACCTCGGCCGACTCGCTCGGCTCGTGACCGATGGCACCATCCTGCTGCCGATCGCGGCGACCTACCCGCTCGACGAGGTGCGCGGAGCCTATGAACAGCTCGAATCCCGCCATCTCCGCGGCAAGATCGTGCTCACCCTGCCCTGAACGATCGCGTCCGTCTAGGTCGGATCGGTGAACATGGTCGAGATCTCCGCGATCTCCTCGGTCGACGGCGTCCACTCGGTGGCCGCCTCCGCGTTCTGGATGATCTGCTCTGGCTTCGTCGCCCCCGCGATCACACTGCTGAGACCGGGCTGGGCCAGCAGCCAGGCCAGGGTGGCGGCCAGCATCGTGACGCCCCGTTCGCTGCAGAATGCCTCGTATCGCTCCATCGTGTTCCAGGGGGCGCTCTCGAGCAGGTGTGGCCGCAGGTTCACGATCCGACTGTCTGCCGGACCGCCGGACCGACTGAACTTGCCGGTGAACAGTCCGTTGTAGAGCGGGAAGAACGGCAGGAAGCCGAGTCCGTAATGGATCACCGCGGGCAGCACCTCGTCTTCGACGTCTCTCACGAGCAGCGAATACTCATTCTGGGCCGAGATGAACTTCGGATGGCCGCCGAGGATCGCGCGGTACTCGGCATCCGCGATCTGCCAGCCGGTGAGGTTCGAGTGCCCGATGTAGCGCACCTTTCCCTCCGTGATGAGGTCGTCGAGCACCGAAAGAGTCTCTTCGATGGGAGTCTGCGGGTCGGGCACATGCAACTGGTAGAGGTCGATCCAATCGGTCTGGAGACGGCGCAGGGAAGCTTCCACCGCCAGTCTCACGTAGCGGCGGGACCCGCGCGCTCCCCAGTCCGGCCCGTTGGTGCCGGCCATGTCCATCCCGAATTTCGTGGCGAGCACGATCTCGTGCCGACGGGCCTTGAGGGAATGGCCCATGCGGGTCTCGCTGAGCCCCCGCTCCGACCCGTAGATGTCGGCGGTGTCGAAGAACGTGACGCCGGCGTCGATCGCCGCGTTGATCACGGCGTCCGTACCCTCCTGGGATTCACTTGCCGTGTTCGCCCGACCGAAGTTGTTGCAGCCGAGGCCGATGGTGGAGACGATGAGCCCGGAGTCGCCGAGTGCGCGATAGTCGATTGCAGCCATGCGACCAGCCTAGGCCGGTCCTTTCCTGCACAACCCCGGGTGCTTCGCCATTGCGAACCGATGTCCGATTTCCGCGAGAGGACCGACGGATACCGCAACTACAGTCGAACCATGACCACCCTCTCCCCCACCACGACCCCCACTGCCATCACGGTCACTCCGTCGCTCGCGCTGCGCCGGCTCGACAGTCCCATCGGCCGCATAGAGCTGGTCGGCGACGGTGCCGCCGTCGTCTCACTGACCATCGAACGTGGCGGAGTGCTGCCCCATGACGGGCAGGAGGAACACAGCGACGCGGTGCTCGACCGTGCCGCCACCCAGCTCTCCGAATACTTCGCCGGAACCCGCACCTCCTTCGACGTGCCGATCGCCCTCAGTGGCACGGAGTTCCAGCGATCGGTATGGGCGCGGCTGGCCCAGCTGCAGTTCGGCGAGGTGATCTCCTATGGAGACCTCGGGCTGTCCACCGGGCGCGCCACCGCCGGCCGGGCCGTGGGTGGCGCCGTCGGAGCCAATCCGGTGCCCATCCTGGTCCCCTGCCATCGGGTGCTCGCCGCCAACAGTCGCATCACCGGGTACAGCGGCGGCAACGGCATCCCGACCAAGATCTGGTTGCTCGACCACGAGGGCATCGGCCACCGGGCATGAGCGAGCCGAGGAGCGCCGTGCTGCTCGGCGAAGACGGGGTGAGCCGTTGTGCGTGGAGTGCCAGCGACGCAGAGTATCGCCGCTATCACGACGAGGAATGGGGAGTCGAGCTCCGGGGCGACCGCCCCCTCTTCGAGAAAGTGAGCCTCGAGGGGTTCCAGGCCGGTTTGTCCTGGATCACCATCCTGCGCCGGAGGCAGACCTTCCGGGCCGCGTTCCGCGATTTCGACATCGACGGGGTGGCCGAGTTCACCGAGCAGGATGTCGAGCGCCTCATGCTCGATCCCGGCATCATCCGCAATCGAGCGAAAATCGAGGCCACGATCTCCAACGCGGTCGTCGTGCGCCAGCTCGCGCAGGATGACCCCGGCGCCTTCGACCGACTGTTGTGGGGCTTTGCGCCAGCACCTGGCTTGCGGTCCCGCCCGGCCAGCTTCGGGGACATCCCCGCGGTCACGGCGGAGTCCACCGCGATGAGCAAGGGGCTGCGGGCGATCGGGCTTCGATTCGTCGGGCCGACCACCATGTACGCGCTGATGCAGTCGTCAGGCATGGTCGACGATCACGTCGAGGGATGTTGGCGCGCGGTCTGACGCGCGATGCCGTGCGGGCCAGATCCGCCCTCCGGACCAGCCGCCAGATCAGCCCAGCTCTACCAGCGCAGCCGGACCAGCGCAGCCGGACCAGCGCGGCCGAACCAGCGCCGCCAGAGCCCGGCGGTTCGGGTGTGGTCAGACGACGAGGTCGAGTTCGCCCTCCGCACCACGCTCGAGGCGGATGCCGGCGGCGACTGACCATTCCAGCAGTGAATCGATGCTCGGGTGATCTATCGCCGCCTCGCAGAGGATGCGCACGAACTCACCCTTGCCCTTCTTGTTGAAGTGGTTGAGGGCCCGTCGCGGCCCGGAGCCGGAGTCGGAGACGACACGTACGACGGCGCTCGTGGGCTTCGACGGAGCCGGACCGAGTTCGACATAGCTCTCCGAACGCAGGTCGAGGATCACCCCTTCGGTGCTGGCGAGCACCGCAGAGATGCTCCCACGCCACAGCTTCTTCAGCGAAAGCTCCGGCAGTTTCGAATCGTGGGACAGCCGGTAGGCGGGGATCGGATCGTCGGCGCCGATCAGGCCGAACAGCGCGGAGTGGATGAGCACGTGATCGCGGGCGAAGGCGCGCCCGGCGGTCGAAAGCGTGCGGGCGTCGAGGGCGTCGAACAGCACACCGGTGTAGCGCTCGAGCGCGGGGGTGGTTGGCGATGATCGCAACTGCCGATTGCGAGTCACTTCGAATTGCTGGCTGGCGCCCAGCTTCAACGCGGCAGCCATGGTGGCACGATTGCTCGACAGCGCCCGAGTCGCGGCGAGGGCCGACCGCCGGGGTGCGGTGAGGGAGGGATGACTCAGTCGCGACAGGTCCAGTCGCGCGTCGTCGTCACCCCCGTCGCGTTTCGTTTCGGAAGGGGGCAGCAGCAGCAGCACTAGCCGGTGATGAACGCGAGTGCAGAATCCACATTCACGCCGAGGGGTTGCGCCGAATCCAGCGTGATCCGCGGAACCGCGGCGCTGGCACCGGCCCAGGGCAGATACTCGTCGAGGCTCTGCTCGACGGCGTGCCAGCTCGGCTCGTTCACGTGGGGGAAGCGGCGCCCGCGCGCTTCCAGACGTTCGCGGTGCAGTTCCGGGACGGAACAGACGACTTCGATGAAGCGCAGCGTCTCGCCGCGCGACTTGGCCAGCTGCACCCACTGCTCCCTAGCCGGATCGACCCCGTTGACGGCATCGACGATGACACTGTGACCGGACTCCAGAACGAGCGCGGCAATGGTCTCCGCGACAAGGTAGGCAGCGAGTCCCGTCGGCTGGTCACTGTCGATCCCCGCTTCGAGAATCGCCGACTCGATCGGATCCACCGAGACCACCGATGCGGAGAGCCGCCCGCCGAGAATCTCGGCGATGGTGCTCTTGCCCGCTGCCGGAAGCCCAGCCATCGCGATCAGCATCGGCAGAAGTCAGCCCTGAACGAGCGCGGCGTTGCGGGCGACGATCGTGACGGTGTCGTGCTCGACCGAGAGGAAACCATCCTCGGCGTTCGCGCGAACCGCGGCAGAACCCGCGACTGTGGTGATCCGCACCTCACCGGCGCTGAGAATGGCCAACAGCGGCTCGTGGCCGGGGAGAATACCGATCTCGCCCTCGGTGGTTCGTGCGACCACCATCGTTGCCGTGCCGGTCCAGACCTCGTGGTCGGCCGACACGACACTCACGTGAAGCTCGGCCATTGTTAGCCGTTCTCCTTCTGGATCTTCGCCCACTGCTCTTCGACGTCGTTGATACCACCGACGTTGAAGAAGGCCTGGGTGGCCACGTGGTCGAAGTCACCCTTCACGATCGCGTCGAACGACTCGATGGTGTCCTTGAGCGGCACGGTCGATCCCTCGACACCGGTGAACTTCTTCGCCATGTATGTGTTCTGCGAGAGGAACTGCTGGATACGGCGGGCGCGGGAGACGGTGATCTTGTCTTCCTCGGAGAGCTCGTCGACACCCAGGATCGCGATGATCTCCTGGAGCTCCTTGTTCTTCTGCAGGATCGCCTTGACGTTGGTCGCCACGCGGTAGTGATCCGCGCCCAGGTACCGGGGGTCGAGGATGCGGCTGGTCGAGGTGAGCGGGTCCACGGCCGGGTAGAGACCCTGGGACGCGATCTCGCGGCTGAGCTCGGTCGTCGCATCGAGGTGCGCGAAGGTGGTCGCCGGAGCGGGGTCGGTGTAGTCGTCGGCCGGCACGTAGATCGCCTGCAGTGAGGTGATCGAGTGTCCACGGGTCGAGGTGATGCGCTCCTGCAGGATGCCCATCTCGTCGGCGAGGTTCGGCTGGTATCCCACCGCGGACGGCATGCGGCCGAGGAGAGTGGAGACCTCGGAACCGGCCTGCGTGAAGCGGAAGATGTTGTCGATGAAGAGCAGAACGTCCTGGTTCTGCACGTCGCGGAAGTACTCGGCCATGGTGAGGGCTGAGAGGGCGACGCGAAGACGCGTCCCCGGCGGCTCATCCATCTGGCCGAAGACGAGGGCGGTCTTGTCGAAGACGCCCGCCTCCTCCATCTCGGCGATGAGGTCGTTGCCCTCACGGGTGCGCTCGCCCACTCCGGCGAACACCGACACTCCACCGTGGTCCTGCGCGACGCGCTGGATCATCTCTTGGATGAGCACGGTCTTGCCGACCCCGGCACCTCCGAAGAGGCCGATCTTTCCGCCGAGCACATAGGGGGTGAGCAGGTCGATGACCTTGATGCCGGTCTCGAACAGCTCGGTCTTCGACTCGAGCTGGTCGAAGGGCGGGGGCTCGCGGTGGATCGACCAGCGGTCGGCCCACTCGTAGGTCTCGCCGGGCTCACCGTTGAGCACCTCGCCGATGACATTGAATACCTTGCCCTTGGTGGCGTCTCCGACGGGAACCGTGATCGGTCCGCCGGTGTCGCGCACCTCCTGGCCGCGAACGAGGCCGTCGGTAGGTTTCAGGGCGATCGCACGCACGAGGTCGTCTCCGAGGTGCTGTGCGACCTCGAGGGTGATCTCGTTGGAGTCCTCGCCGATGGTGACCGTGGTCTTCAGGGCGTTGTAGATGCCGGGGATGGCGTCGTGGGGAAACTCGATGTCGACGACGGGACCGGTGACGCGGGCGATGCGTCCGATTCCGGCGGGCTGAGCCGTGGCCTGGTCAGCAGGGGCTGTGATAGTCATGTGCTTCTCGATTCTCCTGGGCTTCTTCTGAGCGCTTCAGCGCTTACTTCTTGGGCGAGAGGGCATCGGCGCCGCCGACGATCTCGGAAATCTGCTGGGTGATCTCGGACTGGCGCGCGTTGTTCGCCAGGCGGGTGAAGGTGGTGATGAGCTTGTCGGCATTGTCGCTCGCCGACTTCATCGCCCGCTGGCGGGCCGCGTGTTCGGATGCGGCGGACTGCAGCATCGCGTTGAAGATGCGGCTCTCGATGTAGACCGGCAGTAGTGCATCCAGAACGTCGCCGACCTCCGGCTCGAACTCGTACAGCGGAAGCACATCGTCGTCGGCGGGGGCTTCGACACCCTCGACGACCTCCAGAGGCAGCAGACGAACCACCTCCGGCACCTGGGTCACGACGCTGACGAAGCGGTTGTAGACGATGTGGATCTCGTCGACCCCGCCCTCGCTCGCCGGCTGGATGAACTTGGCTACGAGAGTCTCGCCGATCTTCTGCGCGGTCTCGAATTCGGGCTTCTCGGTGCCGCCCGTCCAGATCTCCTCAGCGGCACGCTTACGGAAGGCAAAGTACGCCGCCGCCTTGCGACCGACGAGGTAGTAGACCACCTCTTTGCCCTGGCTCTGCAGCAGGGCGACGAGCTCGCTCGATTCGCGCACGACGTTCGTGCTGAACGCGCCCGCGAGGCCCCGGTCGGAGGTGAAGAGCACGACAGCGGCGCGCTCCACCTTCTCCGGCTCGGTGGTGAGGATGTGATCGACGTTGGAGAAGGTGGCCACAGCCGACACGGCGCGAGTGACTGCCCGCGAGTATGGTCCGGATGCCGCGACCCTTGCCTGCGCCTTCTGGATGCGTGAGGCAGAGATCAGCTCCATGGCCCGAGTGATCTTCTTGGTCGTCTGGGCAGACTTGATCTTCTGCCGGTAGACCCGAAGTTGCGCTCCCATGTCCTTGTGCTTTCTTTTCGTCGTACTTCAGTTGATGAATTGCTGGTCGAGCAGGGCGCTCAGCGCCAGTATCGAGACCAGCCCGTGTCCAAACCCGTTAGCGCTTCTGCTTGACGATCTGCTCCTGGGCGATGTTCTCCGGCTCGATTGCGTCGAACTCCTCGGTTCCGACCGAAGCGAGCGGCTTGCCCTCACCGGTCTGGAACTCGAGCTTGAACTTGTCAACGCCCTCGTCGAGAGCCTTCACCGTGTCGTCATCCAGCACGTTCGTGGCCTTCAGCTTCGACAGCACCTCGGTGTTGCGACCCAGGTAGTCGAGCAGCTCGCGTTCGAAGCGCAGCACGTCTTCGACGGCCACCTCGTCGAGCTTGCCGTTGGTTCCGGCCCAGATCGAGACGACCTGTTCCTCGACGGGGTACGGCGAGTACTGCGGCTGGCGCAGAAGCTCGGTGAGGCGCGCTCCACGGGCGAGCTGGCGGCGGCTGGTCGGGTCGAGGTCGGACGCGAACATCGCGAATGCCTCGAGCGAGCGGTACTGCGCGAGCTCGAGCTTCAGCGTGCCTGAGACCTTCTTGATCGACTTGACCTGGGCATCGCCACCGACTCGCGAGACCGAGATTCCCACGTCGACCGCGGGGCGCTGGTTGGCGTTGAAGAGGTCGGACTGCAGGAAGATCTGGCCGTCGGTGATCGAGATCACGTTCGTCGGGATATAGGCCGAGACGTCGTTGGCCTTGGTCTCGATGATCGGAAGACCGGTCATGGATCCCGCGCCGAGCTCATCGGAGAGCTTGGCGCAACGCTCGAGCAGACGGGAGTGCAGGTAGAACACGTCGCCGGGGTACGCCTCGCGTCCCGGGGGACGACGCAGCAGCAGCGATACGGCACGGTAGGCCTCGGCCTGCTTCGACAGGTCGTCGAAGATGATCAGCACGTGCTTGCCGCCGTACATCCAGTGCTGGCCGATGGCCGAGCCGGTGTAGGGAGCGAGGTACTTGAAGCCGGCGGGGTCGGAGGCCGGGGACGCCACGATCGTGGTGTACTCCATGGCCCCGGCATCCTCGAGCGCGCCCTTCACCGAAGCGATGGTCGAGCCCTTCTGGCCGATGGCGACGTAGATGCAGCGCACCTGCTTCGTCGTGTCGCCCGACTCCCAGTTTGCCTTCTGGTTGATGATCGTGTCGATCGCGATGGCCGTCTTACCGGTCTGGCGGTCGCCGATGATGAGCTGGCGCTGGCCGCGACCGATCGGGATCATGGCGTCGATGGCCTTGATGCCGGTCTGCATCGGCTCGTGGACGCTCTTGCGCTGCATGACGCCGGGAGCCTGGAGTTCGAGGGCACGACGGCTCTCGCCCTTGATCTCGCCGAGACCGTCGATCGGGGCGCCGAGCGGGTCGACGACGCGACCGAGGTAGGCATCTCCGACGGGCACGGAGAGCACCTCTCCGGTGCGGGTGACCTCGAGGCCCTCGACGATGCCGCCGAACTCGCCGAGCACGATCACACCGATCTCGTTCTCGTCCAGGTTCTGGGCGAGGCCGAGGGTGCCATCGGCGAACTTGATGAGCTCATTCGCCATCACGCCGGGAAGACCCTGCACATGGGCGATGCCATCGGCTGCGTCGATGACGTAACCGACCTCGGTCGTCGAGGCGGACGCGGGGTCGTAGGCCTTGACGAAGTCCTTGAGTGCGTCGCGGATCTCATCCGGGCTGATCGTGAGGTCTGCCATTTCCGTTGTTTCCTTGTCTTCGCGAAGCCCAACGGCTTCGGGGGGTCTGTGAGGGAGAGGGTTCGCTATCCGGCGAGCTGGAGCCGGAGGTCCTTGATCTTCGATGCGACGCTGTCGTCGATGACCGTGTCGCCGACCTGCACGCGGAGCCCACCGATGAGGGCTGGATCCACGACCAGGTTGAACTTGAGCGCTCGGCCGAACTTGACGGCGAGACCCTTCTGAAGCCGCTCGAGCTGAACCGCCCGAATCGGTGTGGCGCTGGTGATGGTTGCGACCGCGAGTCCGGACTGGTCAGCGACGATGGACGCCGCCGTGCGCAGCAACTCGCCGATACGACGGCCACGGGGCTGCTGCATCAAGTGGCGCACGATAGCGAGTGTCTGAGCGGAGACCTTCTTCGCGAGGAGTGCCTCGACCAGTGCCACCTTCGACTCCGGCGTGCCGAGCTTGCTGCTCACCGCGAGTTCGAGCTCGGAGTTCGATGAGACGGCCGTGCCGAATGCGAACAGCTCCGCATCGATGTTGACAGTCGTGGGCGCAGACTCTGCCGCCGCGCGCAGCCCGAGTTCCTCGATACCCGCGAGCAGGTCGTCCGAGTCGGACCAGCGGTGCGACACCGCCGTTCCAAGCAGGCGAAGGGTCGCCGGGCTGAGGTTGGTGCCGAACACTGCCGCGAGGATGGACTGCTTGTCGGCAGCACCCGTCGCGGTGTCCGTGAGCATCGAGATGAGCTGCGCCGAGCCGCCGATGATCCGGCCGGCCGAGAACAGTTCATCGGCAGTGGCCAGGTCGGCCGAGCCCATGGACGAAAGTTCCGCCCGTGAGGCGGCGAGAGCTTCCCTGGTCGCTGATCCCATGCTCAGTTCACCGACTCCGGCTTGGCTGCCGCTTCTGACTTCTCGAGGTCTGCGAGGAACTGGTCGACCAGGTTCGCCGCGTTCTTGTCATCCGACAGGCTCTGCCCGATGACGCCGGAGGCGAGGTCGATCGCGAGCGATCCGACCTCGGAGCGGAGGGAGACGAGCGCAGACTGGCGCTCCGCTTCGATCGTCGCCTGCGCGTTGACCGTGATGCGGGCGGCATCCGCGGATGCCTGCTCCTTGAGCTCGTTCAGGATCTTGGTGCCATCCTGACGGGCCTGGTCGCGGATCTTCGCGGCCTCGGCGCGGGCCTCGGCCAGCTGCTCGTTGTACTTCTCGAGAGCTGCTGCCGCTTCGGCCTGGGCGTTCTCGGCCTTCTTGATGCCGCCTTCGATGAGCTCGGCACGTGCATCGAGGGTCTTCTGCACGTTCGGCAGGATCTTCTTCCAGAAGAAGATGAACAGCACGATGAAGCAGAGTGCCGACCAGATGATGTCCGGAAGACTCGGGATGAGCGGATTGTGATCCGCCTCCGCAGCCGCCGCGAGAAGAAGGGGTTTCATGACTACTGTCCGGTGGTGAAGATGAAGTACGTTGCGATACCGATGAAGGCGAGCGCCTCGGTGAAGGCGATACCGATGTACATCAGCACGGTCAGGCGGCCCTGGAGCTCAGGCTGGCGCGCGACGGACTCGATCGTCTTTCCGACGACGATTCCTACTCCGATTGCCGGGCCGATTGCTGCGAGGCCATAGCCGATCGTCGCGATGTTTCCGCTGAGTGCGGCGACGGTAGTGGTGTCCACGTTGTGTGTTTCCTTCCGTGATGGTGCGAGGGGCGGTTGCCCGACTCGCGTCGTGCTAGGTCGTTATTGGTCAGTCAGGTTGGGTCAGTGCTCATCTGCCAGCGCGAGCTGGAGATAGACGGCCGTCAGGATGGTGAAGACGTAGGCCTGCAGCACGATGACCAGGAGTTCGAGCACCGTGAATGCCAGCCCGAACGCGATAGTCCCGATGCCGAAGAGCTTGTACAAACCGTTCGCCTCGAAGAAGAAGAACGAGGTGGCGAGGAAGAACAGGACGAGCAGCAGATGGCCGACGATCATGTTCATCAGGAGTCGCAGGGTGTGGGTGACCGGTCGAACGATGAAGGTCGAGATCAGCTCGATCGGAGTCACGATGATGTACAGCGGCCACGGCACGCCGGGTGGGAACAGCGCGTTGCGCAGGAACTTTCCGGGGTGCTTCCTCAATCCGGCGATGATCCAGGTGAAGTAGGCGATGGCAGCGAGCAGCAGCGGCACGCCGATCACGGAGGTGCCGGCGATGTTGACGAAGGGCACGACACCGGTGAAGTTCATCGCCAGGATCATGAAGAAGAAGGTCATGAGCAGCGGAAGGAACCGCCGGCCGTCCTTCTTGCCGAGCAGGTCCTCGGCGATGCCGACGCGCACGAAGTCCGTGCCGAATTCGAGCACGCTCTGCCAGCGGGTCGGAACGACCTTGAGCGAACGGGTCAGCAGCGAGAAGACCACGATGACGATGACCGTGGTGATGATGCGCACGAGCATGACCCGGTTGAGCTCGAAGGGCGTTCCCGCGAACGCGATGATCGGCGGGAAGAACTCACCGATACTGGGCCCGACGAAGCTACCGCCGCCGTCGCCTTCGCTGGCGAGTGGGAGGATGAGATTAAGAGCGTGGGGTAGCAGCGCTAACTCCAGAATCGGGGCGTGTAGTCACGCGGCGAGAAGAAGGGGGGCGTTCGTCATAACTCTATCAAGAGAATGGGGCCGGCCGAACCTCTACTGCGGTCGGTCGGCGGTCGCGTCGGCATCCGTGGGCAGGCTGACGTCGCTCGCATAGGGCATTCGCGATCGGGCGATCACCACCACATCGACCACGAGGGTTCCGATCACGGCGACCACCACGGTGAGGAACAGCACCTGGGTCTGGATCCACGGCTGATCCTTCAGAAGAACGATCAGCACGATGAAGACGATCAGCTTGACAAGCCACGCCCCCATGACGATCCCGAAGAAGGCGACGCTCAGAAGGTCTCCCTTTGCGACCTTCGTGGCCAGCACGATGCTCGCTGTCGTGATGCCGAGAAAGACGACGGCCATCACGGTGCCGATGAGCGCGCTGACGAGGCCGATTCCCCCGGCGAAGATGAGTCCGACGACTGAACCGACCACTGCGATGGCGAGCGCCAGCACTCCGCCGTAGGCCAGGATCCGCTTGAGGATGGGGATGGCGCTCATGATGCTTCCTTCGTGGGGGTGTCGGTGGATGCCGCATCGTAGGCCGCCTCATCGAGGGGGTCGAACCGTGATGCGGCCGCCTCGGCGTCGTTGTCCGCCGTGGCGAGCTGAACGGAGACCTCGACGGACTTTCGACGGGTAAGGGGCGCCAGAGTGAAGGCCGTACAGATGACGAGCCCCACGATGATGAACAGCACGCCCCAGATGGCATCGAAGAACATGAACCGCAGGCACCCGATCGACACCACCGCAGTCCAGGAGTAGAAGATCAGCACCGCATGGATGTCGGAGTGACCCATGTCGAGCAACCGGTGATGGAGGTGCTTTCGGTCGGCGCTGAATGGAGACTTGCCCGCCCGAAGGCGGCGGAAGATCGCGAGTGCGAAGTCGAGCAGCGGAATGACCAGGATGGCGAGGGGAAGCAGGATCGGGATGAACGCGGGCACGAGCTGCTTGGTGAACTGCAGGGCGGCGAGATCCACCTGACCGGTGACGGAGATCGCGGAAGTGGCCATCAGCAGTCCGACCAGGAGCGCCCCGGCATCCCCCATGAAGAGCTTGGCCGGGTGCCAGTTCAGCGGAAGGAAGCCCACGCAGGCTCCGATCAGCACAGCCGAGATGAGCAACGCGAGATTGAAGTATTCCGCGGCGGCGCTTCGGGTCACGAGGATGTAGCTGTAGATGAAGAATGCGCCGTTGGCGATGATGGCGACGCCGGCGACCAGGCCGTCCAGCCCGTCGATGAAGTTGATGGCGTTCATCACGAGCACGATCGCGAAGACCGTGATGATCAGACCGGTGTAGGACGAGAGCACTACCACTCCCCCGACGATCGGGAGCGTGGTCAGCTGCACGCCCTGCCAGGCGAGGAGGCCGGCTGCGATGATCTGCCCGGCCAGTTTGGTGACCCAGTCGAGATCCCAGATGTCGTCGGCGACACCGATGAGCACGATGATGAGGGCCGATCCGAGGATCGCGAAGATGGGGCCCGGTTTGGCGAAGATGAGGTGGAACTGGGGCAACTGGGAGGCGACCCCGAAGGCGGTGAGGATGCCGATGAACATCGCGATACCCCCGAGCCGCGGGGTGGGGCGTTTGTGCACGTCCCGGTCGCGGATGGCGGGGTAAAGCCGGTATTTCATGCCCAGCCTCGCGACCGCTGTCGCGAGCACGAACGTCACCACGGCGGAGAGACCGCCGGCGGCGACGTAGATGATGAATCTCACGGTGCGTTCTCGGTTGGCTCGCTCGGCGCCTCGGGCTCGGGAGTCTCCTCCGCGGGAGCATTCTCGGCGCTGTACTTCTCGAGAACCGCTTCGATCCGGGCCTCGGTGATCACGCCGTGTCGCACGATCTTGAGCACGCCACCGTCGATCAGGCCGGTCGCATCGACGATCGTCGATCCCAGTCCGGCCGCTTCGTAGTCGAGGCCGACCTCTCCGCCGTCGAGGTAGACCTCGACGCTGTCGCCCAGCATCCGTTCGGCATCCTGGGCGGTGCGGGCCGCTATCTCGCCGGTGAGGTTCGCAGAGGACACCGCGAGCGGCCCGGTCTCCGACAGCAGTTCGAGCACGAGGCGGTTGTTCGGCATCCGGAGCGCGACGGTTCCCCCGGTCTCGCCGAGGTCCCAGTCGAGGGAGGGGTTTGCGGGGAGGATCACCGTGAGACCGCCCGGCCAGAACTCCGCCACGAGCGCGCGCACCTCCGGCGGTACCGTCTCGGCGAGGGCGTCCAGGGTGGGGATGCCCGGGATGAGCACCGGCGGAGGCGACTGCCGCGTGCGCCCCTTCGCATCGAGGAGCCGCTGCACCCCGTAGGTGTTGAAGGCGTCGACGGCAAGGCCGTAGACGGTGTCGGTGGGGAACACCACGAGTTCC
Organism: Glaciihabitans sp. INWT7; assembly: GCF_014217685.1. NCBI lineage: Bacteria > Bacillati > Actinomycetota > Actinomycetes > Micrococcales > Microbacteriaceae > Glaciihabitans > Glaciihabitans sp. INWT7. Next base: position 1,111,266 of record NZ_CP043653.1, on the reverse strand, counting down.
CCTCGGCCGATGGCGACCCGTGCGAGCCGCATTCCGGTGAGAAGTTCGTCCTGCTCCGAGCAGTCATAGATCGTCGTCATATCGCTAGACATCCTACTTCGAGCTGTTCGATGGCTTCTGCGTTGACATCACCCCCAGCGCGGCCTGAGACAATCGTGTGACCGGTAGGAGCCCTATGGACCTGTATCTCTTCGATTTCGATAAGACCCTGTATGGCGCGATCACCCGCTTCACGACCAGGACCGCCTGATGCTGCTCTTCATCTTCGACATGGACGAGGTGCTGTACGGCTACGACTGGCAACGGCGGATGGCTGGCATGACAGAACTCACCGGCCTGTCCCTGGAGCAGTTGCGGGAACGCTGGTGGCATGAAGAGGGCGAGATCGCGGCGGAGGCCGGTGGTTTCGCCTCAGCGGAGGTCTACCTTGCCGCGTTCAACGACGCGATCGGGTTCGAGGTGACCGAAGCCGACTGGGTGCGCATTCGGGGTTCCGCGATGGAGCCCTGGCGTGATTCGATCGCCGCCGTGCGCAGGGCTGCGGAGCTGGGGCAAGTCACGCTGCTGACGAACAACGGCCCCCTGACCGGCAAATACCTGCGGGATCTCGCCCCCGAGCTCGTTTCGGTGTTCGGCGACCACCTCTTCACCTCCTCGGACTACGGAGCGCGCAAGCCCGAACCGGAGGTCTTCCGGAGCGTGCTCGCCCGCTACTCGATCGACGCCCGAGACGCCTTCTTCGCTGACGACATGCGGGAGAATATCGACGGAGCGGCGAGCGTCGGGATCACGGCCCACCATTTCACCGATGCTCCCGCGCTCCTCGCCGCGATCGAAGCATTCGCGGAGGCACGGAAGGACTGACCATGCTCGAACAGGAGACGCTCGACGAACTGTGGCTGTTCGACGATCCGGCGCAGTCCGAGTCGCGCTTCCGGGTCGAACTGGAGCAGGGCGGCCCCTGGGACGACACCGAACGTGCCGAGCTGACGACCCAGCTTGCCCGGGCCATCGGCCTGGAGGGGCGTTTCGACGAAGCTGCGGCGCTGCTCATCGAGCTCGATGACGCAGCTCCCGTGGTGGGAGTGCGGGTGCTCCTCGAGTCCGGCCGCCTCATGAACAGCTCCGGGCATCCGGATGCCGCGGCCGGGCTGTTCCGCCAGGCCGCGTCGATCGCCCACCGCGCCGACCTGGTCTTCCTGCGGGTGGATGCGCTGCACATGCTCGCGATCGTCGACCCGGACGGCACAGAGGACTGGACAGCGCAGGCTGCGGCGGTAGCCGAAGAGTCACCCGATCCGCGCACCCGCCGCTGGCTCGTGTCGCTGCACAGCAATCTCGGCTGGTATTGGCTGGAGGCCGGCGACCCCGCGGCCGCGCTCGAGTCTTTCACCGAGGCATCCCGCTGGGCCGACCTCGTGGGCACGGAAGACCAGCGCACGTGGGCCGCCGAGGCGATCGCGGAGTGCACTGCGGCCCTCGAGGAGTCGGAAGAATAGGTCTACCGCTCGGGAGCGCCGCTCGCCCGAAACCGGGCGAGTGCGGACTGGCATTCCGGCCCGGAGTGTCCGCAGTGGCCGGGTATGACGGAGTCGCTGCTCAGCGCAGGGCGGTCGTCGAGCGGTCACGCCCGAGGAAGTCGGGGTGGGAGGCGATCGCACGCCAGCCGTCGGAGGCGAGGATGCCCGCAATCGCGGCAGCCTGAAGTTCTCCGTGCTCCAGCACGAGGGTGCCGCCTTTGTGCAGCAGGCGCCGGGCGGTGTGTGACACCTGACGCACGACATCCAGCCCGTCCTCACCTCCATAGAGCGCGTGTTCGGGGTCGAAGAGCCGCACCTCCGGGTCGCGCGGGATGGCACCGAGGGGAATGTAGGGCGGATTCGAGATGACCACCGAGACCGTGCCGTCGAGTTCCGGAAGGGCCGCAGCGAGGTCCACGAACACAGCGCGAGCGTTCTCCGCGCCGCTCTCGCGGAAGTTCTGCCGGGTCCAGATGAACGCTTCGGGGGAATTCTCCACGCCATAGACCCGGGCATGGGGCACCTCGGTGGCCAGAGCGAGCGCGATCGCGCCGCTGCCGGTGCCGAGGTCGATGCCGATCGGCTCCGGGGTCGCCGCCGAGCGCAGGGCGTCGATCGCGAACTGCGCCACCTGCTCGGTCTCGGGCCGCGGCACGAACACTCCGGGTCCGACGGCGAGCTCGAGAGACCGGAACGGCGCCCTCCCGGTGATGTGCTGCAGCGGCTCCCGGGCCGCGCGACGTTCCACCAGGGCGGTGATCATCGCCGCATCCGCGACCGCTATCACGGTGCCGGTGATGGCCTTCGCCTGCACCTCACCCCGACTCATCCCGAGCACGAAACCGACAAGCAGCTCCGCGTCGACGTCTGGCGAGGGAACACCCGCACGGGTGAGCAGTTCGATGGCGCCTAGGAGCGTCGTCGAGACTGTGGAGACTTCTGGAGTGGTCATGGCGCGGGGCGAGAAGAGACTACTCGGCATCTCCGGCCAGGGCTTCGAGACGCGACTCTTCATCCGCTTCGATATCGCTCTGGATGACCGGCTCGAGCGCACCATTCATCACGGCGTCGAGGTTGTAGGCCTTGTAACCCGTGCGGTGGTCGGCGATCCGGTTCTCGGGAAAATTGTACGTGCGGATGCGCTCGGACCGGTCCATCGTGCGGATCTGGCTCTTGCGCACGACGGATGCCGCGGCGTCGATCTCCTCCTGCTGGCGTGCGAGCACGCGGGCCCGAAGCACGCGCATGCCGGCCTCACGGTTCTGCAGCTGCGATTTCTCGTTCTGCATGGCCACGACGATGCCGGTGGGAAGGTGGGTGATGCGCACAGCGGAGTCTGTGGTGTTCACCGACTGGCCGCCCGGGCCGCTAGAGCGATAGACGTCGATCTTGAGATCGTTCTGGCTGATCTCGACCTCTTCCGGCTCATCCACCTCGGGGAACACGAGCACGCCCGCTGCAGAGGTGTGGATGCGCCCCTGCGACTCGGTCGCGGGCACGCGCTGCACGCGGTGCACCCCGCCCTCGTACTTGAGGTGCGCCCAGACGCCCTCGGCAGGGTCGGTCGAGTTGCCCTTGATGGCGAGCTGAACGTCTTTGATGCCGCCGAGGTCGCTCGAGGTCTGCTCGATGATCTCGGTCTTCCACTTCTTGGACTCCGCATAGTGCAGGTACATGCGCAGCAGATCGCCGGCGAAGAGCGCGGACTCTGCCCCGCCCTCCCCCATCTTGATCTCCATGATCACGTCACGACCGTCGTTGGGGTCCCGCGGGATCAGCAGCCGGCGAAGGCGCTCCTCCATCACGTCGAGCTCCGACTTGATGTTCGGAAGCTCCTCCGCGAAGGATTCGTCGTCTGCCGCCATCTCGGTGGCAGCCTCGAAGTCGTCGGTGAGCGCCATCCACCGGTTGTAGGCGTCGACGATGCGGCTGAGCTCGGCATAGCGCCGATTGACCTTCTTCGACTTTGCCGGGTTGGAGTGGAGTTCGGGGTCGGCAAGCTGTTCCTGAAGGTCCGCATGCTCGACCAGGAGGGTCTTCACCGACTCGAAGACACCGGAGTCTGCCATCGGGATTAGTCCTCTTTCGACCCGGATGCGCCCGGAAGCGACTTCTGGATCTTCATGAGGAACTCGACGTTCGACGAGGTGTCCTTCAGCTGCGTGAGCACGAGTTCGAGGGCCTGCTGGGTCTCGAGTCCGGCGAGTGCCCGACGGAGCTTCCAGTTGATCTTCGTCTCGTCGACGCCCATGAGCATCTCCTCGCGACGGGTGCCGGAGGCGTTCACGTCGACGGCCGGGAAGATGCGCTTGTCAGCGAGCTGACGTGACAGGCGAAGTTCCATGTTCCCGGTGCCCTTGAACTCCTCGAAGATGACCTCGTCCATCTTGGATCCGGTCTCCACGAGCGCAGTGGCGAGGATCGTGAGCGATCCACCGTCCTCGATGTTGCGTGCGGCGCCGAAGAAACGCTTCGGCGGGTAGAGAGCCGAGGAGTCGACACCGCCGGACAGGATGCGCCCGGAGGCCGGAGCAGCCAGGTTGTAGGCGCGGCCGAGGCGGGTGATCGAGTCGAGCAGCACGACGACGTCGTGACCGAGCTCCACGAGACGCTTTGCGCGCTCGATGGCGAGCTCGGCGACGGTGGTGTGGTCCTCTGCGGGGCGGTCGAAGGTGGAGGCGATGACCTCACCCTTGACCGTGCGCTGCATGTCGGTGACTTCCTCCGGACGCTCGTCGACCAGCACGACCATGAGGTGTACCTCAGGGTTGTTCTTGGCGATGGCGTTGGCGATGGCCTGAAGCACGAGCGTCTTGCCGGCCTTGGGCGGCGAGACGATGAGGCCGCGCTGACCCTTGCCGATCGGCGACACGAGGTCGATGATGCGGGTGGTGAGCTTGCCGGACTCGGTCTCGAGGCGCAGGCGCTCCGAGGGGTAGAGCGGGGTCAGCTTGCCGAACTCGACACGGTCCGCGGCCTGCTCGATGGGAAGTCCGTTGATCGAGTCGATCTTCACGATCGCGTTGTACTTCTGGCGACCGGAGTTGTCGTTCTCGCGCGGCTGGCGGATGGCTCCGACCACCGCATCGCCCTTGCGCAGGTTGTATTTCTTCACCTGGCCGAGCGAGACGTAGACGTCGTTGTTGCCCGGCAGGTAGCCGCTCGTGCGCACGAAGGCGTAGTTGTCGAGCACGTCGAGGATGCCGGCAACCGGGATGAGCACGTCATCCTCGGTGATCTCGGGCTCGAAGTCGTCATTACCGCCGGCGCCACGGCGCTTGCGGTCACGGTAGCGGTTGCGACCGCCGCGGTCGTCGTCCTCGAGCAGCTGCTGCTGGTTGCGGTCGTTGTTGCCGTTGCGGTCGTTGTTGTTCTGCTGCTGGCGGTCGTTGCCCTGCTGGCGGTCGTTGCCCTGCTGGCGGGAGTTGCCGTTCTGCTGGCCACCACCCTGGTTGTTCTGCTGGTTGCGGTTGTTCGCATTGCGACCGTTGGCGCGCTGTCCATCGGACTGCTCACCGTTCTGGGCAGCCTGGCCGTTCTGGTTGCTCTGGTTGCTCTGGTTGCTCTGGGCAGCTTGGTTGCTCTGGCCGTTGCCCGAGGCGTCGCCCTGCTGGCGATCTCCGCCGCGGTTTCGGTTGCGGTTGCGCGAGTTGCGTGAGGGCTGGGAGTCATCGGCCTGCGCCTCGGCTTCGGCCTCCTGGCCCGGGATGCGGTCGAGACCATCGGCCTGCTGCGAGTCCGCGACGGCAGCCCGCTCGGCCTCCTGGCCGGGGATGCGGTCGAGACCGGCGGAGAGTGCGGCGTCGGCCAGAGCGAGGCGCTCGGCTTCCTGGCCGGGGATTCGGTCGAGTCCGCCCGTCTGCTGCGAGTCCGCGACGGCGGCCCGCTCGGCTTCCTGGCCCGGGATGCGGTCGAGACCGCTCGCCGCGCCGTTCACGTGGCGGGTGACCGACTTCGGCTCCGCCTTCCCGGCGGATCGGGCTGCTGCCGTCCGGCGCGGTTCGCGCTGTGTCGATTCGATGACGGGAGCTTCGGCGGCGGCAGCATCCACGATCGAGGTGCTGGCGCGGCGCGAGGCCCGCTTCTTGGCGACCGGTGCGTCGACGACCGGCGCATCGGTGACCGCTGCGTCGGCTACCGGTGCGTCAGATACCGGTGCGTCAGCGACCGATCCGGACGCGACGGGGCTTGCGTTGCTGTTCTGGATCTCGGAGATGGCATCCACGAGTTCTCCTTTACGAAGTTTGGACGAGCCACTGAGGCCGAGCTCTGCCGCGAGAGCCTGGAGCTCAGGAAGGCGGAGTTTGGCGAGGGCGATGGAGTCTGTACCTGCGGCACGGACAGTGAGGTCAGTCACTAAGAGGGTTCCTTTCCCCGAACAAGGTCCGCACCTGATAGGTGCGACTGAGCCTTGCGGGAGGGTTTGACGTTCGGCGCTTTCGCTTCGGGTAGCGCCTGTGCGAATATTCGCAACTGCGCGGGAAAGCACTGGTAAATGACGAAGCGATTGCTGGTGAGTGTGCTGTCCGGGGGTTTCGGTTAAGCCGAATTTTCTACCGGATGCATTGTCACTGTAGCACCTTTGAAGTCGACGGCCAGCAGGAGCGACTGCCACGGCGAGCCGGATCGTGCGGCGATGAGCTCGGCGGCGACGAGCCGCTGGGCGGGGTCGCTGCACAGCACGAGGATCGACGGACCGGCACCGGACACCACCGCCGGGAGCCCATGGGAGCGGAGTTCGAGGATGAGCGACTCGGTCTCCGGCATCGCGGCAGCACGATAGCTCTGGTGCAGTTTGTCTTCCGTGGCCGCGAGCAGCAATTCGGGACTCTGGATCAGGGCGGCGATGAGCAGCGCCGAGCGCGAGACGTTGAAGATCGCGTCTTCGTGGGGCACCGAGGCCGGTCGAAGACTGCGGGCGAGCTCGGTCGACATCGTCGACTCCGGCACCGCGATGAGCGGGGAGACTCCGCGGTGCACGATGAGCTTCTTGTGCTGCGGTCCGGCATCCGTGGTCCACGCGATGGTGAGCCCGCCGAAGAGCGCGGGTGCGACGTTGTCGGGATGCCCCTCGAGAGCGGTCGCGAGGGCGAGCAGCGCCCCGGAGTCGATGTCGACGATGCCGTCGAGCAAGCCCTTCGCCGCCATGATGCCCGAGACGATCGCGGCGCCAGACGACCCGAGACCCCGGCCGTGCGGGATGTTGTTGCGCGCCACGAGGTCGAGGCCCGGCAGCGGTTGCGAGTAGGCCGCAAAGGTGTAGGCGATGGCGGTGACGACGAGGTTGGACTCGTCGGTGGGCACCTCGCCTGATCCAACCCCGATGACCTCGACCGTCGCCCCCGGCGCATCCCGCACCGTGACGGTGAGCTCGTCGTAGAGCGAGAGCGCCAGGCCGAGGGTATCGAACCCCGGGCCGAGGTTGGCCGTGGTCGCGGGAACGCGCACGGTCACCGACCTTCCGGCGAACCCCTCGACCGAGGCCGACGGTGAATCGGCTGTGTTCACACGCTGACTTTGGCGAGACCGAGCACGCCGGCGACCTCGTCGGTGTCGTTCGCGACGACCGTGGGGGTGACATCCGACCCGTCAGCGGTCTTGAGAGCCCACTGCGGGTCTTTGAGGCCGTGGCCGGTGACCGTGAGCACGACAGTGGATCCCTTGGGGATCTCTCCGGCCGCGGCACGCTCCAGCAGGCCGGCGACGCTGATCGCCGAGGCGGGCTCCACGAAGATGCCGACCTCGGCCGAGAGGATGCGGTAGGCCTCGAGGATGTGCGTGTCGGAGATCGCTCCGAAGTAGCCGTTGGTCAGTTCCCGAGCGGTGAGCGCGAGCTCCCACGAGGCCGGGTTGCCGATGCGGATCGCGCTGGCGATGGTGTCGGGATTCTTGACGATCTTGCCGAGCACGATCGGAGCGCTGCCCGAGGCCTGGAAACCGAACATGCGCGGATGCTTCGTCGAGTCTCCCCGGGCCAGGGATTCGCCGTAACCCCGCGAGTACGCGGTATAGTTGCCGGCGTTTCCGACGGGAACGATGTGGATGTCGGGCGCGTCGCCGAGCACCTCGACCACCTCGAAGGCAGCGGTCTTCTGGCCCTCGATGCGGTCGTTGTTCACCGAATTGACGAGGTGCACGGGGTAGTTCGCGGCGAGGTCGCGCGCGATGTCGAGGCAGTCGTCGAAGTTTCCGCGGATCTGCAGCAGCTCGGCGTTGTGGGCGATCGCCTGGGCGAGCTTGCCCATCGCGATCTTGCCCTCCGGCACGAGCACGGCGGCCTTGATGCCCGCGTGCGTCGCATAGGCGGCCGCGGAGGCGGAGGTGTTGCCGGTTGAGGCGCAGATGACAGCCTTTGCGCCGGCCTCGACGGCCTTCGAGACGGCCATCGTCATGCCGCGGTCCTTGAACGACCCGGTGGGGTTCATTCCCTCGTACTTGACCCACACGTTGGCGCCGGTGCGCGCCGACAGCGCGGGAGCCGGGATCAGCGGAGTGCCGCCCTCGCCGAGCGTGATGATCGGAGTGGCGTCCGAGATGTTCAGTCGGTCTGCGTACTCGCGGAGGACTCCGCGCCACTGGTGGGCCATTATGATCCTTCTACTCTCAGTACGGACGTGACCCGCACGACGACATCGCTCGATTCGAGTTCGAGAACGGTCGCCGCGAGATCGGCTTCGGAGGCCTCGTGGGTGCCTATCACAAGGGTAGCGGTGGGCGTGGAGGTGATTACGCCACCGTAGACGGACTGGGTGAGCGTTTCGACCGATACTCCGTGCTCGCTGAAGAGTGCGGCGACGGCGGCGAGCACTCCCGGAGCATCCACGACGCTGAGGGTGATCTGGTAGCGGGTGATCACCCGGGAGATCGGCAGGATCGGCAGGTTGGCGTGCGTCGACTCCGCCACCCCCGGGCCGCCGATCACGTGACGTCGAGCCGCAGAGACGAGGTCGCCGAGCACGGCGGAAGCGGTCTCGATGCCACCGGCGCCGGCACCGTAGAACATGAGATCGCCCGCGGCCTCTGCCTCGATGAAGACCGCGTTCTTGGCGCCATGGACGGCGGCGAGCGGATGGTCGCGCGGAACCAGCGCCGGATAGACGCGAGCAGACACGCCCTCCACGCCGTCGGCATCCGTCAGTCGCTCACAGATCGCCAGCAGCTTGACCACATACCCGGCCTTCTTCGCGGCCACGACCTGCTCGAGCGTGACGGACGTGATTCCCTCGCGGTGAACGGACTCGAGGGGCACCGTGGTGTGGAACGCGAGGCTGGCGAGGATCGCCGTCTTCTGGGCGGCGTCGTAGCCCTCGATGTCGGCGGAGGGATCAGACTTCTCGGCATAGCCGAGGTCGGTCGCGGTGGCGAGCGCCGTTTCGAGGGACTCCCCCGCGGTGTCCATGCGATCCAGGATGAAGTTGGTAGTGCCGTTCACGATGCCGAGGATGCGCTTGATGCGATCTCCGGCGAGGCTGTCGCGCAGCGGACGGATGATCGGTATCGCGCCGGCGACGGCCGCCTCGTAGTAGAGCTGCGCGCCGACCTGCTCCGCCGCCTCGAAGAGCTCCGGCCCGTGTGTCGCGAGCAGCGCCTTATTGCCCGTGATGACATCGGCGCCGGAATTGAGGGCCTGAAGGATGAGCGTGCGAGCCGGCTCGAGGCCTCCCATGAGCTCGATCACGATGTCCGCGCCGAGGATGAGCGACTCGGCATCCGTCGTGAGCAGCTCTGTGGGGATCTCCGCCGTGCGGGTCGCGTCGAGGTCACGCACCGCGACACCCACCAGTTCCAGTCCGGCGCCCGCACGATTGGCGAGTTCCGGGCCGTGCTCGAGCAGCAGTGCCGCCACCTGGGCGCCGACCGATCCGGCGCCGAGGAGGGCCACTCGCAGGTTGCGGTACTCGATCATGGTGCTCCGTTCGGGTTGGGGCGTATCCCGGCGTCACGCGACAGCAGGTCGGCCTCGGTCTCTCCGCGCACGATCACGCGAGCCGCTCCGTCGCGCACGGCGACGACGGCGGGGCGGGCGAGGTAGTTGTAGTTGCTGGCCATCGCCCAGTGGTAAGCACCGGTGGCAGGAACGGCGAGCAGGTCCCCGGGCGTGATATCGGCCGGCAGGTAGTCGGCGAGCACCACGATGTCGCCGCTCTCACAGTGTTTGCCGGCGATGCGCACGAGGGCCGGCCGAGCATCAGAGGCACGATTCGCCAGCCGCGCCGAGTAGTCGGCGGCATAGAGGGCGGTGCGGATGTTGTCGCTCATGCCACCGTCGACGCTCACGTATTTGCGGATGGCAGTCACCGCATCGCTGACGGTCACTTCGACGTCTTTGATGGTTCCGACCTCGTAGAGCGTGAAGGTCGACGGCCCGACGATCGAGCGCCCCGGCTCGACGGCGACGATCGGCACGGGGATGCCGAGCCGCGCGCATTCGGACGCCACGATGCCCGCAAACCGGGCCGCGATCTCGGGCATCGCAAGGGCGGTGTCGACCGAGGTGTAGGCGATACCGAATCCCCCACCGAGATTCAATTCGGGGATCGGCCCGCCGGAGAGCAGCTCGGCATGCAGGCCGAGGAGTCGCTTCGCGGACTCGACGAAGCCGTCGGACTCGAAGATCTGCGAGCCGATATGCGAGTGCAGCCCGAGGAAATGCAGGGTTTCGTGCGAACGGATGCGAGCGACCGCGTCGGGGGCGTCGGCGAGGGTGATGCCGAACTTCTGGTCTTCACGGGCCGTGGCGAGGTACTCGTGGGTGTGAGCGTGCACCCCGCTGTTGAGACGCAGACGCACGCTCTGAACGCGAGAGTGGCGAGCCGCGGCATCCGCGATCCGCTCGATCTCGATCAGGCTGTCGACCACCAGCACACCGACGCCGACACCCACGGCGCGGTCGATCTCGCCGAGGGACTTGTTATTGCCGTGGAAGCCGAGCCGGGAGGGATCGACTCCGGCAGCGAGGGCCACCGCCAGCTCTCCCCCACTGCAGACGTCGATGTACAGCCCCGCTTCGGTCACCCATCGGGCGATCTCGGTGGAGAGGAACGCCTTGCCGGCGTAGTAGACCTTCGAGGCCGATCCGACTGCAGCGAATTCGCGATCGAAGCACTCCCGGGCTTCGGTGGCGCGGGCGCGCACGTCGGCCTCGTCCACCACATAGAGCGGGGTGCCGAACTCTGCGGCGAGAGCGGATGCCGTGACCCCTGCCACTTGGAGCACCCCGGATGCCGCGCGCCCGGCGTTTTGCGACCAGACGCTCGCGGGCAGCGCATTCGCGTCGGTGGGCGGGCGGAGCCACGCGGGCGCCAGCGGATTGGCGCTCACGCGCACACCCCCTTGGTCGTGAGGAGGGCGCTGCCCAGGGTGACGTTTTTACCCGCGACCGCCAGTTCGAGGGACGAGCCCTTCACGGTCACGGAGTCGAGGGAGAGCTGCTTGGGCAGGTACCGGGCGACACAGATCTTCTGGGTCGCGAGCACCGGGTCGGCGAGCGGCCCGAAAGTCGATCGCAGTCCATCGGGCGTCACCGTCGCACCGTTCACCACCAGTGATTTCGGGGTCAACTCCAGTTGGCCGTCGACGGCCCGGGGGGTGAACGCGATCGCGACCGGCACGGTCACGCCGAGCGCGGTGACGGAAGTGCCGATCTGCACGGCGCCGGATGCGATCTTGACCGAGGTGACCGGCAGGGACGTGAATCCCGCGAGCAGCTTCTTCAGCTCCTCCGGTGAGGTGACGACAGCCAGCCGAGCGCTCTCGAGCGGCTTCGACTGGCTGAGGGGCACTCCCGTGGCCGTGAGGGTTGCCCTGCCGCTGACGTCGCCGACACCGAGCTTGGCGATCGCGACATCCACCCGCTCGAACTTGCCGATCGCCGCCTGGTAGAGCACCGAAGCTCCGGCGATGTCGACCGTGACCGGTGTCGAGTCGGCGATGGAGAGAGAGCTTCGCGCCTTGGCCTCGATCAGGTTGCCCGCGTACCATCGGGCCCCCGCGTCCAGGGCGACGACGATCACGACGAGGATCACGAGAAAGACGCCGAGTCCGATCCATCCGCGCCCGCGCCGGCGCACGATCTCCGTCTCGACGAAGGGGAAGGGATCCGGTTCGTCCGCGGCAGTGTCGTCCGGGTACTCACGCCCCGACCGGCCGAGGTTCCAGTCGTATTGCTCGCCGTCCTGTGACGCCATGGGCTACATCCGCTCCGGCGCGGACACGCCAAGCAGCCCGAGAGCATTGCGCAGCACGGTGCCGGTGGCGTCGTTGAGCCACAGGCGAGTGCGATGCTGGTCGGTGACCGGTTCGTCACCCAGGGGCGTGACACGGCAGTTGTCGTACCAGCGGTGATACGCGCCGGCGAGCTCTTCCGCGTAGCGGGCGACCCGGTGCGGCTCCCGCAATTCGGCGGCCTGGGTGACCACACGAGGGAATTCGGCGAGCACACCGAGCAGGCTGCTCTCCGTCTCGTGCGTCAGCAGTGAGGCATCGAATGCGCTGCGGTCGACCCCGCTGTCAGCGGCGTTTCGGGCGACCGACTGCGTGCGGGCGTGCGCGTACTGCACGTAGAAGACCGGATTGTCATTGGTGCGTTTGGTAAGCAGGTCGAGATCGATGTCGAGCTGAGAGTCGCTGGAGGAGCGCACGAGCGCATAGCGCGCGGCATCCACTCCCACGGCCTCGACGAGGTCTTCGAGCACGACGACGGTTCCGGCGCGCTTGCTCATGCGCTGCGGAGTGCCGTCCTTGAGCAGATTGACCATCTGGCCGATCAGGATCTCGAGATTCACCCGCGGAACGTCGCCGAACGCCGCCGTCATGGCCATGAGTCGCTGCACATAGCCGTGATGGTCGGCGCCGAGCATGATCAGATTGCGTTCGAAACCCCGCTCGCGCTTGTTGAGGTAGTAGGCGAGGTCACCCGAGATATAGGCACCGTCGCCATCGCTTTTGATGACGACCCGGTCTTTGTCGTCGCCGAACTCCGTAGTGCGCAGCCACGTGGCGCCCTCGGATTCGTAGATGTGCCCGAGGTCGTTCAGCCGCTCGATCGCCTTCTCGACGTCACCGTTCTCGTGCAGGGCGTTCTCGTGGAAGTAGACGTCGAAGTCCACGCCGAAGTCGTGGAGACTCGCCTTGATGTCGCCGAACATGAGATCGACGCCGATAGCGCGGAAGGTCTCCTGCTGGTCGTCGCGAGGGAGTGTTGACAGGTCGTCCTGAGCGATCTCGACAACCCGGGCCGCGATATCGGAGATGTACTGCCCGCCGTAGCCGTCTTCTGGCGTTGCTTCGCCGAGGTAGCTCGCCACCAGGCTGCGCGCGAACCTGTCGATCTGGCCACCGTGGTCGTTGAAGTAGTACTCGCGGGTGACGATCCCGCCCTCGGCCTGGAAGATGCGGGCGAGGCTGTCGCCCACCGCCGCCCAACGGACTCCGCCGAGGTGGATCGGTCCGGTGGGGTTCGCCGACACGAATTCCAGGTTGATCATCACGCCCTCATAGAGGGTGCCGTTGCCGTAGCTGGATCCCTGCTCGACGATCGCCTTCGCGAGAGCACCGGCCGCAGCGGCGTCGAGGCTGATGTTGATGAAACCGGGGCCCGCGACATCCACGGCCGAGACGCCAGGGATCGAGCGGATGCCGTCGGCGAGTTCCAGGGCGAGCTCGCGAGGGTTGGTCCCGACCTGCTTCGCGAGCTTCATGGCGATGTTGGACGCCCAGTCGCCGTGGTCACGGTTCTTGGGGCGTTCGACCTTCACGTCGTCGAGGGACAGGCCCGAGGCATCAGCTCCCCGTCGCTGGAGCGCACCGGTGACGATGGCGAGCAGCTGGGCGGAGAGTTCGGCGGGAGTCACGAGCAACGATTCTATCGGGCGCCATCGGGCGCCTTGCTGGCGCGCCCCGCGGTGCGATGAATGAGACTGGGTGAAGATAGAGGAACGCTTACCGGGGGGCTTCTCACACCATGAACAGCATCGTCGATACTCGACTGCGATCGACCATCGTCGTGGTCGCACTCGCCGCGACCGTGACCCTCGGCCTCGCCGGTTGCGTGCCTGAGCCGAAATCCTCGACCGGTGCGACGCCGAGCACGTCCTCTGCGCCGAGCGCTTCACCGTCTGTCGTCCCGTCACCGACGTCGTCTCCGTCGTCGACCGCAAGTGCCACGCCGACGAATATTGCGTGCAACACCCTCGTCTCCGCGCAGGCCGTCTACGACTTCAACCCCAACTTCGGACTGGACCGCTCCTTCTCACCGAAGGCCGGGACTGCGGGCGCGACCGCGATAGCGGACAAGGGCACGGCGTGCAGCTGGCTCAACCAGACGAGCGGCGACACCTTCGCGATCGCGGTGGCCCGGCCCGCCGCGCCCGAGGTCGCCTCGCTGAAGGCGACCGCAGCGAATGGCACAGCGGCGTCGGGGCTCGGGGATGCCGCCTACTTCTCGACGAGCGGCGGAGCCGGGCGGGTCGACGTCTTCACCGGCTCGTACTGGCTGGTCGCGACATCCGTCTATTTCGGATCCGCCGCGGACGCGAACGCACTCGTGACGGCCGCGCTCGGCGCGCTGAAATAGTTCTCAGCGCAGCTGCACCTGCTGCTGGAAGTCATCGCTCGGCAGCTCGTCCACGATCGCCAGAACCTGCAGATCGAGCAGGGTGAGATTGGCCCAGTGGTTGGTGAGGAAGGCGATGTCCGCCGCATCCCGGCCGGTGGAGATGCGCAACAGGCTCTGGCGCGGCGCGAGCCCCGTGGCATCCACCACGTGCCACTGGCCGTCGATGAAGGCTTCCGCGACCGCATGGAAGTCCATCGGGCTGAGCCCAGGGGCGTAGACCGCCGCCATGCGGGCGGGCACGTCGATGGCCCGCAGCAGTGCGATCACGAGGTGGGCGTAGTCCCGGCAGACCCCCTGGCGGGCGAGAAGGGTGCCCACCGCGCCATCCGTTACTCGGCTCGATCCCGGGACGTAGTACAGGCGGTCATGCACCCAGGAGCTGACGGCGGTGAGCAGTTCGAGCCCGCTGAGTCCACGGAATTCGGAGGATGCGGTGGGCAGCAGCGTGTCGGACTCGCAGTAGCGGCTGGGCCGCAGGTAGATGATGGTGTCGAGATCGTCGGCCGATGCCGGCAGAGACTGTCCGGTCACCTCCGCCGCATAGTCGATGGTCATGCGACCTTTGTCGCTGATGAGCTGGTGCAGGCGAGAGCCGTGGCGATCGACGAGCTCGCCCGGGGTGAGGGTCACGCCATCGAGGCTGATGTCGAGGCGCTCGGAGGCGAGGGCCGCCCCCTGGGCGACGGCGAGACTCAGCACCATGCTGGTGCGACCGGCGATGTCGAGTTCGAGGTGGGCGGCGACGTTACGAAGCATGCGACGATCCTGCCAGAGGAGTGTTACCGCGGGATGTCGCGAGGCTCCGCCGGGATGTTCAGGGCCAGAGCAGGTCCCGGATCCAGCCCTCGCCGTCGCGGCGGTAGCGCAAACGCAGCTGGTCGCGCTCGCGCGCGGCCTGCCAGAACTCGAACTCGACCGGCCGCACGAGGTAGGCCTGCCATTCTTCGGGCACATAGTGCGGATCGGCGTCGATCCGCTCTCGAGCCGCGCTCACTGCGGCCTCGTACTCGGCTTCCGTGGCCGGCAGTGGCTGGCTCTGCTGCCCACCCGCGGCAATCGCCCGCGCATTGGGGTGGCGCTTCAGGAAG
This sequence comes from Glaciihabitans sp. INWT7, assembly GCF_014217685.1. Lineage (NCBI taxonomy): Bacteria > Bacillati > Actinomycetota > Actinomycetes > Micrococcales > Microbacteriaceae > Glaciihabitans > Glaciihabitans sp. INWT7. The sequence goes on along the minus strand of NZ_CP043653.1, from coordinate 1,096,042 downwards.
TCGATTCGCGCCAATTCGCGCGACCCGCGCTCCACATCCCCCACCACTCGGATCTGCCGGCCCTGCTCTCGCCAATACAGCAGAAGTGCTGCCCGCGGGTGCGCTTCGAGGTCCTGACCCTTGGGGCTCGAGGAAAGCGTGGCGAACCAGAGGCCCTCCGGCGTCACGTCTTTGAGCAGGAGTGTGCGGGCGGATGGTTCGCCCTCTGCGCTCACGGTCGCAATGGTCATCGCGTGGGGCTGCGAAACCCCGGCGTCGAGCGCGAAGCCCAGCCACTGAGTGAGCAGCTCAGACGGGTCGGCGGGGGCCGCATCCGTGTCGAAGGTGGGCAATTGTCCGCTGAAGACGGTCAGCGCGCGCAGCCGGTCGCGCCAGGAAGCATCGGTCATGGCTGCAGCCTACGTTTCGCCCCGACCGTGCGGCTGGCAGCGGGCTGGTAACGTAGACCTGCACTTGAGCCCCCATAGCTCAGGGGATAGAGCACTGCCCTCCGGAGGCAGGGGCGGCAGTTCGAATCTGCCTGGGGGCACATTGGCAGCTGCCAACTCTGTTCGGATTTTGACACCGAGACCGGACAAGCCTCTTCGAAGGCGCTTTTGCCGCCGCATCCGGTGCGACTACCGCGTCACGATTGAGGCGCCTCATCGCGAATCTGTTGCGGGCAGGTCATTCGGTCACGGCGATCAATCTGGAGCCACGATTCGCAGGTGTTGCCTGCCAATTCGCGTTGACGATCTTCCACAAGCGCAATAGCTGTGGAGCCAGAACGGCCGGTCAAGAATCGAACTCGAGAAGCGCACCGCGACCAGGTGGAGCAGGAGCCGCCGGGTTGAGGCTGCGCAGCATTTCATGAAAGGCCTGGTCCACGCGGGCGACCTCAGCGGTGGCGTCAAGATCCATCATCAGCCCCCGAATGACCGCGAGGACCAGCGTCGATGACCCCGCCCGGCCGATGGATGCCAGGCCTTCCTCGAGGGGACCCAAGTAGTGCCCCATAAAGTGGTGTAACTCCTGGTGGCCGGCTCGTCGCGAGACGTAAGCGCGGTCACCGTGTGAGACCTTCGAGAAGTCTCTTACCTCTACTCGAAAGGCATCATCACGATGACCGCTCCACATATTGTCGACCCTGCACGCCTTCTTGGCGAAGCCCTCACCGATGCGTCCCCCGATCTGATGCGCAGCCTGCTGCAAACCATGATCAATGCGCTGCTCTCGGCGGATGCCGACGCGGTGATTGGTGCCGAGTGGGGCAAGGCCAGCCCCGATCGCACCGCCCAACGGAACGGTTACCGGCATCGTGACCTCGATACCCGGGCCGGGACGATCGACGTCGCTATCCCGAAGCTACGCTCGGGAACGTATTTCCCGGAATGGCTCCTCGAGCGCCGCAAACGGGCCGAGACTGCGCTGATCACGGTCGTCGCGGACTGCTACCTCGCCGGCGTTTCGACCCGCCGCATGGACAAGCTCGTCAAGACGCTCGGGATCCACTCGTTATCGAAATCGCAGGTGTCTCGGATGGCCGCGGAGCTCGACGAGCACGTGAACGAGTTCCGTCACCGTCCGTTGGGGGATGCGGGCCCGTTCACGTTCGTCGCCGCCGACGCGTTGACCATGAAGGTCCGGGAGGGTGGCCGGGTCATCAACGCGGTCGTGCTCGTCGCGACCGGGGTCAACGCCGACGGGCGCCGCGAAGTCCTCGGCCTCAAAGTCGCCACCTCGGAGACCGGCCCGGCATGGAACACGTTCTTCGCCGATCTCGTTGCACGCGGCCTGACCGGAGTCCGACTCGTCACCTCCGACGCCCACCGCGGCCTGGTCGAAGCGATCGCTGCGAACCTGCCCGGAGCGAGCTGGCAACGCTGCCGCACCCACTACGCCGCGAACCTGATGAGTGTGACCCCGAAGAGTCTTTGGCCGGCCGTGAAAGCGATGCTCCACTCCGTTTACGACCAACCCGACGCTGACGCCGTTCACGCCCAATTCGACCGGCTCTTGGACTACGTCGACGGGAAACTCCCCGACGCCCACGAACACCTCGACAACGCCAGAGCGGACATCCTCGCGTTCACCACCTTCCCCGAAGGACTCTGGCAGCAGATCTGGTCGAACAACCCCAACGAGCGCCTCAACAGAGAAATCCGTCGCCGCACCGACAGCGTTGGGATCTTCCCCAACAGAGACGCGATCACCCGCCTCGTCGGCGCCGTCCTCGCCGAACAGACCGATGAATGGGCCGAAGGCCGCCGCTACCTCGGCCTCGACATCCTCGCCAAATCCCGCCTCACCCTCGTCCCCGACACCGGAAGCGAGGTGACCGAACCAGAACTGGCCCTCAGCGCATAATCCTTAGCTCGAAGGAAAACCGGCTACACCACTACCTGGGACTTGACCGGGACCCAGCCAGTCGGTCGTGGCTAGTCGCCGAAAACCCGGCCAGAGAGAGCGCTCGGACTGCTCGCGCAGCTGCCCAAACATACGAAGGAACGACTGCCCATCCGGGCCGGTCATGCTCCCCCACGCCCTACCGAGCGTGGCCGTGTAATCCTCGTCTGGTACGACGCGCAAGAGGTCCCCGAAGCTGGCGAGCTGCCGCTGCCGGGCGTGGCGGAGGACGGCGAGGAACAATTCGTCTCGCGAGCCGAAGTGATACAGCAGCATGCGCGAGGATGCTCCGGTTGCGTGGACAAACGGCGCAAGGCGGTCGGGAAGGCCGTGCGCGAGGGCGTGGTCGGTGCATTGATCGAGGAGCCGGTCGGCGATCTCCGGCTGCTGGTGTCGGCCCATGAGACGATCTTTTCACGTAACGATCGCTACGTGTACCGTTGAATGTGACTCTCATCGAAAAAGGAAAACAAAATGGATGTCATCTTCGTGCACGGTGCCTTGGTGCGAGAGGGGGCATGGTGGTGGCGCGTGACGGCCGACCTCCTGCAAAAACGAACGGGGGTCTTGAGTCGAGCGGTCGCTTTGCCGTCGTGTGGCGAAGGGGATCCGGATGAGGCTGCCGGGGGGCTCGTCGCAGACGCCGAGGCTCTTCGCCGCGAGCTCGATCGGCTCGGCGCTGCGATTGTGGTCTGTCACTCCTACGGCGGAACAGTCCTCGCTGAGGCGGGGAGCCACCCGTCTGTTTCGAACCTGCTGTACATCTCCTCGTATCTGCCGGAGGTGGGACAGTCGCAGGGCGCGATCATGAGCGGAGAACAAAACCCGGTCACTGTCGATGAGGTCAGCGCCGGGCTGATCGGTATCGCCGGATACGATGCCGTGTCCTTCGGCGCGCGGTTCTTGCAGGATGGGGACCGTTCGACCCAGGAGGAAGCGTGGCGCCGCGTAACCCCTCAGAGAGTCGAAGCGTTTGCAACACCCACGTCCCAAGCGGGCTGGAAGAATATCGACTCTACCTACCTCATCTGCGGCGACGACCGCAGCACATCACTCGAGCTGCAACGCTTCCACGCCGCCCGGGCGACACGTTTCGCCGAAATCCCCACAGGTCATCATCCGTTCCTCACCAGGCCCGACCTCGTTGTGGCTCAGCTCGAGACGATCCTCGCTAAGAATGCGGCCTAGTCTGTAGAACCGACTCCCGAACGACTCTCGCGCGCGGCGGAGCGAAAAATCACCGCGACGCAAAGCCGCCTGCGATGGCGACTACCGCTCGACGCGTGACGCGCTTCTCGGAATGACTGGGCAAGCGATTCTTACACGCGAGGCGTCCTTCGACGCATCGCGATCGGCTTTGGCCAGACGTCTGCCCCGGACATCGGCGTGCCGATGCGCATCTTGCCTGCATTCACTACCTTCACCGCAGGGGACCGCCCTTATCGATGAGCGTGGTGTCCATGGACGGACAACACTGTGCAGACAGAACCGCAGCGCGACGGCGTCGGTTGCATTCAGCGATGGCTCTGGGAAACCAGCGACCACCCGGCGCGGTGGTCTGTAGAACTGTGGGGCCGGGCCAAAATCTGTGGAGCGAGCGGTGATCTCGAAAGGGGAAGTAGCCTCGCCGTATGCCTTCATCGTCCCCTCGGGCCACAATCATCGACGTGGCCGAGCTTGCGGGGGTCTCTCGCCAGACGGTGACTCGTGCACTGAACGATCTCGCCGACGTGAAACCGTCCACAAAACAGCGCGTCATCGCGGCCGCCCGAACCTTGAACTACCGCCCCAACCGGGCTGCGCAGAGTCTGGTCCAGGGACGCCGGACGACAGTGGGGCTGATCATCGATGACCTCAGCAACCCCTACTTCGCGGAACTAGCATCGATCCTTTCTCGCCAGGCCGCTGAACGGGACTGGAGCTTGCTGCTCTGCGACGTCGGCTCAGACCCGATCCGTGGCCGCGCACAAGTGGCCTCCATGGTGCTCGGAGTCGACGCGGTTTTACTCACCGGGTGCCGCAGCGACACCCTGTCCCTTCTTCCCGAAGACGTCTTAGAAGGCGCGGGGCTTCGAATTCCGATCGTCATGCTGGACGGACCCGAACATCCACGCCTTGACGCTCGCGTCGTGCTGGACCTCGCCCCCGCGATGGCCGAGGCCCTCCACCACCTGCATGGAACTGGGCGGAGGAACATTGCATTCATCAACTCCACGGAAGGTCCCCGCGACAGGCTGAACCTCTATCGCCATTACGTTGAGGCGATGGGTCTTCCGGGCTTTGACCGGCCAGAGTTCGCGGGCGAGGAATCTCTGGACGGCGGCGCTCGAGCAGCCCGCGACGTGCTGGCAGGCTGGCCCGGCGTCGACGCACTCCTGGTCTATAACGACATCATGGCCTTTGGTGCCCTTAAAGCCCTCGCCGCAGCGGGCAAGAACGTGCCCAGCGACATCGCCGTCATCGGAATCGACGGGTTGGCCATGGGGCGTGCAGTAACCCCGGAGCTGAGCACCCTCGCTATCGACAAATCGCGGCTCGCCTCGTCTGCTTTGACCGCTCTCGCTAGTGCCCTACACGACGACTCTCCTCAAGGAACTTCGTCCACCATCAGCGCCGTGCCCCTCACACTCACGCTGCGGCACTCTGGCTGAGCGACTAGGCAACAGACTTCAAATGCCCGCACCGCTGGGCTGGACGACCCCTCTGTCACTCTGATAGCGTCCTAACCGTGAACGTTCACGGTAATCAAACCAATCCCCTTTCCGTTTCATCGCCGGACGTTCCTTCGTGGCGAAATGCGGTCATGGTGCTCTTCGCCCTCGGCGGTATCGCGCTCGCGACCTGGGGCCCCCGTCTGCTGAGCATTCGAGACTCCCTGAACATCGGAGACGGTCTTGTCGGTCTCGCCTTGGCGGGAGTCACAATCGGTTCGATCACCGGTGTTGCACTGTCGTCGCACGTTCTGGCGCGTCTGGGTCCGAAGAGAGCTATCGGAAGCGCCGCGATCCTTATCGCCACCGGGATCGCCATCGTGGGTTCTGGCGCGGGATTCGCCGCGTCGGTGCCTGCCACCGCCGTCGGGTTCATCGTCGTGGGCTTGGGCGTCGGAAGCTTCGACGTCATGATCAACGTTCAAGGTGCCGCGGTGGAAAAGGCCGCCGACAAAACCTTGATGCCTCTCCTGCATGCCGCCTGGTCCGCTGGAGCCGTCGTCGGATCCGGGATCGGCGCCGCCGCGGCAGCCCTCAGTATCGACTTCGTGTGGCAATTCCTCGCAGAGGCTGCCCTCATTGCCATCGTGGGTCTTGGCGCCACCCGATACCTACACGTTCCTACCGCAGAGGCGGCACCGCTCGACCCCTCGGCCGGCACCTCATGGTGGGTGCGCCTGGGACAATCGGTGCGGAGACTCCTTGACCCGCGCCTTCTTTTGATCGGCCTCGTCATGCTCGGCGCCGAACTCGGCGAGGGCACGGCGAACAGTTGGCTGTCACTCTCAGCCAGCGACGGTCACGGGCAAACCGAGACGATCGCGGCATTGTTCTTCACCGTCTTCGCGATCTCCGAAACGGCCGCCCGGGTTGCCGGCGGTCCCGTCGTTGATCGAATCGGCCGGGTGGCGACCATCCGGCTGACGACCGCCATCGGGGTTGTGGGCCTGGTGATCTTCATCCTCGGCGGCCCTGTGTGGTTGGTGTTGACCGGGGTAGTGCTGTGGGCGGTGGGCGTCTCCATGGGGTTTCCCCTCGGAATGTCGGCGGCAGCCGAGAGCGGCCCGAACGGGGCCGCCAGAGTCAGCGCAGTCGCCTCAATCGGCTACCTCGCCAACCTGGCCGGCCCACCCATCATCGGCAGCTTGTCAGAAGCAGTCGGCCTCCTGAACGCGTTCTGGCTGGTCGTGGCGTTACTGGCGGTGGCATTCATAGCCGCCGGCTCCTTCGCCACCCGCCCACGAGCGGGCATATCGACCGCCGACAAGGACGCCCAACGACTCGCCAAGAGCTAAACCTTGCCACGTCCTCCTACCGGGCCAACCGTCCCGCCCCCCGGGTTGGTCACCGCTGGCATTGCTGGTCAAGGCACTGGCCTCCAGCTGTCGAGCCCACAGCGATGGACAGTATTCCTCGTCGCGCCTAGGGTGAGCCCATGACTGATGTCCGGCCTCTTGACCACACATTCACCACGGTGTTGCAGGGCAATATGGGGCCCAATAACTGGACCTGCGCAATCATGGCGGACTCGCTGGCCACTCTCGGGACGGGTAAGGCCATCAAGGTCGTCGCGACGGTCGAGGGCAATACTTTCACCACGTCGATGCTGCCTCACAAGGGCGGACACATGCTTCCGATCAGGAAATCCTTGCAGGACGCCATCGGCAAGCACGCCGGGGACACAGTGACTGTGCACCTGGGCGAACTCCAGGATTGAAGGAGCTCCGCGCGCAGCGTCGAGGCCCCGATTCCGCTCCCTCAGGGGTTCGAGTTACGGTCCAGTGGCGAGAGGGCGGGTTGATTCGCGACACATCTGACCGGCCGCGGGTTCGATCAGTTCGCGCGGGTTCCTCCGCGTCGCGTTGCGGGGTACTCGGCGGGCATGCCGGGACCAAGTTGGATGCCGATCTCGTCTGCGGGCACTCTGCCGCACGCCTCGCACGTGGCGACCGCGTGCACCGCGCCGCCAGCACAGGCAGTGTGTCGGTACAGGATCGGCGGTTCGATGGGAGAGGCCCACGCGTCGCCCCACTCGGTAAGGGCGATGAGCGCAACGGCAAGCGCGCGTCCCTTGGTCGTGAGGATGTAGTCGGCTGAACCTTCGCGCGCCAGGATGCCGCAGGCCACCAACGATTCCAGTCGGGAGGTGAGCACATTGGTCGCGATCCCGAGATTGTGTTGAAAGTCGCCGAAACGCGTTACGGAACCGAACATGGCGTCGCGGATGATGAGCAGGCTCCACCGCTCGCCGACGAGTTCGAGTGATCGTGCGATCGAGCACACCTGGCTGTCGTAAGAATTACCCAACATGGTGCGAATCTACTACTTGCATGATGCAAGTGCCGCGAGCTACATTGTGTTTCACGCAAACCGGGAAGGTCTCTCCTTTTGAGACGGAAGCAAGGGAGCACAAAGATGACCGCGAACTTCACCACGACGATCACCGTGGACGCCACACCACGACAGGCGTTCGACGCGATCAACGACGTTCCGGGGTGGTGGGGGCGGATCACCGGCTCCACCACCACAGTGGGCGACGAGTTCGTCTACGTCGTCCCCGGGCTGCACTACAGCGGCTTTCGCGTCAGCGAACTCGCCCCCGGAAGTCGTATTGCGTGGTTTGTCACCGGCAGCTACCTCGACTTCGTCACCGACAAGCGTGAGTGGACCAGCACAACCGTCCGATTCGACATCAGCGAGACCGACGAGGGAACCCGAGTCACCTTCACCCACGACGGCCTCAAGCCCGAAGACGAATGCTACGAGATCTGCTCGAACGCATGGGGCATGTTCGTGAACGGGAGCCTCAAAACCTTCATCGAAACCGGCAAAGGCCAGCCATACACATTCGATGGCAACGAGACACTCACCGCCGCCGACCACGCAGAGCTGCACCATCAGGTGGCCGAAGCCGCCGGAGTCACGAGCGAACCGAGCTGACGCGAATCAGGAAGCCGGGAGCGGAACCCCCTGTCGAGACGAAAGGAGTCGCGCTCACCGTCCGGCTTGCGGGCACGGGCGTCCACCGCCCCTAGACCGGGATGAGGCCCCGATGTTTCCCCTGCGGGAAAAAGACCGTGATGTAATCGCCGGGTCGGGCAACTCCGGAGTCACCACAGGACCTTCTCCTCGCGCAGGGAACGTGCCCTGAAAAATCACGGGCCGCGAGATGTTCCCGAGGGCACCTTCGCCCGGCCGTGAAGTATCAGCCGAACTCGCTCAAGATGGCGTGAGCGGTCCATGGTTGTGCACCGCTGCTGTCGGTCCACGTCACCGAAAGCGCGCACCACGCCATGACCCACGACCGCAGCACCTCTGCGTCGAGCCCCGAGTGCTCGCTGACGATCGCCAGGCGGCGGTGAAAATTGGATACCGCCACGTCCGCGGTGGGGTTGCAGAAGATATTGGCGTAGTCGAATGCGCGGTAACCAAACAAGCCTTTAGGATCGATGGCCAACCAGCGGCCGTCGAAATCCAGGACATTGCCGTGATGGAGGTCCCCATGGAGAACCACCTGGCCTTCTGCGTGCGAGACCTCCAGCAGTTCTCGCGCCATGACCGCCGCGCGCGCCATGCTGCCGGCTTGAAACCGTGCCGCGTCGGCGCCGACCAGGTCCTGGAACCATCGAGACAATGGCACGACCCCCACGGGCGCCGCCGAAATTGCAGAGGCGCCGTGGAGAAACGAGATGGTTGCGCAGAGGATGTTGGTGGCCTCATCATCGAGACCTGTCTGGCACATCGTGGTCAAGTCCCGCCGCCCGGATGCCCGTTCCATGAGCACGGCCTGGTCACTGACTTCGTACACCTCGGCTGCGGCATCTCCTGACCACCATGCCAGCACCGTGCCACCTCGGCCCTCCTCGGCGATCCGAGCGACCTTGAGCATGACGTCTCGATCGTGCCAGCGCCCCGGAACCAGCCAGCTGGAAGGCGTCGTCACCGTTTCGCCGTGCGGCTGAACAGCCCAGCGGTCCACATAGACCGGCACCGATCCCGCAACCCACTCCATAAGCACGATCGTACGGGTGTGCAAACCGGGCAGTTCCCGCCACTATCCGTCGGGAACATCCGCCTCGCGCAAGCCGTCATCAATCGACGCAGACTCGGCCCGCCACACGTTGGGCGGGTTGACGGCACATCTACCGCGGTCACCGTCAGGCTCACGGGCTGAAATTAATCAAGCACCGCTAAGGGAAGCATCCCGCACTTTGTTGACCGATCGTTCTTGAATGATCGTTTCCCAATCCGTAGTCTGAGGGGATGGGCCGGAACAGAACATTCATCGAAGCTGACATCGTGGCTCAATGCGCGGAAGTGTTTCGCAGCGGTGGTTACGAAGGAACGTCGATAGACGACCTCGTCGTGGCGACGGGCCTGCATCGCGGGAGTCTGTACAAAGCGTTCGGGAGCAAACGCGGTCTCTTCGTTTTGGCGCTGAGGCAAAGCGCCGGGCAAGCAATCCCCACGAATGATGCAACTGACTTGCTCCTCGTCGCCCTCATGGAGCTCGCGCGGCGGGACCCCGAAATTCGAGCCATCGCGTTCGACATCTTGTCGGGCAGAGCATCCGAACACACCCCACAGTCTCTCGGGGAGCGACTCCTCGAGCGCGCCCTCGAAACACTTACCGAAGAATCCACGACAAAGGATCCCGCATGAACATCATCACCCTGACCGACACGATGCTTGTTGTCGAACCACAGGGACTCGACAAGCTGTGGTCATTCACGCGCAAGTTGGAAATACCCCTCAGCCATGTGCGCGGTGCGACATTCGACCCCGGTGCAAACCACGAGCCGAAGGGGCTCCGCGCCCCAGGACTGGCCGTACCGGGCAAATGGGCGGGAAGTTTCAGTAAGGACGGCGACAGGTCGTTCTGGAACGTCAGTGCTCCCAACGAAACAGTCGTGATCGAGTTGCTTGACGAGCACTACACACGACTGGTTCTCACCGTGGATCAGCCCCGGTCCGTTGTGGATGCCATCAACATCGCCGTGCAGTCCGCATAGAGAATTGTCGACGAAGGTTGCCCAGCGACCCGACCGCTGTTCCGTTGGCTCGGCCATCTGCGAGCCAACGCGATTACGGTTAGAGGATGCTCACAAACGATCCGCTGCCCGAACGCCCCGCTCCCGACAACCCTTCGGGGAAGTTGGTCTTGCTGCGCCATGGGGAGACGGAATGGTCCAAGGAAGGACGCCACACCGGCCTCACGGATGTTCCGCTCACTGCTCGAGGTGAGGAGCTTGCCCGCGGCGCAGGTCGGTTGGTCGCTGGCTACGATTTCTCACTGGTTCTGAGCTCCCCTCTGCAGCGCGCGAAGCGGACCGCCGAACTGGCGGGCCTGCATGCCGACGTCGATCCGCTCCTCGTCGAATGGGACTACGGCGGATACGAAGGGCGCACCTCGCGCGACATCCGCAGCGAGCTCGGTTACAACTGGAGTGCTTTCACGCACGGCGTGATTCGGGGCCAGACGCCCGGCGAGACGGTGGAGGAGGTCGCCGCGCGCGCCTCGCGCGTGCTCACGCGAGTGCTGCCTGCAATGGTGGAGGGAGATGTCGCCCTGATCGCACACGGTCACTTTCTGCGTATCCTGACCGCCGTTTTTCTGCGGATGGCCCCCCGTTTCGGGGCTCAGATCACCCTGGACGCGGGATCAGTGTCCGTGCTCAGTTTCTACCGCGAGCAGCCGGCAATCCTTTCGTGGAACTACGGCGCCGAGCTTCCCATGGTCCCCTCGGAGTCCTGAACTCGTCAGGCAGTGAGCCATCCGGGGAACGTCGGTCGACGTGTTTTCGCCGATCGCGTTTGCTTGCCTGGAGGCATCGGCGCGCCGGCGAGCGCATTCGCGGGCGCTTCAGCTTCTTCGACGAAAAGTCAGACATCACGATTGACGGGGTAGCGCGGCCACGACCGATAACGCCCCGGTCAGAGGAGACCCGTGAACTGCAACCTCGAGTTGCCCGTTTCGCTCCGTGTAGAGGGTGCAACTCGTGAGTCGGGGCGCTCCGCGACCAGCGGCGTGGATATCGTCCCCACGCGGCATGGCGACCCGCTGCGCCAACGGTGGGACGGGCGGGCAGCCTTCCGTCTCGCCGAAAGCGACTCTCACCCCGGGAGTGGGCGTCGCTCGTAGCGCTTGCTGACGTTCACTCCACGCGGTCGCTATCGCAGGGATCGAAGTGGGTGCGGCGACCGGGCGTAAATGTGGGCGGATGCGATGCCCAACCACAAGAATTGCGCCAGTACGGCGACCCACAGCAGGAGCACGCCGATCGGCTGGGATGACAGGGCGGCTCCGCCGACGAATCCGAGGATGACGAGCAGGCCGAGCACGATGCTCCCCGTCGCCCGACCTCGCGCCCCGACACTGCGGCTCCATGCCGAATACGCGAAGGCTGCAACCGCGATCGCAAGGAACCCCAGGGCGCCGAACAGGAGGTGAAGGATGCCGCTGAGTGTAAACGTGCCGCCCGCGGATCCCACGGGGAATCCTTCGACGGGGTCGGGGCCAAAAATGGCGCTCAACACCAAGCCCGCGCCGTAGACGATCACCAGCACACCCATGGCCAAGCCCCGTCCGTTGCGAATGGCGCGAAGCATGCCGAAGGCCGCGACGACCGCCATGATGCCGGTGAGGATCAGGTTCGTGCGCTGCAGCCATCCGAGGTCACCGAGCGTCAGCAGCGACAGCGAGTGGCGCCTGAGATCGAACCCGGGCCTGGTGAACGCAAGCACCAGACCGAAGATCACATAGAACGGACCGGCGATCACACCCTAGCCGAGAAGGCTGCGGGTGACGGCCGCGCCGCCGTCGAGGTCGGGATTGCCTGCCATTTCATCTCCTGCTCTCTCGAGTGCAATACTGCACTCGGCGAAAACGTAGCATCCCCGCGAGCAGCGTGACAATCGACCAAGGAGCGCAATGCCTGAGAAGGAGGACCCGCGGGTCGTCAGATCTCGTGCCCACGTCCTTGAGGCAGCGCGTCAGGTCTTCCTTGCAGATGGCTACCAAGCTGCGACCGTGGATCATATTGCTGAGGTAGCGGGGGTGGCCAAACGCACCATCTATAACCTCTACCGCGACAAGGATTCGCTTTTTCGCGCGACGATCCTCAGTGCGATCGAGATCGCGGACGCGTTCACTGCGTCGCTCGAGACCGATCTGCGACAGTTAGACGATCCCGCGAGCGAGTTGCCCGCGATTGCGGCTCGTCTTGCGGAGTCCACTCTTCTCGGCCCGGCGGTGCCCCTCCGCCGCCTCGTGATCATGGAGTCCGCCCGATTCCCCGAGCTGGCAGCCGAGTACCGCACGCGCGCACCCGAAAAAGTACTGGGTGCGCTGGCCACGTTGTTTGCCAGCATGTCAAAGGCGGGAACACTCGTCGTGGCCGACGAGCACGTCGCCGCCGAACACTTCGCCTATCTCGTGATGGGCGCCGATCTTGACCGGGGAACCTTTTCAGGCTCCCATCCCACTCGCGAGCGCGTCTCGAAACGAGCGCACGCGGGAGTGCACGCGTTCCTCAGCGCATATTCACCGTCCGCATAGGGCAGCCTCCCGCTGAGAAGCGCAATCGACGGCCGTGACGCGATGACGAACTTTCGGCGGGACTGTCGAACTGCCAGGCGCTGTTCGACTGTGAGTGAGCCGGGGTGGCTCGCCGTCACGCTCACGACGACATCCTCGCGACCGTCGCTGGTCGGAATGGGTGTGGGGTCGTTCGCCGGACGTGGAATCACGCCTCCGAGCGAGCTCCCTCTCCCCCGACCTCCGCCAGAAGTATGCGATTTCGAAGACCATCCCGCTGCGCGCCCGTCATGGTCCGTCCTAAATAGTCGGCTCGCCCGCGATCTCGCGCAGTGCTTCGAGATGGGCTCTCCACGCCCGGCGCCCTTGGCGCGTGAGCGTGAGCGATGTGCGGGGCATTTTTCCAGCGAAGGACTTGCCGACCGCGAGATATCCGTCGGCTTCGAGCAACGAGACCTGCTTGCTCAGCGCAGAATCGGTGATCTCGACCGCATCGCGGACTTCTCCGAATCCGAGCGTGCCGGCACGATCGAGGGCCGCCACGATCGAGAAGCGAACGGGGTTCTGGAGGTGGTCGTCGAGTCGGTGTCGTGGATGCTGTTCGATAGCGGTCACGAGCGCGCCTCGCGCGCCGCGCAGACCATAGCCACGATAAGGATGAGGCCAGAGGCCAGTCCGGCGAGGAGAACGGATCCGTGCGCCCAGATCACCACGGCGAGGGCGGCAGCGTAGGTGACGAACCAGCTCACGATGTACCCGGCCCAACGGCGGCTGCGCGCGAAGGCGGACCGGCCCTGGATGCTCACCATGAAGAAGATCATCAACGCGAACATCACGACGAGAGTGCCGAAGTAGGCGAGGCCGAATGCAGTGCCCGTCGCCAGCGCCATTGCGAACGTTCCCATCGAGGTCGCCACGCCGAGCGCGAGGATGAAAGTGATGTATGGCCAGCGAGTGGCGTTATGCGCCGAGCGGCTCAGCCGGTCGGCCCGATCCAGGAGGAGCTGAGCCTCAGAGGCAGTGATGGTGGGAGTGGTTTCCATGACGATCCCTTCTTTGTTCCACTCTAAGCAACTACTTGCCAATATTGCAAGTAGTTGCTTGAAGCGATACAACCGCAATCGGGCCCGGGAATCGTCCCGCTCGCAGCACAGAGACGCCATCGTCACCAGCACGGCGTCGTGGATGCTCGATCGCCAGCACGGTCTGCGTGTGATTGTCGCTGTCACCCCCGAATGTGACGTCGTGGCTCTCGCAAATCTTCGACTCTTCGCGCGGCTCTCTGCGGGCAAGAGGGGACTGTGCTTGGACGATCTCTTCACTCTTCCCGGCGCGCGGGGAACCCAGTGCAAGAGCCCCCATGCAAGAGCCCCCGTGCAAGAGCACAGGGCATCGCGTCTTGGTCAGACTCAGACTCAGACTCAGACGAGTGCGGTGCGGGAGTCTGCGGCGTCGATGAAGCCGCGTCGCACGCCAGACGAATCGTGCGTCACGCCGGGGGTGCGAGCTCTTCGGCGGTGAGGTTGTGCAGCTCCGCCAGAAGGTCGGTGGCGATGTCGGCCAGCGCGCGAGTCTCGCCGTCGCGAATCCATTGAGCGAACGCCATCCTGAACACGGTCCCGCCGGACTCCGCCGCGAGCGTGGCGGTGGGTTCGGGTATCCCCCGCTGACGCAGGGCCTCGGCGACCGTGGTGGCGAGGCCGGACATCTTGTGGGTTTCGCGTTCCTCGAGTGCGGGGTTCGCATCGATCACCGTCTGACGGAGTCGGGAGTATGGTCGGCGCTCTTCGGGAAAGAGGGATGTTCCGGCGTGGAGCGCCGATGCGACGACCGCCATGGTTGGGGCGTCGGACGGCGCCGCATCGATGCCATCGAGGAACGCCTGCAGAAAGAGCTCCTGGCCGTAGAAGAGCACCTCCCGTTTGTCGCTGAAGTGGCGAAAGAACGTTCGTTCCGTCAGGCCGACGGACTGCGCGATCTGAGCGGTGGTCGTCTGCTCGAACCCGTGGGCCGCGAAAAGGTCGAGAGCCGCGGCCTGCAGCCGCACCTTCGCACCCGGTTCCCAGCGCACCATGGACTCCATCCTAGTGATGACAGCGACTGTTATGAGGTGTACGGTGATGTCTGCGGCTGACATCAGTCGCGCGAAATGGAGTTGTGTCTCATGCATGTTTTTGTCACCGGAGCATCCGGATGGATCGGCTCAGCCATCGTCGATGAACTTCTCTCACACGGGCACGGGGTCACCGGCCTCGCCAGGTCCGACGCCTCGGCCTCTGCCCTGACCACGAAGGGCGCCCAGATTCGGCGGGGAGATCTCGATGACCTCGAGAGCATCCGCGCCGGTGCGGAGGATGCGGATGCCGTGATCCACCTCGCGAACAAGCACGACTGGTCCAATCCTGCGGCGTCCAACGCGGCCGAGAGGGCATCCGTGCAGACGATCGGCGACGCGCTTGCAGGCAGCGACCGGCCATTTCTCTTCGCCTCCGGTGTGGCCGGACTCACTCCGGGAAGACCGTCCACGGAACAAGACCCGTCGCCGTACAGTGGTCCGGAGTCGCCGCGCGGCGGGGCTGAGAACCTCGCGTTCGAGTTCGTCGAACACGGTGTGCGGTCCATCGCCCTGCGTTTCGCACCGACCGTTCACGGAGTGAGTGATCACGGTTTCATCGCCTATATCGTCGCCGCAGCGCGCGAAAAAGGCGTCTCGGGCTACCCGGGTGAAGGAACGAACAGCTGGGCGGCCGTGCCGCGTCTCGACGCCGCGCGGATGGTCCGCCTCGGGCTGGAGAATGCCCCCGCCGGTTCCCGGCTGCACGCCGTCGCCGAAGAGGCCGTCCCGACCCGCCGGATTGCGGAGGCCATCGGCCGTGCGCTCAACCTCCCGGTAGCCTCGGTCGCCGCCGCAGATGTCGCGGGCCACTTCGGATTCATCGGCAACTTCTTCGGCATGGACCTCACCGCCACGAGTGCGGCGACTCGCGGGTTGCTGGGGTGGACACCGACCGGCCAGTCGCTGATCCAAGACATCGATGCCGGCGCGTATTCTGCCTAGTCGCACCCAAATGGCAGGCCACCCTGACCACATCCTCGAGATCTTCCCCTGATCTTCCGGCACGAGCTCGCCCTTCCGCCGCGCGATCGTGCGAATCGGGGCGGCTCGACGAGCGTGCGGATCTCGCGTCGCCTCCGGGACGACAAGACGGGTGTCCGATTCCGCGATGATGCGACTCAGCGCGGAAGGTGGCGCGCCACTCGGTCGAGGAAGAATTCCGGGTCGAAATCGTGGAAGATGGCCGCCTGCAGGATGAACCCTTGGCTCGCGGCGAGGAATAACGGAGTCTGCTCCCGAGCGACGGTGTCGGCCGCCTTCGGGTCGAGCCCGTGCTCCCGCTGCTGCCAGAGGGAGATATACGCGCGGTACGCCGAGACGAGCCGGTCGAACACGCCGGATGCGAGCGCTCGCAACTGCAGATCTGTGACCGCCTCCCCCCAGAGCTGCACGAGAATCGCCGGTGAGCCCAGCTCGCCGATCATGCCCCGCATCAGCACGCCAAGCAGCTCGCTCGGCGGCGGCATCGGCGTGGAGTCGGCGAGCCTCGAGATGTCGTGCACGCGCCCGCCGATGACCCTGCTCGCCACGTCGAACACGATGTCCGATTTGCTCGAGAAGATGCCATAGATCGCGCCGGCCGACATCCCCGACTCCGCGATGATGTCCGCCATCGATGTCGCATGAAATCCTCGGCGGCTGAATGCTCGAAGCGCGGCCCCGGCGATTTCCGCGCGCTTGGCGGTGCGGTACTCCTCGCTCACTTTAGGCATGCCTCAGCATAAAAAAGAATGTTCGTTCTTGACAATCGAACACGCCGACGCGAATATAAAAGAACGAACATTCGTTTTAGAGAGGCAAGGCAATGAACGCCGTCAGATCGATTTCCCCACGGCCGCTCCACACGCCGTGGTCACGGCTTCTCGGAATCGGCGTTGCGCTTGCCGCCGGGCTGAGTGTGCTCCTTATCGCCTTCCTCTGGCCCAACGTCACCGCTTCGGTGAAGGGGCTGCCGATCGCGCTCGTCGGTCCAGCGGTGCAGACGAGCCAGCTCGAGAAGGCATTCGAGACGAAATCTCCCGGCACTTTCAGGTTCACCGCTGTATCCGGCCGCCCCGCCGCCGTGGATCGGATCGAGAACCGCACGGCCTACGGAGCCATCGTGATCGGGCAGGAGCCCGAGGTGCTCACGGCCTCTGCAGCCAGCCCCATCGTCTCTCAGCTGCTCACGGGCCTGGCCCCCCCACTTCAGGCTCAACTCACTGCGGCGGCGGCAGCCCAGGGCATTGACCTTCCTGCCCCCGTCACCGTGGCCGTGACGGATGTCGTTCCCCTCTTGTCGACCGATGCGCGCGGTTCCGCCATAGCCACATCCTCGTTTCCCCTGGTTCTCGGCGGGATGATCGGAGGCATCGCACTCTCGCTGCTCATCGTGGGAGTCTGGCGGCGCGTCACGGCGCTTCTGGTGTATTCGGGCGTCGGCGCACTCGGCATCACCGGGATACTGCAGGGCTGGTTCGGCGCACTCCAGGGAGACTTCCTCGTCAACGCCGGCGCGGTGGCGCTCGCGCTCCTTGGCATCGGAGGTGTGATCGTCGGGTTCGCGGCCCTCGTCGGTCCGTCGGGCGTCGCGATCGGCCCGGTGCTGTTTCTGCTCCTGGCCAATCCGATCTCCTCGGCCGCTCAGCCTCTCGAGTTCCTCGTCGCGCCGTGGGGCGTCGTCGGACAGGGGTTTCCGCCGGGGGCTGCAGCGACGCTCCTCCGCGAACTCTCCTACTTCCCGGCCGCCGACGTGACCTTCCCGTGGCTCGTGCTCGCGGGCTGGGCGACGTTGGGGCTCCTGCTAGCCGCGGTCGGGCACTTCCGCGACCGAGGGGCGGCGCTCGAGTCCGCCGTTGAGCAGGCCCTGCCAGACGCTGCTCCTCGACCAGTGCGCGCTAGCGACGCCCTCCCCCGATGACGCATGCGCGCGCGTCCGCGCCACTGTCTGCGGCTCGAACGCTCTTCCGAGCACCCACCACTTCTCGCTGCTCTGCCGCACCACGCCGGCAATCCCCTCCGCCGCACCCATGATCAGCCCATTATGTGCGAACACTGCGACGACGAACTCGCTCCATTCGTCGTCCGGCGGTCGAGGCGATCCCAAGCCGGGACCACCCCACTCTGACAACATGTTGTCAATAATCGACCTCAGGCGGTCGGGCTCGCACTGCCGATCGGGTCGGCACGCTCCCGGCCAAGAGGCTGCCGTTCCCGACTCATTGCCCAGCAGGAACAGACCCGGCTCGGGTGCCAGCAGGTCTCGGTATGCCATCGATGCCCCCACCCTTGTGCACCTCGTGGCGGGCAACATCACGGTCGGTCGGCAACACCGCCTCGTCGCCCCACCCTGATCCGGTCTCAGGCCCTCGGCATCCTCCCGACCGCGGTGCGGAGCGGTGAACTGACCGAGGATGTCGCCCTACTCCATCAGGAGCGGATGACCGAGCTGAAGATGCGCCTCCTCGGTGACCGGGTCCCCCCTCGAACCTCGTGAAGGATCGCCCTCGCACACGACTGGGACTCGACCTTCGATGCCGAATACCTCACCGTTGCGAAGCTCCACGCGGATGCACTCGTATCAGTGGACCCGAGGATGAGAGCGAAAGCCGAAGGCATCGTGGAATTGGCATCTCTCGATGACCTCACCACGACCGACGACTGACCGCTGAGGGTCGCCCGCTTCGCTGAACAGCGAACTCGACTGTCAGTCGCGCAATGTGTCGATCTTGTCCAGAGGCACGTAGAACGTGACCTCGCCGGTTTCGGTGTCGACCCGTGCCTTGAGGTCGACCTTCTGCTTCATGCGATGCCCGTGGGAAACGGCGACCGCATAGGACGAGGCAGCATAAACGTCACAGTCTTCGATGAATTCAGCCATGTTCCGAGCCTAGCCACATCGGATCGCCGTGACCGAGACAACGCTCGACAGCCGATCGGGCTCGCAGTCAGCTCCCCGGGCGCTCGAGCTCGCCGGTCAGGTACTGGGCGCGACCGAAGCCGAACGACCAGTCCGCGGGCGAATTCTCCACGAATCCGATGACGAGATCCGAACCGGCGACACCGGCAGCCTCCAGGTTGTGCGCGAGTGCGGAGAAGAATCGCTGCTTCGCTTCATCCGTTCGTCCCGCCTGGGTGAAGA
The DNA here is from genome assembly GCF_014217685.1 of Glaciihabitans sp. INWT7. Lineage (NCBI taxonomy): Bacteria > Bacillati > Actinomycetota > Actinomycetes > Micrococcales > Microbacteriaceae > Glaciihabitans > Glaciihabitans sp. INWT7. The sequence continues at coordinate 1,077,173 of NZ_CP043653.1, read as the reverse complement.
TCTGGATGATCACGAGAAGCTCTGAACGCTCGATACCGAGCCCGACATCCAGAGCCACGAGCATGCCCGGCGCATGCTCGGTGACGATCTGGAAGCGGTCGCGTTCGGGCAGCCCGTACACGTGCACGAGAGTCGCCTGAATGGCATCGCCGATGGCGTGGATCTGTTTGTGATCGCGTCCGGCGACGAGATCGATTCGAACGAGGGGCATGACGTTTTTCCGTTCCGATAGTCCTCCTCATCTTGTACACCAGGAGTCTGGATGTCGCGGTTTCGGAGCCGCCGCAGAGTCACGTCACGCTCACCGACGATCGACGACCCCGAAACGTTGGGTGGTGTGTCGGCGTGGGCGCCGCTAGCGTTGCGCTCGTCGAAGGGTCTCGCCGATGTCCGCCAACAGTCCGTGCACCGCCGTCGTGCTGGCCGGCGCGGTCCTGATTCTGGCGGGATGCAGCATCCGCTCGGGCCCACCGCCAGAATTCACCGACCGGTCACCGCTCGTCTCGTGTGGGGAAATCGTGCTCGCTCAGGGCGACACGGTGCCGCCCGGCGCGATCCGGTGCATGGACGAGGCCGCCGGCAAGTCCGGCGCCGAGCTGTCTATCTCGTCCCCGACGACGGAGGGAGACGCCATCATCTCGTATTTCCGCGTCGGGCCGGAGATCGACGGAATCGACCAGTTCGTTGACGCCACGAGGGATTCGTTCGGGCCGCGCCGATGGACCTACCAGCACTGCAGAGGGAACGTGACGATCAGCGAATACGGCGCCTGCACCGCCCGGTGAGACACGATCGTGAGAGGTCAGGAAGTTCGCTCGTCGAGCTCCTGGATCGCCTCCACTGCGGCGCCGAGCACCGCGTCCACCTCGTTGATCTTGCGATTGAGGGTGTTCGGTCCGGCCTGATACAGCTCACCGGCCTGGTCGACGACAGACTGGAGTTTCTCGCCCACGCTGGTGCCCTGCTTCTCGTCGTTGATTGTCATGAGTGAACCGTCCTGGAAAAAGAAAAAGGTGGAGTCAGACCGCAGTGGTGGAGAAGATATTACCTGCCGCACCTGCGGGATCGGTATTAGAAAGTGCCTTGCAACCGCTCCGAGAGCACGACGCTGAAGGTCACGAAGGCGAGCACGTTCAGAACCACGGTGCCCCAGAACGCCGAACGAAAGCCACGCTTGCGCGTCTTGTGCCGAAAAACTTGCTGGCCCACGATCGCGCCGGGCCAGCCTCCGATGATGCCGAGCGCGAGAAGCGAACTCTCCGAGATGCGCCAGCCGCCGCTCGTCGCGGCCCTCTTGTCGACCGCGTAGACGATGAAAGAGAGCACGCTGGTGAGCAGGTATACCCCGAGAACCCAGGGTGGCATGGGCCATTGCACACTCACGAAGACGTAGACGAGGAAGAATCCGATGATGGCCAGATAGTCGAAGGAGGCTGGTCTCCTGCCGGCGAGGACCCGCTGGATCGTCGTGCGCCGGGGGGCCGCGGGAGGCTCCGGTGGGGAGCTCGCAGACTGCGCCATCCGCTCTCCGTTGACGCGGCGTGCCACCGAGCGGCCATCATCGGCGGTCTCGATCTCGAAGCTGAGGGCCTCGCCGAGGAGCGGGCGTGCCGCGGACCGGGGGAATGCAGAGATGTGCACGAACACCCGCCGGTCACCGACATCCGTCGTGAGAAAACCGAATCCGCGATCGTCATTCCACGAGGTGAGGGTGCCGGTGACGCGTGTACCACCGTCACCGTCAGCCATTCCTCGATGGTATCCGTGACGACGCCCCCGGTTCGACTCGAATCGGCTCACGCCGAGGTCGCTCGGGCCGTTGCGACGCGCGGAAAGCTTCCTACACAGCCGTCAAGTAATTCCGTCGTCGCTCTTTACTGTTAGGAAACTTTACTGATACATTCGGCGCACTCGTGAATGCGTGAATTCGCACCGAACACCAGGAGCGCCGATGTCGACAACCGTGCCGGGCACCCCGGCCTGGCTGCGCGAGACCAACGATCGCACCGCGCTGTCCCTGCTTCTCCAGCACGGCTCGCTCACCCGTAACGGCATCGGGCAGCTCTCCGGGCTGTCGAAACCCACCGCCTCGCAGATCGTCTCCCGGCTCGAGGCCGCGGGGCTCATCCAGGTTGTCGGCGAGGTCTCGGGCGGCCGTGGTCCCAACGCGGTCACCTATGGCGTGCGGCCGGACCGGGTGCTCGGGGTCGCCGTCGACATCAACGAGTCGGTGATCCGGTCGACGGTGGTGGATGCCCAGGGCGCCGAACATCCGGTCGTCGAGACCCGGCTCCAGGGCGATGATGACCGTTCGGCGGTCGCCGACCTGCGCGGGGCCATCGAGGCCGCAAGCCTCGCCAGCGCGACGAGCGCTTCGACGGTGCGCCTGGTCTGCGTGGGGGTGCAGGGCTCGGTGAATCCGCGCACCGATGAGCTCTCGTTCATCGACACGCTCCCGGGCTGGCCGCGCACCGGGGTCCGTCGCCAGCTCGAGGCGTTTCTCGCCCGCACCGTTCACATCGAGAACGACGTGAACCTCGCCGCGATCGCCGAGCGATCGGAAGGCGCGGGCGCCGGCGCATCCAGCTTCGCACTGCTCTGGATGGACGACGGTCTCGGCCTCGCCGTCGACCTCGACGGCACGGTGCACCGCGGCAGCGCCGGGGGTGCCGGCGAGATCGGCTACCTCCCCGTGCCCCGCGTCGCCGCCGGTATCGACCCCGATGCTGCGGACCTGCAGGACCTCATCGGCGGTCCGGCGATCATCGGCATCGCGAGGCGCCACGGCCTCGAGGGAACGGATGCCCGCAGCATCGCGCTCGCCCTCACCGACCACCCGAACCGAGGCGCCGTCTTCGCCGAGATGGCCCCTCGCATCGCTCTGGGTGTCGTGCCGGTGCTCGCGATCCTCGATCCGGAGGTAGTCGTGATCGGCGGTCCGATCGGGATCGCCGGTGGCGACGAGCTCGCGACCCTCGTGCGTGCCGAGATCGAACGCGACCAGCCCTGGCGCCCACGGATTCGCGGCTCGGCGGTATCGGGCGATCCGGTGCTTCGAGGTGCCCGCCACACGCTCGTGCAGCTGGTGCGCCAACGTCTGTTCGCCGAACTCGGCACCCTGCCCTGACCCCGTCGCCCCACCAGAAAGGTCTCGAACCATGAATCGTCATTCCCCCACCCGTCGCACCGGCTTCGTCTTAGCGATGGCGGCAGCGGTCGCGCTGGTCGCGACCGGATGCTCCCCCGCTGCCACGAACTCCGCGATCGATGCCACGGCCCCGGCCAAACTCACCGGCACGGTGAGTTTCTGGCACTTCTTCTCGGATCGGGAGGCGAAGGTCGTGCAGTCGGTCGTGGACGATTTCGAGAAGGCGAACCCGGGGGTGAAGGTCGACGTGCACAGCGGTCAGGATGACGAGAAGCTGCAGAAGGCCATCGCCGCCGGCAACTCGGTCGACGTCGGACTCTCGTACTCCACCGACATCGTCGGCAACTTCTGCAGCAGTGGCGCGTTCCGCGATCTCGGGCCGTACATCACCCGCGACAAGGTCGATCTCACGCAGTTCAGCAGGACCGTGCGCAGCTACACGGAGTACAAGGGCACCCGCTGCAGCATGCCGGTGCTCGCCGACGACTACGGTCTCTACTACAACAAGAAACTCCTGGCCGCGGCCGGGTATTCGGAGCCCCCGAAGACCCTCGGCGAACTCGAGAAGATGGCGATCGCCCTCACCACCTACATCGCCGACGGGTCGATCAAGACCCTCGGTTTCAATCCGATGATGGGCTTCTACGAGAACGCCGCCTCGCACTTCGGCCCGCTCGCCGGCGCGACCTGGCTCAAGAAGAACGGAAACTCCGCCATCGGCGGAGACCCCGCCTGGACCGAGCTGATGAAATGGCAGAAGGGCTTCGTCGACGCGATCGGCTACGACAAGCTCAACACCTTCACCTCGGGGCTCGGGCAGGAGTTCTCGGCAGACAACGCCTTCCAAACCGGGCAGGTGGCCATGAACCTCGATGGCGAGTACCGCACCGCGTTCATCGACGACCAGACTCCCAACCTGGAGTACGGAACCGCTCCCCTGCCGACCGCGGATGACCACACCGCGCTCTACGGTGGCGGCTACATCACCGGCAACATCGCCGGAATCTCCAAAGGGGCAAAGAACCCCGAAGCAGCCTGGGCGCTGCTCAAATACCTCACCACCGACACCGGGGCGATCGTGAAGCTTTCCAACGGACTCAAGAATGTGCCCACCACATCCGCGGCCCTCTCCTCCCCCGACCTGGAGGTCACCCCCCAGTTCAAGACCTTCCTCGACATCGCGGCCAACGAACACTCCGGCACCACTCCCCCGAGCCCGGTTGGTGCGGGCTACCAGCAGTCGTTCGAGGACTACTGGCACAAGTACCAGTCGGGATCGGGGTCAGGCCTCGCCGCGGGCCTCGCCAAGGTGGACAAAGACATCGACGCCTCCATCGCCCTGACCGCCGGACCGTAGCGTGACGACCACGACAGCGGCGCGACCCGCGGTGCGCCGTCGGCCCCGACGCTGGGCGGTGCTCGGGATGCTGGCGCCCGCCATCCTCGGGTTGCTGATCTTCTTCGTCTACCCGCTCATCGCCTCCGTGTACTACTCCTTCACCCGATTCGACCTGGTCTCTGCTCCCCAGTGGATCGGCCTGCGCAACTACGTCTACCTGTTCACCCAGGATCCGAATGTCTGGCAGGCGGCGGGCAACACGCTCTGGTTCGTCGGCATCCTGGTGCCGGTGCGCATCGTCACGGCCCTCGGAGTCGCCTGGCTGCTGGTGCGGGCGAAGAAGGCCTCCGGGTTCTGGCGCACCCTGTTCTACCTGCCTGCGCTCGTGCCACCGGTTGCGGCTGTCGTGGCCTTCGTCTTTTTGTTCAACCCGGGCACGGGGCCGGTCAACCTGATCCTCAAGGCCGTCGGCATCCACGGGCCGCTGTGGTTCAACGATCCGGCGTGGTCGAAGCCCTCGCTCCTGCTTCTTGGCGTCTGGGTGCTCGGCGACGTGATGATCATCTTCCTCGCCTCCCTGCTCGACGTGCCGCAAGAGCTGTACGAAGCAGCCTCGCTGGATGGCGCGAAGAGCTGGCAGAAGGGCTGGTACGTCACCCTGCCGGCGATCGTGCCCGTGCTGGTGTTCTCCGTGGTCACGGGCGTCATCGCCGCCCTGCAGTACTTCACCGAGGCAGCGGTCGCCTCGAGCGTCGCCTCCGGGCGGGCGACCGTCGGGGAGGGCGGCGGCGCAACCCTCGGGTACCCCGACAACTCCCTGCTCACCTACACGGAATGGCTCTACGTGCGCGGATTCAGCAATTATCAGCTCGGCTACGCCTCGGCACTCGCGGTCGTGCTGTTCGTGGTGGCGAGCGTCGTGCTCCTGGTGCTGCTGCGCCGGGTACGCGCCTTCACCCCGGAGGAGGCATCGTGACCGTCACCGTCGCTGCCCGGCCCCGGCCCCGGCGCCGGGCGCTCGGCTGGATCGCCGAGCATGCCATCCTCGTGGCCATCGGCGTGCTCTTCATCGCACCGGTCGCTTTCGTCTTCCTCACCTCCCTCATGTCGGACAAGCAGGCTCTCACCGCGTCACTGATCCCCACGACCTGGCATTGGGAGAACTACCTGCGTGTGTTCCAGACCGTGCCCCTCCTGCAGTGGTTCGGCAACTCGGCGCTCTACGCCGTGCTTGCGACGGCATTCATGCTGCTCTCCTCGGTGCCGGCGGCATACGCGCTGGCGCGCATCCGGTTCCGTGGATCGGGGGCGCTCTTCCTCTGCATCATCGTCGCGATGCTTCTGCCGCCTCAGGTGACCGCGATCCCGATCTACGTGATGTGGTCGCAACTTCATCTCACCGGCACCCTGTGGCCGCTGATCCTGCCGAACCTGCTCGGGGACGCGTTCTCGATCTTCCTGCTGCGGCAGTTCTTCCTCACCATCCCCAAGGAATACGCCGATGCAGCCCGGATCGACGGCTGCAGCGAGTGGGCCGTGTTGTTACGGGTGATCGTGCCCATGGCGCGCCCGGGTATCGCCGCGGCCGGACTGTTCATGTTCTTCAACTCGTGGAACGACTACTACGGACCGCTGCTCTACACCTCCGAGAACTCGGCCGCCTGGCCGGTCGCCTACGGGCTGGCGAGCTTCCGCAGTGTTCACGGCACCGACTGGAGCATCACGATGACCATGACGATCCTCGTGATGGTTCCCGTGGTCATCATCTTCTTCTTCGCACAGAAAATCTTCGTCGAGGGCATCACGCTCACCGGCGTCAAAGGCTAAGGACACACAGCATGAAACTCACTGTCATCGGCGGAGGCTCCACCTACACGCCCGAGCTCATCGACGGCTTCGCGCGCCTGCGGGAGGTGTTGCCCATCGAGGAACTCTGGTTGGTGGATCCGGATGCCCACCGCCTCGAACTCGTCTCCGGGGTCTCGCGGCGAATGTTCGCCCGCGCGGGGCATCCGGGAGTCATCCACGCCACCTCCGATGTCGTTGCCGGGGTGGAGAACGCCGACGTCGTGCTGCTGCAGCTGCGCATCGGAGGACAGGCCGCGCGACATGGCGACGAGACCTGGCCGCACGAGGCCGGCGTGATCGGGCAGGAGACGACGGGACCGGGAGGCTTCGCCAAGGCCCTCCGCACGGTGCCGGTGGTGCTGGACATCGCCGAGAAGGTGCGGGCCCACGCGAAACCGGATGCCTGGATCATCGACTTCACCAATCCGGTCGGCATCGTCACGCGCGCCCTGGTCGGCGCCGGCCATCGGGCCGTCGGCCTCTGCAACGTCGCCATCGGTTTCCAGCGCCGATTCGCGGCAATGCTCGACGTGGACTTCCGCGAGGTGCGGCTCGACCATGTCGGCCTCAACCACCTCACCTGGGAGCGCGGCGTCACCGTCGCGGGCCGGGATGCCCTGCCCGAGCTGCTCGCCTCGCGCCTGGGAGACCTCGCAGAAGAGGTGGAACTGGCACCGGAGCTGCTGTCGTTGCTCGGATCGGTGCCCTCGTACTACCTCCGCTATTTCTACAGTCACGACCAGGTCCTCCGGGAGCAGCTCGGCTCCCCCACCCGCGCGGAAGCGGTGATGGAGGTCGAGGCGCAACTGCTGGAGCTCTACGCCGACCCGCACGTCGACACCAAGCCGGCAATCCTCGAGAAGCGTGGTGGCGCCTATTACTCCGAGGCCGCGGTGGATCTGATCGCCTCCCTGGTCTCGGACCGGCGTGACGTGCAGGTGGTGAACATCCGCAACGACGGCGCTCTGCCGTTCCTGCCCGACGACCATGTGATCGAGGTGCCGGCGACAGTGGGAGCTGCGGGGCTCACGGCCCTGCCGATCGCCCCGCTCCCGGACGATCTGGCGGGCCTCATCGCCGACGTCGCAGGCTATGAGCGCCTCGCCCTCGATGCTGCGCTTCACGGGGGCCGCGAGCGCGTGCTGCGGGCGATGGTCTCGCATCCGCTCGTGCGCCAGTTCGATCGCGCCGAGAAGCTCACCGACCTGCTGCTGGCCGAGAACAGCCGACATCTCGCGTGGGCGCGATGAGTGCGGATGCGGGCGTCATCGTCGCGATCGATGGCGGAGGGTCCAAGACGGATGCCGTCGCGGTAGACCTCGACGGCACCGTGCGGGCTCATGCCCGTGGCGGGGCCTCCAACCCGCAGACGCAGGGGCTCGGCGCCGCCGTCGCGGTCGTCGACTCGCTCGTCACCGAGGTGCTCGAGAGTGCCGGGCTCCCCCTCGTCGGCACCGGGGTCTTCGTCTCCGGCCTCGACCTGGAGATCGAGATCGAGATCTTCCGTGAGGCGGTCGCGCACCTCCCCTGGGCCTCGATCGGCAATCCCCTCGTGGACAACGACATGTTCGCCCTCCTGCGCACCGGCACTCAGCAAGCGGATGCGGTCGCCGTGATCTGCGGCACCGGCATCAACTGCGTCGGCGTGCGCGCAGACGGGGCCACGGCCCGATTCCCCGCTCTCGGCCCCATCTCCGGCGATTGGGGCGGAGGTTTCCAACTGGGTGAGCAGGCCCTGTGGCATGCGGCCCGGGCGGGCGACGGCCGAGGGCCTGCCACAGAGTTCAGCCGGTCCATCCCGGACTTCTTCGGGTTGCCCGACATCCGGGCGGTGATCGAAGGGCTCCATTTCGCACGCCTGTCCGTGGCGAGCCTTGCACTTCTCGCCCCACTCGTCTTCGATGCCGCGGACGGCGGTGATGCGGCGGCGAGGCTCATCCTCGACCGCCAAGCCGAGGAGATCGTGGCTCTCGCCGGTGCGGCCATCCGTCGACTGGAGTTGGATTCGTTCCCCGTTCCCGTGGTGCTCGGCGGCGGGGTGCTGGCCGCGGGACACGGGCCGTTTCTGGCCGCCATCGAGGAGAAGCTCAGCCTGCGAAGCCCGCTCGCACGGATAGCCCTCGTGCGCGACCGGCCGATCGTCGGCGCCGCTCTGCTCACTCTCGAAGCCGCGGGTGCGACGGTCGAGGTCACCTCGACGGCGCACACCGCGCTCGCGCTCACCTTCGCCCGGCTGGATGAGGCGACACCCTGACAAACGCGCCCCGCTAGCATCGGGAGCGTGACTGGTGCTGCCGAATGAGGATCGTGATCGCGCCCGACTCGTTCAAGGGCTCGCTCAGTGCGCTCGACGTCGCCCAGGCGATCGCAGCCGGTTGGGCGGCGGTGCGTCCCGGAGACTCACTCACCCTGATCCCGCTGGCCGACGGCGGCGAGGGCACACTCGACGCTGTCGAGTCTTCGGTGCCGGGGGCACGGCGACACGACGCCGGTCCGGTGACCGGTCCGGACGGAAGGCAGACCCCCGGAGCCTGGCTCTCGCTGCCGGACGGCACGGCCGTGGTCGAACTGGCCCAGATGTCGGGGATCCCCCTGATGCGAAGTCTCGATCCGCTCGGTGCGTCGACGGAGGGACTCGGCCAGGTGATCCGCCGCGCGCTGGACTCCGGGGCGTCGCGGCTCATCATCGGGCTGGGAGGCTCGGCCTCGACGGACGGCGCGGCGGGTGCCCTCTCCGCCCTCGGCCTTCGCTCCGATGGCACCCTCACCGCGGGTGGAGCCGCGCTCGCCTCGCTGGGCTCCCTAGACCGCTCGCAGCTCAGCTCACCGCCACCGGGCGGCGTCACGCTGTTGACGGATGTCTCCGCTCCCCTGCTCGGGCCTGCCGGCGCCGCCGCGGTCTTCGGGCCGCAGAAGGGGGCATCTACCTCCGAGGTCGTGCAGCTCGATGCGGCTCTCGCCCACTTCGCCGAACTCCTCGGTGCAGACCCCCGCAGCGGCCACGTCACCGGCGGCACAGTCACGACTGCCGATCCCGCACGACCGGGAACCGGTGCCGCGGGCGGCGCCGCCTACGGATTCGTCGCGGCCTGGGGTGCCCGCATCGAGCCCGGTGCCGAGTATCTCTGCGCGCTCACGGGAGTGCCGGCGGCTATTGCCGCAGCGGATCTGCTGATCACCGGCGAGGGGCGCTTCGACGCGACATCCAGCACGGGAAAGCTCGTCGGCACGCTGATCGGACTGGCGGGCGAGCGTGGAGTGCCGGTCGCGGTGATCGCGGGGCAGCTCGCGATGGCGCCGGTCGGTTATGACGGCAGCCCGCTCTGGGCAGCCGGGCTAGCGGATGTCGCGGGCTCGGCCGCGGCAGCGATGGCCGACCCCACCCGCTGGCTGCGGGAGGCCGGAGCAGCCGCCGCCCGGGCCGCGGATCACTCCCCCGAGTGAGCCTCGAGAAAGGCGTAGAGCTCGGTGTCGTCGACGCCGGGGAACGTGCCAGAGGGCAGCGGCGCCAGGATATGAGCGTGCAGCTTCGCGCTCGGCCACGCCTGGTGCGCCCACCGCTTCGACAGCTCCGTGTCGGGGCGCCGGCAACAGTTCGCGTCGGGGCAGCGTGACGTCACCCGATTCGTCGTGTCGCGACCGCGGAACCACTTCGCGTCGGCGAACGGCACCCCGAAGGTGATCGAGAACTCCTCGTTGCTCGCGGTGCCGGTCTGGGTCGAACACCAGTAGGTGCCCGTGGGGGTGTCGGTGTACTGGTAATACTCGTTGGTGCGGTTCGGGCGCCAGAACGCGGTGCGGGCGCTCCAGTATCGGCACACCAGCTGGCCCTCGGTCGAGCCCGTGACATCCGTCGGCAATTGCAGGCCGTCGTTCTCGTAGCCCTTGTAGAGCGCGCCGTCTTCGCCGACCCTCAGGAAGTGCACCGGCATGCCGAGGTGGGTCGTCGCCAGGTTGGTGAAGCGCAGCGCCGCCGCTTCGTGGGTGACGCCGAAGGCATCCCGGAAGTCTTCGACCGCGAGGTTGCGCTCGGCCTTCGCGCGGTTGAGAAACTCCACCGACTGGGTGAGAGGCATGAGACAGGCCGCGGCGAAATAGTTGATCTCCAGCCGCTGGCGAAGGAATTCGGCGTAGCTCTCCGGCTCCTGATGCCCGAGCAGTCGGTGCGCGAGCGCCTGCAGCGCCATCGAACGCAGCCCGTGCCCGCCGGGGATCGACGCCGGCGGAAGATAGATCCGCCCGTTGGCGAGGTCGGTGACGGAACGCGTGGAGTGTGGAAGGTCGTTCACGAAGATCAACTCGAAGCCGAGCTTCTTCGCCATGAGGTTGACGGCGCGATGGGTGAGTGCGCCACCGACGTAGCCGACGCCGCGAACGGCCTCCTCGGCGAGCTCTTCGATCTCCGGCATGTAGTTGTCTCTGGTGCGCATGGACTGCCGAAGCTCGGTGTTCGCCCGGCGGGCCTCCTCCGGGGTGGCGATCGCCTCGCGTGCCCGACGGGCGAGCTCGCGGTGAAGTCCGACGAGCGACTGGAGGGTCTCCTCCGGCATCGTGCGGGAGGGACGGATGGCAGGGAGTCCGAGCCCCTGGTACACGGCGGCCTTCTGCATCCGGTCCAGTTCGATCTCGAGAGCGGCGCGCGGCGTCGGGGGCGCGTCATCGAGCAGCTGGGACACCGGGATGCCGACGGTGCCGGCGATCCCCTGCAGCAGGGAGAGCCGGGGTTCGCGACGCCCGTTCTCCATGAGGGAGAGCTGACTCCCCGCGATGCCGACCCGCTCCCCGAGCTGGTCGAGCGTGAGGCCCGCCTCGTTTCGGAAATGTCGGATGCGCTGGCCCAGCGTCGCAAGATCGGTCATGCATTTGACACTAGTGAAAGAAAGCCTATTCTTACCAGCCGATTCGTTGGAAATCACGAAGAAAGCCGCGCAATCTTGATTCAGGGCCGGAATTTGCGGCCACCCAGCCCCGCCCCAGACGAAACGGACGAGACATGACCATCACCTCAGCCCGACCGAGCTCCCTCTCCGCCGCACCGGATTCCGCGGGCGCAGTGCCGCCGACTGCCGATGCCCGCGTCGTCGCGTGGGTCGCCTCCATCGCCGCCATCACCACCCCGGACGCCGTCGTCTGGTGCGATGGATCACTCGCCGAGAACGACCGCCTCACCCATCTGATGGTCGATTCCGGAACCCTCCTGCGCCTCAACGCCGAGCACCGCCCCAACAGCTTCCTCGCCCGCAGCGACCCGAACGACGTCGCTCGCGTCGAGGCCCGCACGTTCATCTGCTCGGAATCCGAGGATGCGGCCGGACCGACCAACAACTGGCGCGAACCGGCCGAGATGCGCGCGACGCTCGCCGGACTGTTCTCCGGCAGCATGCGCGGCCGCACGATGTACGTCGTGCCGTTCTCGATGGGCCCCCTCGGAAGCCCGCTCGCCAAGCTGGGCGTGCAGCTCACCGACTCCCCCTACGTCGTCGTCAGCACCCGCATCATGACGCGGATGGGAGCGGATGCTCTCGCCCTCATCGGCCCGGAGACCGAGTGGGTGCCCGCAGTGCACAGCGTCGGAGCACCCCTCGTCGACGGCGCGAAGGACGTGCCGTGGCCCTGCAACGAGACGAAGTACATCTCCCACTTCCCGGAGACCCGAGAGATCTGGTCGTTCGGGTCGGCCTACGGCGGAAACGCCCTGCTCGCGAAGAAGTCCTTCGCCCTCCGCATCGCCTCCGTGCTCGCCCGGGACGAGGGCTGGCTCGCCGAACACATGCTGATCCTCAAGGTGACCAACCCGCGCGGCAAGGCCTTCCACGTCGTCGCTGCCTTCCCCTCCGCCTGCGGCAAGACGAACCTCGCGATGCTCAAGCCGTCGATCCCCGGCTGGAAGGTCGAGACGATCGGCGACGACATCGCGTGGCTGCGCCCCGGTGCCGACGGCCGGCTGCGGGCGATCAATCCCGAGGCCGGCTTCTTCGGCGTCGCTCCCGGCACCGGGCGTACGACGAACGAGACCGCCATCGACACGCTCTGGGGCAACACGATCTTCACCAACGTGGCTCTTCGAGAAGACGGCGACGTCTGGTGGGAGGGGCTGAGCGACACGGCTCCGGACAGCCTGGTCGACTGGCAGGGCAAGGCGTGGACCCCGGCATCCGCAACGCCCGCCGCCCATCCCAACTCCCGGTTCACGGTGGCCGCGGCCCAGTGCCCGGCGATCGCAGACGACTGGGACGACCCGGAGGGTGTCGTCATCGACGCCATCATCTTCGGTGGACGCCGCGCGACGAACGTGCCGCTGGTCACCGAAGCGCGTGGCTGGGAGCACGGCGTGTTTGTCGGGGCGACCGTATCCTCCGAGCGCACCGCCGCGGCGGAGGGTACCCTCGGAGAGCTGCGTCGCGACCCCTTCGCGATGATGCCGTTCTGCGGCTACAACATGGCGGACCACTGGTCGCACTGGCTCGACATCGGAAAGACTCTCGGAGCGAAAGCGCCCAAGATCTTCCAGGTGAACTGGTTCCGCAAGGATGCCGACGGCTCGTTCCTCTGGCCCGGCTTCGCCGAGAACTCCCGGGTTCTCGAGTGGATCCTGGAGCGGGTCGACGGACGCGTCCCGGCCATCGACACCCCGCTCGGGTGGAAGCCGATCGACGGCGGACTCGACCTCGACGGCATCGAGGTGAGCCGCAGCGACCTCGCCAAGCTCTTCGAGGTGGATCCGGACGCCTGGTTCGCCGAACTCGATGCGACGGAACAGTTCTTCTCGACCTTCGGGGATCGACTGCCGGAGAGCCTCACGAGCCAGCTCACCGACATCCGCCGCCGCCTCAAGCTGTCGATCGAGAACTGATCGTCACACGGTCACAACGTTTTCTGCCCCTCGTGCGTCTTAGAAGGTAGACACTCTTCTAGAGAACGCGCGAGGGGAACCGGATGGCCGCGGCAACACCACAAGATCAGTCGGCCTACGGCGGCTGGCAATCGGTCGTCCAGGCGCTCGTATCCGAGCGGGGCGACGCTCTCACGCGCTATGCGTGGCTGATCAGCGGCAGTGCGGATGATGCCGCAGACCTGGTGCAGGATGCCCTGGTCAAGACCTTCGGCCGGCTGCGCAACGGCTTCACGGTCTCGAGCGCCGAGGCCTATGTGCGGCGCGCCATCCTCAACACCTGGCTCGACGGGGGGCGCCGCACCTCCCGCTGGCGCCGGATCGCGCACCTCACCGCCGTTCCTGAGGCGCAGGAGTCCACCGCTCCCGCCACCGACAGCCGTATCGACCTCACCGCGGAGCTCGCTCGCCTCACCCCTCGGGAGCGGGCCTGCATCGTGCTGCGGTACTACGAAGACCTCAAGGTCGACGACATCGCCGAGTGGCTCGGCATCTCTTCCGGCGCGGTGAAGCGCTACCTCAGTGACGGCCTCGCGAAGATGGCGGTCGCGCTCTCCGACGAACCCGAGCCCGCCGCATCCACTCCGCAATCCACCCACCCACAGGGAGCGATCCATGTCCACCGAATCTGACCTCAAGAAGCTGTTCGCCGAGACGGGCCCCTCCCTCGGCACCGTCGATCTCTCGCGCGTGCTGCGCCGCAGCTCTCGTCGCCGCGTCGCACAACAGGTCGCGGTCGGCAGCGCCACGACCCTCGCGGTGGCGGGCATCGGGGTCGCCGGGTTCACCGGCATCCGCGGTCTCGTGCCCTCGTTCAGCTCGGGGTCGGCCACCAGCGCCAGCGCACCGGAGTCGAAAGGGGACTCTCCCCTCGGCAGCTCTGCCACCGATGGCGGGCTCAAGCGCGCTCCCGCCGACAGGATCAACCTCTGCGGCGGCGCGCTCGCCGACGTCGCTCCGAACGCGGACGGCCTCGTGCTCACGACCAGTTTCGAACTGGGGGATGCTTCCGCCCAGAGCGTCTCCGGCACCGTGACCCTCACCAACTCCGGCACCCAGCACATCACCGGCACGACGGCCGCGACCCCGGCCATCACCCTCTCGCGCGACGGAGTCGTGCTGTGGCACAGCAACGGCGCCATGATCGCGATGGCCGCCCTCGTCGACCTCGCACCCGGGGCATCCCTGACCTACCCGGCATCGTTCGAGCCGGTCACCTGCGCGACCGAAGACGACAGCGCCACGAGCTTTCGCGACGACCTGCCGCACCTCGCCGCCGGTGACTACCAGGTGTCCGCAGCCCTCGACCTCAGCCGCCAGAGCGCAGACGGCTCCTTCCTCAGCACCGACCTGGTGACCGGGCCTACCTCCTCGGTGATCCTGCGATAACCGCCCTTCATTCGCTGAGGGGGATTCAGTAGAATCGCAGGCGACAGCGCCAGCGTCATCCCCCGCGGTCGAAGGAGTCTGCCATTCGCGTCACCGTCACGACCCGGGTCTACCGGCTGGTCGCCGCGTTCGCGATCGCCCTGGTGGCCGCGCTGGCAGCGCCGCTGAGTGCCCAGGCCCAGTCGCCGGTCGACCTCGGTGGGGCTTACGTCGTGGACACCGTCAATGCGGTGGGTTCGCGCGGATCCGAGATCACTGCGGCGACCGACGCACTCTACGCCTCGACGAAGCTCCAGCTCTTCGTGGTCTATGTCGACAGTTTCACCGGCGTCTCCGACAAGACAGCCTGGGCGTCGAGTGTCGCGAAGAAGAACGGACTCGGCGCGAACGACATCCTGCTCGCGGTTGCCACGGTGGATCGCAACTATTCGATCTCCTACGGAGCATCGTCCCCTGACTCCTCCACGACGGACGCCGTCGAGACTAACGACATCATCCCGGCGCTGAAGAAGAGCGACTGGGTGGGTGCGGCGGTGGCCGCGGCGAGGGGCTATGCGGGAGAATCCAGCGGCGGACCGGGCGGGGGGTCGGATACCACTGCTCCGGGCACCCCCGCTCCGTCCGGAAGTGGTTCCGCGCTTCCCGTGGTGATCGTGATCATCCTGCTGGCCCTCATCGTGCTCGGCATCGTGTTCTTCGTGCGGTCGCGACGGCGGCGCGTCGGCGGTGCGGCATCCGCTCCCGCCGGCCCGAGCCAGGAGCAGCTCGACCAGAAGGCGGGAAGCCTTCTCGTGCAGCTCGACGATTCGCTGAAGACGAGCGAACAGGAGCTCGGTTTCGCCGTCGCCCAGTTCGGCACCGAAGCGACGACTCCATTCAGTGCTTCTCTGGCGACCGCGAAGTCCCAGGTGGCCGAGGCTTTCACCCTGCGTCAGAAGCTCGACGACTCCGTGCCGGAGACGCCGCAACAGAAGCGCGAGATGACCTCCCGCATCATCGAACTCTGCGAAGCCGCCGACGCCGAACTCGATGCCCAGGCCGACGCCTTCGATGGCCTGCGCAAACTCGAGAAGACCGCGCCGCAGGCGCTGGAGAGCGTGGTGACGGATGCCGAGGCGGTCTCGACCCGACTCGCGACGGCGCGCGCGACTCTCACCAGCCTGCAGGCGACGTTCTCTCCTGCGGCGCTGTCCTCCATCGCCGGCAACCCCGACCAGGTTGCCAAACTCCTCGAGTTCATCGGCAGCGCCGGCACGACAGCGAAGACCGCGATCGCCAGCGGAGACTCCGGCGTCGCGGCGATCAATGTGCGGGCGGCCCAGGCCAGTATCGGCCAGACCACGCAGCTGCTCGACTCGATCGACACGCTCGCGTCCAGCCTCGCGGATGCCCGAAGCAAGCTCGCCGCCGCGGTGGCCGACACCCAGCAGGACCTCGCTACCGCGCGAGCCCTCCCGGCCACGGCATCCGGCTCTCTCAGTCAGCCGGTAGCGGCCGCCGAAGCTGCGCTCGCCGCCGCGACGACCGGCACCGGCCCCGCCGATCCACTGTCGAGTCTCGCCTCGCTCACCACCGCCAACGCGGCGCTCGACCAGGTGCTCGACGCGGTGAGGGATCAACAGCAGAAGGTGCAGTCCGCGACCGCACAGCTTCCGACCGCCATGAGCGCCGCCTCCAGCCAGATCTCGGCGGCCAACGACTTCATCACGACGCGCCGTGGCGGGGTCGGCAGTGCTGCGCGAACGCGGGTCTCCGAAGCCACCCGCCATCTCGAAACCGCCGTCGGCCTCGCGGCCTCTGACCCGGTGAAGGCACTCGCGGAGGCGGCCGCGGCCCAGTCGTTGGCCGCGCAGGCACTCTCCCTCGCCCATAACGACGTCGACTCCGCGGGCGGCGGCCAGGGTGGCGGGCAGGGGGGAAGCTTCGGTGGCGGGCTCGGCGGCGCGATCCTCGGCGGTCTCATCGGCGGCATGCTCAGCGGAGGCGGCGGCCGCGGCAATAGCGGAGGCGTCTTCGGCGGCGGAGGATTCGGCGGCGGCGGCGGTGGGTTCGGCGGTGGGTTCAGCGGCGGCGGGTTCGGCGGCAGCTCACGGAGCTCCGGGGGATCCTTCGGTGGTGGCGGTGGCGGTGGCGGCCGCTCGAGCGGCGGCCGGTTCTAGTGCATGTCGTACCGGCAATTCGCCCAGGCAGTTCATTCAGGCTTTTCGTTTCATCCAGCTATCCAGATTCGCAGTGACACAACGAAGGGAAACACCATGGCAAAGCAGTCAATTCTCGGACGCATCGCTCAGATGGCCAAGGCCAACATCAACGCGCTGCTCGATTCGGCCGAAGACCCGAAGATGATGCTCGATCAGATGGTTCGTGACTACACGAGCAGCATCTCCGAGGCGGAGAGCGCGGTGGCCCAGACCATCGGCAACCTCCGCCTGCTCGAACAGGACTACACCGAAGACGTCGACAACGCCGCGGACTGGGGTCGCAAGGCGCTGGCGGCCAGTAAGAAGGGCGACGAACTGCGCGCGGCGGGCAACCCTGCAGACGCCGACAAATTCGACAACCTGGCGAAGGTGGCGCTCGGTCGACAGATGGCCTCGGAGAAGGAGGCGAAGGACGCCGAGCCGACCATCGCCTCCCAGACCGCGGTCGTCGACCAGCTCAAACGCGGCCTCGATGCCATGCGCACCAAGCTGAGCCAGCTGTCGTCGAAGCGTGACGAGCTGATCGCCCGGTCGAAGACCGTTGAGGCGCAGACTCAGGTGCAGGATGCGGTCAAGTCCATCGACCTCACCGACCCCACGAGCGAGATCAGCCGCTTCGAGGACAAGATCCGTCGCCAGGAGGCGACAGTCCTCGGCCGCCAGGAGCTCGCGGCCTCGAGCCTCGATGCCCAGTTCGAGCAATTGGATGCCTCGGACGACTCGATAGAGCTCGACGCCCGGCTCGCCGCCCTCAAGGCCGGTGCGCCGGCCCCCTCGGCGATCGAGCAGTAGCCTCCGCCCGTCGAGCGGCGAGCACCCGCGACGCGTATCGAGACCCCCAGCGGGTCTCGATACGCGTCGTCCGTCCCAGCTCCTCGACACCGCGCGAACTCCCGGGAACAATTCCCGCCCCTCCCCGGTTACTTCACGCATGACAACTATTGGAATCATCGGAGCAGGAAACATCGGCAGCCAGGTCGCCCGCAAGGCGGTCGAGAACGGCTATGACGTCGTCATCAGCAATTCTCGGGGACCTGAGACCCTGACGGAACTCGTGGCCGAGCTGGGGCCGAAGGCCACGGCGGGCACCGCCATCCAAGCCGCCGAGGCTGCGGACGTCGCTGTCGTCACCGTGCCGCTCAAGGCCTACGCAGACGTGCCCGTCGAGCCGCTCGCCGGCAAGATCGTGATCGACACCAACAACTACTACTTCGAGCGCGACGGTCACATCGACGCCCTCGACGCCGGCGAAACGACTGTCAGCGGCATGCTGCAGGAGCACCTTCCCACCTCCCGGGTCGCCAAGGGCTTCAACCACATCACCGCCGCCGACATCACCGCGGACGGCTTCCCGAAGGGCGACCCGAAGCGGCGCGCTCTCGCGACGTCCTCCGACTTCGCGGACGCCTCGGACTTCGTGACGAAGCTCTACGACGAATTCGGCTTCGACACCGTGAACATCGGGCCGCTCTCCGAGAGCTGGCGCGTCGAGCGCGACCGCCCGGCATACGGCAGCCGGCAGAACGTCGCCGAGCTCGAGGCGAACCTGGCGAAGGCACCCCGCACGATCTGATCGCTCCCTCTTCACCCGGTGGCGGCCATACTTGACAGGTGGCCGCCACTTTTCTCATTGTCCCCCAATGGCAAGGCTCGGGTTCGTCCCGTGCCATGAGGCTCGCGGAGGGGGCTTCCGCGATCAGCGGCGACCTGCCGGTGTCGGCGACCATCGTCGTCGAGGTGCCCTCCGAGGCGGGCACCGACGAGGGCAGCGAGGTATTGCGCCTGAGCTCGCTTCGCCAAATAAGAGATGCGCAGTTGGCCGCGCTCGCCACCGTGTCCGGCCTGGCGATCACGATCGGCGGCGACTGTGGCGTCGACCTCGCCTCCATCCACCATGCCGGAGCACGGCACGAGGGGATGGCGGTGGTCTGGATCGACGCCCACGCCGACCTCAACACCCCGGAGGAGTCTCCGTCGCGAGCCTTCCACGGCATGGTGCTTCGCACGCTCCTCGGCGATGGTCCGGTGGCGCTGATACCCGACTCGCCGATCTCGGCGGCGCGGGTGATCCTCGCCGGCACACGCTCGCTGGATGACGGCGAACTCGCGTACATCGAGTCCGCGGGCATCCCGGTCATCGCCCCCGATGCCCTCGACGCGGACTCCATCACCGCCGCCCTGGTCGCGAGCGGCGCGACCTCTGTCTACCTTCACGTGGATCTCGACGTGCTCGACCCCGCCGAATTCGGCTCTCTCGGCTACCCCGAGCCGTTCGGCGTCTCCCTCACCACTCTGCTCACGGTGATCGCCGCGGCCAAGGCGGCCCTACCGCTGGCCGGAGCCGCGGTCACCGAGTTCGCCCCGGCATCGGCGGATGACGCGGCCGACGATCTCGGCAGCATCCTGCGCATCATCGGGGCGCTCGCGAGCTGAGCTCGTGCCTGTCGGCACAGCGCCTAGCATTGAGCAACGGCCGATCGAGGCCGACGGCGTTCCGAAGGGCCAGCGATGACCGACACCACCCCCGAATCCCCTCGAATCACGGTGGAGCGAGACGGGCATGTGCTCCTGATCGGGTTCAACAGGCCGGAAAAACGCAACGCAGCGGACTTCGCGCTGCTTCAGGAGCTCGCTCTCGCCTACGGTGAGCTCGAACGCGATCCGGAGCTGCGGGCCGGATTCGTCTTCGCCCACGGTGAGCATTTCACCGGCGGTCTGGATCTCGCCGATGTCGCGCCGAGAATCGGAGCGGAGGGCCTGCAGACCGTTCCGGATGGCGGCATCGATCCCTGGCAGGTCTCCGGCCGGCAGCTCGGCAAGCCCGTGGTCATCGCCGTGCAAGGCACCTGCCTCACCCTCGGAATCGAGCTGATGCTCGCGAGCGACATCGCGGTCGCCGCGGCATCCACCCGGTTCGGGCAGATCGAGGTCGCCCGCGGAATCCTGCCCTTCGGCGGCGCCACCATCCGCTTTCCCCGCGCGGTCGGCTGGGGAAACGCGATGCGCTGGATCCTCACCGGCGACCAGTTCGACGCGGCGGAGGCACATCGCATCGGCCTGGTGCAGGAGGTCGTGCCGGACGGCACACAGTACGACCGAGGGCTCGAACTCGCCCACCGCATCGCGGCTCAGGCCCCACTCGCGGTGCAGGCCGCCCTCTCCAACGCGCGACTCGCTCTGCGCGAGGGTGATGCCGCGGCCGCGGCCGCGCTCCAACCCGAACTCGTGCGGCTCGTACACAGCGAGGATGCCGCGATCGGCATGACGGCGTTCGTCACGCGCACGACCGCAGAGTTCGTCGGCCGGTGAGGGAACTCACCCGGCTTCCTGCGGTGAGCCTGCGGGCCACCTTCGGGTCGAATGTCGACCTCTCCGCCCTCAGCGGTCGCACCGTGCTCTATGTCTATCCGCGTACCGGACGTCCCGGCACCGAAGCGCCGGAGGGGTGGGACGTGATACCGGGTGCGCGCGGGTGCACGCCGGAGGCCTGCGCGTTCCGTGACCATTTCGCCGAGCTTCGCGCGGCGGGAGTCACCCGGGTGTTCGGGGTGTCGACCCAGGATTCCGACTACCAGTCCGAAGCCGTAGAGCGTCTGAGCCTCCCCTTCGCCTTGCTCTCGGATCCCGGGCTCTTGCTGGCGGATGCCCTCGACCTGCCGACCTTCGTGGCTGGCGCAGAAACTTTCTACCGTCGCTTGACGATCGTCGCGAACGGGTCGACCATCGAAAGGGTCTTCTTTCCCGTCGACGATCCCCAGAACCACGCTTCGCAGATCGTCGAGTGGCTCGGATCGCGAGAGTAGAAACCACCCTGTCACCGAATCGCTGGGAGCGCACATGATCGACACCACCTACGACCTGATCGTGATCGGCGCCGGTGCTGTCGGCGAGAATATCGCCGACCGCGCGGTGCAGGACGGCCTCACCGCCCTGCTCGTCGAGAGCGAACTGGTGGGCGGCGAGTGCTCCTACTGGGCCTGCATGCCCTCAAAGGTGCTTTTGCGGGCCGGTATCGTGCTGCGCGCCGCGAAGGCCGTCGGCGGCGCTGCCGAGGCGGTTAATGGCGGGGTGGATGTCGCCGCCACCTTCGCTCGTCGGGACAGTTTCACGCACGATTGGGACGACGAGAGCCAGGTGAAGTGGGTCGAGGGAGCAGGCATCTCGCTCGTCCGCGGTCACGCGCGCATCACCGGCGAGAAGCAGGTCACCGTCGACGGCACCGTCTACACCGCGCGGCACGCTGTGGCCGTGAGTGTGGGATCCGACCCTCTGCTGCCCGAGATCCCTGGCCTCGCGGAGGTCTCCCCGTGGACGAGCCGGGATGCCACGAGCGCGAAGGTCGCTCCGAAGCGGCTGGCGATCATCGGCGGCGGAGTCGTCGGGGTGGAGATGGCGACGGCGTACCAGAGCTTCGGCACCGAGGTCACGATCGTCGCGCGCTCCGGCCTCCTCGGCACCCAGGAACCCTTCGCGGGCGAGCTGGTGACGGCATCATTGGAGAAATTCGGAGCGACGGTGCTGACCGGTGTGGAGACCACCTCCGCCCACCGCGATGACGACGGTGTCACCCTCACGCTCGACGACGGCTCGACTCTCGTCGCCGACGAGGTGCTCGTCGCGATCGGACGCGTGCCCCGCACCGGCGACCTCGGGTTCGAGAACATCGGACTGACCCCCGGCGACTGGCTCGAGGTGGACGACACCATGCGGGTGAAGGGCTTCGACTGGCTCTACGCCTGCGGGGATGTCAATCATCGCGCGCTGCTCACCCACCAGGGGAAGTACCAGGCACGCGCCGCGGGCGATGTCATCGCGGCCCGCGCCCTCGGCACCGGAGTGCACGACAACCGCTTCGGGAAGCACGCCGCCACCGCGGACCACGAGATGGTGCCGCAGGTGACTTTCAGCGATCCGGAGGTGGCGTCGGTGGGACTCACTGCCGCCGCCGCGGAGAAGGCCGGGTACGACATCCGCGTGGTCGACTACGACCTCGGTTCGGTGGCCGGCTCCGCCGTTCAAGCCGACGGCTACGAGGGCAAGGCCCGCATGGTCGTGGACGAGAAGCGTAGGGTGATCCTCGGCGTCACCTTCGTGGGACAGGATGTCTCGGAGCTGCTGCACGCGGCGACGATCGCCATCGTCGGTGAGGTGCCGATCGATCGGCTGTGGCACGCGGTTCCTGCGTACCCCACCATGAACGAGATCTGGTTGCGGCTGCTGGAGACCTACGGCCGCCCCTGAGCGGACCCGCCGACTCGGCCCAGACTCGCATACACCCCGATGAGTGCGGTGGCGGTCGCGGCCCAGGTGAAGCCCTCGGCGTAATGCCGGGCGGATGCCGACAGTCGCTCAAGGTCGGTCCCGTCGTCGAGAAGGGCGGCTGTCGCCTGCGCCCAGGTGCCGGGGTCCCGGGAGTCGATAAGCAGCCCGGACACCCCGGCCGAGACCGACTCGATCAGTCCGCCCCCGCGGAACGCGATCGCCGGAGTGCCGCTGGCTGCAGATTCGAGTGCCACAAGGCCGAAGGTCTCCGAATGCGAAGGTACGAGAGTCACAGTGGCGGTGGCGAGGAGATCGGCCAGGCGCTCTCGTGACAGCGCCCCGGCGAATCGCACCGCCGCGAGCACGCCGAGTTCGGCAGCTGTCGACCGGAGGGATGCCGCGTAGTCGTCGTCGCCGGGAGTCGCCTCCCCCGCGACCACGAGCACCGCGTCGGAGTCGCGCAGCGCATGCAACTCGGCAAGCACGCGGATCGCGAGTTCCTGGTCTTTGAGCGGCTGAACCCGTCCCACGACGGCGATGATCGGGCTGCCATCGGCGATCCCGAGTTCGCGGCGCACCCGCGAGTGCGCCGCATCCGCTCGCGTCGGAGAGAAGAGTTCGACGTCCACGCCGGGCGGGATCACCCAGACCCGATCGGCGGGTGCCCGCACCATGTCGATGAGGGACGACACCTCGGCGGACGAGCCCGCGACGATCGCACTCGCCTGGTTCGCGAGATACATCTCGGTGAGCAGTCTCCTCTCGGGTTCTGGAGCCTGCCCGGGCGCGAGATTCGCATTCTTCATCGCCCCGAGGGTGTGGAAGCTCTGCACGAAGGGCAGTCCGAGTTCGAGTGCGACAGGCAGCGTGGCGAGCCCGCTGAGCCAATAGTGGGCGTGGATAACGTCGTAGCGCGGCGCGGCGCGGCCGGTGAGCTGCGCCACCGCTTCGCCGAACTCGTCGGCGACCTCCCCCAGCCGATCCTTCGCGATCACTCTCCGGCCCCCGGCCGCCAGCTCGTGGAGCACGACGCCGTCGGCGAGGGTGGTGACGGCGGCCTCGCCGGTGGCCCGGGTGATGAGGTCGACCTCGACACCGCGTGCCGCCAACTCCGTCGCCGTCGCGAGCAACGACACATTCATGCCGCCGGAGTCCCCGCTTCCCGCGAGCGCCGCAGGCGAGGTGTGCATAGAAACGAGCGCCACTCGGTGCACTGGGTCGGTCATGGGTACACCGCGGTCATAGGAACACTGTAGGGGTGCCGCCCGAGCGGTGGCCGAGCGGGGCACTCGAGGGGTGTAGAAACGAATCATGCCCACCACGACCCGAGCGATACAGCGCGCCATGGTGCGGCTAGTCAATCTCGGCACGGTGCTGCCCGGACTCCGGTTCGTGATGCTGAGCCCGCCCGTCGCCCGCCCGGGGTACTGGTTCGCGAGCCTGTGCGGCTTCATCTGGGGCGGCATCCTCAGCCGGGGTCGCCTTGCTCGGTCGGGCGGAGTGATTGTCGCCCGGGGCTGCCCCCGCTGGGCCTTCGGTCGCGGTGGGACGACGATCGGTGCCGTCTACCTCACCCATGACAACGATTCCCCGACCGTCTTGCAGCACGAAGCTGTGCATCGGGCGCAATGGAGGCGCTACGGCCTCACGTTTATCCCGCTCTATGTCGCCGCGGGACCAATCGCCGAACTCAACAGGTTCGAAGTAGAAGCAGGACTAGAGAAAGGGGGCTACCGATGAGCGGAGCCAGCGCGGAACTCAGTGGCAGGGTCATCGTGATCACGGGAGCGAGTTCGGGACTCGGCCGTGCTGCGGCGGTCGAACTGTCGACAAGGGGCGCGACGGTCGCGGTAGTCGGTCGCAATGCCGAGCGCACCCGGGCCGTCGCCGACCGGGTGGGCGGATTCCCATTCGTCGCGGACTTCGACAGCCTGGCAGCGGTGCGCTCCCTCGCCGAAGAGCTGCTGGCGAGCTACCCGCGCATCGACGTGCTCGCGAACAACGCGGGCGGGCTGGTGAGCACTCGCGGGCTCTCCGCCGACGGTCACGAGCGCACCTTTCAGCACAACCATCTCGCACCGTTCCTGCTCACGAACCTGCTGCTCGATCGGCTCACCGAGAGTGCCGGCCGGGTGATCTCCACCGCGAGCGGGGCGAACATGTTCTCGCGGCTCGATCTCGACGACCTCGACTGGAAACGTCGCGCCTATGCCGGCGGATGGCTGCCCTATGGCACCAGCAAGCTCGAGACGATCATGTTCATCCGGGAACTCGCGCAGAGGACTGCCGGCTCAGGCGTCGATGCGTACTCGTTCCACCCCGGCTTCGTGGCCACCGGGTTCGGAGCGGACTCCGCGCTCCTCAAGTTCGGGCAGTTCATCAGTCGCGGCTCGCTCGGGATCAGTCCGGAGCAGGGTGCGGCCCCGCTCATCCATCTCGCTGCCGAGCGCGACATCGCGTCGCCGAGCGGCACCTACTTCGACGGCCTGAAGCCGGATGGCCGCGAGCGGAAGAGCGCCTCGGATGCCGAGCTGTGTCGGCGGTTGTGGGAGCGGAGCGCCGAGATGGTCGGGCTGCCGGCCTGAGAATCGGTCTACGAGTTCTTCGCCTGATCCCGGGAGTCCACCGGGTACCCGTGGGCCCCTCGCGGGGCACCCACGGGATTCCCTTGCTAGCAGTACTCGTAGCGGTAGGCCGACTGTCCCTTCGCCACGACGTCACGGTCCCGCAGGATCACCGAGATGCTCTTGCCCTGGGCCGCGCAGGCCTTTGTATAGGCGCTACGGGCATTGTCCGTGTATTCGATCTCGATGACGTGGTTCCCGTAGGGCCCCGTGTAGCTGCCGCACTCGGAGTAGACCTGGCATTCCTCGGCGATGGCGAAGTCGAAACCGACAGAGGTCTTTCCCGCAGAGCCGAGTTCCGACGTGTTCTTCTGGGCGATGGCGAGTCCGATGGAATGGGCATGGGTGGCGAGCAATGTCGCATAGGCCACGTTGTTCGCCTTGGTCAGTTTGTTGAGGGACCGGGTCCAGGAGTCGAGGTTGTCGGGCTCGATGGCCTGAAAACCTTTCGTCTTGCAGCCGTCGATCCAGCCATTCACGATCGTTGCGATGCTCGAGCGCTTCGCTGCGGTCGAGGTGTCGAGGATGAACTCGCCGGGCCAGTCCGGATCCGTGAGGTTGGTGCCGTTGGCACGCTTCACGAGCAGGTTGCTGTGGTTCGAGGTCCAGAACGATGCTTCATCGGGCTGGGTCTGGTAGGCGTTGACGTAACAGATGTTGTATTTGCCGGCGACCGGACTCGCACTGCGGTCGCGATCGACGATCGATACCGATCCCGAGGGCGTGTAGGCGCCACCGATCTGATAATCGAACTGGCCGTTGACCGGCGGAAGCGCGACTGTCGCCGCCTGCGCGGACTGGGCCAGACCGACTCCGAGCACGACGGCGGTGACCGCCAGTGCCGCAGAAGCGATGGTGAACAGTGAAGAAGGAGCTCTCATGAGCGTTGCCTGTTCCCGGATGCCCCGCCTCGAGCTGCTCTCTGGCGATCTATGCCGGATCGGGCCCTCAGGGTGCGCCGGCTGGGTTCTCCGTGATGCGCCAAGGTTAGGGATGACGCGGCGCGCGGGCAAGAAACGCGCAGTCCGGGTGACCGCTGTCGCAGCGCTGGATACCCAGCGTGAACCCCTGTGACAGTGACTGGCTGGTTCTTCACCACTGTGGCGGATGCCGCCGCTGCCACTGCAATCGTCGCTCGAGTTGCGCACCGATCGCCAGCAACACGTGCTCGCCTCCCGGACGCCCGACCAACTGCACTCCCATCGGCACATCGTCCGCGGTCTGCGAGACCGGCAACGTGATGGCCGGAAGGCCGGTCACGTTCGCGAACGACGTGAAGGGCGTGTACTGCACCTGCTGGGCGAAATTGCGCTCCGCATCCTCCGCGTCGTACCAGCCGACCGGGCGGGGCGTCATCGCCAGGCTGGGGGTGATTACAGCGTCGAACCGGCGGAACTGACGGATGATCGACCGCTCGAACTCGACGAGGGCACCGAGGGCGCTCGACAACTCCCGGGCCGACACCTGCCTTCCCCGCAGCACCAGCCACTTCGTGAGCGGCTCGAGAAGCTCGAGCTGCTCACCCTCCGCGGGGATGCTCGCAGCGCCGGCCTGCCAGATGGTGCAGAAGTTCGGGGCGTAAGAGTCGTCCGGTTCGAGAGCGAAGTCCTCGATACCATGCCCGATGGCGTCGAGCTCCGACACGGCGAGGGCGAGGGCAGCGGATGCTTCTGGCGCGATCTCGATGTCGTAGGCGTCGTCCCAGGGCGAGGTCGTCATCACGCCGAGCTGGAACCGACCCTCGCCGCGTACTGCGGCGTTGAGCAGGGCTCCGCCGTCCCAGCGGGGCGCCCGCACGGTGAAGGGGTAGTCCCCGCCCTCGATGAGCGCATCGAGCAGCATCGCGGCATCCGCCACCGTTCGCGCGAGCGGTCCCGGTACGACGAGGCCGCCGAGGGAGCTCAGCCCCGTGCCGCTTGGCACGAGGCCGCGGGAGGGTTTGAGGCCGACCAGGCCGCATGCTGCCGCGGGAATGCGCACCGAGCCGCCGCCGTCGGAACCGGGGGCGAAGGGCAGCAGTCCGGCCGCGACGGCCACCGCCGCTCCCCCGCTGGAGCCTCCGGCCCCGAGGGCGGTGTTCCACGGCGTGCGCGCGGGCGGGGCGACGAGGCTCTCGGTGTAGGAAGGGAGCCCGAACTCCGGCGCGCTGGTCTTGCCGAGGCTCACCGCGCCCGCGGCATCCAGTACCTCCACGATGGCATCGGAGCGCTCGGGCACGAAGTCCTGCATGAGTCGTGATCCATACCCGGTGCGCACCCCGGCCCGGTTGACGAGGTCCTTGTCGCCGAGCGGCAGCCCCCAGAGCGGTGCGGTCTTGGGCACCCGGGCGGCGAGGGAAGCGGCGCGTTCGATGGCCGCCTCCGGGGTCACCGTCACGAAGGCGCCGAGATGCTCGTCGAGCCGTTCTATACGGTCGAGGTAGTGCCGGGTGAGTTCGACGGGAGAGATCTCGCCGCGCTGCAACCAGTCCCATTGTTCCTGGGCACTGAGGTGGTGGAGTTCGAACACCCTTCGAGCCTAGGTCGTCGGCTAGGGTCTGGTGCTATGCCAAGCACCCGCATGCCTCCCGTTGCCCGCCACGGTCGGCTGCCGCGCTCCCGGCCCGCGGTCACGGTGCTCGCTTTCCTCGCTTCTGCGCTTGCGGTGGTGCTGGTCAGCGTCGGCGCGGTCGCCGGCTTCGCGGTCTACGACGTCGCGAAGAGCGTGCAACCGGGAGTGAAACTCATCGGGCAGACCGACGGGCCCCCACCGGACATCGGGAGTTTCGAGGGAGGCATCAACGTGCTGGTCGCCGCGAGCGACAGCGGCGGCGGGGATGTCGGCACCTATGGAAAGCGCGGCGAACACCTCAATGACGTGACCATGCTCCTTCACGTCTCCGCCGACCACAGCAACGCGACGGTCGTGAGCTTCCCCCGCGACCTGATCGTGCCGATCGCGTCCTGCCCGAACCCCAAGGGCGGCAACTTTCCGTCGCAGACCAATAAGATCAACGTCGCGCTCACCTACGGCGGGTTGCCCTGCATCGTGAAGACCGTCGAGAATCTCACCGGCCTCACGATCCCCTATGCCGCGCTCACCGAGTTCCAGGGAGTGGTCGGTCTCTCCAATGCCGTCGGCGGTGTCACGGTCTGCATCGCCAAGGCCATCCATGACGAGCAGATCCACTTCGACCTCGATGCCGGCCAGCGCACGCTCGTCGGCCAGGATGCCGTGCAGTTCCTGCGGGTGCGGTACGGCGTCGGCGACGGCAGCGACCTCGCCCGAATCAGCAACCAGCAGCTCTTCCTCTCCGCGCTCGTGCGCAAGATAAAGACACCCGAGACCCTGGGCAACCCGGTGAAGGACTACGCGCTCGCCAAGGCCGTGATCGACAACACCACCCGCTCGGATTCTCTGAACAACCTCACCACTCTCGTGAGCATGGCTCTCGCGGTCAAAGACATCAGCTTCGACAAGGTGGTCTTCGTGCAGTATCCCGGCAGTTATGGTTCCGCGGCAGGCCAGAACGGGGTGCTGCCGATCCGCAGCGCCGCCGAGGTGCTGTTCACCGCATTGAAGAACGACCAGCCGGTGTCGCTCACCGGCAAGACGGGAGACGGCACGACGAACGATCCTTCGGCGACGACGGCTCGGGATCCGGGTGCCTCCACTCCGGCGAGCGGAGCGGCGACCACCGCACCGGGAGTCGCCCTTCCGAGCAGTGCGACCGGGCAGACTGCCGCGCAGGCGACCTGCACAAAGGGGCAGCGCGCCAAAGGCTGAGTTTTCTCGAGCGTCGGCTATTCGAGCTCGAGGCGCAGCTGGCGCAGGAGGGTCTCGAAGGCGGCGGGGGCGTCAGCCACGACCCGGCGCCCGGTGAATCGCCCGAGCGAGCGAGCGGTCTGCGCCACATTCAACATCACGTGCTCCACGTGGGATCCGCGTTCGTCGGGCACCACCCGATACTCCCCGCGATACCACCAGCCACCCTGGGACACGATGAGGAACGCCGAGGGATCGGCGAGGTAGAGGCTGTCGGAGGAGTCGCTCGGGCGGAAACGGGCGTCGAGTGCCGCGAAGACCGCGGCAGGCCGGGCGCGCAGGTGACCGCTCAGGGTGTGGAGCACGAGATAGCTCTCGGGGCGGCTGCGAGGCGCTTCGGGCATCCCCCGACTGTAGCGCCCGAGCGCCGACCCATCCGCACCGGGCTCTCCTCGCCTCTTAAAATCTGGTACATTTGTACCAATCTTAGGAGTGCAGCATGGGATATCTCTTCCTCGCCGGGGCGATCGTGGCCGAAGTGATCGCGACCACGGCCCTCAAATTCGCCACCGGGGACGGCGCGAACAAGATAGTGCCCTACGCGATAGTGACTGTCGGCTACATCGCCGCCTTCGCCATGCTCTCCCAGTCGCTCACCAAGGGGGTGCCTCTCGGCATCGCCTACGCGATCTGGGCCGGCGTGGGAGTCGTGCTGGTTGTCGTGATCAGCTGGCTGTTCTTCAAGGAGCCTCTCACCCTCGTGCAGATCGCCGGAATGGTACTCGTGATCGGCGGCGTCACGATGCTCGAACTCGGTGGAAAGCACTGACGTGGTCACCACCACTGCGAAGGGAGAGGCTCGGCGCATCGCCCTGCAGGATGCGGTGATCCGAGTGCTCGAAATCGGCGGACCGGGTGCGGTCACCCACCGCGCCGTCGCCGCCGAGGCCGGCGTGCCCCTCGCCGCGGCCACCTACTATTTCGCCAGCATCGACGATCTGCTGGTGAGTGCGCTTCTGCGGGTCACCGAGCAGCAGGTCGCCCTGTTCGCCGACTTGGACACCGGTTCCCTCTCCGATGCCGCAACCGTGCTGCGGGACTGGGTGTACGGCTCCCGGGCCTCCGCCATCGCGCAATACGAACTCCTCTTCCTCGCCATGCGCCGCGACGGTCTGAGAGAGGCGGCGGATGTCTGGTACCGCTCGCTCGAGGAGGCGATCGACCCCGTCGTTCCCGATCCACGCCGAGCTCGGGTGGTCGCGCTCGCCATCGACGGGCTGATCCTGCGGATGCTCTGGCGCGGCGAGCCGGAGTCGGTGACGGAGGTGGAAGCGGCGCTGCGCGACATCCTGCAGTCTGCTGTTATTTGAGCGATTTCTGCATGAGCACCGTGCCGAGCCAGCGCTCGAACTTGAAACCGACCTTGCCCATACGACCGATCTCTTTGAAGCCGAAGTCCTGGTGCATCTTGATGGAGGCCTCGGCACCGCGATCGGCGATGACGGCGATGATCTCTTTGAGCCCGGCCTGTTTCGAACGGGTGATCAACTCGCCCATCAGCACCTTGCCGAGCCCCTTGCCGGTCGACGCCGCGCGCAGGTAGATCGAGTTCTCCACGGTGAAGCGGTACGCCGCCTTCTCTTTCCACGGGTAGACGTAGGCGTAGCCGAGGATCTGCTGGCTCGGACTCTCGGCAACGAGGTAGGGCATCCCGAGCTTCTGCAGGTGCTGGAATTTGGAGCGGGTAGCCCGAAGGGTGAGCGGAGTCTCATCGAAGGTGACAGTGGAGTTGGCCACGTAGTGGTTGTAGATCTCCCGCACGTCCGGCATGTCCTCGAGTCGCGCATCCCGGATCGAATACTCGAAGGGCACCTCGAGCGGTGGCAGGTTGCGCTGCGCCTCCAGCGGACGGTGGGTGGCCTGGTATTCCTCCTCGAGCATGAACCGAGCTTACGCCGGGATCGTCCAGTCGATCGGTGAGGCTCCCTGCGAAAGGAGTGCGGCATTCGCCCGGCTGAACGGGTGCGATCCGAAGAACCCTCCCCCGGCCGAGAGCGGGCTCGGATGCACGGACTTGATCACGGGAACCGAGCCGAGCATCGGCTCGAGGGCGATGGCATCCTTCCCCCACAGGATCGCAACAAGTGGGCCGCCCCGCTCGGCAAGCGCATGGATGGCTGTCGCCGTCACGGTCTCCCACCCTTTGCGACGGTGCGATCCGGATTTACCCGGCTCGACGGTCAGCACGCGGTTGAGAAGCATGACCCCCTGATCCGACCAGGCGCTGAGGTCTCCGTGCGGAGGAGGCGTGACCCCGACGTCGCTCCGCAGTTCCTTGTAGATGTTCCAGAGGCTCCGCGGAATCGGCCGCACGGCCCGGTCGACGGCGAAGGACAGTCCGATCGGATGCCCGAGTCCCGGATACGGATCCTGTCCGACGATGAGCACCTTCACCCGCGAAAACGGAGACGTGAATGCCCGGAAGACGTTCCCCTCGGCGGGAAGGTACCCGCGACCGGATGCGACCTCGCCGTCGAGGAACTCCTGGAGTTTCGAGATCACCCCGGAGACCGGCCGGAGCGCACTCGCCCATTCCGGGTCGATGGAGCCGGTCAGAACCGAGGGGGTCGATCCCGCGCCCGTGTCCTCGGTCACACGGTGACCGGGGGGAGGGACGACCAGGGGAAGGCGATCCACTTGGATGTCCTCCGCCAGACGAAGTCGGGCTCGAGCACGGTCTGCGGCTTGGAGTACAGACAGAGGCTGCGCACATCCGCCCCCGCCTTGACCAGCAGCTCGAGGACCATCGCGAGGGTGCGACCGGAGTCCGAGACGTCGTCGACCAGCAGCACCTTCTGCCCGGAGACGGAGGGCGTGTCGAGCATCGGTGACAGCAACACCGGCTCGGCCAGACGAAGGTCCACCCCGGTGTAGAACTCCACGTTGATGGCGCCGCAGCTCTTCACATCGAGCGCGTAGGCGACCGATCCGGCGAGCAGCAGGCCCCCGCGGGCGATGGCCACCACCATGTCGGGCACGAATCCGCTCCCGTGCACCTGGGCCGCCAGCTCGCGACTCGCCTCGCCGAACTCGTCCCAGCCCAGGATCTCGCGATCCGGGGTGTGCTCTTCATCGATTGTCATGGCTTCACGCTAGCGGCTGCCCGGTACTCAGGAGAACGCGCGCTGTGCTTCTTGCCTCCCCCGATCGCCCACTAACATCCGATCATGACAACCGTGCGCACGAAGGCCGGGGCGATCACCTTCGGCCTGATCGGCTACCTGTTCCTGGTCGAGATCGTGAGCGGCATCCTGCAGGGCTATTACGTGCCCCTGATCAGCGACCTGGTGAAATACCTCCAGATACGGGATGCCGACTTCAACTGGTTCGAGGCGGCACAGCTGCTGCTCTCCGCGCTCGTCGTGCCGATCCTGGCAAAACTCGGCGACATGTTCGGGCACAAGCGCATCCTGCTGGTCTCGACGGTGCTCACGGCCGGGGCGAGCTGGGCTCTCGTCTTAGCAGACAACTTCACCACCTTCCTCATCGCGTGGGCCCTTCAGGGCTTCTACGTCGTCTGGCTTCCGCTCGAGGTGGCACTCATCTTCGACCGTGGCCGGCGCACCGGCAGGGGCGCATCCCAGACGCGACGCGCCGCGGGTTTCCTCGTAGTAGCGCTCGAGGCCGGGGCGATCGTCGGCGCGTTGCTTGGCGGACGGGTCTTCGGATGGTTCGGAGAGAACGTGCCGCTCACGCTCGCCATCCCGGCGATCGCCGTCACGCTGGTCTTCTTCGCGGTGCTGTTCGGCGTGCCGGAGTCGACTCCGCTGCCGGGGCGACGCCTCGATGTGGTCGGTTTCAGCCTGCTCACCATCGGGCTGTTGCTGATCACTTCCGGCCTGACCTTCCTGCGGCTCAACGGACTCGAGGCGTGGTGGGTGTACATCCTCATCGTGCTCGGGTTGCTGGTGTTCGTGCCGTTCGGGCTCTACGAGCTGAAGCAGGACGACCCGGCGATCGACCTTCGGGTGCTTCGCCAGCCGAACATGTGGCCGGTGCAGCTCACCGCCGGCCTCATCGGCATCAGCCTGCTGGGGGCGCAGGCCCCGCTCAGCGCCTATGCGGGCACGGACAGGGCCAACGGCTACGGCCTCGGTCTCGACTCCGGAGACCGCTCCACTCTCATCGGGGTGTATCTCATCTCGATGATCGGGGGCGCGCTGCTCTTTCCGCTCGTGTCCCGCTGGCTCTCTCCGCGGGTGGCCCTCATCATCGCCGCCTTCCTCGTCGCCACCGGCTACCTGCTGTTCGTACCGTTCCACCTGGAGACCTGGGAGGTGTTCCTCAACATGTTCATCGCCGGCATCGGATCCGGAGCACTGGTCGGCGCGATGCCGGCGGCCGCCGCTGCGGCGGCACCTCGCGGACAGACCGGAATCGCCGCAGCGCTCACCAACACGACCAAGACGATCGGCGGGTCGTTCGCCTCGGCGATCTTCGGGATCGTGCTCGCCATGGGCGTGCTCACCGCGGCGACGACCACAGCCTCGAGCCTCAGCGGCTACCTCACCGTGTGGATCATCTGCGGCGTCGGCGCCCTCGTGGCCGCCGTTCTGCTCTTCTTCGTGCCGAAGCTCGCCTTCGCGGATGTGGCCGATGAACTGCCCTCTGGCGCTACAGCTTCGGTGCGAGAGCTCCCCTGATCACCTTGTGCGGGGCGGCCTGTGCCACCGGTTTGATCGTGACGAGGTCGAGGTTCACGAATCCGGGAAGTTCGATCGCGTGCACGATCGCCTCGGCGATGTCCTCGGCATGCAGGGGGTTCGCCACGTTGTCGTAGACGGCATCGGCCCGTGCCTGATCTCCCGCGAAGCGCACGAGAGAGAACTCGTCGGTCTTCACCATGCCGGGGGCCACCTCGAGCACCCGGATCGGCTCGCCGGCGAGCTCCAGCCGCAGCACGCCGACCAGGGCGTGTGCGGCGAATTTCGCGGCGTTGTATCCGCCACCGCCCTCGTAGGCGATGTGGCCGGCGATCGACGTGACGGTGAGGATGTCGGCATGGGCGACGCCCGCGGCATCCGGCAGCGCGGCCGCGGCCCGCAACAGCGGGAGGAGGGCACTCGTGACCCGCTTGACGGCGACCACGTTCACGTCGAACATGCGCACCCAGTCCTCGGCATCGCTCTCTTCGACCGAGGCCATTCCGAAGGCGCCACCCGCGTTGTTGACGAGAGCGTGCACCGGACCGAGGTGGGCGAGGTAGTCCCGGAGTGCGTCGACCTGCGCCTGGTCGGTGACGTCGGCGGTGAAGATGTCGGCACCGGTCTCCGCGGCGAGCGCCTCCAGCCGGTCGGTGCGGCGGGCCACGCCCACCACATCCCAGCCCTGCGAGCGGAACAGCCGCACCGTCGCCGCTCCGATTCCCGAACTCGCACCGGTTACCACCACGCGTCGTGACGTCACTGCTCTCCCTCGTTGGCCCCCTTCAACCGTAGCGCGGCTATGGTGATCGCATGACGAGCACCGCCACCGCCCCTGCCCCACGAAAGCAGCGGGTTCCGCTGTGGGACAACGCGCGGTTCGCCTGCGTCGCCCTGGTCGTTGTGGGGCACGGGGTGCAGCGGCTCACCGCCGACAACGATCGCGCTCTCGTGGTCTACCTGTTCATCTATGCCTTCCACATGCCCGCATTCGCCCTGATCAGCGGCTACTTCTCGAACGCCGCCCCGCCGAGCTCCCGGCAGATGAAACGCGTGATCACCGACATCCTGCTGCCCTATGTGATCATGCAGACGATCTGGACCGTCGTGCAGTACCTGGTGGAGGGCACGACGAGCGCCAACCCCACCACGCCGCACTGGACTCTGTGGTTCCTGCTCGCCCTCGGGGTGTTCCGGCTCGTGCTGCCCTACCTCGTGCTGCTGCGCTGGCCACTGCTCTTGTCCGTGCTTTTTTCCATCGGTGTGGGGTACTTCAGCAATGTCGACAGCACCTTCTCGCTCTCGCGAGCCATCGGCATCCTGCCCTTCTTCGTGCTCGGCTGGCAGTTGCGCCAGTGGAAGCTCGTAGAGAAGTGGCATGTCATCGAGCGGCAAACCTGGCTCATCCGCGGGGTCGCGATCGCGGTCTTCGCCGCGTGGGCGGTCTCACTGGTGCTCTTCATCGACTTCTGGAAGTCGATCGACGTGCACTGGCTCTTCTATGACGACTCCTACGACGGACTGGGCCAGACGGACTGGTGGGCCGGGCTGGTGCGACTCGCATTCCTGCTGCTCGCGACGCTGCTGAGCGCCGCCTTCTTCGTGCTGGTGCCCCGCTCGGAGACCTGGATCACCGGCTTCGGCCAGGCCACCATGTACGTGTACCTGCTGCACAGTTTCATCCTCTACCCCCTGCGCGAGACGGGGATCCTCAAGAACGATCCGACCCCCGATCTGCTACTCGTCGCCGTGATCCTCGCCGGCATCGCGATCTCGATCGCCCTCGCGAGCCCGCTCATCCGTCGCATCTTCCGCCCGATCATCGAGCCGAAGCCGCGCTGGTTGTTCATCGAGCTCGATACCGGAAAGGAGAGAAAGCCGGCCGGACCCTCGCGAAAGGATCCGACCGGCTCGACCCGGGACCGGTGACGGTCGCGGCGGGGCTCAGTGCAGGTTGACCCGCTTCGGCAGGGTGAAGACGAGCGCGAGGGCCACGATCGCGAAGATCGCACTCACGAGCATCGATACGGTCGCCGCGTCCCCGAAGTGAGTTGCGAGACTCGACTGGGAGATCCGGGACCCGAGTGCCTTCGCCGCGGCCGCGGGAGTCGCGTAGTCCCCGCTCTTCATCGCATCGGGCAGCGCCTTGGCCACCTTGTCGGCGACCTCCGTCTTGAGCCCGGAGAGATTAGCCACCCCGAAGAGGACGCTCGAGACGACGGCGATGCCGATGGCGCTTCCGATGCGCTGCATCGTGCCGATGACCCCGCTCGCGGCTCCCGCCTCTGTGCGGTCGACAGTCGCCACGATGAACCGGGAGTTCGGCGCGATGAAGAACCCGTTGCCGAATCCGGCGATGGCGAGCGGGCCGAGCAGAATCCAGTTCGTGAGGTCCGTTGGCTTCACCGTGAGGAAGATGATCCACAGGGCGATGAGGCCGACAGCCACCAGGGCGGCACCGAGCACCAGCACGTTGCGCCCGAGCTTCTGAGCGACACGGTCACTCTGGGACGCTCCGACGATGTTGGCGACGGCGAAGGGGATGGACACGAGGCCGGACTCGAGCGCGGTGTGCCCGAGGCCCGCCTGCCAGAGCAGCGAGATCGTGAAGAAGATGCTCGTGAAAGCCGCGAAATACACCAGCGCGAGGATGGTGCCCCCGGTGAAGGCCGGGTGGGAAAAAAGATGCGGAGGAACCAGGGGGGAAGACCCGCGACGGGCGAGCCTCAGCTCCCACAGCGCGAACAGCACGATCAGAATCGCGCCTCCGGCCAGCGAGAGGTAGGTCCAGAGCGGCCACCCCTCGTCCTGCCCCTGGATCAGCGGAACGAGGATCGCGACGAGACCGCCGGCAAGCAGCAGGAGGCCGATGATGTCCATTGATGCCTTCTCCCCCGCGACGAGCTTGGGAAGCACGATTACCGCGGCGACCAGCGCGATCACGCCGATCGGCAGGTTCACGAAGAAGATGTACCGCCACCCGGTGGCCGTGCCGAGGGCCTGGATCAGGAGGCCGCCGACCACCGGCCCGAGCGCGGAGGACACGCCGAGCACGGCGCCGAGGATGGCGAAGGCCTTGCCCCGCTTCATCGGCGGGAAGAGCAGCTGGATGAACGCGGTGACCGGCGGGAAGAAGATGCCGCCGCCAGCCCCCTGCAGCACCCGGGCGACGATCAATTCGGTGGAGTTCTGAGCGAGCCCGGCGAACAGACTCGCAACCGTGAACAGCGCGAGCCCCGTGAAGAACACCCACTTGTGCCCGAATCGGTCGCCGATGCGACCAGCCGGGATCAGCACAAGGCCGAACGCGAGGGCATAGCCGGAGATGATCCAGGCCAGCGTCGCCTCGTTGGCGTTGATGCTGTCGCGGATGGTGGGAAGAGCCACGTTCACGATGGTGGTGTCGAGGAGAGACATGAAGAGCCCGATGAGCAGCACCGCGAGGGATCCCCAGGCACGCTTGTCGGTCACTCCTGGTGGCGCAACCCAAGACGGTGGGCGGTTGGCTGTCGCCTCGGATGTTTCGGTCATGATTTGAGTCCTTTCGCGGACCTCTTGGTCAGTTCGTCAGAGATGATCTCGGGCAGCGCCGTGAGGAGACTGTGGTGCCAGGCGATTTCGCCCTCGAGTTTGGCGAGCTGGTGGCTCATCGCCCACTGCTCGGATTTCCACAGGTACTGGTCGACCTGCTTATGGTGTGCGGCCGTGTCCTCGAGCAGGCGCTCGAGTGCCGCGATGCGGGTGCTGATGATGCCCTCGAGCTCGTCGAGTCGATCGGGATCGAGGCGCGAGAACGCGAGATCGAAGGCATCCGGATGCAGTTCGAAGAATTCGAGACCCTCTCGCCGCAGATCGTCGAGCGCGAGCGAGCCGGAGGAGGTGACGTCGTAGACCTGGCGTTCGGGATAGTTGCCCTCACGCTCGGTGCGCACCACCTCGATGAGGCCCTCCGTAGCGAGGCGCTTGAGCACTCCGTAGACCGCACCGACCGTGAAGTCGGTCCACTCGTCGATGTGCTCCTGCTCGGCCAGCACGCGCAGCGCGTGACCGTGCATCGCTCCACGGTCGGCAAGCGAACCGAGCACGAAGAGGCGGATAGAAGACACCTGAGTACTCTCACAAAAGTAGTCTCATGTGTCAAATTCGCTTTCGATCACTATTACGCCGGATGTCATGCGCCATTGATCCCCGCCGGAGCGGTGCCTATGCTCGCCTCTGCGAGCGATTACCCTGCTCGCACTACTTTGAGGAGAGACCCATGAGCGACAACGCGGCCGACTGGAAGTTCGAGACCAAGCAGATCCACACGGGTGCGGCGCCCGATCCCGTGACCAACGCTCGCGCGACTCCGATCTACCAGACCACCTCCTATGTCTTCAACAGCGCCGAGCACGCCAAGAACCTGTTCGCCCTGGCGGAGTTCGGCAACATCTACACACGCATCCAGAACCCGACCCAGAACGTCGTCGAAGAGCGTGTCGCCGCTCTCGAGGGGGGCACCGCCGCCCTGCTCGTCTCCTCCGGCCAGGCCGCGGAGACCATCGCCGTGCTCAACATCGCCGAGGCGGGCGACCACATCGTGTCGTCATCCTCCATCTACGGCGGAACGTACAACCTCTTCAAGTACACGCTGAAGAAGCTCGGCATCGAGACGACCTTCGTCGAGGACCAGGACGACGCCGCAGAATGGGCTGCCGCCGTCCGCCCGAACACCAAGTTGTTCTTCGCCGAGACCATCGGAAATCCGAAGATCAACATCCTCGACATCAAGAAGGTCGCGGATGTCGCCCACGAGAACGGCGTTCCGCTCATCGTCGACAACACGATCGCGACACCGTACCTGATCCGCCCGTTCGAGCACGGAGCCGACATCGTCGTGCACTCCGCGACCAAGTTCCTCGGCGGTCACGGCACTGTAATCGGCGGGATCATCGTCGATGGCGGAAAGTTCGAGTGGTCGAAGAACGTGGAGAAGTTCCCGGGCCTCACCGAGCCGGACCCGTCGTACCACGGTGCGAGCTACACCACCGTGCTCGGAGATGGCATCGCCTACATCATCAAGGCTCGCGTGCAGTTGCTGCGCGACCTGGGCTCCGCCATCGCCCCGGCGAGCGCGTGGCAGCTCATCCAGGGCATCGAGACCCTGAGCCTGCGCATCGAGCGTCACGTGCAGAATGCCCAGGCCGTTGCCGAGTGGCTCGACAACCACGACGACGTCGCCTCGGTCAACTACTCGGGACTCCCGTCGAGCCCGTGGTACGCCAAGGCAAACGAGTACGCCCCCCAGGGCGTCGGGGCCGTGCTGTCGTTCGAGCTCAAGGGCGGAGTGGATGCCGGAGCCGCCCTCGTCGACAGTGTGAGCCTGTTCAGCCACCTCGCCAACATCGGAGACGTGCGCAGCCTGATCATCCACCCGGCGTCGACCACCCACTCGCAGCTCACTCCGGAGCAGCAGCTCACCTCGGGCGTCACGCCCGGTCTGGTGCGGCTCTCGGTCGGTCTCGAGAACATCGACGACATCATCGCCGACCTCTCCGCAGGGCTCGCGGCGGCTCGCGCCGTCACGAAGGCGGCACAGAGCGCGTAACGATTGCCGCGGTCGGGTGGTGTGCTGACGCACACCGCCCGACCGCTGTCCTACGCGGTCGAACCGTAACAAAGGCCGCTCCCCCGGCAGAACTTGCGATACTTGCTGAGACATGGATTGGCAGACTTCCGAGGACACGGTCCCATCGAGCTTCGTGACCGAAGCGAACACGCGGGCCATGATCGGCAAGCCACCGGCCACCGGAGCGTGGCGAGACGGCGACAACCCCGGCGACCGCCTCTTCGTCTCCATCGGCGCCCAGCAGTTCGAGCGCGGCGGCGGCATCCCCTCTGGCCGCATCGCCTACGAGACCTGGGGCGAGCTCGACGCCGAACGGAGTAACGCCGTCCTGGTGCTGCACGCACTCACCGGCGACAGCCACGTGGTCGGATCCGCGGCCCCGGGACACCCCACCGCCGGATGGTGGTCAGGCATCATCGGTCCGGGAAAGGCCGTCGACACCGACCGCTGGTTCGTCGTCGCCCCGAACATGCTCGGGGGCTGCCAGGGCAGCACCGGCCCCGCGTCCCTCGCCCCGGACGGGCGGGAGTGGGGAGCCCGGTTTCCCTACCTCACCATCCGCGACCAGGTCTCCGCACAGGTCGCGCTCTCCGACGCGATCGGTATCGAGCGCTGGGCGGCCGTGATCGGAGGATCCATGGGAGGCATGCAGGCCCTCGAATGGGCCATCGGACATCCCGATCGCCTCGATCGGGTGGCGATCATCGCCGCGCCGACCATCTCGAGCGCCGACCAGATCGCGCTCAACTCGGTGCAGATCGAAGCCATCACGATGGATGCGAAGTTCGCCGACGGCGACTACTACGAGAATGCCGATGGCGACGGCCCCTCCCGCGGTCTCTCCCTCGCCCGACGGATGGCGCTCCTCAACTACCGCTCGCCCACCGAGCTCAACGACCGGTTCGAACGCAGTTGGCAGTCGAGCGTGAGCCCCCTCGGCGCCGAGGGCAAGTTCGCCGTGGAGAGCTACCTCGACTTCCACGGCAACAAGTTCACCCGGCGATTCGATGCCAACAGCTATGTACTGCTCGTGCAGGCGATGAATTCGCACGACATCGGTCGGGACCGCGGTGGTGTGGCGGCCGCCCTCTCCCGCGTGACCGCGAAGAACGTCGTGCTCGGAATCGACAGCGACAGACTGTTCCCCCTCGCCGACCAGGTCACCGTTGCAGCCGGCGTCTCTGGCAACATCGACGGCGGCCGGGCCGTGGTCATCCACTCCAAGTTCGGTCACGACGGATTCCTCATCGAAGATGCACTTGTCGGCCCGGAGCTCACTCGATTGCTGGAGTCCTAGCCCCCGAGACGGTGATATCGCCGCGTTCTGGGGGCATCCCCCGGCACCCGAGCGACTGTCAGTTTGAGTATGC
This sequence comes from Glaciihabitans sp. INWT7, assembly GCF_014217685.1. Classification (NCBI taxonomy): domain Bacteria; kingdom Bacillati; phylum Actinomycetota; class Actinomycetes; order Micrococcales; family Microbacteriaceae; genus Glaciihabitans; species Glaciihabitans sp. INWT7. Next base: position 1,037,045 of record NZ_CP043653.1, on the reverse strand, counting down.
TGGGTGTACAGAGTGGTCTGTGCCAGCACCCGAGCTGGCGCGTGCCACGGGGGAAAGTCGGTCGAAGTGATTCACAAGCGAGAGAAGTCTGCCCTCATCCGAGTTGCGATCGTGGATGATCACCAGCTCGTGGTTGACGGACTCGTCGCGCACCTGCATTCGCGCCGCCACGGCATCCATGTCGCGATCGGTGAGTCCAGCTGGGCGGGGCTGTTGGCGCACCCCGAGTTCCCGGTCGATGTGGTCGTGCTCGACCTCAACCTCGACGACAACGTCTCGATCGGCGCCAAGGTGCGCGCCCTCAACGCCGCCGGCTCCAGCACCATCGTCATGAGTCGCCACGCGGAGTCCTCCTCCGTCCACGGCGCGATCAGGGCCGGCGCCCTCGGCTTCGTGCCGAAGACCGAGTCGGCAGATGAACTGGTGCGCGCGATCCACTCCGCCGCCGCAGGCCACCGTTACGAGAACGGTCCCCTCGCCGGTGCGCTGTCCGGCGACGGCAAGACACTCGACCCCGGGCTCGGGCGCCAGGAACTTCGCGCGATCATGCTCTACGCCTCCGGACGTTCCATCCGAGAGGTCGCCGGAGACATGGGAACGACCGAAGAGACGGTCAAGTCCTACATCAAACGTGCGCGGCGCAAGTATCGGGACATCGGTATCGACCTCGGGACCAAGATCCTGCTGAGGCGCCACGGTATTCGCGAAGGCTGGCTCACCCCGGAGTAGATGGCGCTCGACTGTGGTGGCGCAGGCGATGTCGCGCTCCCACTGCGGGTGTCGATGTGTGACTATTGCTCTGTGGAACTCATCGCCAAGGAGCGCGATCGGCTTCTGCAGCGATCCGCCCGCTTCATCGGCCTCGGCTCGACAGCGGTGGCCCTTGTCTGTTTCTCGGTGCCGGGAGTGCTGCAACTGGCGACACTGCTCTCCGCCCTTCCGCTGTTCATCGTGCTCGCATTCAGCCTGTATCGCGTCGGGGTGAGCCAATCCCTCGTCTGGATCGTGCTCGGCATCCTCTCGGGGCTCGGCATCCTGTTCGTGGTGCAACTGCCCGGCGAAGACCAGGCGAGCAGCTCGCTCGGCACGGCGATCATGCCCCTGGCCGCCGGCGCGATCGCCTCGTTCGCGGTAGTCCTCACCGCTGGCGTCGGACGGATCATCCTGTTGGTCGTCGCGTTCCTCGCTACCCTCGTGCTCGCCGAACTGGCCATCCCCGGACCCGTCTCTGTGCAAGATGCACAGATCATGATCGGCTGGGTGCTCGCCGCCGTCTTCGGATATTGGCTCTCGGCCAGCATTCCACGGGCCGCGCGTCGCATCTACAGCATCGGGCGAGCCCACCGTGCCGAGCGTCAGGCCAGCGAGACCGAGGCGCAGCGACGCCAAGGCGCCAGACTGCTGCACGACACCGTGCTCGCCACCCTCACCCTCCTCGCCCACTCCGGCGTCGGGGTGGCGGCATCCGCCCTCCAGCAGCAGTCCGGCGAAGACGCGCGGCTGTTGCGTCAGCTGAGGCTCGGGGCGACTCCCGTTCCCCAGTCGTCGGGCGTCTACAACCTGGAACCGGTCGAGGAGACCGCTCTCGGAACCACCCTCGAATCGGTCAAGCAGCGATTCGGGCGCATGGGCCTCGAGGTCAGCTGGCACGGCACCGGCCAGGTGCTTCTTCCCAGCGACGTCCTCGACGCCTTTCTCCTCGCCCTGGCCGAGTGCCTGGAGAACGTGCGCCGGCACGCCGGGGTCACCGATGCGCATGTCACGATCACCGATGACGAATCCACGGTGCGGGCGATGGTCACGGATGCCGGAGTCGGGTTCAACATCTCGGATATCGACGAGGCGCGACTCGGCTTCAAAGACTCCGTGGTCGCACGGCTGAAGGACGTCGGCGGCAACGCGCGCCTGTTCTCCTCCCCGGGCGCCGGTACCACTGTCGTGCTCGAGGTGCCCAAGTGACCGATTACGCCCGCCCGGAAGAGAACACCCTCGGGGTCATCCTCGGCAAGCGCAACCGTGCCGGTGTGCCGGCCGGTTCCACCGCCGGTCGGGCAATGCGCCAGGCCAGCGCGCGCGGAGCGAGTCTCGGCACCGGCTACCTCGGCGTCGGCGCGAGCGTGCTCGCCGCTCTCCAAGCGGTGTACGGCATCGGGATGTTCGTGAGCCACGCCGGGGAGTATCCCAACATCCTGCCCGCGGCGCTGGCGTGGGTGGTGTACGCGCTCGCGCTCGTCGGCGTCGCCACCACCATCGCCACCCGGGGCGAACAGATGCCCGACTGGTTATTCGGTACCTTCTTGATCGGCCTGGCCGGCGTGGTCGCCTTCGACCTCATCGCCATCTGGTCGCTTCATAACGTCGGTCGTTACGCCACCGCCTCCGCATCCGCGGGCTTCGGGCTGCTCGCGGCACTCACCCTCCGTCGCAGCCGCGAGTTGCTCGCCGTCGCGGCCATTCTGGGAATGACCCTGCTGGTGGCCATACTCCTGACCACGAAACTGACCCCGCAGAGCATTCCCGCCCAGATCCTGCTTCTCGCGACAGCGGTGATGCCGGTGGTTTTCGGAATCTACATCGTGCGGCGGTTCCGCCGTATCGTGCAGTTGGAACTCGACCGGGTGCTCGTACAGAGCACCGTCTCCGCGCCGCGCTTCGCCGTGGGCATGCTCGCATCTGAAGAGCTCGCGAGGCTCGATCTCGCCGCGGAGGAGCTCCTCGAGTCCGTCGCGACGGGGCGCACCAAGCTGCCTCTCTCCCCCAAGACGGCGTCGACGGCGGCATCCCTCGCCACCGAGCTCCGGCTGCACCTGATCGAGGGGCGTCGCGAGACCTGGCTCTACCATGCGATCACGGAATCCGAGCAGTTGGGAAAGTCCGTGACGCTGGCCGATCGGGGAAGTCTCGCCGGTCTGCTCGCCCCTCAACAACGTGACGGCCTGCTCGCCGCCGTCTGGCTGTTGGTGAGCGATCAGAGCAAGTCGAGCCCGACAGCGCAACTCACTATCGGACCGGTGACGGCAATCCCGGAGCCGGGTTCGAAGACCATCACGGTGCCGCTCGTCATCACCACCACCGCCGTGCCGCGCAGCCGAGTGGATCCCGCGACCTGGGATGCGATCGGCAAAGTCGGCAGATTCCTCGACTCCACCCAGAATTCGAGCCTGCGTGTCGAGATCGAGTGCATCGTCACCAACCCCGCTGACCAATAGCATCGATAGAGACGCGTCCACAGAATGGAAGGCCCCCGTGCCAGACAGCTCCGTCCCCCCCACTGACGACCGAATCCGCCTCGCACTGGTCGACGACCACAAGATGCTGCTCGGTGCGCTCACCGAATGGATCCGCAACGCCGCATCCGACATCAACATGGTCGCCGCGGTGTCCACCTGGCCTGACCTGCTGACCCACAGCGAGTTCCCCGTAGACGTGGTGCTGCTCGACCTCGACCTCAAAGACAACATCCCGATCTCGCTGAAGATCTCGACGCTCAAGACGACCGGCGTGAAAACGGTGCTCATGAGCACCTACTCGGAGCCGAACGTCGTGCGCGAAGCCCTTGCCGCCGGCGCCCTCGGCTACCTCGTGAAGAGCGAAGACGCCGAGATGATCGTCGAAGCCATCCGCGCCGCCGCCCAGGGCGACTCCTTCGTCTCCGCAGAACTGGATCTCGCCCTCAACGCCGGCGATGTCGGCGGCGCGCCGAAGTTGAGCGCGCAGGAGCGCCGGGTGATGGCGCTCTATGGCGGTGGCGAGCCGGTGAAGGCCGTCGCCTTCCAGCTCGGCATCTCGGAAGAGACCGCCAAGAGCTACCTCAAGCGCATCCGCGAGAAGTACCGCGTCGCGGGAATCGATGTCGGCACGAAGGTGGCGCTGCGCAAGCGCGCGATCCAGGACGGCATCCTGATCTCGACGGACGCGCCGAACAGCTTCTAGCGCGGATCGCCTGCTCCGCGGAACGCTCTGCTCCGCGGACCGCTCTGCTCCGCGGACCGCTCTGCTGCGCGGACCGCTCTGCTGCGCGGAGCGCTCTACTCTGCCGCGAGCGGCACGATGGGATGCTCGCGACGGCTCGCGAGCGACCCTCCGCGGCTGCGCTGCAACAGCACGCTCCACGTCACGAGGGCCAGCCCCGGCGCGCAGAGCATCAACCCGACCCACACCGGGGAGATGTAACCGAACCCCGCTGCGACCGTGAGTCCGCCGAGGTAGGCGCCGAGGCTGTTGCCGATGTTGAGGGCCGAGTGGTTCGCCGCCGCGGCGAGCGTCTGGCTGTCGCCCGCGACATCCATGAGACGCGTCTGGATGGCCGGGGAGATGCCGGAGGCCGCGACACCGACGAGGAAGACGAAGACGAAGAGTCCGGGAATGAGGTGGGCAGTGAGTGCGAGCCCGGCGAGTGACACGACGAAGAGTCCGAAGAACGAGTAGATCGAGCGCACGACGTTCTTGTCGGCGGCCCAGCCACCGACGATGTTGCCGAGTGTCATGCCGAGCCCCACCACCACGAGCACGATCGGCACGAGGATCGGGCCGAGTCCCGCGACCTCCGTCGAGATCGGCGAGATGAACGTGTACACGCAGAAGAACCCGCCGAAACCGATGGCGCCGGTGAGCAGCGTCAGCCAGACCTGCGAGCGCCCGAAGGCCTTCAGCTCCCGCTTCATCGTCGCCGATGCATCCCCCGGCTGGGTCGGGAGCAGCAGCGCGAGCGCGACGAAGGTCAGCCCGAAGATCACGGCGACCGCGAAATACGCGACCCGCCAGCCGGCCTGCTGGCCAAGGAAGGTGATGGCCGGCACTCCGACCACATTGGCGATCGTGAGCCCCGACAGCACGTAGGCGACACCGGCCCCCCGCTTGCCGGGTCCCATCAGGGAGGCGGCGACCAGTGACGCGATGCCGAAGTAGGCGCCGTGGGGCAGCCCCGCGAGAAAGCGGGCAGCGAGCACGAGACCGAAGGTGGGCAGCACCGCGGAGAGCACGGTGCCGACGGTGAATGCGGCGGCGAGCACGAGCAGCAGCTTCTTGCGCGGAAACCTCGCCGCGAACGCGGCGATGGTCGGCGCCCCGACCACGACGCCGAGCGCGTAGGCAGAAGCGAGCCAGCCGGCCTGGGCGTTCGCGATCTCCGGCGAGCGTGCGTACAGCTGCGGCAGCAGATCGTGGGCGATGTTGGGCAGGAGGCCGAGCACGACGAATTCGGTGGATCCGATTCCGAATCCTCCGAGCGCGAGGGCGAGAAGGGCGAGGCGCGTGCGGGCGGGAGAAAGTGTTTTCACGAAGGTGACGGGCCGTTCAGGGATCGACGGAGTGCGAAGACTCACCGTCGAGCATCGTCGGGCGCGTCGGCGACGCTCCCTGAGTTCTACTGTAGGGCGATGACGGGCGCGGTCGGTCAGCCCTGCGCGTCGAGTGCGCGCTCGAGGCGCTCGACCTTGCCGGTGAGTTCACCAGAGTGCCCCGGACGGATGTCGGCCTTGAGCACCAGCGAAACGCGAGTTCCGAAGGTACCGACTGCTTCTGTCGCGCGCTTCACCACGGCGAAGACCTCGTCCCAGTCCCCCTCGATGGTCGTGAACATCGAGTCGGTGTGGTTCGGGAGGCCGGACTCGCGCACGACGCGCACGGCGGCTGCGACGGCGTCGTGCACCGAATCATCCGAGTCCGGAGCACCGCTGGGGGCGACTGAGAATGCGACGAGCATGGGATCTCCTCTGATCGATGCCGAAAGCGCCTAACGGGACGGCCCGGCCTCGTCCAGCTTGTCACGCTGCTGGGTGCTCGTGGGGTCCACACCGAACGGCCAGACCGCGGGAAGCCAGGGCGCGGCCCGATCCACGCTGGTTCGATCGTCACCGGGTCGATCATCGGGGTCGACGGAGAATTCGGCGGCGCGGGATGCGCGCCAGAGCGAGACGACAGCCCAGCCGAGCAGCACGAAGTACAGCAGATTTCGGGCAGAGATCACGATGAGCATGAGGGGGTTGAGGCTGAGCAGATAGCCGTAAAGGTAGGGATAGATCACCTGGGTGAGGGCGGCGAGCACGAGCACCAGGATCGCCGGGGTGCGGAAGAGGCGGCCGCGACCCACGGCGTTGATCGAGAGGCCGAGGATCACCGGCACGGCGAGCCAGGTGATGTACTGCGGCGAGCCGACCTTGTTGAAGGCGATGAGAGCCACGACGTAGGCGAGCGACAGCGAAGGAAGCAGATCCGCGACGGCCACCCGACTGCGCAGCGCGAGGAACGCGAGAATCGTGATGGCGACAACGACGAGGGCCATCAGCGGGTTGATGAGCATGCTCGCCGCTTCGACACCGGGTCCGCGGACCTGCCAGGTCAGCAGCCCCTGGTCGTAATACACGAAGGTGTTCGGCACCCCGGCGAACTCCTGCCACAGCCAGACGGTTCTGATCGGCGCCTCCACCTGCAGCCCGCGAACCGACTGCTGGGTGACGAAGCTGAAGACATTCGCACCGGCGCCGAAGGAGAGCGCGATCGCGACGACGACGAGGCTCGTGACCACCGCACCGACCACCACCTGCCGGCGCGCGCGAACCGCGATCAGGATGGACACGAGCAGGGCCGCGGGCCAGACCTTGATCCAGGTGGCGAGCGTGAGGATCACGGACGCGGCACGCGGACGAGTCGCCACCAGCAGCACGCCGACGATCGCCAGCGGAACGGTGATCGAGTCGATGCGCCCGAGGGCGATGGGTCCGAGGAGCACCAGGAACGCCACCCACCACCACGCCACCGCGCTGTTGCGGGTGGTGCGTCCCCAACCGGTGAGGGCGCCGAACGCCAGCAGGTCGAGCAGCAGCACCAGGCCGAGCCAGGTGCTGGCGAACAGCTCCGGTCCGAAGACGCGGGCGAGCAGCATCGGAACGAGCGCGACTATCGGGTACACCCACGATCCGTCGATGCCCACCCAGTAGTTCGATTCGAGGGCCTGATCGGTCCAGAACTTGTAGACGCTGGTCACGTCGCCGAAGGGCTGACCGGGACCGTAGAGGTTGAGGGCTCCGAGCCAGAGGTGCGCGAGGATGAAGGCCGCCCAGAGGAAGATCGGACTGCCAAGGGCCAGGCTGCGCGCGAGCGAATGCAGCCGAGCCGATGTGGTCATGCTGGCAAGGGTATCCGGTAACAATTCGTAGTCCGCGCCATCCTGCGCTCCACCGGTAAGCCATGATCGAGGGATGACCCGAATCCCTGCCTCCCGAATCGTCGCCGCCATTGGAGCCGCGGTGCTCATCGTCGCTCTCGCGGCCTGCGCCTCGTCATCCCCCTCCTCTTCGTCGTCCTCGAGCGGATCGTCCGGCTACGTCACCTCCGGAAAGCTCACCATCGGCACGGGCCAGCCCGCCTACTTCCCCTGGGTCATCGACGACAAACCGCAGTCGGGCAAGGGCTTCGAGTCCGCGGTCGCCTACGCGGTCGCCGACAAGCTCGGGTTCGCCAAGAAGGATGTCGTCTGGGTGCGCTCCACCTTCGACCAGGCGATCGCGCCGGGCGACAAGGACTTCGACTTCAACCTGCAGCAGTTCTCCATCACGGATGAACGCAAGGCCGACGTCGACTTCTCCTCGTCGTACTACGAGACCACGCAGACCGTGATCACGATCAAGGGTTCCAAGGCGGCGAACGCCACATCGATCTCGGATCTGAAGAACCTCCTCGTCGGCGCTCAGACGGGCACCACGAGCTTCGACGCCATCGAGAAGCAGATCAAGCCCACCGCCGGAGCCCAGGCCTTCAACTCCAACGACGATGCGAAGCTCGCCCTGCAGAGCGGCACGATCGACGCGCTCGTCGTCGACCTGCCCACCGCCTTCTACCTCACCGGTGCGGAGCTCGACGGCGGCAAGATCATCGGACAGCTGCCCAAGCAGACGGGCACCGGAGACCAGTTCGGCCTCGTCCTCGCAAAGGGCAGCCCCCTCACGACGAAGGTGACCGCTGCCGTCGATGCGCTTCGCGCCGACGGCACTCTCGACAAGCTGGCGACCACCTGGCTCGCGAGTTCGGCGGATGCCCCCGTACTCAAGTAGTTTGCAAGGATGACGACTGCCCTGCACGAACCGAGCGCGGTCGAACTCGACCGCCGAGGCTTCCGCCGACGCCAGACTTCACGCTCGGTGCTCATCGCCGTGGTCAGCACTCTGGTGTTCGCCGCGATCGCCTGGTTCGCGATCGTCAACACCCCCGGTTGGCAGCGCGTGCAGCACTCCTTCTTCGATCCGGCGGTGCTCGCGAAGGCCTGGCCGCGGGTGATCGCCGGCCTCTGGCTCAACATCAGGGTGTTGTTCTTCGCCGCGCTCGGGGTTCTGGTGCTCAGCATCATCCTTGCGACCCTTCGCACTCTTCGCGGGCCGATCTTCTTCCCCGTTCGGGCCCTCGTGGCCGGATACACCGACCTGTTCCGCGGGCTGCCGCTCATCATCGTGCTCTATCTCGTGGGATTCGGCATCCCGGGGCTGCGGCTCGATATCCCCCGGTTCCCGGCGGAGTTCTGGGGCACCATCGCACTCATCCTCACCTACTCCGCCTATGTCTCGGAGGTGTTCCGCGCCGGCATCGAGTCGGTGCATCCCTCCCAGCGTCTCGCCGCCCGGTCCCTCGGTCTGAGCCACGGGAAGACGATGAGACTGGTGATCCTGCCTCAGGCGATCCGCAAGGTCACACCGGCGCTCATGAACGACTTCGTCGCCATGCAGAAGGATGTGGGGCTCATCTCGGTGCTCGGGGCCATCGATGCCGTGCGGGCTGCGCAGATCGAGACTGCCTCCTCATTCAACTTCACCCCCTATGTGCTGGCGGGGCTGCTTTTCGTGCTGCTCGCGCTGCCCATGATCCGCCTCACCGACTGGTACACGGCACGAATGCGGGCTCGCGAGCAGGCGGGGTCGATCGTATGAGCCAGTTCGACGACGCGGCGACGCCGCGCGAAGAGGTGCTGCGCCTCGACAACGTCTGGAAGGCGTTCGGAGACACCGAGGTGTTGCGCGGGGTCGATCTCACCGTGGCGAGCCATCAGGTCGTGGCGCTGATCGGGGCGAGCGGGTCGGGAAAGTCCACCCTGCTGCGCACGATCAACCTGCTCGAGCGGGTGGATGACGGCCAGGTATTCCTCCGCGGCACCGACATCAGCCGCCCCCAGACGCGCCCCGATGTCATCCGTGCGCGCATCGGCATGGTCTTCCAGCAGTTCAATCTGTTTCCGCACCTGACTGTGCTCGACAACGTGACCCTCGCGAGCCGCCGGATGCTCGGAGTGGCGCGGGCGACCGCCGAACAGACCGCCAGGCAGCTGCTCGACCAGGTGGGGCTGGCGGATCGCGCCGGAGCCTACCCCGACCGGCTGTCGGGCGGCCAGCAGCAGCGCGTCGCCATCGTGCGCGCCATCGCCACCGATCCGGAGCTCCTGCTGCTCGACGAGATAACCAGTGCCCTCGACCCGGAGCTCGTCGGAGAGGTGCTCGAACTCGTGCGCACCCTTGCCGCCCGCGGCACCACGATCGTGATGGCGACGCACGAGATGGCCTTCGCCCGCGATGTCGCGAATCACGTCGTCTTCCTCGACTCGGGGGTGATCGCCGAGCAGGGGCCACCCGCCCAGCTCTTCGGGGCCCCCCGTGAGACGCGTACCCGCGACTTCCTCTCCCGGTTCACCGGCCTCGTCGGCTAGTCCTCCAGCAGCTCGACGATGACTCCCGGCACCGCGCCGATGAGATCGAGAATCGTCAGCGGTCCGCCGGCGCTCGCCCGGGTGGCCGCGAGCCCGTGGATCACCGACGCCGTCGCGCCGATCCGGGCGAGCAGCGAAGGATCGGCGGCGATCTGCTTCGAATGGGTGGCGACGAGGGCGCCGAGGATGCCGCCCAAGGCATCCCCCGCTCCCGCGGTCGCGAGCCAAGCCGGGGCGGAGGATGCGACGAGGCAGGTCCCATCCGGTGCGGCGACGTAGGTGCTGTGTCCCTTCAGCAGCACCGTCACACCCAGCTTCCTCGCCGACCGGGCGGCGGTCTCGGCGGGGTCTCGGGCGATGTCTTCCGCCGATTCTCCCAGCACCTTGGACAGCTCACGGAAGTGCGGGGTGATGATCGCCGGCCCGCTCGCGCGATCGAGCAGGTCGAGGGCGCCCGCATCGACCACGACCGGGAGCCCGGACTCGAGCGCCGTGGCGAGCCGGTCTGCCGTTGCGGTGTCGCGCAGCGCGGCATCCATGCCGGATCCGATCAACCAGGCCTGCACACGACCGGCGGCGGCCACCGCCTCCGGGCGGCGTTGCAGCACGAATGTCGTCGCCCTCTCGTCTCCGAGATAGCGCACCATTCCCACGCCCGTGTGGAGAGCCGCATCCACTCCGAGCACGGCGGCCCCGGGGTAGGCGGCCGATCCGGTGACCACTCCGAGCACTCCGCGGGAGTACTTGTCGTCATCCGGTGCCGGCACGGCGATGAGACCGGCGGCGTCGCGAGCTGTCCACGGCAGGAAAGTGTTCATGGGTCTCACGATAGTTTGGAAGACGTGACCGATACCGCGCGAGCCCTGAGCATCCCCCACCGAGTCGTCGTCTTCGACTACGGGGAGGTCATCTCCCGGTCGCCGAGCGAGGCCTCCCGTGCCGCTCTCGAAGCCCTCGCCGGAGTCGATCCCCAGCGCTTCCGGGTCGCATACGAGGCCCACCGCGACGGCCTCGACCGCGGCACCACCAGCATTCGCGACTACTGGATGCTGGTGGCCGCCGATACCGGCGCCGACTGGTCGGAGGCACGCATCCACGAGTTGTGGGCTGCCGATTTCACGGGCTGGATCAGTCTCGACCTCGACGTCTTCGACGTCATCGCCGAGCTGCACGCCGGTGGCACCCGTGTCGCGCTCCTCTCCAATGCCGGTTTCGACTTCGCGAGTCCCTTCCGCTACTCCCCGATCGCCCGCTTCTTCGAGCGGATGTTCGTGAGCGCAGAGATGCTCAAGCTCAAACCGGAGGCCGACATCTATCTCGAGGTCGCCCGGGAGCTCGGAATAACCTGTGCGGAAATGGTCTTCATTGACAATAAGCAGGTCAACGTCGACGGCGCAGTGTCGCTCGGCATCACCGGGCACCACGTCGTCGGAGCCGCCGAGCTGCGCCGCTTCCTCCAGACCATTTCAGACAGGTGACCATGTCGAATTCCGCTCTCTTCAGTCCCTATTCGGTGCGTTCCGTCACGATGCGAAATCGCCTCTGGGTCGCGCCGATGTGCGAATACTCTGTGGAGAAGCACGACGGGGTGCCGACAGACTGGCACCTCGTGCACCTCGGTGGATTCGCCAAGGGTGGCGCCGGACTCGTGATCACCGAAGCGACCGCCGTGAGCGCGGAGGGTCGCATCTCCCCCGAAGACACCGGCGTCTACACCGATGAGCAGCGCGATGCGTGGCAGCGGATCGTCTCTTTCCTCCACGCCCACGGCGCCGTCGCCGGCATCCAGCTCGCGCACGCCGGGCGCAAGGCCTCCACCTGGCGTCCCTGGGCTGAGGAGCGCGGGAGCGTGCCGCTGTCGCAGGGAGGCTGGACGGCGGTTGCCCCCTCGGCCGTCGCCTTCACCGGCTACGCCGTTCCCGCCGAACTCGACCGGGCCGGCATCGACGGTGTCGTCGCCGACTTCGCCGCGGCCACCCGGCGGTCCCTCGACGCCGGATTCGACGTGCTCGAGCTCCACGCGGCACACGGTTACCTCCTCCACCAGTTCCTGTCGCCGCTGTCCAACCTCCGCACCGACGAATACGGGGGAAGCCTCGAGAACCGCGCCCGCCTTCTGCTCCGCGTGATCGCCGCCGTTCGAGCCGAAGCGGGCGAGGATGTGCCGCTGTTCGTGCGTTTCTCGGCTACAGACTGGGCGGAGGGCGGCTGGGACCGGGAGCAGACCGCGACGGTCGCCGACTGGGCACGGGATGCCGGCGCCGACTTCTTCGACATCTCCTCCGGGGGTCTCGTCTCCGGCACCACCATCCCGCTCGCACCCGGCTACCAGGTGCCCTTCGCCGACTTCGTGAAACATGCCTCGTCGGTCGAGGTGAGCGCGGTCGGACTCATCACCGAGGCGCAGCAGGCGGAGGAGATCGTCGCCTCCGGCAAGGCCGATGCCGTGATGCTGGCCCGCGCGATCATGCGCGACCCGCACTTCCCGCTTCGCGCCGCGCACGAACTCGGCGTCGAACTGGACTACTGGCCAGACCAGTATCTCCGGGCGAAGTGGCCGGCCTGAGAGTCGTCACGCAGCGCTGAGATCACCTGCGGCGGGTGGCATCCTGCACTTCGCCGACGAGCTCCTCAATGATGTCCTCGAGGAACAGCACGCCCCTCGTCTGCCCGGAGTCGTCGAAGACTCTCGCGAGGTGCACCCCGGAGCGCCTCATCGCCGCGAGGGCGTCTTCGAGGTCCATGCCGCGGAAGATCGAGATGAGCTTGCGAATGCGCTTCGGCGGCACCGGCTCGTCGAATTCGCCGACCTCATCCAGGTCGAGCACGTCCTTGAGATGCAGGTAACCCGTCGGCTCGCCCTCGTCGTTGACCAGCACGTAGCGGGAGAATCCGTTCTGGGCCACCGCGCGCTCGACGTCGGCCGGTGTCGCGGCTTCGGAGAGACTCACCAGGTGGGGCATCCCGACGGCGATGTCCTTCACCTTCTTGGCGCTGAACTCGAATGCCGCGTTGAGGGCGCCGATGGAGTCGGTGAGCACACCCTCCTTCGTGGACTGCGCCACGATGTTGGCCACTTCATCGACGGTGAATGCGCTGTTCGCTTCATTCTTGGGTTCCACCCGGAAGAGGCGCAGCACCGCGTTCGCCGTCGCGTTGAGGGCGTAGATGATCGGACGGAAGACCATCGAGATGAAGACGAGCGGCGGCGCGAGGATGAGCGCCGCTCGATCCGGAACCGAGAACGACAGGTTCTTCGGCACCATCTCGCCGATCACGACGTGCAGGAACGAGACGACGATCAAGGCGATCACGAAGGCGATGGTGCCGACCACGTCCTCTGGCAGGTGGGTGAGGGCGAGCGGATACTCCAGAAGGTGATGGATGGCCGGCTCGGAGACGTTGAGGATGAGCAGCGAACACACCGTGATGCCGAGCTGGCTGGTGGCGAGCATCATCGTGGCGTGTTCCATCGCGTAGAGCGTCGACTTCGCCGCACGACTCCCCGCTTCGGCCCGCGGCTCGATCTGGGATCGGCGTGCCGAGATCACGGCGAACTCCGCACCGACGAAGAAGCCGTTGATCAGAAGCAGGATCACCAGCCAGGCGATGCCCCAGGTGTCGCTCACGAGGATGCTCCGTCCGTGATCACCGAGGGGTCTGCGGTGGGCGTGTAGCGCACGCGGTCGATGCGCCGGCCGTCGAGACGCTCGACCCGGAACACGCCGCCCTCCACCACCACGGTGTCGCCCACGAGCGGCAGCCTGCCGAGCTCGCTCATCATGAAGCCGCCGACCGTCTCGTAGGGCCCCTCTTCCGGGATCACCACATCGGCGCGCTCGAGAAGTTCGTCCGGCCGAAGCATTCCGGGGAAGGTGAGCCAGTCCCGCGAACGAACAACGCCGGCGAGCGTGCGGTCGTGTTCGTCCGCCACCTCGCCGACGAGCTCTTCCACGAGGTCCTCGAGCGTCACGACCCCGGCGGTGCCGCCGTACTCGTCCACCACCACGGCCATCTGGTAGCCCCGTCCGCGCAACTCGCCGAGCAGCACATCGAGCTTCATCGTCTCCGGCACGCGCAACGCATCGGACTGCAGGGCGGAGACCGGCACATCCGCCCGCTTCTCCCTCGGCACGGCGACAGCCTGCTTCACATGCACGAGTCCAACGACATCATCGATCGAATCGTCGATCACCGGGAACCGGGAGAATCCGGTGCGCTGGGCGAGCGCGATCACGGTGTGCGCCGAATCCGTGCGGTCGACACTGGACACCCGGGGGCGCGGAGTCATCACGTCGGCGGCGATGTGCTCGCTGAACACGAGGGTGCGGGCGAGGAGCGTCGCGGTGTCGCGGTCGAGGCTCCCCTCGGTGGCGGAGCGGCGCACAAGAGAGCGCAATTCCTCGGCGGTGCGGGCGGAGGAGAGCTCCTCTTTCGGCTCGATCCCCACGGACCGCAGAATGACGTTCGCGGTGTTGTTGAGCAGCGTCACGAAGGGACGGAATACCGCGGTGAATCCCACTTGGAAAGGGATCACCAGTTTGGCCGTCGGCAGCGGAAGGGCCAGGGCGAAGTTCTTCGGCACGAGTTCACCGACGATCATCGAGAGCAGGGTGGCCAGCACGATCGCCAGCACCGAGGAGATGACCGTCGTCACGGCGGTGGTCAACCCGAGGCCGGAAAGGGGCTCCGACAGGAGCCCTCCGATCGCCGGTTCCATCGTGTAGCCGGTGAGCAGCGTCGTGAGGGTGATGCCCAGTTGCGCGCTCGAAAGGTGCGTCGAGGTGATCTTGAGGGCACCGATGGTGAGGCCGAGACGCTTCTCTCCCCGCGCCATCCGGGATTCGAGATCGGACCGGTTGAGATTGACGAGCGAGAACTCCGAGGCGACGAAGAAGCCGGTGCCGACGGTGAGCAGGAGACCGACGCCGAGCATGATCAACTCATACACGGGCATCACCGCGAGCAGTGAGTGGGGCAGGGCGCCATGAAGGGGGGTCGTCCATTATTCGGTCAAGTGTACGGGACGCCACCTGCCAAATGGCCGGTGCTACCAGCTGACGGGCAGCGCCTTGCCCTCTTCGTAGCCCGCCGCGGACTGGATGCCGACCAGGGCCCGCTCGTGGAACTCGGCGAGGTTCGCCGCGCCGGCGTAGGTGAGCGATGAACGCACCCCGGAGGTGATCATGTCGAGGAGGTCTTCGACAGAGGGACGCAGGGGGTCGAGGTAGATCTTCGACGACGAGATCCCCTCCGCAAAGAGCGTCTTCCGGGCGAGCTCGTAGGGATCGAGGCGATCGAATCGATCGTGCACGGCCTTGGTGGACGCCATGCCCCAGCTCTCTTTGTAGAGCCGACCGGCCGCATCCGTCTCGAGGGTGCCGGGTGCTTCGATGGTTCCGGCGAACCAGGATCCGATCATCACGGATGAGGCCCCCGCGGCGAGCGCGAGGGCGACGTCCCGCGGATACCGCACGCCACCATCCGCCCAGACCTGCGCTCCGAGCTCGCGCGCGGCTTCGGCGGTCTCGAGCACGGCGGAGAACTGGGGGCGTCCGACGGCCGTCATCATGCGGGTGGTGCACATGGCTCCGGGTCCGACACCGACCTTGACGATGTCAGCCCCCGCGGCCACGAGATCCTTCACCGCGGCTGTCGTCACCACGTTGCCGGCGACGATGGGCACGCTGAGCCCGAGAGCCTTGACGGCGCGGATCGCGCGCAACATGCCCTCCTGGTGTCCATGGGCGGTGTCGAGCACCAGCACGTCGACGCCGGCTGAGGCGAGAGCGGCGGCCTTGCCCGCGACATCCCCGTTGATTCCGACGGCCGCGGCGACACGGAGCCGGCCGTTCGCGTCGAGTGCCGGCTGGTAGAGCGTGGAGCGCAACGCGCTGGTGCGACTGAGCGTGCCGACGACGGCACCGTGGTGCAGCACCGGAGCGAATTCGAGATCCGCGGCGACCATCAGGTCGAAGGCGGCCCGTGCGTCAGTGACGTCATCAGCGTCGATCGACGCGAGCGCGCCGTGCAACAGGTCGCCGAGACGGGCATCGGGCAGCGCCGTGCCGAGGCGGAGCGCCGGGATGCAGCCGACGAAGGCGCCATGCTCGTCAGTGACGACGATTCCGTGACCGCCGATCGGTGGGATCTGACGGAGCGCTTCTGCCACGGTCTGGTCCGCCGAGAGGAAGAGGGGGGTGTCGAAGGCCACCGGCTGTGCCTTCACCCAGCGGATGGCCGCGTCGAGATCTTGCAGGTGGAGATCTTGGGGTAGCACGGCGAGCCCTCCGCGGCGCGCGAGAGTCGCCGCGAGCCGCGGACCGGTCACCGAGTTCATGTTCGCGGAGACGATCGGAATCGTCGCGCCGGTGCCATCCTCCGGCGCGAGCGACACCGCAAGGCGGCTGCCGACATCCGAATGGCTTGGCACCAGGAAGACGTCGGAGTAGGTGAGGTCGTGCCGGGGGGTCGTCTCGTAAAACTCCATGGTTTTAAAGGTAATCCCTCGCCGCTAGGCACGGAGGGCCGCTCCGATGCGATTAAGCTTGAAGTGTCTGTGGCCAGCGTGGAACACCGGTCCGCACACCGATGAGATCAGTGAGAACAGCGATTCAAAGAGAGTGGGCGATCGGCTGTGTCTAGCCAAGTGACCGGAGTGGCATCAGAAGATGGATCCTCCGGTGAATTCGGAGCGAACGAGTGGCTCGTCGATGAGATGTACGAACGTTTCATCGTCGATCGCAACTCGGTAGACCAGTCGTGGTGGCCGATCCTCGAGAGCTACCACCAGACCACTGTGGAGGCCTCCTCCACTCCCCCGGCGCCGACCCCTCCCGCTGCCCCCGCCGAGCCGAGCGCTCCGTCGCAGCCCGCGGCTCCCGCCGAGCCCGTCGCGCCCCAGGCCCCCGTAGAAGCCGCCCCTTCGGCCCCGGCCCCGGCCCCGGCCCCGGTTGAGCCGCCCACGACCACCGGCAGCCAGCCCATCGCCCGTACGACCTCCATTCAGCCGAAGCCGCAGCCGATCCCGGCGCAGGCGCCCGAAACCTCCCCCCAGACCGCACCGATCGCCACGACGGATGCCGCGACCGCCGAGCCACAGGACGTGGTCTCCCCGCTCAAGGGCATGTCGAAGTCGCTCGCCGCGAACATGGATGCCAGCCTCACCGTGCCGACGGCGACCAGCGTGCGCACTATCCCGGCCAAGCTGATGATCGACAACCGCATCGTGATCAACAACCACCTCAAGCGCGCCCGCGGCGGCAAGGTGTCGTTCACCCATCTCATCGCGTGGGCTCTCGTGCAGACGCTCAAGGAGTTTCCGAGCCAGAACGTCTACTACGAAGAGGTCGACGGCAAGCCCTCGGTCGTCGCACCGGCGCACATCAACCTCGCGATCGCGATCGATCTGCCGAAGCCCGACGGCACCCGGGCACTGCTCGTACCCGGCATCAAGAACACCGAGACGATGGGCTTCCAGGAGTTCCTCGTAGCGTACGAGGACGTGGTCACCCGCGCCCGCAACAACAAGCTGACCGCCGCGGACTACGCCGGCAACACTATCTCGCTCACCAACCCGGGCGGAATCGGCACCGAGCATTCCGTGCCGCGTCTCATGAAGGGGGCCGGCGCCATCATCGGAGCGGGCGCCCTCGAGTACCCGGCCGAGTTCCAGGGCATGTCGCTCACGACTCTCGCCGATCTCGGCATCGGCAAGACGATCACGCTCACGTCGACCTACGATCACCGCGTCATCCAGGGAGCCGGCTCCGGCGAGTTCCTCAAGAAGGTGCACGAGCTGCTCATCGGCCAGCGCGACTTCTACCAGGGCATCTTCTCCGACCTGCGCATCCCCTACGACCCGATCCACTGGGCGAGCGACATCCACGTCGACCTCGGCAACCAGGTGGGCAAGACCGCCCGGGTGCAGGAGCTCATCAATTCGTTCCGCGTGCGCGGGCATCTCATGGCCGATGTCGACCCGCTCGAATACAAGCAGCGCACCCACCCCGACCTCGACATCTCGAGCCATGGGCTCACCTTCTGGGACCTCGACCGTGAGTTCGTCACGGGTGGATTCGGCGGCAAGCGTGCCGCGCTGCTTCGCGAGATCCTCGGCGTGCTCCGCGACTCCTACTGCCGCACCATCGGCATCGAGTACATGCACATCCAAGACCCGGAGCAGCGTGCCTGGATCCAGCAGCACGTGGAGAAGGTCTACACGAAGCCCACGAAGGACGAACAGCTTCGCATCCTCGGCAAGCTGAACGAGGCCGAGGCCTTCGAGACCTTCCTGCAGACCAAGTACGTCGGCCAGAAGCGCTTCAGCCTCGAGGGCGGCGAATCCACCATCGCCCTCCTGGATGCTCTGCTCCAGGGCGCTGCCGAAGCCGACCTCGACGAGGTCGCCATCGGCATGGCCCACCGCGGGCGTCTCAACGTCCTCACCAACATCGCGGGCAAGACGTACGGTCAGATCTTCCGCGAGTTCGAGGGAACCCAGGATCCCCGCACCGTGCAGGGCTCCGGTGACGTCAAGTACCACCTCGGCACCGAGGGCACCTTCACGAGCGCGAAGGGCGACCAGATCCCGGTCTACCTCGCCGCGAACCCGTCCCACCTCGAGGCCGTCGACGGCGTGCTCGAGGGCATCGTGCGCGCCAAGCAGGACCGCAAGCCGATCGGCACCTTCAGCGTGCTGCCGGTGATGGTGCACGGCGACGCCGCGATGGCCGGCCAGGGCATCGTCTCCGAGATCCTGCAGATGTCCCAGCTGCGCGCCTACCGCACCGGCGGAACCGTGCACGTCAACATCAACAACCAGGTGGGCTTCACGACTCCTCCCGGGGAGGGTCGCACGTCGATCTACTCAACGGATGTCGCGAAGACCATCCAGGCCCCGATCTTCCATGTGAACGGCGACGACCCAGAGGCCGTCATCCGGGTGGCCGAGCTCGCCTTCGCCTACCGCCAGAAGTTCCATCGGGACGTGGTCATCGACCTCATCTGCTACCGCCGCCGCGGTCACAACGAGGGCGACGACCCGTCGATGACCCAGCCGCTGATGTACAACCTCATCGAGGCCAAGCGCGGCGTGCGCACCCTCTACGTCGAGGCTCTCGTCGGTCGAGGCGACATCACGCAGGAGGAGTACGACGCCGCCCACGCCGACTTCCAGGACCGCCTCGAGCGTGCCTTCGCCGAGACCCACGCGGCGCAGACCGGGTCGATGCCGATCATCACCGCGGACGGCAACGCCGTCTCCGACCTCGAACGACCGGGATCCCAGCAGGACGACCGTTCCGGCGAGCCCACCTCCACCGCGGTGAGCGAAGCCGTGATCACCACCATCGGAGATGCCCACGACAACCCGCCTGCCGGGTTCACGGTGCATCCGAAGCTCCAGCAGCTGCTCAAGAAGCGCACCGAGATGAGCCGGAACGGATCGATCGACTGGGGCTTCGGCGAGTTGCTGGCCCTCGGCTCGCTGCTGCTCGAAGGCACCCCGGTGCGGATGGCCGGCCAGGACACCCGACGCGGCACCTTCGTGCAGCGCCACGCGGTGCTCCACGACCGTCTCAACGGCCAGGAATGGCTGCCGCTCGGCAACCTCAGCGACAACCAGGCCCGGTTCTGGATCTACGACACGCTGCTGAGCGAATACGCCGCGATGGGCTTCGAGTACGGCTACTCGGTCGAACGAGCCGACGCGCTCGTGCTCTGGGAGGCTCAGTTCGGTGACTTCGCCGATGGTGCCCAGATCATCATCGACGAGTTCATCTCGAGCGCAGAGCAGAAGTGGGGCCAGCGCTCCAGCGTCGTGCTGCTGTTGCCCCACGGCTACGAGGGCCAGGGTCCGGACCATTCATCCGCCCGGATCGAGCGCTACCTGCAGCTCTGCGCCGAGAACAACATGACCGTGGCGCGGCCGTCGACCCCGGCATCGTATTTCCACCTGCTGCGCCGTCAGGCCTATGCCCGGCCGCGTCGACCGCTCATCGTCTTCACCCCGAAGGCGATGCTGCGACTGCGGGGGGCGACGAGCGACATCGCCGAGTTTACGAACGGCAAGTTCGAGCCGGTCATCGACGATTCGAGGATCACCGACAAGGGCGCCGTCAAGCGGGTCGTGCTGCACGCCGGCAAGATCCACTACGACCTGCTCGCCGAGGTGGAGAAGCGCCAGCAGACGGATGTCGCGCTCGTGCGTCTCGAGCAGTACTACCCGTTGCCGCAGCAGCAGCTGAAGGCCGTGCTCGAGCAGTACCCGAACGCCGAGCTGATGTGGGCGCAGGAAGAGCCGGAGAACATGGGAGCCTGGCCGTTCATCTGCCTCGAACTGGCGAAGCGCCTCGACGAGGGCCACACGATCTCGGTCGCCTCTCGTCCGGCATCCGCGAGCCCCGCCACCGGATCAGCCAAGCGCAGCGCTCAGGAGCTCATCGACCTGATGGACCACGCCCTGACGGTTCGATAGGAGTTCTGCGCCAAGAGCCCGCCCCCTTCCGGTGGCGGGCTCTTGGCCTGTGCGACGTGGCGGGCACGTGTCCGGGGCCACGAAGTCGGGGCGCAAACGACGATCGTGAGGGTGCAGAGCGGACTCCGGGTCACGTCTCCCATCGACACTTGGATCCAGGGCGGCGGGCCGAGGAGACGTCAGTGGTTCGACTGCAGGGTGCGCAGCGTGAGCAGGACCTGGTCGCGCAGGTCGCTCGGTGCGGTCTCGCGGCACGCACGCTGCACGGCCTGCGTCAGCACGATTCCCACGTGCGCTTCACCGGTGCAGTCATCGCAGTTCGCGATGTGCTCGGCGATGTCCGCGGCATCCGCCTTGGCCAATTCATTGTGCAGGTACTCTTCGAGTTCGGCTTTCGCCTTGTCGCATCCGCAGTCGGTCATTTCTTCTTACTCCCAGCAGTGGCAGGTTGGGCACGCGTTCCCGAGGTGTTGATGCCTCGTTCGATCGCGTACTCGGAGAGCAGGTCCCGCAGCATCCGCCTGCCACGATGCAGGCGGCTCATGACGGTACCCACGGGGGTCTTCATGATGTCGGCGATCTCCTGATAGGAGAAGCCCTCGACGTCGGCGAAGTAGACGGCCATCCGGAAATCCTCCGGGATGGCCTGAAGGGCATCCTTCACCGCGCTGTCGGGCAGATGATCGATCGCCTCTGCCTCGGCCGAGCGGGTGGATCGACCCTGGGTCACCGATTCGGCACCGCCGAGCTGCCAGTCCTCGAGTTCGTCGATGGTTCCCTGGTAGGGGTCGCGCTGCTTCTTGCGGTAGTTGTTGATGAAGGTGTTGGTGAGGATGCGGTACAGCCAGGCCTTGAGATTCGTTCCCTGCTGGAACTGGGCGAAGGCGGCGAACGCCTTGACGAAGGTCTCCTGCACCAGGTCGGCGGCATCGGACGGGTTGCGCGTCATCCGGAGGCCGGCGGCGTACAGCTGATCCATGAAGGGGATCGCCTGGGCCTCGAAGAGCGTGCGGACGTCCACTACTGGCGTCTCCGGCTCTGCGGTCGCGACCTCGGATGCCGCGGCTTCCGGGTCGGCGGGAGTGGCGGTGTCATCCTTCGAAGTGCTCATCGCCGCCAAGCTTACTTCGCTGCGCCAGCGAGAGGCCTGGCCGCTGAGTGGGGCTGCGGGCCCCATCACGGCGGGGCGCTCGAGCAGAACGGGCACGGGTCATCCTCTCCTCGGCAGCATCCCTTCTGGGTGCGGTGCCGATACCCTTAGTAACCAATGCATGTATTCAAGTATTCCGGCCCCGAATTCAACCCTTTCGGCGACGAGGGGCTGATCCTGGGCGGCGAGCCCGGGCCGTGGGCCGCGCCCCTCGCAACCGGGCCCCTCGCCGCCCGCCTCGCGCTGCCCGGATCGAAGTCCCTCACCAATCGCGAACTCGTGCTCTCGGCGATCGCGAGCGGTCCCTCCACCCTGCGCGCACCGCTCCACTCGCGCGACACTGCGCTGATGATCCAGGCCCTTCGCGCCCTCGGCACGGACATCGTCGAGCTGCCGGGAGACTCCCCCTTCGGTCCCGATCTCTTCATCACCCCCGGGGAACTCTCCGGCGGCACCTCGATCGACTGCGGGCTCGCCGGAACGGTGATGCGTTTCCTGCCCCCGATCGCCGCTCTGGCGCTCGGACCCGTCGCCTTCGACGGTGATGAATCCGCCCGCAAACGCCCGATGCGCACGACCATCGATTCGCTTCGGGCGCTGGGGGTGGATGTCAGCGACGACGGCCGCGGGAAGCTCCCGTTCAGTCTCTACGCCACCGGTTCCGTCGCCGGCGGGGAGATCGAGATCGATGCCTCCGCGTCGAGCCAATTCGTCTCCGGACTGCTCCTGGCCGGGGCACGTTTCACCGAGGGCCTCACCCTCAGGCACATCGGGGACGGGCTTCCGAGCCTCGCGCACATCGACATGACCATCGCAACCCTCGCCCGCCGCGGCGTTGCGGTGCAGAACCCCGAACCCGGAGTCTGGATCGTTCCGCCCGGCGAGATCGCAGGCATCGAGATCGACATCGAACCCGATCTCTCCAATGCCGGCCCGTTCCTGGGTGCTGCGCTCGTCGCCGGGGGGTCGGTCACCGTCACGGGATGGCCAACCCACACGACGCAGGTCGGCGCCGAGATGGCGTCGATCCTCACCGAGATGGGCGGCGAGGTCTCGTTCGCCGAGACGGGCGACGGGCTCGGTGACCTCACCGTCACGGGCACGGGCATGCTCCGTGGCATCCGCCTCGACAATGCGAGCGAGCTGGCCCCGACCATCGCAGCCATCGCCGCCCTCGCGGAGGGGGAGACCGTGCTCACCGGCATCGCCCACCTGCGCGGGCACGAGACCGACCGGCTCGCGGCTCTCGCCGCGGAGATCAACGGTCTCGGCGGCGACGTGACCGAGACCGACGACGGTCTCGTCATCCGCCCGCGTCAGCTGCACGGCGGACTCTGGCACAGCTACGAAGACCATCGCATGGCGACGGCCGGCGCGATCATCGGACTCGCGGTCGACGGGGTGGCCGTGAACGACATCGCCACGACGGCCAAGACCCTCCCCCAGTTCCCCGAGCTCTGGACCGCCTCCCTGCTCGGCCTCCGCGCCCGCTCCGCCGATCCGCTCGACCTGATCTGAAGCATGAGCTGGCTCACCGATGTCGACGATGACGACGACGACAAGTACGCGGACTACGAGGCGCGCAACCGCCCGAACCCCAAGGGCAACCGGGCTCGCACCAAGATCCGACCGGAGCACACGGATGCCGTGACGGGACGGGTCTTCACCGTCGACCGCGGGCGATACTCCGTGATCGTCGGTGAGGGGACCCCCGAGGAGCATGCCGCGCTCGCCTCCCGAGCTAGTGAGCTTCGGAAACAGCCGATCGTCACGGGTGACTATGTCGACCTGGTGGGTGACACCTCCGGAGACGAGGGGACCCTGACTCGGATCGTGCGCATCCAGCCGAGAACAACGGTGCTCCGGCGCAGTGCGGACGACTCGGATGAAGTCGAGCGCATCATCGTCGCGAACGCCGACCAGATGCTCATCGTCGTGGCGGCAGCCAACCCGGAGCCGCGTCCGCGGCTCGTAGACCGCTACCTCGTTGCGGCCTTCGACGCCGGGCTCACGCCGATCCTGTGCATCACCAAGACCGACCTCGCAGACCCCACCGAGTTCCTGGCGAACTTCGCCGGGCTCGACATCACTGTCGTTCGAAGCGGGGTCGGGGCGATGCCGACTGCCGAGATCGCCGCATTGCTCGAGGGGCATACGACCGTGGCGGTCGGGCACTCCGGCGTCGGAAAGTCGACTCTGGTCAACGCCCTTGTCCCCGACGCCAACCGGGCGATCGGCCGGGTCAACAGCGTCACCGGACGCGGGCGCCACACCTCCTCGTCCACCATCTCGTACCGGGTGGGCAGCGGCTGGGTGGTGGACACTCCCGGCGTGCGGTCCTTCGGTCTCGGACATGTGAACACCGAGAACATCCTGCGGGCGTTCACCGACCTCGCCGCGATCGCCGAAGACTGCCCGCGCGGCTGCACGCACCTGCCCGATGCTCCGGACTGCGCGATGAACGAACGGGTCGCCGCCGGTGAGCTGGGCGATTCGGGCAAGTTGCGACTCGACTCATTCCAACGCCTGCTCGCCTCGCTCACCTAACCTTGATGCCGTGACCGAATACAGCCTGCAGTCCGACCTCTCCTTCGCCCGTCAGCTCGCGGACATGGCGGATGCCATCTCGATGGACCGCTTCCGCTCCGTCGACCTCGTGGTCACCACCAAGCCGGACATGACCCCGGTGTCGGATGCCGACCGCGCGGTCGAGACCGCCCTGCGCGCGGCGATCGCGGACAGCCGGGCCGGAGACTCCGTGCGCGGCGAGGAATTCGGGGTCGAACCGGGAGCGGGCAGCGACTCCCGGCGGCAGTGGATCATCGATCCGATCGACGGCACGAAGAACTACGTGCGAGGCGTGCCGATCTGGGCCACCCTCATCTCGCTGGCGATCGACGGCGTTCCCGTCGTGGGAGTGGTGAGCGCGCCGGCCCTCGGCACACGCTGGTGGGGAGCGACCGGCCAGGGCGCCTTCGTCAACGAACAACTCGGTGCGCTCCACAGCGACCAAGCCCGTCGCATCCATGTGTCCCAGGTGTCGGAGCTCGCCGACGCCTCGATGTGCCTCAGCGGCCTGACCCGATGGGAGAACGCCGGCAGGCTCCCCCAGCTCCTGGCACTCACGCGGCAAGTGTGGCGAACCCGCGACTACGGCGATATGTGGCCGTACATGATGGTGGCGGAGGGCCTGCTCGAGGTCTCCGGCGAGTTCGACCTGCAGGTCTACGACATGGCCGCCCTCGTGCCGATCGTGCGGGAGGCCGGCGGCACCTTCACTTCAGTCGAGGGCGAAGACGGGCCGTGGCACGGCTCCGCCCTCGCCACCAACGGGTTGCTTCACGATCGCGTGATCGCGGCCCTGGCCTGAGGCCGGCTAGGCGAAATCGACCACTTGCGCGGCATCGAGACGCGGAAGACGGTTGCGGAATGCGCCTTCGCCCGGGTGGCCGATGTTGACCACCATGAAGGACTTGAGCCGCCCGTCCGGGAAGAAGTCGGCGTCGAAGGCTGCCGCGTCGAATCCGCTCATCGGGCCGGCCGCGAGACCCTGCGCGCGCACGGCGAGCACGAAGTAGCCGGCCTGCAGTGCGGAGTTGAGGCGAGCGGTGCTGATCCGGGCATCCTCGTTACCCTCGAAGACCTCCTCGAGCTGCGGCATGAACGGCATCACCGTCGACACGTGCTCGTGGAATCGGGAGTCGAGGGCGAGAACGGCCACGGCCGGCGCGGCGAGCGTCTTCGCCTTATTGCCGTCGGACATGTGCTCGACCAGCCGGGCACGAGCCTCGGGGCTCTGCACGTAGACGACGCGCAGGGGCTGGAGGTTCGCCTGGGTGGGTGCCCACTTGGCGAGGTCCCAGATCTGGGTGAGCTCGGCATCCGTCACCGGGATGTCTGCGAAGGTGTTGGCGGTGCGCGCCTCCGTGAACAGCAGCGAGCGCCCCGCGTCGCTCAGAGCGTCGAGGGCGGGAGCGGAAGAAAGGGTCATGGTCAATCCGATCGTAAAGATGAAGTTACTAGTATAAAACTAGCTGCTTGTGTAACAGTAGCAGGGTAGACTGCATTCCATGCCCGACCAGATCAGTGCCGAATCCGACCCGCGAATGTGCGATACCGCACTCGCGCGAGCATTCGACTTTCTGGGCAAGCGGTGGAACGGGGTGATCCTCGGCACTCTCAAGACCGGATCGGCCGGTTTCGCCGAGCTCAAGAGGGCGGTCGTCGGCATCAGCGATTCGGTGCTCTCGGAGCGTCTCACCGAATTGGTCGCGGCAGGAATCGTGGAGCGCACAGTGGATGCCGGACCGCCCGTGTCTGTCACCTACCGTCTCTCGGCCTCGGGACTCGCCCTCCTGCCCGCTCTCGACGAACTCGCCGCATGGGCGACGAGCAACCTCGCAAAAGCCCCGGCGGGTGCGCGATAAGATCGTTTGCGTCAGCCGGTCGTTCGGCTCTCGGAAGAAGGAGCGTTCCTCATGCCCGCATCTCGCGATCTCACCAAGCCGATCGCCGGCCTGGTCTTCGTGCTCGGCTGGGCCATGGGAATCACCCTGTGGTCGGTCTCCCATCTCGCGCCCAACGCCGAGACCGGTGCCTTCCTCGTCGACATCGGCATCCTCGCCGTCTCGGTCGGCTTTGCGGCCCCCTTCCTCAAGACCACCAACGGTCTCGTGGCCGCCGTGATCCTCGCCCTGATCGGCATCGTGCTGTTCGCCTTCGGCGACTTCGTGCACGTGACCGTGATCACCTACCTGCTTCGCCTTCTCGCCCCGCTGCTCGCCGTGCTGACGCCGGTCTACAAGCTGCTCGACTTCCGCATCTTCGCCTAGACGGTGCCCTGCGGTTCTTCCGCATCCCGGAAACCGAGCCGCTCGTACACACGCTCTGCAGGATTCCCCACCGTCACCATGAGGCTGAGGGATGACTCACCCTCCGCGCGCAGCCGGCTCGCGACCTCCGCCACCAGGGCGGTCGCAAGCCCTCGGCCGGCCTCGCGGTGACTCGTGAAGACGAAGGCGACGAACGGACGGCCGCCGAAACGGGTGCAGATGATCGCCGAGCACGGCGACCCGTCCTGCCGGACGACCTCGAGCCACTGCTGGCGGAGGGGAGCTCCGTAGTCCCCGCGGTCTGCCGCGGCCAATTCGTCGAGTGCATCGGCGAGGTCGCCGCCCTCGTCGCGGTGCTTCCGGCATAGGCCTCGAGCATGAGCTGCGCGATCTGCGGATACCGCTCCTCTGCGATCACCCGCGCAGTGACCGCGATCCGCGGAGGTGGGCTGAAGGAATCGAGCTCGAGAAGGAGGTACCGGCGCTCTGGCGATTCACCCATGCCGACACTGTAGGCCGGACAACGCGTGAGTTGCACCCTTCCGCGGGTCAGACCGAGGCCCTGGTCGCCGAAGAGTGCAACTCGCGGTGGAGGCGAGAGTGTCAGCTTCCCCCGGCCGGAACGAGGCCGTGCTTGCGGGCATCCGCCGAGTCGACATCGCGCAGCGACAGTCCCCGGGTCTCCCTCAGCGTGAGCACGGTCACAGCGGTGATCACGCAGGCGATGACGATGTAGATGGCCACCGGCACCCAGGACTTGTACTGCTGGAGCAGCGCCGAGGCGATGATGGGGGCAAGCGACCCGGCCAGGATCGAGGTGACCTGGTAGCCGAGGGAGACCCCGGAGTAGCGCATTCGGGTGGGGAACATCTCCGACATGATCGCGGGCTGGCCGGCGTACATGAACGCGTGGAAAATCAGTCCGATCGTGATGGCGGCAACGATGACCACGGGGTTCAGGGTGTCGAACATCGGGAAGGCGAAGAACGCCCAGGTGGCCCCGAGCACGGCGCCGATGAGGTAGATCGGCTTGCGCCCGAAAAGGTCGGAGAGCCGACCGACCTGCGGGATCACCAGGAAGTGCACGACGTGCGCGATCAACAGGGCGAGCAGCAACTGGCTGGTGTTGTACTGGTGCACCGTCACGAGGTAGACGATCGAGAAGCTCACGATGATGTAGTAGAGGATGTTCTCCGCAAATCGCAGCCCCATCGCCTGCAGCACGCCACGCGGGTACTTCTTGAGCACCTCCGTCACGCCGTAGCTGACGGCCTTCTCAGCCTCCACCTTGGCGCGTGCCTCGAGGAAGATCGGCGCCTCATTGACGTGCGAGCGGATGTAGTACCCGATCACCACGATCACGGCCGAGAGCCAGAAAGCGACCCTCCAGCCCCAGCTGAGGAACTGGTCGTTTGGCAGGATCCACGACATCGTGAGCAGCACGAGCGTCGCGAGCAGGTTGCCGACCGGCACCGCGGCCTGCGGCCAGCTCGACCAGAATCCGCGCGCCTTATCGGGGCTGTGCTCGGCGACCAGCAGCACGGCACCGCCCCACTCTCCGCCGACGGCGAAGCCCTGGATGAACCGCAGCGCGACGAGGAGAGCCGGAGCCCAGTAGCCGATGCTGTTGTAGCCCGGCAGGCAGCCCATCAGGAAAGTGGCGACACCCACGAGGACGATCGTCACCTGCAGAGTGTGCTTGCGGCCGAGTCGGTCGCCGATCTGACCGAAGACGATCCCGCCGATCGGGCGGGCGACGAAACCGACAGCGTAGGTGAGGAAGGCCGCGATGATGCCGTCGAGCTGGGTGCCCGCGTTCGGGAAGAAGAAGGTGCCGAAGACGAGACTGGCGGCGGTGGCATAGAGGAAGAACTCGTACCACTCCACGACCGTCCCGGCCATGGACGCGGCCACGATCTTGCGAAGTCCCGAGGTGCTGGTCACCGCACCCGCCGAGTCCCCGCCGGCGACTCCCCTGCTCTCGGCCGTTCCGACGCTTCTGCTGACGCTCATGTCGCTCTCCTCCAGTGTCGTCTCTGACACCTGTCGATGGGACCGCGCGTTCTGAACCGCGAGCGGTCGGGGCTTCACTGAGTATTGCTGCAGACAACCCGAGCCTCAATGACCACTTGCGCACATTTTGTGTGCATACTTGCAGATGTGCTCGAGCCCGCCGTGACATCCGCAAATCCCGATGACCTGCTCGTGCTGCTCGCCGTCTCGCGCACGGGGCGATTCACCTCCGCCGCCGACAGCCTCGGCCTGAACCACACCACGGTCTCGCGGCGCATCGCCGCGCTGGAGACGACACTCTCGGGCCGGGTGCTCTCCCGCACCGTCGGGGGCTGGGAACTGACGGAGCTTGGTCGGCGAGCCGTGCGTGCCGCAGAGGAGGTAGAGGCGGCGATCGCGGGGCTCGGCGCCACCGGTGAGGACGCCCGCCAGCTCAGCGGTGTGGTGCGGATGTCGGCCACCGACGGGTTCAGCGCCTACATCGCCACTCCGGCCATCACCGCGCTTCAGCGGCAGCACCCCCACCTGAGCGTGGAGATTCTCACGGTGACGCGGCGGGCGATGCAGCACCGCTCAGGACTCGACATCGAGGTCGTGGTCGGCGCGCCGCAGGTTCACCGGGCCGAAGCGGTGAAGCTCGGCGAGTACGTGCTCGGCATGTACGCCTCGCGAGACTACCTCGACCACTTCGGCACCCCCGCGGATGCGGCGGAGCTGATGACCCATCCGCTGGTCTATTTCGTCGATTCGATGCTGCAGGTGGACGATCTCGATGCCCCGCGCCGCCTTGTGCCGACCATGCGCGATTCGATCAGCTCCACGAACGTCTTCGTGCACGTGGAGGCGACGCGTGCGGGTTCGGGAATCGGGTTCCTGCCGTGCTTCATGGCCGACCGTCATCCCGACCTGGTGAGACTGCTCCCGGACCAGTTCGCGGAGCAACTGCCCTACTGGATGGTGTTGCGCAGCGAATCGCTGCGGCAGCCCGCGGTCGCGGCCGTGGCCGATGCCCTGCGGGATCGCACGGTCGCCTCCGAGGCCGAGCTGCTCGGTCTCGCGAGTCGCTGATACCGCCAGCTCAGCGGGCCGACCATCCGCCGTCCATCGTGTAGCTGGCGCCGGTGACCATCGCCGACTGCCGCGAGGCGAGCCAGGCGACGAGGGATGCCACCTCCTCCGGCTCCACCAGGCGTTTGATCGCGCTCTCGGTGAGCATGATGCGACTCAGTACCTCCGATTCGGGGATGCCGTGCGCGGCCGCCTGCTCCACGAGCTGTTTCTCCACCAGCGGCGTGCGCACGTAACCCGGAGCGACGCAATTGCTGGTGACCCCGCGCTCTCCGCCCTCGAGGGCGGTGACCTTCGAGAGACCCTCGAGACCGTGTTTGGCCGCGACATAGGCACTCTTGAATTCCGAGGCACGGATGCCGTGCACCGAGGACACGTTGATGATGCGACCGAAGCCACGCGCGTACATGCCCGGGAGCGCGGCACGGATCAGCAGGAACGGAGCTTCGAGCATGAGCGCGAGGATGCGATGGAAGTCGGCCGGATCGAACTCCTCGATCGGGCTGACCCGCTGGATGCCGGCGTTATTCACCAGGATGTCGACGCCGGCCAACGGTGTGGCGAGCGCCTCGTCGGTGAGGGCTCCCGCATCCAGGAGATCGACCGTCCAGACGGACCCGCCGATCTCGGCGGCGAGCGCTGCCGCGCCGGTGGCATCGACGTCCGCGACTACGACGTGGGCGCCGCGCGCCGCGAGCGCGCGGGCCGAGGCCGCTCCGATGCCGCTCGCGCCCCCGGTGACGAGCGCGCGCAACCCGGCGAGGGAACCGCCGTCGAGGGCAACGGTGTGGAGTGCTGCCGAGTCGTTCATCGATTCTCTTTCCTGGCGACGCTGGAGGAATGTCGCGACCGAAGCCCGACCTACTGAGTATTCCTGCACGCAAATGTCGGGTCAACGGCTCTTTCCGCACTTGCGATGTGCGAATTCGCACTGACGAGGGCCGGAGCATCCTCCTCTCGTCGAGCCAACGGACGGGGCGAAACGAACGGGCGCTCCCGTGTCGGACGCACGATCCCCTCATACGACAGCCAGGCCGCTATCGCCGAAGACGGAAGAACCGTGCGCCGCGTACTAGACCACGTCGGTGAGACCACGTCTCTTCATCGCCGAATCGCGACGGCACCAGCGAGCCGGGGCTGACCACGGCACCTACACTTGCAGCCGTGTCCCCTATTGACGAGCGGACGGAAGCGACGCCGCTTCCTCTCCGCGCCCGAGTCTCGGCCAGCCGCCGCGACACCACGACCGACGCCGACTGGGCGGCATTCGAAGAACGATTCGACGCCGAGTCCCCCCGGCTCGGCGAGCTCTTCCGCCGCATCTACGGCGAGGGGGCCGCGGCGAGCGAGCAACTCGCCCTCCTCGCCATCGACTGCGCCCAATCGTGGCAGCGTCGCCCCGCCGACCTCCGAGCCCTCGACTCCCGCCGAGCCACCCTGCCGGACTGGTACCAGTCCAACCGGATGCTCGGTGGTGTCTGTTACGTGGACCTCTACGCCGGCGATCTCGCCGGCCTGCGCTCGCGCATCCCCTACTTCCGGGAGCTCGGGCTCACCTACCTGCACCTCATGCCCCTGTACCTCGCCCCGGAGGACAACTCGGACGGCGGCTATGCGGTGTCGAGCTATCGCGCCGTGAGCCCGAGCCTTGGCACCATGACTCAACTCGCCGAATTGGCCGCGGAACTGCGGGCGAACGGCATCTCGCTGGTGCTCGACTTCATCTTCAACCACACCTCCGACGAGCACGAATGGGCCCGCAAAGCCCTCGCCGGCGACCCGGAACACGAGGCGTTCTACTGGATCTACCCTGACCGCACGATGCCCGACGAGTTCGAGCGCACCGTGCGGGAGATCTTCCCCGACGACCATTCCGGCTCCTTCGTGCCACTGCCCGACGGTCGCTGGGTCTGGGCCACGTTCCACTCCTTCCAGTGGGACCTCAACTACCGCAATCCCGCCGTCTTCCGCGCGATGGCGGGGGAAATGCTGCACCTCGCCAACCTCGGGGTAGATGTTCTTCGCATGGACGCCGTCGCTTTCATCTGGAAGCAACTCGGCACGACCAGCGAGAACCTGCCGGAGGCGCACCTGCTGATCCAGGCGTTCAATGCCGTGTGCCGCATCGCCGCGCCCTCCGTGCTCTTCAAGTCGGAAGCCATCGTGCACCCCGACCAGGTCGCGGAATACATCTCGCTCGAGGAATGCCAGCTGAGCTACAACCCGCTGCAGATGGCACTCATCTGGAACTCGCTCGCCACCCGCGAGGTCGGCTTGCTCTCGCAGGCCCTCGAACGTCGACATGCGATCGACCCGGGCACGGCCTGGGTCAACTATGTGAGAAGCCATGACGACATCGGCTGGACCTTCGCCGACGAGGATGCCGCGGAGCTCGGCATCGACGGGTCAGACCATCGCCGTTTCCTCAACTCGTTCTATGTGAACCGCTTCGAGGGAAGCTTCGCCCGCGGGGTGCCGTTCCAGGACAATCCCCGCACCGGCGACTGCCGCATCTCCGGCACGACCGCATCCCTGGCCGGGGTGGAAGCGCACGACGCCGGCGCGATCGATCGCATCCTGCTCGCCCACTCGATCATCCTGAGCACCGGCGGCATCCCGCTGCTCTATCTCGGAGACGAGGTGGGTCAGCTCAACGACTACGGGTACCTCGAGGTGCCGGCGCACGCCGACGACAGTCGCTGGGTGGGTCGTCCGCCCTACCCGGCATCCGCCTACGCGACCCGCGCAGACCCGACGACGGATGCCGGTCGCATCTACCAGGGGCTGCGCCAGCTGATCGAGGTGCGCGGCTACACCAGCGAGTTCGCCGGCGGGCGACTGGTGCCCTTCGGCACCCACAACCCGCACGTGCTCGGATACCAACGTCCGGGCGCGGATACCACGGTGCTCGTGCTCGCAAACTTCTCCGACGGCGCGGAAGAGGTCTCGGCCGAGACACTGTCCGGCCTGCCCGAGCGCGCGATGGACCTCGTCTCGGGACACGTGGTCACGCTCTCGGGCGGGGTCACTCTCGGTGCCCACCGGTTCCTCTGGTTGCGGCTGGGCTGAGGCGGTTCAGCGCGAATCGATATCGCCGACGCTCCGACGCAAGCGGGCGAGATCGATGGCGATGAAGGCTCGCAGACGGGTGTCCCGTTCGAGTTCGTAGTCGGCATCCGGTTTCTGCATCGGTCCATGGTCGAGCCGCGATTCGATCGCGGTGCCGAGCTCCGACCAGGCCTGGCTTCTGGCATCCTCCGTGACGCTCTCGACGAAGTCCCGGTCGTCCACCAGCCGCGCGAGCTCGTCGGAGAGGGACGAGTAGGCCAGGCCGCGGCGAGTGAGTTGGCGGAAGTCCCGCGGGCCGTAGTCGTGCTCTTTCGAGGTCGTGCCGCGGGCGCTGGTCAGGCTGTTGGCCAACTCGGTCATCCGCGTGGCATACCCGGCCTGCTCTGCCGAGAGGTGGGTCAACTCCAGCGCGACCCACGAGGCAGTCTCCGCCGCGTCGAAGCGATGGTCATCGCGAAGGGCACTCACGATGATGCGATTCTTCACATCCATGGTGAGCGCGGACCGAGCGATCAGCAGCCCCTCCTCGACGGCCCGCTCGAGGGAGATCGGCTCCCCCGCGGGCTGGCGCACGTAGGGACGGCTCAGCTTGGGAGCGCCCGGAACAGGGCGCTTCTCGCGCTTCCTGGCCATGCGTCGATGTCCCGCCTTCAGCGCCACGGATGCCACATTCGGCAGGTCTGTTTCGACCATTCAACAACGCGCGACAGCCGCAAGGGTGGAGATGGGGGGAATTGAACCCCCGTCCACTGCTGTGGTCATATGCCTTCTACGGGTGTATCCAGTGAAGGCGTTCTACTCGGCTCCGGAATTTGCCACTGGCATCCAATCCGACGAGCCCAGTCCCAGTTCAAGTCCCGCGGCGCCCTGAGACGTAACACCGCAGCAATCTCCCTAAATTACGCCAGGATCCGGTTAGAGAGCATCCCCAGACTGACGGACTTCATTAGTGCTCTTGCTTAGGCAGCGAGAGCGAAGTCAGCGCGGTTAGATTTCGCACTTATTGTTTGCAGAGATCGTTTACGAGATAACCCTGCATCCTCGACCCGCTTCTCACACTCACGCAGGCAATGTCGAAACCGATCATCCCCAGGTGCACCTTCCCGACGTGCAGGAAGAGTGAGCAGCTATCGCGCGCTGTTGAATTGTCACGGCCCGCAAGCGAACCCCACTGCCTGTCGGCAGCCCTCAAGCATACGTCGGATGCCCCGGCAGAATCCACCGCCCGTGGAATGATGAGGGCACGGCCGAACACGAATGGAGACGATCATGACCGACACCATCATCACCGTGCAGGGCAGATTCTCGTCGTTCTATCCGCCGGAACGGGCCACCGTGCAGATCTCGGTCGGTTTCGAAGGGCCGGTCCGCGAACCGGTGTTCGCCAAGACCGTCACCGTGTCGGCCACCATACGTTCGCTGCTGGCGAAGCAGCATTCGCCCGCGACCGGTCCGATCACCTGGTGGTCTAGCGACAGCATCCAGGTCTGGAGTTCCCGACCCTGGAGCCAGGATGGCGCGCAGCTTCCACCGGTCTTCCACTCGCGCATTGGATTCAGCGCCAAGTTCAGTGATTTCGCCGTGATGGCGGAGTGGATCGAGAGGGTGGCCGTGCTCGACGGCCTCACCGTCGGCACGATCACCTGGGCTCTGACGGAGGGGCGCAAGACGGCCGTGATCGCCGAGGTGCGGTCCCGGGCGGTGAAGGATGCCGTGGCGAAGGCCAGCGTCTACGCCCAGAGCATCGGGCTCGGCTCCGTGCGCGCGGTCGCGCTCGCCGATCCGGGCATGCTCGGCGACCAGGTGGGCGCGTCCGCGGGTGGGGCGCCCCATCCGATGTCGCGGATGATGGCCGCCGGGTCCGCGCCGGAGCTCTCGCTCACGCCGGAGGACATCGAGATCGATGCGGTGGTCGACGCGCGGTTCATCGCCAGCTGAGGCACTCCGGTTGATCTCCTGCCGCATAAGGCGAGTGCGCAGGCCTCAGTCGCCGAGGTTGCGGCGCGCAGACATGGCCCGGTCCGCTTCGCGGTTGTCCTGGCGCTCGCGCAGCGCCTGGCGCTTGTCGTACTCGCGCTTGCCCTTGGCAACGGCGATCTCGACCTTTGCGCGTCCGTCGCTGAAGTAGATCTTCAGCGGCACGAGGGTGTAGCCGCCCTCTTTGGTCTTGTTGTGGATCTTGAGGATCTGCGCCTTATGCAGCAGGAGTTTGCGCTTGCGGCGGGGCGGATGGTTGTTCCACGTGCCCTGGTTGTATTCGGGAATGTGCACGGCATCCAGCCAGGCTTCGCCGTACTCGACGAAGGCGTAGCCGTCGACGAGGGACGCCCGACCCTCACGCAACGACTTCACCTCGGTGCCGGTGAGAACCAGTCCCGCCTCATAGGTGTCTTCGATCGTGTAGTCGTGGCGCGCTTTGCGATTGGTGGCCACAACCTTCTGACCACGTTCCTTCGGCACGAT
Source organism: Glaciihabitans sp. INWT7 (assembly GCF_014217685.1). Classification (NCBI taxonomy): domain Bacteria; kingdom Bacillati; phylum Actinomycetota; class Actinomycetes; order Micrococcales; family Microbacteriaceae; genus Glaciihabitans; species Glaciihabitans sp. INWT7. The sequence goes on along the minus strand of NZ_CP043653.1, from coordinate 1,002,285 downwards.
TCACTCCTGGATTGATTGCGCGCAGACGATCCGCGCGCAGCCCTCCACCCTAACGGGGTCTAGACCTTCAGGTAGCGGCTGATCGCGAAACTCGCGGATGCCGCGGCGAGCACCGCTCCGACCACGAGGAGGATCGGCACGACGATATAGGCCTCCGACAGACCGATGAACGGGGTGTCGAGGGACTGGGAGCCCAGGTACCCCTGCACGAAGAACCGCACGATCGAGACGACCGCGAGGCTCGCGAGCACCGATCCGATGAGCGCGGCGATCACCCCTTCCAGGATGAACGGGGTCTGGATGAACCGGTTCGACGCGCCCACCAGGCGCATGATCCCCAGCTCCCGTCGCCTCGAGAATGCCGACAGCCGGATCGTGGTGGCGATGAGGAGCACGGCGGCCACGAGCATGAGCACCGCGATGCTCACCGCCGTGAGACTAGCGGCGTTGAGCGCTGCGAAGATCGGATCGAGGTACTTCCGCTGGTCGACGACCTGCTCGACCCCGGCGAGACTCGCGACGCTCTCCCGGATCACATCGGCTTTCGACGGGTCCTTGAGGTTGATCGAGAAGGTCTCAGAGAGAAAAGCCGGCGTGATGAAGTCCGCACCGGTGGTGTCTTTGAAGTAGGTCTTGTAGTTCTTGTAGACCTGGTCGTGGTTCTCGAAGGTGACCGATTTGATCAGACCGGCCAGGGCCGGCGACTTGAGCTGGGCCTCGACATCCGCCTTCTGGCTCTTCGTCGCCTCGACCAGGTTGCACTGACCCGCGGTGGAGGAGTCGGTGCACATGTAGACCGAGACTTGCGCACGGTCGTTCCAGTAGCCCTTCATCTGCCCGATCTGGAACTGCAGCAGGATGGCGGCGCCCACGAAGGTGAGTGAGATGAAGGTGACCAGAACGACAGAGACGACCATAGAGATGTTGCGTCGGAGCCCGTTGCCGACTTCGGACATGATCAGACCGAATCTCATCGCGAGACCTCCTCTGCCTGCCCGGCGATGCCGAGATTGGAGCGGGAGACGGATGCGGGACCGAAGCCCTGCAGCGGAATGGCCTGGGTCTGATAGCCACCCTGGCGCTCGTCACGCACGATCTGGCCGCTGACAAGTTCGATCACGCGGCGCTGCATCTGATCGACGATCCCCGCGTCGTGGGTGGCCATGATCACAGTGGTGCCGCTCTGGCTGATGCGCTCGAGCAGCGTCATGATCCCGGCGGAGGTCGAGGGGTCGAGGTTTCCGGTCGGCTCGTCCGCCAGCAGGATCGCGGGCTTGTTCACGATGGCGCGCGCGATCGCGACTCGCTGCTGCTCACCGCCGGAGAGTTCGTGCGGCAGACGGTTGGTCTTGCCGGCGAGGCCGACCATTTTCAAGACATCCGGGACCGCCTCCTGGATGAATCCCCGGGACTTGCCGATCACCTGGAGTGAGAAGGCCACGTTGTCGAAGACGTTCTTCTGCGGGAGCAGCCGGAAATCCTGGAAGACCACGCCGAGATTGCGCCGGAAATAGGGCACCTTGCGGCTGGTGAGCTGCCCGAGATTCTGCCCGAGCACGTGGATCTGCCCCTTGGAGGGGTTCTCCTCCTTGAGCACGAGGCGCAGGAAGCTGGACTTGCCGCTGCCGGATGCTCCAACGAGGAAGACGAATTCGCCGCGAAGGATCTCAAGCGTGACCGCATTGAGCGCCGGGCGCGCGTTTCCCTTGTAGAGCTTGGTTACCTGATCAAACCGAATCATGATCGTTTGACTCTAAGGAGCTACTCCCGAATCGCGAAGAGCGACAGGCCGGATGTCGCGACTCTCAGAAAGCACCGACGGGGCCTACTCGAGTAGATTTGGCTGAGAAGTACAGATCCGCGCAGCGATGATGCTGCTCTCCCCCAGAAAGGTTGCCCATGTCGATCTCCATCGGTGTCGTCGGCGCCGGCCAGTTCGCCGGCCAGTTCTCGAAGCTGTTCAAACTCCACCCCCAGGTTTCCCGGGTTCTGGTGACAGACCTTCTTCCGGAGCGTGCAACGGAGTTGAACGAGGCCCAGGAGCTCGATGGCACCGTCACCGACTTCGCCGCCATGCTCGCCTCCGATGTGGACGCGATCGCCATCTTCACCCAGCGGTGGACCCACGGGTCTCTCGTGCTCGAAGCCCTGCGGGCGGGCAAGCACGTCTATTCGGCAGTGCCCATGGCGATCACCGAGGAGGAGATCTCCGCGATCATCGACGCCGTGCGTGAAACCGGCCTCACCTACATGATGGGTGAGACCAGCTACTACAACCCGGCCACCGTGTATGCCCGAGAGAAGTTCGCCGACGGGGCCTTCGGTCGGGTCTTCTACGCCGAGGGCGACTACGTGCACGACATGGATCTCGGGTTCTACGCGGCCTACGAATACAGCGGCGGACCCGAGTGGAAGCGCACCGCGAGCTACCCACCCATGCTCTACCCCACCCATTCCATCGGCGGAGTGCTGGGCGCGATCCCCACCCACGCCGTCAGCGTGAGTTGCATCGGGGTGACGGATGACCGCGGAGACGGCGTCTTCGACCGGGAGACCAGCATGTTCGACAACGATTTCTCCAACGCGACCGCACTCTTCGAGTTGGCCGGCGGGGGATCGATGCGCATCAACGAAATGCGGCGGGTGGGGTATCCCTCGCACATCCGCGAGTCCCGCTTCCGCTTCTTCGGCACCGAGGGCAGCTTCGAACAGCTCGCCGAGGTATCGGTCTGGCAGAACAAGGAGGGCGTCGAAGACGTGACAGCGCTCCTCGCCACCGCCGAGACGATGGATGCGGATGATGCGGCGCTCGCTCACGTCGCGCCGGAGCTGCGCGCCTCCTTCATCTCCGGCCACGCCCCGGTGCACGACGCCTCGCGCCTGCCCGAGAGCTTCCTCGGCGCACCGGACGGGCACGAGGGCAGCCACCACTTCCTCGCCGACGACTTCGTCACCGCGGTCGTCAATGGAACGCTCCCCCCGGTGAACGCCTGGGTCGCCGCTCGGTTCACCCTCCCCGGCATCGTCGCGCACCAGTCTGCCTTGCAGGGCGGGGTGCGACTGCCGATCGACGACTTCGGGGACGCCCCGGAGACCCTTCCCGCCTAGGTCTCGAGGCGGTCGGCCATGCACCGCGCTGGTCGAGCAGGTCGCTCAGCGACCGGCTCGACCGGCGCGTGCGTCGGTGGTCGAGCGGCGAGCGCCAGCGAGTGCAGCGAGACCGGGCCGAGCTACTCGCTCTGGTCGCGCTTGCGCCACTTGATGCCGGCGTTGATGAAGCCGTCGAGGTCCCCGTCGAAGACCGCGGTCGGGTTGTTGACTTCGTAGTCCGTGCGCAGATCCTTCACCATCTGGTACGGCGCCAGCACGTAACTGCGCATCTGGTCGCCCCAGCTTGCGGTGATCACTCCGGCAAGTTCCTTCTTCTGGGCGGCCTCGCGCTCCCGTTCGATAAGAAGCAGCCGCGATTGCAGCACCCGCATGGCGGCGGCCCGGTTCTGGATCTGGCTCTTCTCGTTCTGCATCGACACCACGGTGCCGGTGGGGATGTGGGTGATGCGCACGGCAGAGTCTGTGGTGTTCACCGACTGGCCGCCGGGGCCGCTCGAGCGGAAGACATCCACGCGGATGTCGCCCTCCGGCACCTCGATCACATCGGTGGTCTCGATCAGCGGGATCACCTCGACCGCAGCGAAACTGGTCTGACGCTTGCCCGCGGAGTTGAACGGGCTCATGCGAACGAGACGATGCGTGCCGGCCTCGACGCTCATCGTTCCGAACGCGTAGGGCGCGTCGACCTCGATCGTCGTGGACTTGATTCCGGCCTCTTCGGCGTAGCTCGTGTCGAGCACCTTCGCCGGATAGTTGTGCTGCTCCGCCCAGCGGAGGTACATGCGCATCAGCATTTCGGCGAAGTCCGAGGCATCCACTCCCCCGGCACCGGCACGGATGGTGAGCACTGCGGCGCGCGAGTCGAACTCTCCGTTGAGCAGGGTCTGCACCTCCAGCTCCCCGAGCAGCTTCTGGATGCTGGACAGCTCGGCCCCCGCATCGGCTGCGGCCGAAGCATCCTCCTCCTCATTGGCGAGCTCGACCATGATCTCGAGATCATCGAGCCGGCTCTGGATGCTCACGATCTTAGCGAGCTCCGCCTGGCGGTGAGAGAGGTCGGAGGTGATCTTCTGGGCCTTGTCGGTGTCGTCCCAGAGGTCGGGCACACCGGCCTGCTCACTCAGGTCCGCGATCTCACGCTGGAGTTTCTCCACGCCGACGACGGCGCGGATGTCCGCGAAGGTCGAGCGGAGTGCGGCGATCTGTTCAGAAAAATCGAGCTCGTCCATATCGCCGTCAAGACTACCGGGTGCAAGCCTTCGCCCCCTGAGCGGGTAGCCTCGGAGGCGATGAGCACCAGCGAGCCGGACTTCAGTTTCCGCTCGATCGCGTTGCCGGCCATCGTGCCGACGCTGCTCTTCTCGGTGGGCGAGGGTGCGATCATCCCGATCATCCCGCAGGTGGCCGATAACCTCGGGGCGTCCCTCGCGGTCGCCGGGGTCATCGCCTCGATGATCCTGCTCGGCGAACTCTTCGGTGACATCCCGAGCGGGTGGATCGTCAGCCGCATCGGCGAACGCACCGCCATGATCTACGCGGCCCTTCTCTCGATCGTCGGGCTGGTGACCGCCCTCGCGGCACCCAACCCGTGGATCCTCGGGCTCGGCATCTTCGCCATCGGACTCTCGACCGCCGTCTTCGCACTGGCCCGTCACGCGTTCATGACCAGCTTCGTGCCGCGCCCCTTTCGCGCCAGGGCGCTGTCGACTCTCGGCGGAACCTTCCGTCTCGGCTATTTCATCGGCCCCTTCGTGGCGGCGGCGGTGATCCATCTCTCCGGCTCGACGCAGTCCGTCTTCTGGGTGCACATCGTGTGTTGCGTCGCGGCGGCAGCCTCACTGCTACTGCTGCGGGATCCGGTCGAGTCGATCACCGAACGAGGAACGACCACATCCGAGCGGACGGGGACGGCGTTCGTCGCCGCGGAATCGACGGGGCTGTTCCGCACGATCTGGGCTTCCCGCGCCGTGCTGTCGCGGCTCGGAACCGGAGCGGCGCTTGTCGGGGCGATGCGGGCGAGCCGCCAGGTGATCCTGCCTCTCTGGGCGGTGAGCATCGGGATCCCGGATGCCCAGACGGCCCTGATCATCGGCGCGGCCGGGGCCCTCGACTTCGGGCTCTTCTATGCGAGCGGTCAGATCATGGACCGCTTCGGTCGACTGTGGAGCGCCCTTCCCTCGATGATCGGACTCGGCGTGGGGCACCTCGCGCTCGCCGTCACACATGACCTCGCCAGTGCCGTGCCGTGGTTCATCGCCGCCGCCTTCTTCATGTCGATCGCGAATGGGCTCGGAAGCGGCATCCTCATGACCCTGGGGGCGGACCTCGCCGACCAGAAAAATCCGGCACCGTTCCTCGGAGCGTGGCGATTCACCGGAGATGCCGGAAGCGCGGTCTCGCCCCTCGCGCTCTCGGCGCTCACCGCCGCGGTCTCGATCGCCTTCGCCAGCGGTGTCCTGGGGATCGTCGGCCTCATCGGGGCGGGCGTGCTGCTGCGTTACGTGCCGCGCTACGCCCCGCGTCGCCCTCGCTGAGCGGCGCCGTCGGGCAGCCTGCCGCGCCGACTGCGGCCGATCACTACCAGCGCGATCACCGGAGCGAGCAGGATCTCGAGCGCGACGAGCGACCCGAACGAGGCGATCGTGACCGCGACCGCGGCGTTGATCGCACCGAAGACGAGGGTGCCGACGAGTGCGGCCTGCCTGCTCGTGCGGGCGTAGGCGATGGCGCAGAAGTCGAGGGGCACGAGCAGGAGCAGGTTCCACGGCGAGAGCGGCAGGGTGCCGCCGATGAAACAGAACACGCTGGCCACGACCAAAAGGAACGTCCAGATGATCGTCGCGCCGCTGCGACGCGGCACATACCGCGGAGCGGGAACCGAGGTGTAGACGAGCGATTCGGTGATGCGGGGAGCCGACGCGGATCCGGCGCCCACCCGTTCCGCCGCCAAGCGCAGCAGCAGGTTGCGCGCCTCCGTGACCCGGATGAACTCGGCGGCGGCCGCGCGCGATTCGGAGGGAGAAGCACCCGTGAATCGGTCGGGGTGCGACATCCGCGCCCGTTGCTTGAATGCCCGCTCGATCTCCGGCGGCAGCGCCTCCGCGCTCACGCCGAGCAGCTGGGCGGCTTCGGCCGAGGTCACGAGCCGAACACCCGGAGAGCGCGGCTCAGCAGAGGGCGGGACAGGATGCCCCCGAGAGTCTTCGTGCCGTCGCAGACGGCGAGGAAGAGTCTCATGCCGGTGCCGGTATGGGCGAGTGCGAGGTGCACGAGTCGGGGATGCCTCTCGAAGAACCGCAGAAGGCGCTCTCCGGCCCGGATGTCCGGATCGAGCCGCTCGCGGACCCTCTCGGTGTACTGGCGCAGAGCCTGATCACTGCCGTGGGCGGCGGCCGCGGCGGCCTCCCCTGCCCAGCATCCGGAGCGGAGCGCGTAGGACAGACCTTCACGGGTCCACGGATCGAGCAGTCCGGCGGCATCCCCCGCCACGAGCACGGAGCCGCGCCGCAGCGGCGAATCCGGGGCTCTCCACTGGGTGAGGTGACCGCTCGACCGCTCCGTCTCGAGGCCGTCGAGCCCCACGGTGCGCAGCCACGATTCGAGGTAGTCACGAGTCTGCTGAGGTTCGCCCCTGGCCTGGATCACCCCGACCGTGAGCACCTTCTCCTTGGGGAACACCCACGCGTAGCTGCCGGGAGCGATGCCCCAGTCGAAGGCGATCACCCCCTCGTAATCCGGCGCCTGTGCCGTTTTGGTGAGCTCAACCTCGAGTGCGAGGTCGGTGCCGAGATTCTGCACCCCCACGTAGCGACCGATCCGGCCGCTCGTTCCATCGGCGCCCACCACGACGCGGGCGCGTATCGGGGCACCGTCCGTCGTCACGGCGACGAGCCCATCCGTCTCCTCCACCGACTTGACGACCACGCCGTCGCGAAACGTGACTCCCCCGGCGACGGCTGCCTTCACGAGCGCGTCATCGAAACTCTCGCGCTGCACGAGGGAGAGAAACGGCAGGCCACGGCGATAGGACTTCTGAGCCCCACCACGAAGGGAGAACCGCACCTCGCTCACTCGCTGCTCGACCACCGTCAGCACCGAGGGCGGCAGGTGCTCGAGGGAGATGCCGATGAGGCCCCCACCGCAGGTCTTGTAGCGGGGAAACCGCGCGCGATCGACAAGCAGAACGGACGCCCCGCCCTCGGCCGCGACCCGGGCCGCCGAGGACCCCGCGGGGCCCGCTCCGACCACGAGCACATCCCAGATGACCTCCGGCGGCGCATCGTGATCACGCGTTGCGCGAGCGCCGGCATCCTCCATAAATCCCGACAGTACCCCAGCCGCAACCCGGTCGAGCGCGTCGCCCCTAAGCTCTCAGCATGATCCCCGCTGGCAACGTTCTCGCCTTCGCTCTCGCCGCGCTCGGCCTGATGCTGATCCCCGGTCCGAGCGTGCTGTTCGTGATCGGCCGGTCGCTAGCACTCGGCAGGATCGGCGGACTCCTCAGCGTGGCCGGCAACGCCGCGGGGGCACTCGTGATCGCCGCCGCCGTCGCCCTCGGGGTCGGCGTGATCGTCGAGCAGTCGATCGTGCTGTTCACCGCGATCAAGATCGCCGGCGCCCTCTACCTCGTCTTCCTCGGCATCCAGGCGATCCGTCACCGCAACGATGTGCACGCCGAGACCTCGGAGCCCCGCCGACCGCGCAGCGCCCGACGGATGCTCGCGGAGGGCTTCGTGGTGGGGGTCTCCAATCCCAAGACCATCGTCTTCCTCGTCGCCGTGCTTCCCCAGTTCGTCGACTACTCGCGCGGAGGCATCCCGCTGCAGCTCGCGACCCTCGGCGCGGTCTTCGTGGCCATCGCCCTGGTCAGCGACAGCGTGTGGGCACTCGTCGCGGGCTCGGTGCGGCAGTGGTTTGCGCGGTCGCCCAGACGCATCGGCCGGCTGGGAGCTGCCGGCGGCGTCATGATGATCGGGCTCGGCGCCGCTGTGTTGTTCGTGGGAAGCAGCTCGGACTGACGTCCCCTCATCCGAACACCGACCTGCCGACGGCCGTCACATCGAGCCGGATGCCCTCGGGCAGAAGCAAAGAGACCACGGGAGGGCGCCAGTACGCGGACAGCTCTACAGTGGCGCTTCGGCCGTCCGTAGTACCGGCTGATTCCAGGCGCAACGACTCGAGACGGTCGTGGGGCAGGGTGTCGAGGTATTCCTGAACGGCAGTCCGTACCTGCGCGGAACTCAGGCTCGGGCGTGGAGCGCCGGCGGTGACCGACACGTCGTCGAGGGCGAAGGCCTCCGCGCCGACGAGCGCGGCACCATCCGCCACCGTGAACAGGCGTTTGCGCTCCAGGTAGAGGGAGGTCGCGGCGACCACGAGCAGGATCAGCAGCAGTGAGAGGAAGCCGTAGAAGATGGTGAGCGGCAAGAGCGATCCCTCCTCCCCCTTCAACACCCGCCCCAGTGGCGCTCTCACGGCGCACCCCCGAACCGGGAGACCCGCTCGGTCGCGGTCGATCGGATTGGCACTGCCGCGGGGCCGCCGACCGAGAGGGCGGACGGCACGAACGGAAGCCCGACGGAGACCTCGACCGAGATCGTGACAGCGGCCTGGCGCTGAAGGCAGTCGCGGGCCCGGGGTGAGCAGGAGATCGAGACGCTCGCGCTCGAAGAATCGATGCCGTAGTCGGCGAGCGCGAATCGGATCGCCCGATCGGCCTCGGCTTCGGCGCTGCGGGTATCGGGCGCTTGCACATAGACCCGCACCGCTTGGCGAGCGGCCCCCTCCACGGCGAGGGACGCGGCCTGCAGGGCAGACATCGTCAGCACGAGGTAGACCAGCGGCAGCAACAGGATCATGCCGGCCGTGATGAACTCGAGCGAGGCGGTGCCGTCCTCCGCACCGACACGATCAGCGAAGCGTCTCCACAGCCGCATGACCGCTCACCTCCAGCCCGCCGTCGATGCCGAACAGGCCGATGAGCGGAAGGGGCGTGCGCACTGTGACGATCGCCGACGAATGCCCGAGATAGCGTCCGTAGCTCGCCGTGACGTCAGTCGCATAGCCGGGCCCGATGGCCGAGGAGATCAGGTCTCGGGATCGTGCGGCGCCCTCCCCCAGCGAGCTGTCGGCGAGGGCGGCGAACCTGGCACCCTCGGCTGCCGCGTCGAGCACCGTGTTTCGGATGTGCAGCGCCAGAGCCAACTGGATCACCGACAGGGTCAGTACCGTGAGCAGCGCACCCACCAACACGAATTCTGCGACAGCCGAACCGGCCTCGTCGCGCGAGAGGGATCCCAGGCGGTGCACGGCTAAGATCCGGCAGGTCAGAAGCCGGTGACGCGCTGGATGGCCTGCTGGAACACTGCACTGAGCGCTGGGCCCGCGAGGCCCCAGATGATGATCACGAGCCCGGCGGTCATGAGCGTGATGAGAACCCAGCCCGGGACATCCCCCCGTTCATCCCCGAGCGCAGCCGGGAATCGTTCGCGGAGTCTGTTCATGATGAATGGTCCTTTCGTGAGGTGATCGCTGTCAGAGCCCGAATTGCAGCACGAAGATGCCCGGGTAGATCGCGAAGGCGAATTGTCACTAAACTGCATTAATGAAAAGAGTGGCGATCTATACCCGAATTAGTCGGACACCCAAGGAGAGCGGTGACCTAGAAGGAGACCGGCTGGGTGTGAAGCGTCAAGAGACGGAGTGCAGGGAGTACGCCCAGAAGCACGCTCTCCTGGTTGTCGACGTGATGGAAGACAACGATGTTTCTGCCTCCACCGGCAGACGGCGGGATAGTTGGGAATCACTCCTGAAGCTCGCTCAATCGGGCGAGATCGACGGAATTGTTGCCTGGCACCCCGACCGCCTATACCGGCGTTTGGCAGATCTGGCCGTCCTGATGAAAGTGGTGAAGGATCGGAACCTCAAGATCTACACCGTGAAGGCTGGAGAAATTGACCTCTCCACTCCCTCCGGGATCCTAATGGCCGAGATTATGGGTGCCGTGGCAGGGCACGAGGTTCGCCACAAGGCAGAGCGCCAAGTCTCAAAGGCGCGGGAAATGGCTCACGCTGGTCTCTGGAGCGGAAACAGGGTGCCGTTCGGCTACCGCCTCGATCCGACTGACAAACACAACCTGGTTGTTCATTCCGGCGAAGCAGACATTCTGCGACAAGCACGACGACGCATCCTCGCGGGCCACGGCCTGAAGGACACAACCAGGTGGGCAAAGGGGGCGTTGAGGGACATCGGTGAACCTCGCGAAACGTTAACCGCGAGCACTCTTCGAAACGTACTGATGTCACCAACCATCGCAGGGTATCGCGTCTACGTGCCACAGTCAGAGCGGGACGAGTGGGATCAACGCCGCAGAGAGAAAAAGAGCCGTTTTGACGACTTTCAGTATCGCCCAGGGCATCTTTTCGAAGCCAAGTGGGACCCGATTTTCTCACCGGAAGAGAGTAGATCGATGGTTTCACTCTTTTCGAACCCTGAGAGGAAGAATCCAGGCCGAGCGCCAAAATCGATGCTGTCTGGATTGCTCTATTGCCAGTTGTGCGGATCTGTTCTCACTTACAGCCGACCGAAGGCCCTCGGTCCAGTGCAAGAAGAAAATACGGGGCCAAAGCCAAAATATGTGGGGCAGACGCCGTCATACAAGTGCTCGAATAACTCATTGGTGTGTCCAGGTTTGGGTATCTCGGCGATCCAGATCGAGGATTACGTCGTGGAGATTTTTCGCGGAGTCTTTTCCGAGTCGCCGGGTTTCAAGATTGGAACCCCCAAGTTAAATTCGCTACCCGACCAGGATTCGCGGGACAGGCTTGTGTCCCTGGAGAACAAGTGGCTCGACCTGTACGGAGACAACCTGATGTCCCGTGCAGAGCTTGAAAAACGGGTTCGTGAAGTTCGTCAAAGGATTGGCCAGTTGGACAAGCTTGAGGCTCGCCAATCCGAGGAAACCGCGCGGGACGCGGCCGTCAATGACTCGCTGACCAGATGGGACTGGCTCACCGAAAAAACTGGCGACCAGTACCACGCTGATCGCATTGCTGAACTTCGATCCATCTTCAAAGCACGGATTCGACGAATCACAATCCTGCCTACGCGAAGACTATGGGGCCGAAACTTCCAAGAGCTTCGCGTCGTCCCATGGTACGCAGGCGGTGAAGAGCCCTCGATCGACGAAGCCCTTGCCGCCCTCCATGTTGCCGAGCGAGACCAGCTTGAAAGGGTGAATGCGCGAAAGGCGGCCGAAGAGGCACGACGGCAGCTCCGTGCAAGGCGAGGCGGGCTGAAATGAGGAGCCACGCTGCTCTCGCAAGTGGTCAGCTCGAGTAGTCGCTACATCGCGTATGTCATTCCCCATCCCGAACCGAGGGTCTAAGTCAATAGCGAGGCGGCTATCGAGATGACAAAGCCCGGCTCGGCGAGCAGGACACCGATGGACCCGGCCACCACGCCACCGAGGGACCAACGGAAGTCGAATACTGCGCCTGCCACTTTGAGGAGTTTCCTCGATATGAGGCCTGCCACGATCGCACACAAGGCAAGTAGCAGCGCAACTCCGCTAGCGGCCAGCATCGACTTACTACCTCGTGATCATCGGCGACGCTGAACTCCGACCGAGCAGCTACGCCGCTCTGTCTGCCTCCGTGTCGACGCAGTATGCGCACACGGTCGTCGGCGCGAAGAACTGCATGCTCCGAGACTCCTCTGGCTCAGCGACGATCCGTCTTGGCCTCGCGAGCCGATCGTGACTGACATAGGCGAGATGAGACTGGAGTTCCAGCACCTGCCTGTACGTCGGCGGATGATAGGTGCCGAAATGGGGGCGGCTTCCTAAAACGCACGAGAGTGCATTTGCGAACTGTTCCTGCTCGTGCAGTCCGTACGGCGCAAAATACTTCTTGTAAAGGTCAGCGAACGGGACTGCCCCGAGTTCAGTTGACTCGGTGGGTTAGTGGTTTCACGCGGCGTTGAGGGCCATGTTTATTGTCTCAAACTCGATCGGGGTGAGTTTGCCGAGGCGGCGTTGCCGACGCTTGCGATGGTAGGTTCGCTCGATCCAGACCACGATCGCGAGGCGTAGCTCTTCCCTCGTGGCCCATCGTTGCCGGTCGAGGACGTTCTTTTGCAGGAGGGCGAAGAAGGACTCCATCGCGGCGTTGTCGCCGCATGCGCCGACGCGGCCCATCGACCCGGTGATGGCGTTGTTCTTCAACACCCGCACGAAGGCGTTGGAGCGGAATTGAGAGCCGCGGTCGGAGTGCAGAATCGTGCCGGCGATGTCGCGTTGCCCGATTGCGTTGCGGGCCGCAGCGACCGCCAGGGATGCTTTCATTCGGGAGTCGATGGAGTAGCCGACGATCTTGTTCGACCACACGTCCTTGATCGCGCAGAGGTAGATTTTGCCTTCGTCGGTGCGATGCTCGGTGATGTCCGTCAACCACAGCTGGTTAGGGCGTGTCGCGGTGAAGTTCCGCTGGACATGGTCGTCATGCACGGGCGGGCCGGCTTTGCCCCTCAGGCCGCGTTTCTTCGCGAACACGGACCAGAGCCGCTGCTGGGAGCAGAGCCGCCAAACCCGGTTCTCGCCCGCCTTCAGGCCAGCCTGGTTGAGTTCGTCGCTGATGAACCGGTAGCCGAACGCGGGGTCGTCCCGGTGGGCGTCCCACGCCGCGTTGGTCAGGTGAGCGTCGTCCCAATCACGTTGCGAGACGGGGTTTCGGAGCCACTGATAGAAGGCTTGTTTGGAGAAGCGCAATACCCGGCAGGTCACCGTGACGGGGACTCCGTCGACGGCCAGTTCGCGGACCAGCGGGTACATCATTTTGGGTTGACATCCCGGGAGAGGTAGGCGACGGCGCGGCGCATTACCTCGGCTTCCTGCTCCAGCAGCCGGATCCGTTTCCGCGCCTCCCGCAGCTCAGCCGACTCCTTCTCCGTCACGCCAGGCTTCACCCCCTCTTCGACGTCGGCTTTCTTCAGCCAGTACGCCAGACACGACTCCGAAATTCCGAAGTCCTTCGCGATCTGGTTCAGCGGGGCTTCGTGCTTGCGAGCGACCGCGACAACATCGCGGCGGAACTCGGGCGGGTAGGGCTTGGGCATGGTGACATCCTTCCAGCGGAGACGAATCTCCACAGGTCAAGAGTCAACCAAACCGGGGGCAGTCCCAACGCACCGTGCTGAAGGACATGGGCACACTCGTGGCGCACGATGTGGCTGGCTCCCCAAGCCCTCCGATTTTCATCTTCTGTCCACTCCATTTGCGGTTTGAGGTGAATCAAGAGGTTCTCTAGAAGCTCTTCCGTGAAGAACAATGGCGCGCGAATTGTCCCGTCCTTTTGAGCGTGAACGCTTGCCATGCCCTGGCAGGAAACGCCATTGACCAGAAGCTTGGGTCGGGCGAACACACGGAAGGTGACATCCCTCAGAATGGGCCGAGCAAGATACCGAACGAACCAGACGGCGGTACCTGTGACTGGGACGCCTGGAGGGAGACCTGGTGAGGCAGCGGAGATGTCTTCGTATGAGAGTTTGAAATCTTTAGCCGAACCGCTCATCGGTCTTCCGAAGTTCGGAGTTCGGTGAAAACTTCCACCCCAACGATGATGGCGGACCACAGCATCGTTGCGCCGCCGGAGCCGATCAGTATGAGCCACGCGACGGGCCAGAAGCTCACGCCGTGCGCTGTGATGGCAGCGAGATTGTCCGGAACCATCCGGCTGAATTCGAACGCCATAAAGCCGCACAACGCGAGCATGCCTACGGCTGAACTGTAGATAGATGCGAGTTTGTTCATGTTATTCCCCCTAGTTAGCGCTCTCTTATTACTGACGATAGAAGGCAATTTCCGGGCCTCGTCGATTCGTGTTTCGTCGAGATAAGCTGGCCAAGCCGGGGTCGACGGCATCCTTTCAAGCTCACAATCGCGAGGAAACGATGCGCCCCCAAACCCAATTCCCCCACAAGCTCAGCAACCAAGCACTCGATGAGCTGCTGGCTCCAATAGCCGCGCTGATTGAATACCCCGTCGACTGCTCAACCGAGACAGACCGGATCATGGCGCGGCTCGCCTACTTGGTCGGTCGAGGGCCGGCCCGTGATGGCAGAGCCGAGTTCCTCAAATCGATGTCAGTCAGCGGGATCCAGCTTTTCCTCGAGGAAGTGGAGCACGACTCCGGTGCCGAGGAGCCGAACTGGTGGCGGCTGGCGCAGTTGTTCAACGTCACCCCGAAGGAAGCGAGAGACCTGTTTCCGAACTGGAGCACGCTCTGAGTACGCTCTATCCCGCGAGTCCGTTTCTTATAGTTCGCTGGATGTTTCCTGATAAACTTGAGCTAGACGAAAAGAGTTCGTCGCATCGGTAAGCAAACAGAGGAGACATCATGGCCAAGGCGAAAAGCGAGGGACCCTCGGGCGCCCCCAAGGGCGGCAAGAAATAGCTAGCAAGCAAGCTATTTCTAACGAGCAAGGCCCCTCACGGGAGAGCACAAACGTGAGGGGCCTTTTCTCTGCCTAGAGGGCAAAGATTCCCTATTTGAGCCCACCCTTCCGCGCTTCCCTCTTCCTAGGTAACACGGCCGGGGGTTCGCCTAGCCGGAGATCGACGGACTCTGCATTCTGTTGCAACCGGCGGTGGAGCGTGGCTCGGGACATCCCCAGATCCCGGGCAACCTGCGACGGCGAACCTCCAGCGTCGATCTGTTGGCGTGCCATTTGGATCAGGCCCTCACTGAACTTTGCCCTGCGTCCACCGAGATCCTTGCCCGCTGCCCGCCTCTTGGACACGGAGTCCAGTGCACGCTCCTTCTTGATGTCGAGTTCCATTTGAGCAAGAGCGACCATCACGGTGAACAGCATGCTCCCGGTCGGCGTACTTGTATCAATTGCTTCGCCGCCAAGGTTGAGGACTTTCAGGGCCACCCCGCGATTACGCAGATCGGCCGCGAGCCTCAGCATGTTCTCGGTCGATCTTCCGAGGCGATCCAGCGTGGCCACGACCAGAGTGTCACCTGCCTCTAGCGCGGCAAGGGCTTGATCTAGAGCCGGCCTTGTCTCCCTGGCACCTGAGACGCCGTGATCGATGTAGAGATCGTCGGCGCGCACTTTCCCGAGCATGGGGTCCTTCAGATCAACTATTTGGCGGTCGCTGTCTTGCGCGCGAGTTGAAACCCGTGCGTAACCGATGTGCTTCGTCACTCGACTCCTGTGTCTCATAAGGGATTACTACTACGTCGAGCTTAGCGATTACTTATGAGACGCGTTATAAGACGGGATTACCCCCGCTCAGCTGTGAATGGTGACGGTTAATGGCTGGCTTATGGCAGAGATAAATGGCGTGGGCGGTCGCGGATTCGAGCAATCCGAATGCCGTTTACGTATCGAGCTTCTCTTGCCGACGGTAGGGTCTGCTTGTGTCGTCGAAGAAGAAGCCGTTCGAGCAGTACAGCTACTTACTCCGTGATGGCCGCCGCGTTGTCATGTTTGCTTTGTTCGAACCGAGACGCGCCACGTTGTGGCTCGTCGCTGCTGGCAAGGGCGATGCTCTTCGGCGCGCTCGGGAGCTCGGGGCACGCGATCCGCACATCGTCTCCGACTTCCGTCCTCTGGGCATAGGAATTGACGCAGCAGCCAACGATCCAAACGGTGGCGTTTTCGTCCGTAACTTTTTGCCCGACGAAGGGTCCGTGCCACTCCCACTTGCAGATCTTCGCGACTATCTTGAGGGCACGTCGCGGGCGTACTGATGAACGTGCTGCGTACTGGGTGAATACGGTGTCCTCTGCAGAACGGTGAAGTGGGAGCAGCTCTGAATGACTGACGAACATGGGGCGCAAGATGAACTCCCGGCTTATGCCTATGCTCTGTGGCACAACTACTCGGCAACGGTGAACGGATACGAGCAGGTTGAGTTCCCTCGCCTACTTGGTGTCTACTCATCACAAAGCCGAGCTGAAGAGGCTTTGACCCGGTCAGCCAAGCTTCCCGGGTTCAATGGTGAGTTGAGAAATGTTGACGACGTCGACGGCCTTGTCATTGATCGCATCGAAATTGACTACGCCTCTTGGGGCGGAGGCTTCTTTTCGCACAATTCAGAAGGGACAGAAGAGTGATTTTGTACTCCGTCTCCCATCTGCGGCCGCGTGGCGACCACAGATCGTGGCCTCTTGTTGATGTCAAACACATCGGGCTCTTCGCGTCCGAGAGTGCAGCCCGCCGGGCCATCCGGGATCTTCGGCTCGCGCCTGGATTTCGCCGCTTTCGTCACCAATTCCGAATTGAGCATGTAGAGGTGGACGCAGACCTGTACCCCGATGGTTTCGAACAGCACGCCGACTTCGCCCTCATCCCCGATAGCTGAGGAGCGCGAGCAACCCAGTCACCGTTCTCCTGATACGCGGAACTGAGTAGCGCGCGTCCTAAACCTTCACAGTCCGGGCGAGGAACTCTCCGAGCGTTGAACATTCTTTGATGCCTTCCACCAGGCGACACATGCGCGGGCTACCCCGAACGTCGATGGGGGATCTGATAATCCGTAGTCGGTGATGAGCACCTGCCGAAGTTCTCGGGTAAGTCGAACTACACCCACGCCGGATTTGAGCATCCACAGTGTCGGTATGACCAGGTCGTCATATTCGGTCGGATCGTCGCTTGGGGTTTCGCCGCAGAAAACACCTATCGGGTCCCATCTTTGGAAAATATCTGCGAGCCCAAGCGCCAGAGGGTCGAAATGTTCTCGATCGCTTTTCCCACCCATAGCAATGTGCACAAGGCAAATATATGTCCGACGAGGATGGGCAGGAACGCGTTGCAATTGCGGGCCTACTGTCACCTTTTAAGCTTGGGCGTGAACGTGAAAGCCTGTCGTTCCCGCAGGGTTGAAAGTCTGCCGCCGTGGGCTCGACGCAACGCTCTCTTACTCACGCAGGTTGTCCGGGAACGACCGTCCACGAGACACCTTGGTTACGGAGACGCCGAATCGTCGTGTTGTGTTCTATTGTCCGTGTCCGAGACCTATGTACTGGAAGGTACCTCAGAGGTACAGTTTGGCTATGGCATCTGTTGGTTACGCACGCGTCTCGACTCGAGAGCAGAATCTCGACGCGCAAACGGATGCCCTCGAAGCCGCTGCATGCGAGAAGGTGTTCGTCGAGCATGCCTCTGGGGTTCTGGCGAAACGACCGGCCTTGGATGATGCGCTTGACTACCTCCGGGATGGCGACACTCTTGTTGTCACAAAACTTGACCGGCTCGGGCGTTCTGTCCGCAACCTGAAAGAGGTAGTCGACGGGCTCGAGCAGCGAGGTGTCGGGCTGAAGGCCCTGTCCCAAGGAATTGATACGACAACTCCAGGCGGGCGGTTGTTCTTCCACATGCTTGCCGCGATCGCGGAGTTTGAGCACGATCTCATCGTCGAACGCACCAAAGACGGATTAGCAGCGGCTAGGGCCCGCGGCCGGAAAGGCGGCGGTCGCTCGAAGATGACGGTCACGAAGGCCCGGCAGGCGCGAGCGATGTATGACGAGAAGACGTACACGGTGCAGCAGATTGCAGAGACATTCGGGGTTTCGCGCGGCACAATCTACCGGCACCTCGGCGACGATGTCAGCCCCGCATAGGCGATGATTTCCCGTGGTGCAGAGAACGGTCGAGACGAAACTTGCCCTCCTACGCCAACACGATGACGGAACCCCCTGGACCCGGATCGCCGCCGTGTCGGGGGTGCCGGTTCGCACGCTCACTCGGTGGGCGAGCAAGGACCGAAACGATCCCACCTCTCATGGGCTGGAGCGTTCCCGCCGGGTCGACCGTGGTACGAGGCGGATCGCGGCCGAGCTGGTCGAGGTGATCGAAGCTCTGGCGCTGCGCCGGCCGGAACCTACCGCGGCGTTCATTCATCGCCGGGTCAGCGACATCGCCCAAGACCGGAGCCTTCCTGGACTGAGCTACAGCAGCGTCCGCGCAGTGATCGCAGCTCTTGACCCGGGTCTTCGCACCCTCGCCCAGCACGGCGACGCCGCATACAGGGACCGGTTCGAGGTAGTCTTCCGCCGCAATGCGGGGCGCCCGAACGAGCAATGGCAAGTCGACCACACCCTCCTCGACATCGCCATCCTCGATAAGGCAGGCAGTCCGGTGAGGCCCTGGTTGACCATCGTTCTGGACGACCACTCCCGCGGTGTCGCCGGCTACACCGTCTTCATCGGCGCCCCGACAGCGGAGCAGACTGCGCTTGCCCTGCATCAGGCTGTCAACCGGAAGACAAACCCGGCGTGGCCCATCTGCGGCCTGCCCGATGTGCTTTACAGCGACCACGGATCGGATTTCACCTCAGCCCGCCTGGAGCGCGTCTGCCTCGATACCCACATCCGGCTTATCCACTCCCGGATCGGTGTCCCGCAGGGCCGCGGCAAGATCGAACGGTTCTACGGCACCATCACCACCGAGCTGCTCCCGCACCTCCCCGGCCATATTCCGCACGGAACGGGCGGGCACCCCATCAGTGCGCCGACGCTGACCCTGAGACAACTCGATGGGATCTTCGAACAGTTCATCGTCAGCGACTACAACCAACGTTCCCACTCCCAAACCGGCGAAGCGCCCTCGAAGCGGTGGGCCGCGTCCGGGTTCATCCCACGAAGCCCCGCCCACCCGGAGGACCTCGATCTTCTCCTTCTTACTGCGACGGCGACACGGAAGGTGCAGCGCGACGGCATCCAGTTCGCCTCGACCCGGTATGTCTCACCGATCCTTGCTGCCTACGTGGGCGAGAACGTCACGGTGAGGTTCAACCCGCGCGACATCGCCGAGATTCGGGTCTACTTCGATGACAGCTTCCTCTGCCGCGCCATCGCCCCGGAACTTGCGGCCGACTCCGTCTCCCTTCAGGAACTGCAAGCAGTTCGTGCGCGGCGCCGCCGAGACCTGAAAAAGCAGCTTCGACAACGGCGGAGCCTCGCCGATGCCCTTCCGGACGACACCCGCTATGCACCCGCCGAAGACACCGAACCTGAGCCCGTGCCGCCGCCCGCACCGGCTCCGCGATCAGGATTGCGTCTCTATGCCACCGACTGAGTCCGGCCGCAGCATCCTCGGCAACAACGACGACGGCCGCCGGTTCCTTACCGAAAGAGTTGGTGAGGTCAACACCACCCCCGTTCGGAAAACCGGGTTGCCCCCATTCCAGACCACGCGAGAACACCGTCGCTTTACGGAATTCGCGGACACCGTCCGCGCTCACCGCTACATCGGTCTCTGCTGGGGCCCACCCGGTGTGGGGAAGACCCTCTCTGCGCGGCACTACGCCGGCGCCGACGACTGGGAACAATGGCAGCACATCTTCGACGATGACCTTGGCCCCGTCCCGGCGCGCGTCCTCGACGCCCACACCGCCTTCTTCACACCCAGCGTTGCCGCAACCATCCGGGAAATCGACCGCGGCCTGCCCACCGCTTGCCAACGAATCTCGTTCGCCATCGACTACCACGAGCACGGCCTCGTCGACCCCTACGTCCACACCGACTCCCGCTCCAGCGGACGCACAGAACTGCTCATCATCGACGAAGCCGACCGCCTCAAAACAACCGGCCTCGAGCAAGTCCGTGACTACTTCGACCGCCATAACATGGGCGTCATCCTTATCGGCATGCCAGGCATCGAGAAACGCCTCGCCCGCTACCCACAGCTCTACAGCCGCATCGGCTTCGCCCACGAATACCGGCCCCTCACCCCAGACGAACTCACCGCCGTCCTAACCAGCCGGCTTCCCGCCAGCGACACGGCAACTGACGGCGGAATCGGTCACGCCACAGCAATCGCTACCGTCGTCCGGATCACCGGCGGCAACTTCCGCCTCGTCGACCGGCTGGTCACTCAAATCGAACGAATCCAGGCGCTAAACAACCTCAATGCACTCACACCCGAAGTCGTGGACGCCGCCCGAGAAGCCCTGCTCATTGGCCACTAAACGGTGCGGAAATCACGCCACTTACCGCTGCGACTCACACCGCGATTTCGACACCCGCTCCGGCACGATCGATGTTCAGATACCGAAGCTGCGGCAGGGCACCTACTTCCCCGACTGGTTGCTGGAACGACGCCGCCGCGCCGAACGTGCCCTGACGACAGTGGTCGCGACCTGTTACCTCCTCGGCGTTTCGACGAGGCGAATGGAGAAACTTGTCGACTCCCTCGGCATCACATCATTGTCGAAATCGCAAGTCTCGGTGATGGCCCGCGATTTGGACGAACACGTTGCCGAGTTCCGCTCCCGACCGTTGGATGCTGGCCCCTACACGTTCGTGGCCTGCGACGCCCTCACGATGAAAGTCCGTGAGGGCGGCCGGGTGGTCAACGTCGCCGTGCTGGTCGCCACCGGCGTCAACGGCGACGGGCACCGCGAAATCCTCGGCCTGCAAGTCGCCACCACCGAGGACGGGGCCGGATGGTTGGCGTTCTTCCGCGACCTCACCGCCAGGGGCCTGGCCGGGGTGAAACTCGTCACCTCCGACGCCCACGCCGGCCTTGTCGCAGCAACCGCCGCGACACTGCCCGGGGCGGCCTGGCAACGCTGCCGAACCCACTACGCCGCGAACCTGATGAGCACCGTCCCAAAGAGCTCCTGGCCCTGGGTGAAAACACTCCTGCACAGTGTTTACGACCAACCCGATGCCGAGTCGGTGCACGCCCAATTCGACCGGGTCCTCGACGCCCTCGAGCACAAACTGCCGAAAGCGTTCGCCCACCTCGATGCCGCCCGAGCCGACATCCTCGCCTTCACCGTGTTCCCCAAAGAGCTTTGGCGACAGATCTGGTCGGGTCTGTAAGAAATCTTGTGTAATTGGTTCGGCGTGACATCCGCGGCTGGGAGCTGTGGGATGGGAACAATGACGCATGAGCAGAGATATTCAGAAGCATCTTCGCTTTGATCCTGAGACGGGCCGGCCGTTGCCGGCGGAGACCGATTTCGCCGCGTTAGCGGCGGAGCTCGTCGAGTCGGCTAAGGGGCAGGGCATCGAGTTGACTGGGCCGAATGGGCTCCTGACGGGGTTGACCCGGCAGGTGTTGCAGACAGCTCTTGAGGTCGAGATGTCTGACCATCTGGGTTATGACAAGCACGACTTCGACGGCCGCAACGGGCAGAACTCGAGGAACGGGTCGACGCCGAAAACGTTGCGGACCGAGATCGGTGAAGTGACGGTCCAGATTCCGAGGGATCGGCAGGGAACTTTCGAGCCGGCGATCGTGCCGAAATATCAGCGTCGCATCGCGGGCTTCGATGAGGCCGTCGTCTCGCTTTATGCGAAAGGGCTCACGACCGGCGATATCCAGGCCCACCTCTCCGACGTGTATGGGCAAGATATCTCCCGGGAGCTGGTGTCGAAAGTCACCGACCGGGTCGTGGCCGACATGGAGGTGTGGCAGGCAAGGCCCCTGGATCCGGTGTATCCAGTGATCCTCATCGACGCGATCGTGATGAAGGTTCGGGATGGGCAGGTCGGCAACCGACCCGTGTATGTGGCGCTCGGAATCGACCTCGATGGCCACCGCGACGTGCTGGGCATGTGGGTTGGACCGACCGGTGGTGAGGGATCGAAGCAATGGATGAACATGCTCACCGAGCTGAAGAACCGCGGCGTCGCCGATGTCCTGTTCGTCTGTTGTGACGGGCTGAAGGGCCTGCCGGACTCGATCCTCGCGACCTGGCCGATGGCGACCGTTCAAACCTGTGTCGTGCATTTGGTGCGCAACAGCCTGCGGTTCGCGTCCAGGAAGTATTGGAAACCGATCGCGGAGAGGTTGAAGCAGGTCTACCAGGCGCCGACGGTGAAGGCGGCAGAGCAACGCTTCGACGAGTTTGCGAAGGAATGGGAACCCATCTACCCGGCGATGATCGCGATGTGGCGGCGGTCGTGGGGTGAGTTCACCCCGTTTCTCGACTACCCGTTAGAGATCAGGAAGCTCATCTATACGACAAACGGGATCGAGTCGTTGAACGCGAGATTCAGAGCCGCGACCAGGCGTCGCGGCCACTTCCCCAACGAACAATCCGCACTGAAAGTGATGTATCTCGCGATCATCGAACGACGCCACAACCGGGCCAATCCGACAGGCGAGATCAACGGGTGGAAAGCTATTCTTAACACCCTCGCAATGACCTACGGCGACCGCCTAGGACTCAACTAGCCGATGACCAGTTACACAAGAAATCTGACAGACCCATCTGGTCCAACAACCCGAACGAGATTAACCGGGTCTGTCTCGTTAACGGTGTTTCCGGCGGTTTTCATTTAGTAGGTTTCCGCGGCCGGCCAGCGGTCTTGGAAGGTGATGGCGAACGCGTTCAGCGCGGGCTTCCAGCGCATCGTCCATCGGGCTCGTCCCGCGCCTGTCGGGTCGAGTGATCTGGTGACAAGATACAGGCACTTCAGCGCGGCCTGCTCGGTGGGGAAATGACCGCGTGCTCGCACCGCCCGCCGGTATCGGGCGTTCAGGGATTCGATCGCGTTGGTGCTGCAGATCACGCGGCGAATTTCTTCGTCGTAGTCCAGGAACGGGATGAACTCCTCCCACGCGGACTCCCACAATCTGGTGATGGCACCGTATCGTTTGCCCCATTTCTGGGTCAGCTCCTCGAGCGCCGTCCGCGCGGCCGTCGGGTTCGGTGCCGTATAGATCGGCTTCACATCCCGTTTGAGGGCGTCCCAGTCTTTCTTCGACGCGAGTTTGAAGGTGTTGCGGATCAGATGGATGATGCAGGTCTGCACCGTCGTCAACGGCCACACATTTGAGACAACATCTGGCAGGCCTTTCAGCCCGTCGCAGACGAGGAAGAAGGTGTCCGTCACGCCCCGGTTCTTGATGTCCGTCAGGACACTCATCCAGAACTTCGCCCCCTCACCCCCGGTTCCAGCCCACAAGCCCAGAACCTCCTTCTCACCCTCCAGGCTCACCCCGATCGCCGCATAGATGGGCCTGTTGGCTACTTGCCCGTCACGAATCTTCACCACGATGGCATCGATGAAGATCGCCGCGTAGACGCCGTCCAGCGGACGGTGAGACCATTCGTTCATCTCCTCCGACACCTTGTCGGTGATCCTGGAGATCGTCTCCTTCGATACCTGGGCGTCATAGATCTGCGCGAAGTGCGCACTGATCTCCCCGGTCGTTAACCCGTGGGCATACAGCGAGAGGACCATCTCGTCGACCCCGGTCAGGCGCCGTTGGCGTTTCCGCACAATGACGGGCTCAAAAGTTCCGTCCCGATCCCTCGGCACATCGATTTGGACATGCCCGGTCGCCTCGGTCAACACCGTCTTGGGTCTTGTTCCGTTGCGAACGTTCGAGGACTCACGTTCGGGCTCTGCCCGGTTCTTGTCGTGACCGAGGTGTTCGGTCATTTCCTCATTCAACGCCGTTTCCAGCACGGTCTTGGTGAATTGCTTCAGCAACCCGTCGGGCCCGGTCAGGGACAAGCCCTGCTCCCTCGCCAGACGCACCAGCTCGACCGCCGCAGCCTCCTCAGCAGACGGCTCAGATTTCTTCGATTTCACATCATCAAGTGTCGTCATCATCACGGCACCTTCCCCGCTGAAACTTCGTTCAGCGCGTCAGGCCGGAAACACCGTTTAATACACAGTCCCGATTAACCGGCTCTCGTTGTCAGGTCAAGAGGATGGTGGTTTTCGGTGTCACCGTCGGAGTTGGCGGAGGTGGCTGGTGAGGGCTGCCGCGGTGGTGGTGTGCCTGGCTGCTTCACCGTCCCAGCCGCGTTGTTCGGCATCGGCTTTGAGCGCGTGGATGTCGTCGAGCTGCTCGGTGAGTACGTCGGTGAATTCGGGGCCGGTCGTGAAGTTGGCGCAGTTCTCGCAGATGTTCGCATAGGAACAGGCGCCGGCGCTTTCGTGCCGGGAGCAGTATCCGTGGGCGACCCGGGTTTTGATCATCTCGCTGTTGAGCCAAGCCACTTTGTCGGGAACGATCGGGCGGCCGACCGGAGTGAGGGTGAGTTGTCGGCGCATTTTTCCGACGGCGTCGTCATAGGCGACTCGAAGCGTCGGCGAAGCGAGGGTGGCATAGCGGACGGTCATTTGGGCGGTCGCGTGGCCCAGTAGCGCCATCAGCGCTTGCAGGCTCATCCCGGCGTTGGCGAGCTCGGTGGCCCAGGTGTGGCGGAGTTGATGCGGGGTCACCATCAGGCCAGACCCATCGGCGCCGCGCAGTCCCGCAGCGGTGCTAGCGGAGATCAGGGCGTTGCGGATCCGGGTTGGACCCAGTCGTCGGCCGTGGTTGGTGAAGAGGAAGTCTGTGACCGTGCCGGTCCGGGGGTGGGGCAGTGCCCGTGAGGGACCGCGCTGCCCAGTCCATTGGTCGAGGGCGGCCAGCGCGGTCGCGTCCAGGGGCACCATCCGCTCGGTGGCGAGTTTGCCGAGGGGGACTTTCAGCCAGGAGCCGGCGGGGCCGTAGTCATAGACGCTTCCCAGTTCCAGGTCGAGGAGCTCACCGATGCGCAACCCTGTGTGGCGCAGTACTGTCACCGCGACGCGGGCGAAAGGATCGTCGAGGGCGTCAACGGCTGCCATCAACGCCGCGTCGATGTCGGGGGCGAGAGCACGCGGCAGCGGCTGATCGAGCTTGGGAATGTCCGCCCGGAATACCAGCCGGCGTGTGGGGACGTCCTCCCAGCCCCAGTCGGTGATGTCGTCGAGCATGTTCCGCAGCGTCAACACCGCCGCCTGCGCGACGGCGGTCGAGACGGTGCGGCCAGCGCCAGCGCCAGCATGGCGGCCGCGCCAGGGCCGGTGGCGGTTCCAGATCAGATAGGCCTCGATGTGGTGGCGTCGGAGGTGGCGGAGATGTCGTATCTCCGGGGCGTGGGCGGTGAGGTATTCCGCAAACGGCAGCAGGTCATTGATCAGGCAGTCCACCGTGCTGGGGCGGGACACTGCGGAGCGGACGGTGACGTAACGCAGGAACATCTTGCGCAACGAGGGCGCCATTTCCACTGCCGCGAAACGTTCCTCGTAACTCGACGCGGTAGGCCGGCGTCGAGGTGGCGTGTCGATCACTTTGGTGTCGAAGAGGATTGCTCTCAGCCCTGCCAGCCGTGCGCGGTAGGCGCGGAGCATCGACGGCTTCAGTGTTGTCGTGGCGATGAGCCCCGTTTCGAACGTGTCGATGATGTCGGTGGTGAGCTGCGCCGTTGTTCCACCCGTCCAGGCCAGGAGCACGGCTAGGCCTTCGCCGAGTAGTGTTTTCACCCATTTCGATGTCCACCCGAGCTGGATGCCGGCGGCGCGCATCTGGGCGAATCCATCCGGGTCGCGCGTCTCGATCGCTGCGCCGATGCCTGTGAGGTTCTTCGCTCCAATCAGTTCCAAGTCCAGTAGCAGGCCTGTGTGGGCGACGGCGTAGACGATGACGGGCCAGGCGCCGGTGCGAGCAAGCTCCTCGCAGCGAGACAACGCTGGGAGCTTCATCCATTCGACAAGGTCTGGGTGATTGCCAAGGAAGGCGTCAACGATCCGAGCGCGGTCCCGCATGGCCCTGGGCGTAAGCCCGAGAACCGACAAATTATCGAGGTAGCCGTCTCGCAGCGTCAGCGCTGGCGGCAGGGATGTGGTGGGCATGATGATTGTCATCGGGAGGTGGCGGCGAGGGTTGCGCGGGCGGCGCCGTATTCGGCGGCAAGGTGTTCGATACTCAGGTGGACGTATCGGGCGGTGGTGTCCGGGGAAACGTGGCCCATCAGCTCCCGCAGTGCCAACAGGTCGATACCGGCCGAGGCCAGCTCGGTGCCATAGGTGTGCCGCAAACGGTGGGGACGCACCCGGATCGCCCCGGATGACTCCCGGTGGCGGCGGAACACCCCGCGCAGCCCCGCTTCGGTCAACGGTTGTCCCGTGGTTGGCCCCCTCAACACGAGGAAACACTCCGATGATTTCACTCCGGTGGGACGTTCGTAACGCAGGTAGGCGGCAACCTCGGTGAAGAAAGCACCATCGACGGGGACATGGCGCTCCTTCGATCCTTTACCCACGACACGCAGGCGGCGGCGCCCGAGATCGACGTCGGATAGTTGCAGCCCACGCACTTCCGCGGCCCGCAAACCGCCCAGCAGCATCACCAACACGATCGCGCGGTCGCGGTGCGTGTCCAGCGAACGCAGGAAACGGTCGACGTCGCTAACGGGCAGCGATTCCGGCAGCATCTGGGGCTGACGCACCAACCGGCCCCCGCCGCGTGAGCGTCCCGCGCCCAGATGCCCCAGCAGGCCCCGGGTCGAGGCGCCCGGGATGCTGCGCCGTCGCGGAGACGGCACGGGATTGCTGGGGCAGGTGCCGGCCATGACCAAGTATTCGAACAACGCCCTGCCGCCGCGACCCGGCGATTGGCTGTTGCCGCTGCCGCAGTGCGCACTGCGCCCCGAGGTTCCTCGGCCCGGTCAGATGTGCCGTGTGAACGAACGCCCTGCCAGTCGATCCATTCGAAAACTATCATCGGCGAGACCTCGACAAGGGTGCTGCCTCTCGCCAACAGGAACCGGGCGAAGTTGACGATGTCGAACGCGTAGGAGCGGACCGTGCTCGGGCTGAACGCCCGAGAATCGAGGTGACCGAGAAAAGCATTCGCTGACGCGGCGTCGCCCCAATCGCCAACGATGCGAAACGTGTCCTCGAGCTTCCTCGCTGAAACGGTCATAGCCTGAACTCCTTCGTCCGTCGGTCTCCACCAGCTTCCACCCCAACACTCGCGGAACCCTCGTCATTGGGAATGTCGAGAGGGACGTGTCGTTCGAGAGCCGGTTAACAGATAGACTCAACCGGGAGATCCGCCGCCGCACCGACGTTGTTGGGATCTTCCCCAACCGGGACGCGATCATCCGCCTCGTCGGCGCTGTCCTCGCCGAACAACACGACGAATGGGCCGAGTCCCGCCGCTACCTCGGCCTCGACGCCCTCACCAAATCCCAGACCGTCGGCACCAACCAACCCGAGGAGGTGACCCCGGACCTCCACGCCCTCAGCGCATAACAACACGAAGGATCACAGAAAAATCGATACACCACTACAAAAGACTTGACCAGGAATGGTAGATACGGTGCCGAACTGCCACAGCCGGTTGAACAGGAAAACCCCGACCACGGTTCTGCCTTCCGTGGCCACCATCCACGTGCCGGTGCGCCACTGGGCCGGATTGCCTCGGACCGTCAAACACGTCTTCCGGCTTCAGTACCCAGCTGAACGAGGTCTTTCGCACCGCCAGCTCGAAGCTGCGGGCGTCCGGGCCGGAGCCGTATTCAAGCTCCGATGCCGGCAGCTCGTCCGCGTCGCCAGCATAGGCGGGTCGATGACAGGCCGCTTGCCTACTCCGGTCGTAACCGCAGGTTCTGCATGCCGCCGTCGACCGCGAGGGATGTGCCGGTCGTCGACCCCGAGCGAGGGCTCGCGAGGTAGGCGACCGCGTCGGCCACCTCATCCGCACTGACCAGGCGCCCGTGCGGCTGACGGGCTTCGAGGGCTGCTCGCTCCGCGGCCGGATCGGCCGCCGAGTCGAGAAGGCGCCCGACCCAGGGGGTGTCTGCGGTTCCCGGATTGACGCAATTGACCCGGACGCCCTCGCGAAGGTGATCGGCGGCCATCGCGCGGGTCAATGAGAGTACAGCGCCCTTCGAGGCGCTGTACAGCGCTCGCATCGGCAGTCCGGCGGTCGCGGCGATGGAGGCGGTGTTCACGATGGCCGCTGACGGCGACTTGCGCAAAAACGGGAGTGCCGCGCGGCTGACCCGAGCCATGCCCACCACGTTGATGTTAAAGACTCGAAGCCACTCGTCATCGTCGTTGTCGGCCACCGTGCCGTGCGCGCCGATACCGGCGTTGTTGATCACGATGTCGATGCGGCCGAACTTCTCGGCGACTGCGGCGATCGCCGCTCGCACAGAGGCGTCGTCGGCCACGTTGGCGGAGACGGCGAAGTAGGCGGCATCCGCTGCCTCCGGCTGGAGGTCGAGCACAGCAACCTGGGCACCGCCATCGTGCAGTCGTCGGGCTATGGCCGCTCCGATTCCGGAGGCGCCGCCGGTGACGACGGCGACGAGGTCACCGAATTCTGGACGAGAGGCTTTGCTCATGGTGACTCCTGTGTCGGTGCTGCGGTGAGAAGGTTCAGACGAACAATTGGCGCTGGCGGCCGAGGCCGTCGATCTCGATCTCGCAGACGTCACCGGCCTTCAGGTAGGGAAAACGGCCGGAGAGGGCGACGCCCTCCGGGGTCCCGGTGAGCACGAGGTCTCCCGGTTCGAGGGTGAGGAACTGACTCAGGTGCCAGATGATGTGGTCGACGTCGAAGATCAGGTCGGCCGTCGACGAATCCTGGCGCGGTTCGCCGTTCACCCAGCTTCGCAGTCGGAGGGCGCGATAGTCGACCTCATCGGGCGTCACGAGCCACGGTCCGGTCGGGTTGAATCCCGGAGCCGACTTGCCTTTCGACCATTGGCCCCCCGACAGTTCGAGCTGGAACTCGCGCTCGGAGAGGTCGTTCGCCACGACGAACCCGGCGATGTGATCGATGCTGTCCGCGGGCGACTCGAGGTAGGACGCGCGCTTCGAAATCACGACGCCGAGCTCGACCTCCCAGTCGGTCTTCACGCTCTTTCGCGGGATCACGACGTCGTCGTTTGGCCCGACTACCGTGTTTGGCGTCTTGAGGAACATGATCGGGATGGTGGGCGGCAGCGATCCACTCTCGGCAGCATGGGCCGCGTAATTCATGCCGATGCAGATGACCGCACTCGGTCGAACAATGGGCGACCCGATCCGATCGCCGGCGGTCTCGATTACCGGGAGGATACCCGCCGCGAGGGCCTCGCGCACGCGGTCGACACCGTCCGCCTCCAGGAACTGCCCGGTGATATCGGCGGTGATACTGCTGATGTCGTAGCTGGCCTGGTCGATGATCGCGACCGGCCGCTCCTGGCCGAGCGCTCCGATGCGGGCGAATTTCATGGGCAACCTTCACTAGAGTGCAACACTGACGGCACGAACATCCGATGATCCTAACTTTGCCCGGGGCTCAGCGAGCCGGGGTGAACCGCTGCGGCGAAAAGGCAGACGCCACGAGCGACCGAAGCGCCTCGAGGGATCCCGTGACGAACCCCTGTGCTCGCGCCTGTATGAGCACGTTGCCGATGGCGGTCGCCTCGACCGGGCCGGCGAGGACGGGAATACCGCTCAGGGTGGCGGTCAATTGACAGAGCAGCTCGTTCTGCGATCCGCCACCGACGATATGGATCACGTCTACGCGAATTCCGGACAGCTCGGACGCCGTGCGCACCGCATCCGAGAACGCAGCAGCCAAAGACTGGACAATGCTGCGCACAAACTCGGGCCGGGACTGCGGTGCCGCCCGACCGTGCTCTGAGAGCCACTCCGCGATGCGGGTTGGCATGTCACCGGGAGGGAGAAATCGCGGGTCGTTCGCATCGAACAGGGGAACGGTGCTCGTCACCGCGGATGCCTGCGCAAGCAGCGCCGGGAGGTCGATCGTGTCGCCGCCGCGCTCCCAGGAACGAACCGACTCCGAGAGCAGCCAGAGCCCCATCACGTTGTGCAGGTAGCGCACCCGGCCGTCGACGCCGCCCTCATTGGTGAAGTTCGCGAGCCGTGATGACTCGCTGAGAACCGGATGCTCCAGCTCGACGCCGACGAGCCCCCAGGTGCCACAGCTGATGTAGGCGAAGTTCGGCGTGGCGGCTGGGATCGCGACCACTGCCGACGCGGTGTCGTGCGACCCGACGGCGACGATGTTGAGGCTTCCAGGAATCCCGAACTCGGTGGCCATCGACGGCAGTAGCGTGCCGATTGACGAGCCCGGCGAGACCAGCGGCGCGAGCAGTCCTGCGGGCAGGCCGAGGCGGGAAATGAGCGTCTCATTCCACTCCCCGGTGGTGATGTCGAGAAGTCCCGTCGTCGAGGCGTTGGTGCGCTCAGCGAAGTGTTCGCCGGTGAGCCAGAAGTTGATCAGGTCGGGGATGAGAAGCAGCGAGTCCGCAAACCCCAGCATGCCGGAGTCACGCTCGGCCTCGAGCTGGTACAGGGTGTTGAACGGCAGGTACTGCAGTCCGTTTGCCGCGTACAGCTGCTCGGCCGAGACGGCCGAGTGGGTGGTTTCGACGGCGGCGACAGTGCGGTCGTCCCGGTAGTGGAACGGGGCGCCGAGCATCCGTCCGCCGCGCAAGAGCCCGTAGTCGACGGCCCAGGAGTCAACTCCGGCGCTGGCGAGTCCGGGCTCTTCGCGGGCGGCGGCGGCGAGGCCGGCGGTGACGTTGCGAAACAGCTCGAGGATGTTCCAGTGCAGGCCGTCCGGGGTGCGAACCGGCAGGTTGGGGAAGCGTGCGACCGGTCGAACGCTCAACTCGTTGTGCCCGACGAAGCCGAGCATCACCCTGCCACTTGTCGCGCCGAGGTCGACTGCCGCGACTGCCTCAGTCATCGCAGGAACGCCGCCGCCACGCCGGCATCGACCGGGATGTGCAGTCCGGTGGTGTGGCTGAGATCCGACGTGCACAGCACGAATACGGCGTTGGCCACGTTCTCGGGTAGCACCTCTCGCTTCAGAAGCGTCCGCTGGGCGTAGTACTTGCCCAGATCCTGCTCGTCGACGCCGTAGACGGCGGCGCGTTTGGCACCCCAGCCTCCGGCGAAAATTCCGGACCCGCGCACGACCCCGTCGGGGTTGATGCCATTTACCTTGACGCCGTATTCACCAAGCTCGGCTGCCAGCAGCCGCACCTGGTGTGCCTGGTCTGCCTTGGTCGCGGAGTAGGCGATGTTGTTGGGGCCGGCGAATACGGAGTTCTTTGAGGAGATGTAGATGATGTCCCCACCGAGCTTCTGGTCGATGAGCACCTTCGCGGCGGCGCGGGAGACCAGAAACGATCCCTTTGCCATCACGTTGTGCTGCAGGTCCCAGTCGGCGACGGTGGTCTCGAGCAGGCTCTTGGAGAGCGAGAGGCCCGCGTTGTTCACCACGAGGTCGAGTCCGCCGAACGCCAGCACCGCGGCATCCACCGCTGCCTGCACCTGCAGCTCATCCGTGACGTTCGCCTGCACGCCGATCGCGACATCAGAGTTGCCGATCTCGGATGCCGCGGCCTGGGCCTTCCCGAGGTCGAGGTCGGCGATCACGACACAGGCTCCCTCCGCGGCGAGACGGGTGGCGATGGCCTTGCCGATTCCGGATGCCGCCCCGGTGACGAGCGCGACGCGCGTCGCGAGGGGCTTGGCCTTCGGCATCCGCTGCAACTTGGCCTCTTCGAGGGCCCAGTACTCGATGCGGAACTTCTCCGCCTCGTCGATCGGCGAGTAGCGGGAGATTGCCTCAGCGCCCCGCATCAGGGTCTGTAAGAAATCTTGTGTAATTGGTTCGGCGTGACATCCGCGGCTGGGAGCTGTGGGATGGGAACAATGACGCATGAGCAGAGATATTCAGAAGCATCTTCGCTTTGATCCTGAGACGGGCCGGCCGTTGCCGGCGGAGACCGATTTCGCCGCGTTAGCGGCGGAGCTCGTCGAGTCGGCTAAGGGGCAGGGCATCGAGTTGACTGGGCCGAATGGGCTCCTGACGGGGTTGACCCGGCAGGTGTTGCAGACAGCTCTTGAGGTCGAGATGTCTGACCATCTGGGTTATGACAAGCACGACTTCGACGGCCGCAACGGGCAGAACTCGAGGAACGGGTCGACGCCGAAAACGTTGCGGACCGAGATCGGTGAAGTGACGGTCCAGATTCCGAGGGATCGGCAGGGAACTTTCGAGCCGGCGATCGTGCCGAAATATCAGCGTCGCATCGCGGGCTTCGATGAGGCCGTCGTCTCGCTTTATGCGAAAGGGCTCACGACCGGCGATATCCAGGCCCACCTCTCCGACGTGTATGGGCAAGATATCTCCCGGGAGCTGGTGTCGAAAGTCACCGACCGGGTCGTGGCCGACATGGAGGTGTGGCAGGCAAGGCCCCTGGATCCGGTGTATCCAGTGATCCTCATCGACGCGATCGTGATGAAGGTTCGGGATGGGCAGGTCGGCAACCGACCCGTGTATGTGGCGCTCGGAATCGACCTCGATGGCCACCGCGACGTGCTGGGCATGTGGGTTGGACCGACCGGTGGTGAGGGATCGAAGCAATGGATGAACATGCTCACCGAGCTGAAGAACCGCGGCGTCGCCGATGTCCTGTTCGTCTGTTGTGACGGGCTGAAGGGCCTGCCGGACTCGATCCTCGCGACCTGGCCGATGGCGACCGTTCAAACCTGTGTCGTGCATTTGGTGCGCAACAGCCTGCGGTTCGCGTCCAGGAAGTATTGGAAACCGATCGCGGAGAGGTTGAAGCAGGTCTACCAGGCGCCGACGGTGAAGGCGGCAGAGCAACGCTTCGACGAGTTTGCGAAGGAATGGGAACCCATCTACCCGGCGATGATCGCGATGTGGCGGCGGTCGTGGGGTGAGTTCACCCCGTTTCTCGACTACCCGTTAGAGATCAGGAAGCTCATCTATACGACAAACGGGATCGAGTCGTTGAACGCGAGATTCAGAGCCGCGACCAGGCGTCGCGGCCACTTCCCCAACGAACAATCCGCACTGAAAGTGATGTATCTCGCGATCATCGAACGACGCCACAACCGGGCCAATCCGACAGGCGAGATCAACGGGTGGAAAGCTATTCTTAACACCCTCGCAATGACCTACGGCGACCGCCTAGGACTCAACTAGCCGATGACCAGTTACACAAGAAATCTGACAGACCCACACCTGGACCCTCAGATCTGGAACGCACTCCCGCCGAAGACAGGGCTGCTTTCTATTGCCCGCATTGTGGCGTTTTCGCCAACCAGCTCTGGCGCTCGCTCTATTGGCGAAACGAGGCCCCAGGGGGATGGGCACAAGCGCGAGACGGGGCATTCAGCACGAGCGTTGCCATCGCCTACAGCGGCGTTTGGAAAATGAGCCAGTGTTCCGCCTGCAAAGACAACGCAACGTGGCGATCAAATCGTCTGATGTTCCCTTCTGGAGGGACCGTCGTTGCACCAAACGAGGACATGCCAGACCAAGCACGCGAGCTATACGAAGAGGCTCGACAGGTCGCCGGTGTATCGCGTCGTGCCGGTGCAGCTCTCGCTCGCGCGACGCTTGAACGCTTCTTGCGTGACTTCGACACCGCCGCGCCAGCAGGTGCCACTCTCGCCGACCGAATCGATCGAGTCGTCCCCCAGGTGAGTGCAGGACTCGGGGAACTTCTAACTCTGATACGTCACGTGGGCAATAAGTCACTCCACGTGGAGGACGCCCCGGATGAGGCGGTGGTCTTGGTCCTCGACGAGGAGAACACTGAAATGATCGATGCCTTGTTCGTTGCGATCAATGACCTGGTCGAGGAGTTGATCACGAAACCCGCTCGGACGAGTCGCCTTGCTGCGCTAATTCCGCAGTCCGTGCGGGACGCAGCTGCTCGGCGGGCGAAGCCTGGGGCCAACAGGGACTAGGCGCGCCCCTCCGTACAATCGGCGAGCCCGGGCAGCGCAAAGCCCAGCGGTTGACGCACATCGCCCGCTGGACCCGAGTGGCCGCTGTGCAGCCGCAGCCTGGTTGCTAGCCGCCTACTGGCGCGCCGGTGCCTGGGAATACCGCCGTGCCGTTCAGAGCGACTAGGGAAAGTGCCTGTGGCGTCGGGACGCCGAATGCGGCCCGCATTTCAGCGCGTGCCGTGTAGAGGTTCTTAGTGAAGTCGTCCGAGTTGGTCTCCGTGATGTTGACCTGGACCTGCTGCCTAAACCACAGTGCGATTTGGCCGAAGTCGCCGACGGCTGCGAGTCCCTCGGTGACGGCCGGCGAGCTCACAACCGGAACACCCCAGACGGTCCGCGGTGCCGGCTCTGCCGGCCCACGGTTGCCCCGGTAGTCGCCGCCGGTGTTGAGCTCGAGCTCGAGGAGAGCGAAGTCCAGCGGCGAGAGCACGATCGCGGTGTTCTGGTAACCGGCCTGTTCAACTCTGGCCATCGCGCGGCGCAGTGATTGGCTGGCCGTGGTCGTGAATTCTTGCACGTTGATCCCATCGGCGTAGAAGATGCCCTCGAAGTGCTCCCCCGTGCCGTCGCCCAGGAGCATCTCCCAGTCCAATGTCGCAAGCACGTCGCCCTGGAGTTCGAAGTCGAGGAACTTGATCAGGTCGGCGTAGTCGTCGAGGTCTTGCTTCTTGATATCTTCCAGGATCACGGCGATCGTGCGGGCGGGAGCGTCGACCTTCTCGAGCGTGACCGTTTTGGAAGGCTTGAGCGTTGCCGGTGCGGTCGGCCGTGACGCGCGCACGCGATCGACCGAGCGGAGGTAGCTGACGCTTGGGCCGGCAAGGTTGTTCGCCACCGAGATCACGTCGAGAAGGTGACTCAGGGCCACGTTCTGCGCTGCGATGGGCTGAGGTGCCGGAGCGAGGAAGCTCGCCGTCGGCGGAAGCACGAGACCCTTGCTGCCGTGGCCCAGGTTCAGGCCGGGCAGTGAGCGCGAGAAGGCCTCGGTCCAGGCGCCGTGGGAGCGGTCATAGGTACTGGCCTTCCCGTCACGGTCGTCTCCGGCGTCGCCGCCGAGGAACGCCTTGATCTCGTTAGACACCTCGATTGCCTTCGCCGTAGTGGCGAGCTGGTCGCGGAGCGTTGCCGCCTCGTCGAGCAGTGCGCGAACCTGAGCCTCCTCGCCAGGGGTGAAACTGCGATTCTCGGCTAGTGCCTTGCGAGCGATCGGCGTGAGCAGGTCTTTGATCTGCTGCAGTCGGATTGCGGGATTCATTGATTCGATCCTTCGAGAGAGAACGCCCGGTGGACGCTCGGTGAGTGAGGGTCCTCGAGGTCGACTGGCGGGCCGATGGGCGCTGGCCGTTGACGGACTGAGGTGTTGAACCTGGCTGACGGGCGGCGCGCTGGCGGCCGGTCGCTTTGGCACTAATTCGGGCCGGCCGCACGCTCACTCACGCTTTGGCTTCCCAGGCAGAGCACGCTGGCCCTACTCGTCAGACTCTAAGGGCTCCCGCCGATATTCCTGACTTCGCAACAGCACGATGAGGCGCGAGAGGTATTCGTCAGTCGTCATCGTCGAGGGTTTCAGCATGGCGTAGCCGCAGAGCACGACGAGCTGGCCAATGAGGTCATCCTTCTCGTAGCTGGACAAGTGAGGCAGGATCGCAACGAAGGCAGCCGACGGGTTCGCCTCGGCATCGCGCACCCACGAGGCAACATCGGCGAGCTCTGCAGCAACACGAAAATCGTCGCCCGGGTTGGTTTCGGTCATTGTTCAGCCTTCCTATTCACTGATATTTCGGGATTTCGAGGCTCGCCCAAGGGGGGTCCCCATTCTGAGACTTCACGCGCGGCGCTAACCGCGCCGACACCGCGAGGGACGGGTGCTGGGATTTTGACTCCCCTAGTCCCGTCCATCAGTCGATGCTCCCTGCGCGGGCATATGGCGGGAGCCTCGCGCCTTTGACAGCGAGGTCAACCAGGAGAGCGGCCGGCAGAGGTGTCGCGGAGATCCCGCATGCGACGCGTCGACGGGATCCGCGAACGACTCGTCGGGCTGGTTTGGCTCGGAGCACCTACGAGGCATTGCGGAGCCGGTCGTCGTCCACAGCGCCACGCGGATGCGAGCTGCCTGGTTCCTCAAATTGTTCCTCGCTGCCTTGTTCCTCTGGAGTTGTTCCTTGGGGGTACAGAAACTTCACCCCAGTCGCGGACGAATAGTGCACCCCACTCGGCCGAGAGGGGTGCACTTTCTGTCCGGAGAGGGGTGCACTTCCTGTCCGTTGCTCGGAGAGCTCGGTGCGATTCTCCACAGGGCTCCAGCGGGCGAGATAGGTCTTGCGCTCCGCCCGGCTGAGGCCGACCAGGACGAAGTACTCCTCTTGCCGCCCGGTGTGGACCCGATGCTCCTTGTCGACCGCGCTGCGCCGTTCGATCGCCCCAGCAGCGACAAGTTCGGCGACGGCTCGGCGGACGGTAAGCATCGCCTTGTTGCGCTGCTCATCGCCATCAGGGTCGACACTTGGAGCGTCGGCGACCTTGCCCAGGGCGCGAGCGGACTTCAGACGGGACTCGAAGTACCACCGGCCGGTCTTGCCCTTCTGGTCCTCGTCCAGGGCGACGTGCGCCATCCGGAGCAGCAGCAGGCGCGCGTTCGCGCCGACCTGGAAGTATTCGTCGGACTCCCACGCCTGCTTGGAGAGCCGCCGGCCCATCAGCTGGCCTCGATCGGTCGCATCCGGCGAGCGCCGATCGGGTTGTCAGTGGCGGGCGATAGGTTGCGGCTGTTTCCATTTCGAGGATGCGCCGCCCCCTGAGTCTCTGGCTCGGGGGGCTTCCTTCGCGCGCGGCGCATCGCTGAACGGAGGACGGCCGCCTGTGCCTCCGTGAGGGGTGGGGCAGCGTCGACCAGGGCGCGGATGCGTTCGGCGCGTTCCTCGGAGCTCACGAGCCGCTCCTGCGGGCGTGGCGGCGGATCACGGCGTGGAGGGATTCGGATTGCTCGCGCGTGAGCTGCGGGGCGTCCGCGAGCTTGGCTGCCATGTAGT
Source organism: Glaciihabitans sp. INWT7 (assembly GCF_014217685.1). Classification (NCBI taxonomy): domain Bacteria; kingdom Bacillati; phylum Actinomycetota; class Actinomycetes; order Micrococcales; family Microbacteriaceae; genus Glaciihabitans; species Glaciihabitans sp. INWT7. The sequence continues at coordinate 965,561 of NZ_CP043653.1, read as the reverse complement.
CGGCGAGGGCGGAAGCGATAAATTCGCGGCGGAGTTCAGCGAGCGCCGTGGGGGTTACGCGTCGGTCATTGGTGGCTCGGGCGACGCGGGCTTTCAGGCTGCGCGACGCGGGTGTAAGGATGGGCATGGAGACGACACCTCTTCGAGGTTGTCGACCGCGGCCCGATGCGGAAGTTGTGGTTTTGGCTACCGATAAGCCAGGCAGTAGTTACGTTAGCGCGAACGGGCGACGTGCTTAAGGCGCATCTCGCGGCGCTCCGCGAATTCGGCGTCGATTCGGGTGCTGCGTATGAGCGAACGGATCTCGTCGTCGGCGTCCAGCTCGGCTATCCGTGCACGGATGTGGCTGGGGTGGATATCGACAGGTTGGCGACATCCGCAGGCGAGCTGCGTGCTGGCGTTGGCTACTCGAGAGTCGGGGCCGATGTTGACGACAGGAGCGACGGTGTCGGTAGGCCGCTCGCCGCGGGGCAGAGCGCGGATGTCGTAGAGGCCATACGGCTCAGCGGACGCGACGAGCACGTGCGCCGCTTCGAGCCAGATGCGATCGCCGTCGCGGTAGGCCCTGGCGATGAGCTTGCCCTCCTGGCAGCGAAGCGTCAGCACGGGCTGGAGGTTTGCAGCGGACGTGCTCATCGCTTCTCGCTTCGGTAGGCGAGGGCGGTGCCGCGAGCGCGGCTGGTCGAAGTTAGGAATTCCATTGGATCTCTACCGTCTCGGTATCGAAGGAGCGGCCGGAGCCGGCGGGGTGGATAGTGACGGTGAGCAGCGCTTCGATGACGTCGCGCTGCGCGTCGACCGGCCAGGACTCCCAGACCGTCCGGCTGTCGGCCGTGGTGAGTTCGGCGACGCGGCTCTTCGGATGAAGGGTCGCGAGGCGACGCTCAACGGCAGCGAGATCGGCGCGTAGGCGAGCTGTGAGGCGTTGGAACTGGGCGTCGGTGATCGAATCGTCGGCCCACTGGTCGGCGGCGGCCGCGAGCTTGTCAGTGAGGCGATCGCGGTCGTCGTAGGCGTCGCGGACGGCCGCGGGGTCGGTTGATACTGCGGCGAGTGCGGCAGCGGCGTCGGGGCGGCTGAGGCGCTCGAGGAGGTTGTCGATGACCCACTCGTCGACGGCGACCTGCTGGCGGCGGACGCGGAAGCACCCCGAACAGCAGTAGGAGGGCGGCTGTCGCTTCTTCGCGCCTTGATCGATGGTCCGCCCAACTTGGCGGCGCATCGAAGCTCCACAGCGGCCGCAGATCGCGAGCCCGGAGAGGAGGTGCTTGTACTTCGGGCCGACGTGGTTCGACTTCCGCGCGGGATCTGTGAGGTGCGCGACGAGCAACTCGTGGGTCTCGGCGTCAAGGATCGCCTCAGTGGTCGCTTCGCCGACGACGCGGCCCTGGTACTGGCGACGGCCGGCGAGCGTCGGGCGGATGAGCAGCTGGCGGAGGATCGTGGAGTTCCAGGCGGACGGGCTAGCCGTGACCGCGGCGAGCGCCGCTGCTTCTGTCTCGCCGTCCTTGACACGACGGCGGACGGCGAGGTGGTCACCCGGTGACGGTACGCCACGAGCGGTAAGGTCTGTGGCGATTGACCGTAGCGAGTGACCGGCGAGAGTCCTGGCGGCAAGGTCCCGGATGACCTCGGCGAGCGCCTGGTCCGCCACGTCACGACCGTTGACCCGTCGGTACCCGTAGGGCGCGTAGCCGTGGGGGTGTCCTTCGGATGCGCGCTGCTTGAACTTGCTCTGGAGCCGGCGGGACATGCTCTCCGTCTCGGCGCGGGCGACGTTGCCCAGGATGCGTGCGTTCATGCGGCCGCTCGGCGTTGAGAGATCGACGTCGCCGCCGAGGTTCGCGACCTTGAAGCCGCTACGGTCGGCGAGGTCGATGACGTCTTCGAGTTCACGCGGCGAGCGCGTCAGCCTGTCGATGTTCCAAACCACGACTGCAGCGATGTGGCCAGAGCGGGCCGCCTCGAGCATCCGCTCGTATTCGGGGCGGAGGCGAGAACGAGTGGCGCTGACGTCGTTGTCGACGTACTGCTCGACGACCGTCCAGCCCTTACGTTCCGCGAGCGCGATGCATTCGTCGAGCTGTCGGGCTACTCCCTTGCCGTCACCGGCTGTGTCCTGCGAGATGCGCGCGTAGATGCCGGCGCGGATGGGGTTGCTGGTGTCTTTCACAGCAGTATCCTAACTCTCGTTCAAGCGGCACCAGCATCGCCACTTCTTTCTTGCCGGCGACCTCGAGAAGCTCCCGCTTGGCGTCGTCGCGTGCATCCTGGGCTTGGGCACGCAGCACCGCCGCGAGGGGAGTGCCTCGCTCCAGCGCGCCGGTCACCTGGTCGATGCATCGGGAGAGCGCGGGGAGGCGGATGCCGGAAGCGAGAGCGTGGAGTGATTCGGCGAGCGGCACCCCGGTGTTGACGACAGTGACGACGGCCGCGAACTCGACAGCCAGCTCGCCGTGGCTCACCCTGCCGACGCGCCGGAGGGCATCGAGGATACCCTCGCCTGCCGAGAGGCTGAGGGTGAGGAACTCCAACACCGTCGGCAGTTCGGCGGTGATCCGCGCGAGGCGCTTCAGGGCGGCCCGGTGCAGCATCCGGTCGCAGAGCACGATTCCGAATATCGCTGAGACGACCACGATGGCGCCGAGCAGGGCGGGAGCGATCGGGCGCACTCGAGCAAGTGCCAGGGGCGCGGCCAGTCCGAGAAGCGCGGCGCCGATGCCCCACGCCAACTGGCGGGATCGAAAGGCCTCGACAGTGAGGGGCGACGACGATTGCCGCAGGCGCAACTCGATGGTGGCGCCTCCGCCCAGTGCGGAGCCGAGCAGGGTTCGGAGCCGTTCCAGGGCCGGGCCGAACAGCGCTCCGATCGCCGGAAGGGGATCGACGGTGTGGCGGCCGAGGAGCTCCCGGGCACCCGCCGAAACGTCGACAACGTAGGGCGCTACCCTGGCGGTGAGCCGCGGCCGGCTCAATCGGGGCACGAGGCTGGCAAGCGACCAGAGCCCCAGGCCGAGCCCGAGCCCGCAGAGCACTGCCCACCCGGAGAGGGCGTCTAGGCGAACCATCGGCGCTCCTGGGGGAAGCGGCCGAGGGCGAGCATCAGGCGGTAGGCGATCACCGTCACGAGGAGACCACCGACGATCAGCAACCCACCCCCGAAGGTGTTGTAGGCAGCGGCCGCCTCGGGCCGGGTGGCGAGCAACACGAGGATGACCCACGGCGCAGCGACACCGAGCCGGGCGGCGTTCACCACCCACGACTGGCGTGCCTCCACCTCGGAGCGGAGGGCTGCCTCTTGTCGCAGGTAGGACGACAGGTTGCGCAGCACGGTCGTCAGCTCGCTCCCCCCGACCTCGCGCGACATCCGCAGCGTCTCGAGGATCCGGTCAGCTACCGGGTCGGCGAGCCGGTCCTTGAGCGCGTCGATGCTCAGGCCGAAATTCCCGGTGGCCCGATAGTCCCGCGCGAACTCCGAGAACGCGTCTCGGGTCGTCACCGGCCCGGTGTGAGCGAGGGTCATGACGCTGTCCGGCAGCGCGAGTCCCGAGCGCACCGCCGAGACGAGATGGTCGACGATGTCAGGCCAGAGCACCCGGGCTGCCCGTCGGCGCGAACGGACCCGCCACTGGATCATCGCGAGCGGGAGGGCGAGGGCGCCGACTCCCGCGATCAACGAGATCACCACGACCGGAACGAGGGCGAAACTGAGCGCCGCGATCGCAACCCCGCCGACAACGCATACCGCGCCGACCGCAGTCAGCGATACCGAGGGCAGCCCGGCCTGGGAGAGCCTCTGGCGCAGGAATCCTCCTGCGCTCCGGGATCGCGTACGCGCCTCTCCTGTCGCCGGCCAGGCGAACGGAGAGACGATGAGCACGACCCCCAATCCCAACACCAAGCCGAGCACCACGGTGAGCGTCATGCGGCCACCCCCGCCAGAATCGAGGCGAGGTCGAATCCTGCTGCATCGAATTTGCCGCTGCGGCTCGGATAGCTTCCGGTGGCGGTGAGCACCCCGCGCTGAAGAGCGAAGATGAGGCTGGCCTCCACGATCGTGCCGCCGGTGACGAAGCCACTCGGCGCGAGGATCTCGGTGATAGGTCGCTGGCCGTTTCGCGCGAGTTCGCAGTGCACGACCATGTCGACGGATGCGGCGACCGTCGGCACCACGAAAGAGGAGTCGATGTTGCGCCCGGCCAGCAGCGGCAGGGTGCAGAGCTTGGCGAGGGCATCCCGTGCGCTGTTGGCGTGGATCGAGCACATGCCCGGCAGCCCGCTGTTGAGGGCGATCAGGAGGTCGAGCGACTCTGCTTCGCGCACCTCTCCGACGACGAGCCGGTCGGGGCGCATCCGCAATGCCTCCTTGATGAGTCGGCGAAGGGTGATCTCGCCGGTGCCCTCGAGACTCGGTTGGCGACACTGCAGGCCGACGACATCCCGCGCCGAGAGGTCGAGTTCGAATGTCTCCTCGACGGTGACGATGCGCTCGCCGGTGCGCACGCCCGAGAGCAACGCGTTCAACAGGGTGGTCTTGCCGCTCTGCGTCGCGCCGGAGACCAGGATGTTCTGCCCCGAGAGCACACACAAACGCAGGAACTCCGCCGCCTGATGGGTGAGCGAACCGAGGGCGACGAGCCGCTGCAGATCCCGGATGCGCTGGGTGAACTTGCGGATGTTGACAGCCCAGTGCCGCCGGGTCACGTCTGGGATCACGACATGCAGCCGCGATCCGTCGGGAAGCGAGGCATCGACGAAGGGCGAGGAGAGATCGACCCGACGACCGGTCGACTGCAGCATCCGCTCCACGAGGTCGCGCACCTCGGTGTCCGAGAGCAGCACGCTCGTGAGCTCCGGCACCCCGTTGCGGGCGACGAAGACCTTCGAGGGTCCGTTGATCCAGATCTCCTCGATCTCCGGATCGTCGAAGAACGGCTGCAGCGCTCCGAAGCCGGTGATCGAGGCCATGATCTCGCGCGCGGCCTGGTGCTCATCGTGCAACATGGGCAGGGATCCGCCGAGCGCCCGTTCGCAGTAGCGCCGCATCTCTTCTTGCACGTACCGGTCGACCAGCGCGCCCTGCCGGTCACCCCCGAGATCCACCCCGTCGCGCCGCACGCGCTCTCGCACCTGTTCCGTGATGAGGGCGACGGCGGTGGACATCCCCACATCATCGATCGGTGGAGCGAATCCGCGCCGAGGTTATCCACAGGCGAGTGAGCGCGGCGCGCCCAGCGGGGCTCTCACCGAGGCGACGTCGAGCCGGTGCCTCCGATTCGGAACGACGCTCCCTTGTGCTCGACGGGCAGCCGGTCACCCCGGCCGTGCAACTTCTGGCGCAGGGATCCCGGGGTGTAGGCCTCCGGGTATGCCCCTCTGTCGCGCAGCACCGGGATGACGTGCTCCACGATGTCCTCGAAGGTGCCGGGGGTGATCGCGTAGGCGAGGTTGAAGCCGTCGACGTCGGTCTCCTCCACCCACTCCTGCAGCTGGTCGGCGATCTGCTCGCCCGAGCCGACGATGAACGGCCCCAGCCCGCCGATGGCCCCGAGCCGGCCGATGTCGCTGACCGTGAACTCCTCGCCATTCTGGGCGGATTCCGCGTAGTTGGCGATCACCGATTGGATGGCGTTGCTCTTCACATTGCCCACGGGCTCGTCGAGGTCGTATTGCGACAGGTCGATTCCCATCCACCCGGACATGAACACGAGGGCTCCCTCGTCACTCGCGTACTGCAAGAAGTCCTCGTGCTTCGCCTTCGCCTTCTGCTCGGTCGAGTCGGTGATGATGGTGAGCAGGGTGTAGATCTTCGCGGAGTAGCGGTCGCGGCCGGCGGCTTCGAGCGCGTCGCGGATCTTGGCAACAGAGGTCTTCAGCACGGCTTTGGTGGGAGCGGCGACGAAGATGGCTTCGGCATTGCCCGCGGCGAACTGGATGCCCCGGCCCGAGGCCCCCGCCTGGTAGATCACCGGCGTGCGCTGCGTCGACGGCTCGGAGAGGTGGATGCCGGGGACCGTGAAGTTCTTGCCACTGTGCCGGATCTCGTGCACCTTCGCCGGGTCGGTGAACACGCCGGTCTCCCGATTGCGCTGCACCGCGTCATCCTCCCAGGAGCCCTCCCAGAGCTTGTAGAGCACCTCGAGGTATTCGTCGGCGACGTCATAGCGGTCGTCGTGCTCGAGCTGGTCGTCGTGGCCCATGTTGCGCGCGGCGCTCGGCAGGTAGCCGGTCACCACGTTCCACCCGACCCGACCCTTGGTGAGGTGGTCGAGGGTCGACATGCGGCGGGCGAAGGGATAGGGATGCTCGTAGGAGGTGCCCGCGGTGATGCCGAACCCGAGGTTCTCGGTCACGTGCGCCATCGCCGAGACGAGCAGCACCGGGTCGTTCACCGGCACCTGGGCGCCGTGCCGGATCGCCGCCTCGTTGGACCCGCCGTACACGTCGTAGGTTCCGAGCACATCGGCGATGAAGATGCCGTCGAAGGTGCCCCGCTCGAGGAGTCTGGCGAGTTCCGTCCAGTAGTCGAGGTCTTTGTAGCGCCACGCCTGATCGTCGGGGTGACGCCACATCCCCGAGGACTGGTGGGCGACGCAGTTCATGTCGAAGGCGTTGAAACGGATCTGGCGGGGCGAGTTCTGGTTGGGCATCCGGCCATGCTGCACGGTTCGTTCATCCGCGGGCAAGCGAGTAGGACGCAGGGAGACACAGTCGGAAATCTGCCGTAGTGAAGACATCGGTAACCCCTAGGCTGTGCCGCAAGCTGCCCACTGGGGTGGCCGCGGGAGTAGCGTTCCCCCCATGAGTTTCGATGTCTCGGCGGCCGCCTACGGCCGATTCATGGGCCAGTATTCCGAGCCGCTCGCCCCACTCTTCGCCGACTGGTCGCAGCTGCAGCCGCACTACCGCGCCCTCGACGTGGGCTGCGGCACCGGCGCGCTCACCGAACAACTGGCGCGGCGACTCGGCACGGGAGCCGTCGCCGCGGTCGACCCGTCGCCCTCCTTCGTGGAGGCGACGACGCGGCGCGTTCCGGGGCTCGATGTCCGGCTCGCCGGAGCGGAGCACCTGCCGTTCGGAGACGGGGAGTTCGATGCGGCGCTCGCCCAACTGGTGGTGCATTTCATGGCCGATCCCGTGGCCGGGCTGCGCGAGATGGCTCGCGTCACGAGGTCCGGCGGACTGGTCACGGCCTGCGTCTGGGACCACGCGGGCGATCGTGGCCCGCTCGCGACCTTCTGGAGAGCCGTGCACGACCTCGACCCGACGGCCGCCGGCGAAGCAAAACTCGCCGGCACGCGGGAGGGGCACCTCGCCGAGCTGTTCAGTGTCGCCGGCTTGCACAGCATCGAATCGTCGGCCCTCTCCGTGACTCGTCACTTCGCGTCCTTCGATGAGTGGTGGCATCCGTACACCCTGGGCGTCGGCCCCGCCGGAGCCTATGTCAGTGGGCTGACGGATGGCCGCCGCGAAGCTCTCAGAATGCGCTGTGCGGCGTCGGTGCCGACGGCCCCATTCGAGGTTTCGGCGCTGGCGTGGTGTGCACGAGGCGTCGTGCCGGAGTGAACATCGTGCCGGTATGAATGTCCGGCCGGTATGAATGTCGCGCCGGTCATCCCGCCGACAAATACGGGGCGAGGGCGGCATCGAGAGCCGGAGCGAGAAGGCGGCTGAAGGTCGCCGTCATGTGATGCTCGTCGGAATAGACGAGTGTCGAGCCGATGATCGGCGCGCAGGTCGTCGGCGAACAGAAGAAGTCAGAGAGATCGACGAAACCGCTCCCGGTGCGCGCCGCGACAGTGCTCTGCGCCGAGCTGATCGCCGTGCTGAAGGCGGTCTCGCGCGGGATGCTGCACGTCGAGGTGTCGGCGAGGTGCGCGGAGAGACAGTCGGGGGGTGAGGCCGGAAACTGGGGAGTGTCGGCGATCGTGATGACGCGGGAGGCGGCCGGCAACCGCTCCATCGTGCTCGTGGCGGCGCGTTCCCAATCCGCTTGCACGGCGCCGTCGTTGCTCGGCGAGGTCGGTCCCAGATGGTTCGTCAGCACAATGACATCCGGTTTCTCTAAGGAGAGCCGGGCCACCACGTTCTTGCGCCACTGCGTACACGAGCGGTTCGCCGGGTCGTCCCACAGGCTGTCCCTCTCCTCGGAGCGGCACCCCGACTTCGTGTAGGTCTCGAGACGGATGCCTCTCGCCCGGGCCACCTCGTCGAGAGCTGAGGCCCACCTGCCCGCGTGCGAGTCGCCGAACAACACCATGACGACGGGTGAGCCACGATCGCCGAAGGTGCAGCGCAGCGGTTCCGACTCCCCCAGAGTCTGCTGGCACCCGCGTTTGTACAGCGCGCCGGTATCGGCTGCTGCACCGGCGAGAGTCGGCGCGAGGTCTCTCGGCACGAAGTCCGTCGCGGTCGGCGGAGCGGTGATGGCCGTCGGCCCGGCCGCGCGGTTCGAACGCAGCGGATTGCTCTCGACCACAAGAACCGTCGCGAGCAGAGCGACCGCGATCACAGTGGGAATCGCCACCGCCAGCAGCGGGGTCGATCGGGCCGAGCTGCCGGACGAGAGGCGCAGCGGCGACTCCACCCCCGCGTACAGCGCTGCGGCCAGGGGCACCGCCACGAGGGCGAGCGCGACGCCGAGCCATGACGGGAGGGGGGTGGCAAGGCCGAGGCGCTCGTGCGCGACGACGAGCAGAGGCCAGTGGACGAGGTAGAGGGAGAACGAGATGCGGCCGAGATACTGCAGCGGACGGACGGCCAGCAGCCGCCCGACTGACCGACCGGGTGCTGCCCCCGCCGATCCCGCGAGAATGACGAGGGCGGTGCCGAGAACGGGCACGAGGGTCGCGACGCCCGGGTAGGCGGTCTCGGTACCCGGCTCGGTGCCGAGGAGGAGCGCACCGCCGATGGTCGCGGCGAGGCCGATCCAACCGACTACCCCAGCGAGCGGTGCGGCGTGCCCGCCGGCGAGTCGGCGGGCTAGGGGCACGAGGAAGACGACCACTCCTCCCACGGCGAGCTCCCACGCCCGCGTCGGAAGTGAGAAGAACGCCACCGGCTGCGCGACGGGGGAAACGAGAAGACAGGCCGCGAAAGAGAGCACCGCGAGCACCGCGACAGCGAGCCCGAGCATCCGCTTCGATCGTCTCGCCAGCACGAAGATCAGCAGAAGCAGCAGCGGCCAGAACAGGTAGAACTGCTCCTCGACCCCGAGCGACCAGTAGTGCTGGAGTGGAGACGGGGCGCTGCCGGAGAGGTAGTCGGTCTTGTCGATCGCGAAGCGCACGTTGGGCACCCACAGGGCGGTCGCCGCGGCATCCTTCAGTATCTCGGGCAGTCGGAGCGGAGGCACGAGAGCGAGCGAGGCGACGACGGTGAGCACGAGCACGGCGAGCGCAGCGGGAAGGATGCGCCGCGCTCGGCGCACATAGAAACGGCCGAGACGGATGCGTCCGTGCCTCTCGAGCTCGGTGAGGAGGTGACACGTGATGAGATAACCGGAGATCACGAAGAACACGTCCACACCGATGTATCCGCCACCGAGACCCGGCACGCCGGCGTGGCCGAGCACGACGAGCATCACCGCGACGGCGCGAAGGCCTTGGATGTCGCTGCGAAAGCCGCTCGAGACCGCGGCGCTTGGCCGCGTGGCGAGCACGCTGACCGCCGTCATTGCTCCCCGACGGTCTCCACGTTCGCGAGCCGGGTGCGAGCGCGACGGCTGCGCACGCCGCGCGCGACCATGAGCGCGTATCGCACCGGAGTGCCGAGCATGAGGGCGACCATTCCGCTCCACGACCGGTCGAACCGACCGAGGGCGCGCTTGCGGTCCCAGGCCCGACGAACCACTCCCCCGAACGCGCCGTGCCGCAGAGCCTTGAGCGGGAAGTCCCCGGTCGCGCGAACGGCGACGAGCTCATCGACCCGACGCAGCCAGTCGTTCTGCTCGGCGCCATGGAAATAGTTGTCGTCGAGCCACTCCGCCTCCGGGTGCCGGAAGCGTCCCTCCACCAGGTCGCCGCAGTTGCCGAGGAGGCCACTGCCTTCGAAGACGGTGTTGATGAGTTCGGCGCTCACTCCGAAGTCTTTGACGATGATCACCGGGATGGAGAGGGCGATCGCCTCGATCGCGGCCGTCGAGCTCACCGTGATCAGACCGGCCGCGCCGGCGAGGTGGTCGGACATGGCGCCACCGGCCACTACGAGATTGTGCGGCGCCCGCGGCTGGAGCTCGTCCATGAGATCGGCGTAGTCGTAGCGTTCCGCGTGTGTCTGCTGCTCGCCGCGCGCCGCGCGCACCTTCACCACGACCCGGAGATACGGATGCCGCCGTGCCGACTCGGCGAGCCAGCCGAGCAGGGCGAGCCGATCCGCCTTCTCGGCCGGCACCTTCGCCTGTGCCGCGAAGATGACCTCGCCGTTCTGGTTGCGTCCCTGAGTCTTCTGCGGCTGCGCCTGTCGCGGCAGGAACGGAAGCGTGGCGAGGCCGAAGGGCATGTCGATGCCCATCCGCTCTGCGAGAGCTTCGAATTCGCGAACCTCGCGTCGGGAGTGCAGCACGAAGAAGTCGACCTGGGCTCGATGCGAGATCGCCCTCTTGGTCGCGGGAATGGAGATGCCGGGCAGTCCGCTCACGATCACGGGGCGCACCTCCGAGGCACCGACGATCGCGCGCACCACCACCTTGACGAGAGGTCCGCGCACCGACAGGAGCACGACATCCGGCTTGAGGGTGGCGATGCGAACGGCCAGGGCAGACAGGTCGAGGATGGGCGGCGCGCCGATCGTCTCGGCGGTGCCGTTGAGCGCCGCGGCGAGCTGTTCGCCACTCGGCATTACCGGGCTCGCGAGTACGATCAGCGAACGCTGCCAGTCGTCCGGCACCTGGCCGAGCAGGGTGGCGCCCCACTTGACGTAGGAGTCGGAGTCCGCGATCGCGAGGATGGTGACTCCCGCCGTCGACACGGGCTCCGCTGCCTGTTCGGCGGCTCCGGATGGTTCAGCCTGGGTGATCGTCATGTCCGCAGCGGTCAGGCAGTGACGCGGCGGAGCTTTGCCAGCGGAGCGAGCTCCCCCGGGAAGACGCGCTTCACGCCATCACCCATGGCCTCACCGATCACCCGGATGTCGCGCACGAGGTGCTCGAAACCCTGCGGTTCGAGCGACGCGGCGTGGTCGGAACCCCACATCGTGCGGTCAAGGGTGATGTGGCGCTCGACCGCCACGGCGCCGAGGGCGACCGCGGCGATGGAGATCTGCAAGCCGCGCTCGTGACCGGAGTAGCCGATCGGCACTCCGGGGTAGCGGTTCTGCAGAGTGGTGATGGTGCGCAGGTTCGCCTCCTCTGCGGGAAGCGGATAGGTCGAGGTGGCGTGAAGGATCACCAGGTTGCCGGTGCCGAGCACCTCGACCGCGCGGTCGATCTGCTCGAGCGTTGACATACCGGTGGAGAGGATGATGGGCTTGCCGGTCGCGGCGAGCGCCTGGAGCATCCCGATGTCGGTGACCGACGCGGAGGCGACCTTGTGCGCGACGACGTTGAGGTCCTCGAGAAAGTCGACCGAGGGCTCATCCCACGGCGAAGCGAACCAGTCGAGTCCGCGGAGGGTCGCGTAGTCGCCGATCTCGATGTACTGTTCGCGGCTGAACTCCACACGGTAGCGGTATTCCAGGTAGGTCATCATGCCCCAGGGGGTGTCCCGCGGGGTGTTCTTCATGTGTTCCGGCGTGGAGATCTCCGGCGTGCGCTTCTGGAACTTCACGGCCTGGGCGCCAGCATCCGCCGCCACGTCGATGAGCTGGATCGCCGTATCGACGCTGCCGTTGTGATTGAGGCCGATCTCCGCGATCACGTAGACCGGTGAACCGGTGCCGACCTCTGAGGTGCCGATGTGGACTGTCATGAGTGCTCCAATTGTGGGGAGTGGGACGGATGCGGCGTGGAAGTGGTGTCGACGAGCGGGGCGATCGCGTTGGCGAGCATCAGCTCATTGACGGTGTCGATCTCGATGCCGGTGCGCTCATCCACGATGGCGACACCGACCCGGCCGAAGAAGCGGAAGCGGGCGCGGCTGAACCCCGCCGCTCTCATGACGTAGAAGGCGCCGGTCTCCTGGAAGTGCGGGTCACGATCCTGGCGGCGGGGCCGCGCCGAGGGATCGTGGTTGACACCCGTCGCGCGCCCCTCGCCGTCGACCTGCCACAGGAAGGCGAAGGTCTCTACTCCGGAGAAGACCACGTCTTCCTTGCCGCTCCGCACCCGTTCGATGGCCTCGCAGAGGGCCGCTGAGTCGATGAACGGCGAGGTGGGCTGCAGGAAGACGACGATCTCGGCGGTCGGCTCGATGTGCTCCAGCGCGTGAAGCACGGCCGACTCCGAGGTGGCCCGATCTCCGGAGAGGTGAGCCGGGCGGTCGATGACCTCCGCTCCGGCAGCGCGGGAGGCATCCGCGATCGCGGGATCGTCGGTCGTGACCACGATGCGATCGATCAGTCCGCATGAGCGCGCAGCCACGATCGCGCGCACCACGAGCGGGATGCCGGCGACGGTGCGCAGATTCTTGCCGGGGATGCCCTTGGAGCCGCCCCTCGCGGGAATGACTGCGACGATGCTCATCACTTTCTCCGCTCTTCGAATCTCACGTTCTTGCGAGACTAGGAAGGCGAAGCGGACTCCAGTTGGCCACCGGATGAACGGCGGGCGACTGTGCGGTTGCGGATTGTCCCTACACTCGAAATGAATGAGGAAGGCACTGTCGATGAGCACTCCCTTCCCCGATGCCCGCCGAGCGTGGACGGTTCTCAGCCTCGGAGTGGCCGCCCAGACCTCCGGCACCGTGTTCGTGAGCGTGCCGGCATTCCTCATCCCGCTGCTCCACACCGAACGCGGGCTCAACCTGGCTCAAGCCGGACTGCTCGCCGCCACCCCCACGATCGGAATGGTGCTCACCCTCATCGCCTGGGGGGCACTGGCCGACCGCATCGGCGAGCGATGGGTCATCGCGGGCGGTCTCGCTCTGGTGGCTCTCGCCACCGTCGGTGCGCTGCTGTCCACCGGCTATGTCGCCCTCGGTATCTTCTTCCTGCTGGGAGGGATGGCCGCGGCCAGCACCAATGCCGCGAGCGGTCGCGTCGTCGTCGGCTGGTTTCCCAAGGACCGCCGGGGGCTCGCGATGGGCATCCGCCAGACCTGCCAGCCCCTCGGCGTGACCATCGCCGCCGTGACGGTGCCGACCCTGGCCTCCGCCGGCGGCATCGGCGCCGCCCTCATCGTGCCTCTCGCTCTCACCGGCGTCTTCGCCGTCGCCTGCGCGATCGGTATCCGCGATCCCCCGCGGCCGGTCACGGAGCCCGGGGTTGCGACCCCCAACCCCTATCGCTCGAGCGGGTTCCTCTGGCGGATCCACGCGGTCTCGCTCCTGCTCGTCTTCCCGCAGTTCACCCTGTCGGTCTTCGGCTTGGTCTGGCTGGTCACCCAGTTGCAGGTGCCGGCCCTCGCCGCGGGACTTCTCGTGGGGGCAGCCCAGTTCGTCGGGGCGATCGGCCGCATCGGCGTCGGCATCCTGAGCGACCGGGTAGGCAGTCGGGTGCGCCCGCTGCGCTGGGTCGCGATCTCTGCCTCCGCGGTGATGCTGTTGCTCGCGGCTTTCGGGGCGCCGAGATGGAGCGCCGCCGCAATTGTCCTGGTGATCGCGATGACAGTGACCGTGGCCGACAACGGGCTCGCGTTCACCTCGGTCGCCGAGATGGCCGGTGCATCCTGGGCCGGGCGGGCCCTCGGCGCCCAGAACACCGGACAATTCCTGGCGGCCTCCATCGTCGGCCCCGCGGTCGGGGCCCTGATCGGACTTGTCGGCTACCCGCTGGCTTTCGCCGCCGTCGCGCTGTTGCCTGCAGCAGCCATCCCGCTCATCCCTGGCGAGGCCGCGGAGCACGACCGGCTCTGAAGCCCCCGGCTACGGAGTGGCGACCTACGAGCGAACGCGCTCACCACCCGGCCCCATAACACTGGAACGCCGGCCGACGCGCGGAGGACGCTCCGGCGGCCGCCAGTGCATCGGCCGGCGCCGCGCCAGAGGCGAGAAGACCATGGGCCTCGGTGAGCAGCTCGCAGGCGAGGGAGTCATCCACGCTGGCGGGAGAGGCGATCACGCAGCGCACCCCCGCATGCAACCACGCCTGCGACATACCGAGGGCCTCCTGCCCCCAGCGCACCGCGGACCGTCCGACCTCGCACGCGGAGAGCACGACCACCGTGGGCACGGCGGGCAGCTGGTCCACGTCGTAGCCGAACCACGGGCCATCCGCGAGAAGCACGCCGGAGAAGAGCGGGTTGTCGGCCGAGTGCCGGCCGTGTGCCGACAGGTGCAGGAGATCCACTCGCGTGGCGAGGTCGGAAACCGCCTCGCTCGTCGCGGCCGCCCCGATCAGCACCGTCGAGGTCGCCCAGCCGGCGGCAGCATCAGTCACCTCCTCCTCGGCGCGCGCGACTCCCGGCCCGGCGGCGAATCCCACCGTGCCGAGCGAGAGCTCGCGTGCGCGCTGGGCCAGCCACCTCGTCGCGGAGACCGGCAGGGTCAGCGGCCGACCGCGCAGCGCCGGCAGCATCGACCAGGGCAATCCCGCGAGTACCCCGGGCGGCGTCACGACCAGCCGACCGGTGCCGATGCGGTCGCGAACGGGCCCGAGGATCAGGCTGTCCAGTCGACCGAGACGGTGAGCGAGACCGGCGTCCACGACCCGCTGCATCGCGGGCGACAGTGTCGCGGCAGCCATGTCGAGGTCCGCGAGCAACCCGTCGAGCTCGGCGCGGATCGGATCGAGCGGCCCGAGGTCCACCACGGTCGAGGTGTCGCCGGTCACCGCGAGTGCGGTCAGCCGCTCGCCCGACCAGAGCACGGCGAGAAGCGCGGAGTCTTCCGGGCCGAGCACCGCCTGCACGCGGTCGAGCGTGACCAGCTGCTCGAGGCTGCCGGAGCCGCGCCCCTCCCATTGCCGCGCGCGGATCGCCGACCTCAGCGCGGCCTCCGCGCGTCCGTCGGCCGACAGGGGCGACGGATCGGCGGCCCGCAACTGGCGCAACTCCGCGAGGTCGGCGGCATTGGCGGCGTTCGCGGGGGGCCGGAGAGGCACGATCCGTCCGGTGAGATTGCGCGTGCGCTCTGACCATTCGAATACCTCGGACGCCCGCCCGGTGGCGACCGCCTGCCGGATGCCGACGGTGATCAACCCCGTGCCATGGGCGACAAGCGCGCTCTGCAGGTCGAGGCTCCCGAAGCTGGACTGCCACTCCGCGAGCTCATCGAGACCGGTGCGGGCCAGCGACAGCGCGCGGGAACGCCGCCCCTCGAGCACGGCAAGCTCGGCACCCACCTGGCGATGAAGCAGTCGAGTGCCGATAGTGCTCCCGCGGGTGAGCGGGGCACCGTCGAGTGCCGACCGAGCCCCCGCGGCATCCCCCGATTGCAGCCGGAGGCGAGACCCGTGAAGCCGAAGCGTCACAGCATCGCCCTCGAAGTGCCGGTCGTCCAAGGCGAGGGCGGCGTGCTCGATCTGCTGCAGGAGCCGGCCCGCCGAGCTCGCCGAGCCGGCCGCACGGGATGACACGACGGCACCGAAAGCGAATGCTTCGGCCCTCAGCGCCCAGCTCTCACTGCCACGAGCCCGAAACCGCCGAGCGGCGCGGCGGGCGAGAGCGGCGGCGCCCCGTGGATCCTCGAAGACGAGCGCGCGGGCACGGGCGAATTCCGCTTCGGCTTGCGCCTGACGCAGTCCGCGCAGGCCGTAAGTGCGGGCGACCGAGGCCAACAGGTCGATCGCCTCCGACGTCATCCCCGCGCTCAGCAGTACCTCCGCGCGGTCCGCATCACAGGTCGCGAGGGCAACCGGGGAGAGAGCCGCGAGCACCGGCCGGGACTCGTCCATCAGGTGAAGCGCTTCGATCAGGTCCCCGGCGAGCATTGCCGCGTAGCCCTGGTTGTTTCGGGCCTTGGCGAGCTCCACCGGATCACCGGCTCGCTGGAAGGCCTCCGCCGCCGCGTCGAAATCGCGCCCGGCAGCAACGACGTCCCGGCGGTCGAGAAAGGTGAGGCCGCGATTGAGGAACACCACCCCCAACCGCGCGGGATCCGAGTCCAGAAGCGAGATGGCTCCGGTGAGGAAATCGACGGCCGCGTCGCCGTTGCCGCGTCGGAGCTCGATCAGGCCGATCTGGCTGCCGAGCACCGCTCGGGTGTGGGCGCTGAGGCCGGGCGCCTCCAGTGCCGACCGGCAGAGGGCGATCCCCCGGTCCGGGTCACCGGTCTCCGACTCGAGGTAGGCGACAGTGCCGATGATCCGCGCGGTGAGCTCGGCATTCGGCGAGCGCCGAAGTGCCTCGTCGAGGGCCGTGCGCGCGGAGGCATGCCGCCCCGCGTTCGAGTGCGCGACCCCGCGCTGGTACAGGACTGCCGCCGACAGCATGCCTCATTATGCCGCGGCGGCAGCGCTCGGCGCGCGGCTGAAGTGCTGAGCTCGGCTGAAGTGCTGAGCTCGGCGAGGCCGCTATTCAACCCGCAGCGGCGGTGACCTTCTGCACGGCGGCGGAGGCCAACTTCACCCGCTCGGCGGCGGACAGCGATCCGGCCGGCGGCAGCGCCCCGTCGTCGAGCGCGGATGCGACGGCCGCCGCGATCAGCGGTGCGGCGAATGAGGTGCCGCTCCAGATCGCGAAACCGCCGCGGAAGTCATCCGGATCGGCGGACTCCCGCACCCGGATGCCACTGCCGAAGTCGCTCGAGACGCGGGCGAGGGGCTGATCGCCTCCGTTGAATGCCGGCATCGTCGAGAAGACGGAACCTCCGGGGGCACTGCAGGAGATCCACGGGCCGTCGTTGCTGAACAGCGCGACCGTCGAACCGTTCGGGTTGAGGGCCCGGGCGGCGACGATCGGCACGGCATCCTCGACCAGATGCACCGGCCCTCCCCCGCCCAGCCAGGGCGCAAACGCCGCGGGGAACATCGGACGGTCCGTCGCGTCGTTTCCCGCAGAACACGCGACCACCGTTCCCCACCGCCCCATCGATGCGAGCAACTCGTACATCGTGGGGTCGAAAAGCCCGTCCTCCGGGGTCTCGTGGTAATACCCCATCGACAGGGAGAAGACGTCGATCTCGCAACCGTCGGTGCGTCCCTGCGCCACCCGGCCGATCAGCGTCGCGATGGCGGTGAGTGCCGCGACGAGCTCGGATTCGACGATCACGCCGTTGGCGTCCACCACCCGCCAGGCCACGATGTCCGCCTCCGGACACGCCTGGTGGATGAGTCCGGCGATGAACGTTCCGTGACCCGATACCTCGTCGAGCGCTCCATCCATCGGCCCGACCAGGTCGCCATCGAGTTCCGGATCGGTGGCCGCCCCGACCTGACCGATCGCGACCCCGTCCAACCGAACCGCCGTGTCGACGATCGGGTCGAGCCACGAGTGCGGCCCGCACCCGGTGTCGAGGGTCGCGACAACGGGGCGTCGACCATCACCGGCCGCGCGATCGCGACGATACGGCGCCGCGCCCGCATAGGCCACCGGCTGAAGACCGCCGCTGCCCTGCGAGCCGTAGCTGGCGATCGCTCCAACGTCCACGCTCGACCCGGCCGGATTCGTCGAATGGAACGGGTTGGTCGAGTGGAACGGGTTGGTCGAATGGAACGGATTGGTCGAATGGAACGGATTGGTCGAGTGGAACGGATTCACGCCGATCGAGTCGACGGTGAGCAGGTGATCGAGACCGACCCCCTGAAGGGCATCCCGGCCGAGCAACGCGCGCGCTCGTTGCAGAAGCGTCCAGGCATCCGGTGCCGGCACCGCTTCGCCTACCCGCGCGGTGATCAGGAATCGCGAGACGCCGAGCACCCCGGTGGCCCAGGGGTATCGGCGCACGCGCTCCTGGCGTGAGGCATCCGGCTCCGGCAGCAGGGAGGTGACGAACTTCTCGTCGCGTGTCAGCTCCCAACCGAGTTCGCCCGCGACCCGACCGAGGCGCTCGGCGTTCGCTGCGACGTCGGCGAGAGTGGAGACGAGGATCCGATCGGGAATGTAGGAGGTGGGATACGCGCGGATACCGTCTACCAAGACCGCCGCCGGATCGAGGATCCTGCCCACCTGGGCCGGATACCGTTCGTCCCAGCGGCGCCGGGGCCGAGACCTGCCGTCGGATACGCCGCCGCTCGATTCGCTGCCGCCCTTGTCACTCAACCCGATCTCCTTGCCCTTGGTCGATTTGCCCTTGGTCGATTTGCTCTTTGTCGATTCCGCACAGCATGCTCATCAGAGCGTGAAGTAGTCCGTGGTCAAACCCTGTCGCGCCCCAGCCGCGGCATCCTGCCCGAGTTCGGGCTGGAGCCACATGCGCGTCCGCCCCGCCGGGATGTCGGGGAAATCGAAACGCCCCTCGGCACTCGCGGTGGTATTGAAGTCATCATGATCCTGCTCGAGCCTCACCGACAAGGTCGCGGCGGGCGCGATCCAGCCGTCGACGCGGCGTCGGCCATCGCGCAGGTCACTGACGCGCAACATGATCGACCGGGTGCCGTGGGCGAATTCGAGAAGCTGCACATCCGAGTCGCCGCGCACCCCGACCGCTGACCCGCTCGATTCGAGCATCGTGAGCATGGCGTATTCCACACCCAGGTCGCGAGTGGCCAGCGCGACGAGCACGTTGTCCACCAGCCCGGCGGGCATCGGATCGCGCTGGCGCCACAGCGTTCGAAGGCGGGAGAACAGGTCTTCGTCCGAGAGCGGTGATTCGTCGCGCATCGTCATCGTGCACCTTCCATCAGCTCGAGAGCATCCCGGAGCTTCGACAGGCAGCGTCCGCGCGTCGGACCGATGCTCCCCACCGGCATCCCCAGGTCCTTCGCGATCGCGGCGTAGTCGGGCCGCTGCTCGAAAGCCACGATGCGCAGCAATCGTTGACAGCGCTCGGACAGCTGGCGAACGCAGGCCCACAGCTTGTGCTCGCCGTCCCGGGCGATCGCCACGTCTTCTGCGGACGCCTCGTCTTCGGTCACCGCTTCGAGCACCTCGTCGGAGACGGGGATGCTTGCGGCACTGCGTTTGGAGACCCGCCAGGCCTCCCTGCGCGCGGTAGTCAGGAGCCACGCGGCGATGGCGTGGGGGTCGGCGATCGACCCGGAGCGTTGAACGAGTGTCAGCCATGTGGTCTGAACGACATCCTGGGCCTGGTCCTGGGCAAGACCATAGGCGCGGACGACCTGCCAGAGAACGGGTGTCATGGTGTGGACCAACTCATCCATCGCTCCGGGATCGCCGGAGAGCCAACGGCTGAAAGCCGCCGCGGAATCATCCCAGATGACATGCGACTCCGTCCGGTGGCCCTCGGGTCGGCCGCGGACGGAGTCATTGTCGGTCATGGATTGAATTCTCATCACCCCTCAGGAGCGGGGCAAGCCTTTACAGATACATCTGCCGACTGATTTCTTCGACCGACTTTCAGCGCAGGCTGTAATCGGCCCGCACAGACCCGGCCCGATACACTTGGGGCGCACTCGCGGGAGTGGTGAAATTGGTATACACGCAGGTTTTAGGTACCTGTGCCGCAAGGCGTGAGGGTTCAAGTCCCTTCTTCCGCACAGCGTTCCCCAGGCGATGTCGTCGCCGTCCAGCCCCACGGCGTGGCCATCGACTACCCTGACACCAACAGACGACTGGAGTACCTCGCCTTGCTGCACAACGCACTCGTTCCGTGGCTCGATCCCACCCTGCTGATCCATCAGGCAGGACCGTGGGCGCTGCTCTTGGTGTGCGCGATCATCTTCGCCGAGACCGGCCTGCTCATCGGTTTCATCTTCCCCGGCGACACCCTCCTCCTCATCACCGGACTGCTCACCTTCACCGGCACCATCCAGATCCAGATCTGGTGGGTGGCGCTGGCTATCGGGCTGGCGGCATTCATCGGCGGCGAGGTCGGCTACTACATCGGCAAGAAGGCCGGACCGCGCATCTTCGAGCGCAAGGAGACCGGGCTCTTCAGCATCGCGAACGTGAAGCGCACCAACGCATTCTTCGAACGCTTCGGCGGATCTGCCGTCATCCTCGCCCGATTCGTGCCGATCGTGCGCACCTTCGCACCGATCGCGGCCGGTGTAGGAAAGATGGACTACCGCAAGTATTCGCTGTACAACGCCATCGGCGCCTTCATCTGGGGCGGTGGAGTGACGACGCTCGGCTTCCTGCTCGGAAACATCAAGCCCGTGGCCGATTTCGTGATCAAGTACGTGGATCTCGTGCTGCTCGCCGTCGTGCTCCTCACACTCATCCCCACCCTCTTCCACCTGTTCCAGTCGAGGCTGAAGGCACGAAGGGCCGCCCGGCTCTCCGGCGGCACCGTGCCCGTACCCACCGATGCCGAAGTGACGATCGATCAGAAGTACTTCGACCAGAAGAAGGACTGACCGGCAGGTCCTACGCCCCCGGGAGTAGCGGGCATTCGTACCAGGGGATGCCAGACGGCAGCCCTCGAGGGCGCAGGCTGGTGGAACACCCCCTACCAAGGAGCCTTCCCTCATGCCGGTACCGATTCTCGCTGCGCGCGATGTCACCAAGTCCTACGGTCGGGGGCCCGGTCGCTTCGATGCTCTGAAGGGCGTCTCTCTCGAGATCTACGAGGGAGAATCCGTCGCCATCGTCGGCAAGAGCGGATCGGGCAAGTCCACCCTGATGCACCTCCTCGCCCTGCTCGACCGCCCGAGCGGCGGATCCATCGAGCTCTCCGGATCGGATGCCCTCCTGCTCACCGGCCGCACCCTCAACGTCACCCGCAATCGCACATTCGGATTCGTGTTCCAGCAGTTCTTCCTCACCGGGGGCGCCTCGGTTCTCGAGAACGTGATCCTCCCCCTGAAGATCGCCGGCATCGGCACGCGCGAGCGCAAGCGCCGCGGACGGGCCGCTCTGGCCCAGCTGGAGCTCGAAGACAAGGCCACCAACAAAGCGAGCGACCTCTCGGGCGGCCAGAAACAGCGGGCGGTGATCGCTCGGGCCCTCGTCAACGATCCGCGCATCATCTTTGCGGATGAACCGACCGGCAACCTCGACAGCGCCACCGGCGCGGTCGTCGAAGACATCCTTTTCGGACTCAACCGGGACAAGGGCATCACCCTCATCGTGGTGACCCACGACGCGGACCTCGCGGCCCGGTGTGATCGTCGCATCTACATCCGCGACGGTCTCGTGGTCGACGCCGAGAGCGCGGTGGCCGCATGAGGACCATCGATGTGATCGGCACGGCGATCGAGAACAGCTTCCGCAGCAAGCTCCGCACCACGCTCACGGTGATCGCCATCTTCATCGGCGCCTTCACCCTCACCATCACGAACGGTCTCGGCACGGGCATCAACGACTACATCAACAGCACTGTCGCGGCCATCGGCGCCCAGGACGTGCTCACCGTCACCAAGGTGGGCACCGATGCGACCACCACCGGGCCGAAGAAGTACAACCCCGACCTCCTCGCCTCCAGCGCCGGTCGTCCCGGCAGCACAGTGCAGGCGCTGACGCCGAGCGACATCAGCACCATCACCGCCCTGAAGGGCGTGAAGTCGGTGCAGCCGACGCTGTCCATCAGCCCCAACTACATCCAGATCGGATCCGGCACGAAGTACGCGCTCAACGCCAGCGGCGCGGTGCCCGGCATCAAGCTCCAGCTCGCCGCGGGTGCGCAGCCCAGCTCCACCTCGGGCGAGTCCCAGATCGTGGTGGCGAAGTCGTACGTGAAAGCCCTGGGGCTGTCGAGCAATTCCGCCGCGATCGGCACGACGGTGAAGATCGGAGTGACGGATGCCGCGCAGAAGTCCTCCACCGTCGAGGCGACCATCGTCGGCATCTCTGATGCCAGCCTCGGCGCGGTCGCTGACGCGGCGACCACCAACTCCGCACTCACGCAGAAACTCTTCGATACCCAGAGCGTCGGCCTCACCGGATCGGCGAAGGACCGCTACTCGCAGGCATCCGTGCGGTTCGATTCCGCCGCGACCCCGGCAGAGGTGACCCAGCTGAAAGACCGACTGACGAAGGCCGGCTACGACGGCCAGACTGTCGCGGACCAGATCGGCACATTCAAGACGGTGATCGACGCGATAGTGCTCGTGCTCAACGCCTTCGCGGTGATCGCGCTGCTCGCGGCGAGCTTCGGCATCGTGAACACCCTGCTGATGTCGGTGCAGGAACGCACTAAGGAGATCGGACTGATGAAGGCGATGGGCATGGGCGGCGGCAAGGTGTTCGGCCTCTTCAGCTTCGAAGCGGTCTTCATCGGCTTCCTCGGCAGTGCGATCGGGGCCGGCATCGCCATCCTCGTCGGCTCCGGCGTGAGCGCGGCGCTCTCGGGATCGGTCTTCTCCGCCCTTCCCGGTCTCACGCTGATCGC
Source organism: Glaciihabitans sp. INWT7 (assembly GCF_014217685.1). Classification (NCBI taxonomy): domain Bacteria; kingdom Bacillati; phylum Actinomycetota; class Actinomycetes; order Micrococcales; family Microbacteriaceae; genus Glaciihabitans; species Glaciihabitans sp. INWT7. The sequence continues at coordinate 943,137 of NZ_CP043653.1, read as the reverse complement.
GTTCAGCCCGGCGTCGATCGCCACGATCATCCTCGTCGTGATGGCGATCGCTTTCGTCGCCGGCACTCTCCCCGCCGCGAAGGCGGCGCGCCAGGACCCGATCGAGTCCTTGCGGTACGAGTAGCGTTAGGGGTAGTCGTTACGGTGCGGTGGTGCGCTTCTCGAGGCGCACCATCGCATCGTGGGCGGAGCGGCGCACCTCCTTCTCGTCGTCCTTGAGCAGCAGCGTCAGGGCCGGAAGGTGGCTGGCATCCCCCACTTCGCCGAGAGCCCGCGCCGCGGCACCGCGTACTCGCGCCACCTCGTCGGACAGCATCGCCGTGAGGGCCTTCTGCTCGTCGAGGCGACGGATGAAGGCCACGCGGGCACACATCTCCCGCACCCGCCAGGCCTGGTCGCCGAGTCCGCGATGCACGGCGGATGCTGCGGAGTCTGCCCACACGAAGGTGAGGGCGCGCGCACCCCAGACTTCCGGCCAGTAGAGCGGCGGGGCTCCGTCCAGCACACCCTGGGCGTGACGCCCACCGACGATGAGCAGGAACTCCTCGCCCTCGTTGCCCCCCATGAGCAGCGAGGCGGAACGGTCGACCACCACCTGCTCGCCGAAGCGCGCGACGGCGGCGGTGATGCGATCCCCGGGGGAATCGTCGATCTGGACGGTGGATGCGGAATCGTCAGTCATGGCGGGTTCAACGGTACCGCGCCCGGGGCCTAGCCCGTGATCGTGAGCCAGATGAGCGCCAGGTTAAGCGCGATCACCAACACCACGATGAGCGACATCGCCCATCGGGCCGGTCGCCGGTTGGCCTGCTCGCCCATCACCGCGTGATCGTTGGTCAGTCTCAGCAGGGGGATGAGGGCGAAGGGGATGCCGAAGCTCAGGAACACCTGGCTCACGACAAGCGCCCAGGTCGGGTCGATCCCCGCGGCGAGGAGCGCGACCGCCGGCACCAGGGTGATCAGTCGGCGCACGAACACCGGGATGCGGCGCTTGAGCAGCCCGGCCATGATCGTGGCTCCCGCGTAGCTGCCCACCGACGTGGAGGCGAGGCCGGAAGCGAGAAGCCCGATGGCGAACACCAGGGCGATCCCCGGTCCGAGAGCGGCTCCGATGGCCGCGTGGGCTCCCGCGATCGTGTCGGTCGTGCCGATGCCGCGCAGGTTCACCGCGGCGAGCAGCAGCATCCCCACGTTGACCAGTCCGGCGATGCCGAGGGCGATGAACACGTCCCAGCGGGTGATCCGCAAGATGCGGCGTCGCGCCTCCGGGTCCGTCACATGCCCGTGGCGATCCCTGGCCAGCGCGGAATGCACGTAGATGGCATGGGGCATGACGGTGGCGCCGAGCATGCTCGCCGCGAGCAGCACTGATCCCGAGCCCTCGAATCGCGGCACGAGACCGCCGAGCACGGCGAGGCCGTCCGGCGGGGTGATGAACAGCCCCGCGAGGAATCCGACTGCGATGATCGCGAGCAGTCCGATGATCACCGATTCGAACGGCCGCTGCCCGTACCGCGACTGCACGGCGAGGAGTCCGAGCGACACGGCGCCGACGATGATGCCACCGACGAACAGAGGAAGGCCGAACAGCAGGTTGAGTGCGATCGCTCCCCCGATCACTTCGGCGAGGTCGGTTGCTGCGGCAACGAGTTCCGCCTGCGCCCAGAACAATCGACGGGAGCGGTGTCCCATCCGGTCGCCGAGGAGCTCCGGGAGGGAGCGACCGCTCACCAGGCCGAGTTTCGCAGAGTGGTACTGGATCAGCGCCGCCATGAGGCTCGCTGACACCAGCACCCAGACCAGCAGGTACCCGTATTTCGAGCCCCCGCTGATGTTCGCCGCGACGTTGCCGGGATCGACGTAGGCGATCGCCGCCACAAAAGCAGGGCCGAGAAGAAAGAGCCCCCGGGCCGCCGAGCGGGTGCTGCGGGCGGTGGCGGTCATCCCCTAATTCTAGGTGGGCCGGCCCAGGAGCAACTCACGGACCGTCGGCATCAGGGATTCGAAAGCGCGGGCGCGATGGCTGACCGCATTCTTCTCATCCGGGTGCAGCTCGGCGGCGGACACGTTGTAGCCGGCCGGCTTGAAGACGGGGTCGTAGCCGAAGCCACCACCGCCGACCGGCTCGCGCAGCACGGTACCGGGCCAGCGGCCGAGCTCGACTCTCTCGCGGCCGTCGGGCAACACGAGCGCAGCGGCGCAGAGGAACTCGGCGCCGCGGTCGTCGACCCCCTCGAGGTTGCTGATGAGAAGACGCACGTTATCCGCATCGTTGCGTGTGCCGGCGTAGCGAGCCGAATGGATGCCCGGGGCGCCCCCGAGAGCCGCCACCGCGATTCCGGAGTCATCCGCGATCGCGGCGAAACCGGTGTGGGCGCAAGCCGCCCGCGCCTTGATCAGCGCGTTCGCCTCGAAGCTGTCGCCATCCTCCACCGGTTCGGGGCCGTCGTAGGTCATGAGGTCGATGCCGTCGAGCGTGCGCCCGAGAATCCGACGGAGTTCGATGACCTTGTGCGCGTTGTGGGTGGCAAGCACCAGGGGAACGAGGGCTGTGTTCATCGAGCGAGGCTCTCCACCTGAAGCTTGGTCAGGTCGGCTCCACCGCCGAGGGCGAGGTCGAGGAGGGCATTCAGCTCGGTGCGGTCGAACGGTGCTCCCTCCGCCGTGCCCTGCACTTCGACGAAGAGGCCGCGTCCGGTGACCACGACGTTCATGTCGGTCTCGGCGCGCACGTCCTCGGTGTAGGCGAGATCGAGCATCGGAGTCCCGTCGATGATGCCGACGGACACGGCAGCGACGCTGTCGATGAGCGGCACGGCCTTCTGGCCGATGAACTTCTTCGTGCGGCCCCACTCCAGTGCGTCGGCCAGCGCCACATAGGCGCCCGTGATCGCCGCGGTACGGGTGCCGCCGTCGGCCTGCAGCACGTCGCAGTCGATGACTATGGTGTTTTCGCCGAGTGCCTTCATGTCCACGACGGCACGGAGCGAGCGGCCGATGAGGCGGGAGATCTCGTGGGTGCGGCCACCGATCTTGCCCTTGACCGATTCGCGATCCATCCGGTCATTGGTGGAGCGGGGAAGCATCGAGTACTCGGCGGTGACCCAGCCCTTGCCCTTTCCGGTCATCCAGCGCGGAACACCGTTGGTGAAAGAAGCGGTGCAGAGCACCTTCGTGCGCCCGAAGGAGATGAGGGCGGATCCCTCGGCCTGGTCGCTCCAACCACGCTCGATGGTGATCGGCCTCAGCTGGTCGAGATCGCGGCCATCGATGCGGGGTCCTGATGCGGTCATGGGGTTCCGCCTTTCTGGTTGAGGGTGGGGAGGGTGAGGGCACCGGTCTCGACGAGTTCGACCGTGGAAACCTCCGGCCCGAGAAAACGACGCACCAGGCGGGTGAACTCCAGCGGAGAGTCGCCGGTCGCCTCGAAGACGTGGGTGGGGGCGACACCCGCGTCGCGTTCGATTCCGTGCCGCACGAGGGTGCGGTAGACGTCGAAGGCCGTCTCCTCCGCGCTGGAGACGAGGGTGACGTCTTCCCCCATCACGTACTGGATCGCGGCGGACATCAGCGGATAGTGGGTGCAGCCGAGCACGAGGGTATCGACTCCGGCGTGCTTGAGCGGGGCGAGGTAGTGCTCGGCGACCTCGAACAGTTCCGGGCCGCTCGTCACCCCGGCCTCGACGAATTCGACGAATCGGGGGCACGCCTCGCTGAACAGGGTGAGGTGGGGCGCCGCGGCGAAAGCGTCGTCATAGGCCCGGGAGGTGATGGTGCCGACGGTGCCGATCACTCCGACCCGGCCGTTGCGGGTCTGCCGCACCGCCGCACGCACTGCGGGTTGGATGACCTCGACGACGGGGATGCCGAGCGCCTGCGTGTATCGTTCCCGCGCATCCCGGAGCATGGCGGCCGAGGCGGTGTTGCACGCGATCACGAGCATCTTCACGCCCTGGGTGACCAGGTCGTCGAGCACCTCGAGCGTGTAGCGCCGCACGTCGGCGATCGGCTTCGGACCATACGGCGAGTGCGCGGTATCACCGACGTAGACCAGGGATTCGTTCGGCAGCTGGTCGAGCACCGCGCGGGCCACCGTGAGACCGCCGACCCCCGAGTCGAAGATCCCGATCGGCGCGTCATCCATAGGGTCCGAGTTTACGCGGGATGCCCTACAGCGCGGTGCGATGCCGTTCCTGGTCGACCACCTGCTCACGGTCGCTCAGCCGGCGGAGGCCGGCCAGCGGCTGCGCCATGCGGAAGTTGCCGCGGATCTGCGGCTCCACCCGGTCGAGGAACGCCCAGTATCCGGCGGTGACCGGGCAGGCGTTCGGGCCGAGGCGCACCTTCGGGTCGAATCTGCAGCCGCCGCAGTAGTCCGTCATCCTGTTGACATAGGCGCCACCGGCGGCATAGGGCTTTGTGCCGACGATCCCCCCGTCCGCGAACAGGCTCATGCCGACGACGTTCGCGGGCATCACCCAGGGGGTGCCGTCCACGAACATCCCGATGAACCACTCGTTCATCTGCTTCGGGTCGTAGCCGCGCTGCAGTGCCCAGTTGCCGATGATCATGAGCCTCTGGATGTGATGCGCCCAGCCGTGTTCGCGCACCCCGCCGATCGTCTGGCTCAGACAGTTGGCTTCGATGGCGGATGCCTCGAGCTCCAGCAACTCGCGGGGAATCGGTTCTGTCGCACCGAGGGCATTGCTGTTCACGTAGTCCTCGCCGAGCCGCCAGTACAGGTGCCAGACCCAGTCGCGCCAACCGCAGAGCTGGCGGACGATGCCCTCGACACTGCCGATCGGCGCCCGCCCGGCGCGATACTCGGCCTCTACCCGGTCGATCACCTCACGCGGATCGAGCAGGCCGAGGTTGAGCGGCGCGCTGAGCAGCGAGTGTGCCATCGTCCAGTCGCCGGTGAGCGTCGCGTCCTCGAACGGACCGAAGTCGCCGAGGCGACTCTCGATGAAATCGTCGAGGGCGAGCCGCGCCTCCCCCGGTGTCGCCGCGAATCTCCGCGCGCCGTCGTCTCCGACGAGACTGATGTCTCCGGCGGCCTGCCAGCGATCGAGATCATGGCGCACCTCTTGGTCGATCTCGTCCTCCTTCGGCCACCAGGGTTCGGGCAGGCCGAGGGTGACGGCCCGCTTGGGCGGGGGCTGACGGTTCTCGTGGTCGAAGTTCCACTGGCCGCCGGCCGGAGCGTCCCCGTCCTGCAGGATGCCCGTGCGGCCGCGCACCCAACGGTAGAAGTCCTCCATGATCGGCCGGCCCTTTCGGGCATCCGCCCACTCCGCGAACTCCGCCTCGCTCGTGACGAAGCCACGGCTCGGCAGCACCATCGCACCGACCGATCGCACGAGGCGCCTCGCAGCGTAGGAGGTCGGGTCGACCACCTCGAGGTCGTCGCGCCCCTCCACCACATCCCGGTAGCGATCGACCTGGTGGAACTCCACCCGGTCCCCGAGCTCGGCGGCACGGTGACGGATCGCCGAGAGGATGAGGTGCGCCTTCGCCCGATGAATGGGCGCGCGGCGCAGCGCGGATCGGGCCTCGATCAGCAGCATCCGCCCGCCATCGTCGAAGACGTCGCCCAGTTGGCCGGCGAAGATCCAACGGGTGCGCTCCATTCCCGTCACCGTACACGCGCGACCTGCAGCCTAGGCTGGCTACCGTGACCGACGCCGTATCTTCGCTGTTGACCGACCGCTACGAGCTCACGATGCTGAACGCCGCCATCCGTGCCGGCACTCATGATCGCGACTGTGTCTTCGAGGTCTTCGCTCGCCGACTCTCCGGGGGGCGCCGCTACGGAATCGTCGCCGGAACCGGGCGCCTGCTCGATCTCATCGACGACTTCCGTTTCACCGACCGCGAACTCGACTGGTTGCGCGACAACGACGTCGTCTACGACCGCGCTCTCGACTGGCTGGCCGATTACCGCTTCACCGGCAGCATCTCCGGCTACCAGGAGGGCGAGGTCTACTTTCCCGGCTCCCCCATCCTGGTCGTCGAAGGCACCTTCGCCGAGGCCGTGATCCTCGAGACCCTCGCCCTGAGCGTGCTCAACTACGACTCGGCGGTGGCCACGGCCGCCTCCCGCATGGTCTCCGCCGCGAGCGGCCGTCCCCTCGCGGAGATGGGATCGCGGCGCACCGGCGAGCGCAGCGCCGTCGCCGCGGCCCGCGCGGCGTTCATCGCCGGATTCGCGGCGACGAGCAACCTCGAGGCCGGCCGCAGCTGGGGCGTGCCGACCATGGGCACCTCGGCGCACTCCTTCACCCTCCTGCACGACACCGAGGAGGATGCCTTCCGCGCCCAGGTCGCTGCCCTCGGCCCCGGCACCACCCTCCTCGTCGACACCTACGACGTCACCGCCGCGGTCGATCTCGCCGTGCGAGTCGCTGGCACCGGCCTCGGCGCGGTGCGCATCGACAGCGGCGACCTGCCGGAACAGGTCGGGGCGGTACGCCGACAACTCGACGCCCTCGGCGCGGTCGACACGAAGATCACCGTGACGAACGATCTCGACGAGTTCACGATCGCGGCCCTGAGGGCCGCCCCTGTCGACTCCTATGGCGTCGGAACCTCCGTGGTCACCGGGTCGGGCTCCCCCGCGGCAGGGCTCGTCTACAAGCTCGTGGCGCGCAAGGACGCCGCGGGCGACTGGATCTCCGTCGCGAAGAAATCCCCGGAGAAGGTGTCGATCGGCGGTCGCAAGTTTCCCGTGCGCGAGTTCACCGCGGCGGGCACGGCGAGTGCCGAGGTCATCCACATCGGGCAGCCCGAGGCCGCGACATCCGCTCACCGGCCCCTGCTCGTGCCGTTGGTCATCGACGGGGTCGCCGTAGAGAAGTACCGCGGGGAGGCCGGAACGCGGCTCGCCCGGGAGCACCGCGCTGCAGCGATCGCAGAATTGCCTGAAGAGGCATTCCGCCTCGGTCGCGGCGACCCGGTGATCCCGACCCGGTACGCCTGACCCTGTTCTCCGCGCCCGGCGCGCGCCCCCGACGGCGCGGAGGCTACTTCTTCAGTCCGTCGTAGATCTCTTTGCAGGTCGGGCACACGGGGAACTTCTCCGGATCGCGACCCGGTGTCCACACCTTGCCGCAGAGCGCGATCACGGGCTTGCCGCTCAGCGCCGATGCGAGGATCTTCTCCTTCTGCACGTAGTGGGAGAAGCGCTCGTGGTCGCCCTCTTCGATCTGCTCCTGATTCAGGAGTTCTTCCAGTTCGCGGTCGAGCGTGTCCGTGCCGCCGCCGCCCTGCTGTGTGTCGCCGCTCATGGTCCCATTTTACGCGTGCGCCAGCGCGCAATCGGTGAAGAGTCCGTGACCAAGGCTCAGTGGCGCACGCGCAGTGGCGCAGGCTAAGTGGCGCACGCTCAGTGCCGCAGGCTGAATGCGAGCAGCTCCGGCGACCGACGACTGAAGATCTTTCCGCCCCAGAGCACCCCGAGGGCGAGCAGTACCAGCCCCATTCCCAGCCCGACCAGCAGCGAGAACATCGGCCAGCTGGTCGCGCCGGGATGCCACAGGCCCTGCAGGGCGAACCAGAGAGCGGGCGCCGACAGGGCGATCGCCGCGAAGAAGCTGAGCGACTGGATGAGACCCGCGCCGGTGCCGCTGGCCTGGGGCTGCGCGTAGGGGCTGTCTCCCGGGCGCACCGAGGGATAGGGGAAGCGTGCAGAGACCACGCTCGACAGACCGAGACCGGCAAGCAGAAGACTGGAGCTGACCCCGATCAGCGACGGGAGCACCCCGTCGTCGCCGGAGATCGCGGCGGCGATCGGAGACCCGATCGCAATCAGCAGGATGCCGATCACCAGCGCGGGCACCATGCGCCCGAGCCGGTCCGCCCATCCCGAGGTGTTCGAGGCGAGGTGCAGCCACACGGCTGAACTGTCGCTGGCGACGTCGTTGTGCATCGACCAGGCCAGGAAAAGGCACATCACCGGCACCGGGATGAGGGCAAGCACGCTGCCGGGCACACCGGCGACCGCGAGCACGACCACGAACAGCAGCGGCGCGACCGGCACGGCGAGAAGGGTCGTGTGGTAGCGGGCATCGCGGATCCAGTAGGTGATGCTGCGGGCAGCGATCGCGCCGACCGGAGAGTCGGGCACACGACCGAACCAGCCGAGACCCACGTAGTTCGAGGCCCGCTCGCGTCGCTGCGGGGCCACGAGCAGCCATCCCACCAGAGCTCGCCACGCCATCCAGAGCAGCCCGACGGTGGCCGCGGCGATGAGCAGCTTCAAGACGGCGGCTCCGGCATTTCCGGATGCCGCCTCCGCCGGCGCAGACCAGGCCGCTCCGATCGGCGTCCAGCCCGCGACATCCGCCACCGATTCCAGGGCGCTGAGCCCGCCGCGATCCCAGTCGACGGAGGCGAGCAGCGCGATCGCCGGGGCGAGAAGCACGAGAGCCACGAGCATGACGAGCGTCGTCAGTTCTCGAGCGCGGCGGGTGGTCAACAGGATCGAGGCGACCGAGCTGGAGACCCGCGCGCCGAGCAGGCAGGTGGCGAGAATCAGCAGCGCCGAGAAGAGCGCGATGATCACGGAGAGCGGATTCCGCGCCCAGGTGACGACCTGCGCGATGGCGACGGACGCGATCGCGACCGACGGGAGTCCGACGAGCCCCGTGAGAGCGATGACTGCGGCGAGACGATTGGCGGGTATGCCGAACAGCGAGAACGCTCTCGGGTCGAGGCTGTTATCCGCCCCCAGGGCGAGCGGCACGAGCAGGAATCCCAGCACGATCGCCGATCCGACGGCCACGGTGATGTCGCCCGCGAGCACGGGTTCCACGCGGCGGAGGGACGCGAGGCCGGCCACCGTGATCCCGGTCGCTCCGATCGCGTAGAGCAGGCCGACGAAGATTCCGAGCACCTGCAGCGGACTACGGCGAAGAGTATTCGCGAGCAGCCGCAGCTTCAGTCCGAGAAACTGTGCAACCACTCCATGCCCTCCGCTGTCTTGCGCCCGCCGGCGAGTTCGAGGAATCTCTCCTCCAGCGAGCCAGCGCCACGCACATCCTCCATCGTGCCGGAGGTGAGCACCTTGCCGCTCACGACGATCGCCACGAGGTCGCAGACGCGCTGGATCAGGTCCATGCTGTGGCTCGAGAGCACCACTGTGCCCCCGGCTGCGACGTAACGCTGCAGAATCGTCGTGATGTTCGCCGCGGAAACCGGATCGACAGACTCGAAGGGCTCGTCGAGCACTAGCAACCTCGGCGAATGGATCATCGCGCAGGCGAGTGCGATCTTCTTGGTCATGCCGGCCGAGTAGTCGGAGACGAGGCGTCCAAGCGCATCCTCGAGGCCGAACGCGACCGCCAGGTCGGTGGAGCGCTGCTTCACGGTTCGTGCGTCGAGCCCGCGGAGCGTCCCCGCGTAATACAGGAGCTGGCTCCCGGAGAGGCGGTCGAAGAGACGCAGACGGTCGGGAAGCACTCCCATCGCGCGCTTTGCGGCCGCCGGATCCGTCCAGACATCCGCACCGTTCACGAGGATGGATCCGTCATCGGGTCGCAGAAGACCGGTCACCATCGACAGTGTCGTGGTCTTGCCCGCCCCATTCGGACCGACGATTCCGAACATGGTGCCGGCGGGCACCGAGAGGCTCACGTGATCCACCGCGACGGTGTCGGCGAAGCGCTTCACCAGGTCCGAGACCACAAGTACAGGTTGCCCGACCGCAACGGCCGCACCCGCGCTGGGGGCGGACGGGGTGAGCACGTCTTCCGGCACCACCTCGGCCGGCGCCTGTTCTTCAGTGTCATCGAGCCGCTTGGTGCGGCCAGCCGGCCGGGGCTCCACCGGAGCGGCGGCCGGTTTCGGCGCCACCGGCTCGGGCGCCACCGGCTCGGGCGCCACCGGCTCGGGCGACACGGGCTGCGGCGCCGTGGGCTGTGGCGGCGCGGTCGCCGGGGCGACGGCGGTCGGTGGGGCGGGAGTGCGCACCGAGGTCGAGCGGGGAATGGAGGAGCGGGGTCGCGTCGCCCGCGGAGTCGTCGCCCGCGCCGGGGTGACTTTCGTCTCGGCGTTTTGCGGCCCCGCGGCGTCGGCTTCGGCAGGCGCTTCTGTTCCCGCTGCCTCCGTTCCACTTCCGGTGGGAACCGCCTCGCGGCTTTCCTGTGCGTCTGTTTGCGCGACCTCGGTCTCCGGAGCGTCTGTTTTCGGCGCGTCTGTTTCCGGCGCGTCTGTTTTCGGCGCGTCTGGCGGGGAACTGGCCGACGGAAGGGTCGTGGGGTCTTCGGTGGTCGACGTCACTGTTTCGGTTGTCGGCTGGACGGGCGATTTCGGGCGTGCAGTCCGCGCAGTCGTCGCTCGCGCCGCGCCCGTCTTAGTGGAGGCAGACCCGGTGGCAGCGGGCTTGGAGGCGGCGGGCTTCTTGGACGGAGTCGTGGGGGTGCGCGGCCGAGGTGTGCGTGGTGAGGGAGTGCGAGGGGACGCCTTCGCTGACGAGGCGGAAGCGCCGGAATTCGCTCGTGGGGCAGCCGTACGGCGCGCCCGCGGCGCGGTCGAAGCAGGCTTCGCGGGGGTCTGGGAATCGTCGCCAGAACTCGGAGCCGCCGGCTCCCCTGCTGGCTTCTCCTCAGGTTCTAGATCCACCCGTCAACCGTACCAACGCTGACTGGGATGCCTGTGCGAGAACTGGGCATCTCATCACGAATTGAGAACGCCATTCGCCCACCTCTGTGCCAAATTGACTCGAAAAGGTAGGGTAGAGAAGCACAACGACGTGTCCAGGCAACAGTCTGGGGATGAATAAACGGTGAATCTCTTCGCAATCGCAACCTAACGACGATTGAAAATCGATCGGATTCAGATACCTGCCCCGGTCAAGACCACAGTCAACTGAGGAGACAAATCGTGAGCACGCAGATCGTAATTCTGGCCGCCGGCATGGGCAGCCGTCTTGGACGCTCCCTGCCGAAGCCCCTCACCGAACTCAGTGACGGCCGCACCATCATGCAGCAGCAGTTCGACAACATCAAGCAGGCCTTCGGCACCAGCGCCAAGGTGACCATCGTCGTCGGCTACAAGCTCGAGCACATCATCGAGGCCTTCCCCGCCGCATCCTTCGTCTACAACGAGCAGTACGACCAGACCAACACCTCCAAGAGCCTGATGCGCGCACTGCGTGCCTCGGGCCAGGGTGGCGTGCTCTGGATGAACGGCGACGTGGTCTTCGACCCCGAGGCCCTCGTGCGCGCCAAGAAGATGGTCGACGCCGACCAGTCCTTCGTCTCCGTGAACACCGAGAAGGTCTCCGACGAAGAGGTCAAGTACACGGTGGACGCCGAGGGATACATCAACCAGCTGTCGAAGACGGTCAAGGGTGGACTCGGCGAGGCCGTGGGAATCAACTACGTCGCTCGCGGCGACAAGGCCGCACTCATCCGTCAGCTCGGTCGCGTCGACGACCAGGACTACTTCGAGCGCGGTATTGAGCTGGCAATCGAGCAGGACAAGCTACGATTTGAGCCGGTAGACATCTCCGACCTCTACGCCGTGGAGGTTGACTTCGCGGAAGACCTCGAGCGGGCGAACCTCTTCGTCTGAGTTCACGCCTCCGCGCACGTCAAGCGGAGTGCGTGACGCTAAGGACCCGTAACGCGTGAGTGCAGTTCTCGAAGCACGCCCCGAGCGCTCGGAGTTCGGGCGCTACAGGCACTCCCTGTGGCTGCTGACCACGCGTGACCTCAAGGTGCGCTACTCCACGTCGTTCCTCGGCTACTTCTGGTCGATCCTCGATCCGCTGGTCATGGCCGCGATCTACTGGGTGGTCTTCACGCAGATCTTCCACCGCGGCAAGGTCGGCGAAGAGCCCTACATCATCTTCCTTCTCACCGCACTTCTGCCCTGGACCTGGTTCAACGGGGTGATCTCGGATGCCACGCGCGCCTTCACGAAGGAGGCGAAGTTGATTCGATCGACCAAGATCCCGCGCACCATCTGGGTGTCGAGGATCGTGCTGTCCAAGGGCATCGAGTTTCTCGTGAGTATCCCTGTCATCGCCATCTTCGCTTTCATCACGTTCGCCACCCCCGACCCGGCGAAGTTGCACTGGGAGGTGTTCCTCGTACCGATCGCGGTGATCCTCGAAGCGGCGCTCGCCCTCGGTGTCGGGCTGATCGTCGCGCCCCTCGTCGTCTTCTTCCGTGATTTCGAGCGTGCGGTCAAGCTGGGCTTACGATTCCTGTTCTACGCCTCCCCCATCGTCTACGGCCTCGAACTCGTGCCGCACTGGCTTCAGCCCTACATGGCGCTGAACCCGCTCTCCGGAATCTTCTCGATCTACCGATCGGCATTCTTTCCTCAGGAGTTGAACTGGCTCGATGTGGCGACGAGCGCCGCGATCACTCTCGTCATCCTCGCCATCGGCCTCCTCGTCTTCCGGCGCACCATCAAGACCGTGCTGAAGGAGATCTGATGACGACTGTGCCGACAACAATCGCGCCGGTCATCGAGGTGACGGATGCCGGCATCCGCTTCAAGCGCAACCGCCGCTCTCGCCGCAGCTTCAAGGACCTGTTCGCCGGGTCGAAACGTCGCAGCCGCCCCGACGAGTTCTGGCCGCTGCGCAACGTGTCGTTCACCGTCTCACCGGGCGAAGCCATCGGGGTCGTTGGCCGCAACGGCCAAGGCAAGTCGACGCTGCTCAAACTGGTCGCGGAGGTGGTCTTCGCCGACGAGGGCAGTGTTCGGGTCGGCGCCGGAGTGGCTCCGCTGATCGAGATCACCGGCGGCTTCGTCGACGACCTCACCGTGCGCGACAACGTCTACCTCACCGCGGGGCTGCACGGCATGAAGAAGTCGGAGATCGACGAGCGGTTCGACGAGATCATCGCCTTCTCCGAGATCGGCGACTTTCTCGAAACCCCCTACAAACACCTGTCCAGCGGCATGAAGGTGCGCATCGCGTTCGCCGTGATCTCTCGCCTCGAGGAGCCGATCATCCTCGTCGACGAGGTGCTCGCAGTGGGCGACAAAGCCTTCCGCGAGAAGTGCTATCGCCGAATCGAAGAGCTTTTGGCGGGTGGGCGTACATTGTTTTTCGTGTCCCACAGTGAAAAAGATCTTCGACGTTTCTGCACCCGCGGCCTCTACCTCGACAAGGGGGCGCTCGTTCTCGACGCCCCCATCGCGGAGGTGCTCGACCGGTACAACGCCGAGTACGGCGTGAAGCCGTGAGTGTCGTGCCCGGCAAGCCACCCCGTAAGAACTCCGCGCAGGTGGAGAAGGGCGTCGAGCGGCTGCTGTCGGTGCAACGACCCGTGGTGTTGCTGCACATCCGCAGCATCCGTCGTCGGAATCCGGATGCCTCGCCGGCCCAGGTCATCAAGATCCTCGAGTCCCGCTATCTCGCGGCGGTCACCGCCGGAGGAGCCGCCGTCGGCGCGAGTTCGGTGATCCCCGGAGTCGGCGTCGGCATCTCACTCGCACTCTCCGGCGTCGAGACCGCCGGATTCCTCGAATCCAGCGCCCTCTTCGCCCAGTCGGTGACCGAGGTGCACGGCATAGCGGTGGAGGATCCCGAGCGCGCCCGCACCCTCGTCATGGCGATGATGCTCGGCACTGCCGGTTCCGATCTCGTGAAGCAACTCGCCGGGCAGGCCGCCGGTGTCGGCCCGACACGCGGACGCTTCTGGGGCGAACTCGTCACCAAGAGCGTGCCGCAGGCGGCGATGGGGCAGATCGGCGATCGCATCAAGAAATCCTTCATCAAACGCTTCGTCGCCACCCAGAGCGCGAGCGTGGTCGGTCGCGCCATCCCCTTCGGCATCGGTGCGGTCATCGGAGGCACAGGCAACCACATGCTGGGGCGCAAGGTGGTGTCAAGCTCACGCGATGCCTTCGGCCCGGCGCCGATGCAGTTCCCCGTGGTGCTGGAGCCGATCGTGCGCAGTCCCGTCGTGCTCACCCGACGAGCCAGGATCAACCTGCCACGGTTCGGAAGCGGCACGGCGGACTCCAAGACGCCGAAGACGCCGCGCCCGCCGAAAGCCCTGCGACCGCCGAAGCCGTAACGGTGCGGCCCGAAGGGTCGTTCCACCGTCGCAGGATGCCCTCCCGGAGGCCCCGGAGAGCAGTTGGTGACGGCCGGAAGGGCCCTCGGGTGATCAGTCAGCGTCGTCGGAGTCGTTCGCGAAGGGATCGGACTCGCGCGGGCGAAGGTCGTCGGCATGAACGGACGCTTCGCGCTCCCAGATCGCGAACATCCGGTCGATGGCGGCGTGGAAGCGACGCGTCGCCTCCCCCGGTGTGGTGTCACCGAAGTGGCGCTCCACCCAGAATTCGAGGCGGTGTCGCGCCTCGACGTCGTGCTGTACGCGATCGACGATGGAGACGATGTCGCTGGATTCAGACGATGACAGCCATTCGGCAGCTCCGAGATATCCCGATTCGTCGATCTCGGCGTGCGCCGATACCGGTCGGGTGACGATGAGCGGCTTGCCGGTGGCGAGGCGATCGTAGACCATCGCGGAGATGTCGGTGATCGCGACGTCCGCCGCGGCGAGCTGCCAGCCGAGATCCGGCCCGTCGTCGAAGACGTGCTGCGCCGAGGAATCCCTGCCGTTCGCCGCCGCGATCGAGGCGATGATCGCCTCATTCGCCCTCTTGAACTCGGGATCGATCACCCCGCTGCGAGGATGCGCGCGGTAGAGCACGCGATGGGTTCCGGTCGCGAGGAGGGCACCGACCAGGGCTTCGCCATGGGAGGCGACCGAGCCGTAGGCGGCCGAATCGCGATCGCCCTCCCAGGTCGGGGCGTACAACACGACGGTGCGGTCATCCGGCGTGTAGGGAAGGGAGCCGGCGAAGTGATCGGCCTGGGGGCGCCCGATCATGAGGGTGCGGTGGTCGAGATCGAAGTCCCAGAGCCGGTGCCGGAGCCGATCCCGTGCCGCCTCGCCCGCAACGAAACTGTAGTCGTAGGCCTTGAACTGGTTGGTCGTCATGTACATCTTGTCGCTCTCACCGTGATTGATGAAGACGTGCAACATGCGGCCATAGCGGAACATCTGGAAGTTCCTCGAGTTCTGGTTCACATAGAAGACGAGGCGTAGGTCCTGCTCGGCGACGAAGGCCTCGAGTTCGGCCACCGACCGCAGGCAGACGACCGGCACCGGGGATTCATCGAACATGGTGAGCGCCGCACCCGGTGACCGGGAGATGATCGCCACCGGAATGGTCTTCGCCAACTCCGCCAACGGGGCGTACCACTGTCGGATCTGATAGAGGTTCACAGCGCTGTCCCCGAAATACACCGCGATCTGGATGCTGTGAGGCTTCGGCTTCGGGAGGCTCGGTTGCCGTCGCGCCAGCTCGATTCGGCTGCGCCGTGAGCTGACGAGGTTCCGCACTATCCGCGCGGCCGTCTTGACGTCCTTGAGGAGGGGCACCACTCGATTAAACCAGCCCCCGGTGGGAGGTTGCTCCCATTGCGGGATGCGTGACCTGGCGCAGGCACGAGAATGGACCGGCTGCTAGGCTCCCCCCGTGCCGGGGTTCAGCTTTGCGTCGGGGAATGCGAAGAAGCTCGCCGCCCTCCCGCTCTACGCCCTCGGTGCCCTCGCGAGCGTGTTCGTGCCCCGGGTCGACGGCCTCTGGGTGTTCGGGTGTGGATCGGGAGTCGGGGAGGGATCGCTCGCCCTCTTCCGCTATGCGCGGCAGGCCGATGACGCGCTCCGGCTCACCTGGCTCGCCCGCGACGAACGGGAGCTGGCCGCGGCGCGCTCACTCGGCATCCCGGCGGTGCTGAAGCGATCGCGGCGCGGGTTCTTGCTCACCCTGCGAGCGCGGGTCGTCGTGGTGACCCACGGATTCGGCGACGTGAATCGATTCGGGCAGAGCGGTGCCGTCGTCGTGCAGCTCTGGCACGGTATCCCGCTGAAGCTGATCCAGCTGGACTCTGCCACCACCACCCGCATCTCGGTGCCGGTGGTCTCCACCCAGCTGCGCGGGCTGCTGCGTCGTTTCTATCGCCGCGGCTACCGCAGCATCGCCCTGATGCCCGCCGCGTCGGAGCTTGCCGCCCAACGCCTGCGCACGGCGTTCGCGCTGCCGGCAGACCGGGTCGTCGTCACCGGCGATCCCCGGGACGACGTGCTCTCCCGCGGTGAGACGCTCGAGCGATCGAGCCGCGCGCGGAAGGCCCTCAGCGCCGCCCTCGACACCGATCCGGGGCAATCCCGCCTGGTGCTCTATGCGCCGACCTGGCGCGACGGTGAGGCGGATCCGGCGGTGCCGACCGAGGAGGAGTGGGCGCGGATCGATGCCTGGCTTCGCGCGGCCGGGGCGACGCTGCTCGTGCGTCCCCATCCGAACGGTGTCGGGGACTACGCGGCGGGGATCGCCGGTTCGCCGAACATCCAGCTGCTGGCGTCCGCCCGGCAGCCCGATCTCACCCCCGTGCTCGACGCGGTCGACCTCCTCATCACGGATTACTCCTCGGTGGCCTTCGACTATTCCCTCACCGGCGGCCCGATCCTCTTCATCGCCCCGGATCAGGATGCCTATACCGGGTCGCGCGGCCTCTACGAGCCCTACCGTGAGTTCAGTGGCGGGCGCGAGGTGCGCAGCTGGAGCGGCATCCTCGACCAGCTGTCCCGCTTCGATTCCGACCCGGAATGGGCGGAGATCGTGCGAGCACATTCGGCCGCGCTGGCGTCACGGCACTTCGCCTTCCGCGACGGGCGCAATACTGAGAGGGTGTACTCCGAGCTCGTGCGTCGCCTGAAGGCGCGCCCATGACCCTGCCCTCCCTGGCGCCTGCGCTCGTCATCGACACCGTCGTCGTGACCACCGGGCAGCTTCCCGCGATCGTGTTCGAGGGGCCGGGAGTCGCACCGTCCGGATTCCAGCTCCGGGCCTCCCGCCAGGTGCTTCCGGCACAACTCATCTCCCTCGGCTCGCGCTGGTCCGCGCGCGTGCCGCTGCTCGTCTCCAGCTGGAACGGCCCGCTTCTGCCGGCCCGCTCCGGTCGCTACGCGGTGATCGCCTCGGCCGAAGACGGAACGCGGATGCCCGTGGTCCTGCCCGCGGAACTGCCCGCATCCCAGCTGCTGCCGGCCATCACCCGGATATCGTTCGCCGCGCCCGACGAGTCGCTGGCGATCACCCTGTCGTCTCCGCTGTCCGACCGGGAACGCGGTCGGCTTCAACAGGCGTCGCTCGAGTCGGACTACCGGGCCACCGAATACGAGCCGTTGAACGCGGTCTTCTTCGAGAGCTTCTACGGACAGAACGCCTCGTGCAACCCGCTCGCCATCGACCGCGCACTCGCGCAGCTCCGCCCGGACGTCGAGCGCTACTGGAGCGTCTCGGATGCCTCGGTGTCGGTGCCGGACGGCGCGGTCGCGCTGCTCGAAGGAAGTGCCGAGTGGTGGCGCATCCGCGGATCGGCCCGGCTGCTCGTCGTCAACGACTGGCTGCGCAAACGCTATCGCTCCCGGCGGCACCAGACCGTGCTGCAGACCTGGCACGGAACCATGCTCAAGAAGCTCGCTCTCAGCCGCGTGCGACTCGGGCTGCGGCCGACGATCGCGACCCTGCGGGAACGCGCCCGCTGGGACATCCTGCTGGCTCAGAACCCCTACGGCCGCGGTGTATTCCGCCGCGCGTATGCGTTCACCGGGCGAGTGTGGGAGGAGGGCTACCCGCGCGACGACGTGCTCCTCACCGGAGATCCCGACCGGATCCGGGCCCGCCTGGGTATCCGCCCAGGCATCACCGTAATCCTCTATGCCCCGACCTGGCGTGACGATCGGCCGGATCACGTCGATCATCTCGATGTGGCCCATTTCGCCGACATGCTCGGCGATGACTACGTGACGCTCATCCGCGGACACTCCCGCACCCTGTTGCCCGGCGAGGACGTTCACGCGCCGAATGTGCTCGATGTGACCGGTTACCCGGATGTCTCAGAGCTCTTCCTCGTGGCCGACGCGCTGGTCACGGACTACTCCTCGGTGATGTTCGATTTCACCGTCACCGGCAAACCGGTTTTCTTCTTCACCCCGGATCTGGCGCACTACGCCCGAAAGCTCCGCGGGTTCTACTTCGACCTGATCCCGGTTGCGCCGGGGCCTGTCGTCTCCACGGCCGAGGAGTTGGTGACGCTGGTGCGCGACCGCGACGCCGTTCTGCGCCGATACGCCGAGAAGTACAGTGCCTGGCGCGAACGGTTCAACCCGCGCGACGACGGACACGCGGCCGACCGGGTGGTGCGCCGACTACTCGACGAAGGGATCATCGGCTAGCCTGCCCTGGGCGCGGTCGGTGGTCGGTCAGATCCCCGTGCGAGAGGTGTCGACGGTGTCGCGCGCTCCGCGAACGAGCCCGACGACGAATCCCACGCCCCAGCTCACGTGCATCGTGGGCAGCACGAGGAAGAACCTCCAGCGGTCCGACCATCCCGGTCCCCCGGCACGCGAGAAGCAGATCAGCAGGAGCAGCACGAGATAGGCCGCCGGGCCGAGATAGATCAGGGACAGCACCGCGCTCGGCCAACCGCGGAGCACGCCGGTCAGCTGAAGGGCGAGGACGACGATGCTCAGGGCGATGGTCGCGACCAACGCGGGAGGCGCGAAGAACCGCCACGGATTGCGGGCCGGATAGCGGCGCACCAGCTCCCCACGCCAGATCCCGGTCGCCGCAAACTGGCGCACGAGCTTCGGCCAATTCTCCCGCGGCCAGTAGGTGACCTCGAGCGAGGGATCGAACCAGACCGAATGGCCGGCGTTGCGGATGCGCAGGTTGAGTTCCCAGTCCTCGCCGCGGCGAACGGACTCGTCGAACAGCTTCACCTCGTCGAGCACCTCGCGGCGCAGCACTCCGAGATAGGCCGACTCGGCCGGCCCCTCCTCGGCCCCGCCGTGATAGCTGCCGCCGCCGAGCCCGAAGCGACTGTTGTATGCGCGCGCCACTGCGGATTGGAATGGGGTCTTGCCACGAGCCTTCATCACCCCGCCGACGTTCGCTGCGCCGGTGCGGACGAGCGTCTCGACGGCGCGGCGCGTGTAGCTGGGATCCAGCTCCGAGTGGGCGTCCACTCGCACGATCACCGGGTGGGTGCTCGCGCGGATGGCGAGGTTGAGCCCCACCGGGATGTCGGTCGCAGGGTTGAAGACGACGCGGATGCGGTCATCCTCCCGCGCCAGCCGCTGGATGAGCTCTGTGGTGCCGTCAGAAGAAGGTCCGAGCGCCAGAATGAGCTCGGTCGGGCCCGAATAGTCCTGCTCGAGAACAGTGCGGATCGCGGTCTCGATGTAGGCGACCTCATTGAGAACCGGGATGACGTAGGACACTCCGAGCGGGGAGGGTACCTCGTGGGGCATGGGTTCCAATGTCAGGTCGGCCAAGTCGATCGAGCCTATCAGTCGACCACTTCCCACCCCACAGACGCCAAACGGATGCCCGCAGCCTGCGTTCAGGCCGCGGACATCCGTCTCGGATGACTCAGAAGGGCATTACTGCTTGAGCGCTCCCAGAGTGACATCGACGGTGCTCGCGTTGCCACCGCGAACGTAGCTGAGCGAGGTCGATGAGCCGGCCGCGAGGAATCGCACCTGGGCGGTGAGGTCGGTGCTGCTGGTGATCGGCACACCGTTGAAGCTCGTGACGATGTCACCCGACTTGAGTCCGGCCTTGTCAGCCGCTCCGCCGCTCGTGATCTCCTTGATGTTCGCGCCGACAACGGTGCTCGTACTCGTGGCCGAGACGTCCTGGACGCTGGCACCGAGGAGTCCGTGGGTGGCCTTTCCGTCCTTGATGATCTCGTTGGCGACCCGCTGAGCGAGGTTCGCGGGAATGGCGAAGCCGACACCGATGCTTCCAGACTGCGAAGACGCGCTGGTCTGCCCGGCGCTGGCGATGGCGACGTTGATGCCGATGACCTTGGCATTCGAGTCGAGGAGCGCACCACCGGAGTTGCCGGGGTTGATCGCAGCATCCGTCTGGATCACCGGAAGGGAGATCGTCGCCGCTGCCGTCGTGGACTGGCTCTGCGAGCCACCCTGGCCCTGTCCGTTGTCGAACTGCCAGAAGTCGAAGGGGCTGCCCGAGTTGGGGGTGCTGCTATCGCCGCCCGTGCTCGGGGCAGCCGACGAGGCGATCGAGATGCTGCGGTTGAGGGCACTCACGATACCGTCGGTGACGGTGTTGTTGAGCCCGAGCGGAGCGCCGATGGCGATCGCGGTCTCTCCGACGTTGAGTTTGCTCGAGTCGCCGAATTCGGCGGGCGTGAGTCCGGTCGGATCCTTCAGTTTGATGACCGCGAGGTCGGCGATCGGGTCTGTGCCGACCACCGTGGCCGAGAAGAGGTGACCGTCCGAGGTGGTGACCTGCACGGCCGGGTTCGCGATCTCACCGTCGAGCGTGACGACGTGGGTATTGGTGAGCACGTAGCCGTCCTTACTGAGGACGACTCCCGATCCGGTGCCGGAGGCGGTCTTGCTCGTCACCGAGATGGTCACGACGCTCGGGGCGGCCTTCGCGGCGACGGCCGTGATGTTGTTGACGCTCGAGGTGTCGTTGACCGTGATGTTCTGGGGAGCGCTGTTCGACACAGCGGTCGAGGAGTTGTTGCCCTGGTTCGCCGAGACGGCCCAGGCTGCGACGCCGGCGCCGGAGACTCCTCCGACGAGCGCCCCGACAGCCAGGGCCGCGATAATGCCCACTTTGTTGGAGCGCTTGATGTCGACGGGAGCCGCGGGCGTCCAGGCGTAGTCACGATCGAGAGGCTGGGTGGGGGACGCCGGAGGTGCATAGGGAGCCGTCGGAGGAGCGTCCTGGGGCGCAGCACTGGCGGAATTCAGTCGAGCCTCGGTCTGATCGAGGGTTTCGGAATTCTGGGCGGCATTCGAAGTGGCATCTGGGGTGCCGTTTTCTGTGCCGGAGTGGGGATCCTGCGGTGCGTCGGTCATGGGGGCTGCTCCTTCCAAGCGGTGCAAGCCTCCACCGCCAACCTGAGCACTCTATATGGACGCGCTGGGAGCGGGCCGAAGCTTCACCGCATCCGGATCGGTGCCCTCAGCATCCAGGTCCGGACGGTCGCTGGGCGCAATCGTGGCCCACCAGAACTGTGGCCGCATCACCCGCCGTGGCCACCAGGCGGTTCGCCCCGACAGGAATCGTTCCGGTGACGGGGATCCACGGACCTCCGACGTACTGGTATTCGGCGCTGAATTCGATGGCGAGGTCGATAGTGTACGTGCCCGCGTTGCGGTAGACGTGACTGGTGGGAGTGCGGTCGAACTCCCCTGCTCCGGATGCCGCCCAACTGGACCCTCTCGTGGATCGTGTGGCGCCCGAGCCGTCACCGTAGGACCATCGGTACCGCTCGGCCGTGAATCTGACCGACGCCGGCAGGTTCAGCAGCAGGCCAGTCTGCACAGCGGAGTCGACAGTCGCATAGAAATTGGTGTCGAGCCCGACTACCATCCACCCGTTCGGCTCCATGTGGTCGATTCCCGCGACCGGCTTGAAGTTGATGAGATCGGCCAGCGTGACAGGAACGGTGACCCCGTAGCCGTCGCGCAACGGCGGCGGGGGCGGCGGCGGCGTCGCGGTGCTTCCGCCCCGACCGCCGGCGCCCTTCGTGCCGGCGGACCCGGGTAGGTCGATCGTGCCGCGGATGTCTACGCCGTCGCCGTTGACGGTGCCGCTTACATCTGGACACTGACCGCTCAATTTTTCGGCGAGAGTGCATCCGCTAGCGGCTGCACTTGTAGGCAGACCAACGAAGACGAAACCTATCGAGATTGCAATGGCTAAGAACAGAAGTCGGTGCCTGTCCACGAATCACTCCTACTCACGATTAATTTGGCCTTTGGCGGCGCTCCAAGTTCGAATCCGACTTCGAGGGGCGACCGATTTGGAACGTTCGCTGGAGTGATGTTGGTGCCGGAAGAATCTACGAGTCGGATCGCTGAGATGTCTGAGCAAAGCAAAACACTCAGCTCAAAATCCTTCTGTGCCGCCCCGGAATAGGTCTCGATTCGAACAGAGTCAAATTTTGTATTGCCGACACTCGAAACCGCATTCTCCTCGTAATACTTAAATCCTTTGAGTTCGCGACTTAACTGGTTGACCGAAACAAATGGGGAAATTCGTTCAGGATTGGCACCGCCCTGAGACGTCACCATGTCCGACGCCGCCGAATACGCCGCATACGCCTTCGTCGCCGCCGCGAGCGCCTCCGCTTCGCTTGCGAAGACCGGCGTAGCGGTCGGCTTCGGGGGCGTCGACGCGGAGGGTGTAGCCGGCACGCAGCCGCTCAGCATCAGGGTCACGGCAACAGTCGCGACGAAGATCCGAGGGATGATCCGCATAGCTACTGACGGTAGGGCACCGGGCCCGTACGCCGCCAGAAGTTTCCACAAGCGGTGCACACCCCGTGCTGAGCTCGCACTGGGGAGGAGCTACGGTGGAATCGAAGCCCACCCCCAACCACGAAAGCGACTCTTGGAACTCAGCGGAGCATGGCAGAGCGCGGCGCGAGGAGCCATGCTGCTCGGTGCCGACGGCGCACTCAAGCCCACGATCTTCGCCGAGATGTCCGCCCTGGCCACGAGCACCGGCGCGATCAACCTCGGCCAGGGGTTCCCCGACGAGGATGGCCCCGCAGAGGTGCTGGAGGCGGCACGCCAGGCCATCAGCGACGGGTGGAACCAGTATCCGCCCGGCCTCGGTTTCCCGGTGCTGCGGCAAGCGATCTCCGCCCATCAGCATCGGTTTTATGGCCTCGCCGTCGACCCCGATCGCGAAGTGATCGTGACGGCCGGCGCAACCGAGGCGCTTGCGGCCTCCATCCTCGCCCTCCTCGAGCCCGGGGACGAGGTGGTCACCTTCGAGCCGTTCTACGACTCCTACGCCGCCATGATCGCGCTCAGCGGGGCCGTGCACCGCACGGTGGCCCTCCGAGCCCCCTATTTCCAACCCGACCCCGACGACCTGCGGCGAGCAATAACGGATCGCACCCGCATCATCCTCATCAACAATCCGCACAACCCCACCGGCGCGATGATGGACCGCCCGACCCTCGAACTGATCGTCGAACTGGCCCATCGACACGATGCTCTCATCGTGACCGACGAGGTGTACGAACACCTCACCTTCGGGCTCTCGCACATCCCGATAGCCACCCTCCCCGGGGCCGCGGATCGCACGGTTACCATCTCGAGCGCCGGCAAGACCTTCAGCACCACGGGGTGGAAGGTGGGCTGGATGACCGGACCGCACGAGCTGCTGCAGGCCGTGCTCGCGGTCAAGCAGTTCCTCACCTATGTGAACGCGGCTCCCTTCCAACCGGCGATCGCGGTCGGACTCGGCCTCCCCGACGACTTCTTCCGCGGGGCGGCGAGCGTTCTCCAGAGCAAACGCGACCTGCTCTCTGCCGGCCTCACCCGCGCGGGGTTCAGTGTGAGCGAATCCCAGGGCTCGTACTTCGTCGTCGCGGATGCCGCGCCGCTCGGTTTCACGGATGCGGCAGACCTCTGCCGCAGCCTGCCCGCGCTCGCCGGGGTCGTCGCGGTGCCGATCAGCGCCTTCGTGACGGAGGAGCACAAGAGCGAGTACGCGTCGCTCGTGCGCTTCGCGTTCTGCAAGAAGGTGGAAGTGCTCGAGCGCGCATCCGCCCAGCTGGCTCAACTCTCGCGCTGAGCCCCCACGGGCACCTTCGCGAGCGGCAGGGACATGATGAACGCGGTGCCGACACCCTCTTCGCTCTGCACGTCGAGCTCCCCGAGGTGAGCGGTCACGATCGCCTTGGTGATCGTGAGGCCGAGGCCGACTCCCGGCACGGCATTGCGGGTCGCCGTCGATGCGCGGAAGAAGCGCGCGTAGAGCTGGTCGAGTTCGGCGGCCGGGATGCCGATGCCGGTGTCCCGCACGGTGATGATCGCGTTGTCGGAGCTGGACGACAGGCTCACCGTCACTACTCCGCCCTGCAGAGTGAACTTGAGGGCGTTGGAGATGAGATTGTCGCAGCCCTGGCCGAGCCGCACGGTGTCGCCGCGAACGGTGATCGGATCGTCCGGGCACTCCAGCACGAGCGTGACTCCCGCGGCATTCGCGACGGGTCGCGCCGAGAGCACCGCGGCGGTGACGACCTCGTTGAGCGAAACCTGGCTGATGTCGAGCGGGAACTTGCCCGAACTGACTTGCGCGGTGAAGAGCAGGTCCCCGACCAGGCGCAGCAGGCGGTGAGCATTTCGTTCGGCGACACCGAGGTATTGCAGCTGCTCGCCAGACAAAGGCGACTCGTCGTCGTCCCGCATGAGTTCGAGGTATCCGAGGATCGAGGAGAGCGGGGTGCGGAGTTCGTGCGAAATGAGCCCAACGAATTCGTCCTTCAGGCGGGCGACCTCGAGGGCCTGGGTCACGTCGGTGGCCACGAAGATGTAGCCGACGGTCTCACCGTGGTCATCGATCCGGGGTGTGACCGCCACGGACACGGATACCGTCGACCCGTCTTGCCGCAGATACGTCCACTCCCGCACCTCGGCGCGGCCGAGCCGTGCAGATTCGACGAGGGCCGAGAATCCGGGGTTGAGCACCGTGGCCCCGGCCGGGTAGTTGAGAGTGCGGGCGCGGTCCTCCAGCTCCGATTCCACATGGAAATCGAACACGAACCGCTTGCCCTGAGTGTCGGCCGACGAGAGACCGAGCATCGCCGCAGCGCCCGGATTCCAGACATCGATCAAGCCGGTGAGATCCGTGCCGATCACGGACTGCTCCGTCACCGAGTCGAGAACGCTGCGGGTGAGCCGGTCGGCAGCGTGCAACTGGAGCTCGTTCTCTTTGAGCCGGGTCGCCACGGCGAGAGACTGCACCAGCATGTCCTCTCCCTCCTGCGCGAGGCGCTTGATCGAGGCCAACTGCTGGCGGCCCTGGCGGGAGAGCTCGTTGATGATGGCCGCGGCGATACCGAAGACCGCGGGAGAGAAGATGCCCCGGATAGATTCGCTGGCGTCGAGCGGCAGTTTCCACTCGATCAGATACGGCAGCATCAGCGCGAAGAAGGTGCCCGCGGTCGCGACGACCACCCAGCGACGGCCCTCCTCGGCAGCGATCCAGACCACCGGCAGCACGATGAGCGCCGAGAAGATCGACCCGATGCCGTTGGAGCCTTCCCGCAGCACGCCGATGGCGATGAGGGAGATGCCCGGCACGACGAGCGTCCAGCGAGTGACGCGCCTCACAGATCCGAAGTACAACGAGAGCCCGGTGGCGAACGCGATCAGCAACACGCTGCCCAGAATGGCGAGTGGCTTGCTGACCAGTTCCTGCGGGAGGAGAAGGCAGAACAGCACGGCGACGAGGAATGCGACAGTCGTCGGCATCTGCTTGAGCGCTGGCGACGGGGTATCCACCGCGATGCGTGCCTTGATGAGGCCGTAGAGACTCGTCATGGCCTCACGCCGTGCCCGCCGCGGGTTCGGAATCTCCGACGTCGGCCCGCATCAGCTCCGCCAGGCGGGCACCGAGCTCCCGCGGGCTGAAGGGCTTGGCGATGAAGTCGGTGGCACCGGCTACCCGCCCGGCCTCCCGCGCATTATCATCGACCCCGGCCGATAACAGCACGATGCGGGTGTCAGCGAAGGAATCGTCGGCACGCACGCGCGCGCAGAGCTCGAGTCCGGTCATCCCGGGCATCGAGACGTCGAGCACCGCGAGATCCGGCCGCAATGCGGTGAGGGCCTCCCAGGCGGCATCGCCGTCTTCGGTCACCGCCACCAGATCGAGCCCGGCCCGGGTCACGGCGATCGAGACGAGTGCCCGGATGTCCGGATCATCATCGGCAATGACCACACGCGATTTCGCGCGAGGCTCCGGCTCACTCATATCTGGGTCCATTTCGGCACGAAATCACGAAGCACGGTGCGGATCTGCGCCCCCGTGAATGGCTTCGGAAGGGTCGCCTCGCTCGGCGGATACGCGCTCGCGTCAAGCACGGACGTGACGGCGATGACGCAGTCGGGGAGATCCGCACGCAGGCGTTCGGTGAGCTGCCATCCGCTCATGCCCGGCAGCACGAGGTCGATGACGGCGAGGTCCGGGGTGGCCCGGGTATAGGCCGTTATCGCATCCTCCGCATTCTTGACCGTGGTCACCACGCAGCCGGCGCGTTCGAAGTAGCGACGGAGCAAGGCGCGCTGGTCGTCGCTGTCGTCGACCACCAACACCGAGACCTTCTCGGGCAGATACACGGGCACGCTCATCGGAAGAACACCTCTCGGATCACGACGAGCACCGCGACGACTGCGAGGGCGAGGACGGCTTTGGGGATGAGCCAGAATTCGGATCGACGATTCTCGTCGATCTCGCGCTGAAGGAACTCGTTCCCGGGATTGCGGGGGTCGGTCGGGGCAACCAGCCCCTCGACGTCGGTCTCGGTTTCGCTGACCGAGAGAGGCGCTGCTGACGCGACATCCGCTGCCTGCTTGTGCTTCATGCCAGTACCCGCCCGGTCTTCTCGGTCTTGTCCCACTTCGCCTCTGCGTGGCGGAGTTCCTTGATGTAGGAATCGAAGGTGATCGCGCAGAGCAGCGACCCGTAGCCGACCAGGTAGAGCAGGAGGGGTGCGAGGAACGGACCCACCCGCGTCTTCTCCACCCGTCGGGCAGCCCAGGCTCCGACCATGGAGAACGGGATCCAGATGTAGATGGCGACGGTGAACGCGAAGATGCCCGACTCGGTGAATCGCGAGCCGTACAGTGCCGGGATCTGGCGCTCCACCAGCCCCGGGAAGAACGCGGTGAGCATCACGATCATGGAGAGGATGCCCGGAAAACTCAGCACTTCCCGCCACGCCTGCCGGCTGAGCTTGCTGTCGAGTTGCACTCCAAGCGCCAGGGTGAAGACGTAGGTGCAGGCGGCGGAGATCCAGAGCACGCGGAACACGCCCTCGGCAAGGGTGCTCTGCATCAGCAGGAGGCCGAGCAGTCCGATCGAGGAGAGGATCATCGCGAGAGGCAGCAGCCACAGGCTGAACCAGACGAGCCCGAAGGCGATGGTGCCGAGCTTGTGCACCTTGGACGGGCGGAACCACACCTTTTTGTAGCGTGCGGTGACCGTGACATTGCCCCTGGCCCAACGCAGCCTCTGCTTCCAGAGCGCGTCGATCGACCCTGGCTCCTCGGCGAGCACGACGGCGAGCGTCTCGAAGACCACAGTTCGCCCCCGGAGCTGCGTCTCGAAGGTGGTGATGGTGTCTTCGGCCAGCGAGGAGGTGTCGATCCTCCCGCCGATCGCCAGGAGGTTCTCGCGAGTATGCAATTGCGCCCCACCGGCGAGACAGGCCTGCGCTCCCAGCACGTTCTGCGCGCGCCGGGCGGCGGGCTGCGACAGGATGTATTCGAGACCGATGAACCGGGTGAGATAGTTCTTGTCCGCACTGCCCTCGCGGATATACGCCGACACGGCTCCGACCTGGGGGTCGGCGAGGTGACGGGTCATACGGCGCAGCGAGTTCGGCAGATAGATGACGTCGGCGTCCATGATGAGCAGCGCCTCCATCCAGTCGTCTTCGAGCACCACGCGGATGCCGTGATTGAGCGTGTGGGCCTTGCCCTCGCCGCCCTTCTCGCGGCGGAGGTGGAACACCGATCCGGGATACTGGGCCGCCTTCGCGAGCACGACATCCGGGGTGTTGTCCGTGCTCGCGTCGTCGACGACGTAGACGCGCAGGCGGTCGAGCGGGTAGTCGAGCGAGATGAGACGGTCGATGGAGGTGCCGATCACCGCGCCCTCGTTCCACGCCGGAACGACGATCGCCACGCGCGGGAAGTATGGCGCGGCCTTGCTGTAATGGTTGCGCACCGAGTGGAAGGGGATGGCGAGGAAGGAGTACGCCGCGGTGAGCACCGGGAAGGCCCCGGTGGCGACGAAGAGCAACAGCACGATCTCGAGTGCGCGGGTTGCGATCTCCCCCGCGTTCACGGAGTGACCGCCAGGAGGCGCGCCACCGTGGAGTAGCGGCCGACGTCGGTGGCGACGTGGCTGTCGGTCGAGGCCACGAGGACGACGCCGGCGGCACGGGCCGCCGCGAGGGCTCGCGGGCCGGGACAGGCCCATTTCTCGTTGACCTCGACGACCGTTGCGGTGAGCGCCGCCTCGGCGGCCCAGACGGCCAGGTGCTCGTCGGTGAGGTCGTCCTCAGCCAAGCCGATCTTCGGCAGGATCGAGAAGCAGTGTGCCAGCTGGGCGGCGGCGACCGAGTGCATGGCACCCACGATCGCTGTGACGAGCAGGTCGAGAGCATCGCCGACGGCGAGACCGGCCTCGAGCTTCGCCGCTGTCGTGCGGGGCGACCACGGCCCGTCGGTGCCGGGAAACTGGTGGTCGGCGATGAGCACCGCATCGATGCCGCCGGCGCCCAGGCGGAGATCCGCCGGGATGTCCAGCGCGCCGGAACTGTCGAGGATCTTCGCCTCGACACCGGTGCGGATGGTGAGTCCTTCCGGCACACGCTCGGCGGCGACCGCGCGCACGAACTCCGGCACCCAGGTGGTGGACGAGCGCACATGGTCGACGAGGCGGAGCTGGGTCAGGCCGATGGCGGATGCCGCGGCGATGTTCTCGCCCAGGCTGCTGACCGCGTCGTCCGAGTAGGTGGAGTGCACATGGAAGTCACCGGCGAGCGCGGGGTCACGGGGCGACATCATCCGTCGCTCTCATCGTGGGCGGCGTTGTCGGAGTGTAGGATCTCCGAAGGATCGACGAAGATGTCCTCGAGGTAGCGCACGTTCGCGAGTTCGCGGAACTCCACCTTCGACGGCAGCTTCCGCCCGAGCGCGAGATCCAGCGCGAGCGAAGGCATGTCGACCCCGGCGGCGATGGTGAGGGGCATGGCTCCGGGGAATCGCGGGTTGACCTCGAGCAGGGCGGCGACACCGGCGGCGTCGTAGCGCAGTTGCACGTTAGCCACCCCGGTGAGGCCGATGGCCCGGGCGACATCCGCGGCCGTCGACTCGAGCTCGGCGTCACG
This sequence comes from Glaciihabitans sp. INWT7, assembly GCF_014217685.1. Lineage (NCBI taxonomy): Bacteria > Bacillati > Actinomycetota > Actinomycetes > Micrococcales > Microbacteriaceae > Glaciihabitans > Glaciihabitans sp. INWT7. The sequence continues at coordinate 914,129 of NZ_CP043653.1, read as the reverse complement.
GAGGGTGCGGCCGGCGATCGACACCCCGGAATCGACCCTGGTGCGGGTGCGCGGCACGGCGGCGATCACGTGCCCGGCCGCATCCGCGAATACGTCGACGGAGAATTCCGCGCCCGGAAGAAGCTCCTGGGCGATGAGGGTCTCGTCGTCGCCGAGGGCATCGAGCGCCGCGCGGTCGTGCACGAGCCGCACGCCGCGCGATCCGGCACCGCGACGCGGCTTGACGATGATGGGAAAGGTCCAGTCCTCTGCGGTACTCTCCGGGCCGACGAGGCGGGTGGTCGGCACCCGGGCGAATCCGGTGACCCGCTCGGAGAGCGCGAACTTGTCCAAAGTGACGTCGAGGGTGGCCGCGGAGGCAGCCGCCAGCACGGCCCCGCCGAGCTCGGACCGGCGAGCGGCGAGCGGCGGAAGCTCGACGTCGACGGTAGAGAACAGCACGGTGAGACTATCGGCAGCGCAGAGGGAAATGACAGCGGCCACGAACTCGGGATCCGCGCCGCGTGGCACGATCCTGCGGCGCTCCGGTGGCACGAGGTAGAGGCCACTGGCCCAGCCGTCCATGTCCGCGGCGTAGACCTCGACATCCGCCCGCTTCAGAAGGGAGCGGATCACCGCGACACCTGCCGGACCGCCCGCCCCGGTGACGAGCACGCGCTCCATCAGAGCGCAGCCTCGTCGCGCGACAGTCGCGCCTTCTCGGCCTGCACCGCCGCCGCGATCTCCCCGCGCGAGACGGAGAGATCGGAGGACTCGCGAACGATCTCGAGCGGCTCACTCGACTTGCCACCGCCGTAGCGCGACCAGTACCGCGCGGTCGCCTCGACGAAGTCCGGCTCGAGATACCACCGGATGTCCGCCTGCGAGGCGAACGAGGCGAGCACCTGGTTCTTGGTGGCGGTGAAGCCGTCGATGGAGACGAACCGGTTCGGCCGGAAGTCGACTGTCGCCGAGGGGCTCTGGTAGCACGCCACGGTGCGGACGGTGCGGGTCGCGACCAGCGTCGCATCGTGCACGGCCCGGTGATCCTGATGGCGGTCGTGGTTGCTGTGCGTGTAGACGATCGTGGGGTTGACCTCCGCGACCACCCTCTCGATGATGCCGACCGTCGGATCTGCATTGCTGATGTGGGTGTCTTCGAGATCTTCGAGGAACAGGCGTGCGCCGAGCAGCTCGGCGGAGGCGAGGGACTCGTTCTGGCGGTCATCCGCTTCGCCCCCGCGTGCCCCGCGCGACAGGGTGAGGATCGTGACCGAGTCGCCCGCGGCGCGATGGGCCGCCAGCATTCCGCCGACACCGATCTCCACATCGTCGGGATGTGCTCCGATCGCCAGCACGACCTCCCCCGGCGGGCGGGCGGCCTTCATGCGGCGGAACTCGCCGGCGAGCCGAGTGACCACGGCGAAGAGATCGGTGGAGCTGACCGGCTTGGAGAGGAACTCGTCGGCCTGGCTGCGCAGCGCGGCGACCGCGTAGTCGATGGAGACGTGCGCGGTCATGACGACGATCGGGGTGCCCGGGCGCTCGGCACGGATCTCCTCGATCAACTCGAGCCCGGTCATCCCGGGCATCTCGATGTCGGTGATGACGACGTCGGGCGCGAGACGACGGACAGCGGCGCGCGCGAGCAGCGGGTTGGCCACGCCCTCGACCACGCAGCCGCGCTTTTCGAGCACGGTCTTCGTGTAGAACGCGACATCGGGATCGTCTTCCACGACGACCACGAGATATGGCTGATCGACCATACGGTCCCCCTGAACGCTACTGGTCTGTCTACTCTAAGGGCGGCGGCGACGTCGTGACGGGATGAATCCCGAATCGTCGTAGCCCCAGTGCGGGGTTCACGGCCCTCACCTCCGCGAGGCGTGCGGAGGAGATCCAGGCGACGGCGACGGCGGTCTCCTCGCCTATGGTCACGAGCTCGACGCCCATCGGATCCACGATCATGCTGTTGCCCGCTCCGATCGGCGGGGCCTGGTCGGCCGCGGCGAAGTAGACCGTGTTCTCGATGGCGCGGGCGGTGACCAGCGTGCGCCAGTGCTGCTCCTTGAGGGGTCCGCGCACCCACTCGCTCGGAAGCACGACGAGGTCGGCTCCCGCATCGACCAGCCGGCGGGTCACTTCGGGAAAGCGGATGTCGTAGCAGGTCTGCAACCCCACCCGGAGGTCGCCGGCCGCGAAGGTCTCCGGCTCCTCGATCGGCCCGGGCACGACCCAGTCGCTCTCCTTCTGGCCGAAGGCGTCATACAGGTGGAGCTTGCGGTACTTGGCGACGAGGGTGCCGTGCGGGTCGAGGGCCACCAGGGTGTTGAAGAAGCGATTCTCGTCTTCTTCGCACAGCTCGAGCATGCCGGCCACGATGTGGATGTCGAGCACCTTCGCGATGGCTTCGAGCCCGGCGACGAAGGAGCCGTCCAGGGTCTCGGCCGCCGCCACGGAGTGCGCCCCGAGCGCGGGCGAGAAGTAAGAGGAGTACTCCGGGAACACCACAAGCTTCGCGCCGCGGGATGCCGCGGTCGTTGCGAGGTCGCGCAGGTGCTCCAGGTTGGCTGCCTTGTCCTCGCCGGGGGCGAATTGCGCGACGGCGATCGCCAGGGGTTCCACTCTGTCGCTCATGCCGCCAGCCTATTCGCCCGTGCCTCGACGCCGGCAAGCGAGGCACGCGATGGGTGAGTCGTGGCGTCAGCTCGCCGCGTGGGCCGCGATCTCCTGGCGGTAGGGCAGCAGCTCGGCCTTGAGACCGAGACCGACGACTCCGACGAGTCGCTCCGCCCGGTAGTAGCCGACGGCGACCGCCCCCGACAGCTCTCCCTCGAGGATGCGGATGTCGCCAGCGCCGAGTCCCGGCAGGCCGTAGGCCTGCAGGCTCATCTCGAACTGGTTCGACCAGAACGCCGGCATCGGCGTGAACCCCTTGGCCACGACCTCGTCGAAGGACCCGTCCGCTGCCAGCCCCGCACCGAGTACCGCGCCGGCCCGCTTCCCGGTATCGGTGGGGATGTTCCAGTGCTCGACGCGACGGGCGACGCCGTCGAACAGGAGGTTGGGAAAGCGGGCGATGTCGCCGACGACGAAGACGTCATGGCTCACCGTGCCGTCCGTCGACACGGCGCGGAGCGCGGCATCCGCGAGCACGCCGTCGGTGAGGTCGAGGTCGGTGGCGTCGAGCCAGTGCGTATTGCACTCGGAGCCGATCGCTTCGACCAGCACGTCTCCCGGCACGATCGTGCCGTCGTCGAGCTGGAGGCCCTCGAACGCGGACTCGCCGAGCATCGCGGCCACGGTGCGACCGAGTTGGAACGACACCCCGTGAGCCTCGTGACGCCGGCGGAGTTCCGCACCGAGCTCCGCCCCGAGGGGACGGATGAGCGGATCGGCCCCCGGCGCGACGATCGTCACCTCGCAGCCCAGCTTGCGCGCCGTCGCCGCGACCTCACAGCCGATGAAGCCGGCACCCACCACCACGACCCGGGCGCCAGGCACGAGTTCGTCTCGCAGCGCCATCGCATCGTCGAGGGTGCGAACGCAGTGCCGCCCGGCGATCAGGGGGAGGTCCAGCCGTCGGGCACGCAGTCCGGTGGCGATCACCAGGGCGCGCCAGGGATGCTCCCTGCCGTCGTCCGTCGTGACCGTTCGCGCCTCGAGGTCGGCCGAGATCGCGCGAGCTCCGAGCATCCACGTCACGTCTGCCGTCGCCGCGCGTGCGGGGAAGGCGACGGCTTCGTGCGAGACGCCGGTGGAGAGCACGTCCTTCGACAGCGGCGGCCGGTTGTACGGAGCGTGCAACTCCTCGCCGATCACCGTGACAGGGCCGGAATAGCCGGCGCGGCGCAGGGCCTCTGCGGTGCGGAGTCCCCCCATCGACGCCCCGACGATGACGACGGGCAGAGCGTCGGGCATCGCGTTACTCGACGATTCGGATGGCCTGCATCGGGCAGACGTCGACCGCGGCCTCGACGTTCTCGAGCTCGGAGTCATCTGCCTCGGCATGGTATTCGAGCTTGTCGTCGTCGTTGAGTTTGAAGAGATTCGGCGCTTCGAAGACGCACTGCCCGTAGTGCTGGCAGAGATCCATGTCGACTTCGATCTTGATCACGATTGTTCCTTTACGGTCGACGGATACAGGTCTTTGGATGGGGTGCGGATGCCCCGGAACTCCCAGTCGCCTCCGAGCGCGGTGGAGACCACCTCTTCACTCTCGGTGGGCTGGGCCCCGACATCCGTGCGGATGGCGGTGGGTCCGGTGACGATCAGGTTGCGCAGGGTGCCGAGGCCCTCGACCTCCACCTCCACGACGTCCCCTGGCTCGACCGGGCGGGAGAACGCGGGAGTGCCGGAGAAGAGCAGGTCGCCGGGGCTCAGGGTGATGGTGCGCGCGATGTCGGCCACGAGATAGTTCATGTCCCACTCCATGTTCGCGGTGTTGTCGTCTTGCTTGACGACCCCGTTCACGAGAGTGCGGATCTGCTTGCCGCGGAAGTCCCAGTCCCGAACGAGCCCTGGCCCCACCGGGGCGAGGGTGTCGCTGCCCTTCACCCGCAGCATCGAGCCGGCGTCCGTATCCCGGAAGTCGTGAAGCCCGAAGTCGTTGCCGATCGTGTACCCGGCGATGTAGTCGCCGGCCTCGTCCGGGGAGATATTGCGGCAGGTGCGACCGATCACGATGACGATCTCGCCCTCGAAGTTGAGCCACTTGCAGCCCTGCGGGCGCACGACCGAACCGCCATGGCTGTTGAGTGCTGTCACCGGCTTGTGGAAGTACGTGGGTGCTGCGGGAAGCTTGGTCATGAACTCGTCGGTGCGGCTCGCGTAGTTGAGGTGAACCGCGATGATCTTCGACGGCACCGTCGGCGGCAGATGCTGCGCGTCATCCACGCCGACCTCGCGCCCGTCCGCGGCTACGAGGGTGTCGCCCTGACGCACCACCTCGGTGGCGAATCCGTCGAGCAGGATGCGACGGGTCTCGACCGTGCTCGATTCACTCACGCGACAGCACCAGGTCCTTGGCCGCGGGGAATCCACCCTCGGGACGCGGGAACCAGACGTGCACCTGGCCGGTGCCGATCGAGTTCTCGTATTCGCTGTAGAGCACCCCGGGGGCGGTGCAGGCCTCTTCGCCGATCGCCCCGATGGTGAGCAGCCAGTGGCCGAACATGCCCTCCGGGCGCACCTTGTGGAACGCCGGCATCGTCTCGAGCACCTTCGCGTGGTCGCCGGCGGTGAACCAGTCGAGCCGCTCGTAGTCGGCCACGCGGGCGGCCTCGGAGAAGATGTGGCTCGGATCGGCCATCTCGTGCTTGCGCAGCTCGCGGAGCTTGTAGAAGGTGTGGGAGAGCGCGCCGGAGGCGAGCAGGATCACGCGACGGTCGCTCTTCGCGATCGCCTCGCCGATGGCGCGACCCGCGCGCAGGAAGTCCTCGTCGGTCGCCGTCTGGCAGAGGCTCACGCTGATCCACTTCTTATCGGGAAGTCCCTCGCCGAGGTACTTCCAGAGGTTGATGGTCGCGTACATCACGGGCAGGTCGGGGTCGTCGATCGGGGTGATCCAGGTGCCGTTCTTCTCATCCTGGGCGCCGATGAGCTCCGCCAGTTCCGGGTCGCCCCGGTAGTCGAAAGGCACTCCGTGCATGCCGCGCGGCAGCTCCTCAGAGGTGAACAACCCCTGTCGGCGCTCCTGCGAGGTGACGATGAACTCGACAGTGGAGGCCCAGTGGCTGTCGAGCACGATGACGGTGTCGTAGTCCTCAGTCTCGAAGACATCCGCTCTCAGCTTCTCCAGGCCCGACACGAGCGTGGAGTCCTTTCCCTCGTTGAGTTCCATGCGCGTCTCAATCGGCAGCATGATCGTGGGCACATGGGCGATGAGGCCCACCCCGACTACTTCACCCATGAGCTATTCCTTCCAACCGTTGGGAGCGACGACCGTGTTCTTCACGTCCGCGTAGAAATCGAATGACCAGGTGCCGCCCTCGCGACCGACCCCTGACTTCTTCGAGCCACCGAAAGGCGCCCGAAGGTCACGCACGAAGAAGCAATTGACCCAAATGGTGCCCGCGACGAGTCGCGTCGTGATCGCCTCGGCATGATCGCGATCGCCGGAGACGACCACTGCCGCGAGACCGAACTCGGTGCCGTTCGCCAGCTCGACCACCTGCTCGTCGGTGGTGAAGGTCTGCATGGTGAGCACCGGTCCGAAGACCTCCTGCGTCACGATCTCACTGCCGGGTGTCGGTTCGTCCACGAGGGTCGGGCGGAAGTAGAGACCGCCGAGCCCGGAATTCTGTTCGCCGCCGAACACGATGGTCGCGCCATCCGCCTTCGCCCGTTCCACAAAGCCGGTGATGCGTTCGAAGTGGGTGCGATGCACCTGCGGGCCGATGTCGCTGAGGGGATCCCGCGGATCTCCCTGCACGAGCGACTCGACCTTGCGCGTGAAGGCCGAAGTGAACTCCGCGGCGATGCTCTCCTGCACGAGCAGCCGCGTGCCCGAAAGGCAGACCTGGCCGGCGTTGTCATACTGCTCCACCGCGAGGGATGCCGCGAGCTCGATGTCGGCGTCGGCGAGCACGATGCACGGGCTCTTGCCGCCCAACTCGAAGCTGCACGGGGTGAGGTTCTCGGCGGCCGCCCGGGCGATCGTCTTGGCCGTGGGCACCGAGCCGGTGAAGGAGATGCGGCTGAGGGCGGGATCCGCGACCAGCGCGGCCCCGGCCTCTGCCCCGTAGCCCTGCACGACGTTGAAGACGCCGTCGGGCAGTCCGGCCTGCTTCGTGAGGTCGGCGAAGAAGGATGCCGTGAGCGGCGTCCACTCTGCCGGCTTGAGAACGACGGTGTCTCCGGCGGCGAGCGCGGGGGCGATGCGCCAGGTGGCGAGCATCAGCGGAGCGTTCCACGGCGTGATGATCGCGGCGACCCCGGACGGGTCCCAGCTCACATGGTTGCTGTGACCACGCGTCTCGAAGTCCTCGTGCTTCAGGTTGTCGACCAGCCAGTCGGCGAAGAAGCGGAAGTTGTGGGCCACCCGCGGCATGACTCCGCGCAGGTTGCTGCGCAGCAGTCCGCCGTTGTCGAGAGTCTCCATATTGGCGAGTGCATCGACGTTCTGCTCGACGAGGTCGGCGATGCGGTGCAGGATGGCGGCGCGCGCGGTGGGTGCGGTGGCCGCCCAGCCGGGGAAGGCCTCCCGAGCGGCCCGGACTGCCTGCTTCACCTCTGACTCGGTGCCCCGCGCGATCTCGCCGAGGAACGATCCATCGATGGGAGAGGTGTTGGTGAAGGTCTCGGCGGATGCGACGCGAACTCCGCCGATGTAGTGCCGGGTGTCTACGGCGACGCCCGCGACCTCGATGTGGTGGGACGTCGCGCTGTCGGTGCTGGTCATCGAGCCGCCTCCCGTGTCGAAAGACTCCTCGTTAAGTCATTCGGATGCTAATGAATGACCATAGCGAATCCGCGAGGGGTCTACAACCACCCCCACAGCTCTTACTCCGGCTTCTCCACGTGAGCGGTCACGAGGCGGAGCATCTCGGCGAACTCGTCGCGGCGCGAGGGATCGATCGGGCCAGCGATGTGCTGCTCCTGCAGGTTGAACGCCGGGAAGAGCGTGTTCATCAGGGTGCGGCCGGCCGCGGTGAGCTGCACCACCACGAGGCGCCCATCGCTCGCGCTCCGCTCGCGCACGAGCCATCCGCGCCCCTCGAGTGTCGAGAGCACCCCGGTGAGCGTCGCCTTGGAGAACCCTCCCTCGAGGGCGATCTGGCGGGTCTCGATCGGCTCCCAGATCCAGGTGACCCAGAGCACGACGAAGGCGGTCCACGAGAGATTGTTCTCGGAGAGCACAGTGCGCTCGAAGTGATTGCGCACCGCATTGGCGGCGCGAAACAGGTTGGAGGCGACCGCCATCGCCGAGTAGTCGAGTCGCAGGTCACCGAGGCGGGCGTCGACCTGGCGCTCGGTCTCGGCGAGCGTGTGCGCTCCGGCCATCGGGACTCCCTCTCGCAGACGATGCTGACTCCGCTCACTCTAATTGACCGTCCGCCGCGATCCGCCTCCCTGTCGCGCCACGCCCGAATGCCCTATCGTCGGGTATAACTTGTTCGTGTCCGAACAACATCCCCCGAACCGATAGCGAGGATTCAGTTGACTTCAACGACGAATGTCACCTTGGCCGATCTGGATCTCTTCGAGACCGGTGACCCCTGGAGGGTCTTCGACGAACTGCGGGCGAATTCGCCGGTGCACTGGGACGAAGAGGACTCCCCGAACCACGGCTTCTGGTCGCTGACGAAGTACCACGACATCGTGGGCGTGCTGCGCGACACCGAGACCTTCTCGAGCGAACGCGGCACCGTCAACCTCGAGGAGCTCGATGACGAGCAGATCGAGGCGCGCAAGTCCATGCTCGAGACTGACGGCGTTCGGCACCGCTCGCTGCGCCGGCTCATGCAGGGCGAGTTCACCCCGAAGGCGGTAGCCGGCTACGAGACCTTCCTTCGCGGCCTCACGGCATCGACCCTCGACGCGGCGTTCGCGAAGACCGAGTTCGACTTCGTGGCCGAGGTCGCCGCCGACTTCCCCATCCGAGTGCTCGCCCGCATGCTCGACGTGCCAGACGCCGACATCTACAAGCTCATCGACTGGGGCAACCGCATGGTCGGCAACACCGACCCGGAGCACACCGACGTGCTCGCGCATTCGGAAGAAAGTGAGCAATACCGGCTGCTGCCGTTCCGCTCCCCCGCCGCCCAGGAGGTCTTCGACTACGGCAACGAGCTCGCCAGGCAGCGCCGCGGCGGCGACGGCACCGACCTCGTGTCGCGACTGGTGAACCAGACCCCGATGGACGGCATCCCGCTGAGCGAGCGCGACTTCAACAGTTACTTCCTTTTGCTCGTCGTCGCCGGCAACGAGACCACCCGCCACACCATCACCCACTCGATGGACTACCTCATGCAGAATCCGGACCAGCTGGCTCTCCTGCAGGAGAAGCCGGAACTCATCCCCTGGGCCGTCGAGGAGTTCCTGCGAATGGCGAGCCCCGTCTACCACTTCCGCCGCACCGCGACCCGCGACACCGAGATCAACGGCCAGGCCATCAGCGAGGGCGACAAGGTCGTCACCTGGTTCGCCGCCGGCAACCGGGATCCGCTGGTCTTCGACGATCCGTACCGCATGGATGTCACCCGCAACCCGAACGAGCACATGTCGTTCGGTCGCGGCGGTCCGCACATGTGTCTCGGCAATGCGCTCGCGCGGCTCGAGATCCGTGTGATGTACGAGGAGCTGCTCCCGCGCATCACCGGCATGCAGCGCATGGGCGAGGTCTCGAAGCTGCGGAGCAACTTCGTCAACGGCATCAAACGGTTTCCCGTGAGAGTCGAGCTGGCGAGCGCGAAGTGAGCGAACACGACCCCGCGGCCGATTCCCATGCCGTGTGGGGGGACGAGACGGCGACGGTGAAACTCGCCACCGACTGGGCCGCGCGACGGCTGGTGCGGGAGACCGATCCGCAGTCCACCGCCCGTTCGGCCTCCGAGCTCGCGGCGGCGGCCGGACCGACGATCACCGCAACGGGCATCGGAGCGGATGCCGCGCTCGAGGTCTTCGACCGCGTGCTCGAACCCGCCACCCGGGCCCAGGACGATCCGCTCAACCTCGCGTACATCGCCGCGGCGCCCACCCGGGCCGCGATCGCCTTCGACCTCGTCACGAGTGCCGCGAACATCTTCGGCGGGTTGTGGGAGGCCGGCGCGGGAGCGATCTATGCCGAGAACGAGGCCCTCGCCTGGATCGTCGGCCTGCTCGGCTGGCCGGAGGGCGCGGGCGGATGCTTCGTCTCCGGCGGCACCTCGGGCAATCTCTCCGCGCTGATGACCGCGCGCGAGACCGCGAAGTCCCGCCGCGGGGGCCGGCCGGCCGGCGGCTGGCAGCTCGCCTGCACCTCCAACGCTCACTCGTCCATCCGCTCCGCCGCGAGAGCGCTCGACGTCGAGGTCGTCGAGGTGCCGATGGATGCCCGCGGCCACCTCACCGGAGCGGCCCTCAGAACCGTGCTCGAGCGCTCCCCCGACGTCTTCGCCGTGGTCGCCTCCGCCGGCACCACGAACGAGGGGCTCGTGGACGACCTCGCCGACGTCGCTGCGGTCGCCCACGAATTCGGGGTCTGGCTGCACGTCGACGGCGCCTACGGCGGGGCGGGACTCGCCGCCCCGAGCGTTCGCGCGCTCTTCGACGGCATCGAGCAGGCCGACAGTTTCATCGTCGACCCGCACAAGTGGCTCTTCGCTCCCTACGACTGCTGTGCACTGCTCTACCGGGATCCCGCTCTCGCGCGCGCGACCCATTCGCAGCACGCCAACTACCTCGACCATGTCGACCGCGAGTCCTGGAACCCCAGCGAACTCGCGCTCCACCTCAGTCGGCGAGCCCGCGGACTGCCCCTCTGGTTCAGCCTCGCCACCCACGGCACCGACCGGTACCGGGATGCGATCGAAGCGTCTCTGGAGACCTCCCGCGCTGTCGCGGCGGCGATCCGGGCATCCGACCATCTGCGGCTCGTTCGGGAGCCGGAGCTCTCCGTCGTCGTGTTCGACCGTCCCGGCTGGCAACCCGCCGACTACGAGGCCTGGTCGCAGACCACGGCCGCCGAGGGCACGATGCTCTGCGTTCCGACGACCCTCGACGGGGAGACGGTGCTTCGGCTGGCGTTCGTCAACCCGGCGACGGATGCCGCGCGAGTTATCGAGATTCTGGGCACCCTGCGCTAGCGGCTCGGCTCCAATCGGGCGACCCGGTCGAGGTAGGCATCCACGAGAGACGCGGTGCGGGCGAGGGCCGACGGCTCCTCCGCGCGGGTATGGGCGAGCATGGCAGCCGGATCCTGGCCATCGGCGAGCACCTTCTCGGCGCCGCCCGCGTTCAGCCAGCCCTCGAGGCTCGCTGCGGTCAGCTCGGGATGGAACTGCACGGCGAGGCTCCTGCCGAAGGTGAAGGCCTGGCTGGCCGACGCCGTTCGCGCGATCTCGCGGGCTCCGGCCGGCACCGTCCAGCGGTCGTAGTGGAATTCGAACCAGGGACCGGATGCCACGAGCTCGTCATCGTCGCTGTGCAACACAGTCCAGCCGATCTCGGGCCGCCTGGCGGTGGCGACCGCTCCGCCGAGAGCCCGCGACATCAACTGGCCGCCGAAGCAGATGCCGAGCACGGGGGTGTCCGCGTCGAGGGCGCTCCGCAGCCAGCTGATCTCCGGCACGAGCCAGCGACCGATGCCCCGGTCGTCCCAGGCGCCCCACGGGGCACCCATCGGCACGAGCAGGTCGTAGGCGGAGGCATCCGGAAATTCGAAGTGCACATTCGGGCTGCCGGCATGCTGTTCATCGACGATCAGTACCTCGTGGACGTCGAATCCGCGTTCCCGTAGACGCGCCGAAACCGGGCCGGTGGGGCTCACATGGTCGTGCTGGATGAATAGCGCGCGCATCGGCATCCTCTCCCCCACTCGTGGTCGATTGGGAGCCCGCGATTGTCACGGATGTCGGCGTCGAGACGGATTTACCCCTAGTATCGCACTAATCGTTCAGGGCCGAACGATTTATTGGTGGAGGATCAATGACTATCGACGCAGCCGCTCTTCGCACGGATCTCGAGGCGAAAGGCATCGACGTTCTTCGCCTGATCTATGCCGACATCCTGGGGATCACCCGCTCCAAAGACCTGCTGGTCAGCCAGCTCGAGCGCACGGCCACCAACGGCCCCACCTTCTGCCAGGGCGTCTGGGTCACCACCACCCGGGGCGGGGTGCTCGACGGCAACGACATCATGTCTGACGGCCTCCAGGACCTCGTGAGTTGCATTGACCCGAGCTCCGTGACGATGATGCCCTGGGAGCCCGGGGTGGCCTTCGCCATCGCGGATGCCTTCGAGCCCGACGGGTCCGCGAGCGCGCTCGCCCCCCGGTCCGTGCTCCGTGGCGTGATCGCGCAGTACGCCGCGCTCGGGCTCACCCCCGTCGTCGGCCCCGAACTGGAGTTCTACATCGCCGAGCGCGGCGAGGCCGGAGAGTGGCAGCGTGCCCTCACGCGCACCGGGCGGGTCTACACGACCGGCGCCTGGGTGGACCCCGACGGCACCTTCCTCCACCTGATGCGGATGCTCGACCGCATGGACATCGGCGTCGTCGCCGGAAATCACGAGTTCAGCCCCTCGCAGTACGAGATCAACCTCTGGCACGGCGAGGCCCTGCGTGCCGCGGACCGCACGTTCTTGTTCAAGACCGCGATCAAGGACATCGTGGCGCGCACCGGCAAACTCGCGACCTTCCTCGGCAAGCCGTGGAGCGACGAGGGCGGAAGCGGCTTCCACCTGCACTTCTCGGTCGTCGACGCCTCGGGCAAGAACCTCATGTGCGAGCCGGACGGGCAACTCACGACCACGTCGAACCGGCTGATCGCCGGCATCCTCGCGCACGCCCCCGCCCTCGCGGCGTTCACCAATCCGACCGTCAACGCCTACAAGCGGCTCGGGCCCGACACCCTCGCGCCCTACCGGGCAAACTGGGGCCACGACAATCGCAGTTCGATGGTGCGGGTGCCGCCGGAGCGCGGAGCCGGCACGCGGCTCGAGGTGCGCATCGGCGACGGTGCCGCCAACCCCTACCTGATGATCGCCGCGGTGCTGGCGGCCGGCCTCGACGGGCTCACCCGCGAGCTCGAGGTGCCCCCGACCGCGGACGGCTGGTCGTACGAGAACGAGTCGGCCGCCGTACTTCCGACCACCCTCGCGACGGCGCTGGATGCCCTCGACGCCGACACCGTGCTTCGCAAGGCGCTCGGCTCCGCTGTGGTCGACGTGTTCAGCATCCTGAAGCGTGATGAGGTCGAACGGTACGAGCAGGCCTGCGAGGATCCCAGCACGCGCGACGTGACGCGGTGGGAGCTCGACGAGTATCTCGAGGACTACTAGCGGCAGCTCGCTCGTCCGCGCGTCACACCGCGCGCGAGCGGTCCTCCACCAGGTCTCCGCCGGCGAAGGTGACTCCGAGTTCGCGGTAGTACCCCCCGAGGATCTCGTCGACGGGCAGGATCGAGTGCAGTTCGTCCCAGGGCGAGTCCGCGAGCGAGAGTTCGGCGTCCCCGCGCCAGGCCGGCCCGAGGTCGGCGTCGGTGCCGCCCATGCTCACGAGCTGGTCGAGTGAGAGGCCCTGGCCCTGGCTGATCGACGGCATGAAGCGGTTGTGCAGCATCCGGTGTCCGTTGACGAATCCGTTGTCCTCCGAGGGTTCGCGCAGAGTGACGACGGCGGATGCCAGCCGATGATCGTAGGCGGAGAGGGAGGCGCCGATCTGCGCTCCCGCCTCGAGGCGCGGCGTCGCCTTGCCGTGGGAGAACAGGCGCGTCACGTGCACGGAACCGAGCTTCTTGGGGTAGCCCTGGAACCATCCGCGTCCTATCGCGAAGTCCTTCGTGACCCAGATGGCGACGCAGCGGCTGTAGGTGACCCCCCGATGAGAGCAGCGAACGACGACGAAGGCCTCGAGGTACTGGGCGCGCACGGGGTCGAGGAGTTCGAGGCCGCCCTCGCTGCACGACTGCCAGTCGGCCCAGATGATGGCGACGGCGCCCGGGCGGTCGGGGGCGAGGTCGATGTCGGGCGGGAGGATGGCACGCACGTTCGCGGGATCGGTGAGATATTCGACGGTCAGCAGCGTTCCCGAGTAGTACCACGGCGGCTTCGGCACGAGCGCGCTCGCTCCGGAGGGGGTCAGCGGGGCGAGGAATCCGTTCAGAGCAGTCATAGCGCCAGAGTGTAGCCCAGATCCCGGCTTGTTCGTATCCGAATGAAATTCTCCGAATCACTTGACGGCGGGGCTGTGGTTCGCCATTGTTAGCTAACTCGTTCGGATACGGACGATTTGCGGACCCGCCCGGAATTTCAGCCCGAACTCAATGAGGAGTATCGCAATGGCACTCGCCCAAGACACCCCCGCTTCCGAAACTGACGCCAACACCTCTCTCAAAAAGGGGCGGCTCGGCACCGTCGGCATCGTCTTCTTCGTCGTCGCGGCCGCCGCCCCCCTCGTCGGCATGACCGGAGCCGTGCCCGTGGCCATCGTGCTCGGCAACGGCGCCGCCGCACCCGGTGCCTACCTCGTCGTCGGTATCACCCTGTTGCTCTTCAGCGTCGGATACGCCGCGATGAGCCAGCGGGTCACCAACGCCGGCGCGTTCTTCGCCTACATCGGGCGTGGACTCGGACGCCATGCGGGCATCGCCTCCGCCTTCGTCTCGATCCTCGCCTACGTCGCGATTCAGCTCGCGATCTTCGGATTCTTCGGCGCCGTCATGGCCGGTCAGGTCGGCGTCCTGCCGTGGTGGGCCTGGTCGCTCATCGCCTGGGCGCTCGTCACCGTGCTCTCGCTTCTCCGAGTGGATGTCGGAGCGAAGGTGCTCGGTGGCCTGATGCTCCTCGAACTCACGGCGCTGGTGATCACGTCCATCGTCATCCTTGCGAACGGCGGACCGGAAGGCATCAACTTCTGGGCATCGTTCAACCCGGCGGCGATCGTCGCGGGGGGACTCGCGGGTTCTGCCGGCATCGCCTTCGCCTTCGCGTTCGCCTCGTTCATCGGGTTCGAAGCGACCGCGATCTACGGGGAGGAGTCCCGCGACCCGAAGAAGGTCGTGCCGCGCGCCACCTACCTCGCGGTCGTCGTGATCACCGTACTCTTCGCACTCACCGCCTTTGCTATGGTCACCGGAATGGGCGCCTCCCACGTCGTCGACAAGACCGTCGAGCTGTCGACGGTAGCCAAGGTCCCCCTCGCGGCCCCCGCCGAGGTCCTGTTCTCGCTGGCCACCCAGTACGTCGGGCCGTGGATGGCGACGGTCATGTCGATCCTGGTGCTCTCGAGCCTGTTCGCCGGCCTCCTCGCCTTCCAGAACGCCGCAAGCCGATACCTCTTCGCGATGGGTCGCGGCGGGGTGCTTCCGGCCCGTCTCGGCACCGTCAACGGTCGCGGAGCGCCGGCGGCGGCATCCCTCGTCACCTCGGTGATCACCGGAATCGTCATCGTGATCTTCGCCGCCTTCCAGCTCGACCCGGTCCTCAATCTCTTCTACTGGTTCAGCGGCCTGTCCGTCGTGGCGATCGTGCTCATCGAGATCCTCGTCTGCATCGCGATCATGGTCTACTTCCACCGCAACAAGGGCGACGAGAACGTGTTCCAGACGATCATCGCGCCCGTGCTGGCGACCATCGGACTCGTGCTCGGCGAGTACCTGCTCATGTCGCGCTTCGGCCTTCTCGCCGGAACCGTCGCCGACGGAGTCGACCCCACCGTGACCCCCTGGGGGCTCAGCGCGATCGGCTGGGTGCTCGTGATCCTGCCCTTCGCCCTCCTCGGCATCGGCTACCTCGTCTCCCGCGCACGCACCTCCGTGAACGAGGAACTGCTGCGGGACGTGCTGTCGTAAGGGTCCCTGCGCAGTAGCGTGGCGGTATGCGGTGGACGGGTGAGGTGGAGCGCGGTCGCTGGTATCGCGAGCGTCTCGTCGAGAGCTGGGGCAGCATCCACTTCGTCATTCCGAGCGGGTTCGATGCCTACGCGCGCGTCTTCCACCCCGCCAAGCGAGACAGGCTCGCGGCACCGGAGACCTGGCGCGGATGGGTGCCGGGTGACACTCACGCGGGGGAGATCGAACAGGAGCGGGTGAGCTGGGCGACCGTAGCGAGGGCGTTCGGCACGACGATGCATCCCTTGGCGCAGTTCGACCGACTGCGAGCAGGCGAGCCGGATCGCAACGGTCACTTCCTCGATGCACACGACTGGCGGTACGACGAACCTCGACAGGGGCACCTGGATGCCGCATCCGTCACCTCGCTCGCCCGGCATCTCGAGCGGCACACCTCCACACCCCACGCCGGAATCATCGCCGTGTGGGAGGGCTGGGGCGGCATGTTACGCCCGGGTGGCTCCGACGAGGGCAGTCTTCTCGAGACCCCGTGGCGCAAGCACCTGATGTTCGATGCCGGCGTCAGCGAGCTCGCCGCCGCCGCTTGGCCGGAATCAGCCCGGTGGGTGCGGCACGCGTGGGATGCGGAGGGCCCCAGAATCATCTGGCCGGAAGACCTCGCCTGGGCATCCGCGACCGAGGTCGACTTCGACTCGACCATCGTCGCGGGCACGCGCGCGCTCATCGACGAGCTGGTCGCAAGCAGCACCGTCGAAGCGATGCAGATCGACTCGGCCGCCGACCTGACAGTGAACGGTGATCGCCTCAACTGAGGTCGCCCTCCCCCGCCGCAATCGTGATCGCCCGCCGGGGAAAGGGCAGCTGCGAGCGACGTGCCCGAAGCTCGGCCCGTGCCTGATTGCTCGGCGGGACAGGCGAACCATTCCCACGTTTCCACAGGGTGCGTGCGACCGCTATCGCGATCTGCCCGCCAACTCTGCCCGCCAACGCAGAAGGCTCGGAATCTCGATGATTCCGGGCCTTCTGATCTCGTGGGTGGTTCCGGAAATCCATATAGCCCGGGAATGATTGGCCACTTTCCGAAGGACGGATTGGTGATTCCAGGCTTAGCTTGAAAAAGTTCCAGCTGAACTCTATGGGTGCGAATCGCCAACAGCCAGCGGTCCTGGGGAAAGGGCAAAGAGATGACTAGCGTGTCGCGGTTGACCTACCCTTTTGCGACTTAATTGCGGGCGGGTCTTACGGACACGGCGATAGTTGCGTGCCGCTGATCGGCGATAGATGCGTGCCGCTGACTATCGATCGGCGCCAGCGACACTGCCCCGACTTTGGTGAGCGTTCGGTGGATCTGTCGCGATCAACGTCCGGCTTGCGGGCGAGTTTCCGAAGACCCAGTCCAGCTCCTGACGGCGACTGTCTGCGAGGCCGGGTTAGGGGTTGCAGTAGTCGCACCAGGTGGGGTCGGCGCCTGTTTCGGTTCGAGCAATTCGTGCCCGGTGGGGGCATATGCCGCATCCGTGAATGTCGGCGGCGATGACCTGGGTGGCTTCCCCACAGTGTGAGCAGGGTAGCCCGTGTTCCACGTCGACTTTTCCGAACCCGGGGGTGCGGCACTGAGGGCATTCCGTGGCGAGGCGTTTGGCCATGTGATTGCAGAGGGTGCGGATGGTGTCGGCTCGGGAGGGCGAGCGGTGGGCACGGTAGTCGGGCAGTACGGTCACGGTCGATCCGTTCGCAAGTAGTGCCTCGGCGGTTCGCTGGAGCTCGTCAAGGTGGGTGATGTTTTTATGGGCGGTGATGTGCCCGTCTTGCGTGCTTTGCAGGATGACCCCTTGGGCAGGGAAGCCTAGGGCCCGGGCAAATTCGCTCGCTCGGAGCGGAGTGGCGATGGTGCTTCCCCCGGGGAGGGGCGAAGTGGTGAGGGTGCCTTCGATGAGTTCCAGTCCGAGGTCGTCGTCGATGAACAGCAAGATCTCCATCTGTTCGACCTGTGGGCCGAAGCGTGCGCTGAAGCTTCCTTCGGAAGCCAGCCCGTATGGCGTGTTGGCGATCTGCATGCCAAGGCGGGCTTTTGCCCGGGCAGCATCTCGCGGCGTGAGGATGCGGGGGATGTCGCCGGCGAAGGTGCCGAACTGGTCCGTGTCGAGGTCCGGTGGGGCGGTGACGGTTGCGCCGAGAATGTGCCGGAATGCTTCGCGGGCAAGGTGTTCTTTGCCGTGCATGGTGGCGAAGGTGATGTGAGTGCCCAGGTAGGCAGCGGGGGGTCGGGTCATTGGAAATATTCAGGCCGTGAGACGTAGGTGTCGGCGACGAACATCACTCCGCTCGAGGTGCTGAGAAGTTCGCGGATGGCGTCGATGAGCTCGCTGGCTTTGTCGGGGGGCAGGACGGTGATGATCATGGTGAGGGTGTCGTATTCGTTGAACAGAAGCGCGCCGGAGTGCTGGCCGTGATGGCCGATGCCAGACACTCCCGAGACGGACGTGTAGCCGGTGGCGCCGGAAGTGGTGATCAGTTCGCGGATGTCGGGTGCGTCCCGAGCGGGGACGACCACTTCCAGTCGGGTCATCAGGGTCATGTTGTTCATGTTGATTGTCCTTTCATCGGTGCGGTGGTCGTTTGCCACCCATAGGAGGTGTAGCGGTGCCAGGGGGCATGGGTGTGGGCGCGAGCGGTGAGGGTGATCCAGTCGTTGTCGAGCAGGTGTCTGAGTGCTTGGTTGCGGGAGATGATGTCGCCGACCCGGTCAAGGGGGGCTTGGATGATGACCGTCAATCGCATCGGTTCATGGAAGAGTTTCGTGCCGAGACCGACGGACTGCCACGGCAGTCCGCGGCGGAGGTCTCCGCCGTGGCCGGCGAGCACTCCGATGGTGCCGACGGCGTTGTGGATCGTTTTTGTTCCAGCACCGAGGGTGTCGGGGTTGAGGGCGGAAAAGTAGTACTGGTGGTTGATCCACTGCGCGACCACGAGGGGGGCGGTCATGATCGTCTCCAGCGCAGTCCCGTCGCGGTCGAGGGCGGTGTCGTAGGAATGCAGGAAAACGCGTCGGCTGAGGTCCACACCGCGGGTGAGAGTGCGAGGGCCGATGATCATAGCAGCGTTTCCGGCGAGCCCGAGCTCGGGGTACACCTCCGCCCAGTCATCCGCCCTGGCCCTCAGGCGGGGCACGGACTGCCGTTTTGTCGCTCCCGGGAGATCTGCCGCGCGCTCGTATAGCAGTTTCTTCCCGGCAGCGCGCTGCAATCCCTCGAAGTCGGAAATCAGGCTGCGATGGCTGTCGGGGATGAGGTGCCGGTCGAGCACGGTGATGGTGTCGCGGGTGGTGTTGTGGTCGGCTGCGACAAACACCGTCCCGTCCGGGATGTCGATCCCGCGGAGGAGAAGCATCGCCCGCACCGCGCTGTCGTTGAAGATCGCCGTCGCAGCACGGGCGTTTGCGGTTCCGGGGTTTCCTCCGCACGCCCCACAGTCCAGAGCGGACTGATAGAGGTTGTTGACGGATTCTGAGAAGTGCCCTGCCAGTACCACCAGCGGTGCGAAGTCAGAAAGGCCCATCATCCTCACCGCGGTCTCGGCGATCCCAGCCCGTTCTTCGAGCGTGAACGCCTCCCCCATCGTCACCGAACCGTGCAGCGGATCAGGGCGGGCGAGGGCGCGGCGCAAGCGCTGGTACAGCGTGGGGGTGAAGGTGCGCAGGAAGCTGGTGGCGCCGTAGAACCAGCCAGTGGTCTCCGCGAACGCGAACGGGGTCCCGGTGCTGGTATCCGCAATATGGGCCGCCTGACGCACCGCATCTCGGGCGCGACCGCGCGCGAGATGCTCCTCAGCCTGGAGGGGTAGAGCGGGCCGTTCTGTGAGGCTGTGGCGTGGCGTGAGCAGAGCCGGGAGAGAGTCGATGCTTCCCCGGGCGCCATAGCGGGCGAAGCGAACCGGTACTCCGAAGAACCCGGCGAAACCGAACGTCTCCACCGCTTCCGAGGCTTCCAGGTGGCGTCGCATTCCCTCTGAACGGGGGTCGATGCACATCACCACCTGAAGCTGTGGCCGCGCTTTCATCGGCGGTGTTGTGGAACTCAGTGACGGGAGGAGGGAGCTGCGGTAGTTCAGTTCGTATGCCTTTTGCCAGGTGAATCGGTGTTCGTCTGGCCGGTGGTGGGCCAGCACGCGGGCGACGGCCGCGACGTCCTGACGAGCGGGATGTTCGCTAAGACGAGCTGTGAGGTGTTCGGCGCGCTGCCACAGCAGCGCCCTCTCATCGGCCAGAGGAGGGATCGGCGACGGTGTCAGGGGGATGGTGAGCAGCGCGCGAAGCACGAAACGGATGGCCAGATAAGAGGTCAAGTCGATGTCGCCGTATTTCTCTGCACGCCACTTGATGTAGCCGACCCAGCCCGGCAGGTGCTCGAGTTCTTGGGCGAGAGTGCTGCGGATCAGTTCGGGCGTAACAGCCAGTCGCTCCAGGGCCCAGGCCAGCGCGGCATCTGCCGACACCGACACATCGCGAAGGGCGCGCCGTACCGCCCGTGGCAAGGACGTGTCTTGGTTTGCCAGCCATCGCCATGCTCCAAACAGCCCCTTCTGTTTGTGCGGCATCGGCCAGAGCGGATCGAGGGTCACGTATGAAGGGAGCCATGCGGCCAGATACTCATCAAGCCACAGCATCGAGCGGGAAGCCGGTACGGGCGCAGCCGTCCTGGTCGGGCTTCCCTGCACGGAGGTCATGTCGAGCACTGCGATCCGGACGGCTGCCACTTCCTGGCCGATCACGCTGATCGTGGCGCGAGCAAGTTCCGGTATTCGTTCGCTGATCGCCTGCTCTAGGTCAGCTTCGGTGATGCGACCCTCCCGCAGATCCGCCAGATACGCGCGATGTTCACGGGTGAGTGCAACGTTTCGCTCAGTGACGCTGTGGAAGGAGATGGGCTCGTGTCCCGCCAGGGGGTTCACCGCGATGAACGACTGGATCGGCCACCCCGGCATGATGTTGTGTGCGGCGGAGGCGATGTGCGCGCGAAGAATCAAACTCATAACATAACTCCTGGGGCAGTCGGCGGACGAGGCACGGTCGCGGTCAACGATCGGACATAGAGCAGATCGCGGACGCCGGTGAGCCACCGCGTGCTGGCGAGCAATTGCAGTCCCAGCAGGCCGAGCGCGGGCAGCAGCAGCAGCCAGGCAGGGGCAGCGGAGATCGGGAACGCGGGTTGAAGAGCTTCGGTGAACCTGTGCAGGAACACCACATAACCGGCCGCGAGAAGCACGGTCGCGCCGATGCCGGCCGCGAAGGTTCGCACGGTGAAGTTCGTGATTAGCGCGAAGGCCAGCGCGACGGAGGCCGTGAGGGAAACGAATCCGAGCAACCCGAGCGTCGCCGCTGAGGTGGTGGGGAAGAGAATCAGGTTTACGGCCAGCAGCGTTGCGGTCGGCACCACGACCCCCACCACGATCGATACACCGATAGATGCACGTGTGTGCGGTTTGACGGGTGGTAGGTCCCGGTCGATGGCGTGCTCGTTTACGCCCATCCCGGCTCCCAAAAATAGTGCGGACTTGAAGAGGGAGTGGGCGATCAGGTGGAAGATCGCCGCGGCGAACAAGCCGAGGCCGCAAGCCATGATCATGAATCCCATCTGCCCCATGGTCGAAAAAACCAGTCGGCCCTTCACATCCGCCCGCACCAACCGGACTGCCGCGGCGTAGGTGAGTGTCGCGGCTCCCGCCAGAAAGACCGCCGTCATGACTGAGGCGTGCATCGCAATGACGGGAGCGAATCGGAACAGCAGGATCGCTCCCGCGTTGACGACACCGGCGTGCATCAGCGCGGATACGGGTGTGGGTGCGGCCAAGGTAAAAGGCAGCCAGCCCTGGAACGGAACCTGGCTGGAGCGCGCCAACGCGCCCGTCACGAGCAATGCCGCCACGATCAACTCACCCGGTAGGGGCAGGGCCGCAAACACCGCGGCCAGCTGCGCCCAGGACACGTCCCCTCCGGATGCCGCAAGCAGCAAGATCACAGCCAGCACAAACGCGCTGTCGGCGATGATGAACCTCAGCGCGGTGGACCGCACCCCTCGCTGAGCCTGAGCCAACGGCCGATACGTCGCCAAGAGCAACAGCAAAGCGCCCCCGGCGCCGATCCACCCGACCGCGAACACCGCCACCGAGCCTGCGCACACCATCAGCAGGGTGAATCCTGTCAGGAGGGTGGAAGAGGCCACAAACCACAGCTGGCGAGTGTCGCCGCGAAGGTAGCGGATCGCGAAAGCCTGGATCAAGGTAGTGAGCCCCAGCACCAGGGCCGACAGCACCACCGCGAGACCATCCAGCTGAAGAGTCGTCTGACCTACCCCCACCGACACAATGGTCGACGCGAAGACAACTGGAATTGCAGCGACCGCGACCACGAATCCGACACCAATCATCGTCGCCACGAGGCGGGCGACAACCTCGGCCGAACCGCCCGATCGACTGGTGAACATACCGGCCTTTCAAAACATGTTAATCAAAACACGAAAAACATAGCACGTATTGGGTATCGGGAATTGAGAATGCGGGGAACCTGAATCGCTGGGGGAGAATAGAGGGATGGCGCACTGGACGTTTCTGACGAATCACGCCCACGTGCTGCTGTGCGTAGCGGACAATCCGAATGCCCGACTGCGGGACGTGGCTGAACAGGTCGGTATCACCGAGCGGGCAGCGCAACGCATCGTGACCGAGTTGGAGGAGGCCGGCTACCTCGAGCGGGAACGTGATGGCCGACGCAACATCTACCGGCTCAACACGGCTATGCCGCTACGGCATCCGCTGGACCGTGCGCATCGTATCGGAGAACTTCTCTCCACATTCGCCAACCCGACGACACAGCCCGTCGATTCCACGAGTTAATAGAGTTCAGTTCTAATCGTAGGGATTGAGAGGCCGATGGCGAGCCGCACTACATGTGGTCCGGCGTAACCCAGGTCCGCTTCGATGCAGCTCGCCCCGTATCTGTACCGCACCCACACCCACACCTTCTCTGGGACCGGTGTCCGCGTGACGGGGAGACGATCGAGCTCAAGTTCGGCGCCGGTCAGGCTGGGCACGTGACGCTTATCGCCTTGAGGTCATCTTCGGGCACGGCTTCTAGATCCACGGGCCAACGATGGAGGGTCAAGACACCGAGGGCCAGCTGCATCAAGTGCGACGGCCGTCGGGCAGGGTTGACAAGGTTGACAAGGTTCGATAATCATGGTGTCGACATCCGGATGTTGCGAGGAGGGTTCAATGAGTGCAGAGCGCCTCCTTCGGGAACCAGAGATTGCAGGTGGAGCTGGGTCTGCCGATAGCCGCGAGACGGATGACGAAGTCTTCGCCGTGCTGCTCGCCGATCGGATTGCGCGCACCGTTCACCTTGACGACGCGATGGCGGTCTATCCCTCCGTTGATACCTCGGTCAACCATGGGCTCGCGAAACTAGCTGACCTGGTTGCTGTTCGGGTCGCATCGATGTTTTCGACGAAGTGCGAGGCCGACGGACTGGTTGGGCCGTTCTATCGGGCGGCTGATTTGGCCACATGGAGGGGAGTGACCAGGCAAGCGATCAGCAAGCAAGCCCGGCAGAGGCGACTACTAGTGCTCAAGTCCGCCTCGGGGACCGTCGTGTACCCGGCATGGCAGTTCAACGAAAAGGCCGAGGCGCCTCCCCACCTTGCCGATGTGTTGAAACTGATCGATCCCGACAACCGGGATGCCCTCGGTAGCGCCCTGTGGCTGAACCGGCCAGCCGCACGGTTTGACACTCTCACCCCCGCGGAGGCGTTGCATGCGGGTCGCACCGCGGAGGTGCTGAGAGCTGCCGGTCAGATCGCCTCAGCCAACGCCGTCTGAGTCCAAGGCACGACGAAGGGACTTCCTTGGCTCATTTCTCCCCCGGTCGAATCGGACTAGTCGGTGACGTCCACGGGAACCTCAACGTGACTCGCAACGCCATCAAAGTGCTTGGCGCGCGTGGGATAACTGAGGTCCACTTCCTTGGCGACTTCGGCTTCGTTTGGAGCGGTGGACCCAAAGAAGATCGCGTCCTCCGAATGATCGACGACGTTCTCGAAAAAGTCGGAGCCGTCGCGCTCGTGACCGGAGGGAACCATGAAAACTACGACCGGCTACTCGCGATCGAACCCGATGCGAACGGGCTTCGCTGGCTCAGCGGACGGGTTGCATTGCTTCCCCGCGGATGGCGCGCGACGACACCGTCCGGAACCAGCATCGCCAGCATGGGTGGTGCGAATTCCATCGATCGCAGCCGGCGAAAGATTGGCGTTTCTTGGTGGCAGCAGGAGCAGATCACCGAATCGGACCTCGAGTCTCTCGGTACCGAGCACGCCGACATACTCCTCGCCCACGACAGTCCCCCAACGCAGAGCCTCAACGATCGGTTGCGCAGCAACGCGGCGATGTGGTCGCCGGCTGACCTCGCGTACGCGGATGCAGGTCAAGACATGTTCCTGCGAGCGTTCCTTGCGACGACGCCTCGGCTGGCCGTCGGCGGCCACTACCATCTCTTCCACGACGTGACGGGACGATTCCCGGGGAAGCAGGAGTTCGAAGCCCGCGTCGTTGTCCTTGATGCGGACGGCAAAGCGAACTCCCTCGCAATCTTGGACACGAGTTCACTCGAAATGGAGTTATTGAACTAAAACCCGCGCAGGGTTCGTGTCGCCACAGGCTGGGTACCGACAGACAACAAGCTGTCCCCAGCCGATACTTTCGGAGATGACCTTGGTGGATCTCGCGAAATCCTCCGGGTCGGGCTCCCTACCAGTCCGTCTCCCACACCGTCTTTGCGGTTGCGACAAGGTTCGGGGCGCTGAGGTGGTCGATGGGTCGGTCCCCGCGAAAGGTTCCGCTTGGTGAACAGAGCCAGAGGATGACGCTCGAACCACTCCACCGACTTCTTCGGCGACTTCGGCAATTCGATAGATCACAGCGGGATTTTCATCCGAATCCTGCAGGCGGAACCCCGGGCAGAAACGCGTCCCCTTTCGTTCAACCCACAGCCACGAAGTAGTGCCCCATAAAGTGGTGTAACTCCTGGTGGCCGGCTCGTCGCGAGACGTAAGCGCGGTCACCGTGTGAGACCTTCGAGAAGTCTCTTACCTCTACTCGAAAGGCATCATCACGATGACCGCTCCACATATTGTCGACCCTGCACGCCTTCTTGGCGAAGCCCTCACCGATGCGTCCCCCGATCTGATGCGCAGCCTGCTGCAAACCATGATCAATGCGCTGCTCTCGGCGGATGCCGACGCGGTGATTGGTGCCGAGTGGGGCAAGGCCAGCCCCGATCGCACCGCCCAACGGAACGGTTACCGGCATCGTGACCTCGATACCCGGGCCGGGACGATCGACGTCGCTATCCCGAAGCTACGCTCGGGAACGTATTTCCCGGAATGGCTCCTCGAGCGCCGCAAACGGGCCGAGACTGCGCTGATCACGGTCGTCGCGGACTGCTACCTCGCCGGCGTTTCGACCCGCCGCATGGACAAGCTCGTCAAGACGCTCGGGATCCACTCGTTATCGAAATCGCAGGTGTCTCGGATGGCCGCGGAGCTCGACGAGCACGTGAACGAGTTCCGTCACCGTCCGTTGGGGGATGCGGGCCCGTTCACGTTCGTCGCCGCCGACGCGTTGACCATGAAGGTCCGGGAGGGTGGCCGGGTCATCAACGCGGTCGTGCTCGTCGCGACCGGGGTCAACGCCGACGGGCGCCGCGAAGTCCTCGGCCTCAAAGTCGCCACCTCGGAGACCGGCCCGGCATGGAACACGTTCTTCGCCGATCTCGTTGCACGCGGCCTGACCGGAGTCCGACTCGTCACCTCCGACGCCCACCGCGGCCTGGTCGAAGCGATCGCTGCGAACCTGCCCGGAGCGAGCTGGCAACGCTGCCGCACCCACTACGCCGCGAACCTGATGAGTGTGACCCCGAAGAGTCTTTGGCCGGCCGTGAAAGCGATGCTCCACTCCGTTTACGACCAACCCGACGCTGACGCCGTTCACGCCCAATTCGACCGGCTCTTGGACTACGTCGACGGGAAACTCCCCGACGCCCACGAACACCTCGACAACGCCAGAGCGGACATCCTCGCGTTCACCACCTTCCCCGAAGGACTCTGGCAGCAGATCTGGTCGAACAACCCCAACGAGCGCCTCAACAGAGAAATCCGTCGCCGCACCGACAGCGTTGGGATCTTCCCCAACAGAGACGCGATCACCCGCCTCGTCGGCGCCGTCCTCGCCGAACAGACCGATGAATGGGCCGAAGGCCGCCGCTACCTCGGCCTCGACATCCTCGCCAAATCCCGCCTCACCCTCGTCCCCGACACCGGAAGCGAGGTGACCGAACCAGAACTGGCCCTCAGCGCATAATCCTTAGCTCGAAGGAAAACCGGCTACACCACTACCTGGGACTTGACCGGCAAACCGCCTAGTCCAGATTGCAATTCCTACGAAGAACCCACAAAATTCGGCCTGCCCAAACGCAGGCCGAATTGCTGTTTAACCAGAGAAGGCAGCGAGTGAGCGCCAAGATCACTCAAGTTGACTGCGCAAAAAAAGGACCGGGACGACTTCTCAGTCGTCCCGGTCCTTCTTCGATCAATATCCGGAAATTACGACCTGAATTTCCGGAATGACCCTCTGTTGCGGGGACAGGATTTGAACCTGCGACCTCTGGATCACCCAACGAAACTTCGGGTTATTCCGGTATGAGAGCGGATGCCTACGAATCTTCCTTGATTTTATAGGGAACCGGATGGCTCGCTTTTCCGATTGTAACCGGTCCTTGCCGGTCAGTCGCGGCTAATTCCGGTGAGTAAACGGTGACGATTCGAAGCAGGAGCTTGCGGTGAGTACCGAACCTGAACCCGCGACGGATCTGGCGCCAATGTGATCGAACAAAAACGACTGGTCCTCGCCCATGTGCGGGCAATCGGTGGGCAAAATACGTTTTTCGAGCACGGGCTAGTGAGACGTCCCCGGGTTGATTTCATCTGGGCGGCCTCTCAAACCGATGGGGACTGGGCGGATCACTTCAGCGGGTGGTCGCGCCATCGAATCTCTGACCGCCTCGTACCGACTGTGATCAAAGTGCGCCAGAGGCGAAAATCGGGCCGCCCTCAGCGCGACAGTGCCCGGCCGGCCGGCGGCACGTCGCCTCGGCTGGCAGCTGAGCCGTTGAGCATCGACAGTCGAGGAGTTTCGCCTTCCCACAAAACGCTCGTGACCGCGGCGTTGTCGAGGAACAGCCTTCGGTGCGCGGGCGCATCCCCCGCCAGTATGGCGATCGCGATCAGGATCCGAAGCGTTTGACTGTGCCCGACGAGCGTGACGGTCTCGACGCCCGCGGCCATCGCGTCGCTGAACACGGCACCCATGCAGGCTGCCGCATTCTCGACCATCTCAGCGCCTGGCGAGTAAAGCGGCGGATAGTCCTGGCACCACGCGCCGAAAATAACCCCGAGTCGGGCCTTCGACGGCGAGAGTCGCACTGCTCGGTGTCGCTGTAGTGCATCTCTACCGTCACCTCGCCGTCCCGAATGGCGATTGACTCTGCCACTACGTTCAGGTGATTGCGGCTGGTCGTCCAGCACCCATGCCATCCCGGCTGCCCATCCCGGGCTGGCACCCAACTCAGGCGGATCACGGCATCCGCGGCCGTCTTGAACATCTCTCTGTTCAGTGCCTCGTCGCCGCGAGGACCACGCAGCCCATGGACCTGAATCCGCCCACGGAGCGGGCGAACTATCACCGCAGACCTGCGCGGAGCGTACTGCTCGCCCGCTTTAGATTGACATATTAGAGATTATCAGCACCCGAATCGCGGAAATTTCATTAGAATCGGCATCTCTTTTTGGCAACGTCCTGCGGAGAAGTTCGGGCTGAATACCACTGCTTATGAGGTCGAGATTGGTCGAGTTCGTTCGCTGGCATGCTCGCCTAATTGAGGAACGTTCGTCCACAAACGAAATGTTCTACATTTCTATCTGAGCGCTGTCGCGATGTGATTTGTGTGCCCCGAATTGGGGTCGGCATCGAATTTCTGAATCGGTCCTCCTAAAGGGGGACATCAGGTAACGTGTTACCCACGCCGATAAAGTTTCCCGACTTGTCGGTGGGATACCCGAATGTGACGAACGCGGCTTTCCCCCGGGCATTGCGGTCGTCTCAAAACGCGTGTCTGACTGGAGTTGGCCTGAGGCCCCTTCAGAGCGATCCGGCGCGACGCCCCCGAAAGTTGCGGTGGATCGCTTTCTTTTGCTACGCCCCCGTTTTGGGGTCTTTCTGCATTTATAGCCTCGCACCACACTTGAGGGTGTCAAGGCATTCGGGGGAATGTTCTTGTGGCTTGTTGCTGAAATACGCGGGACGCAGCTGTGGGTTCATTCGGGTTGACCCCACAGCTGCCCCAGGCATCTTTCCTTCAGGCCTATGCACCGAAGGGGCATAGCCGTCGCCGGCCGTCGCTGCCGAGAAAGTAGAACCCCTGGCGAGACGGCCGAACGCAAAGGCCGGCAGCGCTCATCCTGGCGTGTGAGCCACCTCACACGAGAACGGTCATCGCACACGATTTTGTGCCCTCGCGAATGTGCCCCTTTAGGCCACTATTCGCCCGTATTGGCCGCCCGTAAGGGGAAGGTGCAACGGGACTCTTCGAGGGCCACTCAGCCGAATGGCACAGCACCCTTGGAAGATCGAAATTCCTCATGTCTCGGCTAATGTTTGTGCGAAGGTAGCTGCATGAGATCAGGAGCCCGAGTTCACGGTGGCTGGCTCGTCGCCGCCTCAGTCGCCGCATTACTCAGTGCGCTCATCCTTGTCGGGCTCCAGACAGGTTCGTGCCAAGATTCACTAGATCCCGCAGCGAGCATCTGTGCGCAAGGTCCTGAGCCCTTCGCTATCCTGCTTGGCCTAGCTGGAACTGTGTTCGTCATCTTTGCGCTGATCCGCGCATTCCGTCGACAGTGACGGGCCGTCCGCAAGCCGGACGACCAGCGGGCCGCAATTCATGGTGCTCCCCGCGCCGGATTTGGAGGCGGTTTTCGGTTTCCGGGGGTGCCCGCAGGGGAACCCTCACTGGGACGGTTTTCTCGGTGCGCTTGCTCCTTCCAAAATCCACACCGCGCGATGACCAAGTCACAAACACACCAGAGCCTTGGCCAGATCGCCCTCTGTAACAATGGCTGCGTGATCGTCGTCGGTCGATCGTGAGAACGTGTTGCGGCTGTGAATGCACGGATCAGCGTCACAGAAGCCCGAGGCCGAGGGCCAAAGGGCCGGCAGCCAGAGTGGCGATTCCCAAAACGACGGGTATCACGTATGCGCGCCGAGGAAAAGAACTTGTTCTCGATCCATCCGTCGCGGCGGCCGGTGCGTTAAATGGGCTGATGAAAAATCGCAGGTAATACCCAAGACTCAACACCGAGTTCGCTGCGGCGATGACAACCAGCCACGCCATTCCGCCATCCCACGTGGCGGTGAAAACGGCAAGTTTTCCCGCGAACACCGCGGTAGGGGGAGTTCCGAGAAGGCTAAGACAACCGACGATAAGAGCCCCGGTGAGCCAGGGGTGGGTTTTCGCGACCCCGGCCCAGTCGGCGAGGCTCTGCCGTCGCGGCAAACACGCGACAACAGCGAACACCGCGAGGTTAGTTACCGCGTAGAGCACCAGATAGGTCAGCAGGGCCGCGGATGCCCGTGTGGCCAGGGTAATGACGGCGACGGGCATCAGGAGGTAGCCGACTTGGCTGACCGTGGACCAACCGAGGAGACGGAGAACGTTCGTCTGTGCCAACGCGGCGAGGTTGCCTACGGTCATGCTGAGCGCAGCGAGCACTCCGATGAGAAGTGGGAGATGCACGGTATCCGGGGCGACCATCACCAGGCGAGAGAGGGCCACCACGGCGCCGAGTTTGGGCACTGTGGTGAGGAATGCCGCGACCGCGGTTCCCGAGGATTGCGCGGCGTCGGGGATCCAGAAATGCCCGGGCACGCCGCCTGCTTTGAAGAGAAGCCCGATGATGACGGCGACGAATCCCGCCGCGACCGCAGCCGGCGGAGCGTGCTCAAGCCCTCGCGTGAGACTCGCGTAGGAGCTGGACGCACCGAGGCTCGTGAGAAGGGTGATGCCGGCGAGGAGCAAAACTCCGAATATCGCGCCCAAAAGATAGGTCTTCAGGGTGGCCTCGGCTGCCCGCTTTGTGCGGGACAGGCCAATCAACGCGTACAGGGGGATGCTGGCCAGAAGGTATCCGCCCATGACGACCAGCAAATCGCTGGCACCGGCGACGACGACGGTGCCGAGGGTAGCAAGCACGAGAAGTGCATAGGTCTCGCTTTCCCGAGCCGAGCCGATGAATTCATCCTGGCCGATCAGAATCACCACACCTGTCGCGAGTGGCGCGGCGATACGGATGACCGCCGTCGCGCTGTCGATCGCGTAGGTTCCCGTGAAGATTTCTGTCGCGGGCTGGAAGGCCGCCACCAGCGCTGTGGCGGCGCTGACCAGAAGTGCTCCGAGGGCGAACCAGCGGGTGAAGATCTGCCGGTTTCGGGGGAGATAGCTGCCGGCGAGGAGGGTGATGACCGCGGCCGCGAAGAGAACGACCTCGGGAATGAGGGAGGCATAGGTCATGTTCATCGATGTCATCCGGTCATCGCCTTGATGACGGTATCGACGGCGGGGTGGATGAGCGCCAGCAACGGCCCCGGTAGCACGCCGATGATCACCGAGAGGCCCATCAAAATGGCCAGCGATGCCGTTTCACGCGGGAGAAGGTCCCGGAATCCTTCGGAGCGATTCTTCGTTTCTCCGGTGAACACCTGTTGGAAGGCACGGAGCAGCAGGACCGCGGTGATCAGGATCCCGGGTAGGGCGATCAGTGCCCACCAGGTGGTGCCGATGCTGCCGGTGAAGATCTGGAACTCGGCGATGAAGCCGCTGAACCCGGGAAGCCCTAATGAAGCGAACGCGGCGATCGCGAAGAACGCCGCGAAGCGGGGCGCCGGGCGGGCGAGCCCGCCGTAGTCGCGAAGGTCGTAGCTGCCGGTGCGGTCGTAAAAGACGCCGGCCAGGAGAAACAGAGCACCGGTGATGAGCCCGTGAGACACCATCTGGGTGACCGCTCCGGTGATGGCCAGTTGTTGTGCCTGTTCGCTATTGTGGCCGACAATTCCAGCCGCACCGATGGCGAGGATTACGTATCCCATGTGGTTAATCGAGGTGAATGCAATCATCCGTTTCACGTCGGTCTGCGCCAACGCGACCAGCGCGCCGTAGAGAACGGAGACGATCCCTACCGCGACGATCACGCCGGCGTAAGAACGCCAGGTGTCGGGGAGCATCGGCATCGCAATACGGACGAAACTGTAGGTGCCCATCTTCAACAGGACACTGGCAAGAACGACTGATCCGATCGTCGGAGCATCCGTGTGCGCCGGTGGCAGCCAAGAGTGGAACGGGAAGGTGGGCGTTTTGATCGCGAGCCCCACAACGATCGCTGCCAACACGAAGCCTGCCATCACGGGTGTGCCGGTGAACGCTCCCGTCCGGGACAGCTCCACCATGTCGAAGGTGTGTGGAGAGGCGCCGAGGTAGAGACCGATGAATCCGAGCAGAAGGGCGAGGGATCCGAGGAAGGTGTAGAGGAAGAATTTGAGCGCGGACCGGCGCGCGTTACCGTGCCCCCACCCGGCGATGACAAAGTACATGCCCACGATGGACAGGTCGAAGAATACGAAGAAGAGGATCAGGTCCTGGGAGGCGAACAGTCCAAGACAGGTGCTCTGAAGGAACAGGAACAGTGCAGCCTGGGGTCTCGGCCGGTCGGTCGCCCGAAGTGACCAGATGGCACAGACCAGAAAAATAACTCCGGTGAGCACGAGCAGTGGCAGCGATAGTCCGTCGACTCCGAGGTGGTAACTCGAGCCGATTCCTGGCATCCAGGAGAGTCGCTGTTCACCCCGCAATACAGACGAGGGCGAGGGTGCCACCGCGATGATCATTGTCAGCAGGAGATCGACGGCGGCGGTTGCGACCCACACCCACCGCGCAATGGCGGTCGGGAGGCGGCGGATCGACGCCAGGAGGATGGCGACCACGACGGGAAGGAAGATGACAACACTCAGCATGCGGTTACCTCACAACGATCAGCAGAAGAACAGCACCGACAGTGACGACCGCTGCGAACGCGTAGTAGTCAGAGATTTTTCCGGTCTGCAGGTCTCGTACCAGCGCTCCGAGGCCACGGACGCCTCCGGCGCCACGATCGATTGTGCGGTCCACGGCACGGTCGAGTCTCTGAATCGCCATCGCCGTGTGGGTGAGGGTGGCAAACGACCCGTCCACTGTCGCATCCAACTTCCGATCGAAACGGGATAACGCTCCAGCGAGGCGGAGAGTCGGTTCGGCAACAATGATCGCGGCCATCCGTTCGAGGCCGAACCAGGTCACACCACCGGGAATTCGCGGGATGCCCCGCCAGAAGACCAGAGCAACCGTCGCGGCGGCAATAACGGCGGACGCGACCAGTTCGGGTACGGTCGATTCCGGTTGGCTGGATGCACCCAGAAGTGCCCGGAATGGCGTGGAAACCCCGGGGATAGCGAGAATTCCGAGCAGAGCAGCTCCACCGGCGAGCACGATCATCGGTGCCAACACGGTTGGTGGGACGGCGCGGGTTCCCCGCTTCTCGCTATCCCAGACGTGATCCTCGATCCGCTTACGTTCGAGAGGGTGGGGCTTTGCCCAGACGGTAGCGATCATTTTGGCCGAATAGGCGGCCGACAGCGCCGCCCCGATCAGTCCCGCGGTATAGAGGGCGGGGCTAGTGGCCAACGCGCCCGCAAGGACAGCGTCCTTGGTCCACCACAGAGCAAAGGGCGGCAACCCGGCCAGGGACACTGCTCCGAACAGAAACAGCACTCCGAGTAGTGGCCAGGTGCGGGCGACGCCGCGAAGGGCTTTGAGTTGTTTGGTGCCGGTGGCGGTCAACCAGGCTCCAGCACCGAGGAACAGCAGCGCCTTCGTCGCAGCGTGGCCGATCAGCTGTGCGGTGCCGCCCGCTGTTGCTCCGATGCCTGCGGCGAGGATGACGAAACCGAGTTGAGCAGCGGTGGATGCGGCAAGAAGTTGTTTGAGGTCCTTTTGGGCCAGGGCGATGACCCCGAGCACGATCGTGGTCGCCGCGCCTACCCAGGCCGCGGTCGGACCGGCCCAACCAGTGACCTGAAGGAGCGGCTCCAGCCGCAGCAGAAGATAGGCGCCCATCGCGACCATAGCGGCGGAGTGCAAAAGGGCGCTGACGGGGCTGGGGCCTTCCATCGCTCGGGACAGCCAGAAGCTGAACGGCAGTTGAGCCGCCTTCCCGAGTCCCGCGATCAGCACGCCAGCGGCGATGACGTTCACCCAGGGGCTCGGGGCGGTTGCCAAATCGGACAGTTTCCACCCAACACCACCGGCGATCGCCGCTCCGGCAGCCGCATAAAGGCCGAGGTCCGCGGTACGGGTGACCGTGAAGGCGACAAACCCGGCCGGCATTGTCGCCGGTTGCCTCCAGTGGAAGCCGATCAGCGCATAGGAGGTGGCCCCCATGATCTCCCAACCCGCCAGCAGCGATGGCAGTGAGTTCGATGACACGGTCAGAATGACCGCTGCAGCGAAGACAAGCATCAGCCCGTGGAACCGTGCTGCCGGCTGCGTCCTCTCCGCAACGGCGAAAATGAGCACCAACAGAGTGACAGCGGTGATAGTGGGCAAAAGAACGGCGGTCAGAGAATCGACCGCCACTGTCGCCCCGGTCGGTGAGATGAACGCGAGCGACACCCCTGGCCGGGTCACCGTGACACTGACGGCCGCGATCAGAGTCACTGTTGCGACACTGATCGATATCGCTGGGGCAGCCCGGTTTGCCTGAGGTCCGGACAGTAGCAGGGACACTCCGGCAGCTGCCGGAAGGAATATCACTGCGAGTAGTACGGCGCTCATCCGGCGAGGTCCGTCGCGGAGTCGGTCATGTCGGAGTTCCGGGATCGGTGCACGACAGTGGCGACCGCGAATCCCATCGCCATCTCCACCGTCATGGCTGCCAATACGACCAGAAGAACAGTTTGCCCATCCGGAGTCGGTGCGAGGAACCACCACAGAGCTCCCCCGGCGAGCAGCACACCGTTGATCATCAGCTCGATGCCCATCATGACCATCACCACGACCTGTTGGGATAGCGCTCCGTACAGCCCGATGGCGAACAGGGCTGCGGCGACTAGGAGAACCAGTTGTAAAGTCATCGGCCGATCCCTCCCCGAATCGGATCCTCAGGATCTGCATTGCCATCGGAGGTTTCCCGGTCGAGGTCATCGCCGTACCGGTCGTAACGTCCTCTGGGGTTTGCGAGCACCAGGCCGGCGACGATCGTGGCGAAAAGAACCGGGCTGATGGTCAACATGACGAGCATTTTCGACCCCATTATCGCGTCCCCCAACGATTGGGTCAGATCGGCGGCCGGAGAGCCGGTCCGAGCCGGCCAGGGGATGACGAATATTGCCACGGCCAGAGCAATGAATACGACTACGGCCAGAACAGCGGAACGGCGTTTGTCGTGGGTCATATCCATCGGCATCAGCGCCGGATTCATACCCATGAACATCACCATGAACACGACCATTATGGCCATCTCCATGATCATCATCAGGATGGTGATCACCCCGATGTAGTCAAGGTGAAGCATCACGATCATCGCCCCGACCGCGACGAATGAGACGGCGAGAGCGTAGGTGGCGCGCGCCATCGAGTTCACGACGAACACGGCGATGCCACCCGCGATCGCCAGAACAGCGAAGAACCCGAACAGAATGCACGTGATCACAGTGCACCGCCATTCACGCCGACCACAACGGCGACGACGGCCAGTTGCACCAAGACCACCGGAACCACGATCACCCAGGCAATTTCGGCCAGCCGGTCGGGCCTGACCATCGGAAACAGACGTCGGAGTCCCAGGAGCGCCGCAAGGACCAGACACGTTTTCACCACGACCCAGATGCTGGCTGGGAGCAACGGACCGGCGCCCCCACCCAGGAACAGTGGCACCGAGAACGCGGCGCCCGCGACCAGGACGGCGTACCGGCCGCCCAACACCAGTAATCGGTCGATGCCGCTCAGCTCAGACAGAACACCCCCGCTGATGTCTTTGCCGAGCGCAGTGTGGAACGGTCCCCAGGAGGAGAAGGCGACAACGGATGCGGCGAAGACCACGAACGCCACCGGCATCCAGACGATGAACCACAGGTGATGCTGCGCGGCCTGCACGTCGAGCAGTCGGAGGCTCCCGGCGCCGATGGCCGGCGCAGTAAGCGCGAACATGAGCGGAATCTCATAGGAGAGGGCCTGCGCGAGAAACCGGTAGCCGCCGACGAGAGACCAAGTGCTGTTCGCCCCCCAGCCGAGAAGCCACCACAAAGCCCAGAGCAACACGTCCATCGCGTTGAACCACACCAACCCCACCGGCAGGTCGGCAAAGGTGAAGCCACCGAACGGGATGACAAGCATTTTCAGAACCGCGGCAATACCCAGCCCGGCACCGGCGATCCGCCACAGTAGAGAATCGGCTCCCGGTATTGTTCTGCGTTGCTGTCGCAAGAGACGCGCGGTGTCCCAGAGTGGAGCGGCAAAACCCGATCGCATCGGCGCTCCCTTCGACCGAGCATCCAACGCTCCATTCGCGGATGCCGCGACCCCGGCCAGCGCAACAACACCGAGCGGGAGAAGGAGAACGGCGGCGATGGACGTGTCACTCATGCGTGACCTCCGCGCTCTGCCGAGGCTGATGGGTTCCCAGGCCGGCCACAATCAGCCGCGTTTCCGACAGCTCCCGCCCGACTATCGCTACCCGGAGATCGTTTTCCGAAATCACCCGCTGAGAAATTATTTCTGGGATGTTCTTCGCCTTCGGCGGACTCTCGAGAAGTTCCAGAGCGGTGTCTAACCAGGCGAGCAACCGTATCCGGAGCGCGCCTCGCTGCACCGCGTCGATTCCCGCCAGAGACCACCGCAGAGTGCGCGACCGACGCACCCGGACCAGGGTTCGGCGAAGCTGTGGTCGCAGACGGTCGATGTCTCGACCGGTGATGAGATCGCCGCGAATCCGCGCGAGCGACAGTGCGGTCGGCTCCCATCCGGCCACCTCGAGTAGGCGCGCCGCATCATCGATCAATGTTGCAAGCACCGGGGGCTGTTCCGGTTCTGCTGATCGCGGGATCCGCTCGATGCGGGCGTCGGCGACGACATCGCCATGAAGTGTGGCGTGCACGATGAGATCTGCGGGCCACGCGGGGAGAATGGGTCCGATGGACAGGTGCGTCACGTCCATCTCCAGCCCATCGCGGTCCTGGTCTCCCCCGGCCAGCGCGATTCCGGCGGGTCCCGACATGTCCATGTCCATGTCCATGTCCGTGTCCATGTCGCCGTCCGCGTCGCGGGTTTCACCATGCTCATTCGGCATCGACTCGCCGTCAGCGGAGTCGGCCGGATCGGGTCCACGCGCGTCGTCGAGCGTCAGTCGCCGGGTGCCGGCGTCGCGGCGCTGCTGTTTGTCATCCCGAAGCGCCACTGGAATATCGATGAGTGCGTCGGTGAGAGAAACCGTGTCGGTGAGGACCACCCGGTGGCGAGGCGAGGGGATTTGAGCCCAGACGGCATCGATGATCGAGGGGAGAATGCCGGTCGGCGAGCCACAGACCAACAGCGCGTCCGCGTCCGCTGGCCCGATCGCCTCCACCCATCCCATCTCGCTGATCGCGACCTGCGCGTGCATCCGCAGGAGGCTGTGTCCAGGCACTTCGACAATCAGCACATGCACCCGCCGAGTGGCCGCCCGCGCGATCGCCGCTGTCACACCCATCGGAGCGCTCCCTCGCGCCACGCCCAGATAATGCCGGCCACAAGGACCCCCAGGAACACAAACATCTCGATGATCGCTTCGGCGCCATTTCGTGCGACGACGAGCGCCCAGGGATACATGAACAGCATCTCCACATCGAAGGCAAGGAAGAGCAGGGTGAGCGGATACCAGCGGGCGTGAAATCGCGAGAGGGCATGTTCCTGAGGCTGCCATCCGGAATGGAAAGGCAACACCTCGATGGTGTCGGCAGAAACCGCAACCGCCCGCCCAGCCAGATAGAGCGCCCCGATTCCGGCCACGCAGGCCCCCAGCACGATGAGCACGCTCAGATAGGGCGACATCCGTACCTCCTCCACTGGGACTTTACGATAGCGATCACAAGGCGCTGCGGCGGCAGTACCCACAAGAGAGAGTCTGTGCCTTCGGACGGATCGCGCACGGCCGTCAAGGAACGAGTGATTTCACGATATGCGCCCATGTGCCTGCGCGCTCAGGACAGATCTCGCCGCGGCGAAACCTGTCCCGAGCATGTCCAAGGTCCTATCCGAGCGACGCGAGAAGGTCGCTCATCTTGGTGATCTCCGCGGTCTGGGTCGAGATGATATTCTTCGCCAGCGTCACAGCATCAGCGTTTTTGCCCGAGTCGACTTCCGTCTTCGCCATGACCAGCGCGCTCGTGTGGTGCACGGTCATCTGGGTGAGAAACAGCTTGCTGGCTGCGGGGCCGGCCGAGTTCTTCAAATCGTTCATATCGGTATCTGACATCAGTGTTCCGCTCATATCCATTCCTGCCATGCTGTCTGTCTTCTGACCCCAGTCCGACAACCAAGACTTCATCTGCTTGATCTCAGGGTCTTGCGCGGCTTTGATGTCTTTGGCGAGGGTCACAACACGCGGGTCGACATTGCTCTTCTCGAGGAGCATCTGCGACATTTCCACCGCTTGCTGGTGATGAGCCGCCATGTCAGTCGCGAAGCTGACATCCGCCTTATTGAATGCCGCAGAAGCGCTCAGGGAGGCA
The DNA here is from genome assembly GCF_014217685.1 of Glaciihabitans sp. INWT7. Taxonomy (NCBI): domain Bacteria; kingdom Bacillati; phylum Actinomycetota; class Actinomycetes; order Micrococcales; family Microbacteriaceae; genus Glaciihabitans; species Glaciihabitans sp. INWT7. Next base: position 876,702 of record NZ_CP043653.1, on the reverse strand, counting down.
CTGGTCGAGCCCGTATTTGAGGCGGTGGAGCATGCGCTCAATGTGATCGCGCTGCCGACGATGGCGGCGACAACCAGAAATTTTCGAGAGTTGAACATAGGAAATTCCAATCAGTGGATAGACAAATTGACAACACAATTGCTGCGGGTGCAGCGAGTTCTTTTATGTCCCGATTAGGGAGAGAACGCGTGCGTCTGATCAGACCCTGCTAATGGAAAGTGCGTCGAGAGAGGGAGGAGTAGGCAATGCAAGTCGCGATGCGAAAACACGAATAACGCGCGCTATCCGGCGGATGTCTGACATCAGCCGGAGCGGACGTTTTCCGCGCGCCAGGACAACAAACGCGATGAGGGAGCTGAGCACGCACACCATCCCAAGCAGGAGGCAATTCATCGCCCCCATGTCAGCGCTTCCCTGCGGAGCGAGCGTCTCGCCGATGCTGGTGCCGGGGCGCGGAAAAGTAGCAGTGACCAAGGCGTTCGGTGCCGGACCTGACATCGTTGCTGGTGGGAGACCACGCTGCTCCGACACCCCGGAAGGCACGGTCGGTGACGTCAGCATCGGGGAGTGCATCATTGTGCCTCCCTGAGTATCCGCTGCGACGGAGAGTGCGTGCATGCCGACCAGTCCCAGCAATATCGAGGAGATTGTGAGGGAGGCCACCAGAAACCGGCGAAGAGAGGCCGCCAACAAGTACCGTTCGGCACTCATGCTCTCAATCACTGTCGCTCCCACCACGTTATTCACTAGCTCGCGCAAACCAGGCAAAACAATAGCTCACGGTCTTGAAAGCCGGTACAGGGGGCGAGGGCACTAAGCACTCTCTCCGCCTACCGCAACTTCTACAAATTGTTCATTCCTCCACGGAGTTCACCAGCACGTCGAGACTGTGGAGAGGATCCGGCTGGCGTCAATGCGAACTGCTTTCGGGTCACCTGCCGTCCCGTCGATCCCATGAGCGGGACCGTTCACTACCGTGATCAGACGCTGACCAGCGAATATCCAGCTTCGCTAACCGCGGTGCGAACTTTCTCTGCTGGCACGGGCTGGGAACTGACAAGCATGATGCGAGATACCCCGCCGGGTTCCAGCTCCACGCTGACGCTCTCGACACCGTCGACTGCGGAGAGCTCCTCAGTGACATTCGAGACGCAGTGGCCGCAGGTCATGCCCTCGACAAGGTAATGCTCCCGGATTGTGCCCGCCGTGCCCGCCTCGACAGCGTCGGAGCTTGCGCTGGCATGATCTCCGCTGCCACAGGCACACTCCTGGTTCTTGTCGGTAAGCCCGAGTTCAGTCGTTGCTGTTGCGGGGGTGCACATGTCGATTCTTTCCCTTTGGATGATCGTTGAAATTCGGCGTCGGAATTTCTCGGGAGCGGAGGTGGGATGGTTGCGTTTTGGTTCTGCTCGTCCCCCACGCATTACCAACTCCAAGAAACTTCTTTATACCCCCTCAGGGTATCATGCTCAGCCGGATTCGGGCAGGGATGTCGCGCACTTTTGACGAAGCGCCTCACCCGGCGCGACAAGTTCGAACTTCTCTCAGCGCACGGTGAGTTGACTGTACATCCCGGCTGCATAGTGGCCGGGGAGATTGCAAATCAGCTCATATCGGCCAGATGGAAGCGTGACGGTCACCCAGCCTGACGCTCCGGGAAGAATCCCTTCGCCCGAGCCTTGTCCGCAAGTGTTGGATGCCTCGCCCAGGCTGCCCGTTTCGTCGATCTTTCCGTCGCCTCCAATAGGCTGTGTTCCCACAATTTGAGATTCGGGAAGGGGGAGGACCACCAGTTCGTGGGTGACGCTTCCGTTGTTTGTCACGAAAAAGGACGTAGTCCCCTGTTTCACCGTGCCTTGATCCGCCCGCAAACGCATGGCGTCCCCGGACATTTGTGCACTGCCACCGCCCATCATCGGCCCGCCCATGTTCGTCAGTGAGATGTTCACTACCGATCCAGAGAGTTTCGGCACGGTGCAGGATCCAGACCCGGACGGTGCTCCAGCTACACCACGGGTCGACCCACCTCCTAGCGCTCCTGCCGCCACCAACGACAAGCCAGCGAAGATAACCGTGGCGAGGATTCCGCCGACCACCCACACCCAAGAGGACGACCCCCTCGCCGATTTCATTCCGGTCGCCGAAGCGCGGACCGGCGGGCAAGATACTCGGTTTCATCGATCTCACCGCGGGCAAAACGCTCGTGCAGAATCCGCTCCGCTTCGTGGTGCGTCGGATGTAATCCCGTTAATCCCTGTCCGGAAGGTGAACGCTAAGCGGGCAGCCGTGGACGGGTCCAGTTCGCTAGCCAGTTGGCTCAATCCCTTTTTGTGTCGCCCTATTGACACAATCATCTTGCTTCAGTTGTATTGGTGCATCGATACAAAGAGAGTGGCGTTGTAATGGTCCCGTATTTGCCCCTTTTCATCACGGTGCTGTTTTCTGCCAGCTTGATCGTTGGTGTTTGGCTGGCACGACGGCACGGTTTGTTCGCCGTGCTGCAGCTACCCAGCCCGCCACACAGTACGCTGAAGGTGGAGCGCGCGCTCGCTCGGGTGCGCCATCGACTTGTCATGATTTGGGTCGCGTCGGCTGGGATTGCATCGGTGTTCCTGGTCGCCAGTGCTGTCAGCTCCGGTACGCGAGGCTCAGGCGCGGAGTCGTCAACGTTTCTGTCATACGGGCAAGCTTCACGGTTTGGGATCGGACAAATATCCGCCTTCGGCGTCGCAACCGCCGCAGTTCTGCTGTTGATCTCATTATTTCCCGGAGTTCCGAAGCATGAGCAGCCGCCGATTCGACTCGCAGCTCTCTCCGTTCGACGCAGCGGCGACGGGGAACGCGGTCTCGTCGGTGCGCTCGTAGTCGGACTCGCTTTGACTGCCCTCTTGGTCGTTTCGTTTGGTGTGACGGCCCAAGACGGGGACTACTCCAGCGGCCCCGCACTGTTGGTCAGCTTTCCTACCGCACACAGCAGCGCCCCGTATCCGGGATGGGACATGGCGGGCCCGATCACCCTTGCCGGGATCGGGCTAACCCTCCTCCTTGGCCTATGCCTGCACCGTATTTCACGCGCCCCGGATCCGGGAACTCTTGTTCTGCAGGAAGCGGCAATTCGCATCCGTTCAGTCCTGACCCGGACGGTTCTGCTGGTCGCAATTTCGGCGGTCGCGCTGGCGTCTGGTTCTCTTCAGTGGGCTGCTGGAGTCAGCACGCTTGGAGCAGCCCGGTTCCCGATTCAAGGAAACTGTCAGCAGTTCGACGCGAGGTCATTCATCTGCAAGACCGTCGCCGAACAGTATTCGCAACCCACCTTCACCATAGGAATCGTTCAAACCGCAGTCGGGGTGACGCTGGTCGCCGCGGCTCTCGCGATCCTGCTCGCTGCGATCGTCTCCTCGAATCAAGCCTTGCGAGTTGACCGTGTTCGGGAAGTTGTCGACGCGTGATCACGTTAGATGACACGAGCCCGATGCCCGCGTTCGAGCAGATCCGCTCGCAACTTGCGACCTTGATCTTCCTCGGAACGCTCCCGTCCGAAGTACGACTCCCACCTGTCCGCCAACTCGCGACCGACCTTCGAGTCGCCCCGGGAACCGTCGCACGTGCATACGCGATGCTCGAATCCGAAGGACTCGTGACCACCGGGGGGCGCGCTGGTACCAAAGTCAGCGTGCAAGCAGACAACTTCCCAGAAGTGCTTGACTCAGCAATCGACTTCGTAGAAACAGCTCGCGCACGCCACCTCGACCTCGACCGTACGATTCTCGCACTTCAAGCAGCCTGGAAAGCAAGCGAAAACCCCCCGATCAAATGACCCGGCATGCCGATGCACAGGGACTTGGAATCCGTTCATGAATACCAAGGGCACCCCGCCCACCGATCGGCACCCACCCTTCGCATAAGCGTCGAGACATAGGTTGACTTAAGGAAGCTATCTTCCTATTCTTTTACCATGGCTAGGAGAAAATCAGGGACGATCCTTGCGTTCGAATACGAAATATTGTCAGCCGGTCTGGATGTTCAAGCCGCTGAGGGTTCCTTCTACGGTTTCGCTCTGGCGGAGGCGCTTTCGAACGCGGGAGGCAGCCGGGGGCTGACCTCGCACGGCACCCTATACAAAGCCTTATCGCGAATGGCGGAAGCCGGCTTGTTGGAGGCCTCGTGGGAAGCGCCGGAAAAGGCTGAACTCGCCGGTCGGCCCCGGCGTCGGCTCTACACGGTGACGGGTGCCGGGGCCCTTGCCCTCGAGCAGAGACGAGCGCCTGTCGAGGTTCTGTCGCCGAAGTCGAGGACGTCGCTCGCATGAGTGCTCGCAGGCGAATTGATGCTGCTATGAGCTTCGTCGCACGGTGGGTTGACGTCTACACGGGAGGGCTTCCCCCGGAGATCTCCGCTGTGAGGCGAGACGAAATTGTTTCTGATCTGTGGGAGCAGTCCGCCACCATGACGGCCGACCCTGGATCGGAAGTGGAGGTGGCGAGATCAATTCGGAGCCGCGCGATCCGCGGAGCGTTTCAAGACCTGCTGTGGCGCGACCAGGAGATGCGTCGGTTCAGAGCGTTCCGCTCGACCACGATGACGCCACAGGAAAGACGGTCGACACATCGCCTGTCGTGGGTGTTGTACGCGGCTGCGACGTTCGTGACAACAATTGGTCTGGTCGCTGCGGAGCGAGCAGCAACCAACCTCTCGATCAATGCCCAACCAGGAGCTAGCTTCCCGATCCTCGCCAGTTCCGTATTGGCCTTCGTCGCGCTCGGCCTACTACTTCGCACAGCAACGCGAGCCGCTGGCGTTGGACTTCTCGCTATATCGGCATGGTCATTGAATTGGTTTCTCCTCGCAGGTTCCTCAAGTCTGAGCGCCAACTTCGGAACGCTGCTCTGGAAAGCCTCCGTGATCATTTCGATTCCCGCTGTCTTGATCATCGGCACTGTGCTCCTGCCATTGATATTCACAGCACTCATCGCAGTCGTCCTTCGGAGACTGCACCGAATAGAGCAGCCGCCCTCGCCCTAGACCGCCGAAGCAAAATCGTCCCACCACATCTCACACGGAGGTTAGATCATGCTCATATCACTGCGCCGCAAATCAGTAATCGCGGCCGGAATCGGTCTACTGATTGCACTTTCCGGATGCGCGCCGGTCCCACCGAAACCCGATGCTCCACTCCGAGAAAGCAACGCGTCGCTGTTGGCGACGCACCAACTCGCTGATCCACTCGCCGCCTACGCTCAGGACCCCACCGTCCTCATCACCGTTCAGCGTGCGGTGGATGTTCTCAGCACGCACTGCATGAAGCACTTCGGCAACTTCACTGTCAAGCCAGCAAATTACAACGACCTTGCCGCGAGCTTTGTTGAGGGAGACAGCCGCCTCTACGGAATCACCGACCCCATAGTGGCCGCTCAGTATGGATATTTGCCGGCGACGATTCCACTCGTCCCGGATCCCCCCGAGGAGACAACGGACGAATTCCGGCTCATCTACTTGGGGCTGAGGCGCGGACAGAACCCGGCACAAGTCAGCGACACCCAATCGCCAGGCACAGCGCGAGGAAAGCAGATCCCGGCTGGTGGGTGTCTCGGAAACGCCCGCAAGGCGATTACGGGTGAGATCACGGGACGTCCGCAGGGCCAAGCCAGCCTCGGCTTCGAACTCGACGTAACCGCATGGGCCGAAGCCTGGACCGACCCCGAAACCACTCGGGCCAAATCCGACTGGTCGAACTGCATGGCCGCCCACGGGTACCGCATGTTCGACCCGCTCAACGATGCCCCAACCCGCGCAGCGGGACCCGCATCCAAATCAGAAATACAGCAGGCACTGACCGATATCTCCTGCAAGAAGTCCACCAACTTCATCAGCCGAGCGAACACCGTCAACGCGAGGCTCGCCCAACAAGCTCTGCTCACCAACACGATGGCGCTCCAGCCGTCTAAAAAATTCAACGAGGAAGCACTCCAGAACGCGCAAGCAGCCCTAATCGGCACCCCCTGACAGCGCCAACATCGGAACCGACGTCAAAGGAGTCAACCATGTCCATCATTGATCCCAGCGCAATCGAGCTACCCCCTACACAGCCCATCGACATGACCTCGCTAATCACCGACCTTCTGAAAACCGCGCCATCGCGGCCCGAATGAGCGCACAGGTGGCCAGGCGTAAGGGGTAAGTCGCTTTAGGCATGATCAACCTCCAGCGACCCGGAGGTGGCTTCAAAAAGAAATTGTCCGACCGAGTCTGGAAGCCGAACGATGAACGACACGTTGTCATGGTGGGAGCGCTCGTCCAGCGAGACCCGCGAAGGTCTTTGCGCGCGAACTCCTTCGAGAGGGCGTTCCTGGGCTTACTCTCCGAGAGTGGCAATACGAAAACCGTCGAAAATGCGTTCAAAACTCGGCTCTCGCGAACAGGTTGCAATCATTGTCTCTGCAGTCGCCATCGTCGCCGCCTGGGTCCTAATCTGGGCCCTAGGAGATACGACGGACAACAGCAACTGCGACGTCTACTGCGGACCTTTGCCAGGAGGATTGGGCAACGTCTCAGTCGTTATTGCGCTATCGAGCACCATTTGGATACTCGCCGTAATTCTCGACTTCGTAGTTTTGATCGTCGGGCGGTCGCGTCTCTTGGCTGGCCTCCTGCTATTTGCGCTCTTCGCATTCCCAGCGCTGACGCTCGTCCTTGACGGTTGGCTCAGCAGAACCTCCTGAAATGATTCCCTCAAATAGGCCCGTAGCGGGAACGGCAAGTGGACGGGGAACTTTCGCGAGTATTCCCAAACGGCCGACACGCGGTCGCGGCTCCCGACGAAGTGAGGAGGCAAATCTACAGCCCGCGTTTTCCCTCCCAAAGCCCGACGAGGAACATCACTATGCCGACGGCGACGAGCCCAAGCCCGATGAAAAACATGATCGGTTCGCGGGACACCCCGCCTGTGAGTGCTCCCACGTTTCTCACGACAAGGATGAGCCCCACGAGGAACGCAACAACCGGCAGAACGAGTCGGGAACCACCAACACCGTACTTGTACCGCCTAAAGCGTCGAGGCTCCTGCTCCCCATTCGGACTGTTGTCATCAATGAACATGATTGAACGATCCACCGGGTTCGCTCTCGCTGCAACCCCCTGCAGCCTGACCCTAAGCGGGACCCTCACCGACGCAGTTCGAGAGCAAAACCTGCTGTTGCTTCCCGAAGCTCCTGGTGTGTCAGAAGCGGAACCTTCACCGCTCGTCGAATAGCTCGACCTCAGTTTGCGAACCTGAGCGATTTACGCACCCTCGTTGTTGCCGCGCAAGGAGTGGATCATGCTCTGCAGGACCCTGAACGCATCCGACTGCTCGTCCTGCATCATGCCGCCCAGCATCCTGGCCTCGACGGATCGGACAGCAACCGTCGCCCTCGCCAGGCTCCGTCGACCGCGGGGCGTGAGCCGTGTGGGAAGGACTTTCCCAGTTGGCGCCTCCGCCGGCCTGGTCACATAGCCGTCTCGTTCCAAGGCTTGCAGAAGCACGCTCATCGACTGCCGGGTCACGAACGCTCCTCGCGCGAGGTCGGAATTCGATAAGCCCGGGCGTTGTGCGAGCAACTCGAGGCAGGAATAGTGTGTCACGGTCATCCCGAGCGGCCGCAGCACTGCCTCCATCGCAGTGCGAAGAGCGCTGGAGGCCTCCTTGAGTAGGTAGCCCAGTGATGTTTCCAGGTCGATACCGGCTCCGTCTTGACTCACGTCAGAATTCTGACATAGATTGTCACGTGTCAGAAAACTGACACGCAGCGCAATTTGCAGATCTTGAAGGAGCATCACCATGCCCGCCACCGGCCCCGACTTCATCTCCCTCCAGACTCGCGACCTCGACGCGTCGCAGGGGTTCTACGAGAAATACCTCGGCCTCGTCCGCTCGCAGGCGGGCCCTCCTCATGCCGTCGTCTTCGAGACGACGCCAATCGCGTTCGCACTGCGAGACGTCGTTCCCGGCACCGATCTGGCATCTGTCGGTCAGCCGGGCATCGGCGCGGCGATCTGGCTCCACGCCACCGACGTCCAGGCCATTCATGACGCTCTCGTCGCCGACGGCCACACCATCGTTTCGGCTCCGATCGACGGCCCATTTGGTCACACGTTTACTTTCGCCGACCTCGACGGCTACCAGGTAACCCTCCACGACCGCGCTTAAGACCGCGAACGACCTCGCACTGCAGCCTTCGGGTCTGTCTCGTTAACGGTGTTTCCGGCGGTTTTCATTTAGTAGGTTTCCGCGGCCGGCCAGCGGTCTTGGAAGGTGATGGCGAACGCGTTCAGCGCGGGCTTCCAGCGCATCGTCCATCGGGCTCGTCCCGCGCCTGTCGGGTCGAGTGATCTGGTGACAAGATACAGGCACTTCAGCGCGGCCTGCTCGGTGGGGAAATGACCGCGTGCTCGCACCGCCCGCCGGTATCGGGCGTTCAGGGATTCGATCGCGTTGGTGCTGCAGATCACGCGGCGAATTTCTTCGTCGTAGTCCAGGAACGGGATGAACTCCTCCCACGCGGACTCCCACAATCTGGTGATGGCACCGTATCGTTTGCCCCATTTCTGGGTCAGCTCCTCGAGCGCCGTCCGCGCGGCCGTCGGGTTCGGTGCCGTATAGATCGGCTTCACATCCCGTTTGAGGGCGTCCCAGTCTTTCTTCGACGCGAGTTTGAAGGTGTTGCGGATCAGATGGATGATGCAGGTCTGCACCGTCGTCAACGGCCACACATTTGAGACAACATCTGGCAGGCCTTTCAGCCCGTCGCAGACGAGGAAGAAGGTGTCCGTCACGCCCCGGTTCTTGATGTCCGTCAGGACACTCATCCAGAACTTCGCCCCCTCACCCCCGGTTCCAGCCCACAAGCCCAGAACCTCCTTCTCACCCTCCAGGCTCACCCCGATCGCCGCATAGATGGGCCTGTTGGCTACTTGCCCGTCACGAATCTTCACCACGATGGCATCGATGAAGATCGCCGCGTAGACGCCGTCCAGCGGACGGTGAGACCATTCGTTCATCTCCTCCGACACCTTGTCGGTGATCCTGGAGATCGTCTCCTTCGATACCTGGGCGTCATAGATCTGCGCGAAGTGCGCACTGATCTCCCCGGTCGTTAACCCGTGGGCATACAGCGAGAGGACCATCTCGTCGACCCCGGTCAGGCGCCGTTGGCGTTTCCGCACAATGACGGGCTCAAAAGTTCCGTCCCGATCCCTCGGCACATCGATTTGGACATGCCCGGTCGCCTCGGTCAACACCGTCTTGGGTCTTGTTCCGTTGCGAACGTTCGAGGACTCACGTTCGGGCTCTGCCCGGTTCTTGTCGTGACCGAGGTGTTCGGTCATTTCCTCATTCAACGCCGTTTCCAGCACGGTCTTGGTGAATTGCTTCAGCAACCCGTCGGGCCCGGTCAGGGACAAGCCCTGCTCCCTCGCCAGACGCACCAGCTCGACCGCCGCAGCCTCCTCAGCAGACGGCTCAGATTTCTTCGATTTCACATCATCAAGTGTCGTCATCATCACGGCACCTTCCCCGCTGAAACTTCGTTCAGCGCGTCAGGCCGGAAACACCGTTTAATACACAGTCCCCAGCCTTCGCCAGTTGGCGACCGTGGTCAAGTCCCAGGTAGTGGTGTAGCCGGTTTTCCTTCGAGCTAAGGATTATGCGCTGAGGGCCAGTTCTGGTTCGGTCACCTCGCTTCCGGTGTCGGGGACGAGGGTGAGGCGGGATTTGGCGAGGATGTCGAGGCCGAGGTAGCGGCGGCCTTCGGCCCATTCATCGGTCTGTTCGGCGAGGACGGCGCCGACGAGGCGGGTGATCGCGTCTCTGTTGGGGAAGATCCCAACGCTGTCGGTGCGGCGACGGATTTCTCTGTTGAGGCGCTCGTTGGGGTTGTTCGACCAGATCTGCTGCCAGAGTCCTTCGGGGAAGGTGGTGAACGCGAGGATGTCCGCTCTGGCGTTGTCGAGGTGTTCGTGGGCGTCGGGGAGTTTCCCGTCGACGTAGTCCAAGAGCCGGTCGAATTGGGCGTGAACGGCGTCAGCGTCGGGTTGGTCGTAAACGGAGTGGAGCATCGCTTTCACGGCCGGCCAAAGACTCTTCGGGGTCACACTCATCAGGTTCGCGGCGTAGTGGGTGCGGCAGCGTTGCCAGCTCGCTCCGGGCAGGTTCGCAGCGATCGCTTCGACCAGGCCGCGGTGGGCGTCGGAGGTGACGAGTCGGACTCCGGTCAGGCCGCGTGCAACGAGATCGGCGAAGAACGTGTTCCATGCCGGGCCGGTCTCCGAGGTGGCGACTTTGAGGCCGAGGACTTCGCGGCGCCCGTCGGCGTTGACCCCGGTCGCGACGAGCACGACCGCGTTGATGACCCGGCCACCCTCCCGGACCTTCATGGTCAACGCGTCGGCGGCGACGAACGTGAACGGGCCCGCATCCCCCAACGGACGGTGACGGAACTCGTTCACGTGCTCGTCGAGCTCCGCGGCCATCCGAGACACCTGCGATTTCGATAACGAGTGGATCCCGAGCGTCTTGACGAGCTTGTCCATGCGGCGGGTCGAAACGCCGGCGAGGTAGCAGTCCGCGACGACCGTGATCAGCGCAGTCTCGGCCCGTTTGCGGCGCTCGAGGAGCCATTCCGGGAAATACGTTCCCGAGCGTAGCTTCGGGATAGCGACGTCGATCGTCCCGGCCCGGGTATCGAGGTCACGATGCCGGTAACCGTTCCGTTGGGCGGTGCGATCGGGGCTGGCCTTGCCCCACTCGGCACCAATCACCGCGTCGGCATCCGCCGAGAGCAGCGCATTGATCATGGTTTGCAGCAGGCTGCGCATCAGATCGGGGGACGCATCGGTGAGGGCTTCGCCAAGAAGGCGTGCAGGGTCGACAATATGTGGAGCGGTCATCGTGATGATGCCTTTCGAGTAGAGGTAAGAGACTTCTCGAAGGTCTCACACGGTGACCGCGCTTACGTCTCGCGACGAGCCGGCCACCAGGAGTTACACCACTTTATGGGGCACTACTGCGACCGTGAGCGGGAAGGTAAGCATGCACTATTTCGCGGAGCTCCCGCACACGGATTGAGGGCCGCATCTGGACCTCGAGGAGAGCCCGCAAGCGGAACGTCAGAGGGACGCTCGCGTCGCGGTGACAGCTTCGATTTCGATGAGTTGGTCGTCGTATCCAAGTTGGGTGCTCGGTGGAAGGGGTGGAGAGGCCCGCCAATTCTTGAGGTCCCGGAGTCCGCTCGATGATGTTCCGGTTGGCCTCAGGCGTTCAGCCACTCCTTGAGGTCCGCGTAGAACTTATCGAGTTCTTCCGGCCGATCGATACCAAGTTGATTCTGATCTGCGGCTAGGCCTTGGTTGGTCATGTACCAGGCGAAGATCGCATAGGAACTGCGGAATCCGGCGAGCTCCTCGGCGGGGATCGATATTGACACACCGGGGACCACGGGCGAGACGCTCGAGTACTCATAGATCGCGTTGAATTTCAAGATTCGCCATTCTTCTCCGCGTCGCTCAAGCCGATAGTTGAGTCGAACGTGAGCGTCGAAGTTGCAGCTGATGCCGTTAATTTCGCCTTGCGACCAGGTCTCAGCCCCGGCCTCGACGTGCGCACGCGTCCCATTGACGTGGGCCACTGGTGCGTACATGTGGTGGAGCGGACGAGACCCCGCGTCGTGCATGCGCTGTGAACCGGTGATGAATCCGGCTGGCTCACCGTCATACCACTGGAGCGAGACGTTGCCGTCGGGCCAATAACTAGCGCTCATCTGATCCCACCAGCCGTGGTCGCGCGCCTGTCGCTCGTAGAGGACGACCTCTGAGACGGTCTGGATGTCGCCGGCAGCAGCTTTCAGCTGTGAAAGTTCCGTCGCGAGGCTGAAATCCTTGCTTGTCACAATGTGCTCCATATCTTGTTTCGGGCTATTGGGCGGACTTGCCGTTCAGGTGGATTGTGTGTGGAGAAGTCGATATGCGACGTCCAGTGGGAGGGCGAGCTGGGGTAAGTAACCGCACCGAAGCATCAGCCCTGCTACTCATGGCGCGACCCCTTATCGCGCTCTCCCGCGTCATGTGGCAGGGGATCTGGGGTCCGACCGGGACCCCAGAGTCGGGTCAGGATGTAGTGGAGACGGTCAAGGTCGGGCAGGCCAATGGTTTGTCCGACTTCGGCCTCGAGGGCCGCGAGTCGGGCGACCGCGCGTAGACGGCGCGCGTTGCCATGGGCGGTCAGCACGACCAATCGATCGCGGCGTGAGACTGGGTCCGGCACGGTGTTCACCACTCCCGCGTCGGTGAGCTCACGAACGACGGTGTGCACGTGTTGACGGCTGACTCCCATCGATCGAGCGACATCGGCGGGTCGGCTGCCGGCGGGATCGAGGTGGGAGAGAACGATCGCGGCCGCTGGGCTGAGACGGCGTTCACCGACCACGGCCGCGTCGTCGTTCAGCTGATCCATGAACCACCGGAATCCCTCGCGGAGCAGCACCGCTAGCGGGGGTCTGTCAGATTTCTTGTGTAACTGGTCATCGGCTAGTTGAGTCCTAGGCGGTCGCCGTAGGTCATTGCGAGGGTGTTAAGAATAGCTTTCCACCCGTTGATCTCGCCTGTCGGATTGGCCCGGTTGTGGCGTCGTTCGATGATCGCGAGATACATCACTTTCAGTGCGGATTGTTCGTTGGGGAAGTGGCCGCGACGCCTGGTCGCGGCTCTGAATCTCGCGTTCAACGACTCGATCCCGTTTGTCGTATAGATGAGCTTCCTGATCTCTAACGGGTAGTCGAGAAACGGGGTGAACTCACCCCACGACCGCCGCCACATCGCGATCATCGCCGGGTAGATGGGTTCCCATTCCTTCGCAAACTCGTCGAAGCGTTGCTCTGCCGCCTTCACCGTCGGCGCCTGGTAGACCTGCTTCAACCTCTCCGCGATCGGTTTCCAATACTTCCTGGACGCGAACCGCAGGCTGTTGCGCACCAAATGCACGACACAGGTTTGAACGGTCGCCATCGGCCAGGTCGCGAGGATCGAGTCCGGCAGGCCCTTCAGCCCGTCACAACAGACGAACAGGACATCGGCGACGCCGCGGTTCTTCAGCTCGGTGAGCATGTTCATCCATTGCTTCGATCCCTCACCACCGGTCGGTCCAACCCACATGCCCAGCACGTCGCGATGGCCATCAAGATCGATTCCGAGCGCCACATACACGGGTCGGTTGCCGACCTGCCCATCCCGAACCTTCATCACGATCGCGTCGATGAGGATCACTGGATACACCGGATCCAGGGGCCTTGCCTGCCACACCTCCATGTCGGCCACGACCCGGTCGGTGACTTTCGACACCAGCTCCCGGGAGATATCTTGCCCATACACGTCGGAGAGGTGGGCCTGGATATCGCCGGTCGTGAGCCCTTTCGCATATAGCGAGACGACGGCCTCATCGAAGCCCGCGATGCGACGCTGATATTTCGGCACGATCGCCGGCTCGAAAGTTCCCTGCCGATCCCTCGGAATCTGGACCGTCACTTCACCGATCTCGGTCCGCAACGTTTTCGGCGTCGACCCGTTCCTCGAGTTCTGCCCGTTGCGGCCGTCGAAGTCGTGCTTGTCATAACCCAGATGGTCAGACATCTCGACCTCAAGAGCTGTCTGCAACACCTGCCGGGTCAACCCCGTCAGGAGCCCATTCGGCCCAGTCAACTCGATGCCCTGCCCCTTAGCCGACTCGACGAGCTCCGCCGCTAACGCGGCGAAATCGGTCTCCGCCGGCAACGGCCGGCCCGTCTCAGGATCAAAGCGAAGATGCTTCTGAATATCTCTGCTCATGCGTCATTGTTCCCATCCCACAGCTCCCAGCCGCGGATGTCACGCCGAACCAATTACACAAGATTTCTTACAGACCCGACGATCGGTTCTCATTTGCCTGACTTGTTGCGCGATATGATCGCGCCTGGATGCTGGATCACCCTTCCGGCAAGGCGGTGAGCTTTGCCGACAGACTTTTCCACGGAATGGCCAAGGATACGTCCGAGCAGGTAGGCAGCGTTGAAGGAGTCGCCAGCTCCAGTGGTGTCCACGGGGTGCGCTTGCAACGTTGTAGGGAAATGGTGAGTGCTTCCGTGTGCATAAACGAGACAGTCGCCCGCCCCGTCTTTAACGACCACCTCTCGAACACCGCCCTGACGGTAGCGGTCGATCACGCTCTGCCCCGTGGAGCCGCAGTGAAGCATCTGCTCGTCCGATAGCGAGGGAAGTGCGATGTCTGTGACCGCGATCGATCGGTCGACCGCTTGGACCGCCTCTGTGACGTTCGCCCACCCGCGCGCGCGATAGTTGCTGTCAAAAGCGACGGTCGTGCCTGAAGCTCGCGCGGCGCCGAGCGCGTCCCATAAAAATTCCCGTGCCTGCGGTGCCAGCATTTGCAGAGTGATCGCCGAGAAGTAGACCATGTCAAAGGAGGCAAAGAAAGAGTCAGCGGACGGCAGGGGCACATCAAGAAATAGGCGCCGCACTGGCGATGCTTCACGATAATAGGTGAAGGTACGCTCCCCTACCTTGTCAGTACTCACCAAGTAGAGTGAGGGGGACGCGTTCGCGATGCGGAGCGCATCAACGATCAGGCCCTCGGATCGCATCGCCGTAAGTTGCGTCTCGCTGAGCCAATCATCCCCCGTCGCCGTCACGTAATGCACCTCGGCACCCCCGTGGGCCGCCCGGTGGAGATAGACGGCGGTGTTGTACGTGTCCCCTGCAAAGCCCATCCGAAATGTTGCGTCGGGGTTTTGCGTGAACTCAACCATGCATTCACCGACAGCCGCGATACGAATCATGAGGGGCACAGCTTCAGCTGCACAGCCAGTTCGCCGATGGCAGCATCGAGGTCCGGCGCGGATGAGAGATCGCTACCCAAACCCACGGCGGCGGCCCCACTGGCAAGCCAGCGGCCAACTTCAGAGATTCGGACGCCTCCAGTCGGCATGATCATCGCGGTGGGCATAATTGCGGTCAGCGATTTGAGGTAAGCGATTCCACCCAAATGCGCTGGGAACAGCTTGCACAGTCCGTAGGCGGCTGACGCTGCAACTTCGGCCGGTGTGATACCGCCGCCGACGAAAAGCCTGCCGGCATCCCGCGCCACTCGTCGCGCTTCCGGGGCCGGGTACGGACTCACTAGAAATGACGCGCCAAGCTCGCACGCGGCGTCCGCATTCTCGGCGTTCGTAACGGTACCCAGACCGATCACAGCAGTCGGGTTCTCCGACACCAGAGTGCCGAGCAGCTCTCGCCATCCGGGGGTCGTAGTTGTCAGCTCGATTACCGATAGACCAGCAGCGATGAGCTGCGAGCAGTTTTCTTGAGCTGCATCGACGCTTGTCATCCGAACTACAGGTACTACTTTCTGCCTCAGGATGCGTGCGGTCGCCTCGTCAGGACGAAGAGAAGCCTCAGTCACGATGTTCCCCTTCGACTTTCTTGTGACCAGCGCGCTGCGACGGCCTGATGCCTTTCGATGCGACGTCGACGAGCTTTGTAATCGGTGAGGGCGGGCGGCGCACTCTCCGAATCGAACTCGAGAGGAACACTAGTGCAATCCATCAGCGTGTCAATCTCGCTTAATAATGCTGTCCAGTGTTCTGGGCTCAACGCGACAACACCGGTCACACAGTTCTGTCTGGAAAAGGTCACTCAGCTCGGCCGGCTGCTCTGGTTATGAGAATCTTCTCCCCAACTTCTGCGACTTGAAAGGTCAGATTGACCGATACGGCAGCGACCCGAAAGCGCGCCAAGGCGTCTAAATCCACATTCTGCGCGAACATGTCGTAGTGCATCGGGATCGTGGTTACTGCACCGACGTGCCAAGCGAGTTCAGTGGCCTCCTCCGCGGTGAGGTTACCCGCAAATCCCATACCCGATCGCGTCTTGTCGCGCCCGTTGATCGGCACGGCCAGCAGATCAATCGGCTCGGCGGATAGGATCTCACGCACCCGGATGTCGTCTAGCAAGTCTCCAAGATGCGCCACAGTCACTTCGCCGTCGCTGATCAAAAAACCCTGATAAGGATTCCCGTTTTCGTCCTCGAAGTCTTCGTGCGGCACAGCGAATCCGGTCACCGTCAGAGCACCGATCACAATGGGTTTGCCCGGAACTGACGACTGGATGCGCGACGGCGACCAGCCGAGTCCTTCGAGTTCCTGTCGGCAGGCAGGCGGCGCCACCACACTAGCGTTCGCATTTCCGCGTCCGAGCGCGCGCACGGTGGGGGCTTCCAGATGATCCGGATGATTATGTGTACAAATCAACAGATCGAGAATGTCGAGCTCGGCCGGATCGAGCGGACTCCTCGTGAGACGGCGATGATCGAAAGGAAAGCCGAGAATCGCCTCGCAGTGATTTCCTAAATAGGGGTCGATGGCGATGACCGCTGTCGGAAATTTCAAGATGAAGCCAGCCTGGCCGAGCCGCCACGCCGCGAGCGACCCCGGAAGAACGGCGGTGGAGGCAATCTCGGCGAGCAAGGGTTCGCCGACGAGAAGGGGCTCAATCATGGGGCACCAACAAAGCATGATGGCGAAGCCGTTGCTCGAATGTCTGGCGTGGTCGTCTGACTAATGATCAGATAGACGTTCGACCGTGGAACGAGGTCATGTTGTCTGCAGTGCTTCTGCTCCGTCGAAGAAAGCAAGATCGGAGTACCCTTCCCCGCGAGCATCAGCGGTCAAGTCGGGTGAGGCGCCGCCGGGTGCCGGGGTGCGCGAGAATCTCCGGCCGCAGGGTGACACCATGGCCCGCGGCGGGTGACGGGGTGATGAAGCCTTTGGTGATCTCAGGTATCCCGTCGCTGACTTCCCCGTACCACCCGTGATAAAAGGCGCGAGCCACCTCTTGCACGAATCCGTTGGGGATCGCAGTGACGACGTGGGTGGCGACTGCCAAGGCCACCGGACCGGTGCAGTCGTGGGGTGCGATGGGAACACCGTATTGCTCGGCGAGGGCAGCAGTTTTCATCGCCTGGGTAATTCCTCCGCTCCACCCGATGTCGACGATCGCGACATCGGCCGCGCTCGCATCCAGGAGGGGCTTGTAAGAGTTGTAGCCTGCTCCGAGATTTTCACCGACCGCGATCGGCACACCGGTGGCGGAGCGGAGCCGTGCGAGCACCCCGAACTGATCGGGCCGCACCGGGTCTTCGGCCCAGGTCACGTCGTAGGGACGAATCGCGTTCAGTACGCGTTCGGCGCCGCTGGGCTGCCAGAGCGAGTGCAGTTCGACGTAGAGGTCCATGTCAGAGCCAACAGCATCGCGGATACGATCGAGGACGCTGAGCCCGAAACGCAGGTCGGCCCGGTGGTCGCCGTTCGAATCCTCGGCGGCAAGATCGAATGGCCAGACCTTCATGCCCTGGTAGCCCTCGTCCCGCAAGTCCCGCGCCAGTCCGCCAGGATCGGTTAGGAAGCGGGCCAGATCTTCATATCGCTCATTCTCGGAACCCGGCTTCACCCCCCAATTGGTGGAAGACTGACGAGATTCTGCCCGAACGTAATCGTTACCCGCGCAGGTGTTGTAGACCGCGATCGAGTCGACGACCGGTCCGCCAAGCATCGAGCGGAGGGGAAGCCCGGCACGGCGGGCCGCCAGGTCCCAGAGCGCAATATCGATCGCAGAATTTCCGCGGACTTCGGCACCGGAACCCGAATATCCAACATAGCTAGCCAGGCGGCGCGCGACAGCAGCGGGCGATGGGTCACCGACACCGGGCAGTGCCAGCGAAGCCGTTTCATGGATATAGCTCTCCACGCTTGAAGCCCCGTAAAATGTCTCGCCGAGACCGACGCTGCCATCGGCCGCGTGCACCAGCACAAACAGCACGTTCGACTGCTGTGCGATCCGAACCGTTTCCACCGCAACGAGCCGCACCGAGGCTCGCTCGGCAACGTAGGTCTGGTGCTGGCTTACAACGGTCGTCATTGTCTCCCCATACCATTCACCAATGAATACCGATCTAGATCGGGAGATCCGGTCTGATTGGTATTACCAGTATTATCGTGCCAGAGACTTACTCACCCGTCAACTCTCAGGGACTCGGCGAAAAGGAGACACTCATGGCTAATCTTGCACCGAAGTTCGCCCTCGTCACCGGCGGGGCAGGGGATATCGGTGGGGCCATCGTCGCGCGGTTGTCGGCTGATGGCTTCACAACAACGATCGTCGACACCATCGATGAACCTGCGGGTGCGGCCAGGGCTCGCGCTCTCAGCGTCAATGCGCCGGTCACTTTCTGCCGGGCCAGCACCACCTCGCGCCAGGCTCTCACTGCCCTGATAGCGACGCTCCCCCGGCTTGATCTTGCTGTGATGTGTGCTGGAACGGTGAGCGCGCAGCCTTTTCTCGACATCGACGATGCGGCCTGGCAACTTCAGCTCGACGTCAACCTGACCGGCTCGTTCCTGGCCGCTCAGATCGCAGCGCGCCGGATGCGGAAGGATGCGAGTCGTGGCCACCTCATCTTCATCAGCTCCTGGGTGGCGTCGCGGCCGTGGCCCGAAATCGCTGCGTACAGTTCCAGCAAAGCCGGGATCGACCAATTGATGCGACAAGCGGCACTGGAACTGGCACCGCACGGCATCCGCTCTAACTCGGTTGCTCCCGGCATCGTCATGGCCGGACTCGCGAAGACACAATTCGAGACCGAGCCGCAGTATGCGGCCAGAGCGTCACGCTCTATTCCTCTCGGCGCGCCCCAGACTGCCGACCAGATCGCAGACGCCGTCGGGTTCCTTGCGTCCCCTGCGGCGGCGACGATGACCGGCAGCATCCTTACTGTCGATGCCGGATCAACTCTCGGCACGCTGGCCTGAACGCCGTCGATGCCGACCAGGCGCCAGCGGCGTCACCGGTGGGGATCACCCGATCCCCACCGGCGAATCTACGGACCAGACCAGCTAGCTTCGCTTTGGTGCTCCTGCATCGCGATGGGATATCCGTCCGGCCCGAACACGGAAACTGACATTGGGGAGCTGGTCGGGATCGTTCCGTCGTGGATGAGCTTCGGCGAGATTCTGAGCGGCGCCGGAGGGCAACCGAATGGTCGATGGTTTTATGCCGAGACATTTTTGGTCGCAGCCGTCGAAAGTGGGGCGGCGGATTTCAGTCCCCTGGCTTCCACGACATCACTGATGGGTTGGTCGAGGTCCGGCCCGAACAGTTCGAGCGCGAGTTCGAGATGTTCCTTCATTAGGCTCCGCGCCTCGTCGGCGCGTCCGTCAGCGAGGGCATCCACGATGTGTTGGTGGATCGGATCTCCCAAGCTGTGCACTGTCGGATCGCTGTGTGAGCGCAACATGAGTGCATGCACCTGCGATCGGATAGCACCAAACATCAGCATGAGGACGGGATTGCCTGATGCCGCTACGATACTCTCGTGGAATTCTAGATCGGTCTGAGCCATCTCCGACACATTGACGGCGCGCGTATGGGTGGCAAGTTTCTCCCGGACGAGGGAGGTTGGCCGCTCCGTGCGGCGGGCCGCCAATTCGACAGCTGCGCACTCCAAAGCAACTCGGGCAATCACCAGGTCGCGGGCAGTGATGCCTGCGCGGGTCGCGGCTCGGGTAAGCACGCTCGAGAGGTCGTCGACCGCGACTGCTCGGACGAATGATCCACGACCCGGGTGGATATCGATGAACCCGCGTTCAACCAGACCGGTGAGCACTTCCCGAATCACCGGTCGGCTCACACCGTAGGCGATGCAAAACTGACGCTCGGAAGGGAGTTGGTCGCCCGGACTCCACGCCGCTTGCATTATTCGGTGTTCCAGGTCGTTGGAGATATCGTTTTTGCGTGCCGGGACTGCGAGTTCGCTAATGAACACAATGACCTCCTGTTATCGGTTCCGGCTTTCTAGCGACGAGTTGCACCGCAACTGCAACGGTGACCGCTCTCATCCTCGGCCACCCCGGGGCTTCCCGAAACTGTGTGGATTAGGAATGCTGGACTGTCCGGTAGTACCAGATTAGTGTTGCGGGTCGATCCGGAGATATTGGAGCTCATTCTCGCTCCGTTGCTCCCCGGCCCATTTCGCCATCGCAGACCCCGCTCCCCGCCCCAGTTCGCCGTCGCAGACACCGCTCCCCCAGCGGCAAGTCCCACCACCTTTGTACCGCAGTCCCCTCATGGGATAAAGCGCAAAACTGGCATCGACAGGGTCGCTCAGTTAACCAATCGGAACAGTTTCTAGCACGTCAGGTGAATTCAACCGAGCCGAAGGTGTCGAAATATTCGCGCCAACTCGCGATTCTGCCTTCGTGTAGCTCCACAATGATCGCATCGGTAGTAGTCCCTGTGGCCCCGTCAGATTTTCTAGTGACTTGCCATGTCCATTCAATTGCCAACCATTCGCCGTCGGCGGAGCCGAAGAGGGAGAGTATTTCTATGTGAAGGTCCCGGAAAGATCGATGCCACGTCTCAACGACCGCCGCAAGCGCACCGGACTCCTCTCGAACTCCTCTGGGCGCTGTGAGGACTCCCTCAGCCCGCCAGTCAGCCGACCCTCTCGCCGTGTCACTGTTTGTTTCCCAGAAAGAGATTTGACGCCGCACAAGATCGAGTTGTTGCGCGGTGTACACGCCTTTAGGTACGCACTCTGACAACATTAAACGTCGTTTCCTTTGATTTGCGCCTCGCGATGTTAGACCTCCGGTCCAGCGACGCGTTACCCCTTCACGGCTCCCTGGAGCATGCCGGAAATGATTTTCCGTTGCAGGACGATGTACACGACGATGACGGGGATGGTGATGATCAAAGCCCCGGCAGCCAGCCCTTGAATATCGGTCGACCTTTGCCCCACAAATAGACCGAGACCTGCGGGCGCGGTTTGAAGCTCCGGGCTCTGAAGAATGACGAGCGCGAGCAGAAATTCATTCCAACTCCAAATGAAGAACAACGCTGCAAGAGTGGTTATCGCAGGTGTTGCCAATGGAAGCAGTACGCGGCTCAAAATTCCTAAGGGCGTTGCCCCGTCTAGCTTCGCTGCTTCTACGAGAGCGCGAGGGGTGGACAGGAAGAAGGCCCGCATCCAGAAGGTTCCGAAGGAGATGAACAGCGCAATTTCCGGGAGGATGACGCCCAGGTAGTTGTCGGTGAGTCCTACTCCTCGAAGGTTGTAATAGAGAGGTGCGATGGTTGCTTCATAGGGCATCACCAGTCCGATGAGGAGTGCGTAGAAGATGATGTTGGAGCCGCGAAATTTCATGATGCCGAACGCGTATCCGGCCAGTACAGAGATACCTACTGCAATCGGCACCACACCCAGGGCGACGATGGCGGATGACCCCATGAGGGTAGCGAAGGATCCGGTTGTCCAGGCGTTCGAAAAGTTTGACCATTGGGGGTTGGTCGGCCAGGTCAGGCCAGCGATGAAACTTCCTGAGGGTTGAAGTGCGACTGACAGGATGCTGAGCAGGGGAATGATGACGATCGCGCTCATCACTAGGAGGAATCCGTAGGATCCGATATTTCTCAAAGCTTTCATGATTGTTCCTCGCGCAGTAGTCGAGTTATGGCGAACACCACGGCAAAGATGATCAAGGTCAGCAGGACTGCGATGGTGGACGCAGCCCCCACCTCCCCGGCGCGAAATGCCAAGCGGTAGATCTCTGTGCCGGGCACGATGGTCGAGGTCCCCGGCCCTCCCCCGGTGGTGACGTAGACGAGGTCAAAGCTGCGCAGTGCGGCGATGATGGTGATCGTCACGGCAACAGAGAGTTCTTGTCGGAGCCCGGGGAATGTGACGCTGAGGAACTCGCGGATGGGTCCGGCGCCGTCTACTTTCGCGGCATCGTAAAGTTCACCATCAATTTTTCCGATGCCTGCGAGGAACAACACCATACACAGTCCGGACATCACCCAGGTTCCGATGATGGCGATGAACGGCAGCGCCCAGGTGAAGTCTCCGAGCCACGCGGTTGTGGTGCGGATGCCGACCAGCTGTAGAAGCTGGTTGACGGTGCCGTTGTCGGCGTACATCCAACGCCACGCGACTCCGACCACCACCATCGAAATTACTTGCGGAAGGAAAAGTATTGTTCTGAATGCCGCAAGCCCTCTCAGTTTTTGCCTGCTGAGCATCGCCGCCAGAACCATCCCCAAAAATACGGGGAGGGCGCAAAACGTGATCACGAAGATCAGGGAGTGGGTGAACGCTTGAAGGAGTTGCGGATTGCGGAGGGCCGCGACGTAGTTGGCGATCCCTACCCACTTTCCGAGCGACACCCCATCCCATTCGAAAAACGACAACCAGAGGGTTTGCAGCAAAGGACCGATGACAAACACCGCGGTAAACAAAATCGCAGGACCTACGAAGAGATAGGGAATGCTCGGTGGGCCTCCCAGCTGACTTCGTTTCTTCGCGCTTGCCTTCTGCTTCGCCCACAGACCAGCAACCGCAGGGTTACTGGGCCGTCGGGCTGCAAGGGTGCTTGGCACTGTGCGTGTCCTTACGCTGGTGGGGATTCAGCCTGGGTGGAAAAAACCGCCGTGGTCATTGGTGTGCTCGAACCCATTCGCTTTGCACGGTAGTGATGAGATTCTTCGACGTAATCTTTCCCGCCATCAGCTCTTGGATGGCCGGGAAAAGCGTGTCGCCCATGTTGGTGGTGGCCCAGTCCAGATAGAGAGTGAGTCCGTCATCGGCCAGGACCTTGCTCCACACGGTGTTGAACTCTTTTTGCAGCGGGCTCGCATCGGCCGGGGTCTGACCTTTGGAAGTGAGCGGGGCGTAACCACCTGCAGTGAGTATTTTTGCCGCCGCCGGGGCTGTCATGTAGTCAATAAAGTTCGCTGCGACATCAGGATTTTTGGATTTTGAGCTGATTCCGTATGGTGACGTGGTGGCTCCGGTCGCTCGTAGCGGCTGACCTGTTTTGGCGGGCGGGAAGGCGGTGAAGCCGACGTTGTCGCCCATTTGATCAGAGAGCTGGGTCACGTTCCAATTGCCGCTTATCGAGAAGACTCCGGTTCCTTTAGCGAATCGGGACAGAGAGTCGTCCATGCTGATGCCGTTAGCGGCAGGATCGATGTACTGCTTTGCGGACCAGGACGCCATAGTTTCGGTTGCTCTTTGAATGCCAGCAGAATCGAATGTGGCGCCGGCTTTGCCATAAATCCAACCCAACATTTTCTGCTGCGGCTCGTACTGAGAAATAAGAGTGGACAGGATGTGGTTAGCCGGCCATTGGTCGGAATTGCCCAGTGCAATCGGGATATCTCCGGCGGCTTTCGCAGTGCTCAACGCTTTTTCAAAGTCTGCGACATTTGCGAACGGAACTGTGATCCCGAGCCGCGTTATGGCGTTCTTATTGTAGAAAATTCCCGCCATATTGCCGCCGAGCGCCATGCCGTAAAGTTTGCCGGTGCCGAAGCTTTTGGCATCTGGTTGAAATCTGGCTTCGTCGAGGAGTCCTGCTTTGAAACGACTCGCCCAACCGTATGCTTTGGCATAGTCGTCGAGGGGGCGAAGAAGTCCAGCTTTCACCAGCGGTCCAGTCATAACGTACGCCTGGCCGACTTCAGCGATGTCTGGCGCTGAGGCGGAAGACATGGTGAGTTTGATTCTCTTGCCGTAGTCGTTGAAAGAGGTGTACGCGATTTTGACGGTCACATTCGGGTGCAACTTCTCATATCCCTTGACCAGTTGGTCGATGGCTGTCGCACCGCCACCTGTCTCGTAATGACTCAAGGTCAAGGTAATTTTCTTATCAGCCGGCACCGCCGTACTGATTGCTCCTTGGTTTGAGGTGGTTCCGGCCTGAACTCCCGGTGCACAGGCCGTCAGAGCCAGGCTCGCAGCAACGACCATCGACGCCACTGCGCCCAGGCGCCCGTGCTGTCGTTTGACCAATGGATGCTGTTGGAAAAAAACGTGGCGCATTGCGATTCTCCTTTGAATGCGGAATATGTGGCCTGCGGACTGTCTGGTAAGGCCAGATTAGGAGGAGGATTTTCGGAAGTCAAGACTTGCGGTAAGACCAGTATGTCCGGTAAAGATAATGGGTGTGAGGCGCTGCCTGACGTAACTGCTGTCGAGAGGTCTGCCCCGTGAAAGACATATCCACCCCCGTCATTCTCACTTCGGAATTTTCGGGCCTGTGTTTGGAGCTCGATTCAGTCTCTGGCGCCCCGCGCCGACTATGGGACGTGAGCGCTCCAGATTTAGCGGTCGTGTTCGAATGTTCCATCACAATCGTCGCGGGAGGAACGGAACACCGCGGTTCGACCGGAGGATTGGAGTATCGCTCTACCTCTGCCGTGTCATTGGCCGGACCGCTGGAACAGATTCGCGGGCGCGTTGAACTGAGCGCTCGAGTGTTCGAGGTCCCGGTGGGTACCTCCGATTCCTCCTCCTGGACAGCATGCTGGCGATACGAATTTCGCCAGCACTCCCCTCGAATCGCAATCAGTTTGCAGATTTTTGCCGAAACCAACGACGCAGTTGCCCGGAATGTTCACATCGATCTGGGAGCGGTGTTGACCGAACGGGATATCTGGCACGTTCACTCCCCTGGCAACCAGCTGCGCACCAACCTGCCTCTGAGAGATCTCACCCATTCGGCTGCTATCTCCCCCGCCGCCGGCCTGAAAGGCTCGATTGGGCTGGTGGCATTTGACCGGACTGATATTCCTTTCACCTGCGTAGTCTGGCCTCTGTCCGTCACGGAGATCGGCGACATCTCCGTATTGCCGACTGAAGTGGGGGCGTCTGTTCACTGGCAGACGGATGTGGCAGGGCAACCAGGTGAGGGCGCAGCGCTTTCCTGTTCAACGCTGTTCCTAGATTTAGTCGCGAATTCATTCCAGACATACCTCTCTTCAGTACCAGCAGCTTTGGCCAGGATGGGGATTACCTCACCAAATGCCGTTCCGGCGTGGGCTGCGGAGGCAAATATCTACGAAGTGCAAATCGGATTCTCCGTCTTCGACGGAGGCTTCCAATACTCCCCGTACCCCACCGCAGAGGACTTATTGGCAGATTTGGACCGGATCCAATCCCTCGGCTACAACACGCTGCAGATCATGCCGCGCCAGCCCTACCCGAGTTACAACGTTCACGATTTCGACGACATCACCACCAGCTACGGGGACGAGAAGGTTCTCCGTGCGCTGATAGTTGATGCCCATTCGCGCGGCATGAAAGTCATTGTCGACATTCTTTTGCACGGGGTTATCGATGGCGAGTCAGTACGACAGGCGATCGACGCGATCCGGTCCGGACCCTACGCGAATCGTCTGGATGAGGACCAGTTGGACAACTTCTCCTTAGACGTGTCCGAGGACGAAAGCTATTTGATCGCCTGGAGTCGTCATCTCATCGACTTCGAACAATATTGGATCGGCGGTTCCCCGGAACATCACCCGCTCATCGATCAGCATCCGGAATGGTTCTGCCGCGACTCGGAGGGCAACGTTACCGGCATCTACACCAAAGCATTTGACGTCGCACATCCCGGATGGCAACGCTATTTCATCGACAGTGCGCTGAGTCTTGTCACCCGGCTCGACATCGATGGATTCCGATTCGACGCACCAACGTACAACTACTTCAGCAATTGGTCCGGCCGCACAAGAGAGAACGCCGCCGTCTCCACTATGGGTTGCCTCCCCTTGTTCGATCAACTCCGCGTCGAACTGAAGGCTCTGAAACCAGAGGCCCTGCTCTACACCGAGCCGTCGGGCGTCCTGCATCGTCAGGCGATGGACCTGAACTACAACTACGACGAGCATTGGCTAATCGGTGCTGTAATGATGAACGGGGCAGGGAATACGCAATGGGTGCGCAACGCGCGCGAGCTTGGTCAATGGTGGGAAGAAAAAGACGCAAGTCTCCCTATTGGATCTATGACAGCTCACCACATCGACAGCCACGACACGTTCTGGTGGCCCCTCCCGGGCCGCAAATGGCGGCGTGAGCAATTCGGATCTGCAGCCACCGCCGCATGGATGACAGTCTTCGCCCTCAGCGGCGGCCCCTATATGACCTTCGTCGGCGGTGAAGTCTCGATCGAAGGCCAGGTACGCGCTATCAACCGGGTAAGGAGGGAACATCCTGAGTTCGTTCTGGGGATTTCGGACTACAGCGCTATTTCCTGCGACGACGAGCACGTCTACTCCGTCGTCCGCCGCGGGGCCACCCAGACGGGACTTTGCCTGGTGAACCTGAGCGAGAACGATCGGACAGTGCTTTGCGTACTGCAGGAAAACGTCATCGGTGATCCGGTATCGACTGTCACAACCCGCAGCCTGCTGGATGATTCGGTTGTGGTTTGGACGAGACAAGACGGTGGCTGGATTACCACAATCACTTTGGCGGCGTATCAGTCCTGCATTTTGTCGTTGTGAACAATTGAGCACACTGTTGGTCGCACACGTCACCTTCGCAGACGTCATCTTCGCAGACGCGACGGCTCGAATTCCACCGCCCGAAAATCGTATTCGAAACCCTGCGGCGTCTTCCATTCGGTCACACTTCCGGCACCGGAGTCCTGTATGAGTGTTTGGTTTTCGGCCGGGTATGCAATTTCTGCAGCTGCCGGAGAAGTGACGGCGGGAATGGCTTCGAGAATGAGCAATTTCACGACGGTACTGCTGCTCGCCTCGCCCGCGGCTCTATTGGTGGCCGTCGTGGCAGCACTTGTACGACCAGGGAACGTCAGCGTCGCAGGCATTGTCTGGGGAACAGTCGCGGGAATCGTCGGCGGGGCCGCACTTCCAGTCGCCTATCGAGCGCTCGCCCGCGGTCCCATCGGAGTAGTTGCCTCAGTCATCGCGTGCACCTCAACCGTCGCTCTCGGCGTGGCGGGAATAGTGACGGACGGGCCCCCACCACTCGTCGTGTGGGCAGGAATGGCGTTGTCCGTCATCGCCATTGTGCTTTTCGCTGAACGACCCCGGAAAGCCAGTAAAGCTGAGACCGCCGACCCAACCAGCGAACTCCGCTCTGCCGTATCGATGGCAATCATCGCCGGGCTCGGCTTCGCCGGATTTACTTTCCTCATGTCAATAGCGCAACGCGATGACAACGGACCGTGGTCGCTGGTCGCAGCTCGCACCGCAGTACTCGCTGTGGCTGTTTCGCTCCCCTTTATCACCGGACCAGTTACTCGTCCAACCTGGAAAGTGTCGGCGACATCCCTGTCTGCGGGGGTACTTGACGTGACAGGAAATTTGCTTCTTCTCGCAGCCCTTGCCACCACCCCGCTGATAACCGTGGCAATTATCGGCGCAACATCCCCGGGAATCGCAGCGCTCGGTGCAGCTCTCCTTCTCAGAGAACGACTAAACCGATACCAGATACTGGGGCTTATCTTGGCCGCCGGTGGCGCCGCACTGGCTGCCGGCGCTTGACATTGACACGTTTACCCTCGCGGGCCCTGACTGGCCGGGTGAAAAGTGACCTTGTCAGGGCGTGTTGTCCGCGCCGCATAAATTCACATACGAAAGGTGATCCCCAATGATCGACCCGTTCACTGTTTTGTTCGGTGACCCAATCGGCACGCCGTCGTTGCCGAAGTCTGCACGAGACATCTACGGCGGAGATTGGGTGCCGCTCGACCCCAGCGAACGGCCATACATCTTCTCAAACTTCGTCATGTCGAGGGATGGCCGAATCTCGTTCAACGAGCCGGGACAATCCGGAGGCGGCGAAGTCAGCGGCTTCAACGCGCACGATAGATGGGTCATGGCCCTACTGCGTTCACGAGCCGACGCGGTACTGGTCGGCGATAACACCCTGCGCACAAGTCCCGAACACCGATGGACAGCCGAGTACATTTACCCCGAAGATCTCCCGTTCTTCGAAGCGGTGCGGGCCAACGATGGCCGAACAGGGCACCCAACCCAAATTTTCCTCTCACTTGAGGGCGATCTCGATCCGAGAAGCGAGGCGCTGAAACGACCAGACTTAGCGGTCATCGTAGCGACCACATCGCGGGGGGCCGAGCGGGCGCGAAAAACTGCGGCGACAGGTCCGTTCACGGTGCTCGCACTTGGCGATGAAGCGGTCGATCTCCCCAAGCTGGTCCGGGTCCTGCGGCGCGAGCACGGTATCGGCAACCTGCTTCTTGAGGGAGGCCCGCGAGTGTACGGCGGATTCATCGCCGCCGACCTTGTCGACGACGAATTCCTGACACTGAGCCCTGTCGTGATCGGCGGCGGAGAGCTCACTGCCAGGCCTGGACTCATCGAAGGTCAAGCATTCACTCCCGAACGGCATCCCACATCAATACCACTTACCCTGCGAAAAGCGGGCGATCACCTATTTCTGCATTCACGATTCCGCTACCCCGCCACGCCCGACCTATAGCGGCCATCTACATGCAAGGCTTCGTTAACCGACGCCTCCCTCTGTCGAAATTCGCCGTCAGCTATGATCACCTTGGGTTTCAGCAGTGAATCGGCCTGACTTTCGGGGTCTGTAAGAAATCTTGTGTAATTGGTTCGGCGTGACATCCGCGGCTGGGAGCTGTGGGATGGGAACAATGACGCATGAGCAGAGATATTCAGAAGCATCTTCGCTTTGATCCTGAGACGGGCCGGCCGTTGCCGGCGGAGACCGATTTCGCCGCGTTAGCGGCGGAGCTCGTCGAGTCGGCTAAGGGGCAGGGCATCGAGTTGACTGGGCCGAATGGGCTCCTGACGGGGTTGACCCGGCAGGTGTTGCAGACAGCTCTTGAGGTCGAGATGTCTGACCATCTGGGTTATGACAAGCACGACTTCGACGGCCGCAACGGGCAGAACTCGAGGAACGGGTCGACGCCGAAAACGTTGCGGACCGAGATCGGTGAAGTGACGGTCCAGATTCCGAGGGATCGGCAGGGAACTTTCGAGCCGGCGATCGTGCCGAAATATCAGCGTCGCATCGCGGGCTTCGATGAGGCCGTCGTCTCGCTATATGCGAAAGGGCTCACGACCGGCGATATCCAGGCCCACCTCTCCGACGTGTATGGGCAAGATATCTCCCGGGAGCTGGTGTCGAAAGTCACCGACCGGGTCGTGGCCGACATGGAGGTGTGGCAGGCAAGGCCCCTGGATCCGGTGTATCCAGTGATCCTCATCGACGCGATCGTGATGAAGGTTCGGGATGGGCAGGTCGGCAACCGACCCGTGTATGTGGCGCTCGGAATCGATCTTGATGGCCATCGCGACGTTCTGGGCATGTGGGTTGGACCGACCGGTGGTGAGGGATCGAAGCAATGGATGAACATGCTCACCGAGCTGAAGAACCGCGGCGTCGCCGATGTCCTGTTCGTCTGTTGTGACGGGCTGAAGGGCCTGCCGGACTCGATCCTCGCGACCTGGCCGATGGCGACCGTTCAAACTTGTGTCGTGCATTTGGTGCGCAACAGCCTGCGGTTCGCGTCCAGGAAGTATTGGAAACCGATCGCGGAGAGGTTGAAGCAGGTCTACCAGGCGCCGACGGTGAAGGCGGCAGAGCAACGCTTCGACGAGTTTGCGAAGGAATGGGAACCCATCTACCCGGCGATGATCGCGATGTGGCGGCGGTCGTGGGGTGAGTTCACCCCGTTTCTCGACTACCCGTTAGAGATCAGGAAGCTCATCTATACGACAAACGGGATCGAGTCGTTGAACGCGAGATTCAGAGCCGCGACCAGGCGTCGCGGCCACTTCCCCAACGAACAATCCGCACTGAAAGTGATGTATCTCGCGATCATCGAACGACGCCACAACCGGGCCAATCCGACAGGCGAGATCAACGGGTGGAAAGCTATTCTTAACACCCTCGCAATGACCTACGGCGACCGCCTAGGACTCAACTAGCCGATGACCAGTTACACAAGAAATCTGACAGACCCGACTTTCGTTCTTAGTGGGAGCCTTATCCGGCGGGTGCCGGTTGGGCTGAATCTTGGTCAATGTAGTACGCGCTCTCGATCTCGGTCGGGTTTTGCATGTCAAGCTCTCCGTGGATTCGTTGGTCGTTCCACCACCACACGTATTCGAGGGTGGCGAGTTCGACTTGCTCGACCTTCTGCCAGGGGCCGCGCTGACGGATCAGCTCTGTCATGTAGAGATTGTTGACGGCCTCTGCCATCGCATTGATGCTCACAAGTTGTCAACTCGTTTTCAGGAGCGCGTTTTCGGCGGGGTTGATGGTGTGGAAGACCGCGCGGATGACGTCAGTATCTCTTGAGGCAGCGGATGATGTCGCGTTTGCTGAGGTCCTCGGCGGTGCGCCGGGTGACGTAGTCGATTGTGGGTTGATGGAATCGCATCCGGACGATCACGGTGTGGGCTGCTGCGGGGATTTCGGACAGCGGAATTAGTGGATTCTTCTACGCTGCCAGGGCTGGCTGCTGATTGAACCGCTCTGAGTTTGATGGAGACTCGCGCTATTTGATTTCGACCTCCTGCTGGTGGTCGACTTGTTCAGCATAGAACGCTGTCTCGAATTCGGCGGGAGGGATGTCACCGAGGTAGCCGTGGAGGCGTTGCGTGTTGTGCCAGTGCACCCAGCCGAGGGTGGCGAGTTCGAGGTCTTCGACTGTTTTCCAGGGGCCTGGGCGTGCGGGCCCGCGGACGAGTTCGGTCTTGTAGTAACCGTTCACCGTCTCAGCCAGGGCATTGTCATACGAGTCCCCGACGGTCCCGATTGATGGTGTCGCGCCGATCTCGGCAAGGCGTTCCCCGTAGCGAATGGACGTAAATTGACTGCCTGCGTCGCTGTGGCAACGTAGGTCCTCATGGTGGGTGCCGCGGCCCCAGCGAGCCATCTCGATCGCGTCCAGGACCATCTCGGTGCGCATGTGACTGGCGCACCTCCAGCCGACGATCATCCGGGAGAAAACGTCGATGATGAAGCAGACATACGCGACTCCGGCCCAGGTCGGCACGAACGTCAAATCGGTGACCCAGAGCCTGTTCGGGCCGGGCGCGCTGAACTCACGGTGGACGAGATCCGGGTGACGGGACGCGGCAGGATCAGCCCTCGTTGTCTTGACCCGTTTTGACCGAGTTGCGCCCTCGATGCCAGCGGCGTGCATCAGCCGGCCCGTCTGATCGCGACCGATGTCGATACCGGCCCGACGTGCAGCCTTCCAGAGCTTGCGGACCCCATAGACGCGGTAATTGTTCTCCCAAATCGTCACCAACTCCGGAGTCACGACGGCGTCGCGGACAGCTCGCGCCGATGGGGCGCGATTCTTTGCGGCGTAATAGGTGCTCGGAGCCACCTGCAACAGTGCACAGATGGGCTCGACTCCGAGCGGGCGACCTTCGACGACATCGTCCTTGTTGGCGTCGATGAACGTGACTACCTCCGGTGCTGGCGGTCGAGCTCCGCCCCGAAGAAAGACGCGGCCCGCTTGAGTATCTCGTTGGCCCGCCGAAGTTCCCGATTCTCCTGCTCGAGCTCTCGAACCCGCCGCGCCTCGCCCGTCGTCACACCCGCTATGCGACCCTCATCGACGTCGGCCTGCTTGACCCACATCCGCACCGACTCGACCCCGTAACCGAGCTGCAACGCGACGCGTTGAACAGTCCCGTGCTCAGTCCCCAACTCTGCTCGCAACGTCCGCACCATCCTGACCGCTGAGGCCTTCTCCTCCGGCGAATACCGACGTGTCGTCGGCTTCCCCGCTGATCGTTCTTTCGACATGAACCCATCCTCGTTTCCAAGGTCAGGAGTCTCCAAGAAACCCAGAGCGGTTCAGATAACCATAGTGGACTTCGTTGGGCCGTCGGTAACCGAGCGCTGAGTGCCGGCGTCGACTGTTGTAGAACCCCTCGATGTATCGGATGATGTCGCTGCGAGCTTGCGCTTTGGTCGCATAAACGGTCCGGTAGACGCGTTCATTTTTGAGCATCGAGAAGAACGATTCAGCCATACTGTTGTCCCAACACACGCCGGTACGACCCATGGACGATCGCATCCCCAGACTGCTCACCAAGGCCCGGAAATCGGCCGAGGTGTAAACGCTTCCGCGATCGGAGTGGAAGATCGCGTCTAGGTGGACCACGGTCGTTGCTGCGGCGTTCTTCAACGCATCCTCGACCAGTTCGGTGCGCATGTGATCGGCGATAGACCACCCGACAACTTTCTTGCGAGAAGCAGTCGATAACCGTGGCCAAGTAGACGAATCCCTGCCATGTGTGGATGTAGGTGATGTCGCCGACGAATTTCACCCCGGGACGGTCGGCGGTGAAGTCCCGTTTCACGAGGTCGGGCATGTTCGCCGCAGCCACCGCGTCGGCTTCTGTTGTGATCCGGAATGGGCGTGGCTGGCAGGCCACGAGGCCCTCCTGGAGCATGATCTGGCGCACCAACTCGGGGGAACACTTGGTCTGCTCGTGGGCGAGGTCCGCGTGGATTCGCCGATACCCGTAAGTGCCTTCGGAATCCTCGAAATAGTGCTTGATCCGCCCCACGAGAACCTGCCGGCGGGCGGACGTCACCGATTGCGGGCGCGTGCGCCAGTGGTAAAAACCAGACGTTGACACGTCCGACCAGCGGCACATACTCGCCACCGGATTGCGGTTGGTGGGCTCAGCTTTCTGGGAGTCGATGAACTCGTACCGGCTCACTACCGCTGCTCCCGCGCGAAGTAAGCGGCCGCTTTTTTTAGGAATTGAGCCTCGGCCTTGAGCTCCTGAACTTCCCGCTCAAGCTTCTTCAGACGAGCGCGTTCCGGGACGGTCAGTTCCGTCTCGGTGCCGCCGTTCGCTTCGCGGTGCTTGATCAGCCAGTTGCGCAGAGTCTCGGGGCCGACCCCGTAGGCCTCAGCCACGTCCTTGATCGGTTTGGATGTGTTGATCACCTCGCGGCATAACTCGTCTTTGAACTCCTGGGTGAATTTTCGGCGTGCTGCGGTCATGCTGATCTCTACTTTCAGTACACCCTCATTTTAAGAGGGCCCACTGTCCGAGATCCCCGCAGCAGCCCAGTGCGATAGATCGCGGCGTTCAGTTCCCGGTGGCCGCCGTGGTTGATCCGGTGCCGCCCGGAGGTCATCCCGGAGGATGCGAGGATAGGGCTGATCCCCGCGAGTTTCGCCAGTGCCGCTTCAGATCGGATCCGTTCGGGGTTGTCGCCGACGACGATAAGGATTTCCGCCGCGGTGTTAGATCCGATGCCGAACGACTCGATGAGCTGTGGAGCGGTCCGGAGAACGAGCTCTTCGATCATCGTCTCCAGTTCAGCGAGCGGCTCGTCGCTGCCCTGATGAGCCAGGCCCGGATCGCCGGGCTCCCGGGGCCGGCGAAGGTGAAGCGGCTGCACGGGGTTGCGACCGCCGATGACCTCGTTCATCGCAAGTTCCACCGGCTCTCCCCGAACGAACTCTGGGTCACTGACATCACGGAACATCCCACGAGGGAAGGAAAGGTCTTCTGTTGCGCCGTGATGGATACGTTTTCCCGGAAAATCGTGGGCTGG
Source organism: Glaciihabitans sp. INWT7 (assembly GCF_014217685.1). Lineage (NCBI taxonomy): Bacteria > Bacillati > Actinomycetota > Actinomycetes > Micrococcales > Microbacteriaceae > Glaciihabitans > Glaciihabitans sp. INWT7. Next base: position 843,236 of record NZ_CP043653.1, on the reverse strand, counting down.
TCGATCGACAACGCACAGGACTCGAATCTCGTCCTCAATGCCCGCGACATGGCGATCAAGAATCGCCAACCTGCCGCTGGCGGGATCGTTCATGCCGACCACGGAGTCCAGTTCACCTCCTGGGCGTTCACGAGCAAGATCCGCGCCTCCGGGCTGATGCCGTCCTTCGGAACAATCGGCGATTGCTACGACAATTCGATGATGGAATCGATCTGGTCATCGATGCAGATCGAGCTGCTGAACCGGAAGAAATGGCGCACGAGGGTCGACTGGCGCGTAGCGCTATCGGGTAGCGCTGTTCTGGCGATGCGGTATGTGCTGTCTCAGTACCGTGTTTACAACCCCTCTCATGACCTTGTTGACGCCATGTCTCAGCACCTTGTTTGCAGGGTGTCTCACGACCTTGATTACAGATTCGGCGGCTGCGGATTTCTGGCACAACCCTCGGTTTTGATAATTGGGAGTGCCTAGATCCCTCTCTCCTTCAGTCCGCCGCCAGATTATCGAATATGACCCGCTTGCCGCCGACGGCCCCAGCGTCTCCGAATTCTGCCAACGCTTGAATATCAGCCGGCCGTCGTTTTACAACATTCGGCGCCGCTTCCTCCACGAAGGCAACACGGCACTGAATCCGCGCTCGTCGGCACCACTGAATCCGGTGCGGATATTCGACCAGCAGACGACCAAAGTTGTTCTGCGGACCCACCACAATGCCGTCAAAACACCCGCCCATATGGGAGACACGCCCTAGTCTAAAACCGATTGCTCGCGGTCATCCGAGCACCACTACCGTCGAGTATCGGTTAGAGATGGACTACCGCGATGTTCTCAATGTCGAGGAAGGCATGGACGCCCAGTGGGCCGAGGAAAACCATTGAAGCTGTGTGGGCGCCCCACGCCATCCGGGCGCGGAATGAAAGTTCGGCACCAGAGACAGATCCTTCCGAGGATCCGGCACCGCGGCGAGCAGCCGTCGAGTGTACGGATGCATTGGGTTGGTCATTAGTTCGAGACTCTCGCCGCCCTCGATCAACCTTCCGTCCAACATGACGATGGTAGTGTCCGCAATGTATCGCGCCGAGGCGAGATCATGGGTGATGTAGAGCATCGAAATGGAGCGTTCAGTACAGATTTGGCGGATCAGGTTGAGGATCCCGATTCGCACGGAAACGTCCAGCATTGAAGTCGGCTCGTCCGCCAGAATGATTTCCGGATCGACGGCCAGCACTCTTGCAATTGCCACCCGCTGCCGCTGACCACCGCTGAGCTCGTGCGGAAAACTCCAGAGCATGTTTTCGCTCAGCCCGACCGTGTCCATTATCTGAATTATGCGCTCGTGAACCTCGGTGCGACCGCTCGCTTTGCGATGAACGACCAACGGTCGCTGCAGGATTTGCTCGACGCGCTTCGCTGGGTTAAGCGATGCGAACGGATCTTGAAACACCATTTGAACGCGTCGTCGATACGACCTAGACGCACCGCGACGTTCGTACTTGAGAAGATCCTCTCCTTCGAATAAGATCTCACCCGCACTTGGCTGTTCCAGCCGCGCCAGGATTCTGGCGATAGTGCTCTTGCCGCTACCGGATTCTCCAACCAGGCCGACGATTTCGCCCCGCCTGAGATCGAACGAGACATCCTTCACTGCGTCGATCCGTCGCCGAGAGCCGAACCCACCCACGGGAAAGGATTTCGAAACGTTCCTAACGCTGAGAATGGCTTCTGAGCTCGTCGCATTGGCAGAAATTCGATTCATCGCGAACCCCCAATAGATGCCGGGCTCCCGGCGACGTCTCCCACAAGGTGGCAGGCGGCGGCGTGCTGGTGCTCGGATTCAATGAGCTTTGGTACCTCTTCCCGGCACCGGTCGAACGCAAACGGGCAGCGCGGATGGAATCGGCAGCCGCTCGGCGGGTGAGCCATATTGGGCGGCGCATCCGGGATGCCTACCAGTGGTAACCGCGGGCCGGTCAATGGAGGAAACGCTGCCAACAGCGCCTGAGAGTACGGGTGCAGCGCGCCGTCGAGCATGTTTCCAGTGGCAGACACTTCCACGAGTTTCCCTGCGTACATGACGGCCATTTGGGAGGTCAGCTGCAGCATGAGCGACACATCGTGGGTTATGAACAACACGGCGAAATTGAGCGTTTGTTTCAGATTCTGAATGTTCTGAAGGATCTCCTGTTGCACAACAACGTCGAGCGCCGTCGTAGGCTCGTCCATGATCAGCAAGGCCGGGTTCAGCGCGAGAGCGATCGCAATCACCGCGCGCTGACGCATGCCCCCGGAAAGTTGGTGCGGGTACGAGCCGATTCGGGACGGATCGATTCCGACCAGTTCGAGAAGCTCAAGTCCTCTTATTCCTGCCTCTTGACGCCGAATGCCTTTGTGAGTCCATAGAACGTCTGCGATCTGTGCACCGACCGTCATGACGGGATTGAGGGAATTCATGGCGCTCTGAAAGACCATTGCTGTTTCCTGCCAACGGAATTGACGTAGCTCCTCCGGGTTCATCGCCAACACGTTCGCGCCTTTGAACCAAATGCTGCCCGAACTGACTCGGCCCGATGATTTGAGGAGCCGCATGATCGCGCTCGCGACGGTCGACTTGCCGCAGCCGGATTCGCCCGCCAATCCGAAGATTTCGCCCGGCCAGATGTCAAAACTGACGTCATCGACCGCAACGACAGTTTGGCCGACCCTCTCATACGTCACCGTGAGATTCTGGACCGAGAGCAAAGGCTCGCCGAAATTTCGGGCCGCTTCAGCAGCGGCTGCTCGACCGTTAACCATTTGCTTTTACCTTTCGATTGGAGCGCAATCGAGGGTTGGTGACTTCGTCGACCCCGTAGTTGATTAGCGCGAGCGCGAACGCGACAAGGGCAATCGATAGACCCGATGGAATGAACGTCCACCACGACCCGACCAGAAGCGAACCGTCGTTGCTTGCCCAGTAGAGGTTGCTCCCCCAACTCACGACGTTGACATCGCCGAGACCGAGAAACTCGAGACCAGCTTGGGCGCCTATGCCGAATATGACGCATCCAACGACAGTCGTCATTACGACGGAAGCCATGTTCGGCAGAATCTCTCGAAATATGATTGACGCGCCCCGCTCGCCCGTGACTTTTGCCGCAGCGACAAATTCTTTGCCTTGGAGGGAGAGCGCTTGCGCTCTCAGTACTCTTGCGGAACCTGCCCAGCCCGTGATTGCAAGTACGAACACGATCGTCGTCAGTCCCGGCGGCAAAAAAGCGGCGAGCACAACCAGAAGCGGAAGACCCGGGATCAACAGAAAGATGTTGGTGATCACGGAGAGAATCTCGTCGATCGCGCCACCGTAGTGCGCCGAAACCAAGCCGACCAAAACTCCGAGGAGCGTGGCCGCGACGCCAACCGACAGGCCGACGAGCAACGATGTCCTTGAGCCCCACATCGTGAGAGCTAGTACATCCTGACCTTTTGCGGTCGTACCGAATAGATGTGCAAGTGACGGCGGCTGCGATATTGCTGCGGAGTACGCGCTTGCATCGCCCGGAAAGATAACCGGGGTCAATGCGGCGACAGTCAAAAAGGCGGCGAGGATGACCAAGCCGACCACCGCCTTCCTGCTGCGGAGGAGGCCGTGCCAAAGTCCGCCGCGGGCTCGGGCGGTCATCCGCGCCACTGGCGTGTCGGATTGACCCGGCTGAGCGGTTTTAGTGGGCTCCAGAGGGAGAGGAATCGATGACAACACAAACTCCAAATCAATTGACGCGTACGCGAGGGTCGAGAAAGACATAAACGACGTCAACCAGAAAATTGGCAATCAACACAGCCGCGGTAATTGTCAGGAAAATCCCTTGCATGAGCGGATAGTCCAAAGACTGAACCGCCGAGAACAGTTGGAATCCCACGCCCGGATAGGCGAAGACCACTTCGGTGAGGAGCGCGCCGCCGACGATGAAGCCGAATGACATCCCGAAGGAGGTGATCGTCGGCAACAGTGCATTCCTTGCTGCATAGCGATACATGATCCTGCCGGAGCGCAGTCCCTTCGCTTCGGCCATTGTGATGTAGTCCTCGGCCGTGGTTGCGATCATGGTGTTTCGCATGCCCAGCATCCAGCCGCCTACCGAGACGATGACGATGGTAAGCGCGGGGAGCACGAGATGCGCGAGCACATCCCAGACAAAACTGCCGCTGAGACTCGGAACTGAGCCGGCTGAAAATGAATGGCTCGTCGGAAACCAATTGAGGATACTTCCAAATAGATACAGCGCGCCCATCGCAAGCCAGAAGTATGGAAAAGAGCCGATGAATAGGAGGGTCGGCGGCAAAACTGAGTCGACGAGGCCGCCTCGGCGCCAGGCCGCAACGACTCCGAGAACTGTGCCGAGAATAGCCGCAATGACGAGAGCCGTCGCACCGAGAAGGATCGTCCAACCGATCTCAGAACCGATCACGTCGGAGACGGGGGTGGGGAATCGCGAAATGGAGATGCCCAGTTGACCGGTAAAGACGTCGCCAATGTAGCGCACGTACTGCAAAAGGACTGGTTGGTTATCGAGCCCGAATAGCCTGCGAAGTGCTTGCAGTTGATCCGGTCGGAGCTGCCCGGCCAATTGCGCAAACATGCGTCCGACGGGATCGCCCGGCATGAGCCGTGGCAGCAGAAAGTTGAGCGTGAGCGATGCCCAGAACGCGATCAGGTAAAAGCCGAATCGTCGTAGTACGAAACGCATGAGTCAACTCCCTGAATAAAAACAGCTCACCGTGACGGAGAAGCCCTGGAACGGTCGTTGCGAGCCAACGGGGCGGAACGCGGAAGTTTCCGCCCCGTTGCTGCACGCGGTGCTACCGGGGCTTCAAAGAGGTTAGGACGAGGACTGTGGTTGGCGACCGCGTACTGAGCGTTGCATACGGGTCATTCTTCGTTGGCCATCCAGTGAAGAGCTTGTCATTGTATGCACCCCACGCAGGCGAGGGAAACAGTGGGATCACCGGGGCATCCTTCGCGAAGATCGACTGAAGCGTGTTCACAACTGTCGTTTGCGCTTTCGGATCCTGCGTTGCGGCGAACTTTGCCAGCAATGGATCTACCTCGGCGTTACAGAACCGAGGGAAGTTGTCGCTTGCTGGCGCTGTGCCTTTCGCTATCGTGGAACATCCCATTGTGCCGCTGTAGAAGGCATACGGCGTCGAGGCAAGGTTGGACCACATGAGCCCGGCGCTGAAATCGCCTGACTGGTAGCTCTGCACCACCTGTCCCCAGTCTTCCGACTTCACGTTGGCTGTCACGCCGACTGCCGCGAGGCCCTTCGAGATGATCTGAGAGACCGAAACCAGGTCGGTTGATGTCGCTCCCACAAGGATGTCAAAGGTGAAGGGGCTGCCATTCTTGAAAGTGCGCTTGCCGTCCGCGCCGAGCGGGAAGCCCGCCTTATCGAGCAGAGCGCCGGCAGCCTTGACATTCTGAGTCGTCCAGCTGCAGCTTGCGACAACCTGCTTGTCTCGCCAGGTATTATAAGCGTCGGACAGGCCGGTGCAGTCAGAGGCATGCGTGTAGCCGGACTCGCCGATCTTGACCACTTGTTGGTGATCGATGGCCATGCTCAGCGCTTTTCGTACGTCAGCACTATCGAATGGTTTCTTCGTGGTGTTGAAGCCAAGGGACCACGTGGCGCCTGTTGGCGGGAACCAGTAGGTGTTGTGGGCCGGATCCTTGGCAACGAAAGCTTTCTGGATGTCCGGGAAATATTGGTCCCCCCACATGACGTCGCCTCCGACGAGTGCCCGGTTCGCGCCGTCGTTACCCGCATATGCAAGCACCCGCACACCAGCGATCTTTTGGCCGCTGGGATTCCAGTAGTGCCGGTTCGGCATCAGATCGAAAGATTGTGCCTGGAAGCTATTCACCTGCGTATATGGACCAGTCCCCACGGGATTCGGATTCGTGTCCTTGGTCGGATCCGAAATGTTCTTCCAGATGTGCTCCGGAAGGATGATCTGAGCACCGATTTCGAAGAGGCCTGGCGAATATGGGCGGTTGAGCGTGAATTTTACTGTTTCCTTGGAAACGGCCGTCACAGACGACACATAGCTGTAGCCGCTAAAAAGTTTTTGTTGAAGATTAAAGGTATAGGCGACATCCGCCGCAGTGAATGGCTTTCCATCTGACCACTTGACCCCGTCACGGAGTATGAAGGTCATGCTGAGACCGTCCTTAGCAATTGACCACCCCGTTGCCAACCACGGAACCGTGTTCCCTTTGCCGGGGTTGTATACGAACATTGGTTCGTAAATAGCCTGCTGTGTCATTGGTACCGCATTTGGTGAGAATGGATTAAAGTTTTTGGTAAACGTGGCTGTGTCTTCGCGGGCAACGGCCAACATTGTGCTCGATGATTTCGGCGTGGATGTAGCGGCGCAGCCGCTCATCGCTACGGCGGCGGCGGCGGCGATGGCGATTACTGCAAGACGACGGTACCTCGGTGCTTGATGTCGCATTCTGTTCCTTTCATGCTGGGGTCAGCGTTAACTGACTTGGGGAGTTTCCTCCTCGGCAGACACGGATGACGTGACTTAATAACGCGATTGTAACGATCCCTAGCGATTCGATCGGCTGTGATATCGCGACGGAAATAAATTCTCCGAGCGTCATCATTGATCGCTTTCTGGTCGCCAATGACCATCTTCCCGCGTGACTAGTGCACCCCTGCCTCGAGTGAGTCACTACAGTACGTGGTTTGCATAAAGCTGTCAACAAATGAGTGGTAGTAGCTCAATTGTTAGGTTCCATGTCGTTCTCGCCTCAGTTCGCCTTGTCGTAGTCCCGGCACGATGCGCTTTCCCGGTTTGACACCTTCGTGCAGAGCACTCTATTCTCATGTGAGTTTAGTGCGCTCAATTGATGCAAGAGGAAGAGGATAAAATGGAAGACACCTCCTGGATCGACGAGGTTTTGGTAACAGCGCAGAACGTGCGTCGACGGGGCTCCGAGGTTTGCATCGCGAACAACGGCGGATACCTCGTTCAGGTTTGCAGCTCGGCCGAGATTCTCGTGACGCTCTTTTCTCGCCTGATGGATTTGGGGCCCAGCTCGGGTCCGATGGTGCCAGCGCAATTTGAGGGTGTCCCTCGTCCTGGCGAACCAGCACTCATTGGTTCGATCTATAGCGGAAATCGCGATCGTTTCCTATTATCGCCCGCCCACTATGCGCTCGGGTTGTATTCCACTCTGGTCGAGATGGGCCGGTTGTCAGACGACGTCCTCAACCTTGCCAATGCCGACGGCTCAACACTGGAGATGATTGGCGCAGAGCACTCACCCGGCTTCGCCACTACGGCGGGTTCGCTTGCTCAGACTCTCTCCGTAGCAATCGGCCAGGCTCTTGCCCTGAAGCGGCGCGCGGAGCCCCATCGAGTCTGGACGCTGATAAGCGATGGGGAACTCGAAGAGGGCCAGACCTGGGAAGCCCTCCAGGTCGCGTCGAACTTCGAGCTTGGCAATCTCACCGTATACCTCGACGCGAATGGGCTACAGGTCGATGGCTGGGTAAAAGACGTCATGCAGATCGAGCCGATCGCAGAAAAGGTCAGGGCGTTTGGTTGGGACGTCATCGAAGTGGATGGCCACGATCCGGAGCAGTTGTGGGCTGCAGGCAATGAACCTAGTGATGGGCGTCCGCGTCTTGTCGTTTGCCGCACCCAGCCCTACCGCGGTATTCCTTCGCTGAAGGACCGCCACCAACTCCACTACATCCGCTTTCGTTCAGGTGAGGTCGAGACGCTTCGGCGTGATCTCTCCGCATTGCAAGGAGTCTGACCATGACCATATCCGAAACTAGCGCCGCGCCGGCTCTCGCGTCATTCGACACAAAGCCATACGGTACGGCCTTTGTTCGTTACGCCGCCGAGCGACTGCAAGTTGTTTGCGTAACGAACGACCTCACTGCTTCGAGCGAGGCCGATGGCTTCCGCGAAAGGTTCCCCGATCGATATTTTTCTCTCGGAATGGCTGAACAAAACCTGGTCGGCACCCTCGCGGGATTGGCGCGTGAGGGCTACGTCCCGTTTTATCCGACGTTTAGCGTGTTCGGAACCCGACGCCCGTACGAACAGATCGCACTCTCGGTTGCTTACCCGGCGCTGCCAGTCCGCATCATCGGCTTCCTGCCAGGCCTCACCACGCCTGGCGGCGTTACCCATCAGTCCATTGACGACGTTGCGCTGATGTCGTTGCTGCCAAACATGACGGTGCTTGAGGTGGGGGATGCGATAGAGGCGCGTACGGTGCTCGAGGTTATGGACGACATCCCGGGACCAGTCTTTTGCAGGATGCTGCGTGGTGAGGTACCGGTGCTGTTTGATTCACCGATGCAATTCAACAAGGCCCGTGAGCTCGCCGTCGGCGACGACGTTTTGATTCTTTCTACTGGAGTGCAAACGGAAACGACGATGAGGATTGTTGCCGAGCTCGAGCACGCCGGTTTCGAAGCGGGGCATCTGCACATCTCTACTCTCAAGCCATTCACGGACCCGCTCGTTCTCGAGCGGTTGCGCAGCGCGCGAAACGTCATCACGGTGGAAAACCACTTAGTGCGCGGCGGGCTCGGTTCAAGCGTGGCCGAGCTTCTCGCCGAGAACGGGATCAGCACCAACTTCAGACGAATCGGAATTCAAGACACCTTCACTCACGGGGGAACCAGGGATTACCTGTTCGACTATTACGGCCTTGGCGAGCAAGCAATCAAAACAGCCGTCGAACAGATGCTCAACCGTCGAGTCTTCCGACAGGCTTCGGCTCGCGAAATGAGGCATCAGGAGCACAACGCGGCTGTGGCGGAGGGCCTTTAGTGGCCGGTGTGCTCCTCGTGATGGGCGAAGCCCTCATGGACCTCATCGAGGGAACGGATGACCGTGGATCCTCGGTGTATCGGCCCCGATTCGGGGGTTCGCCACTCAACGTGGCCGTGGGTTCCAGTCGCCTGGGCGCGATTGTCGAATTGATCAGCGCGCTCGGCCTTGATTCGTTCGGAAAACGAATAGGTCAGTTTCTGGCCGCTGAAGGCGTCGGAACGACCTACTGCGTTGACGTTGCAACTACGTGCCTTGCCTTCGCTTCTCAGGATGGGCCGCACGTCAGGTATGAATTCTTTGGTGACCCCCGGCTTATGTTGGAGCTTCCCACTCTTCCGGAAGAGCTGCTCGGAGAAAACACAATCGTTCATGCCGGCTCAACCGCGGTTCTCGACGCGCCTGCTCGCGATCGAGTTGGCGAGGTGTTCTCGATGGCGAAGAGCTATCGAACCATCGATCCGAATCCTCGCCCTCTCCTGATCAATGACGTTTCCGCCTATCGCGCATCGTTGACCGAAATTTTGGGGCACTCCGACCTGATCAAGTTGAGCGCTGAGGACGCCGAGTTTCTGGATCCGCTCTGCAGCCCCGCTGCGATGGCTGATCGCCTTCATCAGCTGGGCGGGGCTACCGTGGTGCTAACTCAAGCGGCCTCGCCGACCCTCCTCTGGCATGACGGCGAGCTGACCACCGTTGACGTCAACCCAATCCTCCCCATGGATTCGACCGGTGCCGGCGACAGCTTTATGGCGTCCATTCTCAGCGATATTGCGTGTTCCCCTACGCCAACAACTCTTGAAGAATGGGTACGACTACTCGGGCGCGCAAACGTCGCCGCGGGGATAACCTGCATGAGAGTCGGTGGTGCAGAATCGATGCCGACGCGCGCTGAGCTCGACGCCGCAATAGACGACCGTGGCAGCGTCCGTCAGAGTCTGCGAGGTTGCGGCCCTACCACTAGAATCCGGAATGACGTTCGGTAGACGCGGAAGGGAACTATTCGTGGAGAGCACAGGTAGTGTTCGAGCGAGCGACTCGCTGCTCGCGCATCGCGTTGCCTGGTTGCATTTCGTCGATCACGAAACAAATCTTGCAATCGCGGAGAAGCTGGGCATCAGCCGGTTTCGGGTGGCCAAGTTGATCGACTTAGCGATCGACACGGGGATTGTGTCGATCACCTTCAACAGCCCGTCGGAGACCGACGAGGCCCTCTCCGAGCGAGTCCGCCGACGCTACAAGCTGTCCCAGGTTCTGGTTGCCCCGGCCGTGTCAGACTCCGAAGATCCGCGAAGAACGAAGCAACGGGTTTCGCAACTGGCTGCTCGTTACGTCTCCGAGGTGCTCGTAAGCGGATCGGTGCTTGGTGTGGCCTGGGGAAGCACGCTCGACGGCGTTGCAACGGCCGTCGAGTCACTCGGCGGATTGCCGACCTGTGACGTCGTGCAGATGATCGGCGAAATCCCGACGGTCGAAAATTCCCTTCACGCAAGTGAGTTGCTTCGGCGCTTCAAAAATGCGACCGGCGGCCGGTCTTTTCCCCTGCATGCCCCGCTTCTCGTCCCTGACGAGGCGACCGCACGCGGTCTAAAGTCTGAGGCTTCGATCGCGCGCACTCTTCGTAAGGTCGACGAGATCGATGTGGCCATCCTCGCCGTGGGCTCATGGCGACCACCGTCGTCTAGATTGGTCGACGTGATGCCGCTAGCCGACGTAGAAGAAGGCCATCGGCTGGGAGTGCAAGCTGACGTTTGCGGCGTGCTCCTCGACCTCCACGGCAATGAAATAGTGAGCAATGCCTCGCGTCGAATGATCGCCACCACATCTGCGCAGCTGCGCGCAATACCACTTACAGTCGGGATCGCGAGCGGGCCCGAGAAGATCGCGGCGATCAAAGCCACTGTCCTCAGTGGCCTGATCAACACCTTGGTGACCGATGAGGCTTCCGCACAGGCCCTCCTCCAGTAGCTCGCTCTGAGCCCCTGCCCGGCTTCAGAATGTGATGCCTTCGGGATGCAATCGGCTCGTAATCTACAACTTATCGGCGAGACGCGCGGTATTCAGTCTCACCGTTGACGCGGTCTAGGTGCAGCGCTACGCTCAGTTGAGCAACACCCACTCAATTGATCGAATGGCGACCGCATGTCACTTCTTCCGGCTTTCCACTACCGTCCCGCACTGGGCTGGATCAACGACCCAATCGGATTTATTCAAGATGACGAAGGACGCTTCCACCTTTTCGTACAACATGTGCCGGATGGCGTTGACTGGAAGCCGGACATCCAGTGGAGCCACGGAATCAGCAATGATCTCGTGCACTGGGAGTTTGTCGAGCCAGCGCTTGTGCCCGAAGGTCACGGCTCGGATGGCTTTGGCTGCTGGTCGGGCAGCGCCGTCATCGACGGCAACGTTCCCACCCTGATCTACTCCGCGCTAGGCGACCCTGCCGATGGTCATGCCCAACAGGTGAGCGTGGCCCGCGGCTCGGCCGAATGGCACACCTGGTCCCGCGAGCCGGTAAACCCAGTCATCGCCGGTCCCCCACCAGAGCTTCACGCAATCGGCTTCCGCGACCCTTATGTGTGGCGCGAAGACGACAGTTGGCGAATGATCATGGGCGCGAGTGTGGGCGACGAGGCAGCCGCCATCCTCGGCTACAGCTCTCACGACCTCCTCGATTGGACCTACGAGGGTATCGTCTACCAGCGCTCCGTTAACGAGCGCGATGACCTGTGGACCGGTCGGCTCTGGGAGTGCCCACAACTGCCCGTTCTAGGCAACGAGCGACTTCTGCTGGCGTCGGTCTGGCACGATGATCACTTTCTCTATGTCGCAGCACTGCGGGGTCAAATGTCCGGGATGCGATTCGAACCGGGAGCTCCGGCGCGCTTCGACCACGGCCCCGACTTCTATTCTGCGGCGGCAATGACAGACACCGACGGCCGCCTAGTCGTAGTGGGCTGGTCACGCGAAGATGGAAGCACCACCACCCAAGCTGAGGGCTGGACGGGAATGATCAGCGTGCCACGGCACGTGGACGTCGACGACCAGGGCTTACTTATCCGCCCCATCTCCGAACTCGAGCAGTTGCGGGGCGACACAGTTGCCTCCGGCCTGCGACGTCTGGCTGCGGGAACTGTTGAAGTCATCGCGGAGGCGCTGCCCGTCGGCGAGGTGATCGTCCGATCTCCCATCGGCGTCGGCGTTCGACTCGATGTTTTCGCCGATTCCGACGGTGCCCATTCGGTCGCGATCGAATACTCGCCCGAACGTCGCGAAATCATCGTCGACAGGGCCACCGCGTCGCCCGACGCCTCGTCGCAGGAAACACGGTTCGCAGCCCCGCTGACCGGCGATTTCGAGGAGCTGAAGCTCCGGGTTTATCTTGACAAGACCATTGTTGAGGTGTTCGCGAACGACCGCGTCGCGTTTACGGTGCGGGCCTATCCATCGGAAGGCGCTGCAGCCGTCACCTTAACAGCAGACAGCAATACGCAGGTCTCGGTCGCCGCGTGGACTCTCAGTCAGACGATGTGATGAAGCGTCGTCCCCTGCTCGGAGCCCTGGCACTCCTCACCGTGGCCGCACTTTTCTCAGTAATATCGGCTGCCTCGGCTGCAGCAACCATGACGTTCGTAAGCAATATCCACGGGTTCACGACCGTCGGAGGAACGTGGAACGACGGCGCCGTCGGTGGGCTGAGCGGGTCCCGCGCCACGGGCAGCGGATATTACGTATCGACCGACGACGTCGAAGCCAGCCTGACAATTGAGGCCACAATGACGGTATCGACGGGTTCGGCGGGCCAAGCCATGTTGATCTTCCGCGCCGACGAGACCGGCAGCTCTGGATACGCGGTAGTCCTCGATCATGGCGCAAACCAGGCGCGACTTATCGATCTCCAGAGCGGCGCGACGATCGGATTCGCCTTCTCCACGACTATCGCCCTGGGGACCGGTTATGCGGTCAAAGTCGTCACAGACGGGCCGGCGATCCAGGTCTACCTCGGGAGCTCGTTGGCGGTGACGGCGACCGACGCGGCGTATACCCATGGCGTCGTCGCCCTTGGCGTGCGCAACGGCGCCTCGCTTTTTCAGAACGTGAACCTCTACGAATTCCGCACACCTCTCTCCGGATGGACGTCGACGGCTGGAAGCTGGAGCCACATCGCCGAAGGCATTCTCGGAAATCCGGGAGCCGCGCCGAGCGCCGCCTTCATCGCCTCGCAGGCAGCGGCTGATTTCACCTATTCGGCGACATTCGAAGCGATCACCTCGGGAACAACAGCCTCGCTCCTGTTCCGCATGAATACTGCCGGAACGAGCGGCTACGCCTTTCAAGTGGATGTCGACCACAACTCGGTCGCACTCGTCAACCTTTCGACCAACACGACTCTTGCGACGGGTACCGCGACCTCGTCTCCCGGCGGTGTCGCGCTATTTCACGTCTACGCACTTCGCGTGACCGTGAAGGGAACAAACGTCGACGCTTACTTCGGCGTTCAAGACAACCCGCCGGTTGTTTCATCCAACAGTTTGTCGGCCGGATCAGGTCAGTTTGGCTTGCGCACGGCGGGCGGCCAGACCGTTTTCCAAAACGCGCAAACCGACGTCGGGTTTCGCACCAGTCTCGCGTCACTAGCGCCGCTGAGCGGCACGTGGACGAGCGGTCAGGACGGCCTGACAGGCGCCGCTGGCTCGGGCCTGCATGTTGGAGACGTCGCCCGATCTCAAGGTTCGGACTTCGTCTTCCAGGCTGACGTCACCGTTCCAGCGACGGGCGGCGTGGCGTCGCTGACTTTCCGCTCAAACGCGGCAGCCACCACTGGATACCTTGTTGACTTCGATCCCAATCTCCATCGCGTCGCACTGCGCAATGCATCGGCGGGCACCATCGCGACCGGAGCCATGAGCGGCGTTATGGCGAGCACCAGCCGAGTGAAGGTCGTCGCAGTAGGCAGTTCCATAAAGGTCTATGTGGATGGCTACGCCACTCCGGCAATTGACGTGACCGACTCCGCGGCGAATTCCGGCTATTTCGGACTCGCCGTGTACAGCGGCGCAGCGACCTTTCAAAACGTCACGGCGACGGCGGAGCGCGATTACTATGCCGAACAGCTGCGCCCGCAGTATCACTACACCGCGCCGACGGGCACAGCCGACGACGAGCAGCTCATTTACTACGGGGGCGAATATCACCTCTTTCACCAGCAGAACGGGCAGTGGGCACACGCGGTTAGCACCGACTTGGTGCACTGGCAGAGTCTCGGCATCGCGATCGGATACGGCAGGCACGCACAATCGTGGGCGGGATCCGTCGTCGTCGACCCGAACAACACGTCGGGGCTTTTCGGCGGAATGAACAGCGGACTCATCGCGTATTACACAAACTTCGACGTCGTGACAAAGAAACAATCTGTGTCGATCTCCCATAGCACTGATGCGGGACGACACTGGCTGGAGGGCCCTTCCCTCACGGGTCTCGCAGTTGGCGATCCGAATGACCATCTGACGGACTTCAGGGATCCAAAAGTCTTTTGGAACTCCCAGGCCGGAGTCTGGAATATGGTTATCGCGATCGTGGACGCTGGCATCCCGAAGGTCGCCATCTATCAGTCAACCAACCTGCTCGCCTGGATCTACAAAAGCGCATTCAATGGCACGAGCCTCACCGGCGCGGTCTGGGAGAATCCCGATCTCTTTCCCCTGGCGGTCGACGGCAACTCAACGAACCAGAAGTGGGTACTAATCAACGGCGTCGGCGACGACGCGACAACCCACCGCTCCGAGGTGCAGTATTGGATCGGCGCGTTTGACGGATCGAATTTCACCGCTGCAAGCCCCACCACGTCTGCGGCGCTTCGCCTTGATTTCGGCAAGGATTTTTATGCCGGCCAGACCGTCGCCGAGCCCGGCGGTCAGCGCGTGCTGATGGGCCGAATGGCGAATGTTGACTATTCGAGTGCGATTCCGACATCGCCCTGGCTTTCATCCGCGGCATTTCCGCGCGATCTTGCGTTGAAGACAGTGCCCGGAGTGGGCGTGCGGCTAACCCAGGCTCCCGTCGGCCAGCTGTCAACCATCGAAGGGTCGCCGCAAACGTGGTCTAACGCGACAGTAGCGACCACCGGCAATGTGCTCTCGGGCGTTCTGGGGACGACCTATCGTTTCGACGGAACCTTTGACCTTACCGGCTCAGCCACCACTGAATTCGGGCTTGACGTTCGAACGGGGAATGGGGAGCGCACGCGCATCGGGTACGACGTCGCAGGGGGAAATCTATTCGTCGACCGTACCGTGGCTGGATACTCCGGCTTCACCGTCGGATTCGCCGATCGAGAGAACGCGCCGCTGGCGCCAGCTTCCGGCAACACGGTCACGTTCTCGGTGCTCGTGGACGAATCATCGGTGGAGGTCTTCGCTGGGCAGGGTTCGACCGTATTTTCAACGCTCGTGTTACCCACGTCGACCTCCAATGGAATGGACTTGTACGCGGTAGGCGGAAGCGTCAACGCCACCGCAATCGCCGTCACGCCCATCCACTCGATCTGGCGAGATGAGGTCACGACGGGCACGACGCCCGATCGCGTCGACACGAGCGCTGATCAGGTGAATGTTGCCACTGGGGCGACAACAACGCTCACGGGGGCCATTGAGCCGTTCACCGCGTCGCAATCGCTCACCTGCTCCTCGAGCGATGCCTCGATTGCGACAGTCACAGCGAGCTGCACCTCGGGCGCCACCGTCTCAGGGGTGTCCGCCGGCCGGGCCATCATCACGGTCGCCTCCGCGGGCACGCCAACCGTGACGAGCACAGTACCGGTGTACGTAACGTCGCTGGACACCAACCTAACCTTCACCGGAGCGCCAACCAACACGGCTTGGACTGTCACCCAGAACGGCCTCACGGGACGGTTCGACACCAATACGGCCATCAATGTCGCCTCCCAGACCGGCACCGACTTTACATACGAGGGGTTGCTACGGGTCGAACCCTCGATGCCCTTCTCATGGCCGTCGCTGGTCTTCCGCTCGAACGTGGCCGGTACCAGCGGGTACGCGGTCGGTATCGATGCCAACGGCAACGTCGTGCGGCTTTACCGCCTTCCCATCAGCGCGGCAAGTGCCGCGGTGAGCCCGCTCGCTAAGGCCAACGTCCCTGTTCTCACCGGCCGCGCCTACGACATCAAAGTCGTTACGACCGGCTGGCGGATCCAGGTGTACGTGAACGGTGCACTGCAAATCGACTACACCGACAATGACCCGGCGCAGCGGTCCGGATCGGGCCATTACGGCGTGCTGATGTGGAATGGGCAGGGATCTTTCCAGTCGCTGCGAGTGAGCTAACCAACCAAGGCAGAAGATGATCGTTGGTAGGTCAAACCGCCCCGCTTTGTGGCATCCGGTTTCTGGGGGCGGCGCTGTGCACGTCCTGGGGTCAGCTCACGAAACGGAATAAATAAGGGGGCGGATTCGAGCAGTGATCGCACCACCTACCTTTTGAATGGTGTTGATCGATATGTCTGGACGGTTTACCGAGCGGATGCTCCCCGACGTTGTTAATGAACTTTGGGACTTGCGGCAAGCGGGCCGGACGGGCGAAGAAATAGCGGCACTGCTGGGCTGGAAGAAGAGCGCCGTGTTCGAGCACCTCGAGGAACATGGAGGGATTCGGCCGCGTTGGGGACGGAACCTGATCGGCCGTTCGCTGACGTTTGAAGAACGACAGGAGATCATGCTCTGGAACGCACAACACCTCAGCGTTCGAGAGATCGGTCGCCGGCTGGGCCGCTCGCATTCCACGATCTCGCGAGAGCTTCGCCGGAATGTGATGCCACGAAACAGGTACCGGGCGGGACTGCCCCCGGTTTGGTTGACTCTTGACCTGTGGAGATTCGTCTCCGCTGGAAGGATGTCACCATGCCCAAGCCCTACCCGCCCGAGTTCCGCCGCGATGTTGTCGCGGTCGCTCGCAAGCACGAAGCCCCGCTGAACCAGATCGCGAAGGACTTCGGAATTTCGGAGTCGTGTCTGGCGTACTGGCTGAAGAAAGCCGACGTCGAAGAGGGGGTGAAGCCTGGCGTGACGGAGAAGGAGTCGGCTGAGCTGCGGGAGGCGCGGAAACGGATCCGGCTGCTGGAGCAGGAAGCCGAGGTAATGCGCCGCGCCGTCGCCTACCTCTCCCGGGATGTCAACCCAAAATGATGTACCCGCTGGTCCGCGAACTGGCCGTCGACGGAGTCCCCGTCACGGTGACCTGCCGGGTATTGCGCTTCTCCAAACAAGCCTTCTATCAGTGGCTCCGAAACCCCGTCTCGCAACGTGATTGGGACGACGCTCACCTGACCAACGCGGCGTGGGACGCCCACCGGGACGACCCCGCGTTCGGCTACCGGTTCATCAGCGACGAACTCAACCAGGCTGGCCTGAAGGCGGGCGAGAACCGGGTTTGGCGGCTCTGCTCCCAGCAGCGGCTCTGGTCCGTGTTCGCGAAGAAACGCGGCCTGAGGGGCAAAGCCGGCCCGCCCGTGCATGACGACCATGTCCAGCGGAACTTCACCGCGACACGCCCTAACCAGCTGTGGTTGACGGACATCACCGAGCATCGCACCGACGAAGGCAAAATCTACCTCTGCGCGATCAAGGACGTGTGGTCGAACAAGATCGTCGGCTACTCCATCGACTCCCGAATGAAAGCATCCCTGGCGGTCGCTGCGGCCCGCAACGCAATCGGGCAACGCGACATCGCCGGCACGATTCTGCACTCCGACCGCGGCTCTCAATTCCGCTCCAACGCCTTCGTGCGGGTGTTGAAGAACAACGCCATCACCGGGTCGATGGGCCGCGTCGGCGCATGCGGCGACAACGCCGCGATGGAGTCCTTCTTCGCCCTCCTGCAAAAGAACGTCCTCGACCGGCAACGATGGGCCACGAGGGAAGAGCTACGCCTCGCGATCGTGGTCTGGATCGAGCGAACCTACCATCGCAAGCGTCGGCAACGCCGCCTCGGCAAACTCACCCCGATCGAGTTTGAGACAATAAACATGGCCCTCAACGCCGCGTGAAACCACTAACCCACCGAGTCAACTGAACTCGGGGCAGTCCCGGCGACTACTGCTCACCGAATCGCGTTCGATGCTGCCCGGAGGCCACGCCCTGGCAAACTCAGCTCGCCAGGGCTGCTGCGTGATCAAGTGATCGCGGGGTTGAAGGGCAAACTATCGCCTGAGCAGATCTCTGGGCGGCTGCGCGTTGACTATCCCGACGAGCTCTCGATGCGCGTCTCGCACGAGACCATCTACCGGGCGCTGTATTCGAGCTCGCGGACCGCTCTGACTCGCAGTGCCGTGAGCGCGGTCAGGACGGGCAGAACAACCCGGAAAAGACGACGGAAGACAACCGGACGAGTCGGCCGGATCCAGAACATGACCCTGATCGCTGAACGGCCGGTATTCGTGGAAGATCGGACCATCCCCGGGGCATGGGAAGGGGATTTGATCATCGGTAAAGCGAATAAATCAGCAATCGGAACCCTGGTCGAGCGAAGCAGCGGAAAAGTGATGCTGCTGCGAATCCCCGACGCGAAGCACCGCGCTGACCATGTCCGCGACGGCCTGATTGGGCTCTTCCGTGACCTGCCCGAGCAGCTGCGTGGTTCGCTGACTTGGGACCAGGGCGTCGAGATGCACCAACACGCTGGGGTGACCGAAGCGATCGGGTTACCGATCTATTTCTGTGACCCACATTCGCCGTGGCAGCGTGGCAGCAACGAGAACATAAATGGGCTACTGGACTGGTCCCCGAAAGTTGGACACCTAATTCAGGGTCCCTCTTTCAGGAGTAGTCAGATGTATTTGAAAAGCACGTTGAGCCACCCCGACGCCGTGTCGGCTGTGGAGATGTTCGAGCAGGGTTTCACCGCGAAGTCGGTGGCCCTGGCTCTTGACCTTGCCGGGGCTCCAGTCCAAATGTTGTACCAGCGATGGCAACTACGAGGATCAGGGGCTTTGGTGACCAGGGAACGCAAGCAGTACGACTTCGACACCAAGCTGCAGATCGTGCTGCGCCACACAAAAGGGGAATCGGGGCGTGCTCTTGCAGAGGAGTTCGGTCTCCCGTCTCCGAGCACGGTGGCGAATTGGACGAGCAAATACCGGCGCGAAGGGCCCGACGGTCTGAGTCCAAAGCGACGCGGTAGGCCACCCACCACACGGAAAGACGCACCACCTGAGACTGAGACCGAGGCGCTGCGTCGGGAGAATGAGCGATGTCTGTGACAGCCTGAAGTGGCCCCGGGGTGACGGTTAGATCTGGCCCCACCTTGTGACTCGCCGGGGTGGTTGTGACGGTTTGATTTGGCCCCACCTGATCGTGGTCTCGTCTGAATGATTTTGGCGAGGAGGCCAGGATGAGGTTGTTAAAGGTGGATGTGTTCGCGGAGATCCGCAGGGATGCCCGAATTGAGGGGCTGTCGGTGCGGGAGCTGGCGCGCCGACATAATGTGCACCGGCGGACGGTGCGGGCTGCGTTGGAATCGGCCCAGCCGCCGGCACGGAAAGCTCATGTGAGATCCTCGCCTCGTCTTGAGCCGTTCGTCGCAGCGATCGACGCCATGTTGACGGCGGATCTGGATGCTCCGCGGAAGCAACGTCATACCGCGACCCGGATCCTGGCCCGGCTGGCAGAGGAGCACGGGGCAACAGCCCTGTCGTATTCGACGGTTCGGGATTATGTGCGGGTGCGTCGGGTGGAGATTGAGGTCGAGGCCGGCCGCCGTGTGAACGCGTTCGTCCCGCAAGGGCACGCGCCGGGAGCAGAGGCCGAGGTCGACTTCGGTGAGGTGTGGGTGATCCTGGCTGGGGTGAAGACGAAGTGCCACCTGTTCGTCTTCCGCCTCTCCCACTCGGGTAAGGCCATCCACCGGGTGTATTCGACGCAGGGGCAGGAGGCGTTCTTGGAGGGCCATATTGACGCGTTCGAGACGATCGGTGGGATCCCGACCAGGCATATCCGTTACGACAACCTGACGTCCGCCGTCACGAAGGTGCTCTTCGGTCGCAGCCGGGTAGAGAACCCCCGCTGGGTGCTGTTCCGCTCGCACTATGGGTTCGACTCGTTCTATTGCGAGCCGGGTATCAAGGGTGCGCATGAGAAGGGTGGCGTCGAGGGTGAGGTTGGCAGGTTTCGCCGCAACCACCTCTCACCGATGCCCGTGACCGATTCTCTGGCCGAACTGAACGACCGCATTCGCGCTTGGGATCAAGCCGACGACCGCCGGCGCATCGCAACCAGGATCCGCACCGTAGGTGCAGACTTCACCACCGAGCAACCCCTGCTGGCACCGTTACCTCTGGAGCGGTTCGATCCGGGCCTGTCGTTGACACCACGGGTAGACCGGTCCAGCCTCATCACCGTGCGGATGGCGAAATACTCCGTGCCCGCACGCCTGATCGGCCGACAGGTGCGAGTATCTCTGCGGGCGTCGGAGCTGGTGGTCTTCGACGGTCGTACGATTGTCGCCCGGCATGCCCGGGTGGTCGCCCGCGGCGGGGAGTCGGTTGATCTGGACCACTACCTCGATGTGCTGAAGCTGAAGCCGGGAGCATTGCCTGGCTCGACCGCTCTCGCACACGCGCGGGCCACGGGATCGTTCACGGCGGCGCATGAAGCATTCTGGGCTGCCGCCCGCAAAACCGACGGAGATGCCGTCGCCACCCGGGAGCTGATCGATGTCCTGTTGTTGCACCGCTCCATGGACGCCGCTGATGTTATTGCGGGTCTCCAGGCCGCGGTGACGGTCGGTGCGGTGACCGCGGATGTCGTCGCGGTCGAAGCCCGCCTGCACGCCTCACAACACCCCGAAACACCCGACAAGCCATCTTCCAGTCGTGATCGGGTCCGATTCCTATCTGTGGAGCAGCAACGAGCAGAACCTCGGGTGGTGAGTCTCACCCAACGGCGTCTGGCGGATCCGGCGGCGGTGATCGCGGGTCTACCACCGGACCGACGACCAATCCCATCGATGGCTGGATACGACGAACTACTCCATCTACCCGGCTTGGCACGAGGCGAAGAATTACCAGCGAGGGAAGAGACCGGATCATGAGCCCCACAACCACGTCGATCACGACGACGCTGCGCCGCCGTCGCGGGATGACCGAGCAAGCCGCGAATGCTGCCGTCGATCAGGCCTGTCGGCGCCTGCGGCTGCCGACAATTCGGGCGGTGGTGGAGGAAGCTATCGGTGCCGCGCAGAAGGAGCAACTGACCTACCAGGGTTTCCTCGCTGAGCTATTGCTGGCCGAGTGCGACGACCGTGACCGCCGTTCCTCGGTCCGCCGAGTCAAGGCAGCCGGCTTCCCGAGGGACAAATGGTTGGGCGACTTCGATTTCGACGCGAACCCGAACATCAACCCCGCCACCGTCCACACCCTCGCCTCCGGTGACTGGGTCCGCAAAGGCCAACCACTGTGCCTAATCGGGGACTCCGGCACCGGTAAAACCCACCTACTCATCGGGTTGGGTACAGCCGCGGCCGAGGCTGGCTACCGAGTCAAATACACCCTCGCAACCCGCCTGGTCAATGAACTCGTCGAGGCCGCCGACGAGAAAGTGTTAGCCCGCACCATCGCCCGCTACGGCCGCGTCGATCTCCTCATGATCGACGAGCTGGGATACATGGAACTAGACCGGCGCGGTGCCGAACTGCTCTTCCAAGTGCTGACCGAGAGGGAAGAGAAAAACAGCGTCGCGATCGCCTCGAACGAGTCGTTCAGCGGCTGGACGAAGACATTCACCGACCCCCGGCTGTGTGCAGCGATCGTTGACCGGCTCACCTTCGGCGGCAACATCATCGAAACAGGCACCGACTCCTACCGCCTCGCGCACACCAAAACAACCAGGCAACACGACCAACCGCTGAGACGAAATAGCCCGTAAGGGGAACGGTCAGCGCGACTGATCTGTGGCGAATCCACCGAGTGGCCGAGTATTCCAACGCTGTCCCACTTGAGACCCCTTTCTAGCTGAGGGGTTGATTTCCAAGCGGTCAACGATTTTTGATGGCGACAGACCATGCCCGCGGTATTCCAGCGCCCGCGAGCTCTCGGTAAGCCGCTTCTAGTGACGAGGTTCCGTCGTCCTGGGCTTATGGTTCACCGCTGCGAGAGTTAGCAATGTTAGCGCCAACTTTCGTCGAATCCTGCGACTCCGCTGACGAGGCTTCCGGTAGCGATGTCGATGAATATGGTCGTGATCGAGGTTGACTGTGCACCGTTCAGGTATCCGTCGGAGATGCTGGTGCCGTAGTCGGGGATGACGTTGACGGCGAGGTACTGTCCGTTGGGCGACACGCTGAAGCCTTCGATGCTCGCGTTTCTGCCGGTCGGTTGATACAGGACTCGGGTGTGGTCTCCCTGCTCCAGAACGATGGAACTCGTGTATCGCCCCCGGTCACTCGGGTCGAGGGTCGTTACCTGCCGCACTCGCGTGGTACCGGGGCCGACCAGGGCCGTTGTGCCGCCGAAGGTTCTGGCTCCGGCGATGGGCGGGGAGGGGAGACGGGTTTCCTTGCCCGTGTCGAGGGAGTAGGCGAGAGAGCCGAACGCATCGCTGACGACGATCGATTTACCGTCCGGGGCGCTTCGACCCAGGCCCTGATATTGGCCGAGGGGGATATCTGCACCCGGAGTGAGCGGGTTGATTCGAAGGACGGTCTGGTCCATGCTCTGGGCGACGATATCGGCGCTTCCCGCGATGAACGACCAGCCGGTGACGGCGAGCGGCTTCTTGGCGAGGTCGAGGGCGGGGACAGCAGTATGGGCGCCGGTGAGGTTGATCGTCATGAGGATGCCGGGATATTGGGCATCGGTTGCCGGTCCGCTGCTGGTGAAGACAAATCCGAGAACACCGCCTTCTGGAGCGACCTGCAGCTGATCGATGGTGCCACTGCCGGGCAGCAGAAAGTGTTCGACGATGCTGCTGTCCCTGTCGCTGACGAGCGATAAGGAGGTTGTTCCGTCGTCACCGAGGGTCGTGAACGCGACCGCCCCGGGGAGCGCGACGAACTGGTCGATGTGTGGCGCGGAATACACCACCGTGCGTTTTTCGGTGCGAAGCCCAGTTTTTATGATCCTGTCTACCTGTCGGCCGGTGCTGGCGGGGTCGGCCCGGTCGAGGTAGTAGATCTGGGCCGGTGCGGTTACGAACGAGTAGCGAAATTCAGTCGTGCCGGGCTGGACTGCGTTTCCCACCGCACGGGCCCGAACGGTGTATTTCGTGCCGTAGAGCAATCGATGGGTGAATTGCACGGCGATGACTTTGCCCGAGCTGTTCACGGTGAAGGGAGTCGCTGGCGTGACAGTGACCTGTCTTTTTCTGACGGTACTGATGTTCTGGTTGGCGAACAGCCGGAGTTGCTGACCCGACTGGAGCACCACCCGCTCCAGATCGACACTCCCGCTTGCAAGTTTCGGGCCATGGAAATAGTTCAGCCCGGCGAATACCCCAACGAGAACGATAAGGAGCGTCACCGTCACGCCGATCGCACGGCGGAAGGGGCGACTGCTGCTTGTCATTTCGCCACGTTCGGAGCGGAAATCAGTAGAGGTATGGCTCACTTGGCTGCTTCACCTTGACCGTGTCCGTCGGTACCAGCGCAATCGGCTGTTTGCTGTTGCTGCTCGGATTCGTCTCGAACGAGCCGGTCGCGCGCACCCATCCATCCGCGGTAAAGCTGTTCTGCCAATTGGGCATGAACACGGGCACACCGATCGGTTGCGCGTCGACAGCGCAGCAGGTGATCACAAAGCGAGTTAGGTAGAAGACATTCTGCGGGTCGTCTGTGTCTTTCGTGATGAAGCCGACGATGTGGGCCGGTTTATCCCGATAAAAGCTGGCATCGGTTGTCTGGCGTAGCAGGGAGGCCCAATCCTGCACGGTGAACTTCGCGAACGCTCCCTGGGAGGCGGAGGAGACGGCGGCGACGGACTTGGTACCCGCTCCCACCCCGGTGCTGTTGATCACCCGCTGATCGGCAGTCGCCGTCGTGAGCGTTGCCGGCGGGACGACGATCAGACCGACCGCGAGCACGAGAGTCAGCACCGTCGCGGCAGCGGACAGCGCCTTACCGACGCGTGTCGGTTCCGGGTCGTGGTCATGGTCGGACTTGTGCGCCGCACTGGCGATCGCGAGGATCAGCCCGAGGGCTGCCATGATCACGGTGAACACGATATACCGCGGGTGGATATACAGGATGAGCTGATTCGTCACCGCCAGCCAGATCGTCGAAACGAGAGCCGCGGCAATGAGGGTGATGCCCTGCCAGCGTCGGAAACTACGCCACATAGTTGACCACCAATCCGATCAGCGCACTCAACAGACCGACAATCACCGTGAGTTGCACAAGAACCTTCGCCCTGAATGTCGTGCGCATCAGAGTCAGCATCTTGATGTCGATGATCGGGCCGAAGATCAGGAACACCGCGATCGACCCCGGCAGAAAGGTGCTGGCGAAGGGAAGAATGAAAAAGGCATCGACATTGGAGCAGACCGAGATGACGAACGCGAGCACCATCATCGCGAGGATCGACCAGACCGGATTGCTCCCGAGATTCAGCAACACCGAGCGCGGAATCGCTACCTGAACAAAGCCGGCCACCAACGATCCGATGAAGAGGGCAGGCATGATCACGCCACTCTCGCGGGTAAAGAGCTCCACGCTCTTCTGCCACCGGGTCTGGTCGTGTTCGTGGGAATCAGGCAACCGGCACTCGGCGGCAAAGCGATCAGTCAACAGACTGTCCTGATCCGGATGCTTCGAAAACAGCCAACCGATGACGTTCGCGATCAGGAAACCCCCCACCAGACGCGCGAAGAACACCCAACTGTCGAATCCAAAGGCCTGGCCGGTGGTCAGGATGGTGATCGGATTGACGATCGGCGCCGCGAGAAGAAACGTCATCGACTCGGAAACCGTGAAGCCCTTCACGATCAGTCCACGGGCAAGGGGCACATTGCCGCACTCGCAGACCGGAAGGAAGATCCCGAGAAACGAGATCATCGCCCGCCGCAGCACCGCATTCCGCGGAAGCACGCGCATGATCCACCGGTCGGGAACCCACACCTGAACGACTATCGACAACACGATACCGAGGACGACGAATGGCAGAGACTCGACAATGACGCTGATACTCAGCGTGAGGAGATCCTGCAGATGATTCGGCAACGACCACGGACCGAGGGTCGGCACCAGAGCGCGAACGACGAAAAGTCCAACGATCCCAGCGACTCCGACGACCACCCCGCCGAGAGCAACCGAACCGGGTCGGGAGGTGACCTTTCTGCGCTCTGCCACCCGGGTACCCACCTGCGAGATCATACGTGGGCAACCCTCCCAAATCCTCGCTCCAGTGCGGCTGTACGAAAAATTCCGACCGAGCGCTTACCCACTCGTCTTTGTGTCCGACGAAGAACCGAACAGGATTCAAGGACCGCGCGCTCCAGGGAAGTACCAGCATTTTGCATGACAGCTGAGAGGATTTGTGCCCACAACCTTTAGTGATAACAAATCGCATTAGCTCGACTAATTTATCGAATTACAAAGTAGTGTCACGATGAATAGATCCCGCTCTTCCCTACCAATTGCTGGTGCAGCGATCGCCAAAGCCAGAGCTTGGCCCTCTAACGTGAACAGCAGTTCCGCTCGGTCCGAGGCTTACTATGCCCCGCTGTAGTGACCCAGCCGTTTTCGTGGAACCAAAAGAGCGGTCACAACGCCCAAGCCTTTGGCCGCCGCAAGTTACTTGGTGGCAGCCGGTGAGCGACGCGAGGGCACAATTTGGACGAGTCTGGCGATTAGGTAGATCAGGAAGCTGATTCCGGAGATGAACACGCTGGCTTTGATGGTGCTGAATTGGAGGCTGGCGAGGAGGCCGCCGTCCGCGGCGATGAGGGCGAAGAGGATTGAGAGCACGGTCACTATTCGTGGGTTGGCAGAGAACCTCCGTGCCGCTGCCGCAGGGGTTATCGCAAGGCTGAGTACGAGGAGGGTACCGACGATTTGAGATGCCTCGGTGACCGTTACTGCGAGCACGAACACAAAGATCAGTCCGACGAAACGGGTGTTGACACCACGAGCGACGGCGACCTCGGGGTCGAGGGAAGAGAAGAGCAAGGGCCGGTAGATGAATCCGATGACGATGAGAATTGCTGTTGCGATGGCGCCGAGGATGATGATGTCTTGGGTGCTGACGCCGAAGATTTGTCCAAACAGGATGTTGGTCGCTTCGGTGGCGAAGCCCTTATAAAAGGACAGGAGGAGTACGCCGAGCCCGAGGCCGGCGGCCAATATGACGCCGATGGCGGAGTTTCGCTCTCGTGGACGGTCGCCGAGTAGCCCGAATGCGGTGGCGACGAACAGGGAGCCGACGAGGGCGCCGGTCACGGCATCTCCGGCGATGAGCAGGCCTGCAGCGGCTCCGGTGAAGCTGAGTTCAGCGCTGCCGTGGACGGCGAAGGCCATGTCTCTTGAGGCGACGAAGGGTCCGATGAGTCCGGAAATGATGGCGATCAGGGTTGCGGCGATGAGAGCGTGCTGCGCGAACGGGAGTTGCAGGTATTCGATGATCACTGGTGATGCTCGTCGGGTGGTAGGCCTATTGAGGAACCGGGGCCGGTGGTGCCGACGACGAGAAGTTGGTCTCTGACGCGGGTGACTTCCACGTGTGTTTGATACAGATCGCTCAACCGTTGGCTGGTCATTACTTCGTCCGGTGTGCCGATGGCCCACCGTCCGTTGACGACGTAGAGGATGCGATCGACGACAGTCAGTATTGGATTGATTTCGTGGGTCACAAATACGACGGTGGAACCTGTCTCGTGGCGTTGTTGATCGATAAGGCCAACGATCGATTTTTGGTTCGCGAGGTCGAGGGAAAGCAATGGTTCGTCGCAAAGGAGGACAGCCGGGCGGCCTAGGAGGGCCTGGGCTATTCGTAGCCGTTGCTGTTCACCGCCGGACAGAAGCCCGATGGGGGTGTGCGCATACTGTGCGGCACCGACTTGGTTGAGGACGTCACGAATGAGTTTCTTCTTCTGTTTGTTGGGCCACGCGAACCCGTATTTATGGCCGTCGAGACCGAGTGCGACGAGGTCAATGCCTCGGGCGCCGAGATCGCTGTCGAATCCGCGCTGTTGCGGGACGTATCCGACATGGTCGCTCCCGCGGCGGGGCGGCGCTCCGCTAATGGTGACTGTTCCCTCGGAGAGAGGCTGCAGTCCGAGGAGGACTTTGATGAGGGAGGTCTTACCGGAGCCGTTGGGGCCAAGAATCGCGATGAACTCACCGCCGCCAACAGACAGGGTTAGATCCGACCAGAGTTGGCGGTCACCGAACCGGAGTCCTGCGGAGTCCAGCTCGATGACCGCCTGGTCTGCCATATTTAGTTGCCGAGTGCCTTCAGGAGCTCGGTTGCCTGGCGCAGTTGCCATGCTTGGAAGTCCTTATCGGTGGTTGGAATCGTTTCGGTGACCCCGACGACGGGAACCCCAGCATCCGTTGCCGTCTTTTTGATGTCGTCGGTGGCTTGGTCGGTGACTTGCCCATTGTAAAGAAGCACCTTCACGTCTTTGTTTTTGATCGACTCGAGGAACGACGCCGTGTCGGCCGCGCTCGGGTCATTGCCCTGCTCAACAGCGGTGGTGAATGACGCCGGCATCCCCAAGGTCAACCCTGCGGCAGTCAGCAGATACCCCGGTACCCGCTCGGTATAGGCGACGGGCGCGCCGGGATACTTCGACTTGATCTTGGCGATGACATCTGTGATCGGCTTCAAACTCTCGTCGAATTTTTGGGCGTTGGCCTGAAACTCAGCCTTGTGGGCGGGATCACGTTTGGACAGCTCGGCAGCGATCGCGGCCGAAACCTCTGGCAACCGAGGAATGTCATACCACAGGTGCGGGTTCGGCGAAGCGCCCTTGATCTTTAAAATCTTTGCCACCGAGGTGACAACCCGGTCGGATTTGGGTGACGCCTTCAAAAGTTTCGCCATGAAATCGTCGTAGCCGAGACCGTTTTCGAGCACGAACTGTGCGTTGGCTAGTGCAGCGGCATCAGAGGCGCTGGCCTCATACTCATGCGGGTCCGCGTTGGGATCGCTGACGATGGATGTGACTTTCACGTGAGATCCGCCGACTTGGCTGACAATGTCGCCCCAAAAATTTTCACCCGCGACCACTCCGATAACCCCGGATGACGATGCTGCGGGCGAGCTTTTTGACGGAGTGCTGCAGCCGACGAGGGTGAGTGCCAGAGCGGCGGCAGCTACCGCGACGGTAAGTGAGCGGGTGGGGGTGCGCATAGAGCTCCAAACGAAAGGGGAAGAATTCTTATGAGCTAATGAATATCATTATTGACAATGCGAGTCAATTTGGCTCGTTCGCGCTCTCAAAACCAGGGGCGTCTGGGATTCGGCCCGCGGGGCTGAGGGGCGCATATGGCAGATTCGGTGAACGGTGATTCCGCTCGGCGACTCCGACCCAGTCGACACGAAGGTCGAGTGATGGAAGCGCTTCGTGCTCGTCAACCGGCGACAGTACAGACTATTTATTCTCTTCTCCGCTCACAGGGCGACTTTCCGGGGTTGGCGACCGTCTACCGGATCCTGCATGACTTGGAGGCGCGCGGGATCGTGCGCGGGTTTTCATTCTCGGCAGGGACGAGCTACTTGCTGGAAACTTCCGACACCAGAAGCACCTGCGCGGTGTGTATTGAGTGCGGCAACGTGCGCGCCCTGCCGCGAATTGATCAACGCACTCTCCGAGGCGATTTTCTCGACGAGACGCGCGAGGTCGAAATCCGGGGTAGGTGTCGGGACTGCGCCGCGTCCGAATGACTTGAGCAAAGCCTCCGCCCCAGCGCCTTCAATGTGATCGGACGGTTGCTCGATCTCAGCGGTTCATGTTCCGGGGATCCCAGTGCGGTATCGGGTCGGGGTAGTGCACCCACGCGGCTGGCCCTGCGGTGAACTCGTCCTCGGTAAGCGCACATGAATCCAGCCGAGATCTGATGAGGCCTGGGTTCAGATCGAAGCCGATGAAGGCTATTTCTTGCCCGAGGCTTTGGCCTGCCGGGGAGCGCGCTGGCGCGAGCGGGGCGAAGGTGATCATTGCGCCAGCCTGTTCCCACTTACCCACCATTGCGGGCCGGCTTGCGATCCGGCACAGTCCCACGGACCGCACGATATGTCCGACTTCCTCCCGGTCGAACTGGGTGAGAAGAGTTTGCGCGACGCGCCCCGGATGCAGCGGCCGCAGCTGCTCGTAGCGGAATGACGAGACTCGCGGATCTCGGACGTGTGGTTCGTGCTGATCGCGGAGAATCCGAATCCAGCCAGCGGTTCCTCCAACGGTCGCGCG
This sequence comes from Glaciihabitans sp. INWT7, assembly GCF_014217685.1. Classification (NCBI taxonomy): domain Bacteria; kingdom Bacillati; phylum Actinomycetota; class Actinomycetes; order Micrococcales; family Microbacteriaceae; genus Glaciihabitans; species Glaciihabitans sp. INWT7. The sequence continues at coordinate 813,984 of NZ_CP043653.1, read as the reverse complement.
CTGGTTCCAATCCAGGTTCACCTGCCGCGCCCAACCGCTGCCTACGAGTTTCAGCCGAGCGCTCGGGTTGAGGTGAGACAACAGGGACAGCAACTCGGTGAGCTGCGCGCGTGGAAAGTGGCGCCAGTTGACAATCGGGAGGACGGTGGCGTTCTCAATCTGGGTGACGGTCACCTGCGCCCATGGGACGGGGAAAGGCTGGCCGTCCTCCCCTTCCACATAGTCTCGACGATCCAGATCAAACATGAGGTGGCTGGCATCTACCACCGTCACTATTGGCCCGAACGTGACCGGTGGGTCGGTAGCGGCACGGGCGCCAGTGAACCGGGCGATCAGGTCGGTGCTGCTGGTGGCGGAAGGACATTCGATGACTACTCGGTTTGAGGTTCTGAAATCCCTGACCAGCGTCTGCAGCCGGGCAGCAACCTCACCGGCGGGCACGTCCTCGCCGATTACGGCACCGGACCCACCGCTGGAAAGCATGCGGGCAATCGTGTGGCGTTCGGGTGCACACATCCCGAGCACTAACGCCACCTCAGTCGAGGAGTCAATCAAACCGACAGCAGTCCCGGCGCACGCGCTGAGGGTGACGGCACCAAGACCGTTCGTGTGATCTCGTGGGACTTGGTGGTGGGCAACGCCATCGCGGCGGGACGCTCGAGCAGTTTGCAGCTGAGCCGTGCGGCACAATTCGATCATGAGAAGTCTTTCCAGCATGGCGGCGTGTATGGCTGTCAGCAGCTACAACCCTATGCTAAAAAATAATGATTCTCATTAGGGATGGGGATCTTGGAACGTTTATACCATCGTGCTCGTTGTGGACCGAGCTTTGCACTCGAGGCACACGCCGAACATGTCGAGGACGTGTCGGACTTCGGTGAACCCGTGCTTGGCTGCTGTGCTGGCCACCCACGCCTCGATGGGGGCGTCAACCTCTATGGTGCGTCCGCACTCCACGCAATACAGATGGTGATGGTGTCCGTCAGTGCCACAGAAACGGAAAAGCTGACCCCCTGTTCCGGCTTGAAGGGTGTCCGCTTCGCCCGCGTCGACCAGTTCGTTCAGGTTGCGATAGACAGTGGCTAGCCCAATGGATCCGCCTTGCTCACGCATCCGCGCGTACAGGTCTTGGGCGCTGATGAAGTCGGTGGACCCCGACAGAGCGGTGCGAGTTGCAGCTTTCTGATGGGTACGACGCTTGTTCACTGCGTCCATGAGTGGATCCTCTCCCTGGGAGTCATTATCAGTAGTATAAACACATTGCAATATCTTTATGTATGTGTTTGGCTGGATCAATGATCGACGATGGTGGGCTTGGAGCGGCAGCAGCTTTGTTCAAAGTTCTCGGCTCTGCCTCCCGGCTGCAGCTTTTACAGTTGCTGTCGGCGGAACCGCGAACTGTCGGGGCGCTCGTGTCCGCGACCGGAATGTCCCAACCGTTGGTGTCCCAACACCTGCGCACATTGCGCCATGCCGGTATCGCCACTGTCGCGCGTGCGGGGCGTGATGCCGTCTACCAACTCGCTGATCATCACATCGCCCACGTTATCGACGATGCCGTGGCGCACGTTCTCGAGGAAACTCCCTCAACAACACTGCAAGGAGCAGCATCATGAGTACAACTACCGATATCCACGCCGAGCACACCGTCACCGAACACGAGCACCGCACTGACTGCGGGCACGAGGCCGTGGAACACGAGGGCCATACGGACTATGTGCACGGAACCCACCACCACGCCCAGCATGGTGACCACTATGACGAGCACGAGAGTGTTGCCGAGCACTCCCCCGCCGACCACGCGCACGGCGCGGACTGCGGCCACGAGCAAGTCACCCACGACGACCACATCGACTACCTCCACGATGGCCACAAGCACGCCGTCCACGCGGAACACTACGACGAGCACTAACTCATGCGAGTGGGGTGATCGTCGAGCGTCTCGACGATCACCCCACTCAGTGCTCGTGCTCGGTAACCCACTCCGGGAACGGGTCTGAATATGTTGCCCATTCCATTGGACCCGAGACGAGTTCGTCGTCGCCCAGAAGGGCTGCGCGAAGAGCGCGGGCGATGAGTTCCGGACGAAGCGCCCGTCCAGTGAACACGATTTCCTGGCCGACCGGCGACTGTGCATCCCAGCTTTCCATCCCGGTCGGTTCAATCGTCACGACAGTGCCAGCGCTCGACCATGATCCGACCCGGTCGGCACGGGTCGCCAGTTGCATCAACCCGCGCGAACGGATGATCAGCCCCACGTCCTCGGGCTCGAGGCAGGCCTCAAGCACCGCCGCGAGGCGTTCCGGATGAAACGGGCGAGGATCCCGAAAGACTACTGAGGTGATCGCGGATCCCCGTTCCGGCGTCGTGCCGCGGCCGGCAAGTTCTCGCATCCACCCCTGGCTGCGTCCCACATCTCTCGCCACATCTGAGCCTCGCAGGCCGGCAAACGAGAGGACCTGCGAGAGCTTTCCGGCGGCAGACAGGAAACCTACCGCAGCCTTCGGGTTCAACCGGGCAATGAGCGCCTTGATATCGCTCCGTCGCTGCATCGCCGCGGCCTCTACGCCGACAAGTGCGACAGTGGTAGCGAACTCGAGTTGCGTGGCCAGTCGCTCCGCGGTCTCAAAATCATCTGCGTCTGACGGAGTGTCGCGAAAAAGGTGCCGGCCGATGTCCTCGACACGAGCGACGGTAAACAGCTGGTTGATCACCACCCTTCGACACGCAGGTCCCCGGTCGCGGAGTAGCGCTTCCAGCATGAGAGCAACATGCGGCGTATCGGCACGGTGGTTCAGTTCGACGACGACCCTGCCACGTTGACCTCGGTCGGCCAACTCTCCCAAGCGGTCGGCAAGATGAAGCGCTACGGCCTCCGAACTTTCTGGCCAACCGTCTCCGCCCAGCTCGAGATCAGGCACACGGTTGATTCCGGTGAGCACAGTGGCCAATGTGGTCTTCCCCGCCCCAGCAAGCCCGCTGATGAGGATCACCGACAGGAATGAGTCGATCATGTGATCCTTTCCTCTGTCAGAACGACTACTCTAGTTGATAACTACTATCAATAAGATTGGTCGGATCGTGAAAGTTCGCAACTCCCTCAGAGCTTTGAAGAAAATGCCCGGCGCCCAGATCGTGCGTCGACGCGGCAGAACTTTCGTGATCAACAAACTGAACCCACGATTCAAAGCCCGCCAGGGATGACCCTCCTTCGGCCACGAAGCCGAGTGGAATATCCATGACCGTGCTGAGGATCGCTGACGCGGCCGCTGCGGCCATAGGGTTCACTTCCGATTCCATCGCGGGGCAGGAGGCATCCCCACTCCTGTCCGCATCGACGCTCGATCCGGACCTCGCGGCACAAAGTGCCCTGGCACGATATCTCGACGAGACACCCCATTCCTCTGGCTGGGTTGCCCTCGACGACTCCGGTTCGGCTGTTGCCGTGCTCGCGGCACAGCTTGAACTCGCCGACGAGAACCATCCCGGCTATACCTATATGCCCCCGGCCTATGCCTACGTTCCGCTGTCGTGTTGGGGTGTGTCCTCTGCGTACGACGGAGAAAAATTTCTGCCGCAGCTGGTTGAACAGGTCGCGAAAGACGCTCGCGAACTGGGCATCCATCGACTGCTCGTTCAGACCCGGCCCCACGATTGGGTTGCCGGCGGCCTGTGGCGGCAGTTGGGGTTGATGCCCGACACCATCCTCGCCGGCCGCCGCTCCACTCCGCCGCTCGCTGTCAGCGACGACATCGATATTCGCACGGTGACGGGAGACGATGAGGACGCCCTGGTGAGTCTTGCGTTCGAGGAGCACGATTACCATGCGCTCAACACGGGAACCGGCACGCGCGCTAACCAGGTTGTGGGGCCGACTCGGCGGGCGGTGCGGGAATGGATTGACGATCAGGCGGCCGGCACCGACAACGCGTTCGTCGCGGTGAACGCGGCGGGTCAGGTGGTGGGCAGTATCGCGCTGCACACGGTCACGCTGCCCTCAGAATCCCCGGGCCGGAACTACTACCCGGCCCTGTACGGCTACATCGGCCTGACGAGCGTCACCGCAGAAGCCCGAGGCCACGGTGTCGGCCGGGCACTCACCGCGCGGGCACTCACAACCTTCGCCGCACGCGGTATCGAACACGTGCTGTTGCACTACGTCGACGACAACAGTCTCTCTCGCCCATTCTGGAACAGAATGGGTTTCTCTCCGCTGGTCGTAACCCTCGGCGGCGACATTCTCTGACACGGGCATCGACCTCAGTGTGGCTTCGCACTTGTCAGCTCGCGACGGCAACCATTCCCTCGGTTGTCAGTGCCGGAGCTCTCCGCCGCAGCAGATGGGTGATTACGGTCAGGTGGGGAAACTCGATGAGCATTCTGAGGATGATCGCGGCGTACACCACCGGCTGGTTTGGCAGGGCGACGGTTGTGACGGCGAGCATGAGTGGGGCGTTGCGTGCGGAGGTCGTCATGGTGAGGAGCACATGCTCGGGGTACCGTAACCGGAACACGCGACCGACAGTTTGACCGAGCACGTAGGTGGCGACAAAGAAGAGAAATACCACCAACAACACCCACGCGAATCCGGCCAGATTGTGCAGGATCGTCTCCACGTTCGCAGCGAACAAGCACAGGATGACGGCGGAGATGACGAACGGAATAGCGCGGTCCACCGTCCCGAGGATGCGGTGTCTCGACACGCGAGGAGGCGCACCGAGTAAGAATACCCGCGCGACAATGGCGGCTCCCGCGGGCACAGCGAACCAGGTGAGAAGGGCGGGAGCGACAGCGCCGATCGTGGAGCTGACCTGGTGCCCGGTAAACACAGCGAGCCAGACCGGGTAGAGGGCCAGTTGCAGGGTCATCTGGAGGGGGATGAGCGCCGCGCCGATAGAAGTTTCGCCCGCGGCCATGCGGGTGAACCCAAGAAACCAGTCGGTGCACGGGAAGAGGCAGTAGATCAACACCCCGATTCTCAGTGCCTCCCCCGGGAGCAGCAGGGTCAACGTGAACGCGATCACGGGAATGAGCAGGAAGTTCATGGAGAGCGCGAGAAGTACTGTACGCGGTGCTCTGCGGAGCGCTGGCAGGCCGTCGAGTCGAACGGTGAAGAACAGCGAACCGACAAGCAGGAGAATAAGCGGATCGACGACACCGCCCAGGACCTCCCGTGAACCGGGGACGATCGAGCCGGCAAGGCTGCCAGCGAGGATGGCACCGAGGAACAGCAGCGTCGTTAGTGAGGCGCTTCCCCCAAAGAGACGCGTCTTTTTCGCGCTCAGCACGCGCACTCCACGCCGCAGCAGGACAGGTCTTCGGTGAGCATCCCCGCCTCCCGCCAGGCCTCAAGTTGAGTTGTGTCCTTGCCTGCGCGGTCGCCGATGACTCGGGCAATGTGGGCGAAACGTTGGCGGAATTTGTAGACGAAGCAAAATTTGACACCCCCGTGCCGGATGGCAGGCCCGGACAGAAACAGGCCAGGGGTAGTGGTGGACTGGTCGTCGGTGTCGAGCAACGGCCATCCGTCCGGCCGGGCGGTAAAGAGGTGATCGACCGGGCCGAGCCCAGGCCCGAAGCCGACCGCCGCGATCGGTCGGGATCTGCTGGTGAGGGCGCTGCCATCACTGAGGCGAATCACCGCTCCGTTCCCCAGTGCCTGAATGCCGACGGCTCGGGCCGCCATGAGTGTTAGCCGCCCGGTCTCCAGGGCTGCGTTCAGCCGGATTCGAGATCGCGGAGCAAGCCGGAACGACGGATCGGATCCGGACCCTGCACCCCACGGATGTTCGGCGTCCACCACCGTTACGATGACGCCAGTGGATACGTGATGACAGGCGATATCGATCCCGGATTCGTAACCACCGATCACAACAAGCTCACCGGTGCGCCGCTCCCAACTGGCTTTCGTGCTGGAGTGGTCGCTGAAACCGCTACCCGCGAGGCGCGGAGCGAGCGGATGATGGAACTCGCCGCCGGCCCACACCAGCGATCGGGACACGACAGGACCGCGATCCGAGAAGACTTCGAATCCCGCTTCATGCGTCGTGACTGCCGTCACTTCCGCATCATCCATAACCGGGACCTGAAAGTGAGACACCACACTTCGCAGATACCTGGCGTACTGCTCCCCGGTGAGATAGTCGGTGCCCAGGCTGAACGCCGGAGACGTCGCCGGGTGCACCGAGTTCAGGTCGGTCGCACCGAAGCCATTCCCGGTGAAAGACGGGGTCAGGAAACGCTGATTCTCGGGCCAGTCCAGAAATGTCTGTCCGACCTGTCCCCGCTCGAGCACGCCGAAGGTGAGACCTTTCACTGCCGCCAGAGCCAGCGCGGTGCCGATACCAGCTGGCCCCGCGCCGATGACGAGCGCATCAAGAACTTGTGTAGAGGAAGTCATTTCGTACTTTCCAGACGCGGCCGCGTCAGTGAGAACTGTTCTCAATAGAGTACGGCATTTCATCTGCGAGCGTGCCGGGTTCCCGACGTGCATGAGGGAAACCGATGGCTACAACTCGGTGGCCCGCTGCCCTATAGCCGCGGGTGGCCAGCGTTGATTTCGAGTGCCGACGACTCGCTTAGAGTTCACTTCTCATTAACGAAGAACGCTGGGTGCGGACTCGTCCGAAGGCACGCGCAGCCAGCCCATGCCGTGGTGCCGCGATCCAGGTGATCAGGAATACAGCTGTTGCGACGAGCACGATTGTTCCTCCAACGGGAAGGTCGATGCTTCAGGAGAGGTAGAGACCTACCAGCGCCGAAGTGGCACCGACGGTGGGGCGAGCGGCATCATGATGGCGAGACGGTCGGTAAGTAACTGCGCGGTCGCGGCCGGAGTGATGAGAAGCGCGAATACGAGGATGTTCCCGATCGTCTGCACCGAGATGACGACAGCCAGCGTCACCATGACGTAGAGGATGATGTCGAGCCAGAACACGGGAAGCCCGAGTGAGCGCACCGTCTCACGGTCGACCGCAATGGCAACGAATTCTTTGTGCAACAGCAAAGCGATGAGCAGCAATACTGTTCCGCTGACGCCGACCACGACAAGGTCGCTGTCGGGGATTCCGGTGGTCGACCCGAACAGGAACTGTTGCAGTGAGCCGGCGTAGCCCGGCGCACGGCTGATAATCACGATGCCAGGGGCGAACGCTGCAGCGAAGAAGATTCCGATGATACTGTCCTCTTTCAACCGTCGATTCTGAGAAAAGACAGCAACAAGAAGGGCAGTGATGACTCCGGCGACTGTTCCTTCGACGATGAGGCTGCCCCCAAACACGAAGGCAACGGCGAGACCGAGAAAAACAGCGTGCGCAACGGCATCACCGATGAACGCCATCCCGCGCAGCACCACGTGGCAGCCGATCACCCCGCAGACGATGCTCGACATGAGGGCGATGACCAGAGCCTTAGGCAGAAACCGAAGGTCGGGGTTGAGTAAATCCGCGATGAAATCAAGAGGGGTCAGCATCAGCGCACCCCGACCGAAGTCAGCAAAGGACTTGAATCTCGGACGCCGAACGTCCTCTTCCAGGCGTCCGCGGACGAGAGCTCGGCCGGCGTGGCGTCGGCGATGATTGTCTGGTTCACCAGCAGCAGACGATCACAGGTAGCAACAGCCGAGCCGAGATCGTGCGTCGTCATCAGGAGTGCCTCGCCTTCACGGGCGAGGTCGACAAACAGATCGGTCAATAATTCTTGGGTGGGAACGTCGAGACCGGTGAACGGTTCGTCGAGGAGCAGTACCGTCGGTTCGAGAGCGAGGGCTCGCGCCACGAGCACGCGCTGGCGCTGGCCTCCCGAAAGTTCCTCCACTGGGCGAGTGTGTAAATCCGTTATCCCCACCCGATCGATGGCGTCGCGGACTGCGCGCCAATCTGCGAGGCCAGGCTGCCGTGTCCAGCCGATTCGCTTGACCCGCCCCGTGAGCACAGCTCGTTCGACGGAGATCGGGAAGTCCCAAGCGAACTCGTGTCGCTGCGGTACGTATCCCACTGAACTGCGGCCGCGCTTGGCAGGTGTCCCGAGCACAGAAATTGCGCCCGCCCGCCTGCGCACGAGAGCGAGGAGTGAACGCAATAGTGTCGTTTTTCCCGCTCCGTTGGGGCCGATGAGTCCGACGAGTTCCCCCGCATCAATCGAAAACGACACGTCATGAAGCACAGAACGCCCCCCGAGGTCGACGGCCAGGTTCTGGACCGAAAGTGTGGGCGGTTCGATCACGACTTCACCCGTTCCGTGTCTGCGCCCACTTTCTCGGCGAGTGCACGTTTCCGCGCCTTCGACGATCGGACTAGCAGGATCACGAGCACGATGATCACGAGCAGCGCGATACCGCCGACACCGCCAGCAATCACGGGGACGATCGAGCCATCAAGCGAGGAGACGCTCTCCGGCGAGCCTTTAGCCGTCGGGGTTGCGGCGGATCGGGCAGAGCTCTTCTGGTCGTAAACCGTTGTGAAAGCGGTGGCCGGATCGCCGGACTGCCCGACGGCTGCACAGCGTTTTCGTGTTCGCAAGCGGAACGGTGACTGCGTCAGCTACTGGCGTCGCGCGAGGACAAAACCTTGAGCGTGTCGCTCCGACGTGCGCGGCGCACGATCCAGCTTCGCGATGAGGTCGAAACCACCGTTGGTGAGAGTCGCGATGACGTCGTCGGTTCGGTGCAGGAATGCCCGCAGCTTGACGTCGTGTCCGTACGGCCTGTTCAAGTGGCGTTCGCCGGCACCGACTTGGTAGCCAAGCAGGACTAGCCCCTCAGATCGGAGAATTCGAGCGAACTCAGCAACGATCTCGGCGAGCTGATCCGGCTCGGTGTGGATGATCGAATACCAAGCAAGGATGCCGTCGAACTCACCGTCCGGAAATTGAGTGTCCGAAAGATCTGCATGTCGGAATTTGGCGGTCGGGTGCGCAGACTGCGCGAGCGCGATCATCTCCGCCGACAGATCAATGCCGACTACATCAAATGAGAGAGATTGCGACTGGAGGTAGGTCACCATCCGGCCAGCCCCGCATCCAGCGTCCAAGACCGTCGAAGCAGGACGCGTGGCAACCTCGCTTACGAACTCATTGACCATCGCCAGGTCAAGCGGCGCCTCGAAGCCTGTGTCGGGAATTATCGTCGCGTAGTCAGAAGCCACCGCATCGTATGCCGATCGAGTTTGCTCGCGCAGTTCTTCGTTCACGGAGACGACCATATCGAACACGCCCGCACGCGGAACCACTACCGGACTATCAGGGTGGCGGTGGTGCCGGAAATTCGGTCATAAGGTGTTCGACCGGTGCCGAAGAATAGCGATGCAATGTAAACGAGCGGCAGTACGTAGGCGAACACCGTGATCACCCAGATCGATGGAGGTATGGAATCCGCCGCACTCGCCGCGACGATACTGTAAACGGCCGCATGCCCAACCGTCCAAGGCACGGCTACCTTCATCGTGTTGCGGGCGAGCGCCCGTCGAAATGAGACACGCTGTCCCGTGCGTGAATTCACGACGAGGAGGTGGCGAACGCGTTTACCGATCGACGCTTCGCGCGCGGACGATTCAAACCCGGCGAGCATGAAGGTCACCGGAACCACAAGAATGACCGTCGCGAGGATGTTCTGAGCGACGGCCGTTAGCCCACCGGTAATCCCAGCCAAATAGAGTGGAATGCCGACGGCAGCAACAACGGCTACCCAGACGAGTATGCAGAGCCAGTCGATCACCCAGGCGAGCAGGCGGTTCCATGGGTGCCGGTTCATGCTCTCGACCCTATCGGCGAGTTCAGCTTGGGCGAGTCCGCAAGCCGGACGACCACCGGACGGTATTTCTCGCCCTCGCGAGAACGTGCTTGAGGCCACTTTTCACCCGGATCGGCCGCTCGTAAGCGGAACCTTTAGCGAACTAGCGGATGACTGCGGGAAGAAGCTTGCCCACTTCTGTGCCCTCTGTTCCAGACCAGGCCAGCACGGCGGCGGCCAACGTCAGGGAAGCGCCGGCGAGGAGCTGAGGGCTTCCCTGCCTGGTGATCAGGGACCCCAGAGACTGGAATGCGCGACCTTTGCGGGCGAGCGCGAGCACGTTGACCGCAGCACGCTGCCCGAACCAATGCCCAGCGGGCAGGCGGGTATCTCGAGCCAGCGTCACCGGCGCTTGCGAATCCTGGCCGGTAAGCCAGCTGTCGAGGAGGCCCAACGCGAGCCCGATACAGCTAGATACTTCCGGGGCGGAATCGTCCGGTGACTCTGGCTGCGCTTTGTCGAGGAGAATTCCTGCGCGCTTGGTGTCATCGTCTGCGATAGCGGCCACGACCAGCATCAGCAGCGCGATCGCCTGGTCACGCCGGGCGCCAACCGGGGTGAACAATTCCATGTTGCGCCGTTCGACCGCCCTCTGAAGCGCCTGGTTCAAAGCATCGATATCGGTGAGGTCATTGATGTCGACGCCGTCTTCTGCCAGCAGTGGAGCAAGGTCCCGCATCAGCTCGTCTGCCATTCCAGGCTTCATTTGGACCTGGGGCGGTCCGGGCGATGGCTCAGGACTCTTTCGACGCATGTCTGGCATGCCGACCATCTTCCCAGACCAAGCCCTCTGCTGGCAGTGACTCCAGTCCCGCCGCCTGCAGCACTGAAACAAATACCGTAAGGGGGAGGCAAGGCAGGCCTACGGATTAGCGTTTGCGACCGAAGAGTCCAAGAAAACTCGGGAAGTTGCCTTTGGCGGTCTGGCGGATGACGCGCGCCGTGGGCGAATACAAGCCGAGCTTCGCCTTTGCGCGCTGCTTCACCCGAGTTGGTTTCGTCCACGCTTGGACCTGCGAGATACCCAATCCGCGCTTCACGCGCCGTTTCGCCGCGGTGTAGACCGTCGAGGAACGGATGGACGGGGCACGATAGCGGAAAAGCTTCATGACCGTCAGCATCCTCGCCACGACCGACAACGGCGACCCCGCTTTCGGGCTGAAACAGGGGACCCTCGCCCGTAAGACGAACGATGAGCGCGACGCCAGGAGACCGGTTCGAGGACGATGAGCTCGCTCAGACGTTGGCCAGCGTTTCGGCATAAAGATCTCGGTTGTGTCTTGTCTCCCGCGAGACCAGCAGGTGTCGAGGGCTGAGCTGCCGGGCGTAGTGCCCCCGGTAGGGCAGCTGGATGATCGTGTCAATGCCGTGGTGCCAGGCTTGGATGAGGGCGGGCAGCGCCAGCCACTCTGGAGTCTCAGCCAACGGTGTGCGGTAGTTGTCGACCAATGATGTACGCCACATATTCGCTGCGTCACTGTCCATGCCGGTGCACCAGATCGCTGAGGGTCGCGCGGAGTAAAACGCTTGAAGCTCCTCATCCGTGGACTCGGCGATACGGCGCAATTCGTTTTCGTCTGGAATTCGCCCTTCCTTGGGGTCGTCCTGAAATTGGGTCCAGGCACGCTTCCAATCACTCAGCCAGAGCCGCTCCAACTCGTCGGCTGCAGGCCGGCGTGGCCGGGCGGAGGTTCCCGGATCCGGTTCCCGATCAAGGTTCGGAACACCAGCCGGTTCAAGGCCCCACGCGCTGCGCACGAACAACAACTCGCTGAGGAACGTCGGGGAATCTTCAATAGTGATTGTCATATCGTGTGGCCAGGGATTGCCGGGCAACGGATGACTGGATCTCATGGTTCATCATTCACACACTCGCGCCTTTTCGGCAACAGGTGCCGGGAATGTGCCCCGGAAAGGCTTCCCAGCGACGCCTTTCACGAACCATCACCGGACGTCCCTTGAGGTGCTCGCGGAAGTGCGATCGGGGCTGGATCTTGACCGGGAGAGCGTTCCGGAAGCCGAACCCGATGTGGTGCGTCTTGTGGGAGTAGTCGGTTAGCGCCACCCGAAATATCCGGTGGCGTGTTGGCCCGGGAACGAAAAAGCCCTCGCCAGCTACCCGAAAGCTAGTGAGGGCCTATCGATTCGAGTTGCTTACCCTAGACGCCTTCGAATCGGTATAGCTCCAAACTACGCTCACCGTCACGCAGGGCTAGTCCCCGAACAGGGGTGTAGTTCCGGGAACCAGTGGTGTCCACTTATCGTCGAGCTCGGAATGATCCGGGTGCCACAAGCGGACCGGCGTGCGGCATCTAGTCGATGATGGGTGAGGCCCCCGAATTGGGGTAGAGACGCGTCCCCAACTTGGTCCTCCAAAAGGAGGACACCCGATAACCTTCTAACTACGCCGATGACCTACCCAACCATCCGGCGGGATACCCGAAATGACGACCCGCAGCTTCCCCCGAGCAAAGGGACCGCGTCACATGTGTCCACCTGGGGACGGCCAAGTGCCCGCTCAGGGTGATCCAGCGCCACGCCCGTAACGGGCGCTGGATCACCACCCTCACTCCCCCTCAGCAATCAGTGCGATGCGTGTCCTCGACAGATCACCCCACGATTCCGATGGACATGCCCGCAAGCCGGACGATCAGCGGGCGGTATTTCCCGTCATTGCGAGAGCCCGCTCTAGACCAGTTTTTTCACGAATCGGCCGCCCGTAAGGGGAACCATCACCGGGCGGCATTTCCCGCCATCGCCAGAGCCTGCTCTGGTCCACCTTTCGCCCGGATCGGCGGGCCGCAAGCGGAACGGCGATCGCGACAGCAAGGGGCACCAGGTCGCACTGGCTATCCGGGCGACTGTCAGTATCTTTTGCGGGGGTCGCGGATTTCGATGAAGCGCTCATGGCCAAGCGAGCACCTTCTGATCAAAATGTGTGCAAGGGCAACCCCGGCTCCCCTCCCGCTTGGGCGCCGGGGTCTTCTCACCGGGTGACCACAACGAGTCCCGAGAAGTTATGAACCTGCGCAGCGGGATCTATTTGAGATCTTTCGCCGGACAATTAGGTCTCGCTCTTCAGTCCCCAGAAGTGAGGACTATTCTATGTTCCCATTGCCGTCGTAAGATCCGTCATATCAACAAGAATCGGACTCACGAGGGCCAGTGGCACAACCTGTTCGGTCTCTTTTACCCAACCAACAGGTCGCCGGCCAACGCTCACCGGCGGCGCAAACTCGGCCAAGCTAGGGCGGCGCAACTATCAGTAACTAAACGGAAGCAGCACGGGAAATGATGATGGAAAAGTCACGCTCCCGTGCAGGTCTCGATCGTATCTCGTTCGTCGTCTTATTTATCTTCATGATTCTCGTGTCGATTGTCCTGACTGCCGCTGCGCTCTTGAACAATTTGAATGTGGGGGTTTGCACGGCATCGATGCCATGCCAGGCCTACCTCACCGGGCTTTCGGATCTCGTGACGCCGGTGGTGGCACTGGTCACTTTCGTCGGCGTATTGATGGTAGGTCGCCGATCGAGAGAAAACCAAAAGCCAACATGGTGGGTACCGACGGTAGGTATCTTCGCTGTGATCTTGGCTTTTTATCTAAGCACTCTGCTGAACGCGGCAGGTGTCAATGTGAGTCCGTTCAGGACATAACAAGAGCGTCTGCTCGAACACAAGGGGTCTGCACGCGTCTCGTGGAAAAGATTGCGTTGAGGGCTTCTGTGCACTGAATTTCCGCAGGGTTTGCAAAGAAAAGTGGACTTACGAACATGAAGATAAATCACGTCAATCAGATTTCGCGAACTAAAGCCCTTCGGTTTGCTGTTCCATTCGTGGTCTTCGGAACCTTGCTGAGCATAATGATTGGCGGGCCCGCCTCCGCGACGACAGCTTCTGTTCCGTGCGGTGGGGGTGCCTACAACGCCGTTTTCATCGGCGTCCGGGGATCTCTCGAACCCGTGGCGAATCCTCAATTAACGCAACATTCCGGGCGCGTCTACCAGTCGGGCGGAATGGGCACGCGGATTGGGGCGGTGGGTAGCTACTTAGCTAGCAATCCGAACATTCCGACATTTTTCGAGGGGATCGTTTATCCCGCGACAGTGATCTCGACTCAACCTTCAGATTTTTACCCCGCCAGCATCGCCGCGGGCACCGCAGCTCTTGTCGCCGAAGTCAACTACATAGCTTCGATTTGCCCATATTCACCCATTATTTTGGCTGGGTATTCGCAAGGGGCTCAAGTGATCGGGAATGCGTTGGACCCGACAACAACTCCAAATGGCGGGATTTCAGCGGCCGGGAGATCGAGTGTTGTGTCAATCGTGTTGCTCGCTGATCCGTCGTATGTGCCCAACCAGCCTTGGAATGTATACACCCATAGTCCGAATAATGGCGCTTTTCATCGTGGAGGAAACGCTTTCGCATCCTGGACTCACATCAGCTGGGACACGGGCTCTCCGGTATCAGTAACGTCGGTGAAGTCTTACTGTCTTCCGATAGACGAGTGGTGCCAGAGTGGTGGGTTCGCCCAGTACGCGGTCAACGTGCACAACAACGGTTACTCAGCAGGCACTACGCCTTCGCTCGACGCGGCTGCTTACATCACTTTGTCCCTGACCAATCAGAATTGAAAACCTTTTCGACAGATAACGAAAGCGGTGCGACGCCATCAAGGTTGTCGACGGCCCGTGCGCCGACCAGATGGTAAGCAGCCCAACTTGGGATTTGGTCCGGCCACGGCGTCCGCAAAAGGGACGATCACCGGGCGGGATTTTGAGCGCTCAGGAGGACGCGCTGGAGACCACTTTTGGATCGATACGGCCGCCCGCAAGCGGAACCCTCAACGGGACGAAAGTTGATTTTAGGTTGAGCTGGCGAATCCGTCAAGCCGGTAGCGCCCGGGTCGCGAGGCTCGTCGGGCGGCACAACGCGAAGGAGCACCTTGACCATTTGGTCCATTGAATACGAGGGGGCAACATTTGAGCGATTCTTCTCCTCGCTTCCCGAGTACGAGCAGGCAGTCCTCACTGCTGCAATCGAGCACGTCCTTGAGGCCCATGGCATCGATATCTGCTCCGGCGAATGGGGCAAGCCTCTCGGAGAGGGACTCTACGAGTTTCGCGTGCGTCGGTCCTTGCGTGCGATCCTCGCCGAAGCGGGGGCCGAACTGCCGGCCGATCTCGCTGACACCGATCGTCAGGTGCTCCTACGAGTCTTTTGCACTTTCCATGGACGCAAAATCGTGCTGCTCTACAGCGGCTACAACAAGAAGACCGATACCTCCGAGAAACGGCAACAGCGGGAGATTGCAAAGGCGCGCAAGATCCACAAACAGTGGAAGCGGCAACACTAGAACGTATTGACAACTTATGTGTCTTGGCACATACTCGAGTGAGGGAGGACATCATGTCGAAAAGCTTCAAGGAGATTGCGGACCAGGCGAAGGCCAAATGGTCCGACGATGCGCGCAGCGTCTATGAAGCGGCCACCGCGTCGTTCGATGCCGAACTCACCGCTCGCGCCGAGCTCGGCACCATGCTTGCGGAGGCCCGCAAGGCACGCCATCTCACTCAGCCTGCACTCTCCAGCGTCACCGGAATACAGCAGGCTGAGATCAGCCGCATTGAACGCGGTATCGGGAATCCCACAACCGCCACGCTCAACCGACTTGCTGCGGCCCTAGGCCAGAAGATCGTCCTCGCACCCGCGCACTAAACGTGCCCGACGGTGTCGGCGTCCCATATGAGTCCAATGCCCGCAAGACGAACCCCCAACGGACTACGGCCGCTGCGCGAACAATGCGCGGATGTGATCGGAGACTGACCTGTGAAGTTCGGCGGGCTTGGTGGTGTTCTATTCGGGATTGATTGTGAAATATCCGCTGTAAGCGAGGGATTGGGCGTTTGAGAGAACCGAGATTTAGTGAGGTGCCCTCCAAAGAGCAATGGTCCTCTCGCAACGTTTCTCCAGCTATATATCCCGGGTCTATTGACCGCGTGCTCGATTGACGGCGTTGATAAGGTACGAACCCCTTATCGCGAGTTCATACTTCTTCTTGATCGGAACGGTCCGCGGGTCGTGCAGGGCGCCCTTAAGGTCTTCGATATCAAGTCCCGTCAACTGGGCGATGTTTTGAAGCGTGAGGTGGCACTCGATCGTCAACGATTCAAAGATCGCCATGAGCCGTTCGTCGTCGCCAATCTGCATCCCCTCCGTAAGGTGCGCCACAAGAATAGACAGCCTTCCGCTCTCGTCGTTGGAGAGCGCCTGCGGGCTCGCGCTGAGTGCCATCATCCCTGGTTTTGCGTCGTCGACGTAGGTCCGCAGCTTCTCTGGCCGGATACCCGTCATGGCCTGCAGCGCGTCCTCGGAGATGTGGCCCTCTGAGATGATGCGCCTCAACTCCTCTGCTGGGTTTTGTGCCTCCACCGTCATGGCTGTCCTTCTTTCTCGTTTCAAACCGACCAGGAAGGACTGGAGGGTAACAACCAACCAGCCTTTCCTCCCAAGTCGCCGTCTCAGATGTACTTGTAGACAGTGTTATTTGGGCCGGTCGTAGAGACAGGCACGCCCAAAAAGAAGGCCTTTCCCGCCAGGGACCCAATGTACCTGTGACCGCGAAGCTTGCTCGTTGGGGCGGACCCTGAGAACGAAGTCGCAAGGACCCGACCACCCGAGAAACCGCTGGTGGTGTCTGTGATGCTGAAGTCTCCCAAGAAGGAGGTGGCCGGGATCGCCATCGCGACACTCCAGTAGTAAACCCCGCCCGAGGCCGTGACGGTGATCGTCCCGGCACCGTCTCCGGGATAGACCACGTTAGGGGATATCATTCCGGGCTTCGCAGTCCCACCAATGCGCTGCATCGTGAAGACAGCTGTCGCGCCCTCGGTAAGGGTGGCGTGTTGGCCGTTGACGTCGAGGCGGTAGACGGAGTCCTGGCTTGGTTCTACTGCCATGGCAGCCGGGGCCGCCATCCCGAGCGAGAACAGCGCGATCAGCGCGGCGAACACAATTCCCGTAGTCCGCCTATTGCTTTTGATCATAAATCCGACCCCATTCCTTGCCTTGGAAAGTGAATGACAGTCGATTTTGACTGCGTATCGGAAAAGTAACACCAGTGAGAGGGCACCGCAGTCGCACAAACGTGGGACATTCGGGGGGACAAACGGAAATTACTGACGGTCGGGGCCAGGGCTCCACTGGTAGAGGGTTGCGATCGAGACCCCGACGCTATGGACGACTACCGCGGCGGAACCACCGCATGGTACTGAGGTGCCCGGAACCCACTATCCGGATTCACAAAGATCGCCGCCATCGAGCGCCGTAGTCTCCATCGCGGTTCAAATCCACATTTCGCAGGACGACGGGACCCGTTTCTCATCGTTCAAAAAACGTTCCATTACTGAACACCCACCCCGGCGACTCGGAGTGAGCCTCAATGCCCACCTCGGCGTTCAACAACCCGTTCATCAACCGCTAGGCTGAACCTGCATTGATGAACATGTTTGCTGAACAGAATGGGCGGTCGCATGACACTGGTGGGATTGGTCCGAATCAGCACGAGTAAACAGGAGACCGCGCGGCAACACGACGCGCTCGACCCCATCTGCGAGCGAGTGTTCGAAGAGAAGCTCAGCGGCAAGCTCGCCGTGGCCGACCGCCCGGCATTGACCGCGGCGATCGACTACCTCCGAACCGGAGACATGCTCACCGTGCAGGAAGTCGACCGGCTCGGCCGCAACCTCCTCGAAGGCCTCATCGTCCTCACCGATCTGTTCTCCCGCGGCATCGCCGTAAAGGTTCTCGACGGGATCGCGGCAGGAGAACACACCGAACGCAGCCTCATCCTCGACCTGGCACTCGCCCTCGCCGAAGACCGTCGACGCGACATCGCCCGCAAGACCCGCAACGGCCTGGACGCAGCCCGTAGCCGTGGCCGCACCGGCGGCCGCCCCCGCGTCGTCGACGCCGACAAACGCCGAATCATCATCGCCCGCCACCTCGACGGCGAATCCATCCGCATCATCGCCACCGCCACAAAGCTGTCGATCGGCACCGTCCACGCGGTCGTGACCGACTACCACGGAGCCGCAGAACACGAGCCGAGCTGACAGGCTTCCAGGCTTAGCGTTCAATCCTGTTCCGTTACTACCAAGACCCCGTGGTGTTCCACTGCTGGGGGACTGTGTATTAAACGGTGTTTCCGGCCTGACGCGCTGAACGAAGTTTCAGCGGGGAAGGTGCCGTGATGATGACGACACTTGATGATGTGAAATCGAAGAAATCTGAGCCGTCTGCTGAGGAGGCTGCGGCGGTCGAGCTGGTGCGTCTGGCGAGGGAGCAGGGCTTGTCCCTGACCGGGCCCGACGGGTTGCTGAAGCAATTCACCAAGACCGTGCTGGAAACGGCGTTGAATGAGGAAATGACCGAACACCTCGGTCACGACAAGAACCGGGCAGAGCCCGAACGTGAGTCCTCGAACGTTCGCAACGGAACAAGACCCAAGACGGTGTTGACCGAGGCGACCGGGCATGTCCAAATCGATGTGCCGAGGGATCGGGACGGAACTTTTGAGCCCGTCATTGTGCGGAAACGCCAACGGCGCCTGACCGGGGTCGACGAGATGGTCCTCTCGCTGTATGCCCACGGGTTAACGACCGGGGAGATCAGTGCGCACTTCGCGCAGATCTATGACGCCCAGGTATCGAAGGAGACGATCTCCAGGATCACCGACAAGGTGTCGGAGGAGATGAACGAATGGTCTCACCGTCCGCTGGACGGCGTCTACGCGGCGATCTTCATCGATGCCATCGTGGTGAAGATTCGTGACGGGCAAGTAGCCAACAGGCCCATCTATGCGGCGATCGGGGTGAGCCTGGAGGGTGAGAAGGAGGTTCTGGGCTTGTGGGCTGGAACCGGGGGTGAGGGGGCGAAGTTCTGGATGAGTGTCCTGACGGACATCAAGAACCGGGGCGTGACGGACACCTTCTTCCTCGTCTGCGACGGGCTGAAAGGCCTGCCAGATGTTGTCTCAAATGTGTGGCCGTTGACGACGGTGCAGACCTGCATCATCCATCTGATCCGCAACACCTTCAAACTCGCGTCGAAGAAAGACTGGGACGCCCTCAAACGGGATGTGAAGCCGATCTATACGGCACCGAACCCGACGGCCGCGCGGACGGCGCTCGAGGAGCTGACCCAGAAATGGGGCAAACGATACGGTGCCATCACCAGATTGTGGGAGTCCGCGTGGGAGGAGTTCATCCCGTTCCTGGACTACGACGAAGAAATTCGCCGCGTGATCTGCAGCACCAACGCGATCGAATCCCTGAACGCCCGATACCGGCGGGCGGTGCGAGCACGCGGTCATTTCCCCACCGAGCAGGCCGCGCTGAAGTGCCTGTATCTTGTCACCAGATCACTCGACCCGACAGGCGCGGGACGAGCCCGATGGACGATGCGCTGGAAGCCCGCGCTGAACGCGTTCGCCATCACCTTCCAAGACCGCTGGCCGGCCGCGGAAACCTACTAAATGAAAACCGCCGGAAACACCGTTAACGAGACAGACCCACTGCTGGTTTCTGCTCGCGCCGGGGTGGCTGGGTGGGCGGGTTGATCAGCTTCGCGGTGGTGGCAGGGCGTGAGCGAAGAGCGCTCTCCAGGCGGCTTCCCAGGGCCATGCGTTGGGTAGGTGCAGTCGGATGCGGCGGCCGGAGGATGTGATCCTCGCCGGGACGGTGACAAGTTTCCGGCGGATCGTTGATGTTGTCGCTTTGGCCAGGGCAGGCCCGGTGATGGTTGCGGCTGAGCGGGTGAGATTGAACGCGATGACGGCAAGGACAAGCCAGGCGGCGTTCGCGGTGAATTTCCCGGAGGGTAGGTGCGCCAACGCTGAACCCTTGAGGTCGGAGTTGACCTGCTCGATGATCGCGTGTCGGCGGTGGACCTGGTCTGCGGTCACCGTGTCGAGGTCGGTGGTGGTGAACAAGGCGTGGAACCGGTGTGTGTCGAACAGGGTCGGGTGGGCGAGGTCCTTCTTGTTCAGTTCCGGGATCCGCCGCACCACGAGGCGCCCGGCGACGTGGTCTTTCTTTGCTCGCGAGGTGAACGCGGTGGACGGGATCTCGGCGACCTCGGCCTTGGAGATCCAGGTGTTGGTGCTGTCGTCGAAGATCGCGTCCGTGTACTCGATCGGCGTCCAGGCATCGTTGGAGATGGTGGCGATCAATTTTAGTTTCATGAGATTTCGAAAGCCCTTCCTCATTGAAAGATCTCGAATAACGAAGATCTGAGCCAGAGCTTGGCATACACAGAACGTTCTGTAAACGCCCCACAATCTGGGACTTGGCGGCTTAGGCTGTGAAGGTATAAGGTCATCGGCGTTTGACGATCAATCCTTGGTAAGCGCCGACGGAATCGCCTAAAACCCGTCAATCATCCTTTTGGAGGGTCGGCAAAGCGCAAGCCCGCTAATCGTTAGGTGTGAGTGTGCCACAGGACCCGAATCAAGAAATTGCAGTGGGGGTTGCGTCCTTTAACGTGGTGTATCGGATCCCGGTGAGCGTGTCGTCACAGACGGCGACGGTCACCGCGTGATCCTTCGAGAGAACCGCTAAATCCGTCTCGAAAGGAACTACGACGATGACCGTCGCACCCAGTATCGACCCTGCCCGCTTTCTTCACGAACACCTCGAACAGGCATCCCCGGATTTACTTCGGGACATGCTCACCACCTTCATCAACACGCTGCTATCCGCTGACGCGGACGCGGTCTGCGGGGCCGATTACAGGACTGTCTCTGAGGAGCGCACTAACCGGCGAAACGGCTACCGACACCGTGATTTCGACACCCGCGCCGGCACGATCGATGTTCAGATTCCGAAGCTGCGGCAGGGCACCTACTTCCCCGACTGGTTGCTCGAACGGCGCCGTCGTGCAGAACGGGCACTGACAACAGTGGTGGCGACCTGCTACCTGCTCGGTGTTTCAACGAGGCGGATGGAGAAACTTGTCGACTCCCTCGGCATCACCTCGTTATCGAAATCTCAGGTCTCGGTGATGGCCCGCGACCTCGACGAACACGTTGCCGAGTTCCGCAGTCGACCTCTGAATGCTGGCCCTTACACGTTCGTTGCCTGCGACGCTCTGACGATGAAAGTCCGTGAAGGCGGCCGGGTCGTGAACGTTGCGGTGCTGGCCGCCACCGGCGTCAACGGCGACGGGCACCGCGAGATCCTGGGCCTGCAGGTTGCCTCCACGGAGGATGGGGCCGGGTGGCTGGCGTTCTTCCGCGATCTGACCGCCAGAGGCCTCACCGGGGTGAAGCTGGTTACCTCCGACGCCCACGCCGGCCTTGTCGCTGCGACCGCGGCAACACTGCCCGGAGCGTCCTGGCAACGGTGCCGAACCCATTACGCCGCAAACCTGATGAGCACCGTCCCGAAGAGCTCTTGGCCATGGGTGAAAACACTGCTGCACTCCGTTTACGACCAACCCGACGCTGGCTCGGTCCACGCCCAATTCGACCGAATCCTCGACGCGTTGGAACACAAACTGCCGAAAGCGTTCGCCCACCTCGACGCCGCCCGCGCCGACATCCTCGCCTTCACTGTGTTCCCCAAGGAGCTCTGGCGACAGATCTGGTCGAACAACCCGAACGAGCGCCTGAACCGGGAGATCCGCCGCCGCACCGACGTTGTGGGGATCTTCCCCAACCGTGACGCGATCATCCGCCTCGTCGGCGCTGTCCTAGCCGAACAACACGACGAATGGGCCGAGTCCCGCCGCTACCTCGGCCTCGACGCACTCACCAAATCCCAGGCCGTAGGCACCAACCAACCCGAGGAGGTGGCCCCAGAACTCCACGCCCTCAGCGCATAACCAACCGAAAGATCACACCGATTCAGATACACCACGCAAAAGGACTTGACCGCAGTGGGGCCGCCTCGTCGCGTCATACCGTGGCGCACGGTTACATGCTCTTATGGGAATTGGCTTGGCGCCTCGCTAATCGCGATGGCCGCGGTCGGTCACTACCGCAATCCGGTGGCATTCTTTGCCATCCCGGCCCTTGCAAGCGTTCTCTGCTATGTGATGCTGCTTATCTATCGCAAGGATCCGTGGCAGCAAGTCACTCGTGGCCTTTACGGCAGGGTCGCCTTCGCTTCGCTGCTGCTCTTCATCCCCGCCGCCCTCGCTGCCCCCTTTGTCGGCCCTTTCATGCTGGGCTCACTTAGCGCTATCTATCTCGGGGTCAGGGGCCGAAACCGGTGGCTGCTATGGATTGGCGCCGCGCTTTGCGCACTTTCGATTTCGTTTGGCTATCCCATAGCCGTAAATCTCACCTACATTGTTGCGGACGGGGCGCTTCCTCTCATGCGAACTATGACGAGGGAGGGTCTTGTCGAGTCGAAGTTGCTAATTTCGATCGGGCTACTCACCATTGTCATCTCCGCCGCTGGACTGTTCGTGCAGTCTCGACGAGCGTCGAAGCTCTAAGGCAAGCGCGAGCTACTCGTTCAAAAATGCAGTACTCGTCCGGGCTACGTGTCTAGCCCCGAATACCCCCAAGCGAGCCTCGCTGAGCTTGACGAGACGACTCGTCAAGGGGTTCAGGAGATTCCGCTGTGGCCGCGTCCAGGATCCCCGAGCGGGCGGTGTAAGCCAGATCGTGTGCACGCGATCACACTGAACCGCTCTGGGTTTCTTGGAGACTCCTGACCTTGGAAACGAGGATGGGTTCATGTCGAAAGAACGATCAGCGGGGAAGCCGACGACACGTCGGTATTCGCCGGAGGAGAAGGCCTCAGCGGTCAGGATGGTGCGGACGTTGCGAGCAGAGTTGGGGACTGAGCACGGGACTGTTCAACGCGTCGCGTTGCAGCTCGGTTACGGGGTCGAGTCGGTGCGGATGTGGGTCAAGCAGGCCGACGTCGATGAGGGTCGCATAGCGGGTGTGACGACGGGCGAGGCGCGGCGGGTTCGAGAGCTCGAGCAGGAGAATCGGGAACTTCGGCGGGCCAACGAGATACTCAAGCGGGCCGCGTCTTTCTTCGGGGCGGAGCTCGACCGCCAGCACCGGAGGTAGTCACGTTCATCGACGCCAACAAGGACGATGTCGTCGAAGGTCGCCCGCTCGGAGTCGAGCCCATCTGTGCACTGTTGCAGGTGGCTCCGAGCACCTATTACGCCGCAAAGAATCGCGCCCCATCGGCGCGAGCTGTCCGCGACGCCGTCGTGACTCCGGAGTTGGTGACGATTTGGGAGAACAATTACCGCGTCTATGGGGTCCGCAAGCTCTGGAAGGCTGCACGTCGGGCCGGTATCGACATCGGTCGCGATCAGACGGGCCGGCTGATGCACGCCGCTGGCATCGAGGGCGCAACTCGGTCAAAACGGGTCAAGACAACGAGGGCTGATCCTGCCGCGTCCCGTCACCCGGATCTCGTCCACCGTGAGTTCAGCGCGCCCGGCCCGAACAGGCTCTGGGTCACCGATTTGACGTTCGTGCCGACCTGGGCCGGAGTCGCGTATGTCTGCTTCATCATCGACGTTTTCTCCCGGATGATCGTCGGCTGGAGGTGCGCCAGTCACATGCGCACCGAGATGGTCCTGGACGCGATCGAGATGGCTCGCTGGGGCCGCGGCACCCACCATGAGGACCTACGTTGCCACAGCGACGCAGGCAGTCAATTTACGTCCATTCGCTACGGGGAACGCCTTGCCGAGATCGGCGCGACACCATCAATCGGGACCGTCGGGGACTCGTATGACAATGCCCTGGCTGAGACGGTGAACGGTTACTACAAGACCGAACTCGTCCGCGGGCCCGCACGCCCAGGCCCCTGGAAAACAGTCGAAGACCTCGAACTCGCCACCCTCGGCTGGGTGCACTGGCACAACACGCAACGCCTCCACGGCTACCTCGGTGACATCCCTCCCGCCGAATTCGAGACAGCGTTCTATGCTGAACAAGTCGACCACCAGCAGGAGGTCGAAATCAAATAGCGCGAGTCTCCATCAAACTCAGAGCGGTTCAGAACGCCTGCGCGCCCTCACGCACCCGGATTAGGCGGCGCTCGTCGGCGTTAGGTTCGCGGTGGTTTATCCGGGTGAAATCCCCGTAACCGGTCTCGATCTTCTCCCGCAACACGGTCGTGCCCTGGCTGTATGCGTAGTAGCTGCGGCCGAGCTTTGCGGACTCTAATGCCCGGTCTGCGCTCATCCCGGCATCCTGAGCTGCGGCGATCATCTGTTCCGCGTTGGGGTGTAAGCCCTCACCAAACAGTGCCTTCATCTGGGTTTCAGTGACCATCCCCGAGACGCCTAAAGCGTTGATACCGGACCCAACCCACACACCGGGCGGGTTGCCGTCATCGGTGTAATAGTCGCCCAGCTCGCGACCGGCTTCGCGCTTCACATCCCCTGTCTCAGTCTCGCTGGTGTAGTACGCATACCCGTCTCCCGCGGAGAGGATATGCAAGGTCATCACGCGGTCAGCTTACCTCGATCATCACTAATGCCAGAGGTGTGACAGATTGAGTGACGAAGAATGAGGAGTGAGGGAGGCCAGGAACGGAAGTGACCGCGGCTGTGGTGTGAGACCGGGGGGGTGAACGGAGCGGACCGAAGAATGAGGGCAGTGCAGTGAACGGCGGTCGAGAACCAACAGCCGAGCCAGTCTCGATCCGGCGGACCCGCCACTCGCCGGTGGATCTTCCCAACCTCGCGTGTTCCATCGGGTGAGTGTCGGTGCATACTTGTCACCACGCAAATAGGGGGCATGGGTATGGCTGAACTTCGCAAGTCCGGTAAGCAGACCGCGGCACGGCAGCGCGCACGTGAAAAAGCGGCGGAGTACCGTGAGAAGCAGGATCAGCTCGAACAGCTCGCCGTTGATTACTTTGTTGCTTCCGACTCAATCGAGGGCATAGAAGCCACAGTTGAAAAGGAGATAGCTGCCGCACGCGAACGCGGCCTACAGCTCAGCGCGGACGCACGAGCAAAAGCTGACGCCGTGATCGTAGCCATGCTCGAACTCGGTGCGCCGCGCACAGAGGTTGCGGATCGTCTCGGCATCACAACACGAGACGTAAAACGCGCCGCTCCGGTGACAGCAGCGGTCAGCGAAAACGTCGCGGTCAAGTTGTAGCCGTTAGGTTTCGAGTCGGTTAGAACAGCCGGGGGTGTGTTTCCACCAGCCAGGGCGGCGCTCATGCGTTCGGGACTCCAACCATGGGTCAGGATTACATCTCGTAAGTCACGTGAGCGTTGCGCTCGTTCTGCCCGTGCCAGGCCGTTGGAACCGAGTGTTGACCATCGGTTAGCGTGGCGGTTTTTTTGGGCCCGGTCGAGCATATTGGTGCGGTGGGTGCCCTCCACCAAATAAGTCTCTGCCGGATCTTACACGGCGTGCACGCATATCGGCACGTCGCACGAGTGCATCAGCAGAACGTACTCGGGCAGCTGCAGGCCGGTCGCGAGCTGGTACGCGAACCGCTGCGGGCGAACGACCTTCTGACCGTCGCCGTCTTTGATCCAAAACCTGCCGTAGCCGTCATCAGCTATAGCGCCGGTCCATATCCAACAATCCTCTTGGGCGGGCCCTTTTACGACGTGCGCCCAGAAGCGTTCTTGCTCGCTGGTGCGCACGGGTTAGACGTTGGTGCGTTCTTTGGCCAGGGCGGCGGGGTCGATGTTGGCTAGTTGCTGCACACGCTGACGGGAGACCCCGAGCGCTGCCGCTGCGGCGTCGAAGGTGTACCCGTCATTGCGCAGAGCGCGCACGGCATCCCGGCGCAAGAGTGCCGCTTGCTGCACGGATTCGCGCGCCGTTATCTCGGCGGCGCTGCCGTCGTCCCAAAGCTTTTGCACCTCGGCCGGAATAACAATTCGAACGGTTACCGCTACGTCGTTAACGTCCACGTCGAGCCATACGGCGGCAAGGTCGCGGGCTGCCGTTTCGAGTTCTCGCAACGAAACAGCGCCGCCGATCGCACGGTTGGTTTTGCCTTCTGGGCCGGGGGTGTCGAGTTCGGGAATTTCGATGGTCCACCACTTGCCGCCGTCGCGATAGGCGATCGCCTCTAGGGCGCGGGGGGTGAATTCGCTCATGCCCGTGATCCTCTCAATTCCATTTGCTCGGAGTGTCCGAGAACAGCCGCTGTAGCTGCCTGACAACACCTGTCGAAACCTCGCCGTGGTGCTCAACAAGCGAGAAGCTTTGGCTACCGTCTGCTGGCCCCCACACTTCATGGCTTCCCGTCTGTCGCTTGAAATCCCAGCCCTTCGAGCGGAGAAACTTCGTCACATCGCGGTACTTCTGCGGCTTGGTCACAACTCTATGCTACTCCCCCCTAGCGGTGCAATGCAATACCCCCCTAGCAAACAATAGGGGGTATTTGTGTGCACCTGACTACTGGCAGCTGTCGCACTGTAAATCGTCCATCGGATCCACCGGCACGATGTACTCCCCCTCTGGCGCCGGGTGGGCCTCTGCGGCTTGCTGGTCCCTGATGCTTTCCCAGTAGGTGCGTTGCGCGGCGAAGTCATCCAGTGCGGCGTGTTGTTCGGCGTACCATTCCGGCCCCAGCGGGTTGCGACCATGCCCAACCGTGAAGCCGTGACCGCTGAGGATCCGGAGACGGAAACGAATCCTCCGGGCGCACGTCTCGATGTGGCGGGCAACGGTCGCCGGATCAGTAGCGAGGTCAGCGGCCCGGTCACGTTCAGTTGTCATCGTCACGCCCCTCACTTGCTCGCCCGTACGGTGCAAAGATTCACGTGATGGAGGATCGCCTGAGCAATACTTTCGGGGCTGTAAATGTAGTCGTGGTAATGCCCGTTTGCGTAGATCGAGGCGGGTAACACTGCCCCGGCGACCTTCTCGCCCTCGGCGGTGAAGAGCACGAGGTCTTTGTGGTCGCTGTCGGTGCTGATGATCTTTTGTGCAGCTGCGTACCCGGCGGCGGTGTAGTCGCGTTGAGTGTTGATCCCGTCGCACGAGTACCGGATCTCGCGGGGCATCTGATCCCCCTGACCGGCGACGAGCACGGTTCCGGCGTCGTCGTAACCGTCGGTCATGCTGTTGAACTTCCGACCCTCAAAACGGGTAGTGATCGCGTCAACTTCGCGAGTTGTGGGGCCGTCATCCCATTGGACACGCATCCACGCGGACGCGGTGCCGGAGCTCATCCGCACGCTGAACTTCACACCAGGAAATGCGCTCTTCAATGCCCCGCGAACCAACTTGGCGGTGTCCTTGGTACTGATGTAATCGGTCATTTCTCTCTCCTCCAATTTTTTTGCCTTTCGGCGGTTCTTCCGCCCTCACGAAAGGGGTACCGGGGTCACGCCCCAAGGAACGGTTGGCAGGCAAGAAGTTGCGGAGGAGCGCAGCGGAGGAGTCACTTGTTGCCGAAACTGTGACGACGGCTTGACGCCGGGATCCCGCAGTGAATAATCCCCCAGACGAAAAGCAACACAGTTGCTCAAAAGACAGCACCGCGGAGCGGACAGAGAGCGCTCAGCTTCTGCCTCTTAGCTCTACCCGGTGATGTGCTGGCGGGTCATCCGCGCCTCATGGTGGGCCCATGCCGGCAGAGCTGCGAAAACCGGACGCCCGAGAGCTTGACCACAAAAGCAGCGATCGCGCCTGACCACCTCCGGGCTGCCACTGCACGAGTGCTCAACTCGCGCGACCGCAAATCGGGGATGATTGACGCATGAAGCCAAGTCAGAAGCGGACAGACCTTCAGCCGGAGGGTTCAGGGAAGTTTGATCCGCCTCGTCGAAAACGATTCCTAATGGCGGCCGGAATAGTTATTGTCTTGCTGGGCGCCGGCGCATCGATTGGTTGGGCAAGCGCTCGGGTTTTAACGCCGTTAAAGAATCCGATTGCCACGGAGAAATATGCTTTAGCACGGGTAACTCGCGGCGAAGTGGGATTCAGCATTGCGCTCAACGTTGCCGCCCAATGGAGTTCTACGAACGTCGGCACGAATCTCGCCGGCGGAACGGTGACAACCGTCAGCGCTGAGCCAGGACAAACCCTCTCGACCGGCGCAACTTTATACACCGTCAACCTCCGACCTACTGTGCTAGCTCAAGGAGAGATACCCGCGTTCGAACCACTAACGCTCGGTGCAAGAGGAGAAGACGTCGCACAGCTTCAACGCTTTCTGGCCACCCTGGGAACTTACGCGGGCTCCCCCAAGGGCATCTTCGATCGCACGACCTTGTCGGCCGTGAAAGTCTGGCAGAAGTCGCTTGGGGTGGCAGTGGATGGCATTGTCCGTCCGGGCGACGTTATATACGTTCCATCACTACCCGCACGAATTACGCTCGATCCAACGAAAGTGTTTCGTGGCGCTCAGCTTTCAGGGGGTGAGCAAGTAGTTGCCGCGCTTTCCTCGACGCCCGCCTTTTCGTTGGCAGTTTCCGCGGAACAGTCCTCGCTAATTCCGAAGGGAACGCAAGTGGAAATTTCGAGTGGCGCCGCATCGTGGAAAGCGATCGTCGGAGAACAAACAGTCGACGCCGACGGAGGTGTAACTCTGATCCTAGGCGGCGAAGGGAACAGCAGCATTTGCTTGGATCAATGCGATCAAGTCCCCACGGTGGGTCGGACGCTACTTCCTTCGAAAGTAATCACTACAAAGACCGTCGAAGGACTTGTGGTGCCAACGTCTGCCCTCACGTCCGACGCGGCGGGCAAAGTCTTTGTTGTTAGCGACGATGGGGTTCGTCACTCAGCAAAGCTTCTCGCCACGGCGGGAGGCATGTCTGCGATTTCAGGACCACCAGAAGGTCTAAGAGTGAGAGTGCCAGCGACAACGGATCGTACAAAATAGTGTCATTGGTTAGCGTGCGTGGGCTGGAATTTGGGTACGGGCAAGGGTCGAGCGTTCTGAGCGATTGGAATGGGGATTTTTTCGCAGGAGAAATTATCGCAATAACTGGTCCGTCTGGCAGAGGAAAATCCACGCTCTTGTACATTCTCGGACTGATGATAAAACCCCGGTCGGGGGTCGTGTTGGTGGATGGTCGAGCAGCCAGCGAGCTGAAAGATGCGGAGCGTGCGCGGTTGCGAGCATTTCTGTTTGGCTTCGTATTTCAGGACGCAGCGTTGGACCCTACGCGTACTGTGCTGGACAACGTGATCGAATCATCGATGTACCGACAAGAGTCCCTGTCACGTTCAAAAGTTCGTGCGCTGGAACTGATGGAACAATTCGGAGTCGCATTGCGCGCAAGCCACAAACCCGGTCAGGTGTCCGGGGGCCAGGCGCAGCGGATCGCTCTATGTAGGGCGCTCCTGAACGATCCGAAAATCATCCTCGCCGATGAGCCCACTGGGAATCTCGACGCTGTTTCTTCTGCCGTCGTGATGGAAGCCTTTCGAGGCCAGGCCAATTCGGGTTCAACGGTTATCGTCGCGACTCATGATCCGAACCTCGTGGCACAGTGCGATCGGAGAATTGAAATATGAGTCTTTATCGACGAAGTATCGCGATCGTCTACGAAGCGCTCCTGGTTGTTCGAAGCCAGGCAGCCATGTCCTTCGTGACGATTGTGATTATCGCCGCGATGTGTAGCACTATTCTTCTCACTGCCGGAAAGGCGGCCGGCGCCGAAAATGCGGTGATTGGCACGCTCGATTCGGCCGGTACAAAGACGATCCTTGTGCGAGCGGACCCTGGGGCTGGAATTAGTCCCCGAGTACTTGGCGACATTGCTCGACTGGAGGGAATCGACTGGTTCGGGGCAGTTGGCCCTGCGAATGACGCGTCGAATGTCTCGATCCGCGGGGGGACTAAGGTGCCGACGCGACTTGCGTGGGGCGATGACTGGCAACGTCTCCTACCCCGAGGATCCCTGGCCCTACCCGGAAGTGCGTTTGCCTCCTCAGAAGCACTAACGCAACTCGGAATGTCCGAAAAAACGGGTGGGGTAGAAACCGAAACGGGAAGCAGCTTCAGCGTGGTCAACAGCGTTGCAGTTCCGTCGTTTCTCAAATTTTTGGAACCACTCGCATTTGTTCCGCGTGATTTGAATAATGTCGAGAGCGGACAAGAAATTAGCGTCCTAGTAGTGGTGGCGTCCCGGCCTGGCAGCGTCGGCGCCGTCGAGTCAGCGATTCGCCCGCTGATCGAGGGAGCGGCACCGGCAAAAATTCATATCTCAACAAGCGCTGGCCTCGCCGCTCTGAGAAATATCGTGCAATCACAACTTGGGGGGTTCGGCCGAAACCTCGTTTCAGCCGTCTTGGTCATAACTGGGTTCCTCGTCGCCATAGTCCAATATGGGTTCGTCATGTTAAGGCGGAAGGATTTTGGCAGAAGAAGGGCACTCGGAGCCACCCGGAGTCTTATTGTTTTGCTCTTGCTCATACAGACTGCGCTACTTAGCTCGGTGGGGATCATCGTAGGCAGCAGTTTTGCTATCAGCGCGCTGGTTGCGACCAAGGATCCACTACCGACGTTCGATTTTATTGCGGCAATAGGAATCCTGGCCTTAGCCACCGGGATTATTGGCTCGCTGGCGCCGGCGTTCATAGCGGCGCGGAGAGACCCGTTAAAAGAATTGCGGGTGCCGTAGCACCCGCAATTCCTTTTACGTTCCTATGTTTCGCAGGTGTGTCCAGTGTTCGAAATGGAGGTGGGGTAACTGAACCAGTAATAACCTGCATGGTACGGGGTCACCAAATAGTGCGTTCCGCTCCCATAGCTCACTCCTGTTCCGGCGGATCGATCGGAATACGGGCTCGCGTAGAGGTTATTAGTACCGCTTCCAAAGGTCCCGTGCGTCACTAAGATTCGCGTTGTTCCACAAGTCCCATATGAGTTCCCCGTAGTCGCCGCGAAGGCTGGAGCTGTCCCACCGATTGCTGCCGCGAGCGCAAGGGTCCCAGCGATGAGGGCTATATTCTTCCTTTTCAACATCCCTTTTTTTCCCATCATTTCTTCCAATAAAATGCCTAGTATGGGTCAGTGTAGACTGAGCTGTCTACTCTTAGTAGCAAATTAATTTAAGTTGAATAGGTCAATGTTAAAAATTAGGGTTCTGGCATCGGTCGCTCTGTTGGGAGTTGCACTCACCACAGCCGGCTGTTCACAAGCCCCAGGCATCGACTCCAAATGGGCTACCGCTTATAGAGCCTTAGACCAAACCTCGCTTTATGATGCGGCGCAAAAGACGGCCGATTGTTTGAGCGAAGCGGGATACCCCGGGTTTACCGCGTTGCCAGACGGGGGTTTGAAGCATCCGTCTTTTACGGCTGATCAGCTCACAGCAACGCAGGCGGCCATCACTCAGTGTGTTGATAAGTTCGATCCATTTATGAGTGGAAAGACCCCGCCGTTGTCGCCTGGTCAGATCGTTCAGATGTACCACCTCGAGGTGGAGGCCTACAAGTGCCTGACCCGGCTGCATTACGCACTAAAGCCGCCGCCGAGCGAACAGGTCTACTCGGATCACTACGGTACCGCGGAGGCGTGGGGGGCTTGGTCCCAGCTGGGCGGGCAAGTGGACAGTCAAGCAAAGGCAGCGAAGGCGACAAAGACATGTCCAGATCCCCTCTGGTTCTCTGCCGGAATAAAGTAACGCCATACCATCCATCTGGGGTATACCCCAATCAGGCGTAAAGCATGACCCTATCCGCGTGTTCAACTAGGGTCCGTTTCGGTTTGTTGGACGCTGGTTCCGGGGTCAGCTCACGAAACGGAATAAATAACACGCTAAGCCGATGCTGTGGGCCTGAATAGCGCAGTTGGGGCGGTGTTCCGATTTAGCGGTCGGTAGCGGGAATCCACCGGTAAAGAGTCGGGATCGAAACGCCGACGTTGTGGGCCACATCGGCGGCGGAAGTGCCTCGGGCAAGCAGCTGCCTCGCGGCGGCAATCTTCCGGTCGGTCATGAGGCGTTTGCGACCGGGAGGGCGTCCGTTCTTCCGGGCGGCTTCCAGCCCCGCGCGGGTGCGTTCGATGGTGAGTTCTCGTTCCATCTGCGCGAGGGAGGCCATGACGTGGAAGAAGAACCGCCCGGCTGGGGTCGTGGTGTCGATCTGGTCAGTGAGCGATCGGAACCCGATCCCGGCGTGCTCGAGCTGGTCGGTGAACGCGATCAGGTTCTTCACGGAACGGCCCAGGCGGTCGAGTTTCCAGACGACGAGTGTGTCGCCGTCGCGGAGATGCTCGAGGGCTTGATCCAAGCCTGGCCGGGAGGCTTTGGCGCCGCTGATGGTGGGGCAGCTCGTGAATTCGGAGAAAATCCGACGCTAAGGATTTGTGGTGTCGAGTAACGATCGTTTGAGGACGGGTCGACAGGTTTATCGGAATTGCTGTTCACAAGATGCTTAAACTACTGTCCAATAATTCGCCCGAAATCAGCTTTGCCCAAACCTTCTACTACCGACAGGGCTTTTAACACCGTTTTCGGCAGAGGCGCGCTGATCCAGGTTTTTCATAGGTCCCCACAAGAGCGGACTGTGATGATTCGTCATACCCGCAATGATGTGAGTGAGAGAATTTCTCTCACTAAGACAAGGGGTGTCAGATGTTGAAAAGGAAGTTAGCGACGGTGCTAATCACCGCCACACTTGCGCTTGGAGGCGTCGTCGGAGGCGCCAGCGCTGCGTTCGCCGGCCAGCCCGATGGCTGCGATGTATATCCGGGTGTCCCGCACCTGTCGGGCGTGAACATCACCGGGTCCGGTTCGGGGTCGTGCCTTACGGCGAAGACCTTCGCGTTCGTGTACGAGGTCCACAAGAGCTTCGGTGTCACGAACCCGACGGTTCTGCGTTCGCAGACCGCTTCGAAGACCGCCACGAGTTGGTCAACGTCCGCGACGGGATGCGACACGCAGCCGGGTTACGCGTCGCAGAAGTTCTTCGGCCAGGCGCAGTTCTACGGCCAGGAATACAAGACCACCGGCAACTCAGGCAACCTGAGCTCCTGCCACACTTGATCCAACACGTATCGGCGACAGGGTTATCGGTGGCCTATCGGGGAAAGAAGACCCCAGCCATCGACAACCTTTCCGTTGGGTTCGGCGACGGAGTGACCTCCGTTGTCGGGCCCAACGGGTCCGGCAAGTCCACTCTCTTCAGGTCGCTCGTGACCTTGCAACGTCGCTACGCCGGCCAACTGTCGGTGCTGGGTCACGACCTCCACGACACGTCCAGCCTCCTGGAAGTGCGACGCCGCATCGGGTACCTCCCGCAGGATTTTGACTTCACACCGTCGTTCACCGTTCACGAGTTCGTGTCGTACGTCGCCTGGCTCAAACGCGTCTCAAATCCGGCTAACGCGATCAACGAAGCCATCGCCGCCGTCGGCCTGACAGAACAACGCGACGTTCGCCTGGGTCGCCTATCTGGCGGAATGCGCCGCCGCGCTGGCATCGCACAAGCGATCGTCAACAGCCCCGAGCTGCTACTTCTCGATGAACCAACAGCCGGCCTAGACCCCGAGCAGCGGATCAACTTTCGCCAGCTCATTCGCGATCTGGGAACAGTTCGTGGCGTCATCACCAGCACTCATCTCATCGAAGATGTCCGCGCAGCTTCAAACCACGTCATCGTGCTCAGCCTTGGCCGACTGGCCTTCAATGGATCCGTCGATGACCTCGAGCTCCGGGCCCGCGAAGGAAGCGTCGGAGACACCCCCTTGGAGCGCGCTTACACCGAGGTCTTGAAAAACGGGTCGGGGGCCGACCTGTGATTTCGCTCCACCTCCGCCGCTCTCTGTTTGTCATCGGCGCGCCGGTCCTGGCGATCCTCGGATCGCTGGTCGCGATTTATGGTTCCTTTCCTCGACTCGGCTACTGGCCCGATGCAGCAGGAGCATTGTTCGCCTCGGCGAGTATCCTTGCCCCCTTTGTCGCGGGCGCTTCAGCGTGGGACGGATTACGGGAGCGCCGGCATCGCGGTGCCCCACTGCTCATGACCGCCGCGAGACACTGGTCTGATGTCTTTCGACCTCAGATGATCGCCGATCTACTGTGGGCGGTCGCAATCTTCGTGGTTGTGCTCGTGGCGGAGTCCATTCGCACAGTCTTGGCTGGTGGCGCAGGAGCCCCGACGCCCGTCCTCTGGCTCGTTGCATTAGCCGTTGTTGCGGGCTTTTCCGCCCTTGGCTCAGTTCTTGCCGCCGTGATCCGTCACTGGGTGGCAGTGCCGATCGCTGCAACCCTCGGCGTGGTCGCCTACGCGCTGAGCGCCGTTCGCGTAGACCAATTCTTCCTACCGGGCCTGAATCCTCTGGACGGCTACGTCTCGATCGACTACAACCTGCCGAACACCGCGATGTTTCTCGGTCAGGCTCTCGTGGCGATTGCTGCGCCAGCTCTTCTTGTCACAGGAATCACCCTCGCATCTCGCGATAACCGTCTTTTCGCCACATGCGGAGCAGCGCTGAGTGTGGCCGTCTTAGCGCTCGGACTCGGCATCGTGGCCGGACAGCAAGCTCGCTACAGCGTGCAAGAGCCAATGAGCCAAGCCGGCGAAATCACAATAACCGGTGGAAAGCCTCTCCTTACCGTCAAGATACTTCCCCAGTACAAACCCATCAGCCAAGACCTGCTCAGACGATGGAGCCGCCTGGCGGCGATCACCAGCAAAAGCCCCCTGGCGTTCGATCACCTCGAACAAGTTCCCGACAACCATGGTGACGCCGCGCCGAGATTCGGCCGCCTCTACCTCAACCCGTCCTCGACAGACCCAGCGGAAGATTCAATTCAAAGCGCGCTAACCGACATCGACATCTGTTCCACCAAAAGCGACTCCACCCAGCAAGGGATCAGCAACGATATCGCGGTCAACTTCTGGCTGCAGGACGTCCGTAGCCAACAAGGGACAACCATCGGCATCGCCCAAACTAGGGACAACATCAACTACCTCTTCAACTTGTCGCCCGCCGAGGGCCGTGAGTGGTTCGCAAAACACGCGCGCGAGTATACGAGCTGCACTCTCTCCAACACAGACTTCCAGTAGTGCTGAGCTATCTACGGAGCCGCACCTTCGGGTGGACAATCCTCGCCGTCGTGATCATCGACTTACTTCTTGGCGCATTTGCGACTCCGGCGATCGTGATCACCCACGGAAACGACGTCTCGGAAATTCCTTTACTGGTCATCTTCCAGTTCCTGCCCGTGGCCTTCTGCCTTTACGGCCTGGGCACAAGCGGAGCAGGCATCGAGGCCACATCTGCGCGCCGAATCTGGATACTGCGATGCATCACCGCATTGACGTTGAGCTCACTCATGATCGGCCTCAGCGCGCTCGAGTCACTCCGGATAGGCGCCCCGGGGTCACTGGGCATCTTCGCCCCGGTCCGTGCAGAGATTGGCCTCATCGGCGTAGGTCTTCTGTCAACGATGATCCTCGATCGACGGATCGCCGGCATCGTGCCAATCGTCTTCGTGCTACTGCCGGTCGTCGTATTTCCGCGACCGGATCTTGGCGGACAATTTTGGGGCTTCGTAATGTTCGACACCAACTCAGCCGCATCCTGGACCGTGGCGATCGCACTCTGGTTCATGGGGATGGTGGGCTACACCGCTTTCTTCCGGGAGGCGCGGCTGGCGAAATAGCGCTGACCTTCGGCTGGGCTATGACTCGCGCGGGGGGTCGGACTGAGGAGCACTTCAATCTGGACGTTCGTGCCGCTCTCGTCGTCCGTCTGCCACATGCGGATGCGCAGGTGGCCGGTAACGATCGTTCGCGAGACACTCCCGCCTTCGCGTCGTCAGCCGCGTCGCTGCGAGGGCAGCGGTGTAACGGTTGTCGTGTATCCGCCTATGTCACGCTTTCCCCTGTCTCTGATACGGTTCAGTTATGCGGGTGGGTTATGGGCGGGTATCGACACGGGATCAGCATGTTGACGGGCAGCGTGACGCGCTCTCGGCGGCAGGGTGTGAGGTCGTGTTCGTAGATTCCGCGTCGGGCAAGCTTGCCTCCCGCCCCGGGCTTGAAAAGGCGCTGCTATCAGCGAACCGGGCAGGCGATCGGGACTGCCCCCGGTTTGGTTGACTCTTGACCTGTGGAGATTCGTCTCCGCTGGAAGGATGTCACCATGCCCAAGCCCTACCCGCCCGAGTTCCGCCGCGATGTTGTCGCGGTCGCTCGCAAGCACGAAGCCCCGCTGAACCAGATCGCGAAGGACTTCGGAATTTCGGAGTCGTGTCTGGCGTACTGGCTGAAGAAAGCCGACGTCGAAGAGGGGGTGAAGCCTGGCGTGACGGAGAAGGAGTCGGCTGAGCTGCGGGAGGCGCGGAAACGGATCCGGCTGCTGGAGCAGGAAGCCGAGGTAATGCGCCGCGCCGTCGCCTACCTCTCCCGGGATGTCAACCCAAAATGATGTACCCGCTGGTCCGCGAACTGGCCGTCGACGGAGTCCCCGTCACGGTGACCTGCCGGGTATTGCGCTTCTCCAAACAAGCCTTCTATCAGTGGCTCCGAAACCCCGTCTCGCAACGTGATTGGGACGACGCTCACCTGACCAACGCGGCGTGGGACGCCCACCGGGACGACCCCGCGTTCGGCTACCGGTTCATCAGCGACGAACTCAACCAGGCTGGCCTGAAGGCGGGCGAGAACCGGGTTTGGCGGCTCTGCTCCCAGCAGCGGCTCTGGTCCGTGTTCGCGAAGAAACGCGGCCTGAGGGGCAAAGCCGGCCCGCCCGTGCATGACGACCATGTCCAGCGGAACTTCACCGCGACACGCCCTAACCAGCTGTGGTTGACGGACATCACCGAGCATCGCACCGACGAAGGCAAAATCTACCTCTGCGCGATCAAGGACGTGTGGTCGAACAAGATCGTCGGCTACTCCATCGACTCCCGAATGAAAGCATCCCTGGCGGTCGCTGCGGCCCGCAACGCAATCGGGCAACGCGACATCGCCGGCACGATTCTGCACTCCGACCGCGGCTCTCAATTCCGCTCCAACGCCTTCGTGCGGGTGTTGAAGAACAACGCCATCACCGGGTCGATGGGCCGCGTCGGCGCATGCGGCGACAACGCCGCGATGGAGTCCTTCTTCGCCCTCCTGCAAAAGAACGTCCTCGACCGGCAACGATGGGCCACGAGGGAAGAGCTACGCCTCGCGATCGTGGTCTGGATCGAGCGAACCTACCATCGCAAGCGTCGGCAACGCCGCCTCGGCAAACTCACCCCGATCGAGTTTGAGACAATAAACATGGCCCTCAACGCCGCGTGAAACCACTAACCCACCGAGTCAACTGAACTCGGGGCAGTCCCGTTCGCCGGATTTTTGAGGGTTTTCGCGGGAACTTGAACGTCCTGAGCCAGTACGGGCTACGCGGATGTCGAAGTTCGCGGAACGTCCGGGTACTGGCCGCAGGGGATGTCGCTCTCGGATGTCGAGGTCTTTGGTGGCGGGTTCGTGGAGCGCACTCGATGGCCTGGATGAGCTGGTCCGAGAGTTCGCCATCGAACGCTTTGATGTCGCTGAAGACCTGCGATGTGCGTTCGTGGGCGTTTCACCTTCACCGCAGGAAAATTTGACAGTTGCAATAAGCGCAAGATAACGTAAGTTTTGTGAAACCTTTGGTGCCGGTGCTCGCCCCGCTCCTGCGGTCTGACACGCAGGGCCGGCTTCTAGCGGAACTCTACCTGCACCCCGACGAGGAGCGCACGGCGACTGAGCTGGCCCGCCGGGCCGACACGACCCTGCCAAATGCCTCCCGGGAGCTGAGCCGGATGGTCGATGCCGGATTTCTGCTCGCCCGCGCCTCGGGCCGCAACCGTTACATACGGGTCAACGAGCTACACCCGCTGTACCGGCCGGTGTCGGAGATCGTCCGCTACGCCTACGGTCCGCTCGCCGTCCTCGGACCCCTGCTGGCAGCGGTGCCGGGAGTGGAGGAGGCCTACGTCTACGGCTCCTGGGCGGCGCGGCTGTCCGGCGAGTCGGGGCCGAATCCGGAGGATATCGACGTGCTCGTTATCGGCGACGCTGTCGATGCCACCGCGCTGGATGATGCCGCCGAGGTCGCCCGGAAGGCGCTCGGCCGGGAGGTGAATCCGCGCGTCGTCACCCGCCGGGCGTGGCAGAGACGGGAAGACCTGTTCCTGCGGCACCTGCATGAGCGGCCCCTGATCGCGATCCCAATCGAGGCGGACAAGCCATGATCCTTCGCTGGGAGCAGGGCCGGGCTCTCATCGATGGACTGCTCGCCGACAACCGGCTGCAACGCGTGCCGGCGAACGCCGAGCTCGCGCACTCGTATCTCGACCAGTCGCGCGCGCATCTCGACGTGTCCGAGGCGAACGTCGAGCGCGACCCGATCGGCTCGTTCCAGCTCGCCTACGATGCGGCCCGGAAGGCCTTGGCTTCCCTGCTGCTGATGCAGGGCTTGCGCCCGACGTCGTCCGGCGGCCATATCGCCGTCTACGACGCCGTGCTGGCACAGTTCGGCACCGGCGTCATGATCGAGACCATCCGGCCTTTCGCCTCGATGCGGCGCCTGCGCAACACGACCGAGTATCCCTCGCTCGACCAGCCGGTGGCGACCGATGACGACGCCCGCCGTGCGCAGGCCCAGGCGCGGACGATGCTCGCGATGAGCGAACGGCTGATCGACCAGCTTCCCGTCTACTGACCACCGCCGGCTCGTCGGCGCACATGTGGCGTATGACCCGGCATCCCAGGCAGGACAAGACGACCCGACCCATCCGCAGCACCGCTACGCAGCGCAACGAGCCTCATGGAGTCTCCGGTTCACACGGCCGATCATGCGTCGATGCCACCGACTAACCGTCATCCACAGTGACGGCTAGTCATCGGACGCCAGGACGCTGAGGAACCTGTAGCGGCAAGGGAAATGGCACATTACCCCTTAAAACCGAACGGAGAACTTCGACGCGTGGAGACTTCCATAAGTCCTTGATTGCCTAAATAGATCGCCCCGGCCGTCCCGTACCGCTGAGCCAACGAGTCGCGGTGGTCCGCGCGCACCTGTGAGGCATGCGCATCTGGCCGAACACCACCGCAGAGCGGCTCACCCGGTCGTCCGGCGGCGTTGCTACTCGGCGGGTTGCCGTGGCCTGGTCATGACGGGCGAGCGGGAACGCACGCAGGCGCGCGCGAAGGCACGGGGGTGGCAACAGCGTTGGCGGGCGGCAAACCCGGAGCTGATCAAGCACTATCGGCAGAGGGAGAGGGAACGGCGTGCTGAATATCAGGCTGCTAACCCGGAGAAGGTCCGTCAAGATAGGCGCGACTACGAGCAACGCCGGCGGGAACGTCTCAAGGCGGAGGAAACGTGGCAAACCAAGAATCGGCAGCGTGCGAGGGATTGGGCCGCAGCCAATCCTGAGCGGGCGCGCGCTAAGCGGGAGGCATGGAGTGAACAGCACCCGGAGCGACTGCGGGAACTGCAGCGCAATTACTACCAGCGCAACTCCGAGGAGCGAAAGCGAGCGGCCCGCGAACAGAACCTGCGACGTCGGAAGGATCCTGTGCAGCGTGAACGCGAACGCGAATACCAGGCGGCACGCAGCGACGTTCGAAACGCAGGACAAAGGGTTCGCCGCGCTGATCCGGAAGTTCGCGACAAGCTCAACCAGGAGCAGAACGAACGCCGCCGACGTGAACGCCGCCGACGACAGCTGG
This sequence comes from Glaciihabitans sp. INWT7, assembly GCF_014217685.1. Classification (NCBI taxonomy): domain Bacteria; kingdom Bacillati; phylum Actinomycetota; class Actinomycetes; order Micrococcales; family Microbacteriaceae; genus Glaciihabitans; species Glaciihabitans sp. INWT7. The sequence continues at coordinate 774,556 of NZ_CP043653.1, read as the reverse complement.
GTCTCCCGCCGCGTCCTCCGCATCGTGCCACCATCAAGGAGCGTGAAGCGAACGCGGCAGCAGCCAGCGCCTTCTTCTCCCGACGACACAGCCCAGCCGAGGTGAGAGCGCTTCTCCAAAAGCAGGCGGAGGTGCGGGCGGCGGCGTCCCTCACCTCGGACGCTTTCTGGGCTTCGGAACTCGCAGCCCAAATCCGAGCGGACGCGAGGCTACCTACCCGAATCGCTGCACTGACAAACCAAATGCTTGCAACGGACGAGGGTGCCCGACTGCGGGAGGAGGTCCGATTGGACTCCGTCGCGCGCACCCAGCGAGGCACACAGCCCTACGCGAGCCTGGAGGCGGAGGCACGGCGTCGTGCGCTGGCGGCACTAACCATCCCGCGCTCGGCGGTCCGAAACGCCAACGCCAGCCCCGCTACAACTAAGCGAAAGTTCGGAACGTTCGGTGCCGGGCAGCGTGGGGTGAGAGCCGTTCAGCCCAGTCGCGGCTTTCCGGCGATATGAGGGTCCCCACATCTTCGGTCCCGCGACCGACTTGGTCTTCCTGCGCCTGGAGTGAGGCGGATCGCGAGCGGTCTCGGGGAACACCGCGCTCCTTCGAGAAACATACGACCGCCTTTTCGCAACCCGGGAGCACAGTGCAACAGTTTTGGGCCCACCAGTCAGTCCCCCACATCGTCCTCACCATCAGGAAGGATGGCACGGTCCACTCAACCCTCGATGGTGATTTGTTCCTGGCTGGTCCGCTCGGGCGGAACCTGATCCGCGAGTTGGTCGGCTGCATCGCTGAACAGCACGGAGATCCGATTCGCCTTGAGGTGCGCGAAGGCGACCGTGCCGTCGATGTGCAGGAAATGATTGGTGAAGGATTCCTGCCGGGCGAGAACGTCGCCATCGCCGTAATTCTCGGGGAGCGCCGAGCAGCAACAGACGGACACCTTAATGTCATGCTCGAGCAGATCCCTGGGACAACCGATGTGATCCTGTTCGGGACGAGCTCTGGCACTCTGGTCCGCGGGGGCACCTGGTGAGCGGACAGCAGGGTCGACCCGTCAACGACCAGCTGTTGAACCTCGGGTTAGGTGCCCTCGGCGGAGGTGTCGCATTCGCTCTCATCCTGCGGGGTGCTGGCACGGCCACGGCATTGCTGACCGGGCTGCCGGCCCCGACCGGAGGGACAGGTTCCGGCCTAGGGGTGTTTGCCCATCCCCTCAAGCCCGGGATCCCTCTTGGTGTTCACGGGTTGAACTGGGTCCTGTATTGGGCACTCGTCACCGTGATCTTCACCGTCGTCATCGTCCCGACGGTGTGGGTGGTTGCGAAGGTCCGCACTAATCGCAGCAAGACTGATCCACGGAAGCTGGAAGGCACGGCCACCACAGCGGAAATACGCCGGCTCGCCTCGGCCGGGCAGCTCGTCAAATTGGCACCAACAGTTCGGCCGTCGGTGGCGCAGCCGACCGCAAAGGATGTCGGCTACCTTCTGGGGACCGCGCGCGGTCAACAGGTGTGGGCGACCGTTGAGGATTCCATCCTTCTGATCGGGCCGCCACGCAGCGGAAAAGGGTTGCACATCGTCATCAACGCGATCCTCGACGCGCCCGGCGCGGTGATCAGCACCAGCACCAGACCCGACAACCTCACCGCCACCCTCACCGCCCGCCAACGACTCGGACCGGTTGCGGTGTTCGATCCGCAGCAACTTGCCCCGGGACTGCCGGTCGGATTGCGGTGGTCCCCGGTGCGGGGATGCCAGGACCCGTTGACCGCGATGATCCGAGCGACCGGACTCGCCGCCGGCACCGGGCTGGGTGGTAACCAGGTCGAGAATGGGTCGTTCTGGGAAGGCAAAACCCGGGCAGCCATCCAATCGCTGCTGCACGCGGCCGCCCTCGACGGTCGGGACGCCCGCACCGTCTACCAGTGGGCGCTCAGCCCCGCAGCAGCGGGGGACGCGGTGCGGATCCTGCAAACCGACCCCGGTGCGGCATACGGGTGGGCGGACTCCCTGGACTCGATGATCCAATCCGACCCGAGAACCCGAGACTCGATCTGGCAAGGCGTCGGACTTGCCTTCCAGGCTCTCGCCGACCCCCGCGTCCTGGCCGCCGTCACCCCCGATGACGGTAAAGAATTCGACCCAGCCGACTTCCTCACCCGCCGCGGCACCCTCTACCTGCTCGCCACAGGGGCCGGAGCCGGCGCATCCGCTGGCCTCGTCGCAGCGTTCATCGAAGACCTAGTCGAAACGGCGCGGAAGCTTGCCGCCCGCTCCCCCGGCGCCCGCCTCGACCCACCGCTCCTGATGGCACTGGATGAGATCGGAAACCTCGCACCCCTCCCCTCCCCTCCCTGCCCACATTGATGGCAGAAGGAGGCGGCACCGGAATTACCACCATGCCCGTCCTGCAGTCGTTGGCGCAGGCGCGGGAGAAATGGGGCGACAACAACGCAAACGCCATCTGGGACGCCTCGATCGTCAAAATCATTCTCGGCGGCGCCTCCAACAGCCGCGACCTCCAAGACCTCTCCACCCTCATCGGCGACCGCGATGAACAAACCAGCTCCGTCTCAACCGACCAGTACGGCGGCTACTCCTCCCAGCGCTCCCTGCGCCGTGTCCCGGTCATGCCACCCAACGTGCTGCGAACCTTGCCGTTCGGAATCAGCGTGACCATGCTGCGGACGGCACGCCCCATCATCACCGACCTCCGCCCCTGGACCGCCCGGCGGGATGCCCGTCAACTTCAGACCGAACGGTCCAACCTCGAAGAGCAACTCCGAACACCCTGACCGACAACCCGAAGCCTCGGTTCCCGCCATGGGATCCGTGGCGCACCTCTCCTGTGTCGAGCACTGCCGTGACGGGGAGTCGGAGAGGAAGCGGGATGTCGGATTCAGATCAGTCAGGTTCCTCTCGCGACGAGCGAATTGCTCAGCTGCACGAACAGTTAGTTGCCGCGGTCGATGGTTTGGTGTCCAGCGATGACTGGCGTCGAGCGATGGAATTCGCTGCCCGGTTCCGGGGCCGATCCTTCGGTAACACCCTGCTGATCTTTGTACAGCATTCCGCCGCATACGAGGCCGGGCGGGTACCCGAGCCGATGCCCTCGTATGTGGCCGGGTTCAGACAGTGGCAGCAACTCGGCCGGGCCGTCGCCAAAGGACAGTCCGGGTACATGATTCAGGCCCCGGTGACGGCCCGGTTCGCCACCACAACACCCCAGATTGCGGAATCGTGGCGACGACTCAGTCGAGCGGAGAAACCGCGGCTTGGGGAGGTTGTCCGCTCCCGGATGATCGGCGTGAAGCCGGCCTACGTGTGGGACTTATCCCAAACCGCAGGCGACCCCGTCCCGGAACGCCCGTCGGCCGTGCTGTTGCGCGGGGCCGCGCCGGACGGGTTGTGGGAGGGGTTGGCTTCCCAACTTCACGATCACGGTTTCAGGATCCAACAGGTCTTGGACGAACGGGCCATCCGCGGGGCGAACGGGCTCACCGATTACACCAGCCAGACCGTGTCAGTGCGCGGCAACATGGACGACGCCGCCCAAGTAAAAACCCTCGCCCACGAACTGGCCCATGTGATGCTGCACGGCCCCGACAACCTCGACGCCACAGCCCACCGCGGCATCGGTGAGGTCGAGGCCGAATCGGTGGCGATGATGATCGGTGCCGCCCACAACCTCGACACCAGCAGCTACACCATCCCCTACGTCAGCTCCTGGGCCAGTTCTGTGGAAGGCAAAACCCCAGCCGAGGTGGTACAGGCAACCGGGGAACGCGTCCGCGCGGCCGCCGTCTGCATCCTGGACAACCTAACCACCGCGCAGATCGGAGACGGCGACCCGCCAGGACTGGTCCGAGGAGCACCCTCAGCCCAGCAGTCGGTGCGCCCACCGGTGCCCTTCCACCGTGTGACCTCTCTCCGGCAGGGCAACGCATCGTCGGGGATGCCTGCGCTGTGAACGGAATTGTCCCCATCCTTGCGGAGGTCGCCGCCTTGCCGTTGCCGCAGTCGGCTGCCCGCTATGCCGCGGAAGGGGTGCCCGTGTTTCCGTGCGTACCTGGCGAGAAACGGCCGCTCACCGCCCACGGTTTTCACGACGCCACAACCAACCTGCGAACTGTGCGCGCTTGGTGGGACAAGTGGCCGACGGCGAACATCGGAATCCCCACCGGAGCTTCCTCCGGGATCGACGTGGTCGATATCGACCGGCGTCCGGAACACTCCGGGTTCGCCGCGTTCGAACGAGCACGTCGCTCCAGGATCACCGCCCGCTGGGAAGCGCTGATCCGCACCCCCTCGGGTGGCATCCACGCCTACTACCCCACCGACGTCGATCACCCGCAGCAGTCCTGGCAAGCACCCTCCGCACACATCGACTTTCGCGGCGTCGGCGGCTACATCCTCGCCCCACCCTCAATTGCTGGGACCGCATCAAACGCGCACGAGTATACGGTGATCGCGACAGCGAACCAGCAAGGGGCAGCCATCAATGCTGGCGCGCTCCGCTCATTCCTCGAGCCGCTCCCCGCCGCACCACCTCGTCCGCGCCGTCTCCAACCGGTCAACATTGAAGGACTGGCTGCCTGGGTTGCGGGCCGCGGTGAGGGTGAGCGGAACAGAGCCCTGTTCTGGGCGGCATGCCGCGCCGCTGAAACCGGGACTCAACCTGACCAGCTGCATGCGGTCCTCGGTGCGGCGGCCGAGAAGGCGGGACTCACCGCACGGGAGGCCGCGACAACGATCCGGTCCGCCCTCCGCGTCACCGCCGGCCGAAATACACTCACCGCGCCAGCCCGCCCCCACCACATTCCACCGAAACGACGGGACAACGGGCCGCTCGGGCTATGAGCCAAACGGAACACCAGCAAGCCATCGAGCCCACCATCGGACGCGAGGGGGCGACCGGAACCCGTTTGTGGCGCGGCCATCGCTCCTTACCTGTGGCAAGCCATGAGGCCGCGTCGTTTCATAAACATATTGAAGGAGCAGTCCCATGACTATCCGCACCCAACAGTCCCTCTCCGGCTTTATCGTCACCGACCCCGAACTGACCATGACCAGCAAAGGAGAGGCCCGCTTATACGTCAAGGTCGGGCAGGAACACTTTCAACGCAACGACGACGGGTCCTTCACTCAACTCGAGTCCAGCTTCCACAACCTCGTCCAATATCGCAAAGCCGCCGAACGCTCCTACGAGCACTTCCAGAAAGGCGACAAGTTCATCGCCGAAGGATACGTCCACGAATACGACCACGAGGTCGACGGGCAGGTCCAGGCAGGAGAAGAGTTCGTGGCCAAGAAAATGGGTCACGATGCCGCACGCCAGAGCTACAACGTGAACCGCAAAGCACCCGTCGGCAGTGCCGCAGGCCCGGAGAGCATCGCGGCCAGCGGACTTGCCGGAGAACTCCCCGCCACGACCGCACCAACCCCTGTGTCGGCACGGGCTGCTGCTGCCCGTGGCAGTTCGGAGCGGCGCGAACAGCTCGCCGACATCAGCACGAAACACCCCCACCGGAGCGCACCCGCGCAATCAAACGCTCTATCCCTGTAAGGAAAGAGCCCGACTTGCTGGTGGCGGCCGAGGCCAAACCTTGACACCCTTCCCCCCGCTACCAGCACCCCATTTCCCGGACGTAAGCATCGAGGGCATGACCATGGATGACCACCCCACACTTCCTATCGATGTGCCGGAATTGGACGAGCCCGAAGCAGGGGATGACGAATTCGCTGGCGCGTCCGAGGAAGAACTGTTCAGACCAGAACCTCCGCACCCGGTCAACTGGAACGTGCTCACGGCGGAGGAAGCGGTCCAAGAGTGGTTCGCCCTCGACGGCTGGGTGAATTGGCTGCGTCGCAGCTACGGTCTCCCAGTCACCATCATCCCCCCGTACTGGCACCGACACCCAGAACTGGTCTGGGAACTCGCCGCGCTCCACCTCCACTGGCTCGGCGCATACGACCCGGAACAGGAAGGCTCAGCCCCCGTGGCATGGCACGCCGACTTCGCGGCCGCCCGCGAACGACTCCGAGACTGGACAGCAATCGCCGGCACCAAACTCGACAGCGACCGCCCTACCCGCCAAACAACCTGGCCCGGAGAGACGCCAGCCGCCATCCAGGAAGAGCTTGCGATCATTAACCGCGAGGAAGACTTCGCCCAGTTTATGAAAGACGACTTCGCCGCTCGAAGAGCAGCGGAAGAGACATTCTTTAAAGATGCGGCGGTAAAACCGGTTCTTTGAGTTACAAAGGTGGGCGACTCCTCCCCGGGCACCGCATGAATCACTGCCGATCGCCGATCGAGGAGCAGGTGGTTCTGGTCGAACCAGTGCACCCAGCCAGGTTCGCGAAGACCGCAACGAGCGCGACAGGGCCAGTCAGCTTCCTAACAACCCGTCGAGAACGCCGACCGTGATGGGGTCGACTTGTTCGGCGCTGACGACGTAGCTGGTCCGGGTGATTTGCTCGCTCGCGTGCCCAAGCAGCCGGGACGCGAGCGTTAGCCCCACCGCGCGCTCCACAAGGGTGGCGGTGGTGCGGCGATAGATGTGAGTGCTGTAATGCCCCACCTCCACGTCGAGCTTTTCCAGTTCCTCGAAGTTGTCGTCGATGAAGGACCGAAGCAGCCGTTCATAGTTGCTGACGCTGATCGGGTTCCCATTCTTCGTGGCGAACAGCAGCGCGTCCTTGCTTGATTCCGCCAGTGCGAGTCGACGGCGCACCGCGGCGGCAGCCAGCGCCGGAAGTGACACCCGGCGGCGCTGACGGGTGCGTTTGGGCGAGTCCTTCCGGGTGATCCCGTGTTCCTTCGTCTGCACGATGGTGCCGTTGATGAGGAGTGTCGGCGGGGCCGTGGTCATGTCCACATCGCACCGGCGCAGCCCGATGCACTCCCCCACGCGGGCGGAGGTTCCGAGCATGATGTCCATGCCGTCGATGAGTGCCCGGTAGTCCGGGCGTGGCCCGTTCGTGGGTGTCTCCCGCCAGTGCTGCATCAGTTCACGAATGCCGACGATCTGCGCCGGGATGAGGATTGAGGTCTTCTTCTCGCCCAAGGGCAGCCGCTGCACATCCCGGACAGGGTTGTAGCGGATGGCATCGTCACGCACCGCGTATCCGCAGATCTGTCCCAACACAACGCGGGCTCGACGGGCGGCGGAGACGCTGCGTTGCAGCATGATCGCCTGGATGATTCGGTCGCATCTCCCCACGGTCAACGCGTCGAGGGTGATCCCGCCGCACTGCGGCAGCAGGACGCACCGCACGACGGTCTCGTAGGACTCGTAGGTGGAGAACGTAAGTGACCCGGCGATCGCTCGGGCGCGCACCTGCTCCAGCCAGGACGCCCCGACCTCGGCGATCGTGTTCGCCCCGGTGACCCCCGCGAACGTCGACGTACTCAGCGCCTCTACCTTGCGCTGGAGCGCGAGCCGCGCGGCATCCTCGGTGTCGGCTACGACCACGAGTTGATGCAGCTTTCCCGCGTCGTCCCGCGCCCGCGCTCGGGCACGGTAGCTGCCCGCGGCAAGGCGGGTGATCTGAATCGCGCCGAACTCGCCGGCGCGGATGCGGGGCCTACCCATGACGGCGCCCCTTCACCCAGGCGAGCAGTTCACCCTGCTCGTACCGCACATGCCGCCCAAGCTTCACCCAGGACGGACCCGACCTGGTCAGCCGCCAGCTCTCCACCGTGCGGACCGGCAACCTCAGAAGCTCTGCAACCTGGCTCTGCGTGAGGAACACCGGCGTCTGAGACTGCGAATCATCCATACAGGTCAGGTACGTGAGACAGACCCGCGCCTGCCAGGAGCGTCCGGTACTTCCCCGCATCTGCCAGCAGAGAAGGCCTCGAACAGGCCCTGTGGGAGGGTTTTTGGTAAGGAATCTGGCTATCGACACCAGATTGGGGTGACCGGAGGTCAGGGCGAATGGGCTGTTTAGCCGCGGTTTCTCGCCGAATTTAGTGCTGGGGTACCTGGACTCGAACCAAGAACAAAAGAATCAGAATCTTCCGTGTTGCCAATTACACCATACCCCACCGCACTCCGGACGAACCCGAGCCGACTAGTCACTCTAACCTACCGGCAGGGGGTCGCCCAAATGCTGGGCCGAGCTCCCGGCGAGGCGTGACAGAATTCGTTCGAACCTCCCGCAGATCTCCCCGCTTCGCTGAATCGAGCCCGCCACGCCTTCCCCCCTCACCTTCCTCACCACGTGGCGATTCGACGCCGTGTCCGTGGGGGTCATCGTGCTGGCCGCAGCCCTCTACGCCGCGGGCGTGCTGGCACTGCGTCGGCGGGCAGTGCCGTGGCCGCGCATCCGCACCGTCTGGTTCATCGCACTGGGGCTCGGCTCGTTCGCCGTCGTGAATCTGGGCTTTCTCGGCGCCTGGAGCATGGACCTCCGCTGGGCCTTCACGACCAGGATCGCGCTCCTGCTCTTCGCCGTTCCCGGCCTGCTGAGCCTCGGCGCGCCCGTCGCGCTGGCGAGGCTGGTACTCACCGGCGGCTCACTCGAACGGATGGATGCCGTGATGCGCTCCTGGCCGGTACGGCTGGCGGGCAATGCGGTATTCGCTCCCCTGTTCGCGCTGGTGGCCTTCTCGGTGTTCCTCACTCCACTGGCGGGCGGCCTGCGCGAGAATGCGTTCGCGGGTGCTGCGCTCACGGTGGCGGTGCCCCTGGTGGGCCTCCTCATGGTGCTGCCGATCGTGGAGAACACCACGCAGCGCACGAGCTTTTTCATCACCGTGGAGTTTCTTTTCGTGTTCGTCGAGCTGGTGGTCGACGCGATTCCGGGCATCCTGCTGCGCTTGAACAACCAGGTGCTCGACGGTGTCGGCCAGGTGACCGGATCACTGCCCGCCTGGTTCCCCTCGGCGTATCACGACCAGCATCTCTCGGGCGACCTGCTGTGGTTCATCGCGGAGGTCGCGGATGTGCCGGTGCTGATCCTCATGTTCCTGCGCTGGTCGCGCGTCGACCGGTCTGAGGCGAAGGCGCTGGACGCGCTGACCGACGAAGAGATGGACGCTCTCACCCGGGAGCACCTGCGGGGTCCGCGCGAGTAGACGCGCCTGTCGAGCAGTGAGCGCCGGTGAGCACATCGAGATCCTGCACGCGACGTACGCTTCTCGTGACTCGCGCGAGCGGCCTACTCGACCAGCGAGGCAGCCAGGCGGGAAAGTCGCGCGAGCGTCGATTCCTTGCCGAGCAGCTGCATCGACTCGAAGAGCGGAGGACTGATCCGCTTGCCCGAGAGCGCAGTGCGCAGGGGGCCGAAGGCGATCCGAGGCTTGAGACCGCCGCCGTCGATCAACTCCGCACGCAGCACCCGCTCGATCTCAGCGTGAGACCAGTCGTTCAGCTGTTCGAGCGCACCGACCGCGGCATCGAGGATCTCGGCCGAGCCCGCCGGGGGCGTCGCGTCCGCGTCCACCTCGATGGAATCATCCGCGGCGAAGAAGAATCCGAGCAGCGCCGGTGCCTCGCCGAGCAGCTGCATGCGCTCCTGCACGAGCGGGCCGGCCTCACGCAAGATCGCCTGCTCAGTGCCCGTGGGCGGATCGGAGACGAGCCCGTTCAGGTAGGGAAGAAGGCGCTCCACGAACACCTCCGGAGCGAGCAGACGAATGTGGTCGCCGTTGATCGACTCCGCCTTCTTCAGGTCGAAGCGGGCCGGATTGGGATTCACGTCCGTGATGTCGAAGGCGGCGACCATCTCGTCCATGCTGAAGACATCGCGGTCGTGGCTCAGCGACCAGCCGAGGAGCGAGAGGTAGTTGAGCAGGCCCTCGGGGATGAAACCACGTTCGCGGTGGTGGAACAGGTTCGACTCCGGATCCCGTTTGGAGAGCTTCTTGTTGCCCTCCCCCATGACGTAGGGCATGTGACCGAAGCGCGGGATGGCGCTCGCCACTCCGATCTCGATGAGTGCGTGATAGAGCGCGATCTGCCGCGGCGTCGACGACAGCAGGTCCTCACCGCGCAGCACGTGGGTGATGCCCATCAGCGCATCGTCCACCGGGTTCACGAAGGTGTAGAGCGGGGCACCGTTGGGTCGAACGACCACGAAGTCGACGAACGACCCGGCGGGGAACGTGATCTCGCCACGGACCAGATCGTCGAACGAGAGCTCGGTATCCGGCACCCGCAGGCGCAGGGCCGGCGAGCGACCCTCGGCGCGATAAGCGGCCTTTGCTTCCTCGCTCAAATCGCGTTCGAAGTTGTCGTAGCCCTGTTTAGGATCGCGCCCGTTCTGGATGTTGCGGGCCTCGATCTCCTCCGCCGTGGCGAAGCTCTCATAGAGGTGCCCGCTCGCGCGAAGTCGCTCGATCAGGTCCGCGTAGATCTCGCCGCGCTGGGACTGGCGGTATGGCTCGTTCGGGCCGCCGACCCCCACTCCCTCATCCCACTCGATGTTGAGCCAGCTGAGCGCATCCAGAAGCTGCAGGTAGCTCTCCTCGCTATCGCGCGCGGCATCCGTGTCCTCGATGCGGAACACGAGCTTGCCGCCGGTGTGGCGGGCGTAGGCCCAGTTGAAGAGGGCCGTGCGGATGAGCCCCACGTGCGGGGTTCCGGTGGGCGAAGGGCAGAAACGGACGCGGACGTCGGCTCCGGTGGCTGTGTTGAAGGAGGGTGACATGGCGCGTCAATCCTACCGGGGAGTGGTTTTGCTCCAGCGAGTGTTGTCACACGCCGGAATCGGTGCCGGATGCGTCAGCGCGCGCGGTCCCACGCCCGACGACTGAGAACGATTCCGATCACGATGGAGGCGATGATAGTGCCGCCGAGCGCGACCAGGGTGAGGGCGTGCCACACCGCGAAGTCGGATCCGACGAGCGCGAGGAGGCCGAACAACACCAGTCCGACGGCCGCGGGAGCGGTGGTCGCGATGAGCTTCTCGCGACGGGTCCACAGAGGCGATGCCCACAGCAGCATGATGCCCGCCACCCAACCGGCAAGCGGCACTACCAGCCCGCCGAATTCGAGGAGCACTGTGGTCACGACGACATACCAGCGTTTTTCGGATGCCCGGGGTGGGGCGAGGCGCGGGGTCGCCGATGTCGGGACAGCCTGGTTCGCGGCCGTCTGAGTCGCGGCTGGCAGGTTCGCTGTCGGCACCTCGGCGCCCGCACGGGCCTCTGCGGCGATGAACGCGGGATCGCCGAGGGAATCGATGCGGGAGGCGGCGGACGCGGCATCCAGGCCTTGCAGCTCCTCCGCGATACCGGCCACGATGCCCTGCCGCACCTCCGCGGGCACATCGGCCAGCTCGCGGTCGAGGTCGGCGAGGTAGCCGCTCACCAGTTGGGGGGTCTCGGCTTCTGTCATGGGGTGTCCTCTCCGACGAGTTCCTGAACGGTGCGGGCGAACGGTCCCCACTGCTCACGGAAGGCAGCGAGCTGGAGATGTCCGGTTTCGGTGACGCGGTAATAGCGACGGGAGGGGCCGGCGTCCGATTGTCGATCGAATCCGCTGACGAGACCCTGGGTGCGCAGCCGACCGAGGATCGGGTAGAGCGTGCCGATGCTGGCGATCAGCCCTCGGGAGACGAGGGCCTCAGAGAGCTGCCAGCCATACGTGGGCTCCGCGGCCAGCAGCCCCAGGATGCAGTATTCGACCACTCCCTTGCGGAGCTGCGCACCCACATCCACTGTCATGCATCACACGCTAGCTTGTCTCGCACACTAGTGCAAATGGCCCGACGGCTCTTCCGACCGCCGGGAGCGCTCCCGCCGGCCATTCCTGATGAACGGAAACCCTGCACCGAATCACGAATCGCTGCTCAGGAGAGGAACACGGCGGCAAGGGCGAGGCCGAGGATGACGACCCACGACACGAGGCCGGCCGCGACCGCCCGCAGGCCAGAGCGCGCGAGCTGCTCGACGCGCAGCGAGGCGCCGATGCCGAAGAGCGCGGTAGCGAGGAGCGCGGACTGCACGACGTCCGCGATCGCCAGCACGGTATCCGGCAGCGGCACGAACGACCGAAGCAGAACGGCGACGAGGAATCCGATGATGAACAGCGGCACGATCGGCGGTCTCTTCGTGGAGGTGCGCGATGAGGCATCGGCCGCCGCGTCCCGCCGCCGGGTCTGGATCGACGCGATCGCGACCATGGGAGCGAGCATCAGTACCCGGGTGAGCTTGACGACCACCGCGACGGCGAGGGCCGCGGCACCCGCGGTCTGGGCGGTGGCGACCACCTGGCCGACGTCGTGCACGCTCGCTCCGACCCAGTGCCCGAACTGGCGGGCGTCGAGCTGGAACAGGGCAGCCAGCGCCGGCAGCACGACGATCGCCAGCGTGCCATACAGGGTGACGAGAGTGATCGGCGTGCCGGTGTCCTTCTCCGGGGACCGCCGAGCGGCAGCCATCGCGCCGACCGCCGACACCCCGCAGATGGAGAATCCCGCCGCCATGAGCACGGCCTGGTCACCCTCCAGCCGGAACGCGCGTCCGATCAGCCAGGTGATGACGAAGCTCACGACGACGAGCGCCACGATGGCGAGAATCGCGACCCAGCCGAGGCGGGCGATGTCGACGAGGCTGAGCTTGAGTCCGAGCACCACGATGCCGAGCCTCAGCAGCCGACGGCTCGCGACGGCAAGTCCGGGGGCGAGCGCACCGTCCAAGCCGGGACGGAATGGCGGGATCGAACCGACGATCACACCGAGGATGAGCGCGGCGGTGAGCCAGGGCAGGCCGGGGAGCAGCAGGTGCAGCCCGAAGCCGGCGGCCGCGCCTGCGGCCGCGAGGGCGAGTCCGGGGAGCCAGCGGAGGCGGGTCATGAGAGACGGGTCTCGATACGGGTCTCGATACGGGTCTCGATACGGTCGCGCAGCGAGCTACCCGACCCGCAGGTCACGGGGGAAGACACCGGTCGGGCGCGGCGGTGGCCGAGCGTGTTGGCGCCGCCGGTCGGGGGCAGGGGCGGATCCAGTGCAACACGACGCGAGCCTCGCACGGCGTGAGCCGGCGAGTTTCGCGCCTGAATCGCGCCAGCATCCCGTCGAGTCGGGACTGAATGCCACTCCGCTCCATCACCGGTCGCAGGTTCTCGCGACTCGAATTCCACAGAATCCGGATGCCGGATCGAGCCGGGAGGAGCTGCGGGCTGAGGGGGCATCGGGGCCGCAACCAGTGCCGAGTCGAATCCTGGACCGAGCGCGGTGCGACTCACACTCGGTTCTTCGCCGGATTGCTGAGCGTGCCGATCCCCTCGATCGTGATGTCGATCGTCTGGCCGTCGAGGAACCCGCCGAGGCCGGCCGGTGTGCCGGTCATGATCACGTCGCCGGGAAGAAGAGTCCAGACATCCGAGACGTATTCGATGATCTCGGGGATCTTGTGCAGCATGTCCCTGGTGTTGCCGTTCCGGCGAGGCTCGCCATCCACGTAGGTCTGGATCTCGAGGTTCGACCAGTCCAGCTCGGTCTCGATCACCGGACCGAGCGGAGCGAAGGTGTCGTAGCCCTTCGCGCGGGCCCACTGTCCGTCGGCGAACATCTGATCGCGGGCGGAGATGTCGTTGCCGATGGTGTACCCGAAGATCACGTCCGCATAGTCCGCGGCCTTCACCCGCTTGGCGATCTTGCCGATCACGATCACGAGTTCGCCCTCGTGCACGATGCGCCCCTCGACGGGCGGCATCTGGATCGTGTCACCCGGTCCGACTACCGCGGTGTTCGGCTTGAGGAAGATGAGCGGCGCCTCGGGAGAGGCCGCGTCATTCTTGAGCTCATCGCGGTGGGCCGCGTAGTTGAGGCCGATGCAGACGACCTTCGAGCGAGGGATGACCGGGGCCAACAGCTTGACGTCGGACGCGGCGACGCGCTCCCCCGTTGTGCCGAATCCGCTGAACATGGGATCACCGGAGAGCACGACATAGTCGTCACCGTCGAGGACGCCGTAGCGGGGATCCCCGCCGTCGACCGAGAAGCGCGCGATTTTCACTGTGCAGCCGCATCCGAAGCCGTCGCCGAATCCTCGCTGTCGAGCCGCATCATCCACCCGTGCCGGTCTTCGACCGTGCCGTACTGGATGCCGGTGAGTTCCTCGCGGAGCGACAACGCGAGTTCCGTGCTCTCGTGCCTGATCTCGAATCCCTCGGACTTGAGCAGGCCGATCGGCGCGACGACTGCCGCCGTGCCGCAGGCGAAGGCCTCGACGATGTCGCCGGATGCCGCGCCCTCCCGCCACTCGTCGATGGTCACCCGCCGGCGCTCGACGGTGTGGCCGCGGTCCTCGGCCAGCTGCAGGATCGAGTCGCGCGTGATGCCCTCGAGGATGCTGTCGGACGCCGGGGTGAGCAACGTGCCGTCCTTCTTCACGAGCACGATGTTCATTCCACCGAGCTCTTCGAGGAACTTCTCCTCCTCCGAGTCGAGGAAGAGCACCTGGGCGCAGTCGTGCTCGTAGGCCTCTGCCTGGGCGATGAGCGACGAGGCGTAGTTGCCGCCGGTCTTCGCGGCACCCGTGCCACCCTTACCGGCGCGCGAATAGGTGGTCGAGAGCCAGATGGACACGGGAGCGAGACCGCCACTGAAGTAGGCCCCGGCCGGGCTCGCGATCACGTAGTAGTTGACCTTCTCTGCCGGGCGCACGCCGAGGAATGCCTCTTTGGCGAACATGAATGGCCGGAGGTAGAGGCTCGTGTCCGGCGCCGTCGGCACCCAGTCGCCGTCGGCCGCGATGAGTTCCCGCAGCGAGTCGAGGAAGTACTCGGTCGGCAGCTCGGGAAGGGCCAGGCGGCGAGCGGAGCGCTGCATGCGCGCCGCATTGGCCTCGGGCCGGAAACTCCAGATCGAGCCGTCGGCGTGGCGGTAGGCCTTCAGCCCCTCGAAGATCTCTTGCCCGTAATGCAGCACGGCCGCAGCGGGGTCGAGTTCGATCGGACCATAGGGCTGCACCCGCGGGCGGTGCCAGCCCCCGCGCGCAGACCAGCAGATGTCCACCATGTGGTCGGTGAAGTGCTTTCCGAACCCCGGATCGGAGAGGATCTCGGTGCGCTCGAGCTCGGCGAGCGCCTCGGGGTTGAGCCGACGGGTGAAGTTGAGTGTTGCCGGAGCGAGCAGGTTTTTCATGGAGTCCCTATTTCTGACGAACCAAAATTCTGGCAGGTCTTAAGTGTGCGGCAGTTGCGAGCGGATGGCGTCGCCGACCTGCGAGGTGCTGCGTGATGCCGCCCCGCGCGAGGCGAGATCGGCGGTGACCGCCGCGGTGACCTGCGCCGCGGCATCCGGCAGTCCCAGGTGATCGAGCAGGAGCGCGACCGACAGGATCGCCGCGGTCGGATCGGCCTTCTGCTGCCCGGCGATATCGGGAGCCGAGCCGTGCACCGGCTCGAACATCGACGGGTACGTGCCGTCGGGGTTGATGTTGCCCGAAGCGGCAAGTCCGATACCGCCACTGATCGCGGCCGCGAGGTCGGTGAGGATGTCGCCGAAGAGGTTGTCTGTGACGATCACGTCAAACCTAGCCGGGTCTGTCACCAGGAAGATCGTCGCGGCGTCCACGTGCAGGTAGTCCACGGTAACGCCCGGATACTCGGGCGCGACCCGGTCGACGGTGCGCTGCCACAGGCTGCCGGCGTGGGTGAGCACGTTGGTCTTGTGCACGAGCGTGAGCTTCTGGCGCGGTCGAGCGGATGCCGCGGCAAAGGCATAGCGCGCCAGGCGCTCGACGCCGAAGGCCGTGTTCACCGACACCTCGTTCGCCACCTCGTGCGGCGTACCGACGCGGATCGCACCCCCATTGCCCACGTAGGGCCCCTCGGTGCCCTCCCGCACCACGACGAAGTCGACGATGCCGGGATCGGCGAGCGGCGAGACGATGCCCGGCAGGAGACGGGTCGGTCGCAGGTTCACGTAGTGGTCGAGGGCGAAACGAAGACGGAGCAGCAGCCCACGCTCGATCAGGCCGCCGGCGAGACGCGGGTCCCGGGGATCCCCGCCAACGGCACCGAGCAGGATCGCGTCGTGAGTCTTGAGTTGATCGAGACCGGCATCGCTCAGAATCTCACCGGTGGCGAGGTAGTGCGCGGCACCGAATGGAAACGGCGTGGTGGTGAGCTCCACGTCCGCCGGGATCACGGCCTCGAGGACCTTCACCGCTTCACCGACCACCTCCGGACCGATTCCGTCACCGGGGATGAGGGCGAGGGCGATGCTGCGGGGCATGGGATGACTCCAGGGGAAGAGAGCTGGTGAACGAGGCGTTCCGGTTGATTCGGGCCCGTTCCCAGCGTACCGGCAGGAGATTATCGCAAATCTTACCCCCCTTTCAGGGGGCAGACGGCTACGATTGCAAGTGGACACTGGTGATGTGTGCCGCCTCTCGGCACACTTTCACCAATCAGGGCAGCACCGGAAGGACTCATCATGGGCATCGGTACAGGCATTTTCCTCTTCGTCGTCGGCGCGATCGTCGCATTCGCCATCAGCCTCACCGTTCCGGGGGTCGATCTGCACCTCATCGGATATCTCCTCATGGGAGCCGGCGTCGTCGTCTTCCTGATCTCGATCATCATGGTTTCGCGCAAGCGTTCTACGGTGTCGACCACTCGCACCGCGGTGGACCCGACGGGCAACGAGAAGATCACCAGCCAGGAGACTCGGGGCGACGTCATCTAGTCCCCCACACGAACCGACGCGCCCCCTTCCGATTCGGGTTCGGACGGGGGCGCGTCATCGTTCGCGGAGCTAGAGGTCGAGAACGAGATCCGGGGTGGTCGCCCGCGAGACGCACGGGTACATGATGCCGACGCGATCCTTCTCCTCGTCGTCGACGACAGAATCGAGGTGGTCGGGAAGCCCGCTCACCACTCGCACGTCGCAGGTGCCGCACACCCCTTTGCGGCAAGAACCGAGAACAGGAAGTCCGTTCTGTTCGAGGGCCTCGAGGATGCTCTGGCCTGCGGGCACGTCGAAGTTCTTCTTGCTCTTGCGGCAGCTCACCATCACCGGCTGGGGACCACCGATCGCCGCGCGCTCGACGGGCTGGAAGCGCTCGAGGTGCAGGCGTTCGCGCGGCACAGCCGCCGCGATCCGCACCATGAGGGCCTCGGGGCCGCAACAGTAGACATCCGTCTGCACAGTCTGCAAGAACTTCTCGAAGTTGAGCGCCGCGACGTTCTCGTCTGAGGCGTGCACCAGCACACGGCCGGGATAGCGGGCGACCAGCTCATCAGCGAAGGCCATCGACTTGCGGCTGCGACCGACGTAGACGAGGTGCCAGTCACGCCGCTGGGGAAGGGACTCGATCATGGCCTTGATGGGAGTGATACCGATTCCGCCGGCGATGAAGGTGTAGGAGTATGCCGGCTCCAGCTCGAAACGATTGAGCGGTGCGGTCACCTCCAGCTCCAGGCCGGGACGCGCATTGGCATGGATCCAGCTACTGCCCCCGAGCGAAGGTTGGGTCTGGAGCACCGCGATGTCGAAATGCGAGCGGTCTGCCGGATCCCCGCACAGCGAGTACTGGCGCTCGAGACCATTCGGGAGCGCGAGGGTGATGTGCGCCCCGGGGTGCCAGACCGGCAGCAGATCGGTGGTGGTCGGCACCAGCCGAAGACCGAGTACTTCGTCTGAGACGCGGAATGTCGCGGCCACCCGCATGGTCGTGCGGTCGAGAACGAGGGGTAGCGCGGCGGACCCTGTTGCGAGACCGTCACCCGAACGCACGGTCGTGTCCGACACCGTGGTGTCTGGGACACTTCGCACCGACGCGCTACCCCGGCTTGTAGTTGCCTTCGTGCCGGCCAGCACTCGAACGAGCACCGCAACGACCGAGAGACCGATGATGGAGATCGCCACGATGCGATACCAGAGGGCCGTGACATCCGTTCCCGTGAGGCCGGCATGGAACGACACCAACACGACGATCAGGTAGCTGGAATAGTGAATGGCCTTCCAGAACCGCCGCGGAAGCCAGCGCATGAGCAACGAGGAGCCCTGCACGGCCACGAGCAGATAGAACCCCAGGATGCCGATCGCGACGGGCAGGGCACGGTAGTCCGAGGAGAACGGCACGAGCACATTGGCGACGGAGAAGTGCAGCCATCCGTCGAGCATGAGCGTGACCATGTGGATCACCACCATCACGATCGCCGTGCCTCCGAGATAGCGGTGGAGGTCTTGCAGCCACGAGGGGTTGTCGACCTTTCGCAGGACCCGCGTGGAGAGCAGGGTGCCCCACACGACAGACAGCGTCATGAGAGCCCACGCGACGATCGCACTGGCCCGGGTGATGTACCACCACAGGTGGGGAGAGTTCATGCGTAGTCCTGCCAGTTCGGTGAGGCGTGAAGGGCTCCGTCGCGATCGATGACGCATCCGGCAGCCCCGACGGAGGGGAGCCACGACAGGTATTCCGGGGTGGGTCTGAGGAAGCCGGGTTTGGTCAGCGTCTCCGCGTACCAGCCGTAGGCGGCGATCACCGAAACGGTGTGCGCGTCACTCACCGCACTGGTGCCGGTGGTGGCATCCATCAGATGGTGCAGTTCGCCGTGTCCGGAACCCCAGCGACGTTTCAGCTGGCTCGAGGTCGCGATCGCCCCGGCGCCGAGCCGGATGATCGCCGCGTATTCGCCATCGACGTGAGGATCTTCGAGCCCGATGCGCCACCCCTGCGCCCCCGGGGCATCTCCGGCGACGACGACGTCACCGCCGATCTCGGCCATCACACCCCAGGCGCCGTCGGCGAGCGCGAGTTCGCAGACCAGGTCGGCGGTGAGTCCTTTGCCGATGCCGCCCGGGTCGAGTGTGGTGCCCCGCGGAAGAGAGATGGCGTCGCCCTCGATCACCATTCCGCCGATCTCGCCGGGCGCGCGGGCAGAGGCGGGCAGGGAGGTGGATCGCTCGGGATCGACGCGGGAGCTGACGTAGCCCGCTTCGAGCAGCTCTGGCAGGAGCGTGGGGTCGAAGTCCCCACCGGTTCGCGCGAATCCCGCGAGCATCGCGGTCGCGAGCCTCACCGTGAGCGGATCGACGTCAATCGGGGCGCCCTCGGCCCAATTGAGCCGGGTGATGTCGCTTGCCGGGAGGAACCGGCTCCAGAGCTGCTCACACCGGTGGGCGAGGGCGAAGCAGGAATCGAGCGTGGTCGACGCTCCGCCCACCACGGTGATCGTGCTGTGGCCTCCCATGTGCGGCTCGCGTCGCATCTTCGTCACCGGTTCTGTTCCGGTCATGTCGAAGACTGCTCGAACGGCATCCCCCGAGATCGAACGAGCCCCCACTCGATCAGCCCCCAGAACCGCCGGTGGACCCGTTCACGGGTGCGGGAGCGGGCGCCGGGGCAGGTGCGGGAGCCGGAGCCGGAGCAGGCGCTGCGGGAGCAGGAGCGGCGGCGACAGGTGCCGGGGCGGGCGCAGCCGCAGCTGCCTTCGCGGCGGCAGGAGCCGCAGCGGGAGCGGCGGCCGGTGCGGCCGCGGCCGGAGCCGCCGGGGCAGGCACTGCCGCGGCGGGAACCGGAGCGGTCGGATTCGTCGTGCCACCCGTTGCGGGAGACTGTGCCGGCGTGGTCGCAGACGGCGTAGTGCCGGACGCGGGGGTCGCGCCCGTGGACTCGGCGCCTTGCGCGTTCGCGGTGAGCTGGAGACCGGCAACGATGCCCACGAGCGCGACGATCGAGGCAGCCCCGGTGAAGGTACGTGCGCGCTGGGCGGGATGAATGGGACTAGTCATCCTGGTGTCCCGATCCGCCATCGTGAGAGTCATCGCCCTCGGGTTCGTGCGTGCGGGTGGGGCTGGGCGTCGGGGTCGTCGAGGATGACGGGCGGGTCTCGGACTCGTGGGTCTCCGACTCGTGGGTCTCGGCGGGAGGCGTCTGGCTCACGGGCCCGGGTTTCGTCACCGCATGAGCGGGTTCGGCGGGCTCGGCGGGCGCATCTCCGACTTCAGTCGCCGGAGTCGAGGTCGGCGCCGTGGCCGGCGTGGCACTGGGAGTCGGCGTGGGAATGAGTACAGAAGTCGCACCCGTGGGGGTCGAGGAGGAGACGAGCGAGAGCGTGCCGGAATTGACCGCCATCGCGGCTCCCGCGGTGCCGAGCACCGCGATGACCGTGAGGATCGTGATTGCGGGAGATTTCATGTCTTCAGACTAGGAATCGATCGCTACACGTTCGACCCGCGCAAATCCAAGAACTGTCAAAGATTGAACTACTCGACACGACATCCACGCCAGTTCCCCCGGTGGGGTCCAGAATTGGGCCATGCGGGTACTGGTGGTCGAGGACGATGCCGCCGTCGCGGGCGGGATCGTGGACGGCCTCAGCCTCGCCAACATCGAATCGCGCGTCGTCGCGACCGGCGCGGACTGTCTCGCAGAGCTCGGTGCCTTCGTCCCCGATCTGATCCTGCTCGATCTCGGCCTGCCCGACATGGACGGAACCGACGTGTGCCGCGCCATCCGACGCGACCACCTCACCCCGATCATCGTGGTGAGTGCGCGCAGCGACGAGATCGATCGGGTCGTGGTGCTCGAGATGGGAGCGGATGACTTCGTCGTCAAGCCCTTCGGCATGCGCGAGCTCGTCGCGCGGATGCGAGCGGTGCTTCGGCGCACGGGCGCAGCGGATACCGCAGCCCCGGCGCCCACATCCCAGACGAAGAACTTCGGTCCACTGTCGGTCGACCTCCGCGCACAGAAGGTGACGGTCGGGAGCGAGGAGGTCTACCTCACGCCGAAGGAATTCGAGCTTCTGGCCTACCTGTCCCAGGATCCGGGGGCGGTCTTCCGGCGATCCGAGATTCTGCACACGGTCTGGGACACCAACTGGTACGGCACCACCAAGACGCTCGACACGCACATCGCGTCCATCCGCAAGAAACTGGGCGATCCGCGCTGGATCGAGTCGGTGCGAGGAGTCGGTTTTCGGTGCGGCGTGCCGGCGTGAAGTGGCGCTTCACCGCGATCCTCATGATCGTCGCGCTCATCGTCGTGCTCGTTCAGGACATCCCCCTGAGCGCACAACTACGAGTGGTCGAGCGGGATCGCATCATCACCTCCCTCGAGCGGGACGCGTTCATCCTCGCCGGGCGAAGCGAGGAGTCCCTGGAGTCCGCGACCGACACCGACCATGCCGTCATCGCTGAGCTCGCACGACAGTATCGAGCGGCGGGAGGTTCCCGGGTCGTGATCGTCGATTCTTCGGGCACCGCCCTGGTCACCAGCGATGACGACAGCGCGTCGGTTGGCGCCTCCTACCTGTCGCGACCCGAGATCGCCACGGCGCTGACCGGTCAGATCGCGACGGGCGAGCGGTTCTCCGACACCCTCGACGAACAGCTTCTCTACGTGACGGTGCCAGTGCTCAGCGGCGCGAGGATCTTCGGTGCGGTGCGCCTGACCTATCCGGCCCAGGTCCTGACGGATACCCTCAACCAGCGGCTGCTCACCCTGTGGCTCGTCGCGCTGACGACCGTGCTCCTTGCCGGAATCGTGGGGCTCGTGCTCTCCACCACGATCACTCGCACCCTGGAGAAGCTCGAGGAGACGACCGGGCATCTGGCGGAAGGGCGGCTGCACGTGCGGGCGGATGACCGCACGGGCGCCCCCGAGCTCCGATCCCTCTCCCGCTCCTTCAATGTGATGGCGGAGCGGTTGGATGCGTTACTCGAACAGCAGCGCACCTTCGCCTCCAATGCATCCCACCAGCTGCGCACCCCGCTCACGGCCCTCCGGCTGCGCCTCGAGTCCGCGCGGGTTCTGATCGACACCGATCCCGCCGGTGCGGCCGACCGGATGCTGACGGCGGAAGCCGAAGCGGAACGGCTCGGCGAGATCATCGAGGGGCTGCTGCTGCTGAGTCGCACGGAATCCAGTTCCGCTCCCCTCGAGACCGTCGATCTCGCGGCGGTCGCCCGGGCGAGGGTGGACCACTGGCTGCCGCTCGCGCAGGAATCCGGAGTCGCGTTGGACTTCCGTGGGCCTCGGTCGGCCACGATCTCCGCGGTTGCGACGGCCGCCGACCAGATCATCGACAACTACCTCGACAACGCCCTGACGCACAGCCCCTCCGGCACCACGATCGTGGTGCAGACAGAGGAGAGTGACGGTTCGGTGGTGCTTCACGTGCTCGACCAGGGTCCGGGGATGCCGCCGGAAGAGCGCGCGCAGGCCTTCGAGCGGTTCTGGCGGGGACGACCCGACGGCGCGGGCAATGGTCTGGGTCTTGCGATTGTGGCTCAACTCGCCTCGGCGAGCGGAGCGACGGTGCACCTGGACGATCGACCGGGAGGCGGGCTCGACGCGAGCGTCCGATTCAGCGCGTCGAGTTGAGCGGCCGCTCGCTGAGCCGTTCGGCCACCCGGCCGTAGTGTCGCAACACCGCTTCGTTCTTCTCGCCGCGGGATGCCCGCTGCAGTGCCTCCCTGGCCGCCTGCCGCGCGCCCCGCCGTTCTTCGACATCCGCGAGGGCTGCGAAGATGCGCCGGTCGAACTCCTCGCTCTGCCGGCCGAGGAGTTGCCTCAGCTCGTCGACGGCGGCGTCGAGCTCGGATGCCCCCAGATGGCTGCGCGCAATGATGGATCCCAGGGTGACGACCGGAGCCGGCCAGACCCGAGTCAAGCCGAAATAGAGGGTCGAGATCGCGGCCCAGTCCGTCTGCTCCCACGTCTCGGCCGAGCTGTGCAATCCGGCGATGCCCGCCTGCAGGGCAAACCGTCCCCCGCCCGGGAGCGCCTGGGCGGCGAGGTCGAGCCCACGCCGGATGCGTTGCCGCCCCCACGCGGACCGGTCGACCTCCGCGAGGGTGAGCGGCATCCCATCGGCGGTGGTGCGCGCGACGCCGCGAGCCTCGCCGAGCTCGATCAACGCGAGCAGGCCGAGGGATTCGGAGTCTGCGGGGTACTCCGCGACGATCGAGCGGGCCAGCAGCAGGGCGAGCGCGGAGAGCCGGGGATCCATCAGCCCGCTTCCGGCCACGGCCGTGTGCCCGAGCGTGCAGACCCCGTAGATCGTGGTGAGTGCGACTCCGAGGCGCTGGCTGCGGTCTGCCGGGCTCGGCCAGGCGAATCTCTCACCCGAGCGGGCGATCGCCTGCTTCGCGCGGGTGAGCCGCGCCGCGATGGTGGCGGGGGAGGTGCCGAAGAAGTCGGCGATGTCGGCGGTCGGCACGCCGCAGACGATCCGCAGGGCGAGGGCGATCTGCTGCTCGGGCGACAGCAGTGGATCGCACGCAACGTAGACGAGGCCGAGCCGGTCGTCTTGCTCCTCGACCGCGTCCTCCCAAGTCTCCGGCTCGGCGAGCAGCGGCAGTTTCTGGCGGAAGACCGCCTCCCGACGCAGGATGTCGATCGCGACGTGCCGCGCCGTGGTGGTCACCCACGCACCGATGTTCTGGGTCCGTTCCCCCGCCGCTATGCGATCGGCCGCGCGGGCGAAGGCCTCCTGCGCGCTCTCCTCCGCGACATCCACACTCCCGGACGCGCGAAGAATGGCCCCGACGACACGGGGCCATTCTTCGGCGAAGGCCGTCTCGAGCGCGGAATCCATGCGTCCATTCTGGTGCGGCACCTCCGCCTGCCGTTCGGGTTACATGCCGGCCATGTCCCAGATGGGATGCAGCTCGAGCCTGTCACTGGTCGGGCAGAGTGCCGCGAGCTGTTTGGCCTGATCGAGCGTCTCGGTCTCGATCAGGTAGTAGCCACTGACGACCTCGGTGGTCTCGGCGAGGGGCCCGTTCGTGAAGACCGCGGGCTTCCCGTCTGTTGCCGGCACGATTCCGACCGCCGACGTCGGCCCCTGGAGGGCCTCTCCACCGAGGATCTTGGCTCCGGCTGCAGCGACCGCGGCGGAGAACGCCCCGTGCGCGCGACCGGCTTCTTCCAGGCCGCCCTCCGGAACGTTGTTCGGGTCCCAGGTCGGTTCGATGATGAGGATGAGGTATTTATCGGACATGATCGCTCCCTATGCGTTGGCGGACCGACCTCCGTGACGGCCGACCCTTTCCCCTACGACGAACGAGCCTCGCCGAAATCGAAACCGGTGGCGGATTCGTTGCTGGCACCATACTCCGGGTGCGGTGTTCGGGGTGGGCGGCGTTCGGGATGGGCTGCGTTCTGCGGGCGGCCTGTGCGGATCCGCTCGCTCGCGCTGCCGGAGAACCTAGTCGGTGATGTCGATCTCGCAGAGCAGGTCGGCCTGGATGGCGACGCGCACCGTCTCGAGCAGGCCGTCGGGAGCCGGGGAGTCGACGGTGAGCACGCTCAGCGCCTGGCCGCCCGCTTCGCGACGGCTGATCTGCATGCCCGCGATGTTGATGCCGGCCTCCCCAAATTCCTTGCCGTAGACGGCAACGATTCCCGGGCGGTCGGTGTAGACCATCACGATGAGATGTTGGGCGACCGGCACCTCGACGTCGTAGCCGTTGATCTCGACGATCTTCTGCGTCTGCTTCGGTCCGGTGAGGGTGCCCGACACGGAGACCTGGCTGCCGTCGCTGAGCGTGCCACGGATGGTCAGCAGGTTGCGGTATTCGTCGCTCACGCCATCCGTCGTCAGGCGCACGGTGATGCCACGCTGCTCGGCGAGCAGCGGTGCGTTGACGTAGCTCACGGATTCGCTCACCACATTGGTGAAGATGCCCTTGAGAGCGGCGAGCTTCAATACCTTCACGTCGAACTCGACGATCTCGCCACGGATCTCGACATCGACGGCAGTGATCGGACTCGAAGCGAGGCCCGCGAAGACCTGCCCGAGCTTCTCCATGAGCGGGATACCCGGGCGCACCGTCGGATCGATGACGCCACCGGCCACGTTGACGGCGTCGGGCACGAGTTCGCCCGAGAGGGCGAGCCGCACCGACTTCGCGACCGAGACCCCGGCCTTCTCCTGAGCCTCGTCGGTCGAGGCGCCGAGGTGGGGGGTGACGACGATGTTCGGCAGCGCGAGCAGCGGAGAACCCACCGGCGGCTCGTGCACGAAGACATCGAGGCCGGCCCCGGCGATCGTGCCGGTCGTGAGGGCACGATAGAGGGCATCCTCGTCGATGAGTCCGCCGCGGGCGACGTTGACGATGAACGCCGTATCTTTCATGAGGGCGAACTGGGCGTCGCCGATCATGCCGGTGGTCTCCGGCGTCTTGGGCATGTGGATGGTGACGAAGTCGCTCTGGGCGAGCAGTTCGTCGAGGCTGAGGAGGGTGACTCCGAGCTGCTGGGCCCGCGCGGCGGTGACGTAGGGGTCGTAGGCCACGATGTTGGTGCCGAAAGCCTGCATTCGCGCGGTGATGAGGGCGCCGATGCGGCCGAGCCCGATGATGCCGATGGTCTTCTCGAACAGCTCGACGCCGGTGTACTTGGAGCGCTTCCACTGGCCGTCGGCGAGAGCACCGTGGGCGGCCGGGATGTGCCTGGCGAGGCTCAGGATGTGGCCGACGGTGAGCTCCGCGGCGGAGATGATGTTCGAGGTCGGCGCATTGACGACCATGACACCCGCCTCCGTGGCCGCCTTGATGTCGACGTTGTCGAGTCCGACGCCCGCGCGGGCCACGACCTTCAGCTGCTTCGCGGCGGCGATCGCCTCGGCATCCACCTGGGTGGCGGAGCGGATGAGCACGGCGCTGGCCTCGGCGAGAGCGGCGAGCAGAGCCGGCCGGTCGGTGCCATCGACGGAACGCACGTCGAAGTCGGGGCCGAGGGCCTCGACGGTAGCGGGAGAGAGCTCTTCAGCGATCACAACGATCGGCTTTGCCACGAATCGGATCCTTCGGTTGGGAAAGGGGAGATGCCGCGTCGCGAGGGACGCTTCGGCCCTTGAACTTTATCCCACCGCCTGCGGCCCGCTCCGCCGTGTGACGCCGCGCGGCGAACCGACCAGAACCGCCGTCGCCTGCCTGCATAACTCCTGCAGCCCGCCGGCTGTGGGGGCAGAATCCCGGCGGAAGGGGCTCTGGCCGGGATTCTGCAGGAGTTATGCGAAGCCGACGGCTGGGACAATGGACGGATGACCGCCTTCGAGACCGTGCAGCTCGTGTTCCGCATCCTCCTGGCGATCGTCTTCGTGGGGATGGGCATCAACCACTTCCGCCCGGGACCGGCCCGAGGCATGGCGGCGATGATTCCGGAGTACTTCACCCGGGGCGGCCTGATCAGCGGGAAGACCCTCGTGCGGTTCACGGGCGTCTGCGAGATCGCGGGAGGGATCGGGTTGCTCGTGCCGGTGACGACATTTCTCGCCGGAATCATGCTCGTGGTGTTTCTCGTCGCGGTGTTCCCCGCGAATCACCTCGCCTCGGAGCATCCGGAGAAGTTCGGCGCGGCAGCCATTCCGTTCTGGCCGCGCTACATCGCCCAGCTGGTCCTCATCGCGATAATCCTGGTCTCGATCGTGACCGTTCCCCGCTAGCGGGAGGCCACCTCAGGCGAGGGCTTCCACCGACAGGGTCGTCGCGGCCACGAGGGTGAGCCCGATCACGAAGAGCAGCACCTTGAGCAACACGGACTTGCGTCGCCCGATGATGAAGGCGATGGCGAACACCACCGGCGCCAGCAGCACGTCGATGACAAGCCATCCCCAGGGGATCGGCACCGGGTCGAGCTTCACGACGGCACGCGCCTCGTTGTAGAGGTTGATCTGCGACGTCACGCCCACGACGTTCGAGATCGCCTCGAAGAGGTCGTAGACGTAGAAGAGTCCGAACAGGATCGCGATACTGAGGCTGAGCCACCCGATGCGCGCGCGGCCCGATGTGGCGGCCGGACGCGGGGCGGCATCCGGTTCCGGGGCCGGCGACACGGGGTCTACGGGGGTCGGGTCGGTCATCAGGCTCCCAGTCCGAGAATGAAGGGCCACGGCGCGAGCAGCACCACTCCGAGCAGGAGCAAGAGGATGCGCACCCCGGACCGGCGATCGCGGGCCAGCACGAGCACGCCGACGAACCAGGCCGCCGGTGCCAGGACGGCGAGCACCTGGCCGAGCCGGTACATGAAGACGAAGAACAGGCCGGTGGATGGCACGGTGCTGCGCTGCACGCCGATGATCCAACCCACGGTGAAAAGAAGGAAGATTCCGCCGAACACGCCAAGCGTCACGAGCAGAGCCGAACTCGTTCCCGGTTCGCCGGGCGAGGTGCCGTCTCCGGGTTCGTCGACGACGGGAGCGTCGACATGGGTCGGGTCGGTCTCATCGCCCCAACTGAGGCCTGCGTCATCCGGTTCTGTCGCCATGGGCTCAGCGATTCAGTCGCAGCTGGATGACCTCGACGAGGTGCGGGAACAGGGGATGATCCGGCTCGACGCCGGTGATCGCCACCGCGAGTTCGTCGGCCGGGAGGCCGCTGGAGAGCAGCTCTTGCAGTTGCACGCTCTCTTCGTCTGCCGGCACATCGAAGCGCAGAGCGGCGCCGACGGCATTGAGCAGGTCCCAGGCGGGCATCCCGCGTTCGGCGAGCTCGGCCGCTGGCCCGATGAATCGTTCATTGCGACTCAGCTTGCGCATGGGGTTTCGGCCGACCCGCTCGCAGGTGTCGGGAAGGTGCGGGTTGGAGATCCGCACGAGGGTCTTCTCGATGTACGCCTGCTGCTCGTCGGCGTCGAATTCGTGCTTGACCACCATGAGCGCCTTGGTCTCGGCGAGCGCAGCCCGCACCTCGGCCTGCAGCTCCGGAGTGGCGAGCGCCTCGCGGATGGACACCCAGCCGCGATCGATGCCGTGATAGGCGGCGGCGGCGTGCGCGGTGTTCACGGTGAACAGCTTGCGTTCGATATAGGGCGCGAGGTCGTCCACCCAGGTGATGCCATAGATCTCGGGAGTCGAGCCGGTACCGTCGCGGCCGAGGAACGGCGTGCGGTCGACGACCCACTCGAAGAACGATTCGATCGTGACATCCAGCCCGCCGTCCTGCTCCGGCACGATGCGGTCGATCGCGCAGTTGGCGAAGACGGCGTTGTGGGCCGGTGCGTGCTTGCGCACGTGCTCGGCAAGGATGTCGGTGCCACCCAGCGCGTTCTCGCAGGCGATGACCGTGAGTTTGGGCGCATCCCTGTGGCGTGAATCGAGTCCCTTGGCGATCACCGGGGCGATGAACTGCAGGATTCGTGCACCGACGGCCGTGGTCACCACGTCGGCCGAAGCGATGGCGGCGACGACATCAGCCTCATGCGTGCGACTGTTGATGGCTCGGAAGTTGTCGACGACGCTCGACTTCGAGTTCTCCCCTACCTCGTGCACGTGGTAGCTGTCTGCGGCCTGCAGCTCCGCGATGATGTCGTCGTTGACGTCGGCGAAGATCACTTCGTAACCGCTCGCGTGGAGGAACTGGGCGACGAAACCGCGGCCGATGTTGCCGGCTCCGAAATGGACAGCGGTCTTGTTGCTCATGTCTAGCGATTGTACCGGGGTGTCTACCGCCGTGGCGTTGTCATATACCTGTCACATTCGTGCGGTTTACTGAGTAGACAATGGATCTCATCGACGTGCAGGAGATCCGGGTGCCTGCGACCCGGTCGGATATCTCCGTGGGGCCGAGCGAGAAGATCCTCGCCGGCGGAACCTGGCTCTTCTCCGTTCTGGAGACCGGTCTCACCGGCCTCATCGACATCACCCGCCTCGGCTGGCCGCCGGTGACCCGCACCGACTCCGCCCTCGTGATCGCGGCGACCTGCACGGTCGCGGAGCTCTCCCGGCTGACCCCGCCAGCCCTGCGCACCGACCCGGTGCGTGCCGGTCGCGGGCTGGAGTCGCACTCCGATCCGCTCGCGCTGTTCTGGCAGTGCGCGAATTCCTTTCTCGCCTCGTTCAAGATCTGGAATGTCGCGACGGTCGGCGGCAACATCGCCCTCGCCCTTCCCGCCGGCCCGATGATCTCTCTCGCCGCGAGCCTCGACGCTGAGGCGGTGATCTGGATGCCCGGGGGCGGTGAGCGCCGGATGCCCGTCGCCGAGCTCGTCACCGGTGTCATGAAGACCGCGCTCATGCCCGGCGAGGTGCTGCGCGAGGTCGTCATCCCCCTCACCTCGCTCGAGTCGCGCACCGGATTCCGTCGTATCGCGCTCAACGACCTCGGCCGCACCGGGACGCTCGTGATCGCGAGGCGCACCGCGACCGGGGAAACGGTGTTCACCGTGACCGGGGGCACCTCGCATCCCGTGCAGCTGAGGTTCGCCCAGCCGCCGACCGCGGCTCTGCTGCGCGACGGCGTGAGCGCGATCGACTGCTGGTATGACGACGCGCACGGGTCATCGGACTGGAGGCGCGCCATGAGCGGGCGATTCGCGGAGCAGCTGCGGCAGGAGTTGGCATGAAGTTCTCGGTGAACGGCTCCCCGGTCGAGGCGACCCCGGCTGCCGGGCAGGTGTTGCGCACTGTGCTGCGCGACCTGGATGAGTTCGATGTGAAGAAGGGCTGCGACAGCGGCGACTGCGGTGCCTGCACGGTGCTTCTCGACGGCGACCCGATCCACTCGTGCCTCTACCCGGCCCACCGCCTCGAGGGGGCCGAGATCACGACGGTTGCGGGTCTCGGGACCGCGGAGCATCCGCATCCCCTGCAACAGTCCTTCGTCGATGCCGCGGGATTCCAGTGCGGATTCTGCACCGCCGGCATGATCGTGACGGCGTCGACCTTCGATGAGGAAGACCTCGACGACCTTCCGCGCCTGCTCAAGGGCAACATCTGCCGCTGCACCGGCTACCGGTCGATCCGGGATGCCATCTGCGGCACCTCGAATACCCAGACCCCTGCCCCTGGCCAGGCCGCCGGGCAGTCGGTGCGAGCTCCGGCCGGGATGCGCATCGCCACCGGTGAGGAGCAATTCACCCTCGACTTCCGCACCACCGGGCTGCTGCATCTCGCGGTGCTGAAGAGTCCGCACGCCCATGCGCGCATCCTCTCCATCGACACCTCCCGCGCGCTCGCCGCCGAAGGCGTGCACGCCGTCCTCACCCACCGCGACTCCCCCACGACGCTGTTCTCGACCGGACGTCACGAGATGCGCACCGACGATCCGGATGACACCCTGGTGCTCGATCCGGTGCTGCGGTTCATCGGACAGCGGGTCGCCGCCGTCGTCGCAGACACGGTCGCGATCGCCCAGCGCGCGCTCGCTCTCATCGAGGTGGAGTACGAGGTGCTTGCCGGCGTCTTCGATCCGGAGCTCGCGCGCCAACCCGGCGCCCCCCTGCTGCACGCGGAGAAGGGGGCAGAGCAGCGCGTGTCGGCTCCCGAACGGAACGTGCTCGCCCAGATGCACGGGGAGATGGGCGACGTCGATGCGGCGATCGCCGCAGCGGATGCGGTCGCCACCGGCACCTGGCGCACGCAACGGGTGAACCACGCCGCCCTCGAGACCCACGCGACGCGCGGCTGGCTCGACTCCGACGGGCGGCTGGTGCTGCGCACCTCCTCCCAGGTCCCCTACCTGGTGCGGGACGAGCTCTGCCACATCTTCGACCTGTCGCCCGACCGACTGCGTGTGTTCACCGCCCGGGTGGGCGGCGGCTTCGGCGGCAAGCAGGAGCTCTTCACCGAGGATCTCGTGACCCTCGCAGTGCTGCACACCGGGCGGCCGGTGCAATACGAGTTCACTCGGGAGGACGAGTTCACGCTTGCTGCTCCGCGGCATCCGATGCGCGTGTCGGTGACGCTCGCGGCGACCGCCGACGGCACCCTCACCGCCATGGCGATCGACGAACTCATGGACACCGGCGCCTACGGCAATCACGGCATCGGCGTGATGTTCCACAGCGTCCACGAGTCGATCAGTGTGTATCGCTGCGCGAACAAGCGGGTGGACGCCGAGTCGGTCTACACGAACAACCTGCCCTCAGGAGCCTTCCGCGGCTACGGCCTCGGCCAGGTGATCTTCGCCATCGAATCGGCGATGGACGAGCTCGCGCGCACCCTCGGCATTGATCCGTTCGAGCTTCGTCGACGCAATGTCGTCGTGCCGGGAGACGACATGGTTGTCGTCGAGCCGCACGCCGAAACCGACCTCATCTACGGCTCGTACGGGCTGGACCAGTGCCTCGACCTGGTGCAGGGGGCACTCGCCGTCCCACCGCCCCATGCCGATCCCGGCTGGGCCATCGGCTCGGGGATGGCCCTCGCAATGATCGCGTCCCTCCCTCCCCGTGGACACTATGCGGATGCCACGGTCACCCTGCTTCGCTCCGGCGACATCGAGATCGGGGTGGGGACCGTCGAGTTCGGCAACGGCACCACCACCGTGCACGCGCAGCTGGTGGCATCCGCCCTCGGCACGACCGTCGATCGGGTGCGCATCCGCCAGTCGGACACGGACGTCGTGGCCTACGACACCGGGGCCTTCGGGTCTGCCGGGGTGGTCGTCGCCGGCAAGGCCCTGCTCGCCGCCGCATCGGCGCTTCAGCAGCTCATGCTCGAGCGGGCATATTCGATGACCTCGCTCTCCGAGGGAGTCGTCGAGCACGGCGGCGTTCGTTTCGAAGAGCACGTCGTGTCAGCCTCAGAGCTCCTCGCGGAGGGTGCCCTCACGGCCACCGGGCGTCACGATGGCACTCCTCGGTCGGTGGCGTTCAACGTGCACGGCTTCCGTGTCGCGGTGAATCCGGCCACCGGTGAGGTACGCATCCTGCAGTCCGTGCAGGCGGCGGACGCCGGCACGGTGCTCAACCCCGAGCAGCTGCGCGGTCAGATCGAGGGAGCAACAGCCCAGGCCATCGGCACAGCGCTCTACGAAGAGATGCGTCTCGATGGCGCCGGGCGAGTCACGACCACAGCGTTCCGCAATTATCACGTGCCGCGCTTCGCGGACATCCCCGACACCGAGGTGTTCTTCGCCGAGACCTTCGATGCACTCGGGCCGCTCGGAGCGAAATCGATGAGCGAAGCGCCATATAACCCGGTTGCGCCGGCGCTGGCCAACGCGATCCGGGATGCCCTCGGCGTGCGGCCGCACGAACTGCCGATGTCGCGCGAACGGCTCTGGCGGCTGGCGGGGTCGCTGCCGGTCGAGTAGCGAGACTCGCCGCACAGTCTCGACACGGCCGCGGGCGGCCTACTCGACCAGCAGACTTAGGCGGTGGATCGTGCCCGAGGTCGCAGACAGCGGCAGCGCGGATGCCCCGGACCGGGCCGCGATCACCTCGGCGAGGATCGCCACAGCGGTCTCTTCCACTGTGCTGCCGCCGAGATCGAGACCGATCGGCGAGCGTAGTCGCGCGATCGATTCCTCGGCGACCCCGCGCTCGCGCAGCGAGGCGACGCGGCGGTCGTGCGTGCGGCGGGAGCCCATGGCCCCGACGAATCCCGCGGGCGATGCGAGCGCGAGCGCGACGAGCTCGGCATCGAACCGGGCATCGTGGCTGAGAACGCAGATCACGGTTCGGGCATCGACCTCCGCGGTCTCGAACCAGGCCGTGGGCCAGGCGACGATGACGTCGGCTCCCGGAAATCGCTCCGGCGTCATGAAGAGAGGTCGGGGGTCGCAGACCGTCACCCGGTAGCCGAGCACCTGCGCGGCCGTCGACAGGGCGGCGGAGAACTCCATCGCACCGAACACGATCAGGTGGCGTTCGACCGGTGGCCGTTCGGTGAATCCCGAGCAGACCTCGATCTCTCGCCGGGTTCGCAGCGCCTCCACGAGATCGTCGGTGAGCAGCTGCACCTGGATGCGCAGCCGGCCCCCGCAGGTGAGCCCGACCGAGTAGGCGGTCTCGTCGCTCACGCCATACTCGACGGTGCGCGTGACGCCGTCGGCGAGGACGAGCTCGCAGGTGTCGACGACCGCGCCCTCGACGCATCCACCCGCGATGCTGCCGATGACGGACATGCCGTCGAACGCCATCGAGGTGCCGACGGTGCGGGGCGCGCTGCCGTCGATCGAGACGGCCGTCGCCACGGCCAGCCGACTCCCGGCGGCCACGGCGGCGAGCAGGCGATCCGCGATCTCGAACATGGTTTCAGGATGACACAGCCGCGTGACGCGCCGGTTACGGCGGGCTGGGCGTCCGCCGCCGGTATGGTCTGCCCCACTTCCGCCGCATAACTCCTGCAATTGACCGGCACAGGGCCGATTCCGACCCAATCCTCCTCGCCGGGAGGCAGATTGCAGGAGTTATGCCACAGGGCACGGCGGTGCCGGCGGGATGTCACGTGCCGGACACACGCGGGTGCTAGAAAATCACCATGCTCACAATCACCGGCGCGACCCGGATCCTCGTCGACGAAGCGACCGAACGTCATGGCGACCTGGTGCTGCGAGACGGCGTGGTCGCGACCGATGAACCGATGCCGGGCGAGAACGCCCAGACCCTCGATGCGAGCGGATGCGTCGTCACGCCGGGACTCGTCAATGCGCACCACCACCTGCTGCAGTCCGCCTTCCGCACCCTGCCCGGCACGCGTGGGGTGGCGATGCGCGACTGGCTGCCCACCATGGCAGCGGCCTACGGCCGAGCGGGCGTCGACGCCGAGCTCGCAGCGGTCGCGGCGTCCGTGGGCGTTGCCGAAGGATTGCTCTGCGGCGTCACGACGGTCGCGGATCATCACCTCACCTGGCCGAGCGGCGCAGATTCGGTGGCCATCGCCACCGCGACAGCGGACGCCGCACGCGCCCTCGGCGGCCGGCTGGTCTTCGTGCGGGGATCCGCGCGGGACGATCCGCAGGAGGCCGCGAGCTCGGCCGAGGCCATCGTGCAGGCGCTGCTCCCCCGCACCGGCGAAGGGATGCTGCAGCTCGCCGTCGGTCCGGCCGGAGTGCACAGCGACAGTCGGGAGACCTTCGAGCTGTTCGCCGAGGTCGCCGCGAAGCACGGGCTGCGGCGGCGCACGCAAGCCAACGAGCAGGTGGATGTCGCGATCGCCCTGGAGAAGTACGGCAGAAGACCGATCGACCTGCTCGAGGACTGGGGTTGGCTCGAGCCGGGCGTGACACTCGCCCACCTCTGCGACGTGACCGGCGAGGAGATCCGGCGGCTCGCGGCATCCGGCATCACGGCCACCCACGCGCCCGGCTGCGACCTTCCGATGGGGTGGGGGATCGCGCCGGTCGCGGCGCTGAGGTCCGCCGGCATCGTCGTGGGCCTCGGCACCAGCGGCGGCGGGAGCAACGATGCGGGACACCTGCTGGCGGATGCCCGGCTCGCCATGCAGGTCGCGCCCCTCGTCGGGCCGCCGATCGCGGCGCGAGAGGTGCTGGCCATGGCGATGGCTGGCTCAGCCGCCGGGCTCGGCCGTGCCGAGCTCGGCACCCTCCGTGCCGGATCCGCCGCGGATCTGTGCGTCTGGGACGTGTCGGGGGTCGCCGATTCCGGCGTCGCGGATCCCGTGGCCGGCCTGCTGTGGGCGAATCCCGGGCGCCGCCCGAAACACGTGGTCGTGGCCGGACGGGTGGTCGTTAGGGACTACCAACTGGTCGATGCCGACGAACGCGAACTAGTGGCGGCGCTGGCAGAGCGGGTGCCGGTCGCGTAGGCCCACTCTCGCGAAAGCGACCTACTCGACCAGCGGAGGCTAGAGCTCCAGCACCAGCCTCGGGCAGGCCGCCCGCGAGACGCAGATGTACATCACGGAATTCTGCTCCTGCTCGAGGGGCGTGAGGATCGAGTCGCGATGGTCGACCTCGCCCTCCAGAACCGGCGTCTCACAGGTGCCGCAGGTGCCCTCGCGGCAGCTCGACAGCACGAACACGCCAGCCTCCTCCACCACCTCGAGGATGCTCCGGTCCGGCGGCACGGTGAGGGTCTCGCCGCTGAGGGCAAGCTCCACCTCGAAGGCGCCCTCGAACACCGGAGCCGCCAGCGGTTTGGCTTCGAAGCGCTCGACGTGCAGCGGATGCCCGCCCGCGGCGGCCTCGACAGCCTCGATGAACCGGGTGGGCCCGCACGCGTAGATCGTGGCCATCGGGTCGAGCGAGCCGAGCAGCTCCGCGAGATCCACGCGCGTGCCCTCGTCGCTGAGATGGAGCGTCGCCTCCCCGATCTCGTCGAGCAGTGCGAGGGCAGACCGGGATCGCCCCGAGTAGTGCAGCTCGTAGCGGATGCCGGAGGCCGCAGCCGCGCGTGCCATCGACGCGATCGGCGTGATGCCCACCCCGGCCGCAAGCAGCAGCACGGGAGAGCCGGGGAACGGCGAGAATTCGAAGTGATTGCGCGGACCCCGAACCCGGATCGTGTCACCCACCGCGAGCGCGTCGTGAAGCCACACCGAACCGCCCCGGCCCGTCGGCTCCCGCAATACGGCGATGCGCCACGTCGGGGCATCCGGCACCGGCGCAGGAAGCAGCGAGTACTGGCGTTCGTCGCCCGAGGGCAGCACGAGGTCGATGTGCGCGCCCGGTTGCCAGTGCGGCAGCGATGAGGCATCGGAGCGCGCGATTTCGAAGACGTCGATCGAGTCGGCGACCTGCGTGCGGGCGACCACGATGGCGTCGAACTCTGTCTCGTGCGAACTCATCGCGACTCCGGCTTCTCTTTCACGACGAACAGCCGGTAGCCGCCCGGTTCGGCGGCATGCCACCGATGACGGATGCCGCCCGCGAAGTAGACGGAGTCGCCGGCGCTCAGCACCGAAGATTCGCGACCCTCGAAATCCACGATCACGACCCCGGAGACCACATGAAGGAATTCGTCGCCCTCGTGCTCGTAGAACTCGCCGGGCACCTGGTTGGAGCCGCGGAACTCCATGGGGTGGAACCGTCGCCGGCCGTGCACGAGCAGGCGTCCCTCCCCGTCGCCGTAGGGGCCTCGCGTGCCCTGGTCGGCGTGCACCACCACGATGTCCGACTGGTCGGCCGCGTCATCCTCCGCCGCGGCCATGAGCTCGAGCTGGCTGCTGCCGAGGGCGCGGGCGATCTTCTCCAGCGAGGTCATGCTCGGACGCGCCCGGCCGCGCTCCAGCTGGCTCAGGAAGGGGTGCGACAGGTCTGCGCTCACCGCGAGCTGGACTAAAGTTAGTCCTCTGGCTCGACGCAGTTGACGGATGCGGATGCCGATTCGTTCGGCTTGCAGGTCAATCGCGGAATCGACGGTAGTGACGGGGTCCTCCTCACTGTGAGAGCGCTAGCGATCTTGCAGGACGGGAGCGGCCCGGGCAACCCGACGGACTCAGGCTTAATAGATGGAAACGATGCCGTTACATGTCGGAAACGGGGCATCCCTAGATTCGATGATGTTGACGATATCAACATTTTTCAGCGACCAACTCACCGGTGCGATGGTCGCCCACCCCCGTCGTTCGAGGAAGGTGCCGCACCGTGTCATCCCTGCCCCGCAGCATCCGCCAGCTGACGAATGCAACTCTTCCCGATGGCTCGCGAGTGGATGTCACGCTCGAGGGCGGCACGGTGAGCGGCGTGTTCCCCGCGGCGACTCTCGCCGACAGCACCGAGATCCAGAATGACGGCTCGACACTCGACCTGACCGGCTTCCTGCTGCTGACGGCTCCCGCCGAACCCCACGCACACCTCGACAAGGCCCTGTCGTGGGATCTCATCGATCCGCCGATGGGTGACCTGGAGCTCGCGATCGAATCCTGGCGTGACTACACCGCGGTGATGACGGTCGAGAGCATCGCCGAGCGGGCTCGCCAGGCGGCGATGCTGCTTCTGCGACAGGGTACCACCGCGGTGCGCACGCATGTTGACATGCTCGTGGGCGACAACCCGATGCGCGGAGTGCGCGCGCTCGTGCGCGTGCGCGAGGAACTCCGCGACCTGATGGACATCGAACTCGTCGCGCTCGCCGGGCCGTTCGTGCCAAGCGAACTCGTCGATGAAGCCCTCGACCTCGGCGTGGACCTGGTGGGCGGCGCCCCGCACCTGGCCGAAGATCCGCTCGCCGACCTCCGCCGCCTCATCGCCATCGCCGAGCGACGCGGTGTCGGCAGCGACATCCACACCGACGAGAGCCTCACCGGCGCACCGACCCTCGGAGAGTACGCGCGGCTCGTTCGCGACTGGACGGTGCCGGCATCCGCGGGCCACTGCGTGCGCCTGGGCACTCTCGAACCGACAAAACTCGCCGCCGTCATCACCGAGGTGCTCGCGAGCGATCTCGGCATCATCTCGCTGCCCATCACCAACCTCTACCTGCAGGGCTGGCAGCATCCGGTCGGCACCCCGCGCGGGCTCACCGCGCTGCGGGCACTGCTCGATGCCGGGGTGCGCGTCGCGGCCGGAGCCGACAACGTGCGCGATCCGTTCAACCCGGTGGGGCGCAGCGATGCGCTGGAGACCGCCTCACTGCTCGTCTCCGCCGGGCACCTCACGCTCGACGAGGCGTACGCGGCCGTGAGCTCCGGGGCTCGCTCGGTGATGTCGCTTCCTCTCGCCGGGGTCGAGGTCGGCGCAGCGGCCGAGCTCCTCGCCGTGCGCGGGACCAACCTCTCGGATGTCATCGCCAACGCCTCAGCGGACCGCTTCGTCATCCACGCCGGCCGTCTCGTGGCGCAGAGCACCGTCAGTTACGACGTTGCCGCGCCTCGCGTCGCCGTAGATTCCCCCGCCCCCTCCCTAGCCGAAACGAGGTGATGCTGAGCATGTCCGCCCCAGCACTCATGAAACCGTCTCGCAGCGCTGCATCCAGTGGCACACTGCTCGACTTCCGCAATGTCGCGATGCAGTTCCCCAACGGCACCGTCGCCCTCAGCGGCATCGACCTCACCGTGAACCGGGGGGAGTTCGTCACCGTCGTCGGACCCTCCGGCTGCGGAAAATCCACCCTCCTGCGAATCGCCTCCGGTCTCGAAACCGCCTCTGAGGGCACGGCAGAGGTCGACACGAAGCGCATCGGCTATGTCTTCCAGGACGCGACGCTGCTTCCCTGGCGCACGGTGCAGGACAACGTCGAGCTTCTCGCCGAACTCAACGGCGTGAAGCCGAAAGAACGTCAGGCGAAGGCGAAAGAGGCGATCGAACTGGTCGGCCTCTCTGGCTTCGAGAAGAACCTGCCCAAGCAGCTCTCCGGCGGGATGAAGATGCGCACCTCGCTCGCCCGCTCTCTCACCCTCGAGCCGGAGCTGTTCCTCTTCGACGAGCCATTCGGCGCCCTCGACGAGATCACCCGCGAGCGACTGAACGACGAGCTTCTCAAGCTCTTCGTCGAGAAGCAGTTCGCCGGCCTCTTCATCACCCACTCGGTCTCAGAAGCCGTCTACCTCTCCACCAAGGTCATCGTGATGTCCGGCCGCCCCGGATCGATCGTCGGCACCTTCGACGTGCCGTTCCCGATGCCGCGGGATCCGGACATCCGCTTCACCGCGGAGTTCGCGGAGCTGGTCGGCGAAGTGTCCCACGCGCTGCGAGAGGGGCACCACTGATGTCTGTCGCAGGCTCGGGAATCGCTTCCGGCGCGGGCGCCGGAAATTCTCTCTCCCCTCGTGCGCTCCGGCAGGCGCGCATCAACCGGGTCTACGCCCGGCGCGCCAATCAATGGTGGCCGCCGCTCGCCGTTCTCGCGGTGCTGGTCGGGCTCTGGTATCTCGTGGCGAACTACTACGCCAGCCAGCAGCTCGCCTTCCTCGTGCCCTACCCGCACCTCGTGGTGAAGGCCGCGTTCGCGGACCCACTGTTCACCCCGCAGCTCGTGGCCGACCTCGGCAACTCCACCCAGGTCGCCCTCACCGGGCTCGTGATCGCGATCGTGATCGGTGTCGTCTGGGCGACGTTGATGGCGCAAGCCAAGTGGGTCGAGCGATCCCTGTTCCCCTATGCGGTGATCCTGCAGTGCATCCCGATCCTCGCGCTGGTGCCGCTGATCGGCGCACTGTTCGGCTACGAATTCCTCTCCCGCGTGATCGTGACAGTGATGATCTCGATCTTCCCGATGGTGTCGAACACGCTCTTCGGACTTCAGTCGACGGATCTCGCCCAGCGCGAACTGTTCAAGCTCCAGGGCGCGAGCAAGTGGACCACCCTCACCAAGCTGCAGTTTCCGGCGGCCCTCCCGTCGATCTTCGTTGGGCTGCGCAACGCCGCGGGGCTCTCGGTCATCGGCGCGATCGTCGGGGACCAGTTCTTCCAGCGGGGAACGCCCGGGCTCGGCGTATTGATCCAGGTCTCGACCTCCCGACTGAACGGCGCGGGCACCTACGCGGCCATCCTCACCGCATCGCTGCTCGGCGTCGCCGTCTTCCTGCTCTTCGGATGGCTCAGCCGACTGGCCATCGGCAAGTGGTACGACTTCGGCTGATCCGCCCACAGATTTCCACCCGCACCACCGTTCGCAATCACCCGCAGAATCACACAGCACACGAGGAGTCCCAATGCACAAAACAGCAGTCCGCTCCACCATCGCCGTCGGCATGGTGTTCGCTGCAGGAATCGCCCTGGCCGGCTGTGCCAGTGCGTCGCCGAGCAGCAGTACAGCCCCGACCGCCGCAGCAGGCGCCGTCGACCTCTCCGGTGTCTGCCCGGCCACCGTCACCATCCAGACCGACTGGAACCCGGAGGCCGACCACGGTCACCTCTACCAGCTGCTCGGACCGAACCCGGTGATCAACGCCGACAAGAAGTCCGTGAGCGGCGACCTGTACGCCAGTGGCAAGTCCACCGGCGTGAAGGTGGAGATCCGGTCCGGCGGACCGGCCATCGGATTCTCGACGGTGAGCTCGGAGATGTACAAGGACAAGGACATCACCCTCGGCTACGTCTCCACCGACGAGGCCGTGCAGCTGTCCGCGAGCCTGCCGACGACCGCGGTCTTCGCCGAGAACGACATCTCCCCGCAGATGATCATGTGGGACCCGGCGACCTACCCCAAGGTCAAGACCATCAAGGATCTCGCCACCGCGCTGAAGGATGACGGCGGAGTCGTGCGTTACTTCCAGGGCGCGGCGTACATGGGCTACCTGCAGGGATCGGGCATCCTTCCCGAGGCCCAGACCGATGGCGCCTACGACGGCACCCCGGCGAAGTTCGTCACCGCCAAGGGCAAGGACGGCCAGCAGGGCTTCGCCACCGCCGAGCCGTACATCTACCAGAACGAGGTCTCGGCCTGGGGCAAGCCCGTCAACTTCCAGTTGATCAACGACACCGGATACCCCATCTATCCCGAGGCGATGTCGGTTCGTTCGTCGGAGCTCTCCACCCTCAGCCCGTGCCTCAAGAAGCTCGTGCCGGTGCTGCAGCAGGCCGATGTGGACTACATCTCCAAGCCTGCCGCCACCAACAAGCTGGTCACCGACCTCGTGACGGCGTTCAACAACGGCTGGGTCTACTCCGAGAAGGTCGCGGACTTCGGCGTGAGCCAGATGAAGAAGCTCAAGATCGCCTCGAACGGATCCAACGCCTATGTCGGCGACATGGATGAGGCCCGCGTGCAGAAGGTCATCGACATCGACACCCCGCTGTTCACCGCCTCGGGTTCCGCGCCGAAGACCGGCCTCAAGGCGGCCGACCTCTTCACCAACGAATTCCTCGACACATCGATCGGATTCTGAACCACCCATGAGTGATCCACTGGTGACGACGACCCTGGCCCGCCCCGCGCGGCTCGCCGGACAGCGACTTCTCACGAAGCGTGTCGTCGTCACCGGTGGCGCTCGGGGAATCGGCGGCGAGATCGCGCGCCGCTTCGCCTCGGAGGGTGCGCGGATCGTCGTTCTCGACCGGTTGGTCGAGGAGGGCACCCGGCTGGCCTCCGAGGTCGGCGGCACCTTCATCCCGGTCGATCTGGTCGACCCCCTGGACACGGCAGACGCCACCGCCCGCGCGATCGACCACCTCGGCGGCGTCGACATCCTCGTCAACAGCGCCGGCATCCTGCGCTTCTCCCCGTTGCTCGAGGTGACCGTGACCGACTGGAACGAGATGTTCTCGGTCAACGCCCGCGCCATGCTCACCACCATGCAGGTGGCCACCCGGGCGATGATCGCGGCCGGTTGCGGGGGCAAGATCATCAACCTCGCCAGCATGGCAGCGAAGACCGGCGGAGCCGGCGAAGGTCACTACGCCGCCTCGAAGGCCGCTGTCGTCGCGCTGACCCGCGTGGCCGCGCTGGAGTGGGGAACCCACGGCATCACGGTCAACTCCCTCTGCCCCGGCTACGTGCTCACCGACATGGGTGCCGCCACCCGCACCGACGAGGACATCGCCACCTGGTGCGGATACTCCCCGCTCGGCCGACTCGGCGAGCCCGCGGATGTCGCGGGCGTCGCCCTGTTCCTCGCGTCCCCCGACGCCGACTATCTCACCGGACAGGCGATCAACGTCACCGGCGGAATGGTCATGCACTGACTGTGAACCTGCACTGACATTCGATCCGAAGGACCACTGATGAACGACTCCCCCATCGCCGCACTCGAGGCCGAGTTGCGCGAACTGCTCGGCGACCGCGGCGTCAGCGTCGAACTGGCCGCACGGCAGCGGGCCTCCACCGACGGCGCACACCTCTCCCCCGTGATCAAGGAGCAGCTGCCTCTCGGGCTCGCGGAGCTCGTGGCCTACCCGGCCAGCGCGGAGCTGATCGCCGCGACCGTCGCGGCTGCCGTGCGCCACGGCATCCCGATCACCCCGCGCGGCAAGGGCACCGGCAACTACGGCCAGGCCATCCCGATGGCCGGCGGACTCGTGCTCGATATGTCCCGCGCCCGGGCGATCACCGAGGTCGGCGACGGGTTCATCACCGCGGAGGCCGGCGCATCGATGGCAGCGCTCGAACAGGCGGCAAACAAGGCCGGCCAGCAGATCCTGATGTATCCGTCCACGGCCAATTCCTCGCTCGGTGGCTTCCTCTCCGGGGGCTCCGGCGGCACCGGATCGATCAAGCACGGCTCCAACAGTCAGGGCTTCGTCGCCGCCCTCGACGTGGTGCACGCGGTGGAGGATGCCTCGCTCGTGCACGTCGCCGGTGAGGCCGCCCAGCCCTACGTGCACAACTACGGCACCGCCGGGATCATCGCCCGGGCCACCGTCGTCACCGAACCGCTGCAGGACTGGCGCGGATT
Source organism: Glaciihabitans sp. INWT7 (assembly GCF_014217685.1). NCBI lineage: Bacteria > Bacillati > Actinomycetota > Actinomycetes > Micrococcales > Microbacteriaceae > Glaciihabitans > Glaciihabitans sp. INWT7. Next base: position 732,671 of record NZ_CP043653.1, on the reverse strand, counting down.
CTTCGCGAGCTTCGACACCTTCGAGCAGGCGATCTCCGTGATCCGGGAGATCGGCGCGCTCGAACCCACGCCCCGCCTGGTCTCGGCGGACCTGGCGACCCTGGCCAACGCCTTGCCGCCGGATCCGGCCATTCCCGCCGACCGGGCGAGCCTGCGGGCGATCCTCGATCTCTCGACGGTCGCCGCGGCGACGGCCCTGGTCGAATCGGCCGCGGGCCGGGTCGAGGACGTGCGTGAAGGCGCGCAGGCCACGATGAGGATCAGCATGATGTCCTACAACCACCCGATCGAGTTTCTGCAGAAGGTCTACCCCGACCGCTACTTCCACGTGGAGGTCAGCGGCGACGCGCTCGTCGATCGCATCGACGAGGTGCACGCGGTGTACCCCGGCGGCATGCTGCACATCGAGGCGCAGCACGAGCGCCCGATCGGCATGCTCGCCGGCGTCTACTCCAGCGCCGAGGAGGTCTTCGCGGGCTTCGAGAAGCTCACCGAACTGGGCGTCGGATACCACAATCCGCACCAGTGGTTCGTGGACTTCGAGCCGGAGCGCACCGCGGCCCTCGCGGCGACGACCGACCCGCAGCGGCTGCTGAACCCGGGCAAGCTCGTCGCCCCGTCGGTGTCCACCGGAGCCAAGGTCTCATGAGCGTCTCGTCCCGTGACCTGGTCAACCTGTCCGGGCCGGCCGCCAGTGCCGCGCTCACCGAGGACTCCATCCTCGTGCTGCCGACCGGAGCGATCGAACACCACGGTCCACACCTGCCGCTCTCGACCGACTTCCTGATGGCCGACCTGATCGGGCGGGCGGTCGTCGAGTCCGCGGCATCCGCCGGCCAGGATGTCTGGTTGCTTCCGCCACTCGCCTACACGAAGTCGGACGAACACCACTGGGCGCCCGGCACCGTGTGGCTCACCTGGGACACCCTCATGCAGACGGTAGTCGACATCGGACGCTCGGTGGCCGCGACCCCCGCGAAGACCCTCGTGTTCTACAACGGGCACGGCGGAAACATCGCCCTCCTTCAGGTGGCCCTCCGCGAGCTGCGGCGACGCTTCGGCCTGCGCACCTTCCTCATGGGCACCGGAATCATCGCGGGAGACGGCGACGTGGGTCCGGACGAACGCGGCTTCGGCATCCATGGGGGCCACGAGGAGACGTCGATGATCCTGCACCTGCGGCCCGACCTCGTGGACATGACGCAGGCCGACCGGTGGGTTCCCGACCACATGGCTGACCTGAAGCACATCAAGTTCAACGGCGGCCCCGTGAGCTTCGGCTGGCTGTCGAACGACTTCGGGCCCGTAGGCGTCATCGGCGACGCGACCGGTGCCACCGCGGAGCACGGTCGGGTGATCTTCGACCGTGCCGTAGCGAACGGCGTCTCGGCGCTCGATGAGATCGCCCGATTCCGGCACCGACCATGAGTGAGCCGCAGAGCCCCTGGCAGGTGGTCGAAGAGTGGCTGCCCGGCAACGACGAGCCCGAACGCCCGCAGATGAACCTCTCGACCGTGAGCATCACCGGGGAACCGGATGCCCGCACGGTGCTGTTGAGCGAGTGGGACTCCCAGGGCTTCTACTTCCACACCGACGCGCTCTCGCGCAAAGCGGCCGCGATCGTCGCGAACCCCGCCGTCGCCCTCACCTTCCTCTGGCCGGGGTTCACCAAGCAACTCGTGGTGCAGGGGCGCGCTGAGGTCGCCCCGGCGCCCGAGATCGCCGCCGCCTATCAGGCACGCTCGCCCTTCCTCCAGCAGTTGGCCTGGCAGAACACCTTCGAGTTCGCACAGTTGCCGGATGACGAGCGTCGCGACCGCTGGGCGACTTTCACCGAGGCGCACACCGACGGGGCATCCGAGCCCATCTTCTCCCAGCCCGAGACCTGGATCGGCTTCCTGGTGCGACCCACCCGTATGACCTTCTGGTCGAGTGGATCGGATGCCCCGAGTCGCCGGGTCGAATACCGCGCGACCTCCGGCGGCTGGACCGTCGCCTACCTCCCGGGCTGAGCTGCGCCCTTCTCCGCATAACTCCTTCTGCATAACTCCTGCAATCTGGGGGCAGCCAGCAGGGGTGCCCGCAGACACGGGGCACTTCTCGCGGCCCGGGGCACACTGCAGGAGTTATGCAACCGGAGAGTCGGGGACCGCCGGGGTGAGATGATCGAGCAATGCCCGCACCACAGCTCACCGATGAGGGAATCCGATTCGTGACCGAGCGGCACCTCGCCACGCTCTCGACTCTCTCCCGCAACGGATCCATCCACACGGTGCCGGTCGGCTTCACGCTTCATGACGGCACCGCGTTCATCATCACCTCGCGCTCCTCGCAGAAGGTGCTGAACGCGCGTCGCTCTGGCCATGCCACCCTCTGCCAGGTGGAGGGTGCGGGCTGGGTCACCCTCGTCGGCCAGGCGGAGGTGCTGGAAGATGCCGAGAGCATCGCCCTCGCCGTGAGCCGCTATGCCGAGCGCTACCGGCAGCCGCGGGTGAATCCCGAGCGGGTCGCCATTGCCGTGCGCGTGGAGCGGATTCTCGGATCCTCCGGGTTCGTCGAACGCTAGGTGTACTGCCGGGTCAGGCGGGCTTCGTCGCCAGCAGGATCGTGTCGATGGCCACCGAGCCATCTGCCGTCATACGGTCGTAGCGGCGGCACTCCGCGATGTCGAGACCGGCTGCGGCGGAACGCACAGCCTCGAGGCCCCAGAGCATCGCGGGATCCTTCGGGCCGCCCGCCCCGTGCTCGAGGTTCTCGCTGTCGTGGCCGATCATGGCAAGGGTGCCTCCGGCAGCGAGGGAGGCTATCGCGTTCGAGATCGCCGCGGTGAGCTCTGCCGTGGGCAGCTGGAGGTAGGCGAACACCACGAGGTCGGCGGGGGTCGGTGACACCCAGGTGGTGGCATCCGCCGTCACCCAGTGCAATTCGAGACCGGCGGAGGCGGCGCGCTGGCGCCCGATCGCGAGACCCGCCGAAGCGAAGTCGACGGCCGTGACACTCCAGCCGCGCGAGGCCAGCCACAGGGCGTTTCGCCCCTCTCCGGCGGCGAGGTCGATCGCCGACCCGGCGGGGAGAGTGCCGGTGACCTGCTCGATCCAGGCGTTCGGTTCTATCGACCACACCGGTTCGCCGGCTGCCGCGGCGGCGGCATAGCGGTCATTCCAGAACACGTCGCTCATGAGCCATCCACTTCGTCGGAGATGCGGGCGAGGGCTTCGGCGAATGAGGCTTCACGCCCCGGACCGGTGCCGCCCGACAGGTTGATGCCACGGACCCCGTCGATCTGCAGCAGCTCTCGCCCGAGCTCGACAGCGGCGGCGATTCCCTCGGCGAAGGGATCGCGCGCCGCGAGGATGCGGTCGAGATAGCCCTCGGGCAGCACGAGGGTCGTGAAGCTGCGCAGAAGCGCAGCGCTCTCATGATCGACCACGACGGGAACGCACGGGATGAACATCATCGTGGCGCCGAGCTGCTGCGCGGAATCCACGAACTCGGCGACGGGCGCCGCGCCGCCCGCGTGATTGACGAAACAGACCTCCGCGCCCGCGTGCATCTTCTCCCGCAGTCGGGCCGGGCGCCGGTCGACGGGAGGCGTGGCCGGGGACTCTCCCACCGACACCAGGTGCCCGGCGGCACGGGCGAGTGCGGCGGTCTCGGTCGAGTCGAGGTCGAAGACTGGCGCGGCATCCGGTCTGCTGCCGGTGAGAGTGTGGTCGCCGGTGACGCAGTGCACACCCGCGACGCCGACATGCGCCAGGCCCGCGAGCTCGCCCTCGAGCGCGACGCGGTTGCGATCGCGGCAGTTGAATCCGGTCCACACCGCAAGGCCGGCGGACTGGATCAGGTGCGCACGGTAGGAGGGCGGGAACTGCACGCGCGCCGCCCCCGCGTCCCCCGCGAGCACGGCATCCACCCGACCGGAGAGGAGGTCAGCGCACTCGGCGATCGAGGCGGCGTCGAGGGCGCGTGCCGGGAAGTCGGCCACGACGATCGCCCGAGTCTGCAGCAGCGCTCGCATCCGCTCCGCTCCGGCGGATGCCACGGGCTGGGGAAGCGGGTCGGCCGCACCGGGCTCCGCCTCGCGTTCGATGCCGTGCCAGCGCACCGTCGGCAGCGCGAGGAACACGCACGGGGCCGGGGACACCTCACAACTGCCGTCGAACTCGACCCCGCCGCACGGGCCGTACTCCATGTGCTTGGGGCACGCGTCGAGCGCTGCGATCGTCATCCCCTCATTATTCAGGAACCTGTGGGGCCAAAGAGGGCGGATGTCGCCTACCGGAGTTCCTCCGGTGAACAGTCGTCCCTCCCGCCCCACAGGTTCCTGAATAATGAAAGGACCAGACGAGGGGGACGCGGATGACCGCACGGTTCGAGTTGGTCGTGGGGGCAGCATCCGCGCTCATCGAGGGGGTCTTCCGCCCGGCGTGGGTCGGCATCAGCGGGGGCGTGGTCGCCGCAATCTCTGACCGGCCGCTCGAGGGCGCGACCGAGGTCACTCTCGCAGAGGATGAGGTGCTGCTTCCCGGACTGGTCGACACCCACGTACACATCAACGAGCCCGGCCGCACCGAGTGGGAGGGCTTCGCCAGCGCCACCCGCGCGGCGGCCGCCGGGGGCGTGACCACGCTGATCGACATGCCCCTCAACAGCATCCCCGCCACCACGACCGTCGAGGCACTCGAGATCAAGAGACGCAGCGCGGCGGACACGTCGATCGTCGACGTCGGATTCTGGGGCGGTGCCGTTCCGCAGAACCTCGGTCGGCTTCGTGAGCTGCACGACGCCGGCGTCTTCGGGTTCAAGGCCTTTCTCGCGCCATCCGGAGTGGACGAATTCGATCACCTCGATGCGGCCCAACTGGAACGGGCCCTCGAGGAGATCGCCGGGTTCGGTGGACTGCTCATCGTGCACGCCGAGGACCCGGGCGTGCTCGACGCGCATGTCAACGCAGGGGGCACCGACTACAACCGCTTCGTCGAGTCCCGGCCGGACGAGGCGGAGGTGACGGCGATCGAGCGGGTCATCGCGGGAGTGCGGCGCACGGGGGCGAGAGCGCACATCCTGCACCTGTCGTCCGCGGCGGCCCTCCCCGCGTTGCGAGAGGCGCGGGCGGAGGGACTGCCGATCACGGTGGAGACCTGTCCGCACTACCTCTCCATCAGCGAGGAGCAGGTGCCCAACGGCGGCACCCAGTTCAAGTGCTGCCCGCCCATCCGTGGGGACGCGAACCGGGACGCCCTCTGGCAGGCCATGCTCGACGGCGACATCGACATCGTGGTCACCGACCACAGCCCGAGCACCGCCGCCCTCAAGTTCGCGCACAACGGCGACTTCGCGCTCGCCTGGGGAGGCATCGCCGGGTTGCAGACGGGACTCGCCGCCGTGTGGACGGAGGCTGCGCGCCGCGGCATCCCTCTCGAACGGGTGATCGGATGGATGGCGACGGGGCCGGCAGACTTCGCGGGACTCGGCACAAAGGGCCGCATCGCGGTCGGGGCGACCGCGGATCTGATCTCCTTCGCGCCCCAGGCGACCTTCACGGTGCACGCCTCCGAGCTCCTGCACAAGAACCCCGTGAGCGCGTACGACGGGCGCGAACTGCGCGGGATCGTGCGGCAGACCTGGCTGGCGGGGCATCCGCTCTCCGTCTCCGCGGACGCAGCGAGCGGCGGCACCCTACTCAGTCGGCCGTGAACGCCGTTACAAAGAATGTTGACCACGGAAACATCGCGGTCACACGAGTTTGCGAGGATCCCACAATGGCAATCATCCTTGGCGACAACCAGTACGGCAAAGCCGAGTGTCGGCTCGTGCGCATCTATCGCGATTCGAAGCGGCACGAGATCCGCGACCTCAATGTGTCCACCGCGCTCCGCGGTCCGTTCGAGCCGGCCTATCTGGTGGGTGACCAGTCGAACGTGCTCCCCACCGACACCCAGAAGAACACTGCTTTCGCCTTCGCCAAGTCGAAGGGCATCGACTCGATCGAGAGCTTCGGCCTCGAGCTCGCCCGCCATTTCGTGCGCGACGTCGACCCGGTGGAGGGCGCCCGCATCGAGATCGAGGAATACGCCTGGGAACGTGCCGTCGTCGACGGCGCAGAGCACGACCACACCTGGTTGCGCAAAGGCCAGGAGATCCGCACCGCCGCGGTGACCGTGGATGCCTCGGGCGAACACGTCATCGGCGGCTTCAAGGACCTCGTCATCCTCAAGTCCACGGGCTCGGAGTTCGCCGGATTCCTCACCGACGACTACACGACCCTCAGCGAGACCCACGACCGGGTCATGGCGACGGCCCTCGATGCCAAGTGGCGGTTCACCACGACGGATGTCGCGTGGGACGATGTCTACCGCGGCATCAAGAGCATCCTCGTGCGGGAGTTCGCGACGCTGCAGTCGCTCGCCCTGCAGCAGACGCTCTGGCACATGGGCAAGGCGCTGCTCGAGGCCTACCCGTGCATCGCCGAGGTGCGGCTCAAGGCACCCAACCGACACCACTTCAGCTACGACATCGGCCAGTTCGGCCTCGACAACAGCAACGAGGTATTCATCGCCGCCGACCGGCCCTACGGGCTGATCGAGGCCACCATCCTGCGAGACGACGCCCCGGATGCCGGCGAGGCCTGGCGTGCATCGGCGGGCCTCGCGTGAACGCCTCGGCTGCGGATGATACCCGCTGGCTCGAACGCACCGTCGAGCTCGCCACGCGGAATATCGCCAACGGCGGCGGACCTTTCGGCGCGGTCATCGTGCGCGACGGCGCGCTGGTCGCCGAGGGACAGAATCGGGTGACCGCCGATCTCGATCCCACCGCCCACGCCGAGGTGATGGCGATCCGGGCCGCCTGCACAGTGGAGCAGTCGTTCTCTCTGGCCGGGGCGACCCTGTACACGTCCTGCGAGCCGTGCCCGCTCTGCCTCTCCGCGGCCCTCTGGGCGCGGGTCGACCGGGTGGTCTTCGCCGCCGACCGGCACGACGCCGCCCGCGGGGGGTTCGACGACCTCGAGTTCTACGAGTTGTTCGCGCGCGACCGCAGCACCTGGCACATCCCAGTGGACTCCGTGCGCATCCCGCAGTCCCCGGCGCCGTTCGACGCCTGGCTGGCGAATGAGGCGCGCACCGACTACTGAGGCGTCGGCGGGCGGAGCTGCTCTGCAGTGCGGCATCGACCTCCCCGACCTCCCGCGTGCATAACTCCTGCAATGCGGCGCCGGTTCTCGGCACGACCCCGAGATTACGGGGAACGTCGCCGTGAAGGCCCCGGATTGCAGGAGTTATGCACGACGTCGTGGTGCAGCGCTGAGGCGGCCGGCACCAACCCGGCGCTCAGCTGCCGCGATAGGTCGAATACGCGAAGGGGCTCAGCAGCAGCGGCACGTGGAGGTGGGCGGCGCTTCCGAGGATGAAGTCGATAGTCACGACCGGGAAGAAATGCGGAGCCTCGCCGAACCAGGCGCCGGTATCGAAGGCCAATCGATAGTGGCCGGGCGGGAGGGCATCCGGTCCGAGGGCGGAGATACGACCGTCGGTGTCGGTCGATCCCGTCGCGATGGCAGATCCCTCAGCGGTGGACAGCGTGACCGACACATCGACGGCGGGTCGCCCCGTCGCGGTGTCGAGCACATGGGTGGTGACGTGGCTCACGACAGGTCGTCCTCGGCGGGAGTGGCCCACAGTCTCTCGATGCGCAACAGGGCGATGTCGCGCAATTGCTCTCCGACGATCTCGAGCTCCGAGCTGTTCGGCAACTCGAGACGCCTCTCCAGTTCGGTGAGGATCTCCGCCCGGGACCGTCCGGCGGCACGGATGATGAACACGCGGCCGAAGCGCTGCTCGTAGGCGACGTTGCCGGCGGCGATCTCGGCGGCGAGATCTTCCTCGTCCGAACCGAGTCCGGCCTGCTCGTTGCGGCTGAAGGCCTGCGCCGCGCCATCCCCTACCGGCTTCTCACCGATGCGCGGATGGTGCGCGATCGCTTCGTCGATCTCGCTCGCACTGAGCGGGGTCGCTGCCGCGCTCGCCACGTCCAGCAGCTGCGAGACCGACTCGAAGGGAGCAACCCGCACCACGTCGTCGACCCAGCGGGGCACCGCGAGACTCGCCATCAATCCGGCGCGGAGTTCGGTGAGGGGCAGCTCGATCATCTGCCTAACATTACCCATGACCACGCTCACCGGAATCGTGCTCGCGGCGGGCGGAGGCACCCGGCTCGGTCGGCCGAAGGCACTGCTGCGCACCGCGGATGGCGAGCCCTGGGTCGCCCGGGCCGCTGGCCTGCTTCATGCCGCCGGTTGCGACCGCGTGGTCGTGGTGCTCGGAGCGGCCGCCGAGGAGGCCGAGGGCCTCGTGCCGGCGGGATGCGAGATCCTGATCGCGCAGAACTGGGCCGAGGGCATGGGCGAGTCTCTGCGGGTGGGGCTCGGCGCGGCCAGCGGGGACGCGGCCCTCATCACTCTCGTCGACCTTCCGGAGCTGCCCGTCGCCGTCGTGAATCGGACGCTCGAGCGGCCGGTGACCCGCCACACCCTGAGGCAGGCGGCCTTCGACGGTCGTCCGGGGCATCCAGTGCTGATCGGCAACGCGCACTGGGCGGCTGTGGCCTCGACCCTCGTCGGTGACCGGGGAGCGCGCGACTACCTCGTGGCCCATGACGTGCAGCAAGTGGAGTGCGGGGACCTCTTCGATGGGCACGATGTCGACCGGCTGTAGCCCGCTACCGGCCCGCAGTCTCGGGATGTCAGTACTCTGACACAAGCTGTCGCACCGCGGCCTCGTAGGCGTCGAGCGCCGCCGCGACATCGGCCGCCGTCACGTGCTCATCCGGATGATGACTCACACCCCCACGACAGCGCAGGAACAGCATGGCGAATCGGGTGAGCGCCGAAACGGCGACACCGTCGTGGCCCGCACGACTCCAGAAGGCCAGCGGGTCGGCATCGCCGGTGGAGCGGATGCCCGCGCCGATTGCCGCCTGCAGGCCGGGATCGCAGGTGACGGCATCGGCCCGGTACGTCTCGGTCGCGGCGAAACTGAGCCGGCGCCGGGTGCAGATCTCTTCGGCAGCGGTGCGGATGCGTTCGAGACAGTCGTCGCGGTCGGCGTCGAATTCTGCCCGGAGGTCGAGGCTCAGCTCCACCCTGCCGGGGATCACGTTCACCCCACCCGGGAACGCCTGCAGGCGCCCGACAGTGCCGATAGTTCCCGTCTCCTTCGAGAGCCGCTCGATGGCCACGACCAGTTCGCTCGCGCCGACCAGGGCGTCCCGGCGACGGTCGAACGGCGTGCCGCCGGCATGCCCCGCCGTGCCGGTGACCGTGAGTGCGAAGCGCCGAGCGCCGGCGATCGAGGTGACGACGGCGAGCCGCCGATCGGCGTCCTCGAGTTGCATACCCTGCTCGATATGCGCTTCGAGGTAGCCGATGACCGACTCCGAGCGGCGGAAAGCTCCCGGCAGGCGCGCGGGGTCGAGCCCGAAGTCCTGGAAGGCCTCGGCGAGAGTGATGCCGTCCTTGTCAGTGAGTTGCCACCACTCCTCGTTCCAGGTGCCGGCCAGGGCGCGGCTGCCGAGCAGCGCGGTGCCGAAGCGGGTTCCTTCCTCGTCACTGAAGGCCACCACCTCGAGCGCGAAGGGCAGCACGATGCCGGATCCGCGCAACCGGTCGACGACGGCGATCGCCAGAAGCACGCCGAGCATGCCGTCGTAGCGGCCGGCATCCGGAACCGTGTCGATGTGCGAACCGAGCAGCAGCGCGGGCAGTCCTGGCGTCGAGCCCTCCAGGCGGCCGCACTGGTTGCCGGCGGCATCCTGCCAGGTCGACAGGCCGGCCTCGGTCATCCAGCGGGCGACGAGGTCGTTGGCGGCACGATGCTCGGGCGAGAGGTGCACCCGCTCGAGCCTGTCCGGCTGGCTCGACAGCCCCGCGAGGTCGTTGCATCGCTCGAGGATGAGGGCGGCCTCCGGGGCGCTCATGAACCGTAGAAGTCGAGGGCGGAGCCGACTCCGCTGCCCGCCGTGACCGCGACACCACCGCGGCGGAGCACCTGCTCGAGAGCCGCGAGGGTGGTGAGCACGGTGTCGCGCCGGGCGTTGTAGCCCATTGTGCCGATGCGCCAGACCCGGCCGAGCAACGGACCGAAGGAGGTGCCGATCTCGATACCGTAGTCACTGAGCATGGTCGCGCGCGCGCCGTCTCCGTCGATCCCGGAGGGGATCTCGACACCGACCACGTTGTTCATGCGCACCGATTGGTCACCGAACAGGTCGAATCCGAGCCCCACGAGACCGGCGACCATCGCCGAGCCGTGCAGACGGTGACGCTCGATCGCCTCGGGAATGCCCTCCTCGATGAGGATCCGCGCGCACTCCCGGGCGCCGTAGAGCATCGTCGTGGCCTCGGTGTGGTGGTTGAGCCTCTTGGGGCCCCAGTAGTCCATGATCATCGCGAGGTCGAAATAGTTGGAGCGGATCGGGCTCGCCAGCACCGCATCCCCCTCGGATCGGATGCCCGCCTCGATGCTCTTGCGGCGGTCGATCACGTCCACCGCCGCCGCCGAGAGCGTGATCGGTGCACTGCCGGAGGGGCCGGCGAGGCACTTCTGCAGGCCGGCGGTCGCGACATCCACTCCCCAGGCATCGGTCTCGAACTCGTTGCCGCCGAGGGATGCCGTCGTGTCGGTGTAGAGGAGCACCCCGTGCTTGGCACAGATCGCGCCGACCTCGTCGAGGGGCTGGGCGAGGGTCGTGGAGGTGTCACCGTGCACGATGGCGAGGATCTTCGGCTTCGTGGAAAGGATCGCGGCTTCGATCTCTGCCGGGGTGAAGACCGTGCCCCACTCGCGTTCGATCGCGTGCACCTCGGCTCCGCAACGCTGGGCGATCTCGCGAAGGAGGTGGCCGAAGCGTCCGAAGATCGGCACGAGCACGCGATCGCCCGGCTCGATGAGAGAGACGAGCGCGGCCTCGATACCGGCGCGAGAGGTTCCATCGACCAGCAGGGTGGCTTCATTCTCGGTGCGGAATACGCCCCGATAGAGCTCCATGGTCTCGGTCATGTAGGCCGTCATCGCGGGGTCGTACTGGCCAACCAGCTGGGCGGACATCGCCCGGAGCACGCGCGGATCGGCATTGATGGGGCCGGGGCCCATCAGCAGCCGCTGCGGGGGATCGATCGGGTAGCTCTGCATGGTGTCCTCGCGGGGTGGATGAAACTGCTGTTCGAGAGGTCAAGCCTACGGAATGGGCGTTTCAGACGGGTTTCGCGAAGTGTGATGGACTCGGAGGCGTGACGATGAATTTCTCCAGCTATGTGGCCATCGGCGACAGCTTCACCGAGGGCGTCGGGGACGACCTGCCCGATGGACGGGTGCGAGGGTGGGCCGACCTGGTCGCCCTCGGCCTCGCCGCGGCATCCCCGGAGCCGGTCAGCTACGCGAACCTCGCCATCCGGGGCCGGCTGCTCGCCCCGATCGTGACCGACCAGCTCGACGCCGCGATCGCGCTCTCCCCCGCGCTGATGAGCATCAACGGGGGCGGCAACGACATCCTGCGTCCGCGGGTCTCGATCGGATCGATCGCCGACCAGCTGGAGGCCGCTGTCGACAAAGCGGTCGCCAGCGGGGTGCACGTGATCCTGGTCAGCGGCGCGGACCCCACCCGGCACATCCCCCTCGGATCCTTCGTGCGTGCGCGGGGAGAGCTGCTCGCAGCATCCGTTCGCGGTCGGCTGCCCAAGGAGAACGTGACCTTCGTCGACAACTGGGCCGACGCCGAGCTCGGGCAGCTGCCGTACTGGTCTCGCGACAAGCTGCACCTCAATCCGGTGGGGCACGCCCGGGTCGCCGGGAACGTGCTCGCGGCACTCGGTGTTCCGATCGCGGATGCCTCGGACCCCGGTGCCCCCGCCGAAACGCATGAGCGCACCTCCGCGTATTGGCGCCGCTACGTGCTGCCCTGGATCGGACGTCGCCTCACCGGCCGCTCCTCCGGCGACAACCGTGAGCCGAAGATCGCGAGTCTGCAGCCGGTCGAGCTGCCGACCCGCGACTGATCGGCTTTCTCGTGGCTATCCCGGGTGCTCCCCGTCACGGGCGGTCGCCCGGGGCCGCCGCTACGGCCGTCCGCTCGCCGGCCCACCGGCCGCCCGCGCCAGCCGTCACGCGCCGGCCACCCCACGTCGACCGTCACAAACGGTCGCCCTGGCCCGCCGAGGGGACAGTTTCTGACGGGCGGGCCCAGACCAGGTTGCGGCCCGCAGGGAAAATCCCCCAGCGCTCGACCAAGCCCACGCCGACCGTCCCCGCGCGCGACAAGACCCCGCCGAGGACCACCCCCGTCAACCGTCACAAACGGTCGCCCCGGCCCGCCGAGAAGACAGTTTCTGACAGACAGCCCCCGCCGGCCGCCGGCAATCCCGCGCGAACCGGCACAAACGGTCGCCTCGGGCCGCCGAGAGAGCAGTTTCTGGCGGGCGAGCGCAGCAGCGGGCGAGCGCAGCAGCGGGCGGGCGCTTCAGCGGGCGGGCGCAGCAGCGGGCGGGCGCTTCAGCGGGCGAGCAGCAGCGGGAGAACGCAGCGGCGCGAGAGCCCAAAGGAGTCAGAGCCCCCACTCCGCTACGCCAGCGATTCCCCCAGCGCGATGAGTGCCAAGTCGGTGTTCGTCGGCCCGACGAGGCTGAGTCCGACCGGCGCACCTTCCACAGCCAGCAGCGGCACGCTCAAGGCCGGGCGGCCGGCGATCCCGGCGACACAGGTGAGGCGCAGAGTGCTCTGGCGCACCTGCTCGATCGTCCCGGCATCCGCGGTCGTCGACGGCGCGACGGATGGCGCCGACGGCAACAGCAGCACCCAGTCACTGACGATCGATTCGATGCGCTCGCGGGCGAGCTCGAGAGCCTGCCGGGCGAAAGACTCGGTTTCGGCGTCGATCGTCGCGCCGAATGCGAACCGGGCGGCGATCTCCTCGCCGAGGGCGTCGGGATGCGCGATGATCCACTCCCCATGGGTCGCCCACGCTTCGGCGGACTGCACCGTTCGGAAGATCTCGTGCAGGTCGTCGACATCGGGAAGGGTCACCTCGACCAGATCGTCGGTGAGGCCAGCCTCCGCGAGCCGGGCGAGGGTCGCGGCGAAAGCATCCTGCACCTCCGGGGTCGCGAGCGCGACGAGCGCAGGGGCGACGGCGAAGCCCGCGGAGATATCGGCACGGCCGGCACCGCCGAGAGAGGCGGATGCCGCGGCGCGAAGGGTGGCCGCATCGCGCGTCATCCAGCCCACGGTGTCGAACGAGGGCGCGAGCCCGAGCAGGCCATCGCGCGCCACCGCGTCGTGGGTCGTGCGGAGCCCCCAGAGGCCCTGATACGACGCGGGCACCCGGATCGATCCGCCGGTGTCGGTGCCGAGCCCGATCGAGACCTGCCCGGAGGCGACCGCCGTGGCCGGACCACTCGAGGAGCCACCGGGGATCGCGCCGGCGACGGCGGCGTTCGGCGGAGTGCCGTAGTGAGAGTTCTGTCCGGCGACACTGTAGGCGAATTCGTCGGTCTGGGCGATTCCCTGCACCGTCGCGCCTGCCGCGAGTAGCGCGGTGACCGCGGAGGCGTGGGCGACGGTGCGAGGCGCTTCGGCCAGGTAGGCGGGCACCCCGGCGCCCACGGCGAATCCCGCGACGTCGAAGAGGTCCTTGACCGCGACAGTCTCCCCGACGAGCGGCCCCTCCGCGGCACCGGTGACCAGCGGGCTGCCGACGACCCGCCAGACGGATGCCGCGATCGCGGGCGTCGGAACGCTCACGTGGGCGGCCTCGACGAGCCAGTCGGCATCGCCATCGTTCGTGGAGCTGCGGTGCCAGAGCTGGGTCTGCTGCCCCCGGCCGCCGGTGGCGGGGAGGGTCACTGCCACGACGAGCGCACGATCGTTGCCGAGGTCGCGCACGTGGATGTCGCCGATGCTGCGGGCGGGAGCTCCGCCGCGACCCTGCCGGAAGGCGCTGATCGCGTCGTGGCCCACCAGCACGCCGCCGGCATCGCCGCGCAGCGTCCCGTCGCCGGGGGCGAAGAGCCGGTCGAGAGCGGCGAGATCGTTGGCCATGAGGGCCCGCTCGTACTCCCAGAATGCGTCGAGGAGGCCGTCTGGAGCGGCTCCTTCTACTCTGCTGTCAGTCAAAATCTGCCACCCTAATCTTTGCGTGAACGCCTTTCACGATATCCACGACCTGCGAGATGTTGAAGTCCGTCGCCGCGCTGAGATACGCGTAGGCGTGCGCGGCGTCGAGTGAGAATCGGGCCTGCAACAGGGCGATCGCGGCGCGGACGCACGCCTTGACCGCCTCATCCAGGTCTTCGTCCATGCCGGTCGGCACGAGGTAGTCGGTGGTCTCCACCAGCGGCCCGACCAGGGCGCCGAAAGCGTCGAGTGCGTCGTTCTGGGTGAGCACGTCGAAGCGCAGTGTCGCCCGCAGCGAGGCCTCCATCGCGGTGAGGGCGACTTCGCCGTCGCCCTGTGCGAAGTGCGGGTCTCCGACGTAGGCGAGCGCGCCCTCTGCCTGGATCGGCAGGTAGAGACTGCTCCCGACTGTCAGCAGGTTGATATCGATGTTGCCGCCGTGCGGCCCGGGCGGCACCGAGTGCGGGCGGGCGTCTCCCGCGACGGCGATCCCCATGATCCCGAGAAACGGCGCGAGGGGAAAGCGGATGCTGTGCTCGCCGCCGAGCACGCGCGGCATGGTCCCGAAGCCCTCCGAGACGCCCGCGAAGACACTGACGCGCTCGCCGTCGACGGGGTACTCGACGGGAAGAGCCCCGCGACCGTGCCGGTTCGACACGATGCCGTAGGGCACCCGCTGCAGGGTCTCGAGAACGGTGATCTTGAGCAGATCGCCGGGTCGGGCGCCACGGATACGCACCGGACCGCTGACCACGTGAGGACCGTCGACCGCCGGGTCACGCGGATAGTCGGAGGCGGCGAGCGCCACAGAATCCGTCAGCACGCTGTCGGCATCGACCCCGAAGCCGACGAAGAAGGCGAGCGGATCGCGCCCCTGGTCTTCGTGGATGCCCTCGTGACTGATCGTGTCGATCGTGACCTCGTCGCCCGCATCGATCGTGAGCACGGGGCTGTCGGCGGCGCAGGGAAGGCGCCCCCAGAGCACGGCAGAGGGATCGGCCGGCAGGTAGTGCGCCGCGCGGATCGCACCGACGCCGGGCTGGAGTACGGCATCGGACATCGCGCGCTCGCTTTCGGCTCGGTGGGCGGCACGGGCGATCCGTGCTTTCTGAACCCTACAGAGAGGCCCAACGGGGGCGGCGACGCCATGCGGTGGGGGCGCAGATCGGCCGGGGGCACTCAGCGTGCGTAGAGGGCCACTTCGTCCTCCGGCAGCCGGAACCAGACCGGCAGTCCCGGGCTGAGCCCGAGCGCCGCCGCCCGACCCGGCGAGATGTCGGCGACCATCGTCGCCGACCGCACCCGCACGCTGTCGCCGCGGGGTTCGAGATCCTGCACCGTCACGTTGAGCGCATTGGCGCCGGCGGGGCGGTCGAGTTGCACGGAGATCGCGGAAGGTCGCACCGCTGCCGCGGCGGGCGCCCCGAGCGTGCCGGTGCCCGCACCGGTGACCACGGTGCCGTCCGCCATCCGCAGCCCGGTGGCGGTGCGTATCCCGGTGAGCAGATTGAGTCCGGCGAGACCGGCGGTGAAGGGATGACGCGGCCGCTGCAGCACCTCTGCCGTCACCCCCTGCTCCACGATCTTGCCCTCACCGAGCACCACGACGCGGTCGGCGAGGGTGAGGGCATCGAGCACCTCGTGCGTGACAACGATTGCGGTGCGGCCGGCGAGCACCGTGCGGAACATATGCCGCAGGGTGGGAGCGACGGCCACGTCGAGGGCGGCGAGCGGCTCATCGAGCAGCAGCAGCCTCGGCTCCGGTGCCAGGGCGCGCGCGATCGCCACCCGCTGGGCTTGTCCGCCAGACAGCTGAGCCGGGCGGCTTTCGCCGAGTTCCGCGGCCTCGACCGCGGCGAGCCACCGGTGGGCGGATGCCCGTGCTTCCGCACGCGGCCGGCCGGCGCTTCGCGGCCCGAAGGCCACGTTCTCCAGAGCGGTGAGGTGCGGGAAGAGCAGTGCTTCCTGGGCGAGCAGCGAGATCCCCCTTCGATGGGGAGGCAACCAGTGGCCGCGGGACAGGTCGAACAGCGACTCGCCGTGGAGATCCGCCCGGCCGGAGTCGGGCCGCAGGAGTCCGGCGAGGATCGACAGCAGGGTCGATTTGCCCGCCCCGTTCGGCCCGAGCACGGCGAGGGTCTGCCCCTCTGCCACGTCGAGGGATAGGTCGAAGCCGCGTTCGGCGACCGTCGCCTGCAGGTGCAGCGTCATGCGGTGAACCGCGCCCGGGTGGCAGGGGCGGTGCGCAGGGTGAGGCCGACCACCACGAGGGAGACGACGACCAGCACGAGCGAGAGGGCCACCGCGGCATCCGGATCCGTCTCCCGCTGCAGGTAGATCTCCAGCGGCAGCGTGCGCGTGACCCCCTGCAGGCTGCCGGCGAAGGTGAGGGTGGCGCCGAATTCGCCGAGGGCGCGCGCGAATGACAGCACGGCGCCGGAGAGCAGTGCGGGCAGCACGAGAGGCAGCGTGATGCGCCTCAGCACGGTGCTCGGCCGCGCCCCCAGCGTGGCCGCCACCGCTTCATAGCGCGTGCCGGCGAGGCGGATGGCGCCCTCCAGACTCAGGACGAGGAACGGCAGCGCCACGAAGGTCTGGGCGATCACGACCGCCACCGTGGAGAATGCGATGCTCACCCCGAGCGCCTCGAGCGGGCGCCCGAGCAGACCCTGCCTTCCGAAGGCAGCGAGCAGCGCGATCCCGCCGATCACCGGGGGCAGCACCAGGGGCAGCAGCACGATCGTGCGCACCACCCGCTGGCCGGGAAAGGTGGTGCGCGCCAGCAGGAGCGCCATCGGCACGCCGAACAGTACGCAGAGAGCGGTCGCGGCGAGCGAGGTGCGCAGACTCAGCAGCAGGGCATCGACGGATGACGCACTCGTCACCAGAGCGACGAATCCACCCCAGTTCACCCGGGTCCCCATCGCGACAAGCGGCAGCAGCACGAACGCCGCGCCGACGATCGCGATCGCGACGACCCAGCGCGGCACTCCGGAAAAGGCTGTGCGGTGCATGCTCAGGGGGCGCCGAAGCCCGCCGCCGCGAGCACGGACCGGCCGACTGCACCGGTCACGAAGGTCACGAAGGCCGTGGCGAGCGCCTGGTGCGTTCCGGCCTTCACAGTGGCGATCGGGTAGGTGTTGACGGCCGCGCCCGATTCGGGGAACGGGATGCCCTCCACGCTCGAGCCGGCACCCTTCACGTCGGTCACGTAGACCAGGCCGGCATCCGCCTCACCGGATGAGACCTTGCCGAGCACGTCCGTGACCGCGTTCTCCTCGCTCACCGGGTTGAGTTTCACGCCACTCGCCGTCTCGACTGTCACCGTCGCGGCTCCGCAGGGCACGGCCGGCGCGCAGACAACGGTCTTGACGCCGGGGCCCGCGAGGTCGGCGAGAGTCGCGATCTTCGCCGGGTTGCCCGGTGGCACCGCGATCTCCAGCACGTTGGTGGCGAAGTTCACCGGGGTGCCCACCAGGGTCGACACCTTGGCCATGTTCCTCGTGTCGGCCGAGGCGAACACGTCGGCGGGCGCTCCGGCGGTGATCTGCGAGACGAGGTCGGCAGAGCCTGCGAAGCTCGTCGCGACGGTCACGCCGGGGTGTGCGGCCTCGAACTTGGCAGCGAGTTCGCCGAAGGTCTTGGTGAGGGATGCGGCGGCGAAGACCGTGATCGACCCGCTGAGACTGTCTTTCTTCGGCGTCGCCGAGGGCGCGGGCGCCGCGGCGGCGGCGCATCCGGCCGTGGTCAGAAGGATGCCGAGAGCGAGGAGCGTGAGCAGCCGTTTCCTCACTGTTTCCCCCCGGGTGTCTCGATGATCACCGTCGTGGCTTTCACGACCGCGATGGCGACGGATCCCGGCTCGAGCCCGAGGTCCCGAACGGCCTCGCTGCTCATGAGCGAGACCACGCGGTGCGGTCCACACTGCAGCTCGACCTGGGCCATGACGGTATCCATCACGATGTTCGTGACCAGGCCGACGAAGCTGTTGCGGGCGGACCGGGAGACGCCGGAGGGGTCATCCGGCAGCACCGCATGGTCGCGCGCCAACGTCGCGAGGGCGAGGCCGTCGACGACAGCTCGCCCCGACTCGTCCTTCTCCGCGACGAGGGTGCCGTTGTCGACCCAGCGGCGCACCGTGTCGTCGCTCACACCCAGGTAGAGGGCGGCGTCTTTGATCCGTATCTGCGGCATGGATGACATATTACTTCCGTTTTCGCGGATTCGAGGTCGCGTCTACGCTTGCCCTATGGAGCAGAGCGGCGAACCCCCGACAGTCCGGATCGCCACGGCGGCAGACCTCGACGGCATGGTGCGCACGCTCACCTCCGCCTTTCTCCGCGATCCGCTCTGGGGACCCTCCTTTCCGGATGACGCGCACCGGGTGGAGCAGATGTCGGCCTTCTGGCGGCTCTTCGCCACCTCGGCGCTGCGATACCCCTGGAGCTTCGTCACCGAGGAGTGCGCCTCGCTCTCGATCTGGCTGCCACCGGGCGGCGAAGACCTCACGGAGGACGAGGCGCGCGGGTACGACGCCTTTCTCGTCGACCTGGTCGGCGCCGAGGCCGCCCACCGGATCGGGGTCGTCTCCGCCCAGTTCGAGGAGCTGCGCCCGACGGAGCCCCACTACTACCTCAACTTCCTCGCCACCCACGACGATCACCGCGGGCACGGCCTCGGCATGGCCCTCCTGCGACAGAACCTCGACCGCGTCGACGCCCTCGGAGCCGCCGCCTACCTCGAATCGACGAACCCGGCGAACAACGCCCGTTACCGGCGGGTCGGATTCGAACCGAGGGGCGCATTCACCACGGCGACGGGGCACGTCGTCACCACGATGTGGCGGTCGGCGCGCTAGGCCGCGACCGCTCCCACCGTCACAATTCGCCCCGGGAGCCCTGCCTGCCGACACAGTGCGACGGACGGGTGGGGCGAACCGCTCGTCGACCTGCGCCCGCGCCCGATCACACCTGCGAGAATCGAAGGATGCAGGCATCCCCGGGCGCGAGATATTCCCGCCAGCTCGCCCTCCCCGGCTTCGGGCCGGAGGCTCAGCAGCGACTGGCGGATGCCCGCGTGCTCGTGATCGGCGCCGGCGGGCTCGGCAGCAGCGTGATTCCGGCTCTTGCCGCGGCGGGTGTCGGCACGATCGGCATCATCGACGACGACACCGTGGAGCTCAGCAACCTGCATCGCCAACTCGCTCACGGCCTCGCGGATGTCGGTCGCGCGAAGGCGCTCTCCGCAGCCGAAACGGTGGCCGCCATCGATCCGGCGGTCACGGTGAACGCGGTCGAGGCCCGCCTGACCGCGGGCAATGCCCTCGAGCTCTTCGTCGACTACGACCTCGTGGTCGACGGCAGCGACAACTTCCCCACCCGGTACCTCGCCAACGACGCCGCGGCGCTCACCGGTATCCCTGTGGTGTGGGGCGCGGTCTCCCAGTTCGCCGGACAGGCCGGGGTCGCGTGGGCATCGAAGGGTCCGCAATACCGCGACCTGTTCCCCGCTCCCCCGCCGCCCGGATCCGTGCTCTCCTGCGAGGCCGGCGGGGTGCTCCCCACTGTCGTCGCCGTGATCGGATCCATCATGGCCGGCGAGGCGCTGAAGCTCCTCACCGGCGTCGGGCGGCCCCTCATCGGGCGCGTCACCACTTTCGACGCCCTCACCGGCGGATTCCGCGAGCTCGCCTACGCCCCGGATCCGGATGCCGCCCCCATCACCGCCCTCGTGGACTACGAGCTGTTCTGCGGCATCCGCGACACCATCGACGTCGACGAGCTCGCGAGTTCTCTCGACGGAGTGACACTCATCGACGTGCGCGAGCTCTGGGAGGCGGAGATCGCCAGCCTCCCCGGGTCGACCCTGCTGCCCCTCGGATCGATCGAATCGAGGCTCGGGGAGATAGACCGCTCGAAACCGGTGGTCGTCTACTGCCACTCGGGCATCCGCTCTGCGAGCGCCGTCGCGATGCTCGGCGAGCGCGACATCCCGGCCCGCAGCCTCGTCGGAGGAATCGACGCCTGGTCCCGCCGCATCGACCCCAGCGTCGCGAGGTACTGATGACTCACCGCTCGGTCGAGGAGTACGTCGCTCATGTGCGTGCCCTCATCGCGCCGGCCATCCCCACCGGTTCCGAGACCGTGGAGCTCGGCGCCGCCCTCGGGCGCATGACCGCCGCGGCCATCCTCTCGCCGGTGGATCTGCCCCTCTTCCGCAATTCGCAGATGGACGGCTTCGCGGTCGTCGCGGCAGACCTCGCGAAGCTGCCGGTGACCCTTCCCGTGGTCGGCGAGGTCGCCGCGCAACCCGGAACTCCGCGGCCGCTTGCCGCGGGCACCGCAGTGCGAATAATGACCGGCGCTGTGGTGCCGGAGGGAGCGGATGCCGTGGTGCCGGTCGAGGACACGACCGCGACCGGCGACTCGGTGACGATCACGCGCGCACGCACCACCGGCGAGTTCGTGCGCGAGCGCGGCAGCGACCTCCGCACCGGGGATCCTCTTCTGCCGGCCGGCCTCCGGCTCGCCTCGCGTCACCTCGCAGCCCTGGCCGCCGCCGGCATCGATGAGGTAGTGGTGCGGCGCCGGGCGCGTCTCGCCGTGATCAGCACGGGCGCGGAACTGACCGAAACGGGGAGGCGTGCTGGTCCGGGCGAGATCTACGACTCCAACGGCACTGCGCTCACTGCGGCGGTCACGGCCTGCGGTGCCGAGGTCACCCTCGCGATCGTGTCCTCCAACGACGAGCTCTCCCAATTGCGCGGTGCCATGCTGATGGGCGTCGCCAACGCCGACATCATCCTCACCTCCGGTGGCATCTCGATGGGTGAGCACGAGGTGGTTCGCGATTTCCTGCAGACCATCGGCGGCGAGGTCGGACACATCGCCATGCAGCCCGGCGGGCCGCAGGCGACCGGGGTGTTCAACGGTGTGCCGGTGATCAGCTTTCCGGGCAACCCGGTGAGCACGCAGCTCTCCTTCGAGGTCTTCGTCGCGCCGATCCTGCGGGAGGCGGCGGGCCTGCCCGCGGCTCAGCGCCAGCAGCGTGACCTCTCCGCCGATGTGCGCTCGGCGCCCGGCAGACGACAGTTCCTGCGCGGCCGGGCACTGCCCGATGGACGAGTCGAGGTGGTGGGCGGCCCGAGCTCTCATCTGGTGGCCGGGCTCGCGGCAGCCGACCTGCTCATCGACATCCCCCAAGACACCATCCAGCTGAAAGAGGGCGACCCCGTGGAAACGATCGACCTGTGAGCAATCTGAGCCATCTCGACGAAGACGGGCGCGCCCGCATGGTGGATGTCGGCGACAAGGCGATCACGGCCCGCACCGCCACCGCCACCGGGCGACTGGTCACCACCCCGGATGTGGTGGCCCTCGTGCGCGCCGACGACCTGCCGAAGGCCGATGTGCTCGCCACCGCTCGCATCGCCGGCATCTCGGGCGCCAAGAAGACGAGCGAGCTCATCCCGCTCTGCCACCAGGTGCCGCTCTCGTCGGTCAGCATCGACTTCCAGTTCACGGATGACGCGATCCTGGTGTCGGCGACGGCCAAGACCGTCGGCCGGACCGGGGTCGAGATGGAAGCGCTCACCGCGGTGGCGATCGCCGGGCTCACCCTGCACGACATGGTCAAGGCGGTGGACCCGGCGGCGGTACTCGGGGAGATCCGGCTCGAGTCGAAGACCGGCGGCAAGCGCGGCCACTGGACCCGGCATGGCGTCATAGCGCCCGCCGCCGTTCGATCCGGCACTGCGGCCGTCGTCGTCGCATCCACCGCCGGTGCGGCGGGAACGCGGGAGGACACCACCGGGCCGGTGATCGCCGCCTGGCTCGCCGAGCACGGCTTCGCGGTCGATGCGGTCACGGTCGTCGCCGACGCCGACATCGCCTCCGAGTTGGCGCGAGTGGCGGCATCCGCCCCCGCTGTGATCATCACGACGGGCGGCACAGGCCTCAGCCCCACCGACCGCACCCCGGAGGCCACCATCGCCCTGCTCGATCGCGAACTGCCCGGCGTGGCGGAGGCGATTCGCGCCCGTGGACTCGCCGCGACACCGACCGCGGCCCTCAGCCGCGCGGTCGCCGGCACGGCAGGCGGCACCGTCGTCGTCAACCTGCCGGGCAGCAGCGGCGGTGTGCGAGACGGGCTCGCCGTTCTCGACGGGCTGCTCGAACACCTCGTGGCGCAGGTCGCTGGCGGAGGCGCCCATGAGTGACGTTGTGCGTGCCCTGATCTCGGCCGAGCCCATCGACGCCGCCGCCATCGAAGACTTCGTGATGGACGCCCAGCAGGGCGCTCTCGTGACCTTCCGCGGGGTCGTTCGCAACCACGATCACGGGCTCGCGGTCACGTCGCTCGAGTATTCCGCGCATCCGGATGCCGCCCGGTTCTTGACGGAGTGCTGCGAGAAGATCGCCGCCGAGACCGGCCTCCGCGTGGCCGCCGCCCACCGTGTCGGTGCGCTCGTCGTCGGTGATATCGCGCTCGTCGCCGCCGTGGCCGCCGCCCACCGCGGAGAGGCCTTCGCGGCGTGCGAGCGTCTGGTCGACCTCATCAAACTGACGGTGCCGATCTGGAAGCGCCAGCACCTCGCCGACGGCGCCACCGAGTGGGTCGCCCTCTGACCCCGGCTCTCCCCCTGCGCGCATAACTCCTGCAGATTGCTCGTGGCAGTGCGGCGCACCCCGGATTCCCGGGCGCGACCCCGCGGCCGGGCTCGGGTTGCAGGAGATATGCCGCGTGGATCGGGCGGCAGCCGGCGTCGACCGTCGTTAACCTTCCGGCCATTCGGGGGTCATCCGGGCCTTCTACTGTGCAGGCGTGGCTGCGCACACCTGCGCTGTCGCGCACCAGCAGACCTCAGGAGAATACTCATGCGACGACGAATCCCTGTTCTCACCTCCGCAACACTCATCACCGCGCTCGTGGCCACCGCCGTTGTGGCCGGCACCGCCGGCGCGGCCTCGGCACACGGCGAATCCGACGACGACCGGGGGCGCGCCAAGAACGTGATCTACCTGCTCGGGGATGGCATGGGACGCACCCATGTCACCGCGGCCAGGGAGCGCTTCTACGGCTCGGATGGCAAGCTCGCCATGGAGACCCTCCCCGCGCAGGGCTACGTCAGCACCTACGCGGTCGAGAAGCTGTCGGGCCAGCCCGGCACCAAGAACTTCCACCCCAACCCGGTCACCGACTCGGCATCCGCTGCGACCGCCTGGTCGTCCGGAGTCAAGACCTACAACGCGGCCCTAGGCATCGACGCCACCGGCACGGTCAAGCCCACGGTCATGGAGCTCGCGAAGAAGGCGGGCCTGCGCACCGGCAACGTCTCCACCGCGGAGATCACGGATGCCACTCCCGCCGGCCAGATGAGCCACGCTCTCGCGCGCGGATGCCAGGGGCCGGTCTACTCGGACGCCGCGTGCCAGGATCTCTCCATCACCGGCACCGCGCTTCCGACCAGTGACATCCGGGTGACCCCGATCGCCGACCAGATCGCCCGCAACGGAACCGCGGACGTCATCCTCGGCGGAGGGCTCAGCCGCTTCGACGCCGCCGACGAGAAGGCGCTGAAGGACCAGGGATACTCCGTGCTCGGGTCTCCCACCAACCAGACCGTCGCGACCAAGTCCGATCTCGCCGCAGCATCCGGCCAGAAGGTCTTCGGCCTCTTCAACCGGGGCAACCTCACCATCGAGAAGTCCAAGCAGGACAACCCCACCTCGGTGCAGGCCCAGGAGCCGACGCTTCCCGAGATGACGAAGAAGGCGATCGCGCTCCTCACGAGCAAGTCGAACTCCAAGGACAAGAGCGCCAACAAGGGCTTCTACCTGCAGATCGAGGGCGCACTCATCGACAAGCGGTCACACGCCAACGATGCGGCCCAGACCCTCGGTGAGATGAAGGCCTTCGACGACTCGGTGAAGATCGCGAAGGACTTCGCCGCCAAGGACGGCAACACCCTCGTCATCGTGACGGCCGACCACGAATGCGCCGGCTTCAACATCATCGAGAAGGGCACCTTCACGAACGCCGAAGCCACCGCCCCTCCGACGAACGTCGACTCGGGCAACGTCGCGAACAACTCCACGCCGACCCGCCCGAACAACGCGAAGGATGCGACCCGCTCGACCGGGATCATCAACGGCGCCGGTTCCGCCGACCCGAAGAACTTCGCCCCGGCGACGTTCCGCATTCCGAGCGACCCGGCCAGCGTCGTCGACGGATCCCCGGAGGCCGGCCTCTGGCTGACCTACCTCTCGGGCAACCACACGGGCGCGGATGTGCCGGTGTACGCCTACGGGCCCGGCTCCGAACAACTGGACGGCACCATCGACAACACCGCGCTGTTCGGGATCGTCGGCAAGGCGCTCCGCGTCATCAAGTAGGAAGCACCCACCACAGTCCGGGCCGGGGAGAGCATCCCCGGCCCGGACCGCACAGAACAGCAGCAGGGACACCCCATGAAGAGACCTCCGATCATCGCCATCGCCGTCACGGCAACAGTCGTCGTGATCGCCGGATCGATCGCGATCGGTCTGACCGCGATGGCGCGCACCGATGGCGCGGCCCCGCTGCCGACGGATGCCGTGAAGAGCACTCTCCCGGGACTTGTTGCGGCCAGCGGCGCACCGGAGCTCGACAGCATCCGCCTGCTGCATCCGAAACCCGGGGAGCTGCTGCGCGCGGCCGGGCCGTTCGACGACAGGTTCGCACTCGACGGCCTCACGTTCGACGGCGCGAGCGCGAGCGGCGCCCTGCGGGTGACGAGCGATGTGAGCGCGGTGCTCGACCTGGAGATCATCGCCGGGTTCTACGATGCCGGCGGATCGTTGATCGGCAGCGCCCGCTTCGTCTATCACTCGCCCGATGACGGCCCGGTCGACCCGGTCACGGGCACCCCGGTCGAATCCATTCCCTTCCGGGTGGCCGTGCCGACGGAGTTCGCCGGTCGTGCGGTCTCGGCGTCGCTCGGGGTGCCCGTTCTCGTCAACGAGTAGCCCCGCCGACGGATAGCCCTGTCGACGAATAGCGGGGCCCAGGACCGAACTCAGCCCCCGGCGAACGGCGGAAGAACGTCGACGCGCGCGCCGACAGATCTGTCATCGTCTCGACTGACCACGCCGTCGACGAGGAACGATCCGGATGCCAGCACCCGGGTCATCGCGTCACCGTAGCGCTCCGAGAGCACGGCTCGCAGCTGGCCCACCGTGGCGACGGAGGGCAGGACTTCCTCCTCGCGGCCGGCCGCCTCCGCCGCGGACGCGAAGTAGCGCACGAGAATACCGGCGGCTTCAGCCACCGATGGCGCCCATGCTGCGCTGCGGGCGCACGAAGTCGCTCCGGTCCATTCCATGCCCGGCCTGCTTGCCCCACTGGGCGGCCCGCCACCACTGCGCGATCGTCGCATCGTCGGAGCCGTTGCGCAGCAGCGCGCGCAGGTCCGTTTCGTCGTCGCCGAACAGACAGGATCGCACGGTGCCCTCCGCAGTGACGCGGGTGCGGTCGCAGGCCTCGCAGAACGAGCGGGTCACGGAGGCGATGATGCCCACCGTGGCTGGACCGCCATCGACGGTCCACTCCTCGGCGGGCGCCGAGGGATCTTCGCGGTGCGGCTGGCTCAGCGTGTAGCGTGCGCCGAGTACATCCAGCAGCTCCGCGGCGTCCACCATGTTGTCGCGTGCCCAAGCCTCGTCGGCGTCGAGGGGCATCTGCTCGATAAAGCGCAGTCTCACGCCATTGGCGAGGGACCACTCGAGCAGGTCGGCCGCACCGGCGAGGGTGTCGCGCATGAGCACGGCGTTGATCTTGAGGGGGGTGAGTCCGGCATCCTTCGCGGCCTGGATGCCCGCGAAGACCGACGGAAGCCGGTCGCGCCGGGTGAGCCGCGCGAAATGGTCGCGGTCGACGGTGTCGAGGGAGATGTTGATACGGGTGAGCCCAGCCTCCACCAACTCGTGGATGCGGTGATCGAGCCCGATGGCGTTCGTCGTCATCGAGATCGACGCCGTGCCACCCCCGGGCAGCCCCGCGACTGCGGAGGAGCGACGGATGATCTCGGCCAGGTCCGCTCGCATGAGCGGCTCTCCCCCGGTGAAGCGGATGTCGTGCACGCCGAGGTCGCGCACCGCGATCTCGACAAGCCGGGCGATCTCCGTCGCCGTGAGCAGGTCGTCGCGGGCGATCGCGGGAAGCCCCTCCTCCGGCATGCAGTAGGTGCAACGCAGCGAGCACTTCTCGGTGATAGAGATGCGGAGGTCGCGGGCCGTGCGGCCGAAGGTGTCGAGCAGGCCAGCCTCATCCGGGCGGCCGACCGTCGGCGGAAGACGTGCCGGGTCACGCCGGATCCCCGGGATGCCGAGCGCGAGGGAGGTCATGGATTCAGCCTACGTGACGGGGTAGGGGCGAAGGCTGCGCGTGCGGTGCACTTACTCGGCGCACCCACGTTCTTCAGGACCATGTCCTGCAGAACGCGAACGCCGGCAGCAGCCGTTGCCGCAACTCGCCGCCCGCAGCGCTGCACACCACGACGCCGGAGACCACCGGACGTGGAAGAGTTGACTCCATGCCCGACGAAACGCTGCGACTGCCGAATACGATCTTCCAGGCGGTCTTCGACCTCGGCGACAAGCGTGCGGCGAAGATCGCCCTGCCGCCGAGACTGCGCGAGCCCGAGATCTTCGCCGAATGGCAGGACGACGAGAATGTCGTGTCCCTCTATGTCGGCTTTGACGACGGGCAGCTCCACCTCGACCTCGGAGCCAACGGAGGCGAGCATCACTTCCACGGCGCGAATGGCGACGCGAGCGAGAACAGCCCGTGGAACGAACCCGACACTGCGGTGTTGCTTTCCTGGTCCAGCGCTCTCGCCGCCAACTTCTTCGAGCGGATGCCCGAGCTCATGGAAGACATCGAGGAAGCCGCGGCGTGGCACGAGGAGGGCTATCCCCTCTACGTGTGCGAGACGGAGCCCGCCAAGCTCGACCTGATCGAGGTGGAGATCGAGGGCGAGATCCTCACGCTGCCGTGGCTCGGGTCCGGCGGCGTCAGCCAGGACCACGTCGACGGAGAGAATCATCCGATCGCCCTGCTCTGGAACCCGGTGGATGGCGCCACTCCCGACCGCACGATCGCCCGTGCGTGGCTCGATCCGGTGTCTGGTGAGCCCGTGACATCCGCCGAACAAGGCGTCGACTGGCCCGCCGTCGGCCTCGAGCGCGACGAAGTGCTCTCCTGGCTGGAGGGCATCTACCTCAATCATCACATCACCCCGGATGCCGAGATCGAGCTGGTGCACGCGGTACTCGAACGCATGGGTGGTCTCGACCGGGAGCAGTAACGGTCGCTATTTTGGGATCGACCGAAGGAGCTTCTCATGGCTGTCATCTCTCGCGGTTTCACCGGCCGCAGTCGCGAACACAATCCGGAGCTTCCCCCCGGCCAGTACCTCACCGCGGACTTTCCGGTGCTCTCGGCGGGTCCCACCCCCGACATCGACACCGCGGACTGGCAATTCGGCATCCGCAAGGATGACGCGACCCTCCACACCTGGACCTGGGACGAGTTGCATGCCCTGCCGATCGAAGACATCGACACCGACATCCACTGTGTCACCCGCTGGTCGAAGTTCGGCACCAGCTGGCGAGGGGTCTCCCTCGACACCCTGTTCGCCGGGGTCGAGCCGAGTGACGAGTACGTGATGGCACACTCCTACGGGGGCTACACGACCAATGTGCCCCTCGAGGATCTGCTGGGCGGAAAGGCGTGGATCGCCTTCGAGTTCGACGGTGAGCCGCTCGATCCCGAGCATGGCGGTCCGGCGCGGCTGCTCATCCCCCACCTGTACTTCTGGAAGAGCGCCAAGTGGATCCGGTCACTCGAGATGATGCCATCAGACGAGCCCGGGTTCTGGGAGCAGAACGGCTACAACATGTACGGCGACCCGTGGCTCGAACAGCGCTATTGGTGAGTGGCCGTTGGTGACCGAACGCGAGACCCGGGATGCGCCGCCACACCGGGTCGGACTCTGGCATGTCGGTGTGGTCGTCTCGACCAATACCGAGACTCCCACCGGACGCAGCATCGTGCTCGACGTTCCCGGCTGGGGCGGCAACCTCGCCGGCCAGCACGCGGATGTGCGGCTCACCGCGCCGGACGGGTACCAGGCCGTTCGCTCGTACTCCATCGCCTCGGCGGGGGACGGGGACCGGGTCGAGCTCGCCGTCGACCGCTTCCCCACCGGAGAGGTGTCGCCGTACCTAGTGGATGAACTCCAGCCCGGAGATGAGCTGGAACTGCGCGGCCCGCTCGGCGGCTGGTTCGTCTGGCGGCCAAGCCAGACCGAATCGGTGCAGCTGATCGGCGGAGGCTCAGGGATCGTGCCGCTGATGGCGATGATCCGATCCCACACCGCGTCGGGCAGCACTGCCCCCTTCCGGCTGCTCTATTCGGTGCGCACCCCGGATGACGCGTTCTTCCGTTCCGAACTCGACACCCCGAATCCCCACCTCGACGTCACCTGGCTGTACACCCGCCGGACGCCGGACGGATGGCCACGGCCGGCCTCCCGCATCGCGCTCGCCGACATCGAGGCATCCGCCTTCGCCGCGTCGCTGGCCCCCGCGGTGTTCGTCTGTGGGCCGACCGGATTCGTCGAGACGGTCGCGAACGACCTCGTCGCGCTCGGGCACGACCCGCAGCGTGTGAAGACCGAACGATTCGGAGGCGCCTGATGCCGGAACCCGTGGACGGCAACTCCCTGGCGGGGCCGCTCTCCGAGCTGTTCTCCGCCGATCTCACCCTGGCGACGGCGCGCTGCCTCGGCTGCGGAGACGTCTCGGAGCTGGCTCGCGCGATGGACTACCCGGATCCCACCGGCTATGTGGTGCGCTGCGCCCAGTGCGACGACGTGCTCATGGTTGTCGTCGAGGAGCCGGACAGCATCTGCCTCGAGCTGCGCGGGATGTCCTGGCTGAAGGTGCCGCGCTAGCGAATCAGGCGGACGCTGAACACGAAAGCCCAGCCGAGGATCCCCAGCAGGCAGATCCTCTCGGTGAGACCGACCACGTGCGGAAGCACCACGAGGCTCATGCCGAGCAGCACGAGCCCGACGAGAGCGACCCCGAAGAACAGCCTCACCGCGCGGGGTCGCCCGATCCACCAGGTGAGCAGCGCCATGGCCGCAAGCACCGCGAGGAATCCGGATGTCGCGAAGAGCACGTGCACGAACCCGATGCTCGTCCGCGGGGTCATGCCGAATTCGCCGGGGCGGTTGACGTCTGTGGGGAAGAACACGAGGGCCGCGGAGCAGAGACCCGCCACTGCGAGGAGGGCCGAGCCGGCTCTCCGCACCCGAGAGGCCGGAGCCGTGACTGAAACCGCCATGACGAGGCATCCGCTCATCACCGCCCGGGCCAGGAAGTTGAGGTTCATGGCCCACCCGAACGGTCCGACGGCGAGGTCGCTCTCGGCGTCGCTCAGCAGCGAATAGTGCGGAGGCAGCACCTGGAGCACGACGTCTATCGTCACGTAGAGCAGCACGAGCACCATCGCCGCGAGGGCGAATGCCCGGCGAACCCGGGTGGCCAGCGGCGGAGTCATCCCCCCAGCCTCGTGCATAACTCCTGCAGATTTTTGCGCACCGGCCATGGTCACCCGCAAATCCGGGCACCCGCGCCGGCCCCGCCGCACATTGCAGGAGTTGCGCAAAAGGGAGTGATGGTGACGGGCACAGCGAAGGGGCCCCGGTTCGACGACAACCGGGGCCCCTTCGACTGGGACGACTAGCGGGCGGCTGAGCCGTCGGTGTAGTCCTCGTCGACCTGCTTCCAGGCGAAGAGAGCGCGAAGCTCCTTGCCGGTCGCCTCGATCGGGTGGGCCGCACCCTTGGCGCGCAGCTCGAGGAACTCGGGCGCTCCGGCATCCTGGTCCGCGATGAAACGCTCCGCGAAGGCACCGGACTGGATGTCGGCGAGAACGGCCTGCATGTTCTCCTTCACGTGCGGGTCGATCACGCGCGGGCCGGAGACGTAGTCGCCGTACTCTGCGGTGTCGGAGACACTCCAACGCTGCTTGGCGATGCCGCCCTCCCACATGAGATCGACGATGAGCTTGAGCTCGTGAAGCACCTCGAAGTAGGCGATCTGCGGCTGGTAGCCGGCTTCGGTGAGGGTCTCGAAGCCGTACTGCACGAGCTGCGAGACACCACCGCAGAGCACCGCCTGCTCACCGAACAGGTCGGTCTCGGTCTCTTCGGTGAAGGTGGTCTTGATGCCGCCGGCGCGGAGTCCGCCGATGGCCTTGGCGTAGGACCATGCCAGCTGCCAGGCCTGGCCGGAGGCGTCCTGCTCGACGGCGACGATGACCGGAACGCCACGACCCGCCTCGAACTCGCGACGCACCGTGTGGCCCGGTCCCTTGGGGGCGACCATGATCACGTCGACGCCCTCCGGCGCGGTGATGTAGCCGAAGCGGATGTTGAAACCGTGGCCGAAGAGGATCGCGTTGCCGGGCACGAGGTGCGGCTGGATGTCGGCGGCGTAGAGTCCGCGCTGGTGCTGGTCGGGCGCGAGGATGACGATCACGTCGGCCCACTCTGCGGCCTCGGCGGAGGGCAACACGGTGAAGCCGGCCTCCTGCGCCTTGACGACGGACTTCGAATCGGGCTTGAGGCCGACGACTACCTCGACGCCGGAATCGCGGAGGTTCTGCGCGTGCGCGTGTCCCTGCGAGCCGTAGCCGATGACGGCCACCTTCTTGCCCTGGATGAGGCTGAGGTCGGCGTCTTTGTCATAGAAGATCTCGGTCACTTGGTTTCCTTTTCCGTTTGTGCTGGTTGAGTAGGCCCGAGAGGGCGGCATTTCTGCTGGTCGAGTGAGCCCGTCGGGGCCGTATCGAGACCTGCGGTTTCGTGGTTCTGTGTTCTGTTGTGCGAGGTCTCGCTGCGCGCGACGGAGCGCGCTACTCGACCGCCGCTTAGCTCTTGAAGACCCGTTCGGTGATGCTTTTGGACCCGCGCCCGATCGCGAGAAGTCCCGACTGGGCGATCTCCTTGATCCCGTATGGCTCGAGCACCTTGAGCAGCGCATCCACCTTGGCGGTATCGCCGGTGACCTCGATGACGAGGGCATCGGTCGCGACATCCACGATCCGCGCGCGGAACAGCGTCGCCGCCTCGAGGATCTGGCTGCGCGTGGTGTTGTCCACTCGCACCTTGATCAGCATGTGCTCGCGCTCGACGGTCTGAAGCGGATCCAGTTCGACGATCTTGATCACGTTGATGAGTTTGTTGAGCTGCTTCGTCACCTGCTCGAGCGGCAGCTCCTCGACATCCACGACGACGGTGATGCGGGAGAGTCCGGGGATCTCGCTCGCACCGACAGCGAGGCTCTCGATGTTGAAACCGCGGCGCGCGAACAGACCCGCGACGCGCGTGAGCAGTCCGGGTTTGTCCTCGACGAGAAGCGAGAGTACGTGCGTCACGGGCCTACTCCTCGTCCCACGACGGGGCGTGGTCTTTCGCGTATTGCACATTGGAGTTGCCGACGCCCTGCGGCACCATCGGCCAGACCATCGAGTGCGGACTCACGATGAAGTCGATCACCACCGGACGGTCGTTGGTCTCGTTCGCCAGCTTGATCGCGGCATCCACGTCTTCCTTGTTCCGCACGCGGATACCGAGGGCACCGTAGGCATCCGCCATCTTCACGAAGTCCGGGATCATCACCGTGTCATGACCCGTGTTGAGGTCGGTGAACGAGTGGCGGCCGTCGTAGAACAGGGTCTGCCACTGTCGCACCATGCCGAGAGAGGAGTTGTTGATGATCGCGACCTTGATCGGGATCTTGTTGATCGTGCAGGTGGCGAGCTCCTGGTTGGTCATCTGGAAGCAGCCGTCCCCATCGATCGCCCAGACCGTGCGCTCCGGCTCGGCGACCTTCGCACCCATGGCCGCGGGAACGCCGTAGCCCATGGTGCCCGCACCGCCGGAGTTGAGCCAGGCATTGGGGCGCTCGTACTTGATGAACTGTGCGGCCCACATCTGGTGCTGGCCGACGCCCGAGGCGTAGATGGCCTCCGGCCCGGTGATCTGGCCGATGCGCTCGATCACGTACTGGGGGGAGAGCAATCCGTCTTCCGGCTCGTCGTAGCCGAGTGGGAAGCGGGCACGGAGAAGTTCGAGACGCTCCCACCACACCGTGAGGTCGGATGGCGTGGTCGCTACCGCATCACGGAAGGCGGTGGTGAGGTCGGCGATGACCTCCTTGGCGTCGCCGACGATCGGCACATCGGCGAGGCGGATCTTGGAGATCTCGGCCGGGTCGATGTCGACATGGACGACCTTGGCGTTCGGCGCGAATTCGCTGGGCTTGCCGGTGACCCGGTCGTCGAAGCGCGCTCCCAGCGAAATGAGCAGGTCGGA
The DNA here is from genome assembly GCF_014217685.1 of Glaciihabitans sp. INWT7. Classification (NCBI taxonomy): domain Bacteria; kingdom Bacillati; phylum Actinomycetota; class Actinomycetes; order Micrococcales; family Microbacteriaceae; genus Glaciihabitans; species Glaciihabitans sp. INWT7. The sequence goes on along the minus strand of NZ_CP043653.1, from coordinate 700,079 downwards.
CTCCTGGATGGCGAGCACCGCGGGCACCGTTCCGTGCATCCCGGGCATGCCGAGGTTCAGCCGGTTGGAGTCCGGGAAGGCACCGCGGGCCATGAGCGTGGTCACGACCGGCGCGCCTACCAGTTCGGCGAGCTCCAGCAGCTCGGCGGATGCCTTGGCGCGGATCACACCGCCACCGACGTAGAAGACGGGGCGCTTGGCCTCGGCGAGCAGCTGGGCGGCGGCGAGGATCTGCTTGCCGTGGGCCTTCAGCACCGGGCGATACCCGGGAAGGTCGACTTTCGGCGGCCAGATGAACGGCGCGCTGTTCTGCTGGCAGTCCTTCGTGACATCCACCAGCACCGGACCGGGCCGGCCGGTCGTGGCGATGTGGTACGCGGCCGCGATGGTCGCCGGCACATCTTCCGGCCGGGTCACCAGGAAGGAATGCTTGGTGATCGGCATCGTGATTCCGGAGATGTCGACCTCCTGGAACGCGTCGCTTCCCATCAGGGTGGAGAACACCTGGCCGGTGATCGCGAGCAGCGGGACGGAGTCCATGTAGGCATCCGCTATCGCGGTCACGAGATTGGTGGCACCGGGGCCGGAGGTCGCGATGCAGACCCCGAGGCGGCCGGTGGATGACGCGTAGCCCTCGGCAGCGTGGCCAGCGCCCTGCTCGTGGCGCACCAGGATGTGGCGGATTCCCGTCGAGGACATCAGCTCGTCGTAGAAGGGCATGATGGCCCCGCCGGGGAGGCCGAAGACGTCGGTGACGCCGAGGTTCTCGAGCGAGCGGAGGATCGCGCCCGACCCGGTGAGGATCTCGGGCTCGGTGGCTTTCTTGGTCGGTGCTGCTGGCACGGGAGCGGTTTCCGTGGACATGGCATATTCCTTGCGAGACATAGAGTGCGAATGGTGGGGGGCGAGACGTCCCGACCCCGGGTTAGCCCGTGATCGCGCCTTCTGCGGCGGAGTGCACGAGCTTCGAGTACTTTGCGAGAACGCCACGGGTATAGCGCGGGGGAAGCGGAGCCCAGCCAGAGCGGCGAGCGGCTAGCTCGGCCTCGTCGACAAGTAGATCGAGAGAACGAGCGGCGATATCGACCCGTATTAGATCACCATCGCGCACGAAGGCGATGGGACCTGCGTCCACCGCTTCGGGTGCTATGTGGCCGATACACAGTCCGGTTGTGCCGCCTGAGAATCGTCCGTCCGTCAACAGTAGTACATCCTTGCCGAGGCCTGCTCCCTTGATGGCTGCGGTGATGGCGAGCATCTCGCGCATCCCCGGTCCGCCCTTGGGTCCCTCGTAGCGGATGACGACGATGTCGCCCTTTCCGATCTTGCCCTCGGTGAGGGCGTCCATCGCCGCTCGCTCCCGCTCGAACACCCGAGCGGGGCCTTCGAAGACCTGGGCATCGAAGCCGGCGGTCTTGACGACGGCACCCTCCGGTGCGAGGGAACCGCGCAGGATGGTGAGGCCCCCGGTCGCGTGGATCGGGTTGTCGAGGGTGCGAAGCACCTTCCCGTCCAGCGGAGGGATGTTCAGCTCGGCGAGGTTCTCGGCGAGGGTCTTGCCGGTGACGGTGAGCGCGTCGCCGTGCAGCAGCCCGGCATCCAGCAGCGCCTTCATCAGCACCGGGATGCCTCCGCGACGATCCAGGTCGTTCATCACGAACTGGCCGAAGGGCTTCATGTCGGCGAGGTGGGGAATGGTGTCGCCGATGCGGTTGAAGTCGTCGAGCGAGAGGTCGACATCCGCTTCCCACGCGATGGCGAGGAGGTGGAGCACGACGTTCGTCGATCCGCCGAGGGCCATGGCCACCGCGATCGCGTTCTCGAAGGCGTCCTTGGTGAGGATGTCGCGGGTGGTGATGCCGAGGCGCAGCAGGTTGACGACGGCCTCGCCGCTCTTGTGGGCGAAGTAGTCGCGTCGCCGGTCGGCCGCGGCAGGACTCGTGGAGCCCGGCAGCGCCATGCCGAGTGCCTCGGCCACGCTCGCCATCGTGTTGGCCGTGTACATGCCGCCGCAGGCACCCTCGCCCGGCGCGATCGCGCACTCGATGGCGTAGGCATCCTCGTCGCTCATCGTGCCGGCCTTGACGCCACCGACGGCCTCGAAGGAGTCGATGATGGTGACCTCCTTCTCGGTGCCGTCGCTCAGCCGCACCCAGCCCGGAGCGATCGAGCCTGCGTAGAGGAACACGGAGGAGAGGTCGAGGCGGGCGGCAGCCATGAGCATGCCGGGAAGCGACTTGTCGCAGCCGGCGAGCAGAACGGAGCCGTCGAGCCGCTCGGCCTGCATGACGACCTCGACGGAGTCGGCGATGACCTCGCGGCTCACCAGAGAGAAGTGCATGCCCTCATGGCCCATGCTGATGCCGTCGGAGACGGAGATGGTGCCGAACTGCAGTGGGTAGCCGCCGCCGGAGTGCACTCCCTCCTTCGCGGCCTGAGCCAGGCGGTCGAGGCTGAGGTTGCAGGGGGTGATCTCGTTCCACGAACTCGCGATGCCGATCTGGGGCTTCTCCCAGTCGGAGTCGCCCATGCCCACCGCGCGCAGCATGCCGCGGGAGGTCATGGCTTCGATACCGTCGGTGACGGTGCGTGAACGGGGCTTCCAGTCGACTGTTTCGGGCATGTAACAGAGTCTAGAACGCCCTCCGTGTTCACATTCCTCCCGCGCGAGCGACGGCAGGCTCTCCGTCTTGGCGGGAATGCCGACGCTCGCGGACCGCTCGCAGCCTCAGGGAGGGGGACGTTTCCCCCGCCGCCTCGACATTCCCGCGTCCGCGAGTCTCTGGCGCGCGCCGAAATGGCGGTTCAGAACAGGAAAAGAGCTGATGCGACAGAGCTATTGCTCGTGCACGTCGCCCTCACGCAGGTCGGCGAGCAGGTTGAGCGCCCGGGCGACATCGATGGGTCCGGCGACCCGGAAGTTGGCGAGTGTGGATCCGTGGCCGCTCTTGAGCCCGACGTCGTCCGCTCCGAGAGCCGCGAAGGCATCCTCGTCGGTCACGTCGTCGCCCGCATAGAAGACCGCCGTGGCCTTCGTGTAGGTGCGCAGATGCTCGACGGCCTCGCCCTTGGTGGTGGATCGCACCGAGAACTCGAGCACATTCTTGCCGCTGCGGATGGTGAGGTCATCGAGCTCGGCGGCGGTCTCGCTGCGAGCGACCAGGTGGGCGATCCGGCTGTTTCGCTCGGACGCGAGCCGGGTGTGGAGAGCGAAGCCGGCCGGCTTCTCCTCCAGCCAGACCTCGTCGAAGGAGTTGGCCACCTCGTTGAGCACCTCGCCGAGAACATCGATGCGCTCGAACTCCGTAGTGTTGAGGGTGACGCTGTCACCGGGGTTGTCGAGTCGCAGCTCGATGCCGTGGGAGCCGACGAGCAGAACGCTGTCCGGCAGGTCCGACACCTCGATGAGACTGTCGAGGGCGCGGCCGGAGACCAGCGCCACCCGCGTGTTCGGCATGTCGTTGAGGCGGAGCACGGCGGCGCGAGCCTCGGGCAGCGCACGGGCGTGCTCCGGGGCATCCACCTCTGGCGCGAGGGTTCCGTCGAAGTCGAGCGCCACGAGCAGCCGTCGGGTGCGGGCGAGTTCCCGCAGCGCTCCGATGAACGGCTCGGGCAGTCGGGAGAAGTTGGGAGGGGTGTCGACGTCAACCATCAGGAGAGCTTGTGCCCCTCGGATCCGTGGTGCGCGCGGCTTTCGAGCACGTCGAGGAAGTCGCGCGACCAGCGGGAGACGTCGTGCTCGAGCACCCGCTTGCGAAGCGATCGCATGCGCGCGGACCGTTCACTCTTCGGCATCGCGATGGCCTGCATGATGGCCTCTTTCACGCCGTCGATGTCGTGAGGGTTGACGAGCAGCGCCCGTTTCAACTCGTCGGATGCCCCGGCGAATTCGCTGAGGATGAGCACACCTCCGTCGTCGAAGCGGCACGCCACATACTCCTTGGCCACGAGGTTCATGCCGTCCCTCAACGCCGTGACGAGCATCACATCGGCGGCCAGGTACAACGCCACCATCTCGTGCCGGGGGAAGCCGTGGTGCTGATAGCTGATGGGCACGTGCGCGATCGTGCCGTAATCGCCGTTGATGCGGCCGACCGTCAGCTCGATGTCGTCGCGAAGCGCCATGTAGGCCTGCACCCGCTCGCGACTGGGGTTGGCGACCTGAACGAGCGTGACATCCTCTGAGCTCAACTTGCCCTCGGCGAGCAGCTCACCGTAGGCCTTCAGCCGGTGGGTGATGCCCTTGGTGTAGTCGAGGCGATCGACCCCGAGCATCACCGTTCGGGGATTGCCGAGCTCGGCACGGATCTGCTTCGCGCGCTCCTGTACCTCCGGAGTGCGGGCGAGTTCTTCGAAACTGGCGCTGTCGATCGAGATGGGGAACGCGCGGGCGACAACGGTGCGGAAACTTCCCTGGCGTTTGATCTCGCCGAACACGCGAACCCCCGGCGACGCGTCGACGATGGGCACCTCGACCTGGTAGCCCTTGGTGGCGTAGCCCTTGAGGCGGCGCACAGCGCGCTGGAAGTTGCTCGCGTCGGCGACCCGCTGGAACCCGATCACGTCGGCGCCGAGGAGTCCCTCGATGATCTGGGTGCGCCACGGAAGCTGGGAGTAGATGCCGTAAGGCGGGAAGGGGATGTGGTTGAAGAATCCGATGGTGAGGTCCTGGCGCATCTCGCGCAGCAGCTTCGGCACGAGCTGGAGCTGGTAGTCCTGGATCCAGACCACCGCGCCGGGCGCGCTGGCGGCTGCCGCGGCATCCGCGAACCGCTGGTTGACCTCGACGTAGCTGTCCCACCACTCGCGGTGGTAGCTGGGCGGCGCGATCACGTCGTGATAGAGCGGCCAGAGGGTGTCGTTGGAGAAGCCCTCGTAGTACTGCTCGATCTCGAGCGCCGAGAGGGCCACCGGGATGATGTGGATACCGTCGCTATCGAACGGATCGAGCTCGAGATCCGGCTGTCCGCCCCACCCGATCCAGGCACCCTCGTTCTGCTGCATGACCGGCTCGAGGGCGGTCACCAGACCGCCCGGAGAACGGCTCCAGCTGTCGGTGCCGTCCGCGCCGACAACCCGGTCGACAGGGAGGCGATTGGACACGACGATGAAGTCGTAGGTGCCGCTTGTCGTTGAAGTCACTGTGCCGTCAAGGTTACTGCACGGCGCGCAACTAGCATTGCCCGATGGCAACTACCCGGCTCTACAGTCACGGCTCGCTGAAGACCGAGGGCTTCCCCGTCGACGACATCTCCGACCACATCGTGGAGAAGGGCTGCACGGTCTGGGCGGACTTCCTCTCTCCGAGCGAGGCGGACCTCGCGACCATCGCCGAAGAACTCGGGCTGCACCCGCTCGCCGTCGAGGATGCCGTGCACTCGTCCCAGCGGCCGAAGCTCGACCGCTACGACACCCACCTGTTTCTGGCCGCCTATGCCGTCTCCCTCGACACCGTGACCGGGGAGCTCGGGACCCATGAGATCAAGGCCTTCATCACACCCCACGCGCTCGTCACCGTGCATGGCCCGGATTTCGACATGTCGAAGGTGGTCGCGCGCTGGGACAGCGACAAGGACCTGGCGAAACACGGCGTCGCCTACCTGCTCTGGGGGCTTCTCGACGAGATCGTCGACGGCCACTTCGAGACGGTGCAGCAGCTCGACACCGCCTCCGACGAACTCGAGGACGCCCTGTTCGACGATCGCCCCCGCGACAAGGAGGTGCAGCGGCGATCCTTCGAGTTCCGCAAGTCCCTCGTGCTGTTGCGACGGGTGGTGCTGCCGATGCGCGAGGTCGTGAACACGGTGCTCCGTCGCGATCTCGAGGCCTTCGACACGGAGATGACGCCGTACTTCCAGGATGTCTACGACCATGTGCTGCGCGCCACCGAGTGGACGGAGTCGCTTCGCGATCTCGTCTCGACGATTCTCGAGACGAATCTCAGCATCCAGAGCAACCGGATGAACCTGATCATGAAGAAGGTCACGAGCTGGGCGGCCATCATCGCCGTACCGACGGCGATCACCGGATTCTTCGGTCAGAACCTCAAGTTCGCCGGGTTCGGCACGACGTGGGGTGTCTGGCTCTCGATCGGGCTAATCGTCGCGGCATCCCTCGCGCTCTACCTGCAGTTCAGGAAGCGCGACTGGCTCTGACGCTGCGCGACGCACCCGAGAGTCCGATGACCGCGGCGATCGACTGCCAGAGCACGAAGGCCTCGACCACGAGGGAGAGGAGTCCGAGCGGTTCGAGCCAGTTGCCGATGTCTCCGGTGGCCCCGGGCATGCCGACCGTGCGGTTGATGGCGTAACCGGCGATCACGGCGGTCGACAGGACGGCGGCGGCCATGAAGTCGACGCGCGTGCCCGCGATGAAGAGGCGCTCGGTGAGCACGAAGGCGGCGATGATCAGGGCGATGTAGAACGCGGCGAGGTAGGGGGTCTCGGCGAATTTGCCGGGCAGGTCGAGGATGTGGATCGCGGCGACCGAAGCGAGTCCGAGCCCCACGGCGACGCGGCGGCTCGACGCGACCACGCGACGGTGGGCGGTGACGGTCTCGGTTGTGGGTTCTTCGAGCGTGGTGGACATTGGTTCCCCCTGGGAAAGTCGATACGGATGAGATACGCATCTCCGACGCTAGGAGGCGCTCCCTGACATTTCGGCCTATGTGTGAGCTTTCACACGCAAAGTCGCCGCATGTGCCGAACCCTTTGAGGTTGGGGTAACACCCGGGAAATCAGCCCTGCGAAAGAGCGAGGCCGAGCGTCGCGAGGGTCACCGTGATCGGCGCCGCGATGAGCCCGAGCAGCGCGTATCGACCCCACGAGATCTCGACGTCCAGTGCCTTCAGGCGTTCGTGCCAGAGGAGCGTCGCAAGCGATGCCCAGGGGGTGATCAGCGAACCGACGTTCACGCCGATCAGCAGCGCGATGAGCCGGACCGGGTCTCCGGCCACCGGCTCGAGAGCCAGATACGCGGGCAGGTTGTCGATGGCGTTGGCGCCGAGGGTGGCGACTCCCGCCAGCCGCAACAGGCTCAGAGGATCGTGTCCGGTGCCCGAAATGGTGGCGAGCAGCATACCGAGGCCCAGCGAATGAGCGGCTTCAACGACAAGAAACAGCCCGGAGGCCAGCAGCACGAGTTGCCACGGGAGAAGGCCGAACCGCAACACCGAACGGCGCCTCACGAGAAAGAACGCTCCGAGAACCGAGGCCGCGATCACCGTGGGGATCCACACCTCGAGTCCAGAGACGAGGGAGGGGATGAGCAGCGCAACGACCACTCCGCTCGCGACGAGCAGCACGCGATCGTCCTGCCTCTCGGCAGGCTCGGTGCGATAGCGCACCAGGAGGTCCCGGCGGAAGACGAGGAAAAGGATGAGCGCGGGCACCACCACGGAGATGAGTGCCGGCACAGCGGTGAGAGCGGCGAATTGCAGAGGACCGACGCCCGCCAGCTCGTGTTCGGCGAGCAGGTTGGTGAGATTCGAGACCGGGAGCAGCAGCGAGGCCGTGTTCGCCATCCACACCGTCGTGAGGGCGAAGGGCAGCGGTGACAGCCCGGCGTGGCGAGCCAGGATCACGACGACGGGCGTCAGGAGCACGGCGGTCGTGTCGAGTGAGAGGAAGATCGTGCCGACCACCGCGAGCGCAAGCACCAGGAGCCAGAGCAGCCACGCCCTGCCGCGCCCCCAACGCGCGGTCTGCTCTGCGACGAGACGGAACAGGCCGGCCTCGGCAGCGAGCTCGGTGACGACGGTGATCGCGACCACGAACAGCAGGATCGGCCAGACACGCTCCCCGATGGCCAACGCATCGGCGGCGGGGAGGATGCCGGTGGCGATAGCAATGAACCCGACGAGGAGCAGGGCGGCCCCGAGAATCGCAGTTCGCACGTCGTTCCTTTACTGCTCGGCGCCGTTCCGGCGTTCCACACTATCCCGGGCTGTGCGGCCTTCCCACAGCGGAGTAGCGTGGAAATATCGACTTGAAAGGCATCCGTTGCGCAAATACATCTTCAGTGGCACCCTCATCAGCGCCGTCCTCGGCGGGTGGGGTACCCTCCAGACGACAAGAAAAGGTCCGCGCGACTGGCGGCTCGCCCTCATGTGGATCAGCTGGGTCATCACCGTCGTAGTCGCGGTGGACACGGTGTTGGAGCAGTCGCGCAAGGTCGACGAGCTAGAGGAGTAACCATGCACAATCCACTCATTCCGGAAATGTACGACATGGGCGCGGGGGCCCTCGGGTTCCTCGGACTGGTGGTCTGGGGATTCTTCTCGCTGCTCGCTCTCGCGATCATCATCGGACTCGTCTTCCTCCTGGTGCGGTTCCTCCTCGTTGCGACCCGTGCAGCGCAGTTGTATGTCGCGAAGAACGAGCCGCCGAAGCCTCCGGCCGCGCCGGGTCCGCCCCCCGCGGCACCCAGTGCCCCGGCCACTGCTGCCCCGGCCACTGCTGCCCCCTCCGCGGCACCGACGGCCCCGGCGACGACATCCCCTGATACGACGGCCACCACAAAGGTCGCGCCCGTACTGCCGAAGGCAGCGGCCCCGACCCCCACCCGCACCATCACCCCGGCGACTCCCCCGGCATCCGCTGCTTCCCCCGCACGGGCCACTCCGGAAGCGAAGGTCGCGTCGGCGAAGACGCCGGTCGTGAAGTCAGCGCCAGAAAAGTCGCCAGTCGAAAAGACTCCGGTCACCAAAGCGCCGACCAAGCCGCGCACCCCGAAGGCACCGCCGACTCTCTAGCGGCGCGGCAGCTCACGCACCCGGCTTCAGGCGAGGAACGCCCGCAGCAGTGCGGCGGAGCCCTCGAGGTGCTCCTGCATCGCGGATGCCGCCCGCTCGGCATCCCCGGTGAGGATGGCGATCACGATCGCCTCGTGCTGACGGTTCGAGTGTTCGATATTGGGCTGCAGCAGCGGGATTTCGTCGAGAAGTCCGTTCACCCGCATCCGGTTCTCCGCCAGCAGAGGAACCAGGGATGGCGCTCCCACGAGCTCCCCGATGGTGAGGTGAAGCCGCGAGTCGAGCCGCCGGTAGTCGGCGATCGTCGCGGCCGCGGTCTCTCCCAGGCGGGTCCAGAGCAGTTCGCGATCACCGGCCGTGAGGCTGCGGGTCGCCGTGGAGCGCGCGGCTCCGACCTCGAGGATCTCGCGCAGTGCGAGCACATCCTCGATCTCCTCGACGGTGGGAGGGGCGGATGCCGCGAGCCCGTCGATGCCGGAGGCAGCGACGCGTGACGGCGGAGCGTCCACGACGAAGGTGCCGCCGTAACGACCGCGACGCGAGACGAGGAATCCCGCATCGGACAGTGAGCGGATGGCATCGCGGACGGTGTCGCGGCTCACCGAGAACCGGGTGGCGAGGTCGCGTTCGGCAGGCAGCGCCTCACCCGGCGGCACGATCCCGAGCCGGATGGCCTGCAGGAGGCGACTCACCGTCTCCTCGAAGGCGTTGCCCGCGCGAACGGGTCGAAAGAGGGCATCGCCGGCGACATCTGCCCGCAACATCCCTCCCCCGTCGCTCATGGTTACAGGGGCGTCACGTAGGCGGCGCTGATGCCACCATCGACGAGGAACGTCGAACCGGTGATGAAGGACGAGTCGTCGCTCGCCAGGAACGCGACCGCCGCGGCGAGCTCTTCCGGCTCCGCGAAGCGTCCCTTGGGAATGTGCACGAGACGACGCTGGGCGCGTTCCTCGTCCTTGGCGAACAGCTCCTGAAGCAGAGGCGTGTTGACCGGTCCCGGGCACAGGGCGTTCACCCGGATGCCCTGGCGCGCGAACTGCACCCCGAGTTCGCGGCTCATCGCGAGCACGCCGCCCTTGGAGGCCGTGTAGGAGATCTGGCTGGTCGCCGATCCGAGCACCGCCACGAACGAGGCCGTGTTGATGATCGAGCCGGACTGCTGGGCCACCATGTACTTGAGCGCTGCGCGGCAGCACAGGTAGACCGACTTGAGGTTGACATCCTGCACGTTCTGCCAGGCGGGCAGTTCGGTGGTCTCGATCGAGTCGTCGTCGGGCGGGGAGATGCCGGCGTTGTTGAAGGCGATGTCCACCGATCCGTAGGTCTCGTTGGCGGTCGCGAACAGGGCATTCACCTGGGCCTCGTCGGTCACGTCGACCTGCACGAAGAGTCCCTCCACCTCTGCGGCCGCCGCCGCACCCGCCACCGGGTTGAAGTCGGCGATCACGACGGTCGCGCCTTCCGCCGCGAACCGCCGAGCCGTGGCGAGACCGATGCCGCTCGCTCCCCCGGTGACGACCGCGACCTTTCCCGCGAGCCGCTGCGTGAGGTCGATCTTCGCTACTGCCATGTGGTCGTTCTCCTTACTGGTGCCGGTCGAGTCGGCCGCGCGCGGCCGCATCAAGACCCGCGGATCGGTCAATCGGTGCTGATGAAGACGTTCTTGGTCTCGGTGAAGGCGGCCGCGGCATCCGGTCCGAGCTCGCGCCCGAGGCCGCTCTGCTTGAACCCGCCGAAGGGCGTCGAGTACCGCACGGAGGAGTGCGAGTTGACCGAGAGGTTGCCGCTGTCGATCGCACGCGAGACGCGGATGGCGCGGCCGACGTCCCTCGTCCAGATCGAGCCGCTCAGGCCGTAGATGCTGTCGTTGGCGAGGGCGATGGCGTCAGCCTCATCGTCGAATGGCAGCACGCTGACGACCGGACCGAAAATCTCGTCCACCACCACCCGGTCGGTGCGTGAGCTGGGCAACAGCACCGTCGGAGCGAACCAGTAGCCCGCCCCATCCGGAGCGCTTCCGCGGAAGGCGACCTGCGAGTCGTCGGGTACGTACGACCTGACCTTGGCCAGGTGCGCGGCGGAGACCAGGGGCCCCATCTCGGTGTCTTCCGCGAGCGGGGATCCCACCCGCACGCCCTTCACGGCGGGCTCGAGCAACTCGAGAAAGCGGTCGTAGACACTGCGTTGCACCAGGATGCGGCTGCGCGCGCAGCAGTCCTGGCCGGCGTTCTCGAACACCGCAGAGGGGGCGGTGGCGGCGGCCTTCTCCAGGTCGGAGTCGGCGAAGACCACGTTCGCCGACTTGCCGCCGAGCTCGAGGGTCACCGCTTTCACCTGGTCGGCGCAGCCGGCCATTACACCCTTGCCGACTGCGGTCGAGCCGGTGAACACCACTTTGCGCACATCCGGATGGGTCACGAACCGCTCCCCGATCACGGAGCCCTTGCCCGGCAGCACCTGGAAGAGTCCCGGTGGAAGGCCGGCCTCGAGGGCCAGGGCGCCGAGGCGGATCGCGGTGAGCGGGGTCCACTCCGCGGGCTTCAGCAGCACCGCGTTGCCGGCGGCGAGCGCGGGAGCGAAGCCCCAGGCCGCGATCGTCATGGGGAAATTCCACGGCACGATCACGCCCACGACGCCGAGCGGCTCGAGGAAGGTCACGTCGATGCCGCCGGCCACCGGGATGGTCTTGCCGATCATCCGCTCGGGGGCGGCGGCGTAGTAGTCGAGCACGTCGCGAACATGCCCGGCCTCCCAGCGCGCCTGCGAGATCGGATGCCCGGAGTTCGCCACTTCCAGCCCCGCGAGATTCTCCAGGTCGCCGTCGACGGCCCGGGCGAATCGTCGAAGCGCCGCGGCTCGTTCGGCGGGCGGTAGTGCCGCCCAGGCGCGCTGGGCGGACATCGCAGCCGCGACCGCGTCATCCACCTGCTCGAGGCTGCTGTGCTCCACCGTCTGCAGCGCTACCTCGGTCGCCGGGTTGATCAGGGTGATCCCGGTCATCGGGTGGCCTCCGCGCGATGGTAGTCCCGGGCAGCCTGCACGAGGCCGGCGAAGAGCCGGAGATCATCGCCGGTCTGTTCCGGATGCCACTGCACGGCCACCCCGAACGGCACTCCCTCGAGTTCCACCGCCTGGATCACGCCGTCTTCCGTGCGCGCGGTCACGCGGAGCCCGTCCCCCACGCGGTCGATCGCCTGGTGGTGGTAGACCGCTACCTCGAGGGGATCGGTGCCCACGAGTCGTCCGACCGCGCTGTCGGCCTCCGCCTCCACGTCCACCTGACCGAAGGTGCCGCCGCCGAGCTGGTACTTGTCGGTGCCGATGATCTCGGGCAGGTGCTGGTGCAGGGTGCCGCCGCGCGCAATGTTGAGCACCTGGGCGCCGCGGCAGATGCCGAGGAATGGCAGTTCGCGCGAGATCGCGGCGGTGAGCAGCGCATCCTCCCACGCGTCCCGGTCGGTGCGCGGCGTGTCCGTGGTGGGATGCGGTTCCTGGCCGTACCGGGCGGGGTCGACGTCTTTACCGCCGGTGATCAGCAGGCCGTCGAGCCCGTCGAGCACCCGCTCAGCGATCTCCGCGGAGACGGGCTGCGGCGGGAGGAGCACGGCGATGCCGCCCGCACGGGTGATCGCCTCGAAGTAGACCTTCGGCAGGAAGGCGGCCTGCACGTCCCACACGCCGGTCTGTGCCTGCTCGAGGTAGGTGGTGAGCCCGATCACGGGCGCGCTGGAGCTCTGGTGATCGCGCCAGCGATCACGCGACGCCAGCGCCGACGGAGCCTGCGACGTCGGGTTTGCATCAGCCGTGTTTTCAGAAACGCTCAAAGCCGCGCACCCGCTCCCAGTCCGTGATGGCGGCATCGAAGGCCTGAACCTCGATGCGCGCGTTGTTGAGGTAGTGCTCCACGACATCCGCCCCGAAGGCCTCACGGGCGATCTCGGACTGGCCGAACAGCTCAGCCGCCTCCCGAAGTGTCGTCGGCACTCGCGGGGCATCGCTGCCGTAGGCATTGCCCTCGAACATCGGCTCGAGCTCCAGCTCGTGCTCGATGCCGTACAACCCGCCGGCGATCAGCGCCGCTGTGGCGAGGTACTGGTTGACGTCTCCGCCGGGCACCCGGTTCTCCACCCGCATCCCGAGGCCGTGCCCGACCACGCGAAGTGAGCAGGTGCGGTTGTCGAGCCCCCAGGCGACGGCGGTCGGGGCGAAGCTGCCATCGACATAGCGCTTGTAGGAGTTGATGTTCGGCGCGAAGAACAGAGTCAGCTCGCGCATGGTCTTCAACTGCCCCGCGAGAAAGTGGCGGAACATCTTCGACATGCCGAGAGTGTCGGTGTCATCGGCGAAAACGGCGGATCCGTCCGCGCCACGGAACGAGATGTGGATGTGGCAGGAGTTGCCCTCCTTCTCGTTGAACTTGGCCATGAAGGTGAGCGCCTTGCCGTGCTTGTCGGCGATCTCTTTCGCGCCGTTCTTGTAGATCGAATGGTTGTCGCAGGTGGTGAGCGCGTCCTCATAGCGGAAGGCGATCTCCTGCTGCCCCAGGTTGCACTCTCCCTTCACGCCCTCGCAGTAGAGCCCGGCACCCTCCATCGAGACGCGGATGTCCCGCAACAACGGCTCCATACGCGTCGAGGCGAGCAACGCGTAGTCGATGTTGTAATCGCTCGCCGGGGTGAGTCCGACGTAGCCCCTGCTCCAGGCATCCCGGTAGCTGTTGTCGAAGACGATGAACTCGAGTTCCGTGCCGACGTAGGGCACGAGGCCCTTCTCGGTGAGGCGCGCGATCTGCTTCTTCAGGATTTCACGGGGAGCCGGGTCGACCGGTCGCTCGTCGAGCCAGGTGAGGTCGGCCATCACGAGGGCGGTGCCCGGGATCCACGGCACGAGTCGGAGCGTCGACAGGTCGGGGATCATCGCCATGTCGCCGTAGCCCTTCTCCCACGAGGAGATGCGGTACCCGTCGACGGTGTTCATCTCGACGTCGACCGCGAGCAGGTAGTTGCAGCACTCCGCGCCGTGGCTGCTGATCTCCTCCTTGAACAGGCGGGCGGATGCCCGTTTACCCACGAGTCGCCCCTGCATATCGGTGAACGCCACGATCACGGTGTCGATCGCGCCCTCGTCGATGAGGGCGTTGAGCTGGTCGGTAGTGAGCATTCCCGTGCGAGCGGCCATGGGGGTTCCTCGTCTTCTCGAGCTTTTGCCGACCATTGCATCACGGCGGCACGATCCCGATCCTAGGGCGTGTAATGCACTGTTTACATCCAAAGGTAGACACGAAGTACCAATAAACGCCATGCTCTCCGGTAAGCGTGACGCGGTGGCTCATCGCGCCCGGCTCCCGACGATCCCCTCCTGGAGGAATGCATGTCAAAGAACACGGTCTCCGGCGTCACCTATACGAAAGCCGAAGACGGCTATTTCGAGAAACGAAGCCTCAAACGCACAGCCGGATTCTGGGGCCTCTGGGGCATCGGGATCGCCGCCGTCATCTCCGGCGACTTCTCCGGATGGAACGTCGGCCTCGCGACCACGGGGTGGGGCGGCCTGCTCATCGCCACCATCGTCATCGTGATCATGTACTTCACCATGATCTTCTCCATCGGAGAGATGTCCGCCGCGATGCCGCACACCGGCGGAGCGTATTCCTTCGCCAGAGCGGCGATGGGACCGTGGGGAGGATTCGTCACCGGCATCTCCGAGTCCATCGAATACGTGGTCACCACAGCAGTGGTCGTGCTGTTCTCGGCCGCCTACGCCGGGCAGATCATCACAGACCTCACCGGCGCCGAGGTGCCGGCCTGGCTGCTGTGGATCATCCTCTATGCGGTCTTCATCGGCCTCAACTCGCTGGGGGCATCGGTCGGATTCCGATTCGCCCTGATCGTCGCGATCATCTCGATGGCAGTGATCCTGCTCTTCGCGGTGCTGTCCATCGCCAATGGCGCAGTCGACTTCTCCCGGCTGTTCGACATCGCCCCGACGACCGGCAACTCCAGCTTCCTGCCCTTCGGAGGCATCGGCATCCTGTTCTCGCTGCCGTTCGCCATCTGGTTCTTCCTCGGCATCGAGGAGTTGCCACTGGCGGCGGAGGAGGCCAAGAACCCGGCGAAGGACATCCCGCGCGCGGGAGTGTGGGGCATCATCACCCTTGCCTTCTTCGGGCTTCTCATCCTCTTCCTGAACCCCGCTGTGACGGGCTCGAAGGCCCTCACGGTTTCGCCGGGTGACGGTGACGAACCTCTGCTCGCCGGCTTCCGCGCATTCCTGCCCGACAGCGTGGCCGCGCTGCTCGCGCTCTTCGCCCTCATCGGGCTGCTCGCGTCGCTGCAGGGCATCATGTTCGCCTACGGACGCAACATGTACTCGCTCTCCCGCGCCGGCTACTACCCGAAGTTCCTCTCCCTCACCGGCAAGAAGCACCAGACACCCTGGGTGGCACTCCTCGTCGGAGGAGCGATCGGCTTCGTGATCCTCGTCGTCGTCGCGCTGGTCATCCCGGCGGTCAACCCGGATGCCGCGGGTGCCGCCACCGGCATCATCCTGTTCATCGCGGTCTTCGGCGCGGTCATCTCCTACGTGATGCAGATGATCTCTTTCATCGTGCTGCGCCGCAGGTATCCCGCCGCCAAGCGCCCCTACAAGAGCCCGACTGGCATCGTCGGCGCCGTCGTCGCCGGCATCATCGCCATCGCGGCGTTCGTCGGCATCGTGGCGAACCCCACGTTCAACCTCGCGGTGATCACCTTCGTCATCATCTTCGTCGTCGGGCTCGCCATCTTCGCCCTCGTCGGGCGCAATCGGCTCGTGCTCTCGCCGGAGGAGGAATACGCCCTCAGCGGCGGCCTCCACGGCGACCCCCAGGCCGAGGGGTATGACGCGATGGAGGACGAGGTCTTCACCAAGTAGCCCGCAACCACACGAAGAAGGCTCCGGATGCTGCATCCGGAGCCTTTTCCGTGTCGGCGTGTCATCGGCCCTGTTCGAGGGGTCGGGCGCATACTGGGCAAACTATCAACCTGAACTTGAAGGGTGAGTCGTGATGGAATCACGCACGCACAGTCGTACGATCTCGCCCGAGGAGTCGGCAGAGCTCGAAGAACTCGTCTTCGACCTGGTGCGCGAGCGATTGCTCAAGGCCGTCGGGGCGGGTGGCATGTGGACACTGCAGTTCCGCGCCAGCACCGACACCGACTCGCTCTTCGGCGAGACGATCTCCGAATACATCGCCCGTGACATCGCCGACCAGATCGCCGCGCCTCGCGCCGCCGTCGAGCTCGCCGAGGTCGGCCCCGAGAGCGTCGAAGACGCCCAGACCCCTGTGCTCAAAGAGATGGCAGTCGAGGAAGAGATCACCGTCGAATCCGTCGACTGGTCCACCGCTCCCGCGCCGGCCGAGGCTGACGTCGTCGTCGTCGACGACCAGCACGACGAACACCGCATGTTCAAGCCGCGCAAGGCCGCCTGAGCGGTCCGCTCGGCGAGCGTTGACGCGCGTTCGACGCCGGAAGCGTCACCCGCTCTAAAGTCGATGACTCCTGCATGCCCGTGGCAGTATCTTGACGTCGTTGAGCCGAGGCATCCGCGGGTCACTAATCACCGGCGTTGCCGGTTCGTTGCCAGTCAAACAGTGGCCCGCTAAACAGTGGCCCGTTAAACACTGATCGCCGCCGCTCCGAAGAGCGGCGGCGATCGGGGTTTAGACTCGATTCCCGAACCGAGGCAAACCTGAGTCATCGTGCCAAAAGCGCCCCCGCGCTCGACACACGATATTCAGGAGACCCAGAGTTTGTGTTGCCCCCTGCATCTGGCTCAACTGTACCTCCGCAGTGCCGAGCTTGTCTCTAGTGCGGAATACCCCAGAACGGGTGGTTAACGCTCGCTAGCTGAATTTCTTGCGAGCGGCCTTCGCGGCCTTGTTCCGTGCCTTCTTCGCCTTGGCGCGGGCCTTCTTGACCTTCGGGTCATTCCAGTACTTGGTTGCGGCATGGGTGATCTCTTTGTACCGGTCTTCGCCCGCTTTTGCCCCCAGAACGTAGGCGGCGAAGGCGACGAGCACGATCAGCACGTACTTGATTCTCATAGTTTCTCTCCCTTGGTTACCGCCCATACGGTGCCCTCATCCGGGCGGATGGTCAATCCCCTCGCAGCAGATCCTCGGCTGGGCATTCCTCGAAATCGCCTCCTGTCAATGGCTGCCCTGAAAATCGCCTCCAACTTAGGCTCGAAACATGCCCGGAGCAACGGAGCACGGGAACATCGGAGCAGGACAAACCATGACCATCCATTCGACAGCCCCACGCGGCATCGGCAGTTCCGATGCAGACGGGCGATCCTTCGACAAGATCGTGCGCCACGGGGGCCGGAGCTTCCTGGCCACCACCACCATGGCCGCGATCTTCGTGGCGCGGGCGGAGGATGTGATCGCCCGCCTGGATACCGAACTCGTGCCGCTTCTGCATCGCGACGGTGTCGAGCTGCTGCTGGTCGGACCCAGCACGTCGTTCGCGGTCGTCGACGCTGCGGTTGGACTCCGGGGACCCTCCCCCCGCAAATAGCGTTCCGCGGGCCGGGGCGGCTCGTGCAAGTTGTCGAGGGATGTTAGCGTTCGGGCACCGAACAAAGGACGTCGTCGTGCCCTTCAACCTCACTCCCCTCGCGGCGATCATCGCCGCCGTGATCGTGGTCTTCCTCATCGTGTTGATCTACGCCAAGTCGATTTACAAGAATGCCGGCCCCGACGAGGCGATCCTCATCACGGGCAAACGAGCCAGGGTGAAGACCGTCGACGGCGTCGCAACCGAGGAGTCGGGGATCCGTATCGTCGTCGGGTCCGGAGTCTTCATCACCCCGTTCTTCCAGAAGGCCTTCAAGATCAGCCTGCGCTCGCGCGCGATCGAACTCGCCGCGGTGGCGCAGGATGCGCGCGGCATCACCCTCACGGTCGAGGCTGTCGCCATCGTAAAGGTGGGCGACACCCACTCCGCCATCCTCGCCGCCGGCCAACGCTTCATCGGCAACGACAAGAACATCGACGGATTCGCCCTCGAGGTGCTGTCGGGCTCCCTGCGTTCCTCCATCGGCGGCACTGATGTTCAGACCATCATCCAGAAGCGAGACGAGCTGGGAGCCGCGGTGCTCTCCACAGCGCGCGAATCGCTGCTCAGCCAGGGACTCGACGTCGACTCGTTCGAGATCAAGGGCATCTCCGACGACAACGACTACATCCGCAACATGGGGCGCGCCGAGCAGGCATCCGTGTTAAAAGCGGCAGAGGTCGCCGAAGCCCAGGCCGGCCAGGCCTCGCAGGAGGCCTCCATCGCGGCGGAACAGGCCGTGGCCATCGCCCAGAACACCCTGGCGCTCAAGCGCGCTGCCCTGCAACTCGATACCGACAAGGCCACCGCTGAAGCAGCAGGCGCCAAACCTCTCGCCGAGGCGAAGACCCAGCAGAACATCGTGCACGAGCAGGAGGTGACCGCGCAGGCCGCCGCGAAGCTCCGCACCGCGCAGCTGGCCTCTGAGGTGAACGCGGTCGCGGATGCGGATGCCTACCGCGTGAAGGTCGCGGCGAACGCCGCCGCCGAGGCCCGCGTCATCGCTGCCACCGCCGAGCGCGACAGCCGGGTCGCGAATGCCGAGGCGATCCGCGCGGAGGGTCAGGCTACGGCCGATGCGATCCTCGCCAAGGGGCAGGCCGAGGCCGAGGCGACCAAGCTCGCGGCCGAGGCGGTCGCCCAGAAGTCCGAGGCGCTCATCCAGCTGCGACTCGTCGAGATGCTGCCGCAGATCGCCCATGAGCTCGCGGCCCCGATGGGCAACATCGACCAACTGACGGTCGTGTCGACGGATGGCGCGAGCCAGCTGACTAAGAACGTCGCCGGCGGCTTCACCGAGATCGACGCCGTGCTCAAGTCCACCACCGGAATCGATCTCCGCGGCCTGCTCGGCAGCTTCGCCGGCGGCGCTGCCGCCGGAGCAGCAGCCGGCGCTTCGGCGACCGCGTCACGAACGGCCGAACCCGCTCAGTCGGTAGTCGCGGTCGAACGCGCCGCAGATCCGGTCACCGACGACCCGACCGCCGATGAGGACTGACCCCGCTCATCCGGTGACTTCCGGCAGCAGACTCACGACCCAGCGTGCTGAGCTGGCCAGGGCAGTCAGCATCCGCACATGGTTGCCTCGCAGCCACGCCACCCGATAGGTGCGCCACTGGGCGGCAGCCTCGGCCGCCTCCGCTGACACGCGCGCAAGGGCGTTGTTGCGCGGCACGTGGAACGCTGTGGTGAGCGCGACGACGCCGCCGAGGTAGAGGGTAGCTGCTCCCAGCCTCCACGGAGTGGCGGAAGAGGGATCCACCAGGCCGACGGCGGCGAGGATGATGCCGAGCCCGGCGGTGCCGAACAGCACGGCCATGAAGACGGGTGTCACTGCGGTGATGTTGATCGACTGCATCGCTCGGATGCCGTTCGGCACGGCCAGTCGACCGAGCCCCGCCATCACGAAGGCCGAGAAAGTCAGGAATACCCCGCCGACGCTGGCAGAGGCCACGGCGACGACGACCGTGCCGACGATCACGATGGTGTCCACAGCGAGCTCCCTGGCGAGGTGCGTACGTGGCGGCATCCTATGCCCGCACTCCCGCGGCCGCCAAGCGCCCCGGGCCGATCCGGCACGAAGAGCGAGCTTCTCGGTCAGCCCGAGGCGGGCAGCAGCTCGGCGAGCAGCGCCTGAACGCGGGCTTTGATGTCGTCGCGGATCGGGCGCACCTCGTCGATGGGCTTGCCCTTCGGGTCAGTCAGCTCCCAGTCCGCGTAGCGCTTGCCGGGGAAGATCGGACAGACGTCGCCGCAACCCATCGTTATGACCACGTCGGACTCCTTGACCTGTTCGGTGGTCATGAGCTGGGGCACAGCCTGGGAGATGTCGATGCCCTCCTCTGCCATCGCCTTGATCGCCATCGGGTTGATCTGGTCTCCCGGTTCCGACCCGCCGGAGCGCACCTCGACGGCACCCCCGGAGAGCTCGCGCATGTACCCGGCGGCCATTTGCGATCGACCTGCGTTATGGATGCAGACGAACAGGACTGTCGGCTTCTCGGCCATGGAATTCCCTACTTTCGGCGACACCGAAAGCATAGACCGTCATCTATCAGTTGATGACGCAGTTGTTAGACAATTCAGTCGGAATTCACCGCGAGCGACACGAGGAGTTCCCGCACCCGCGATTCGATATCGTCCCGGATGCCCCGCACCCGACCGATCGGCAGGCCCACCGGGTCGTCGAGGTCCCAATCGAGGTAACGCCTGCCCGGGTAGATGGGGCAGGCGTCGCCGCAGCCCATCGTGACGACGACGTCCGCGGCTCGCACGACCTCGTCCGTCAACGGCTTGGGGAACTCACCGCCGATCGGCACTCCGATCTCGTCGAGGGACGCGATGACGACCGACCTCACGGCATCGGCTGGCGCAGATCCGGCCGTGCGCACCCGCACGGCGTCGCCGGCCAGATGGCGCAGGATCGCCGCCGCGATCTGAGATCGGCCCGCGTTCTGCACGCAGACGAACAGCACCTCGGGAACCCGGTCGACGGAGGGTGATTCGGTGCGCGCCAACGCCGACAGCCGGTCCGCGGCGAAGCGAGAGGTGAGCGAGGGGAGGTACTTCGTGTTCCGTTCGCCTTCGTAGAGGAGAGCGTGGCTCTCTCGCACGTACCGTTCGACGGTCTCTGGCCCGAACACCCCCGCGAATCGTGCGGCGAGATCGGTCGAGATCCTCTCGAGCACGGCCTCGGCCCGTTCCGTGGAGCGAGGCGGGTCGAGCACCTCCGCGACACGATCGACCCGATCCGGATGCATCGAATACCAGGCGACGCGGCCCTCTGGGGTGCGGATCACCAGGTCTTCATCCACCAGCGCCTTCAGGTGATGGCTCACCGTCGGCTGGCGCAGCCCCAGCGTGAGCGCGAGCTCGCCCACCGAGCGCCTGCCCTCCGGACTCTCCATGATGAGCCCGAGAATGCGCGCTCGGGTCGGATCCGCGAGCAGCTTCAGCTCTCCGGAGACCCGCGACTCGCCTTCCATAGACGTCAGTCTATGCGAGGCTCATCGAGCCTGGATTTGCCACCGACACGATCGTCGAGGGGGATCAACCGAAGCGGATCACCCGCAGACCGGCCGCATCCAGGGCGGCCAGGCCGAAGCGTTGTCGAATCGATCGCCGCAACTGCAGCGGCACGAGCTCCGGCACGGCCAGAGTCACCTGAAAGAGGATCTCGGATGCGAGAAGCCGGAGCAGGCGGGGTGGAGTCATGCGCGAGCGGCCGCTCTGAATCACGCCGATCTGCACGGCGTCGGGCATGAGCATCGCATCCATCCCCCGCAGCATCGTGGCCGCACGCGCAAACGAAGATCTGCGGCCATCGCCATCGACGGCGAGGATCACGATCGCCGCTCTCTGACCGCTCGCGGTGAGCGTGGCTCGATCGGTGATGGTGATGTCCAACCGTTCACTGCCCGAACGGATGCTCGCGAGCAACTCCTGGGCGTCGCCATCGATGAGGATCGGGCTCGCCGACAGCCGGTCGGCCGCAACGCGAAGGGCTTCGGCGCGACGTATCGAGGAGGCCATGAGTACATCATCCGGGATGGGCGAGTCGAGTGTTGTGGTGCACCCCCCCGGACTTGAACCGGGAACCCACTGATTAAGAGTCAGTTGCTCTGCCAATTGAGCTAGAGGTGCGTTCGGTACTCGCGACAAACGGGAGAACCAAGGGACAACATTAGCATCGCCAGGGAGGTCTCGCGAACCGTGCTCGGCGCACGGCGGTTCCGTAGGATTGAGCACAGAAATCGGTGCAGTCGAAGGAGCACAGCGTGACCACATCAACCAGGCTCGAGGCCGGCCAGCCCGCCCCCGAGTTCACCCTCACCGACCAGGATGGATCACCCGTCTCGCTGGGCGACTACGCGGGCGACAAGGTCATCGTCTACTTCTACCCCGCCGCATCCACCCCCGGCTGCACCACCGAGGCCTGCGACTTCCGAGACAACATCAACTCGCTCAAGTCCGCCGGCTACACGGTGCTCGGTATCTCGAAGGATGCCGCACCGGCCCTCAAGAAATTCCAGACCGAGCAG
The DNA here is from genome assembly GCF_014217685.1 of Glaciihabitans sp. INWT7. Lineage (NCBI taxonomy): Bacteria > Bacillati > Actinomycetota > Actinomycetes > Micrococcales > Microbacteriaceae > Glaciihabitans > Glaciihabitans sp. INWT7. The sequence goes on along the minus strand of NZ_CP043653.1, from coordinate 678,183 downwards.
GGGCTCAATTTCCCGCTGCTGAGTGACCCCGACCTCACCGTGCACAACGCGTATGGCGCATACGGCGAGAAGTCCCTCTACGGCAAGACCGTCACCGGCACCATCCGGTCCACCTTCGCTGTGGACGAGGCCGGCGCCATCACCCTTCCGCTGTACAACGTGAAGGCCACCGGGCACGTCGCGTCGCTACGCAAGAAGCTGGGCATCGACGCCTGAGAACCGGCCTCCCCTATTCGACCGGGGCTACTCGACCGGCGCCTCGTCCTGGCGCCGGGTCGCGGCGATAACGGACGGGGTGAAGAGCAGAATGATCACGCCGACTGCCGGAAGGATGAGCAACCATCCGATGTCCGGGCGGGAGAACGGCGCCTGGAAGCTGCCGATCCCCACGGCGATCTGGAGGATCTGCCAGGTCATCGCCCCACTGCGTATCCAGGACCGGCCGCGCAGAGTGTGCACAGCCATCGTGCCCCCCCAGATCGCCGCCAACACGTCTAACAGGAGCAGGGCGATCGCCGTCGCGATCGAGTCCGGCCGGGCCACGAGCAGCTCGATGACGAGGTAGCAGGCGACCGCGACCAGGGCCGCACATTCGAGCGCCAGCAGCAACGCCAACAGCACGAGAAGCGCCGGCCGGCGCGAGACTCTCGGTTCACTCATAGCTGTGGAACCCCGTCCGACTATTGATTTGCTACAACCAGTATGAGATTCTATGTGAGGTTGATTTGCACTCACAGGGCCGTGAGCATCCACCAAAACCCCCGGAAAAATTTCCCCAAGCTTGGGTCTACGACCCTGCTCAGGGCTCAATGGCCCTGCGTTCGCAACAAAAGGAGCACCCCCAGATGGACTGGCGCGACAAAGCCGCATGCCTCACGGCCGACCCCGAACTCTTCTTCCCCGTCGGGAACACCGGTCCTGCAGTCGACCAGATCGACAAGGCGAAGGCTGTCTGCGCACGCTGCAGCGTCACCGAGATGTGCCTCCAGTACGCGCTCGAGACCAGCCAGGATTCTGGCGTCTGGGGCGGACTCAGCGAAGACGAGCGTCGCGCGCTCAAGCGCCGCGCCGCTCGCGCGCGCCGCGCCTCCTAGGACTGCCGACGGATCTCGATAGGAGCGCTAGAGCGCCCTGCTCGACCACCCGCCCCGATCGACCACCAGAGACCGGCTCGATCAAACAGGCGACTACTTCGTCAGCCAGGCGAGCGGAATCTCGATGGTAACTTCTGTGCCGCTGCCCACCATGGTGTGCCAGTCGATGGTTCCACCGAGCTCCCCCTGAATCAGGGTGCGCACGATCTGGGTACCGAGGCCTGAGCCGACCTTTCCCTCCGGCAACCCACCGCCGTTGTCCCGCACTTGCACGGTGAGCGTCTCCTCGCTGCGCTCGGCGAGAATCTCCACGTTGCCCTCTCGACCGGCGAGGCCATGCTCGACCGCATTCGTCACGAGTTCGGTGAGAGCGAGCGAGAGCGGGGTGGCGTACTCGCTCGGCAGCGCACCGAAACTGCCGGTGAAAGTGGGATGCGCTTTCGTGTTGTGAGTGGACGCCACCTCCGCGATCAACTTGAGCACCCGGTCGAAGACCACGTCGAAGTCGACGTTCTGGTTCAGCCCCTCGCTCAGAGTGTCGTGCACGACGGCAATTGCGGCGACCCGGCGCATCGCCTGGTTGAGCGAATCGCGCGCCTCGTCGGAGTGTGACCGCCTGGCCTGAATGCGCAACAGCGAAGCAACGGTCTGCAGGTTGTTCTTCACGCGGTGGTGGATCTCGCGGATGGTCGCATCCTTCGTGATCAGCTCGCGCTCCTGGTGCCGAAGCTCCGTGACGTCCCGACAGAGCACGATGGCGCCGACTCGCTCTCCGCGATCCCGGATCGGGATGGCACGCAGCGATACCGTCACCCCCTTGGCCTCGATGTCCGTGCGCCACGGAGCACGCCCGGTGACGACGAGCGGCAGGGATTCGTCGACCACGAGCTTTCCGCTGAGCAGGGTCGTCGTCACCTCGGCGAGCGATTCGGCCTCGAGTTCGCCGGCGAACCCCATGCGGTTGAACGCGGAGAGACCGTTGGGGCTCGCGAAGGTGACGATGCCGTCGACATCCAGGCGCAGGAGGCCGTCGTTTGCGCGCGGGGCGCCGCGGCGCGGCCCGGTCGGGGCGCCCAGGTCGGGAAAGTCTCCCGCGCAGATCATGGCGAACAGGTCATTGGCGCACTCGTTGAAGGTGAGCTCCTGCCGGCTCGGCGTGCGTGCTTCGCTGAGATTGGTGTGTTTGGTGATGACGGCGATCGGATGTTCCGTGGTCTGCGATCCCGTCACCGACAGTCGTCGAAGCACCGGAACGGCGCGCACGCGAGTGGGGGTCTCCTCGTACCAGTCGGGTGCCGCAGAGTCCACGATCTGCGCCGACCGGAACGCCTGTGTGACCTGGCCCTTCCATTCCGGCTTGATCGCCTGGCCGACGAAGTCGCGGTAGAAGAGGGTCGCCGAGCTCGACGGGCGCGCGTGGGCGACGGCCACGAAATCGTCATCATGGGTGGGAACCCACAGCACTATGTCGGCGAAAGCGAGGTCGGCGAGGAGCTGCCAGTCACCGACCAGGAGGTGGAGCCATTCGACATCCGCCTCGTCGGAGCGGCCCTGGGCGAGAACGAGGTCTGAGAGCGTCGACACGAGCCCCAGTTTAGGCGCGCTGGTGAGAGCCCCGGTTTCAGCCGACGACGCTCACGCTGAGGTCGGCGTCCGGCCCCCAGCGGAACGCCAGGCGGGAGGATGCGGTCACGCCGGCCGTCGCATCAGCGGCCGCAGAGTCCACCTGGTAGTTGACCGGCGCGATCGAGAGCCCGCTGAGGGCGAAAGCCCGGACGGTCGCGCAGGCGATGACGTCGTGACCGCTCGGTGCAGTGCTGAGCAGACAGACCTGATCATCGGAATCGCGATAGGCGAACACCTGCACACCATAGAAAGCGCCGAGGAAGCGCGTGGTGTCGCGCACCTTCTGTCGCGCCCCGGGCTGCCCACCGGTGAAGACCGACGGGGCGATGTCGAGTGTGCCCTGCGGCCGATTGAACACCTTGAGCAGGCCGGCGGATGGCGTGAATTCGGGCGCGAGCGCAGTCGCGGTCACCGGCACGACCGCGACGGTGAGAATTAAGGCAGCTGCCGAGAATACCGGCACGGGATGCCGGCGCAGCAGGCGGGCGAACGGCCCGGACGGCACGGACAGCACGGCCGGCCCCGTTTCCCGCTCTGGTTCCTGCTCTGGTTCCCCCTCTGATTCCCGCTCGGGCTCCGGCTCTGTGACCAGCGCCGCTGAGCGATCTGCCCTCGCGATGGCATGGTCGAGCGTGTGAGCATCGCGCTCGAGGCGGCGCTCCAGCAGCAAGAGCCGCGCCTCGCTTTCCCCGACCCAGACGGACCCCGTCGCATCCGCGATCTCGACCAGCGGTTCGTCCGCGATGGGGCGCCCGTAGACCCGCGCCCGCAGCTCGCTCAGCTCCGCGGCGGGATCCGCGGCACCGGAGGGCGACGGCATCGACGGGCGCAGCCGCCAGTGCAGAGCATCGTCGAGGGATCCCGGGCCCGTCCACGTTGCCCGGAGCGCGGCCTCGAACCCCGGCTCGGCCAGGAGCCGGGAGAGTTCGGTGCTCGACACAGCCACCGCGCGGATCGGATGATCGCCGCCCATGCCCACAGGCTAGTCATTTCGGGCTCGCACGGAAAGGGGTCCTACATTCCCGGGACTGGATGCGGCACAATGGGGCCGATGCGCGGATCCCCCCGCGCCCGGTGTGAGGAGCACACATGGCAGGGAAAGCGGCAAAGAAGTCGATCGCCAAGAAGCTGAAGTCGGCGAAGAAGGCCGTGGCGAAGAAAGCCGTCGCCAAGAAGGCCGTCGCGAAGACATCAGTGGCGAAGAAGACGATCGCGAAGAAGGCATCGGACTCGAAGACCGCCCAGACCGAGCTCAAGAAGTTGCTGGTCAAGGCGGAGAAGCGGGCAGCGAAGGCAGGGGAGAAGGCGTCCGCCGACACCAAGGCGCTGAAGAAGGCTGCGTCCAATAAGACCTCAGCCGCGAAGAAGGATGCGGCGGCGGTCGTGAAGGCGGTCAAGAAGGATGCCACCGCCATGGTCAAGACGGTGAAGAAGGATGCTGCGGCGGTCGTCGCCGACGCGAAGAAGGCGACACCGGTGCGCTCGCCGCGCCCCCGGGCCGCGAACCCGACGACACCATCGTCCGCTCTGACCGTCATCGCTCTTCGCGCGCGCGCCAGGGCAGCCGGGGTGGTCGGCTACTCGCGGATGAGAAAAGACGACCTGCTGGCGAGCCTCAACTCGAAATAGTTGCCGGGCGAGGTCACGCCGGTAACGCGGCTGCGCGCCGGCGCCACCCGCGTCGCACCGTGGGAGGCGGCTGCGGCAGGATGCGGCTGCGCACGAGTGCCGCGACCGCAGCCCGCGCCGAGGACCTGGGCGCGACATCCACGATGGTGCGTCCGGTGAGGATGGCCGCGTCGAATGCCGGGAGGTCGAAGGGCACGAGAACGGGGTTAGAGATGCCCCCGAAGCGCTGCAGCGTCTGGCGCACCTGCCCGGATGCCCCCGGCCCGATCGCACTCTCCCTCACCCTGTTCATCACCACGGTCACCCGATCGGTGTCGATGGTCTCGAGCAGGTCGACGTGTGCCCGCAGGAAGCGTGAGAGCCCGACCGGATCGGCGGATCCGACCGCGACCACCTCATCTGCGGCCCGCAAGGCCGCGATGGTCGCTCCATTGCGTCTCGGCGCGAACAGGTCGCTGCTGATCTCCTCGTCGTTTTCCAGGCTCGCGCCGGTGTCGAGAATCGTGTAGTCGACCCAGTCCCGGCAGGCCCGGATGGCGGCGGTCACCCGCTCCCCCGACAGCTCAGGCCATCGGCTCGGGCGGCCGATGCCGGTGAGCACCCAGAAGCTGCCGCGAGCGGTGAGGTAGCGCTGGCCGATCCGCTCGAGTTCCGATTGGGTGAGGGCATCCGCGCCGGCGAGCCGACAGGCCGCGGCGAAACCGGGCGCCTCGTCGAGCAGGCCGAGGGCCGGTGCGATCGAACCACTGTGCGTATCGACGTCGGCGACCACGACGGTGGCGCCCGACGCGGCCAGTTCGGCGGCGAGGCAGATCGCCATCGAGGTGCGGCCCGGTGCGCCGGCGGGGCCCCAGACCGCGATCACCGTTCCGTCGCGGGGGCCCGGAGCGGCCTCACCGGCACTGGACTTGTCGGCGAGAAGCACCCCGATCTCGGACCATTCGGCGCCCGCCGCGACTACCTCGAGAAGACCGAGACCCGCGGCATAGCGGCGATCGGCATCCGATTCGACGAGGGCGATGATCCGCACCCCCACGGCATCCGCCTCCACCATCAGGCGGTCATTCAGGTAGCGGGTGGACGCCGCGACGATCGCACAGTCCGGGGCCGTCTGCCGCAGCTGGGAGGCGAGCTCGTCGGCGCTGGAACAGCGGCTCGCGATCTCGTAGCCGTGACGCGCCAGCTGGATCGCGGTGCTGTCTTCGAGCTCGAGAGGGAGGGCGAGAGCGACTGTCGACACCGTTCACCCCTTCGCGGGGATGCTCGTGGGCACCAGCGACAGGGCGTCGGAGTTGGCGATCGACTCGAGGACCGCGGCGATCTTCGTGCGCGGTACCAGGAGCTCCACCGACTGTACGGTTCTGTCCACGATCACGCCGTCTTTCGCTATCACCCGCACGACGGTGGCTGAATCGACGAGCACGGAGGGCGGGCCGAAGACGTGGTCGTCCGCCTCTTTCGCGCTCCAGAGATCGACGATGCTGCCCTCGGCGATGGATCGGGCGAGTTCGCCATTCACTCCGACCACGACCGGGGCCCCCACCGCGCCGGCGACCTCCCCGAGGGCCGATGACGGCACCAGCTCCCCCGCCGAAACGGGTCGCGTGACGACGAATCCCTCTCGCGGCACATCGCCTTCGCGGAGGTATCGGACTCCGAGGGACCCGAGGCGCACGCTGCGGGCATCCAGGTCGCCGGGCGTCACCCGATCGCCGGGAACAAGGGCCGAGCGGGCAGCATAGACCAACACGCTGCTGTCGGCTGCGGTGACCACGCCGACGACTCCGAGCACCGAGACGATCACGAGGCCGACGCCGATCGCGAAGCGGGGATCGAACCAGAACGACCGCGGAGCACGCTCCGAGTCCGGTCGGCTGCGACCGAATCCGATGGCGCTGGGCATGCGCCTCGGCGCGTGTACGGTACTCACCATCTGTCTCCTCGCCCGGGCGGCCGCGCCGCAGGCTTCCATGGTCCCGACCATCGCGTTCCCTCGCGAAAGTTATCCACAGCCCCGTCCCGCGGATTGTGCGAGATCCATAATCGAGGGATGACGCCGCACTCGGACCGCCCCGGCCAGGATGCCGCTCTCGGCCGCTTCCTCACTCTCGCCGACACTGCCGAGGTGCTCAACATCTCTGCGAGCCAGGCGTATGCCCTCGTGCGATCCGGCGAGCTGCCGGCGATCAAGGTGGGCGGCCATGGTCACTGGCGCGTCGAGCGGTCGGTACTGGAGTGCTACATCGATGCCAAATACGAGGAATCCCGGCGCAGGAGTCTCTGGCAGCAATCGGACTACGCGAGTCTGTCGGAGTACTCCTTCGGACTGCGAGGCGCCGCCGGTGCCGCATCGCCCGAATAGCGATTACAGCCTCAGGAGCAACATCCGCGAAAACGGCACGACCTGATAGTGACTCACGAGGCGCTCCCGCCGCGCCGTGCCCAGCTCGTGCACCGCGAGGTCCAGATGGTCTCTTCCGACCCGATCGATCGTGCCGGTGACGATCCCCTCCTGAACGACGAGTTCGACGGCCTGCCGGCGCCGGCACAGGTCGCGCAGCACGAAAGCGAGGCCGAGCCGGCCGGACAACCCGCGTCCGCTCTCCGGGCTGGCGCAATCCTCGAGGCTGGCGGCCACCTGAGCACGGCTGAGCCTGAGGCCGGCGATCGCGTCGAGCGGCAGGATGAACTGGGCGTGGCGGGACGACGCGTCGATCACGTCACCCGAGACCCAGTCGCGGCCGAAGGTACGCGGGGACAGCCCGAGTGTGACCCCGTTGGTGAGGCACACCCGCACCGGCTCGCGGTCCTCGCCCAGACTCAGCGCCTGAAGGCGCTCACGCAGGCTGAGACGGCCGAGACGCAACCGCTCCTCTTCGGCACGCAGGTCGATCTCCTCCGCACCGAGCTCCTGCTCGAGCTGGCCCTCGAGATCGTCGAACAGGTTGTCCCAGCGCATGACGCGACGCTAGCGGCTGGGCATCCCGATCGAGCAGGTTATCCACACCCCCGCGTTGGGGCATGGACAGCATGCCCCCGCAACTGCTTTAGTGTGCTCACCCCAATACGGGGGTAGACCCGTTCTTCACCCTCACCCGTGGGAACCGCACATGAGCGATGCACTTCCAGCACAGCACCGGGCACATCCCGCGCCGTTCGAAGCGCTGCCGAGCAAAGTCATCCGGTCGCCGTTCCAACCGGATGAATTCTTCGGCTCGCAACCCGCGACGCGAGCCACCCTGCCCGACCCCCAGCCGCTGCTGGAGAACCTCACCCGGTGCGTCATCGAGATCCTGGCCGGAGCGCGCGAGCTGGAGCAGATCTCCCGGTGGGTCACCGACGACGTCTATCGTCATCTGCTCAAGCGGGTCGTGTTGTCGGCACGTGCCCGTCAGGCCACCGGGCAGGTCGTGCGTCGCCCCACCTTCTCCGTCGGCTCGACCTCGGTGTGCGAACCCCGCGACGGGGTGGTCGAAGCCGTGGTCATCGTGCACGGGCGCGCCCGCACGCGAGCCGTGGCGTTCCGGCTCGAAGGCCTCGACAGCCGCTGGCGCGCGACCGCCATCAACGTGCTGTAGAAAAGTCTGCCGGCCTAGCGGTCGGAATTCTCGTCATCGTCGTCGTCGTCGAGTTCGGCGAGGGCATCGTCGCGGGATTCGCTTGCCTTGACCACGACACGATCGCGCGCTTCCTCGCCGCGTTCGCGCAGCTCGGCTGCCGTGTTCGAGACGCGCTCCCGAAACTCCTCGGCGGTCTCGGTGGTGCGATCCGCGACATCCTTCGCCATCCCGGTGGTGCGGTCGGCAACATCGCGCGACATCGTGGTCGTCTTGCCGGCGACGTCTTTCGCCACACTGGAGACACGCTCGGCGATGTCGGTGGCGACCGTTGCGGTGCGGTCCGCGACTACCCGGGCGGCATCCGCCGTGGCACGCGCGCCGTCGGCGACGGCAGCGGGGGTAGCTTTGGCGATCGACTCGGCCTTCGCGCGCACTACCGGGGCCTGCTGGCGTGCATACTCCTCGACCTCGGTGCGGGTCTTGCGAACACCGGGGCTCTGCCACAGTCGCTGGCTCGCCCGTTTGATCTGCTCGTAGCGTTCACGGCCCGCACGGGCTCCGAGGACATAACCGACAGCGAGCCCGATGACGAGCAGGAACTTGGATCTCATGAGACCAGCCTATTGAGTGCAGCGGGAAGCGCGAGGGGGTTGACGCTCACCGGATCGGTGGTCTGACGAGGAGCGGGAGGATCAGCCCTTTCGCTTGTCCTGCGCACGTCGCTCGGCTCGGTTCGCCGGAGCGGCGCCACCCTGACCGAATGCGCCGCGCTGGCCCTCGGCGGTAGCAGCCTTACCGAAGGCCGAACCGGCGCCCGCCGCATCCTGTGCTTCCTGCGCCTTGGCCGTCGACGCCCGATCGAGCTGGCCGCGCGCATTGCGCACCTCCACCTCTCCCTGGTTGTCGGCATCCGGCGCGGAATAGCTCAGGCGTTCGGCCGGGGCGGCGTTTCCGGTAAGACCCTTAGCCGCGACGGTCGGAACAGCAGCGGTGGCCTCGCCACCGGTCACTTCGACCTCGAGGTTGAACAGGAATCCGACGGATTCCTCGCGGATCTGGCCCATCATGCTCTGATACAGGGCGAAACCCTCACGCTGGTACTCCACGAGGGGATCGCGCTGGGCCATCGCCCGCAGGCCGATGCCGTCCTTGAGGTAGTCCATCTCGTAGAGGTGATCGCGCCAGCGACGGTCGATCACGGAGAGCACGACCCGACGCTCCAGCTCGCGCATCGCTGGTTCGCCGAGTGCGGTCGTGCGGGCGGCGTACTGCACCCGGGCATCCGAGAGGATCTCCTCGGTGAGGAAGGCGGTGGTTACGCGGTTTCGCGATCCGGCCTCACTGAGCAGCTCATCGATGGTGATCGACACCGGGTAGAGCGTGCCGAGCTCGGTCCAGAGCGCTTCGAAGTCCCAATCGTCGGCGTGCCCGTCGGAGGTGTGCACATCGACGACCTCGGTGATCACATCTTCGAGGAACTTGGAGGTGCGGTCCTGCAGATCGTCGCCTTCGAGAATGTGCCGGCGGTCCCCGTAGATCGCTTCGCGCTGACGGTTGAGCACGTCGTCGTACTTGAGCACGTTCTTGCGGATCTCCGCGTTGCGCGACTCGACCTGGCTCTGAGCGCTGCGGATGGCACGGCTGACCACCTTCGACTCGATGGCGAGGTCATCCGGAACGCTGCCGCGACCCATGAGGGACTCGGCGGCGGCGGAATTGAACAGTCGCATCAGGTCGTCGGTGAGCGAGAGGTAGAAACGGCTCTCACCCGGGTCGCCCTGGCGACCCGAGCGTCCCCGAAGCTGGTTGTCGATGCGACGCGACTCATGGCGCTCGGTGCCGAGAACATAGAGCCCTCCGGCGGCGACGACCTTTTCGGCTTCCTCCTGCACGACGCTCTTGACCCGGTCGAAGACCGTGTCCCACTCCTTCTCGTACTCCTCCGGAGTGTCGACCGGGCTGAGACCGCGCTGGTTCATCTCGGCGACGGCGAGGAACTCCGCGTTGCCTCCGAGCATGACGTCGGTGCCTCGGCCTGCCATGTTCGTGGCCACCGTGACGGAGCCCAGGCGTCCGGCCTGGGCGACGATGGCGGCTTCGCGAGCGTGGTTCTTGGCGTTGAGCACCTCGTGCTTGACACCGCGCTTGGCGAGCAGCTTCGAGAGGTATTCGCTCTTCTCGACGCTCGTCGTGCCCACGAGCACGGGCTGGCCCTTGTCGTGGCGAAGAACGATGTCTTCGACGACCTGACCGAACTTGGCCTCCTCGTTCTTGTAGACGAGGTCCGACTTGTCCATACGCTGCATCGGTTTGTTGGTGGGGATGGAAACCACACCGAGCTTGTAGGTGGCCATGAACTCTGCGGCTTCGGTCTCGGCCGTTCCGGTCATGCCGGAGAGCTTCTTGTAGAGGCGGAAGTAGTTCTGCAGCGTGACGGTCGCGAGGGTCTGGTTCTCGGCCTTGACCTCGACGCCCTCCTTGGCCTCGATCGCCTGGTGGATGCCCTCGTTGTAGCGACGTCCCATCAGGATGCGGCCGGTGTGCTCATCCACGATCAGCACCTCGCCGTTCATCACGACGTAGTCCTTGTCCTTCTTGAACAGGGCCGAGGCCTTGATCGAGTTGTTGAGGAAGGAGATGAGCGGGGTGTTCGCCGACTCGTACAGGTTGTCGATGCCGAGGTAGTCCTCGACCTTCTCGATGCCGGGCTCGAGCACGCCGACGGTGCGCTTCTTCTCGTCGACCTCGTAGTCCACCTCCGGAACCAGCTTGGTGGCGAGGTTTGCGAACTCCGCGAACCAGCGGTTGGCCTCGCCGGACGCCGGGCCCGAGATGATGAGCGGCGTGCGGGCCTCGTCGATGAGGATGGAGTCCACCTCGTCGACGATCGCGTAGTTGTGACCGCGCTGCACCATGTCGCTGGCCTGCCAGGCCATGTTGTCTCGCAGGTAGTCGAATCCGAACTCGTTGTTCGTGCCGTAGGTGATGTCTGCGGAGTACTGCTCTGCCCGCTCCTGCGGCGTCTGGCCGGACAGGATGACGCCGGTGGTCATCCCGAGCGCGCGGAAGATGCGACCCATGAGCTCGGACTGGTAGCTGGCGAGGTAGTCGTTGACCGTGATCACGTGGACGCCGCGGGACGGGATGGCGTTGAGGTAGGCGGCGAGAGTCGCCACGAGGGTCTTGCCCTCGCCGGTCTTCATCTCCGCGATGTTGCCGAGATGAAGTGCCGCGCCACCCATGAGCTGCACGTCGAAGTGGCGCATGCCGAGGGTGCGCTTGGCGGCTTCGCGCACGGCGGCGAACGCTTCCGGCAGCAGATCCTCGAGCGACTCGCCGTTGGAATAGCGCTCGCGGAACTCCACGGTCTCGTTCTTCAGATCCTCGTCACTGAGGGCACTGAAGTCGTCTTCCAGGTGGTTGACCGCTTGCGCGTATCGCTCCAACCGTCGAAGCACTCGACCCTCGCCGACACGGAGGACCTTTTCGAGAACGTTGGCCACTGCTAACTCCAGATGAATGTGGGATACGCCACGACAGCACCGCGGAGCGGCGCCTGTGACCAGTTCGTAATAGTAACAAGACTAGCCGGTGGCATAGCTGTCGGTCGGATCCGCGCGTACTGTGAGCCCGCTGTGCGGCGACCCAGAAGTGGGGCCACCGCGACAGCGGTGACCCCACGGTCTGAACGGACTCCGCGGTCAGCCGCGCTTCTTGCGCGAAGCGGCCGATGCCTCCTGCAACTCGGCGGAGGAATCGTCCAGACCGATGACCCCGTAGTCCCAGCCCTTCCGTCGGTAGACGACACTCGGCCGGTCGGTCTCGGCATCCATGAACAGATAGAAGTCGTGACCAACGAGCTCCATGAAGTAGAGCGCATCGTCCACGGTCATCGGCACCTGGGCGAACACCTTCTTGCGGATGACCACCGGGCTCCAGGCCTCCTCCTCGGCTTCCGCATCCGGGTCTTCGATCACGGAGACGGAACCGGTGCGCACCTTCTCCATCACGGCGGCATCGGCCGGTCGCACATCGGTGCCACTGAATCCTCCGGCGGTCGCCTCTCGAAGCGAGGTCGGCCGGTGCTGTCCGCGGTGCACCTTGTGCCGGTCCTTGGCCCGTCGCAGTCGCTCGACGAGCTTGTCCAGCGCGAGATCGAGAGCCACGTACTTGTCGGACCCATTGGACTCCGCCCGCACGAGCGGTCCCGGTCCGATGAGGGTGAGTTCGACCCGATCGTCGCCACTCGAGCCGTTCTTCTCGTTGTGTCGACTCACCTTGACTTCGAAAGCGAGGGCCTTATCTGCGAGGTGGGAGATCTTCTCGGCCTTTTCGGTTGCGTATGACCGAAATCGATCCGTGATCCCTACGTTGCGACCGTTGATGGAAATTTCCATGGCGCTCCCCAGTTCCTATTGACTTGACGGCACGACGCCCAGTGGAACCAGGCGATAATTCCGCGCCTCTTTTCCCCACCGTAGCCCTCGCCATGCATCGCTGTCACTGCTTATCTGAAGCTCTTATGACAAACCCAGCGAATGTCGGGGAGTTGCCGCGAGGACCGCCGCCGCCACCACCTCGGCACCGCCGGCGCGCAGCGCGCGAGTGGCCTCGGCGAGGGTTGCGCCGGTGGTCAGCACGTCGTCGAGCACGAGAAATCGTCGGCCTTCGAGACCTCGGGATGCGATCATCGATCCCGCGAGGTTCACTGCTCGCTGATCCCGGTCGAGGGTCTTCTGGCTCGCACGGTGGTGCAGGTTTCCGAGCGCCCGCACCGGGCGGGGCAGCCCCGTCGCGCGGGCGAGCACGGGCACCGGGTCGTAGCCCCGACGGCGAAACGAGGCTCGCCTCGTGGGAGGCACCGCGAGCTCCAGCTCGCCGGGGTCCCACGCGACGGCGCGATCGACCGCACCGCCGAGTGCCACTCCCAGCGCCCTCGCGACATCCGTTCTGCCCTGCTCCTTGAAACCGAGGATGACCCGGCGAACCACTCCGTCGTAGGCGAGAGCCGACCACACTGGAGTGCCGTCGTCGAGCGACCGGAGGAATGGCCGTGGGGCGAGCTGACTGCGGCAGGCCGCGCAGAGCGCACGGTCCTCGCCGCCGCAACCGGCACACGACACGGGCAGCAGCACCGCGAGCGCATCGAGGGCCGCCTCCCGCAACCTACTCGCCATCGTGGCCGGCTCCTGCTCAGACGAGGGCTCCGGGGCGAATGACATGGAACGAGTCTTGCGTGCTCACCGCCCGTGGTGGGCTCCGTCGATCTATCCGCGGGCTCGGTGAGGAGCGCAAGCCCTGGGGAGGACGAGAGCCAGAAGGACGAGAGGCCGGAGGACGAGAGACAGGAGGACGAGAGACCGGAGGACGAGAGTCAGGGAACTAACGCTGCGTGGCGACGAAGTCCACGGGCACTTTGGAGGACTGCCAACTGCTGCCACCCCAGGTGTAGATGGCCGAGTCGTCCCGACCGACCACCCGGAGGCCGTCTTTGCCCTTGTTTCCGCCCACGATCTGTCGAGAGGGGATCAGCGAACTGAGGGCGGTCTTCTGCCCGCCGATAGCGAACAGCTCTACTCGAGACTCGCCATCGGCGGTGATGAGCGTCGCGACTGTCCACTGGTCGACCCACGTCGCGTCCACGGCCACCCCGTTACCGAGGGAGACGTCCACGATGGCGGGACCCAGTCCGGTGGGCTCCAGCTTCTCGTTGCGCAGGATCGCTGCCACCATGAGCCGCGGGCCGGTCGGCGTCGACAGGAGCATCACCACTCGCGCGCCCTCGCGGGAGACCTCGAGGGAGACCATCTGCGATCCGTCCTGCAATTTGGCCGAGATGCTGTGCTGAGTGCCGTTCGAGTCGAAGACGATGATCGAGTTGGGTGCGCTCGCGGGAACCGACCAGAGGTACCCGTCCTCGTCGAGCGAAGGGGCGATGAGGTCGGGTCGCGGATCGATCAAGACGGGGGCGCCGCTCTTGCGCACGAGCGAGACCCCCGCGCTGCCGAGCACAGCGACCTCCTGCTGGTCCGACGACAGGGTGGCATCCTTCGGTGTGAGAGCGATGACCTTCGAGCTGATGCCGGCCAAGTCGGCCACGCGGTTGTTGGCGTAGAACCCGAACTCGTTCTTGCGCAACACCAGAGCCTGGCTGTCGACGGACATGTCGACCTGCGGCGCCGCCGCACCGAGATCGTCGATCTGCACCGGCGTCCCCTGGATCGACAGACTCACCTGCGAGATGCTCGGCACCGACCGCAGGCTCTCGGTGAGCTGCAGGTACATGTACTGGCGATCGCGCGCGCTGGCCTCGAGGGCCTCTTTCGAGAGGTCCACTTCGGCAACCCCCTCCACCTGGGTCACCACGCTGCTGGCGTCGGAGAGCTTGGTGCCGTCGGGGAACCGCGAGAATGCCGCCCCCTTGAGCCAGTCCGGCGGACCCGCGAGCAATGCGGTCACGATGCGCGTGGATGCCGTGCCGCTCGGGTACCAGCGGATGTCGGGAACGAGATACTGGTTGTCGGGCGCGAAGAAGTACACCGGGTACTGGCGGAAGATGCGCTCGAAAGTCTGGTCCGCGAGCACGATGCCATCCGGTGCCGCGCTGATGCGCCACTGGCCGCCTTCCTTGACGAAACTGAAGGGCAGCGTGAAGGACTGGCTGCTCTGCGAGTAGGCGCCCGAGCCGTCGACGGTGCCCGTGGTATCGAAGGAATAGCTCAGTTTCGTGTCGTCGACCGGGCTGATCTGCGGCGCGCCAGAGCGCACCAGCACGCTCTGCCGCGGATCCCACTTCGTCGAGAACGCCTGCGATAAAAACTGCTTGGAGATGGCATATCCGCCGGTAGCCGAGGTGAACGAGGCGATGAAGCCCTTGAGGATGCCCTGCTGGGTCGCGCCGCGCTCGGGCCCCTCCGGGTTGAAGGCGACATTCGACCCGCTGTTGTCCTCGCTCAGCGACAACCCGGCATTCACCGGGCCAGAATCGGGGATGCTCACGCAGGCGCTCAGCGCAAGCATGGATGCCGCAAGCAGAGTGGCGAGCAGCGCGGGACGGGGCCATCGACCGCGACGCTCAGGCACCCTGCACCTCCTCGAGATGGATGGCGTCGTCCGGTGGCAATTCGAGCGGAGAGGAGACGATCGCCAGCCCGCGCTCCCGTGGAAGGGTGAGGCGGAAGCAGGTGCCGACACCGAGCTCTGACCAGACTTCGAGCGTGCCGTCGTGCAGAGTCGCATCTTCGAGCGAGATGGCCAGGCCGAGGCCCGTGCCACCGATCGTGCGCTGGCGAGACGGATCCGCCCGCCAGAACCGGTCGAAGACCCGCGAGACATCCGCCGGCTTCATTCCGATGCCGTAGTCACGCACCGTGAGCGCGATCGCCGTGGCATTGCTGTCCACCATCACCACGATGGGGTTGCCCTCGCCGTGCTCCACCGCATTGCCGAGCAGATTGCGCAGCACGCGACGGATGCGGCGAGCGTCGATCTCCGCCTCGAAATACCCACCCGGCGCGACCAGACGCAGCGATGATCCGCGCTGTTCGGCGAGCGGTTGCATGCCGTCGACGGCATCCTCCACCAGGAGCACGAGGTTGGTCGGCTCCAGCTCGAGCTCCACAGCGCCGGCGTCATACCGGCTCACCTCGAGCAGGTCGGCGAGAAGCACCTCGAAGCGTTGCACCTGAGTGTGCAGAAGCTCGGCCGTGCGAGCTGTCGCGGGGGCGAAGTCTTCGCGGTGGTCGTAGAGAACATCCCCGGCGAGACGGATGGTCGTGAGGGGCGTTCGCAGTTCGTGGGAGACATCGGAGACGAAGCGCTGCTGCAGTCGTGACAGCTCGGCCAGTTGGGTGATCTGCTTCTGGAGGCTGTCGGCCATGCCGTTGAACGAACGCGCGAGGGTGGCGATCACGTCGTCCCCCTTCTCCGGAATGCGCTGCTCCAATTGACCGGCGGCCAGCTTCTCACTGGTTTCTGCGGCGAGCCTGATCGGGCCGACGACCAGTCGCACCACCGTGTAGGTCACCGCGCCGATGAGCAGGACGAGCGCGAGACCGCCGAGGGCGAGGGTTCGCTGCACGTACCCGAGAGTGGTCTGCACCGACGAGAGGTCGTAGACCAGGTAGAGCTCGTAGCTGCCGGCCGCCGGCACCCTGATCTGTGACCCGACGACGAGCCCGGGTGCCCCATTCGGAAGCGTCGCCGACTGGTATTGCACGTGCGTGACATCCTTGATCACCCGCGCACGGAGCGAGTCGGTGACGACGCCGTCCGGGAAGTTGGTGGAGGACAGGGGCTGCATGTTCTGCGGGGTCTCCGCCTGCCCCGGGGTTCGTTTGATGGCGAACTTGGTGCTGCCCGGCGACGTCGTCGAGGGCAGGATCTTGTCCGTCACGGAGTTCGCCACGTTGTCCAGCTCGACCGTCGGCGCCTGGTCGTCGGTCGGCTGTGCGGCGTCGAAGGTGCTCTGGGCCTGATTGTGGATGGTGCGCGCCTCCTCCTGCACCTGCACGCTGCGGGACGCGAACAGGTTGTTGGAGATGCTCACGGAGATGAATCCGCCGATCACGATGACGGCCAGTCCCGACAGCAGCACCGTGATCGCCACGGTGCGGAACTGCAGAGAGACCCGCCAGAACCGCACGAGGCGATTGAGGTAGGAGCGCCAGTCGAGGCTATTCACGAATCACAGATCGTCATGACACACCGCTGATGTCAGTTGCTGGAGCCCGCGCGATAGCCGACGCCCCGAACGGTCATGACGATGCGGGGGTTGTCCGGGTCTTCCTCCACCTTTGCGCGCAGTCGCTGCACGTGCACGTTGACGAGGCGGGTGTCGGCTTTGTAGTGGTAGCCCCACACCTGCTCGAGCAGCATCTCCCGGGTGAAGACCTGCTGCGGCTTGAGGGCGAGGGCGAGCAGCAGCTCGAATTCGAGAGGCGTGAGGTTGATCTTCGAGGCGCCGCGTTTCACTTCGTGCCCCGCGACATCCAGCTGCAGGTCACCCACCTGCAACACGCTGGTCGATGCCGTCGGCGTGGGACGGAGGCGGGTGCGGATGCGAGCCACCAGCTCCTTGGGGTTGAAGGGCTTGACGACGTAATCGTCGGCTCCGCTCTCCAGCCCGCGCACGACATCCGTCGAATCCGACTTCGCGGTCAGCATGATGATCGGCACTCCGGACTCGGTGCGGATCTCCGCGCAGACCTCGATGCCGTCCTTGCCGGGAAGCATGAGGTCGAGAAGCACGAGGTCGGGCTTGCTCTCGCGGAACGCGGCGAGCGCGAGGCTGCCGTCGCCGCAGAAGGAAGGCTCGAAGCCTTCGGAGCGCAGCACGATTCCGATCATTTCCGCCAGGGCGGTGTCGTCATCGACTACGAGAATTCGTGCGGTCATATTCCGGTCTTCATGGTGCGGTTCGGGTCTGAGACAGACTCAGATGCTTTCGCATAAGAGTAGTGGAGTGTGAAAGCATAATCGCATGGGCTGCAGAGGCCGCCGGATGCCCGCAAACTGAGAGCATTGGCGAGACGAGGGGATCACCTGTGACCGACGGACACGGCACCAACGAACAACAGTGGGCGAGCCCGGGGGCATCGCCAACGCCCGCTCCACCCGTGCCGCCGATCGCCCCGCCGGACCCCCGGTTCCGCGGGCAGAACGCCGGCGCCCCGAACGGCCCAGGATACGGCTACAGCACCGGGTATGGCAGCGGGGCCCAGCCCGGCTGGACACCTCCGCCGAAACCCGGGCTGATCCCCTTGCGGCCCCTCGACCTCGGCACCATCCTCGGCGCCTCATTCCGGGTGCTGCGCCGCAACCCCAAGGCGACCTTCGGCGCGGCCCTCCTCATTCAGGGCAGCGTCTACCTCCTATTGATCCTCGTGGTGGCGGGGGTCACCTTCGGGGCGCTCTCCCGGATCGACTCGAGCAGCAGCCAGAATGCGGACCAGATCACGGCCGGAGCGACCGGTCTCATCGTCGTGGCGTCCATCATCCCCGGCCTGCTTGCGGTCGTCGCCGCAGCCGTGCTCCAGGGCATCATCGTGCTCGAAGTCTCGCGCGGCGCCGTCGGCGAGAAGCTCTCTCTCGGATCACTGTGGAAGAGGGCCCGCGGTCGCATCGGGGCGCTCATCGGCTGGGCCGCCCTGCTCGTTCTGGCCTCGACGGTCGTGATCGGCATCATCGTCGTGATCATCGTCTTTCTCGTCGTGAGCCTCGGGAACGGAGGCATCGTCGCGGCGGTGATCATCGGCATCTTGGCCTTCTTCGGCCTCGCCGTGGTCTACGTGTGGTTGAGCACGAAACTCGCTCTCGTCCCGAGCGCGTTGATGATCGAGCGGATGACCGTCCGCAATGCCGTCGCGCGCTCCTGGTCCCTCACCGAGGGGTATTTCTGGCGCACCTTCGGGATCTCCGCGCTTGTCGCCGTGATCGTGGGGATCGTGAGCCAGGTGGTGACCTTCCCGATCAACTTCATCGCCCCGATCGCCACCGGCCTCATCGACCCGCAGGGTCAGAACGGCACCGGGACTGTCGTGCTCGTCGCGGTCCTCTCGTTGCTCGTCATCGTGGTCGCGGTCGTGTTCCAATCGATCACCTCGGTGGTGCAATCGGCCACCACGGGGCTGCTCTACCTCGACCTGCGCATCCGCAAGGAGGGTCTCGACCTGGAGCTGGTGCGCTACGTCGAGGCGAAGCAGACGGATGCCGCTGTGCCGGACCCCCTTCTTCACGGCGCGCCGGTCGCGAGCCAGCCGGTGCCCGACGAGTCTCCGTGGGCGTGATCTTCACGTCTCTCGCGGGGGTCCCCGCGGACGTGCCGGTGGATCCGGATTCCGCGGAAGCACAGCGCTGGGTGATCCAGGAACTGTCGAAACCCGAATACCGGGCCGCGCAGCCCACCTGGTTCGACCGTGCCTCGAAGGCGTTCCTCGACTGGCTGCAGTCGCTCAGGATCGACAGCGGAGCCGGCGTGCAGGGGCCGATCCTGATCCTCGCGCTGATCGTGATCGTCGCCGCTCTCGTCGCCGCCTTCTTCATCTTCGGGGCCCCGAGGCTCAACCGACGCAGCGCGGCGAGCGGCATCCTGTTCGGCGACGACGACGCCAGGGACGCCGCCGCGATGCGCCGCGCCGCCGAAGACGCCGCAGGCCGCTCGGACTGGGTTCTCGCCATCGAGGAGATCTTCCGCTCGATAGCCCGGGGGCTGGCCGAACGCACCCTCGTCACGGTCTCCCCCGGCACCACCGCGCGGGATTTCGCCGTGCGAGCCGGGGTCGTGCTTCCCGGATACTCCGAGCGGCTCACGACCGCAGCATCCGCCTTCGACGACGTGCGCTACCTCGGCCGGGAGGGCACGGAGTCGGCCTACGGCGAGGCGGCGAGGCTGGAGAAGGACCTGCGATCGGTGCGCCCGGCGGAGCAATCGACAGTGGGCGCACGGTGACGGCGACAGTGACGGCAACTGCGACGGCAACTGCGACGGCAACCACCGTCACGCCGACCATCCGCGTGGCGACGCGCAGGTCTTTGTTCTGGATCGTCGCGGCGGTCTTCCTCATCCTGATCGCGGTGATCGCTCTCGCCGCCACCGGCGCCTCGAGCGGAGGAGTGCCCTTCTCGGCGACCAATGCAGCACCCGCGGGCAGCAAAGCCATCGCGGAGGTGCTGCGCCAGCAGGGGGTGGATGTGTCGGTGCCCGCCACTCTCTCCGGCGCAAAGTCCGCCCTCCGTCGCTCCGCCGGCTCGACGCTGTTTCTCTTCGACCCGGACGGCAATCTCGACAAAGCCCAGCTGCGGACCCTCGCGGCGCTTGCGCAGCGTTTCGTGGTGCTGTCGCCCACCTACGCGCAGGTCTCGGCACTGGCCCCGGAAGTCGGTCTCGCCGGCATCGTCAGCCGCAGCTCCCTCGCCGCGGGCTGCGACCTTCCCGCGGCCCGCGCGGCCGGTCGGGTGAGCGGTGCCGGATCCGGGTTCCGCGTGCTGGATCCCGCCGCAGAGACGACCGCGTGCTTCGCGAGCGGAAAGCGCACCTTCTCCGTCGTGGACATCGTGCGGGACGGCCGGCACATCACCGTGGTCGGCACGACGGACGCTTTCGACAACGAGCATGTCTCCGAACGCGGCAACGCGGCGCTCGCGCTCAGCCTGCTCGGGCAGAGTGACCGACTGGTCTGGTATCTGCCCACGATCGACGACTCCTCGATCAGCGGCCCGAGCATCGCCCAGCTCACTCCGGCCTGGGTCGGCGGGGTGTCCGCCCTGCTGGTCGTCGTCGCGATCGCCGCGGCATTCTGGCGCGGACGACGCCTCGGCCCGCTCGTGGTCGAGAACCTTCCGGTCGTCGTGCGGGCGAGCGAGACGATGGAGGGCCGCGCGCGGCTCTACCAGAAGGGCGCGGCTCGCCTGCGGGCGCTCGACTCACTGCGCATCGGTTCGGTCTCTCGACTGGCCATCCTGTGCGGGTTGCCGCGTCTCGCGACGGTGGACGACGTGATTGCGGCGGTCGCGCGCGTCACCGCCAGGGACCCCGCAGAAATCAGCGGCCTCCTCCTCACCGCGGAGCCTCGAAACGACCGCGAGCTGGTGCGGCTCTCCGATGAGCTGCTCGATCTCGAACGCACCGTCGCCCGCGACATCCGCCCGTCCTGACCCCGACCGACACCATGGAGAATGAACGAATGACCGAGACCGACCTGGCCGCATCGTCCCCCGATTTGTCCGCGACCGACACCGCGGCCGGATCCCCCGCGCTCCGGGAGCAATTCGCCCGGGTGCGGGTAGAGGTCGGCAAGGCGGTCGTCGGGCAGGATGGAGCGGTCACCGGGCTCATCATCGCGCTGCTGGCCGGCGGTCACGTGTTGCTCGAAGGTGTTCCGGGCGTCGCGAAGACGCTCCTCGTTCGCACCCTGAGTCGGGCACTGCAGCTCGAGACGAAGCGTGTGCAGTTCACGCCGGACCTCATGCCGGGAGACGTCACGGGTTCGCTGGTCTACGACGCGCGCAGTGGAGAGTTCGACTTCCGTGCCGGACCCGTGTTCACCAACATCCTGCTGGCGGACGAGATCAACCGCACTCCGCCGAAGACACAATCCGCACTCCTCGAGGCGATGGAGGAACGCCAGGTGAGCGTGGATGGCGAGACCCGTCCGCTGCCGGTGCCGTTCATCGTGGCCGCCACCCAGAACCCGATCGAGTACGAGGGCACCTACACGCTGCCGGAAGCTCAGCTGGATCGCTTTCTGCTCAAGCTCGTGCTCGAGATCCCCGAGCGCGCCGACGAGGTCGAGGTGCTCACCCGCAGTGCCGCGGGCTTCAATCCCCGCAACCTCCAAGCCGCCGGCGTCACCGCGGTGCTGGATGCCGCGCAGCTGGCCGCCGCGCAAGTGGAGGTCGGTCGGGTGCGGGCATCCCCCGATCTGCTCGCCTACATCGTCGACCTGGCGCGGGGCACCCGCCAGAGCCCGAGCGTGAAGCTCGGGGTGAGCCCGCGCGGCACCACCGCGCTGCTCGCTGCCGCCAAGGCGTGGGCGTGGCTCAACGGATTCGACTCGATCACTCCCGACCACGTGCAGGCGATGGTGCTTCCGGTGTGGAGGCACCGCATCCAGCTTCGACCGGAGGCCGAGCTCGAAGGGGTCGCGTCGGATTCCATCCTGCGCGCGATCCTCAGCCAGGTGCAGGTGCCGATCTAGATGCGAGCCCTCTGATGGCGTGGTCCGGACGATTCGTTCTGCTCGTCGCGCTCGGGATCGTGCCGATCGTCGTCTTCGACCAGCCCGACTGGCTCGGCCTCTGGCTGCTCTTCGCTGCGCTCGTCGGGGCGCTCGACCTGCTGCTCGCCGGCTCTCCCCGCCAGCTCCGGCTCGAGCGGGAACTGCCCGAGCGGGTGCGACTCGGCGAGACCGTGGCATCCGCCCTGCTGCTCACGAACGCGGGTCGACGAACCGTGCGCGGCATCGTGCGCGACGGCTGGCAACCCTCCGCCGGCGCGGCACCGACGCGGGCCCGTCTGGCGCTCCCGGCCGGCGAGCGACGACGGATCGAGACATCCCTCACCCCGTTCCGTCGGGGCGAACGCCGTGCCGCGCAGGTGACCGTGCGGTCGTTCGGGCCCCTTGGACTGCTTGCCCGCCAGGCGACGATCGAGCTGCCCGGCGCGATCAGGGTGCTCCCGCCCTTCAACTCCCGCAAGCACCTGCCTTCCCGCCTCGCCCGCCTGCGCGAGCTGGACGGTCGAACCAGTGTGATGATCCGGGGGCAGGGCACCGAGTTCGACAGCCTGCGGGAATACGTGCGCGGCGACGACGTGCGCTCGATCGACTGGCGCGCGACCGCACGGCGCAGCGACCTGGTCGTGCGCACCTGGCGCCCGGAACGGGATCGTCGCGTCGTGATCGTGATCGACAGCGGACGCACCTCCGCCGCCCGCATCGCTAACGAGCCCCGCATCGACACGGCATTCGAGTCGTCACTGCTGCTCGCGGCGCTCGCCACCCGGGCGGGTGACCGGGTCGATGTCGTGGTCTTCGACCGTCGAGTGCGCGGCAGGATCCAGGGGGCGAGTGGGCCAGAGTTGCTCTCACGCATGGTCGACGTGATGGCCCCGATCGACCCGGAACTCATCGAGATGGACTGGTCGGCGGTGCCCTCGCTCGTGCGATCGGTGACGAGTCAGCATGCACTCGTCGTGCTGATGACGTCGATCGACGCGGGCGGCGGATCGCGCGGACTGCTCGGGATGCTGCCCCAGCTCACGCGCAAACACACCGTCGTCGTGTCTTCCGTGACCGACCCCTCCGTGCTCTCGGCCTCGGTGGAGCGCGGCGACCGGGACGAGGTCTATCGCGCGGCAGCAGCCGAACGTTCCATGCTCGACACCACCCGCGTATCGGCAGCCATCCGGCAGCTCGGAGCGGATGTCGTCACCGGCGCCCCCGCGGACCTGCCGCCTACCCTCGCTGACCGCTACATCGCCTTGAAAGCCGCCGGGCGGCTGTAACCCCCCCCCCCCCCGTCGAGCAGCGAGCTCCAGCAAGCATCCCGAGACCCTCCCCATCTCCGAAAACGCAGGACATTCGCCACGAAAAACCCGCTGTCCTGGCATAAGTGACGATTTAGTGGCGGATGTCCTGCGTTTTGCGTTGAGCAGGGAGCGGTTGAGGAGGGCGCGGATGTTCGGGGCGCACAGCACACGACGAGACGCCCGGTCCGCGAGGGCCGGGCGTCTCGTCGTGAGGGGCTGCTGCGCTAGCTCCCGACGTTCACCGGCTGGTGGGAGGAGTCCGGCGCAACGATTCCGAGTTCGGAGCGGAGCGTGTCTCCGAGGCCCGCATCGACGCTCGTCCAGTACCAGAGGAATCGCTCCTTGATACGGTCGACGGTCAACGAGTTGTACTGACCGACCAGGGTGCCGACGAGACGCTCCTTCGAGGCGTCATCGAACACCTGGCGGTACAGCGTGCCCGCCTGGCCGAAGTCGTCGTCCTCCGAGTGCAGGGTCTGCGCCGCACGGATCAGCTCTCCGTCGGTGTCCCAGCCGCCGACTCCGGCCTTGGCCGGATCGGCGACCGGCCCACCGTAGGAGTTCGGCACGTAGGTGCGCGCCGTCGCATCGCTGAACTCGTAACGCATGTGTCCCTCGTGCTCGTAGTTGTGCACTTCGGCGGCGTGCGGCTGGTTCACGGGGAGCTGGTTGTAGTTGGTGCCGACGCGGGCGCGCTGGGCATCCGGGTACGAGAAGACGCGTGCCATGAGCATCTTGTCCGGGCTGATGTCGATGCCGGGCACGAGGTTCGAGGGCGAGAATGCGGCCTGCTCGATCTGGGCGAAGAAATTCTCCGGGTTGCGGTTCAGCGTGTAGTGGCCCACCGGGATGAGCGGGTAGTCGGAGTGCGGCCAGACCTTCGTGATGTCGAAGGGGTTGAACCGATAGGTCTTCGCCTCCTCGTAGGGCATGATCTGCACAAAGACGTCCCAGGTCGGGAAGTCGCCGCGCTCGATCGCCTCGTGGAGGTCGCGGCGGTAGTAGTCAGCATCGGCGCCGGCGATCTTCTCGGCTTCCTCCGCGGTGATGTTGTGCACACCCTGGCGGGACTTGAAGTGGTACTGCACCCAGAATCGCTCGCCCTCGGCATTGATCCACTGGTAGGTGTGCGATCCATAGCCGTTGAGCTCGCGCCATGAACGGGAGAGTCCGCGGTCGCCCATCAAATAGGTGACCTGGTGGGCCGACTCCGGCGACAGCGTCCAGAAATCCCACTGCATGTCTGCATCGCGCAGTCCGGAACCACCGAGGCGCTTCTGGGAGTGGATGAAGTCGGGGAACTTCATCGCGTCGCGAATGAAGAACACTGGCGTGTTGTTGCCGACGATGTCGTAGTTGCCCTCGGTCGTGTAGAAACGGAGAGCATAGCCGCGCACATCGCGCCAAGTGTCGGGGGATCCCTGCTCGCCGGCGACGGAGGAGTTGCGCTGCAGCACCTCGCTCTTGGCGCCCGGCTGGAAGACTGCGGCACGGGTGTACATCGACACGTCCTCGGTGACCACGAACTCACCGAAAGCGCCGCCGCCCTTCGCGTGGGGGTTGCGCTCCGGCACGCGCTCCCGGTTGAACGAGGCCAGCTTCTCGACCAGGTAACGGTCGTGCAGAGCGGTGACCCCGTCGGGCCCGGTGGTGAGCGAATACTCGTCGCTCTCGACCGGCGTTCCGGACTGGGTGGTAGTCGGTTCTGTCACTGGTCTATCTCCTTAATCGTTGGCAGTAGAGAAGTCATGGGGAGCGCGGGGAGCGTCAATTCCTGGCAGGAGGCGCACTGCCCCCAGAAGGTCACTTCGGCTGTGGCGATCGCGAAGCCGTTGGTGTCGATCGGAGTGAGGCAGGGAGCCGAACCGTGAGCACAGTCGACATCGGCAACCGCGCCGCAGGTCGTGCAGACGACATGATGATGGTTGTCTCCGATCCGGCGCTCGTAGAGGGCGGCGGATCCGGCCGACTCGATGCGACGGATCATCCGGGCGGCGGTCAGGTCGGCGAGCACGTTGTGCACGGACTGGATGGAGAGACCGGCGCCAGAGGCCACCCTCAGCCTCTCCGCCGTGGAGTGCGGATGCTCCGCGAGCGCTTCGAGCACGGCGAGACGACCCGGCGTCACGCGCAGCCCTGCGGCTCGAAGCGCGGTCCCCAGCTCGACATCCATCACTTCCAGTGTGCCACTAATCGTGAACCACTCAAAATTACGATGCGCTCAGGCCGCGACGATTCTGCGGGATCCCGCCTCGAACTCGTCGAGATCGCCGGTCTCGCCCGCGCGCACGGCACGGCGGCCGATGACCCACTGGTAGAACAGGAACGACCCGAGCGCCACGGTGCCGATACCGATCTTGATCGCCCAGGGCCAGTCCTGGCGGGTGACGAAGCCCTCGATGATGCCGGAGACGAGCAGGGAGAGGACCAGGCCGATGGCCACGGCGAAAAGGGCGCGTCCCTCCTCGGCGAGCGCCTGCCCCCGGGTGCGGGCACCGGGCGCGATCCAGGCCCAGAAGATCGTCATCCCGGCCGCCCCCGCGACGAAGATCGAGTACAGCTCGAGCTGTCCGTGCGGCGCGATGTAGAGGAAGAAGATGTCGAGCCGGTCGTGGGACGCCATGAGGGCACCGGACAGCCCGATGTTCTGCGCATTCGAGAACAGGAGATAGGGCGAGTAGACCCCGACGATGCCGTAGGCGATGCACTGGGCGGCGAGCCACGCGTTGTTCGTCCAGACCTGCCCGGTGAACGACGACGGGGAGTGGTTCGAGTAGTAGTTCACGAAGTCCTGCTCCACGAACTGCTTGCGGAACTCCTCGGTGCCGAAGTGGGAGAGCACGCCGGGGGTGGTGAGCGCCCAGTACCCGTAGAGCAGGGCGATCGCCGCCGTTGCCAGGGCGACGATCAGGCTGGTCCAGCGGATGCGGTACAGCGCCGCGGGAAGCTGCGCCCCGAAGAACGTGGGCAGCTGGCTCAACACGTTGCTGCCCGCGCCGGTGAATCGCAGCCTCGCCCGCGACAGCGACAGCGACAGGCGGTCACCCTGCACCGACTGCCCCGCGGTGGTCTTTATCGCGGAGAGCTGACTGGCGCCGGACTGGTACCGCTCGATCAGCTCGTCGGCTTCGCTGCCGGTGAACCGTCTCTTGGCGCCGAGCCGGGCAAGCTCGTCCCACTCATCGCGGTGCGCGGCGGAGTAGGCATCGAGATCCATCTGTTTAGATACTAGACATGGCGACGGCGACGCAGGACAGCGCGGGGCTTCCGGACGGCTCGGACGAGCTGGAGCTCATGACCGGCGAGGCCGTCAGCCTCGACCTCAGGCCCACGAGCTTCGTGTTGCGCGCCGCCGGCGCGATCATCGATTTCGCCGTCTACTTCGGCCTCTGGTTGCTCATCCTGCTCGCCGTGTCTTCGCCTTTTTTCCGCGGATTCCTCGACGAGGCGAGCGCCGCGGCGGTCACCGTCACGGCCCTCGTGTTCTGCCTCGTCATCGCCCCGACCGCCGTGGAGACCCTCACCCAGGGCAAATCCCTCGGCAAGCTCGCGGTCGGTGCACGGATCGTGCGGGATGACGGCGGATCGATCGGCCTGCGCCACGCCTTCATCCGCGCGCTCACCGGCGTGCTGGAGGTGTTCTCCACCTTCGGGGGCATCGCGTCGATCACCGCACTGCTGAACGGTCGCACCAAGCGCATCGGCGACCTTCTTGCCGGCACCTACAGCCAGAACGAGAGGGTCTCCAAGGTCACTCCCCCGGTCTTCGGGGTGCCGGTCGAACTGCTCGGCTGGGCCACGACAGCCGACGTCGCGCGCCTGCCCGACGGCCTCTCCCGCCGCATCGCCCAATTCCTGCGCCAGGCACCGAGACTGACCCCGGACGCGCGCGCCCGCCTCTCCCGCTCGCTCGCCACCGAGGCATCCGTCTTCGTCTCGCCACTCCCGCAGGCGGACGCGGAACTCTTCCTCGCCGCGGTATCCGCTCTGCGCCGCGACCGCGAGTTCACCGGCCTGACGCTCGAGGCTCAGCGCCTCGAGCACGTGCGCCCCGCCCTCGAGGGTCTGCCGCACGGCTTCCCGGAGCGCTAGGGAAGGTTCAGCCTCGGCCCCTAGTACCGGTAGTGGTCGACCTTGTACGGTCCGTCGACGGGAACGCCGATGTACGCCGCCTGCTGGTCCGACAGCACAGTGAGTTTCACACCGAGCGCATCGAGGTGAAGACGGGCCACCTTCTCGTCCAGGTGCTTCGGAAGCACGTAAACGCCGAGCGGATAGTTCTCGCCCCGCACGTACAGCTCGATCTGCGCGAGCACCTGGTTGGTGAAGGAGTTGCTCATCACGAACGAGGGGTGCCCGGTGGCGTTACCGAGGTTCATCAGCCGACCTTCGGACAGCACGAGGATGCTGCGACCGGTGGGCAGCCGCCATTCGTGAACCTGCGGCTTGATCTCGATCTTCTCGGTACCGGCGAGCTTCTCCAGCCCGGCGATGTCGATCTCGTTGTCGAAGTGGCCCACGTTCGCGACGATGGCGAGGTGCTTCATCCCGAGCATGTGTTCGACGGTGAGCACGTTCTCGTTGCCGGTGCCCGTGACGAAGATGTCGACGTCGCCGACGACATCTTCGATGGTCGTCACCTGGAAGCCGTCCATCGCGGCCTGAAGCGCGTTGATCGGGTCGATCTCGCTCACGATCACGCGAGCACCCTGACCCTTGAGCGCTTCGGCGGCGCCCTTTCCGACATCCCCATAGCCCGCGACGAAGACGACCTTGCCGCCGATGAGCACATCGGTCGCCCGGTTGATGCCATCGGGCAGCGAGTGACGGATGCCGTACTTGTTGTCGAATTTGCTCTTGGTCACCGAATCGTTGACGTTGATGGCCGTGAACTGCAACTCGCCGGCTCGCGCCAACTCGTACAGGCGGTGGACACCGGTGGTGGTCTCCTCGGTCACGCCCATGATCTCGGAGGCGATGTTCGTCCACCGGTCGCGTGACGACGCGAGGGAGGCGCGAAGGGTGTCGAGGATCACACGCCATTCGTGCGTGTCGCTCTCGGTGGCATCCGGAACCGCTCCGGCTAGCTCGTATTCACGGCCCTTGTGCACGAGGATCGTGGCGTCTCCGCCATCGTCGAGGATCATGTTCGGACCGGCCCAGTTCTCGCCCGCAGCGGCGGCTTCGGCGCTCCAGTCGAAGATCTGGGAGGTGCACCACCAGTAGTCCTCGAGGGTCTCGCCCTTCCAGGCGAATACCGGCGACCCGGCAGGGTTCTCGACGGTGCCGTTCGGTCCGACCGCGATCGCGGCCGCCGCTTCATCCTGGGTAGAGAAGATGTTGCAGCTCGCCCAGCGCACCTGCGCCCCGAGCGCGACGAGGGTCTCGATGAGCACACCAGTCTGCACGGTCATGTGAAGCGATCCCGCGATCCGCGCACCGGCGAGAGGCTTCGACTCACCGAATTCCTCCCGCAGTGCCATGAGGCCGGGCATCTCGTTCTCGGCAAGGCGGAACTGGTGACGCCCCGACTCGGCGAGGGAGAGGTCGGCGACCTTGAACTGGAGAGCTGTGCTGGGAGTGCTGCTGGGCGCGGTGATCGTCATGGGCCTAGATTACGCGACAGCGCCTGCACTGTTCCTGTTATCCCCGCTGCATAACTCCTGCAATTCTCCCAACCACGGCGGATGGAACCCCCAGCCCGTTGGTGCGCCGAGCACTCCATCGGCAGACTGCAGGAGTTATGCGAGAAGAAGGGCGGGACTATTCGCGGATCAGGGCGAGTACGGCGTCGCGGATCCGTTCCATCACCGCCACCGTGCCGGCCTCCACATTCAGCCGAAGCAACGGCTCCGTGTTCGAGGGCCGCACATTGAACCACCAGAACGGCTCGTCTTGACCGACCATCCCGGTCACCGTCAGCCCGTCGAGCTCATCGAAGTCGCCCGTTCCGGTGTAGGCCTCCACGATGCGGTCGTAGGCGGCCGGAATGTCGGTGACTGTCGAGTTGACCTCTCCGCTCATCGCGTACGGGGTGTATCTCTTCGAGATCGCCGAGACCGGTTCCGACCCCGAGCCGAACTCGGCCAGGAAATGCATCGCGGCAAGCATGCCGTTGTCCGCACCCCAGAAATCGCGGAAGTAGTAATGCGCGGAATGCTCACCGCCGAAAATCGCGCCGGTGAGACGCATCTGGTCTTTGATGAGCGAATGACCGACCTTGGTGCGCACCGGAATCGCACCGGCCGCCTCGATGGTCTCCGCCACGATGTTCGAGGTGATGAGGTTGTGGAGCACGAAGATGTCGCCCTCCGGCTGCAGCGTGCGCACCCGGGTGATCTCCCGCAGCGCGACTACCGCCGCGACGGCGGAGGGGGTGACCGCCTCGCCCTTCTCGTCCACGACGAAACAGCGGTCGGCATCGCCGTCGAAAGCGAGCCCCAGGTCGGCCCCGTGCTCGACCACGGCCTTCTGCAGGTCCACGATGTTCTTCGGGTCCAGGGGATTGGCTTCGTGGTTGGGGAAGGTTCCGTCCAGTTCGAAATAGAGTGGGATGATCTCGATCGGCAATGCCGGCAACCCGGCAGCGGTCCCGAGTACCGCGGGCGCGGTCATCCCCCCCATGCCGTTGCCGGCGTCCACCACGACCCGGATGGGACGGATGCCGGCGAGGTCTACCAGCGAGCGCAGATAGACCGCGTAGTCGGCGATCACGTCAACCGTGCGGAAGGTACCCGGCTCGGCGACCGGCTCGACCGAAGCTTCGAGGTAGGCCTGCGCGCGGTCGCGGATCCCCTTGAGGCCGGTGTCGAAACTGATGCCCTGCGCGCCCGCGCGACTGAGTTTGATGCCGTTGTAGGTGGCCGGATTGTGGCTTGCGGTGAACATGGCTGCCGGAGCGTCGAAGTGGCCCGATGCGAAGTACGACTCGTCGGTGGAACACAAGCCGATCGAGAGCACGTTGCCACCCCGGGCCTGCACGCCCAGCGCGAACGCCGCGGCGAAGCCGGGGGACGAGTCTCGCATGTCATGCCCGACAACGACGTCCTTGCCCGCAGCGTCGATCTCATCCACGAATGCGGCTCCGAGAGCCGTCACGACCTCCGGCGTGAGCTGCGACCCGACGAGGCCTCGCACGTCGTAGGCCTTGATGAACGGTGCGAGGTCGATGGGGGCAGTCATACTGCCAATTTACAGGGGTCGGTGTTGCGCCTCGCCTGCCGTTCCCAGCGAGACGTGACGGATGACCTGCCAGCCCTGCGGCACCGAGAGTCGATCGGAGTGCTTCGCGCAGAGATCGTAGCTGTGCGGCTCCGCGGTGCGACTGAGCGGCCCAAGCACCGCCATCGAATCGGCGTAGACATAGGTGAGAGTCGATACGGCGTCATTCGCGCACGCGACTTTGCTACACGGTCGACCGTCCATTTGACTCCACCCTAGCGCCGCATCCGCCCGGATCCCGCCGCGTAGAATCGACGTATGGTCCGCTCCCGCATCGCCACTCCGTCGGGACGATCCGGATCCCGCGACCGACACGGCCGCGGCCTCCGCTCCGCGGTCACCGGGCCGCACCTGCCGTTGCTGCACACCCGCGCCGATCAATTCGACCTCACCGTGTCGGCGACGGCGGAATATCTCAAAGACCTGTGGCCGGATGACCTCGCCGGCGTCTCCTTCGAAGTCGCCGGCCTCCCGAGCAAGATCGCGCCCGCCGGGGGAATCGATCGCTGGTGCGTGATCGTGCCCGAGAACCGCGTGATCCTGTTCCGGCTGCCGATCGAACGCCTAGCCCGGCTGCATCGCACCGACGACATTCACCGGCGGATGCTCATCGAGAGTTGTGTCTTCAGGGCCGTGGCCGAGCTTCTCGGCAAAGACCCCTGGGACTTGGCACCGGAGCGTTTCCGCCACCTCTAGGGCCGTCGGCGCGGCCGCCGTTCGTCAGGGGTAGATGACGATCGGGCGGGAGGCGGGTGCCGACGGGCTCACGCTGAACGTGGCGAGCTGTCCGTCACCGAGGTAGCTCACCGAAAGAGCGAGCTCGTCGAAACCGGTGACGCGGTAGTTCGCTCCCCCGACCACCGCCTGGGTGATGGTGTGCCCCGCAGGCACGGCGACGGACAGGTCGGCTTCACCCGAGCGGGAGAGCGTGACCGTGGCATCCTTCTGGGTCGGATTCGCGAGGTGGAGCAGGGGCGTCGGGCCGGGGGCGATAGTCACCAGCGCGCGGCCGACCACACTCCTGGTCGAGGTCGACCAGGCGAAGTCGGACTGGCCCGTCGTGCCGACAGTGGAGATGCGTGCGCCAGCGACGAGCGGCTTGTCGGTGGCGATGGTCACCGTGTAGCTGCCGTCGGGATAGGAGTCGAGTGGCACCTCGGTGACGATTCCCGGTTGCACCACGACCCGCACCGGGGTCGCGGCCTCCGAACCGTTCTCCGGCACTATCGTGATCTCGGCTTTGGCAGAGTCCGTGCCCGGCACATACAGACGGATGATCGCACTCAGGTCGCCGAATCCGCTCTCCGCCTGGCGGGCGGCCACCGCCGTGCCGTTCGACAGGACGAGTCCGGGGATCACAGTGAGGGTAGAGGGCGCGGCCGACGTGCCGACGATGTCCACGCCGCCGGGCTCGAGGGTGCGCACTATGGACTGCTGCAGGTTGGCGACGACCTGGCCGCCACGGCTCTGCACCCGCACGACCGGGGAAGTGATGTTCGGCGCGAAGCCGGCGAGCGACAGCACTCTCTGCCCACCGGGAGGCACGACGATGCCATCGGTGCCCGCGGCGACGATCGGGCCGGTCTCGGAGAAGATACTGAGATTGACCGTCGCGACGACATTGCTCGGGTTGCTGAGGGTGATGAGTGTGGTTCGACCGGTGTCCGTGGCACCGCCGACCAGCCAACTGTCACTGCTTCCCTCTGCGCACTCGGCGGCAGCGAGTCCGACCAGGTCACCCGATGAGACGGCCTGCACCTGGCTGCCCGAGAGCAGCGGTACCGACGATGAGTTCGACCGCGGAGGGAGGGTCAGCAGGTCGGGGCCGACACCCGTGGTGCTGTCCGTCGACGCAAGGGGCTCGAGGGTCGCCTTGCCGACGGTCTGGCCGAAGCGCACTGCTGGTCTGCCGACCGAGGAGACCGAGGTCGCCGCCTGCCCGGTGTCATCCCCGAGCCGCAACAGGGGGCCGGCGCAGATGCGCTGCTGGGCGGATGCCACGGGGGTGACCAGCCGGGAGGCGGGGGGCGCCGTGTGACTGGGAAACGGCACGAGCACAGCTGCGCCGATGGCGACAGCAGCGACACCGATGCCGATCACCCCGGTGAGCACCCGCGCACCGACGAGAAGCGCGCCGCGCGCCGTTCTGGGAGCCTTCGTCACCGGCTCTGCGACATCCTCGACCTCGGTGACGTAGGCGCGGGTCTCGAGGGGCTCGTTCGGCCGAGCGTCGATCATGGGCCCTGTCTCGCCAGTGGGCGGAGTCTCGTCGGTGGGCTCAGTCATTCTCACCATCCCCGTCGAAGGTGTCGGCCGGTTGTCCGGGGTTCGATCCACTCACGGCGAGACGACGGCGGCGGCGCGCGGTGGGAATTCCGAGCAACAGAGTCATGCCGAAGACGATGCCCTGGGCGATCAAGATCAGGCTGCCGAGGGCCGTCTCGGTGTTGCCGACCGGGGTGACCGTCTTCTCGTTCGCGAGAGAGTTGAAGCGCCAGAGCAGGCCGTTGTCTGTGGCTCCGACCGGCGCGAACAGGGCATTGCTGTCCAGTGCCTCAGAAGTGCGTTTGTGCACCGCAGCGTCATCCGGCGACAGCAAGACGAAACCGATCGAGAGTCTGGTCAGTTCCGCCCCCGCGTCGAATCCGCTGCGCGAGGCCAAGTTGCCCGCGACCGTTGCGATGCGTCGCGACGTCGCGTCGGCAGAGGTGGAGGTGGCGGCGAGGGTCGACTGGTCGTCGAGGGTCGCTCCCGAGCCTCGTTGCACTGTGGCCGCGAGGGAGCCGCCGGGCTGGGGAGTGAGCACCAGGGTGCCGACGCGCGGATGCTCATCGGCCTCGGCCGTGACCACCGCCGGAAGGATGCGCGACCCGGCTTCGACCACTGCGGTCTTCAGCAGCACGCTTCCGAGCAGGGGCAGCACGAGAATCGTCGCGGTGACCGCAGTGAGGATGCCCACGGGCACGGCGAATCGCCCGAGGGCGTCGAGCGCCACGAGAGCGCTGGCAACAAGGCCGAGCCAGAACAGGCTGAGCCCCGCCCCGGTCCAGATGGGCACTGCACTCGAGCCGAGATGCGCGACCTGCAGGTGCGACGCGGCGACGGCGGTGCCGAAACCGAGAAGCGCGAGGATCATGGACGGGATAGCCCGGCGGGATCCCGGAACGAAGAGGGCGAGCAGCGCGAGAACGCCGATCGGCAGAAGAAGCGCCGCGACGATCACGGTCGCGGAGACTCCGGGGAGTCCGAAGGACTGCGCCACCGCCGACCATCCGTCGAGTCCCTGGGAGGGTGACAACAGACTGAGATGAAGTGAGCTGCTCGGCGTGGTGGGAGCGGGCACGCCGGGGTCGGCGAAAAGGGCGAGCGGATTTCCCCGCGCCACCTGTTGCACGATGAGGGGCGCGAAGAGGGCCACAGCCGGAATGGGGATGCCGAGGAGCCGGTGCACGCTCTTCGGCCGGGCGACGATCCAGGCCAGGAGCGCGATCACGAGCGCGGGCACGAGGCTCGGAGCGGATGCCGCAGTGGCGGCGAAGAGCAGAGCGGCCCCGGCCGACGCGGCCCACGATCGCGGAGCGTTGAGCGCTGCGAGCACGAGCCACGGAAGCAGCAGGTGGGCGATCACCGCTCCGAGGTGCCCTCCGCTCAGCGCACTGGAGAGCGGAGGGGCGATGGCCCAGAGGAACGCGGCGAGAGCGGGCAGAGACGACCGGGTGCTCAGCTGCCGGGCGGCGAACCAGGCACCCAGCGCGGCCAGCGGTAGCGCGAGCAGGTAGAGCAGCACGAGGCTGAATGATGGCGACCAGAAGGTGATCGATCCGAGCACGGCAAGAACGTAGGTGAAGGGGTCCGCCGCCCCGACGAAGCCGACCCCGATGTCGCGCCATCCGTACCCGACGTGTGACCAGAGTTGTTGCACGCTGTCGCTGAGCGGCAACAGAGCTCCGCCGGTGAGCGACGGCGCCCCGATGAGGGAACCCCAGGAGATCAGGCCGATGAGGCCGGCAAGCACCACGATCCACAGACCGCCGTGGGCGACGAAACCGGCGCGAGCCTCCGTGACCGTGACGGTGGACTGGGTGCGCTGCGCATCCCTCGCCTGGGCTCGCCGCTCGCGCACGGCCGCAGGTGGCATCCGGAGCGGGGCGATCGACGCCCACCCGACCCGCTTGGTGCGTTTGAGACTGCGACGGGCAGGCCCGATCCGGCTGCCGCCGAACGCCGCAGCGAGCGCCGAACCGAGTTCGCCACCGACCGCTCCGGGCCGCTTGGCAAGCAACTGGCCGATGGCACGGATGATGGCGAGAGGAAGGAGCGACAGCCAGTGGAACGGCAGGGCAGCAGCGGGCGCGTACACGAGTCGGCGGTGCAACTGCGCGGCACGGCGGGAGCTGGCCCTGCGCCGGTCGGACACGCTGGCGCGCCCGAACATCTCGGGTCCGCCGTCGCTGGCGACCTTGGCGCCCGGCACGACCACGACCCGGAAACCGGCGAGTCGCGCCCGCACCGAGAAGTCGAGTGCGGCATCCACGCTCGGCAGAGCCGGATCGAACCCGCCGAGGGCGGTCCAGAGGGTGCGCCTCACGAGCATGCCGCCGGCGGCCACCCCGAGCACGTCGGAGCGCACATCGTGCTGGGCCTGGTCGAGCTCTCCCTCGACGAGGGCGATCGACGCGCCGTAGTAGGTCATCGTCTCGCCGTATTCGGCGATGACGTCGGGCTCATCCCAGCGCATCAGCTTGGGACCGGCGACGGCGACGGATGGCGCGATCTCCACCGCGCCGAGCATGGCCTCCAGCGCGGCGGGCTGGGGCGCGTTGTCGTGGGCGAGCAGCCAGAGCCAGTCGTTCACGGATTCCGCCGGTGCCGCGACGGTGAGGGCGCGCTCCACGGCGGAGCCGAAATCCACCTTGCCGGTGGTCGTCACGAGCTGAGTGGGAGCGGATGCGGCGAGCATTTCCGCGGTGCGGTCGCTGGATCCGGCATCCACCGCGACTATCGCATCGGGTCGACGGGTCTGGCGAGCGAGCCCCGCGAGGGTTCGTTCGAGGTGCGCCGCCCCCGACCGGGCAACGAGTATCGCGGTGACTCTCGTTTGCATCCTGTCGAGACTAAGCGCGCTCAGCGGTCAGCGCGACGTGACACGCACGGGAGCCCCAGATCGCCGCCCGGCGAGAGCGCCCGCTGGTCGAGTAGCGCCCTCCAGGGCGCACATCGAGACCGCCAGGTGCATCGCCCCTAGGCGCGCTTCCGCAGCTTGCGTCGCTCGCGCTCCGACAGTCCGCCCCAGATGCCGAATCGCTCGTCGTTGGCCAGCGCGTACTCGAGGCACTGGTTGCGCACCTCGCAGGAGGTGCAGATCTTCTTCGCGTCCCGCGTTGATCCACCCTTCTCGGGGAAGAATGCCTCGGGGTCCGTCTGTGCACACAGCGAATCCGTCTGCCACGCGAGTTGGTTTTCATCGGCAGCGATCGCATCGACCTGGCGCACGCCGGGAACACCGAGGCGCACCGGATCCACGAACCAGTTGTCCGGGACGACGCCCCCTGGTACAGCGCGGCGATAATCTTCTGGCGCCATAACACAGTCTCCCCTCCGCGATCACGTACGACTTGCGCAAACGCGTTAGGGATAATTACACCGGTGTAGTTAGGCATCCGTCAAGTCGCAAATCGTAAAGGCTCAATCCCGCCTCGAGGGTTCGCGACGCGCCGGGCCCCTCAAATGGGGGGCAGCATATCGTGCGCTTGCGGCGAAAGCCTGTCAGGCGACTGAGCTCTGCCGGGCCGCCCACGCGCTGGAGACCATCTCGGCGAGGCTGTGGCGCATCGTCCAATCGAGGTCACGGGCGGCGAGGTCGCCAGCGGAGACGATGCGCGCCGGGTCTCCGGGGCGCCGTGGGGCGATCTCCGGGGTGAACGGGATGCCCGTGACATCCGCCACCGTCGCCATGATCTGGCCAACAGAGACGCCGTCTCCGCTGCCGAGGTTGTAGGCGGCTTCGAGCGGCTCTCCCGCATCGAGACGCCGAGCGGCAGCGACGTGAGAGACCGCCAGGTCGGAGACATGGATGTAGTCGCGCACGTTCGTGCCGTCGGGCGTGGGGTAGTCGTCGCCGTTGATGTGCGGAGTCCGCCCTTCGGCGAGCGCGTCGAACACCAGCGGGAAGAGATTGTGCGGACTCGTGTCCCGCAGCGACGGGTCTCCCGAGCCCACGACGTTGAAGTAGCGAAGGGAGGTGTGGCGGAGCCCGGTGGCGACCCCCTGGTCGCGCAACAGCCACTCGCCGATGAGCTTCGACTCCCCGTAGGGCGACTGCGGGTTCTTCGGGGTGTCCTCGGTGACCAGATCGACATCCGGCGTTCCGAACACCGCGGCGCTCGAGGAGAAGACGATGCGGTCGACTCCACGGTCCTGCATCGCGGCCAAGAGAACCGCGGTGCCGGTCACATTCTGCTCATAGGTATGAAGCGGGCGCTGCACGCTCACCCCGGCGTACTTGAAGCCCGCGACGTGGATGACCCCGGTCACGTGGTGTCGCTTGAGAGTGTCGAGGACCAGGTCGCCGTCGAGGATCGTGCCGCGGACTAAGGGGACGCCTCTCGGCACGAACTCCGCGTGGCCGCTCGAGAGGTCATCCAGCACCACCGGCGTGAGCCCGGCATCCTGCAGCGCTCGAACCACGTGGGCTCCGATGTAGCCGGCGCCGCCGGTCACTAACCAGGTCATGGCTACAGGCTAGTGGGGTCGCCCGGGCTGCCGGCGGTACCCGTCTCGCCGACCGACGACTATCGAGCCGACGACGGCCCATGCGGTGAGTGTTCCCATGACGAGTGCGAAAGTGATCATGGCAGAAAATCTATGACTTGAGAGTTACTGCCACGAGTGGCAGGATTGCCATCGTTCCGCTCATTCCCGCCACAGGAGTCGCCGTGTTGAAGAAGATCGTGCTCCTCGCCCTCCCCGGAGTCGCCCCCTTCGAATTCGGAGTGATCTGCGAGGTCTTCGGCATCGACCGTTCCGACATGGGCGGCCCCTCGTTCGACTTCACAATCGCGACGGCCACCCCGGGGCGTGTGCGCACGAGCCTCGGCTACGACATGGTCATCGAATCCGGACTGGATGTTGCGGCCGATGCCGACCTCATCGCGGTGCCGGCGCACTCGGTGGATCCCGCGGACTTCAGTCCGATCGACGAGCGCTACCTCGAGGTGATCCGCGCCGCGGAGGCTCGCGGCGCCTGGGTGTTGAGCGTCTGCAGCGGAGCCTTCGCTCTGGCCCAGGCCGGCATCCTCGAGGGGCGCCGCGCCACGACCCATTGGATGCACGCCGAACAGCTCGCCGCGCGCTATCCGGGCTCGACCGTCGACGCCGACGCGCTCTACGTGGAGGATCGCAAGGTCGTCACGAGCGCGGGCACGGCGGCGGGCATCGACGCCGCGTTGCACATCGTGCGCAAGGAGCTGGGAGCATCGGTTGCCAACGTCGTCGCCCGGCGCATGGTGGTGCCACCCCAGCGCGACGGCGGCCAGGCCCAGTACATCCAGTCGCCGCTCAGTGAGGACTGCGCCGACTCCTTCGCCGAGGTCGCGGAGTGGATGCTGCAGCACCTCGGTGAAGACCTTCCTGTCGA
Source organism: Glaciihabitans sp. INWT7 (assembly GCF_014217685.1). Lineage (NCBI taxonomy): Bacteria > Bacillati > Actinomycetota > Actinomycetes > Micrococcales > Microbacteriaceae > Glaciihabitans > Glaciihabitans sp. INWT7. The sequence continues at coordinate 640,389 of NZ_CP043653.1, read as the reverse complement.
GCAGCTCGCGCGGAGAGCACTCATGTCGCCGCGCACCTTCGCCCGGCGGTTCCGTGCAGACATGGGGACGACTCCCGCGGCGTGGCTGAACCGGCAGCGCATCATCCGCGCCCAGCAGTTGCTCGAGCAGACCGAGCTGAGCCTCGAGACTGTCGCGGCCGACACCGGTTTCGGTGCCGCGGCGGTGATGCGTCATCACTTCGTGAAGGTGCTGCAGGTGACCCCCACGGCCTACCGGCGGGCGTTCTCTGAAAGGGTGCCGGCGTAGCAGCCTGCGCTTTCTCCGACCGCCTTCCGCCGCCACCTCCCTCAAAACGCAGGAGATTCGCCGCGAAAACGCCCACTCGGCGGCGTTCGTCACGGTTTCGTGGCGAATCTCCCGCGTTTTCGTTGGACGTGGGATCGCGCTTTCGATCGCGAGAGGATGCCTCGCACGCGATCGGTACGCGGTTCGAGGCGATACGGCCGGCGAGCGCGGATCGCGGTGAGCGCGAGGTCATCCGCTCGGCATCGCCGTACGGCGAGAAGGATGCGCGCGAAGTCACCGTAGAGCTGCCTATAGGTGAATCGCAGGACCCGATCCCCCGTGATCGACATCGTCGTATCCCTGTCGTGGTCGTTCTCCCACGAGTTCGACGTCGTGGCCGTCCACGCCGGATCGTGTTGCCCGCCGTCGATCTCGACGAAGGTGTGGGGCCCGACCTGAAAGTCGAGTCGTCCGACACCCCGGCGCAACACCTGTTGAACCACGGAGAGACCCGAGTCCGTGGCCCAGAGTCGGAAGAACGTCTCGCCATGCGATTCGTCGAGCGCACTCACCAACTCTCGCCACTTGCGCACGTCACCCGGCGCGCGGGCGAATACGGCATCCATCCGGCGATCGGTCCACTTCTCGAAATGCATCACGAGGCTCGCGCACGCGACAGCAATGTCACGAGGTTCATCGATCAACCCCTGCAGAAGGGCATCGTCCATGGACACCCTCCAGCGGGACTCCGCGGAAGCCAGACGGTCCACCCAGTGGATGCGCACATCGCGCTCGCTCGCGAGACGCGTCCGGCGATCGTGTGTCGATCGAAGCCGACCGGCGGTCGCCTTGACCGCGATGTGGGTCTCCGGTCGTCGGGGAACGGGGATTCCGTAGGACTCGAGCGCGGAGATCGAGGTCAAACGCCCACCCACCCTCACCGCGCGGATCGCGCACTCCGGGGCATCCGGCACCGAGTACCAGCCCTGCCTCACCCGGAATATCCGGCGGTCACCCAGGGCTGCGCGGATCGAACTGTCGGAATGGCCGAGCGCCAGAAGGTCCCTCCGTCGCAGGAACCAGCCAGATCGTCGAACGAGCGTGTCGATGGGCGTCATCGCCGAAGCATCCCGGCACCCGGAGATCCTGCGTGCCACCGCCTACCGATCTGGGGAGATCGTCGCGCGCATCTGCCGGGGGAGGACAGGTCACCGCGCGAGTCGTCACCAAAACGCAGGAGATTCGCCGCCACAACGCCCCTTCGGCGGCAAACCGTAGCGTTTCGTGGCGAATCTCCTGCGTTTTGGGGAGGGCTCGACACGGAATGGGCACCACGGCACACTCACGCCGCGCGCACTACCCGCTTACGCCCCCGTCGTCGCCACGAAAACGGTGCCGGACCCCGTGAACCGCAACCCCGCCTCATCCGGCGTGATGAAGACCGCGTCCCCGAGCTCCAGCGAGACGGATGACACCGAGCCCGAGATCGATACCTCGCCCGCCGTGCACAGTGCGATCGCCGGCCCAGTGAGCGCGACCGAGGCGTCGAGGAACATGCCGTCCACGCGAACGAGTTCGAAGTCCGGCACATCCGGGGTGAAGGCCGCGACGCCTTCGGAGGGAGAGGTCGACTGAAGGTAGGGAACGGGCACCGGTGTGAAGTCCAGCACGTCGAGCAGCTCCGGCACATCGATGTGCTTCGGCGTGAGGCCTCCGCGCAGCACGTTGTCCGAAGCGGCCATCAGCTCTACGCCGAGGCCGCTGAGGTAGGCGTGGATGTTGCCGGCTGGCAGGTAGAGCGCCTCCCCCGCCCTGAGCGTCACACGATTGAGCAACAGGGCGATCACGATGCCAGGATCCCCCGGATACTCCTCCGCGAGCTGCGAGACCGTCGCCATCTCGGCGTCGTATCCCGCCACTCCGCGGGACGCCAGCGTGGTGACGAGCGACACGAGGGTCGCGACCCCGGTGCGCCTGCCGATGAGCCATTCGAAGGTCTCCGGCAGCGCGACATCCGACCCCGAGAGGGAGTCGAGCAGGTCCTCGAGCGGCTGCGGCTGGGGGTCCTCCAGCGCATTGGACGCCTCGATCAATGCGTGAAGTAGCGCGCGAACCTCATCGAGAGGGCGGAATCCGCAGAGCGCGTCGAAAGTCGGCGATAGCGCGTAGATCAACTCCGGCTTGGGAAAAGCGTCTTTGTAGTTGCGCTGCGGAGCATCGAGGGCGATGCCGAGCTCGTTCTCGCGGTCGAATCCGGCCTGTGCCTGATCGAGAGTCGGGTGTGCCTGCAGCGAGAGCGGGGACGCGGCGGCGAGCACCTTCAGCAGGAACGGGAGCCGCCCGGATGCCGCGAACCGCCCGAGCGTCGTCTGAGGGTCGGCCGCAATCCACTCAGCGAGATCCGTCGCGCCGCCCGTCTGGGTGGGATCGAGGATCGTGCTCGGCGAGCCGGCATGCGCCCCGAGCCAGAGCTCGGCCTCAGGATCACCGGATATCTCGCGGCCGAGCAGTTTCGCGATCGCGGTCGTCGATCCCCACGCGTACGGCCGGGGGGTGTTGGTGATGCCTACAAACATCCGCGGGTTCCTTCGATCGGGGGTTAGACAAAACTACCAATCGCTTGGCCAACGCCCAGAATCGGCGCTTAAAGTGGGAAAGATGTCTCTCTCACGCAATGGAGCCCCGATGACCCTCACCGCAGAAAACGCGCAGTCCGCCGACGAACTGGCCCCCTTCACCCCGCTGATCAGCGACTTCTACGGATACGAGAGCCTGCTCAGCGAACACGAGAAGCAGTACATCGTGAAGCTCCGTGCATTCCTCGAGTCCGAGGTGCGCCCGATCATGAACGACCTCTGGACCAAGGCGGAATTCTTCCCCCGTCACATCGTCGACGGTCTCGCCGAACTCGGTCTCTTCGGGCAGTCCTACCCGGAGACCCAGCAGTTTCCCAATAGCGCGACGTTCCGCGGCTGGGTCGCCCTGGAACTCGCTCGAGTGGATGCCTCGGTCGCCACCCTCGTCGGCATGCAGAACGGCCTCGTGATGGGGTCCATCGCCGTTGCCGGATCGCCGGAGCAGCGCGCCGAGTGGCTGCCCCGCTTCGCCAGCGGCGAGCTGCTCGGGGCATTCGGACTCACCGAACCCCTCTCCGGATCCGACACCGCCCAGGGCTTGCAGACCGTCGCGAAGCGCGACGGCGACAACTGGGTGATCAATGGTGCGAAGCGATGGATCGGCAACGGTTCGATCAGCGATGTCACGATCATCTGGGCGCGGGATGCCGACGACAACCAGGTCAAGGGCTTCATCGTGCCGACGACCACCGAGGGATACTCCGCGAAGCGGATCGAGAACAAGCAGGCCCTGCGCATCGTGCAGAACGCCGACATCGTGCTCACCAACGTGATCGTGCCGGAAGCGAACCGCCTTCAGGGTTCCAAGTCGTTCCGCGAGACCGCCGCCGTGCTTCGACTGACACGGGCCGAAGTGGCCTGGGCCGCGGTCGGCAACTCGGTGGGCGCCTACGAGGCGGCCGTCGAGTACGCCGGCTCCCGCATCCAGTTCGGAAAGCCCATCGGCAGCCACCAGCTGGTGCAGGAGTTGCTCGCCAAGAGCCTCGCCAACATCACCGCATCGATCGGAGTCGTCACTCGCGTCTCCGACATGCTGGACGAGGGGACTCAGCGCGACGAGCACTCGTCTCTGGCGAAGGAGTTCACGACCCGACACATGCGCGAGACGGTCGCCTGGTGCCGCGAGCTCTTCGGCGGCAATGGCATCGTCATGGACTACGGCGTCATCAAGTACTTCGCGGACGCCGAAGCCATCTACTCCTACGAGGGGACGCGCGAGATGAACACCCTCATCGTCGGGCGCGCGATCACCGGCAAGGCCGCGTTCGTCTGATCCGCACCAGAGCTCGAGTAGGTCGCCCAGCGGGCAGCCCCCGGTGGTCGAGTAGGTCGCCCAGCGACCGTATCGAGACCCCGAGTCGGTCTCGATACGCGCGCCAGAGCGCGCTTCTCGACCAGCGGTTCCCCGCACCGCATACCCTGTTCTCTATGAACACACTCGACAGCCACGGGTTCCGCTTGGGATTCGCGACCTTCGTGTTGTTCACCGGAATCGCCGGCGACTTCTGGAGAAACTCCTTCAGCTGGTACGGCTACGGCGTCTTCGTCGTGGTCATCGCAGCGATCTCGGTCGTGGTGTTGGTGCACAATCGAGCACGCTTCCGTCTCGGATCGCTGCCCTATCCGCTGCTCGCCTTCATCGCCCTGGCTTTTCTCTCGATCGCCTGGTCGTTCTATCCCGGATTCACCGCGCTCGGCGCCGTCGTGCTGTTGCTGACCACCGCTTCGGTGGTCTCGATCGCGGTGACGGTGACGTGGCCGGAGCTCCTGATCGTGCTCGGCTGGGTCTTCCGGCTGGTGCTCGGGCTCTCGTTCCTCTTCGAATTCATCGTCTCGGCGATCATCCGGCATCCGATCTACCCGGTCTGGGTGACGCCCGAAAGCAACCCCGCCAAGTTGCTCTACTGGTCGCGAGACCTGCTCTTCGATCTCGGAAAGATCCAGGGTATCGTCGGCAACTCGAGCCTCCTGGCCATGGCCGCTCTGCTCGGGCTCATCGTGTTCGCGATCCAGCTCGCCTCGAAGTCAGTGAAACGCGGATGGGGCTGGTTCTGGCTGGCCGTCGCCATCCTCACGATCGCGCTCACCCGATCCGCCACCATCTTCGTCGCACTGGCTGCCGTGGTAGTCGTGGCGCTTGCCGCGCTGATCGTGCGGCGGGCCGGTACTCCCCGTCGACGGGCCTATGCCTACGGCGGAATAGTCATCGTCGCCGCGGGCCTCGCGGTGCTGGCGGATGTCGCGCAGAGCCGCATTCTCGAGCTGCTCGGCAAGAGTTCCGACTTCACCGGCCGCTTCACCATCTGGCACGAGGTCATCGCGCTTGCCCAGCAGCGTCCGGGTGCGGGCTGGGGATGGCTCGGCTACTGGATCGTCTGGATCGCGCCATTCGACACCCTCAAGAAGGCCGGGGGCGTTCAGCCACCCCACGCCCACGACGCCTGGCTCGATGTCTGGCTGCAGCTCGGTGTCATCGGACTCGTCGTCTTCGGTGCGCTCGTGCTTGCGACCCTCGTGCGCTCCTGGCTGATCGCCATCGACCCGGTTGTCACCTCGCCTCGCGACCCGGGCTCCCACCTCTGGCTCTCGTTACTCCCTCTCCTCATCCTCACCGCGCAGTTGGTGCAGAGCCTTGCCGAGAGCCGCATCCTGCTCGAGGGGGGACTGATGCTGCTGGTGATCTGGGCGGTCAAGACGAAGACCAGTCCGCTCGGCCTCGAGCCGGTACCCCCGGAGCTCTCCCCCGCCACCCTGCGGAGCAGACCGTGAGCATGGCCGAGCCGAGACATCCGGCCTTCGAACTGGCCAAGGGCTTTCTCGGGGCCCCCCGCTTCTCGGCGGCGCTCACTCAGGTGATTATCGGGTCGCAGCTCGCTACGCTCCTGCTGCACGAACTGATGGGATGGGCAGGCGCCCTCGCCATTCTCGGCGGCCTCGTCGTGCTCGCGTCGTTTTCGCTGCTCGCCCAGCGCGAGGAGATCGAGTGGCACGGCCTTCTGCCGATCTCGCTCCTCGTCTTCGTCGGCTGGGCGACGATTTCGGTCTTCTGGAGTCAATACAACTGGGCGACCGCAGGCAGCGCGATCTACCTGCTGGCGGTGACGATGCTCGGAATCTACGTCGCGCTCATCCGGGACACGATCCAGATCGCCCGGGCCTTCGGCAACGTGCTGCGCGGAGCCCTGCTGCTCTCCCTGGTGCTGGAGATCTTCTCCGGCGTGCTCATCGACAGCCCCATCCACTTCCTCGCGATCGCGGGCAACCTCGATGTGCTCGGGCCGATCCAGGGCATCTTCGGAACCCGCAACCAGCTCGGCATCGTCACGCTCGTGGCGATCGTGACCTTCGGCACGGAACTGCGCACCAGATCGGTCCCCCGCAACCTCGCGATCGGGTCCCTGGTGCTCGGTGGGCTCACCCTGCTGCTCGCCCGGTCTCCGATCGCCTTCGGCACCCTCATGGTGGTGATGCTCGCCACCCTCGCCCTCTACGGCCTTCGGCGCGTCTCATCGGAGCGCAAGCGCATCTGGCAGTTCGTGCTCCTGGGATCGACGATCACGGTGGGTACGATCGCGTGGGCCGTCCGCACGCCGATCATCAATGCGCTCAGCGCGAGCAACGAGCTGAACCAGCGACTGGCGATCTGGCGCCCGATCCGTTTGTTGATCCCCACCCACGAACTCGAGGGCTGGGGCTGGGCAGGCCACTGGTGGGAAGGCATCCCCCCCTTCACGTATATTCGGGACGGGCTGCAGCCATCGGGCCTCAATGCCTACCTCGATGTCTGGTTCCAGGTCGGGCTCATCGGCCTTTTCGCCTTCGTCTTCATGCTCGGCCTGGCCTTCATCCGCTCCTGGCTGCTCGCCTCCCGCCAGCGAAGCTTCGTCTACGCCTGGCCCGCCCTCGTGCTCGTGGTGCTGCTCGTCACGGGGCTGGCCGAGAGTTCACTCCTGGTGGAGTTCGGCTGGCTCACCTTCGTGGTGTGTTCGGTGAAGGCCTCGCGGGAGTTGAGCTGGCGGAAGGCCTTTGCGGCCATCCGTGTGCCCTCGGGGATGGATTAGCTGGCTACTTGCCTGTCGTCATGGAATCGATTGGACGCGCGCCAGCCGACGAACGACAGCGTTACCCGCTACAGCGGCCCACACCAGCATCGCGAAAGTGAGCGCAGCGAGTCCAAACGGTGGCTGCCATTCCGGATTCAGGATCATCCTTTGGATCGCCCCGTGATCTCCCACCATGTACCTGCGCAGAGCCGTCTCCAGACTCGCGATCTGGCCGAGGCCGACCAACGTCACGCCCACGTTGAGCGCGACCCGAGATCGACCGAGAAGAGCGCGACCGTCGAAGGATTCATCGATTGCCACGCCGCAACAGATCAGGAGGCACAAGAATATGGCGAGCATGTAGCGCCCTTGCCAGATGTACCCCAGGTGCGGAGCCACGATGGCTTGGGTGACGGGGGGTACCAACAGCAGGAGTCCTCCAAAGCCCAAGGCAACCCAACGGGCCCGCCCGGTACCCCAGATGAGGGCGGCGAGCACGAGAAGCAGTACTGCCGATCCAATCACGAGAATGGTGAAAGACGGCGACGGCGTGTCTTGCCAACCGAAGATTCCGATGTAGCTGCTGGAGAAATCGAAGGAACGCGCGAGCATGCTCACAAATGCCGTGCCCGGTTTCGTTCCTGCACCCGCAAGGGGCACTTCGACGAGGCTCGGTGGGTGTGCGAACCAAACAAGCGCGCTGAAGGCGGCCACTGCCGATCCCCCGAGCGCGATCCACGCGGCTGGCCTTCTCACCAGCACGCGAAAAACCGAGCGGTCGGCGAAAATGAGGGCTGCAGCGATCACGGCAATCAGCCACAGCAGGGAGATGCTGCGTGTGCTGACGAGCAACACCACTGCTAGTACAACCGTGATGGCCCGCTCCCACAGGATCCTTCCCGTGTTCGGAGATCGCAATATACCCAAGAGTGTCACGAAGAGCAGCCCAGCCGAGGCCGCCTCCACGCCGTTCGGATTGATCGAGCCACCGAGGAAGAGCATCATGGGGGTGACTGCGAGGGTCACAGCGGCCATAGTCCATCGCGATCGCGTGAACTGCGAAGTCTGCATGAAAGTAGCCGCCAGGAGCGCTGCGCACAGGATCGCGTTGACGAACCGCATCCCGTAGAGGGCGACGTCCCCGCTGAGGAAGAGTGTCGGCGTTCCCACAATCGCGTAGTAGAGCGGCCCGTTGTTTGCCGCGCTGGTGCCCGTCAAGACCATCTCATTCGGATTGTCCACAGCGAACACCGCGCAGGCCGCTGAAACCCGCGGGTGGAAGGCGAAACAGGTGCGGTCCCGGAGTTCGGCGACATAGCGGGGCACCCGTGCGGTCGCCAATGAAGGGTGCTCAGCCCACTGTTGCGAAACAGGCTCGCCGCGGACTACGGCGGCGGCGCGAATGGCGTGAGATGGCTCATCGGGCACCGAACCGAGCGGAGACGCCAGCGCCCAGATGAGCATCGGGGCGAGCAGTAGGAGGAATGCACATACGAGAAGTCCCCAACGCCCTGTCCACAGGGAACTGGTCGGCATGCGTGGAAGCCTACCGGTGACAGGAAAGATACGATGGCGGCATGCCCCGTGTTCTCGTCGACCTCCTGCAATCGACGGGGACCAAAGGCGGCATCGAGGTCTACGCTCGCGAGCTCTACCGCGCTGTAGGGCAGCTGGATTCCGACTTCGAATTCGTCGGTTTCGCGAGCGCCGAGCTCATGAGAACCGACCATTCGTGGTTTCCGGGCGAGGTGGTCGACTCCGGCATCAGCGGTGAAAATCGTCTTACCTGGGCGATCGGCGAGCTCTTCGCCGTGTCGCGTGCCGCCCGTCGACTCGGTGCGGACCTGATCCACGGACCCGCAATGTTCGGCCCGCTCCACTCATCGGTTCCCGTCGTGATCTCTGTTCACGACCTCCTCTATTTTTCACATCCCGAGTTGATGCAGACCAAGATCTTCACCGGTCCGGTCAAGTGGATGGAGAAACGCGGCGCTGCGAACGCGAGCCGGCTCATAACCATCAGCCAGTACTCGGCCTCGGCCATTCGCCGGTACTTGAGATTCCCGAACGAGCTGATCGATGTGATTCCGCTCGCACCGCGCACGCGGGCGGTCGCCCGGTCAGAATTGCGCACCCGTCGGGGCGACCTCTTCCTGGCGATGGGGCAGCGAAGCCCGTACAAGAATTTCGAGACCATCGTCCGCGCCTGGGCGGAATTGAGGCCGGATGAGCGCCCGACGCTGGTGATCACAGGAGGACAGGGCGACGATCCGCTCGCGCCACTTGTGCGCGAGTTGGGACTCGAGGACTCGGTGGACCTCAAGACGTGGGTATCGACAGAGGAACTCAGGGAACTGCTCGCGACGGCCACGGCACTGATCGACTCGACCCTCGCGACCGGATTCTCCTTGCCGACCCTCGAAGCGATGAACGTGGGGTTGCCCGTGTTGCTTGCAGACACGGAGGTCTTCCGGGAGGTCGGAGCGGATGCCGCCGATTACTTCGCCCCCGGTGACCCGGCGTCCTTAGCGGCGGCTGTGCGCACCCTTTCGGGTGACCGTTCGCGCCGTGTGGACCTCACGCGGCTCGGCCTGGAGCGCGCGGCCAAGTACTCTTGGCACACCGTCGCGACCGACACTCTCACCACCTTTGAAAAGGCGCTCGAGCACGCAGGCGAACTGGCTAGCTGAGCCGCTCCATGGTCTGCCGAAGCAGATCGATTCCCTCGTGCACAGAAAAGTGGTGATTGCCGACGAAGAGTCCGTCGTCGTGGATCTTGTCGGCGGCGGGAAGCACATCCGGAACGATCGAGGGCAGATACTTCATCACCGGGTTCTTGGTGAAGTTGCCGGCAACGATCGGGCGGGACTCGACGGATGCCGCCGCGAGAGCCTCGACGACTTCTGATCGCCGCCCGGCAAGGGAGCCCTCGAGCACGAGTGAGAATCCGAACCAGCTGCTTTCCCCGACCTCGCGCTGCAGGCGCACCGTGTCGAGGCCCGAAAATGCAGCCGCGAAATACCTCGCGTTCTCGCGTCGACCCGCGATGAGCGAGGGCACTTTCTTCAATTGCTCGATCCCGAGGGCTCCCGACATTTCGAGGGGGCGAACGTTGTAGCCCGGAAGCACGAAGCGGAAGAGGTCGTCGAACATGTCTCCCGACTTGTGGTGGACGAAGTTCTCCGTGGGCAGTTCGCGGGTCCATCCATGGGCCCGCAGTGAGGTCAGCATCTGGTACAGCTGCTCGTCATCGGTGAGAATCATTCCGCCCTCCATCGTGGAGATGTGGTGCGAGAAGAAGGCGCTGAAGGTGCCCATCTGACCAAAGGTACCTGCCGCTTTGCCGTCGAACATCGCTCCGAGCGACTCGCAGTTGTCCTCGATGACCACCAGGCCATGGCGATCGGCAAGCGCCGTGAGACGCGAGAAGTCGTTCGGATTGCCGAGCAAGTTGACGGCGAAGATCGCTTTGGTCTTCGGGCCGATCGCCGCTTCGGCCAGGTCGAGATCCATGTTAAGGGTGTCGATGTCGATGTCGACGAACTTGAGGATGAGCCCGTACTGCTGCAGCGGATAGTAAGTCGTGGCCCAGGAGACCGCGGGCACGAGCACTTCGTCTCCAGCATTGAGGTCGCTTCGCGGATCGAGCACCGCGGCGGCAATGGCCAACAAATTGGCCGAACTGCCCGAGTTCACCATCACGCCATAGCCAGAGCCGAAATGATCGGCGAACTCGCGTTCGAACTGCGCGACGAGCGGCCCCATCGTGAACCGGCCGCTTGAGATCACCGCTTGGAGCGCGGCATACTCCTTTTCGTCCCAAGACGATGTCGCCAAGGGGAACCCAGGGCTTGTTTCGGGTGGTGTGTTCATAGCGTTACTCCTGTTGTGCCGCAAGATAGGACTGATAGACCCTCGCAATACCATCGTCAAGGGCGGTCTGCGGCAACCACCCCAGAGTATGTGCGACGCCTGAGTCGAGGATGCGTTGTCTCATCCCAGCGGGCTTCCCCGTGTCGTACTGGAATCCGCCGGCGTATCCGACCGCTCTTCGGGCGGAGTCGTAATACTCAGTGATCGTGTGATCATGCCCCACCCCCAGGTTCAGGCGGGTGGGCCACTTGCTGAGTGCCCCTACCTGAGATACCAACCAATCGGCGAGATCGAGGGAATAGGTGAATTCGCGTCGCGCCGTGCCGTCACCCCAAATGAGAACGCTCGCGTCGCCCGCGATGTGAGCGGCATGCACCTTCGCAATCGCGGCAGCGATCAGGTGCCCGTGGGAGAGCGAGTAGTCGTCGTTGGGCCCATACAGGTTGGACGGGAGCGCCACGCGATAGTCGAGGCCGAACTCCGAGCTCGCGTACTCACAGAGCTTGATGCCGGCGATTTTCGCGATCGCGTAACCCTCGTTTGCCGGCTCGAGTGGAGCCGCAAGCAGATCGCTCTCGAGAAATGGCTGCCTATAGTGCTCCGGATAGACCGCGGCACTCCCGATATAGAGCAACTCCGGCACGCGGGCGTCGATCGCAGCCGAGATAACGCTCGAATCGAGCAGGAGGTTGTCGAGCAGGTATTTCGTCGGGTTTGCGAGCTTCGCCGCGAGGCCGCCCACAACCGCCGCCGCGTGGACGATCGAATCCGGCTGGATCCGCTCCACGGCTTCCCGCGTCGCATCCTTGTCCCGCAGGTCGACCAGATCGCGCGTCAGCAACACCAACTCGTCGTACGGGCGACGAATCGCCCATCGCTCGGCAATGCTGGAGCCGAGCATCCCCCGGCCGCCGGTGAGAATTACGCGCAATTCGGCACTAGCTCTGCACGGCGTCGACGTAGTGCGTGCCCTCGGTGGCGAGAGCCGCGATGTCGGCATCCACCATAATCTGCGCGAGCCGTGGCGGGAGCACGTTCGGCACCCAGCCCAGGACTTCTTTCGCCTTTGATGGGTCTCCGATAAGGGAGTCGACCTCCGTCGGGCGAAGGTATCGCTCGTCGAAACGCACGTGTTTCTCCCATTCGAGGCCGGCGTGCGAGAACGAGAGTTCGAGGAAGTCGCGAACGGTGTACGCCGTGTTCGTCGCGAGCACGTAGTCGCTCGGCTCGTCAGCCTGCAACATTCGCCACATGCCCTCGACATACTCGGGCGCATAGCCCCAGTCTCGGACGGAGTCGAGGTTGCCCATGTAGAGCTCGGTCTGCTGGCCCGCAGCGATCCGCGCCACGGCACGGGTGATTTTACGAGTCACGAAGGTGCCACCGCGACGGGGCGATTCATGATTGAACAGGATGCCGTTGCAGGCGAAGAGGTCGTAGGCCTCACGGTAGTTGCGCGTGATCCAGTACGAATACACCTTCGCGACGCCGTAGGGCGACCGGGGGTAGAACGGCGTCTCCTCGTTCTGCGGCGGCGGAGTCGCCCCGAACATCTCCGAGCTCGACGCCTGATAGAAGCGCGGCGAAACTCCGGCAGAACGGATGGCCTCGAGCAGGCGCACCGTGCCGAGCCCCGTCGTTTCGGCGGTGTACTCGGGTTCGTCGAAACTCACCCGGACATGGGACTGCGCCGCCAGGTTGTAGACCTCGTCGGGCTGGATCTCATTGAGGAGCGTCACGAGGCGGGATCCGTCCGTGAGGTCGGCGAAGTGGAGGAAGAGCTTCTGCACTTCTTCCTGGGGGACTTCGTAGATGTGGTCGATGCGTTGGGTGTTGAAGCTCGACGAGCGCCGGATGAATCCGTGCACCTCGTAGCCCTTCGCCAGCAGCAACTCTGCAAGGTAGCTGCCGTCCTGCCCGGTGATTCCGGTGATGATGGCGCGCTTCGCCCGGGTCTCGGTCATGTCGAAATGTCCTTCGTGGGAGAGGGGGCGGGAATAGCCGTTGCAAGCTTACCCGAGGCAACTATTGGCCGGGCCTCCTCGCCCGTTAGGCTGGGCGACCGTGACCCTCGACATCATGATGCCCTTCTACGGGAGCTTCGACCACCTGAAACTCGCCGTGCAGAGCGTCCTCGCACAAACCGACCCCGACTGGCGCCTCACCGTTGTCGACGATGTCTATCCCGACCTCGCGCCCGGCGAATGGGTGAAGCAGATCGAGGACCCCCGTGTCGCCTATATCCGCAATGACACGAATCTTCGCCCGAGCCGCAACTACAACAAGAGCGTTCGGATCGCGACGAGCGAATTCTTGCAGATCATGGGGTGCGACGACGTGATGCTCCCGCGCTTCGTCGAGCGCGTCCACGAGCTCATCGTCGAGTTCCCGGATGCCGACATCATCCAGCCCGGAGTCTCGGTGGTCGATGAGAACGGAGAGGCGAGCAATCCCCTCGCTGATCGCGTCAAGGCGCTGTATCGCTTCCGCGGGACCGGGGCTCGTCGCTATCAGGGCGAGCAGCTCGCCGTGAGCCTGCTTCGGGCGAACTGGACCTACTTCCCCTCTCTGGTCTGGCGTCGGGATCGGCTCGCCACATCAGATTTCCGGACGGACCTCGACGTGGTCCAGGATCTGGCCATGCTCTTCGAGATCACGAAGGCGGGTGGGAGCCTTGTTCTCGACGACGAGATCGTCTTCAACTACCGCCGACACTCTGCCAGCGTGTCCGCTGTCACCGGCACCGACGGTTCCAAGTTCACGCAGGAGCGCACCTTCTTCTCCGAAGCAGCGGAGGCGGCCGAAGCGCTGGGGTGGAAAGGTGCCGCGCGCGCCGCGCGACGGCACTTCACCTCGCGACTGAATGCCGCCAGCGAATTGCCCGGTGCGATCTTGTCCCGCAACTCGATCGGTCGGCGAGCCCTCACCAATCACATACTGCGAGGCGACGACAGGCAGCGCCTGCGCTGAATCCTATCGATTTCGGCGCAATCGACGGCGCGCCTCAAACGCGACCGCGGCGAGGGGATTGCGACGAATTCGAGCGATCCGCGCGTACAAGTCCCGAAGCTGCGCTTCCAATCGCTCATTCTCGACGATGAGTTCGTTGGACTTGAGCAGAATCTCGTCTTGCGGCATCATCTCGTTCGCGATGACGTGCGGCTCGGTGACGTATTCACCGGCAGGCAGTGCGATGCCGACATATTGGAACACGTGCGCGTCCGTGCTCGCAAGCATGGCGAAGTACTGCGGTAACGGGGACAGCCCCATAGAAGCGAGCCGTGTCGTGAGCCACTTCTCCGGATAGCTTGCAACGGTCGGCAGCTCATCCGCAATCACAAATCCTGAGTCCTCGAAGACGGAATAGACCTCCTGGCGGTCGTAGAAGTGCAGGTGAGTCTTGTCGAGCAACCCGATCTCCGTGTAGCCGAACCTCCCATCCATGAGGTCCATCCGCACCGAGATGTGGCCCATGTGCGGAATCGAGTACACGATTGCGCCGCCGGGAGTCAGTAGCCCATGAACTGCCTGCAACACCGACCGTGGATCAGGAAGATGTTCGATGACATCTCCGAACACTACGACGTCGAAGCGGCCGAGGACGTCTCCGACGCCCTCATCTCGAATGTCGAGAACATGGGCCTCGGTCAGGCGCGAACGAGCTTCCTCGATGTCGGCATCGTTGATGTCGACGCCAACCACGGTGCATCCCTTCAGCTCCTGCAGCGCGCTTCCGAAATTGCCGGTCGAGCATCCCACATCGAGGACTCTCGAGCCGTCAGGGATGAATCTGAACATATTCGACCAGCTGTTGTTCGTCGACTCGGCAACGAAAGAATGCGTTGCGTATGGAGAAAGCGCGGCCATATTTGTCCCGTCGGTTCGGGGCCAGTGCCCCAGTTGCTGATCCGATTTGCAGTCTACCGATGGCATTGGAAATCGAGGATAGGGTGGACGCGCATAAAAATTCAGTACCTACCGGACGAGGCCAACAGTGAGCAACCCCGCCATTCGGGCGAAGAAGATCCTGGCTCGCTACAGATCCTTCATCACTCCGACAACGGATGATCTGCCTCGCCTGCGGGTGCTTTTCGCTTTTCCCCTGATCCTCCTCCTGCTTGGCGCAGTCCTCGTGGGACTCGGCCTGAACGGCACGTCTTCTGGTGCCTATTACTCGAGCGTTTACAACGGTGCAGATCCCGACCTGATCAGTGGAACTCCGCAGACAATCCGCTCGGACGAATGGAATACGGGAACCTCCTGGACCATTTCCCAACTCCAGCAGGGTTTGCCGGAGCGCAACGAGACCTTCCCCGGCGGAATGGACGCGGCTCTTCCCTACGATCTTCCTCGGCTCGACTGGTCAGTTGCCTTCCGTCCACACCTCATCGGCTTCTTGTTCCTTGACGCAGACCACGGCCAGTCCTGGCGGTGGTGGGCAAGCGGGCTCGCCCTGATCGCAGCCCTCTATGCGTTCTCGGTCACTGTGCTCCCCCGCCGACCACTGGTCGGCGCCACCATCGCTGTCGCATTCTTCTACAGTCCCTTCTTCCAGTGGTGGTACCAGTCATCCACTTTTTGGCCCGCGGTCTGGGGGCTCGCGACGATGGCAGGGCTTGTATGGGCGACGAAGACGTCGCGCGCCCTGCCGCGATGGATATGGGGCGCGGTGATCGCATATCTCACCGCGGTGATGGCGATGGGGATCTACGTCCCATACATCCTCGCTGTTGCTTACGTGGTCGCGTTCTTCGGAGTCGGACTCGTGGTCGAGAACTTGCGGCGTGGAGCGACCTGGCGTCGAGTCCTCTCGTCGATCGCCCCGATCTTCGCCGGGGGCGCGGTGGGAGCCGCAATCACCGGAATCTTCCTCGCCATACGATCGAGCACCGTCGATGGGTTTCTCTCGACCGTGTATCCCGGAGCTCGTCTATCGGAGACTGGTTCAGTTCCCCTGCGTTCCTTGGCGAGGGTGCTTGCCTCGTCGTTCACCGAGTCGCTGCAGAATGCGGGAGGCTTCCTCGGGGCGAACTCATCCGAAGCATCAACCTTCTTCTTCGTAGGGATATTCCTCGTACCCATCGCGGTGTGGGCGGTCTGGCGAGCGCGGCGAGCGCGGCGATCCCGCGTAGTGTTGCCGTGGACGCTGATTGGGCTCCTCGCAATCGTCGTTCTCTTCTTCGCCTACGCCTTCATCCCCGGCTGGGATCTAATCGCCCATGTCCTGTTCCTGGACCGAATCCCCATCGACGCTCAGCGCGTTGGTTTCGAGATCGGCCTCGGACTCGCCTCCGTGGCACTCCTGATCTGCGTGATTCGAATTCTCGACGACGCCGGCACACCCCCGGGGTGGCGCCTTTCCGGTGTTGGTGCGGGTGCGTTCCTGCTCTCGCAATTGGTGATCGGCGGTGCCTTGGTGTATCGCGGAGGTATCCACGCCCTTAACGATGCAAGCCCGTTTTGGTGGTTCTTCGCTCTCTCCTCCACGAGTGCACTCTTTCATTTCGCGCGACGGCGTCCTGCACTCGGGGCGTTGGCGCTGCTTCTCGCGACCGTTCCTGCATCCTTCTCGGTAAACCCGGCCTACATCGGAGTTTTCGACCTGAGACAGGCTCCAATCTCGCGCGAGGTCATTCAGGTCAATGCGGAGGATCCCGGAACGTGGGTGGGCATTGGCAATCCCTTGGTGACCGCGAGCCTCGTCGAGGCAGGTGTCCGGGCTTACAACGGCGTGCAGGGCGCTCCCTCTCCGCTCATGTGGAAGCAGGTTGATCCATCGAATCGATACCGAAACCAATGGGACCGAATCGGCTTCGTGAACTGGAAGCTCGGCACCGGCGAGCCGAAGGTTTTGAATCCCTCGCTGGATCAGATCGTCGTGACACTCGATGCGTGTTCTGACTTCGCCCAACGGCACGTCAAATACGTGCTGGCAGAGGGCAGCATCGACGCGAAATGCCTGGCCGTGGATGAAAGGACACGCACCCAAAAGGCGCCATACACGATCTATCGGGTCGTTCCGATTACTCCGTGAACTCCGCCCGCGAGCGCCTTCGATAGAATCGCCTGCGTGTCGAAATCAACCGAACGCACGCTGATAGTGATGCCGGCGTTCAACGAAGAGGCTTCGGTGGGCGCGGTGGTCCGCGAGGTCTTTGCCGCCCTCCCCGATGTAACGATCCTCGTGGTGGATGACGGGTCAGCGGACACGACCGCGGAGGAAGCGGCAGCCGCTGGCGCTCTTGTAGCCATCCTTCCCTTCAACCTCGGTGTCGGTGGCGCGATGCGGACGGGATTCCGTTACGCCATTGAAAACGACTTCAGCAACGTCGTCCAAATCGATTCCGATGGCCAACACGACCCTCTCGGCGTACCCGCCCTTCTCGCTGAATTGGCCACTGCTGATCTGGTCCTCGGCGCACGCTTCGCCGGTGCCGGCGACTATCGCGCCACAGGGCCACGTCAGTGGGCGATGGTCGCGCTCGCCTCTATCCTCAGCCGCACTTCCCGCACTCGACTCACCGACACGACTTCGGGATTCCGGGCATCCGGCCCTCGAGCTGTCGCCCTGTTCGCCGAGCACTACCCTGCCGAGTACCTGGGAGACACAATCGAGGCACTGGTTATCGCGTCGAGATCGGGGCTCGTGATCCGACAGGTTCCAGTGGCCATGCGGCAGCGGGCGGGCGGAGTTCCCTCACACAACCCTTTCCGTGCAGCTGCGTACCTTGCAAGAGCGGGACTCGCGCTCGTATTCGCGATGATTCGACCACCCTCGACCTACCGAGTGGGAGGGAGCGCATGAGCGTCGCCAGCTATGTCTTCGGCATCGTTTCGGCCGTCATGATCCTCATCGTTGTCGTGGAATTGCTGAGACGTCGTCATCTTCGAGAACGTCATGCGGTATGGTGGTTCATCGCCGGCCTGCTGGCGCTCGTCGCTGGGGTCTTTCCTTCGACGCTGGAGTGGGCTGCCGGACTGATCGGCATCGAAGTACCGATCAACCTGGTGTTCTTCGTCAGCATCACGATCCTCTTCCTCGTCTGTCTCCAACACAGCTCGGAGCTCACCAAACTCGAGAGCAAGACGAGGACGTTGGCTGAGCGCGTAGCCCTGATGGAATTGGATCTTAGGAAGCGTGGTTCGTCGCCGGAGGCGGAGAAGCCGATCACTCGGTCGGAGAGCCCGCCGATCGTCGACTCAGCGGTTGACGATCACCCTGGCTCCCAGAGTCGGGCACGCTGAGGCTATTTGGGATTCGAGACCGCTGTTTGCGGTGTGAACCCGAACTGAGCCGCCGAGGGTCTTCATGATCGAACACAGGTCCAGGATCTTGTCCTCGTTGTAGCCGCCGTATGACGCCACACGGAGCGCATTGCTCTTCGTCATCGAATCGGCGGCCACCTCGAGAAGCCAGAAGTTGATGAAAAGCTGGTGCCTCTCTCTCGATTGCCAGTAGATCGCCGGATGTTTCAGGTCAGCTGCCGTGAGGATCTTCTCGGCCACGTCATCACCCGCCCCGACCACGTTTCCGGAGAGGATCCAGACGATCGGCTGTTCCCAGTTATGCAGTGCGTCAGAGGGAGGAGCTGCCCCGACGATACCCGTCGCCGCCGCGGCGGCAACCGCAACGGCCACCATTCGTACGGCACCTCGCTTGGATACTGCCGCCACTGCCGCGGGCAGCAGGCCGATGATCATCACCACGAGAACAGCCGAGGCGATCCAGGCGTATTTTGTGGGATAGTACGTCCAAGGATCGGGAGCGTTCCTGGTGAAGAAGAGCAGCCCGCCAAGGCCGAGTAGAGCACCCGTCGCTACTCCGACTATGGCGACGAGCGCAGCCTTGTGGTTTCGCCATAGCGCAACACCGGCAAGAAGGACTGCGATCGCGGCGAGAACCGGAAACATCCAATGAGGGAACGCGAAAACGCCCCCGGGAGCTTTGAGGAAAGCCCGCAGGCTCAAGAAACTCGGAAGCGCGATTCCGATACCGTACGCCGCCACCTGAATCAAACCGAACCAGGGAATAAAGGCGTCCCGCCCTGACAGGGGCAGAAATGCGCGTCGATGAGAAACGATCAGGGCCGCAGCGATCGTTGCCGGTATCAGGACGAGGGGACTCCACACCGCCAGGAGGCACGTGGCGGCAAGACAAAGCAAAGTGAAGGCGATCCGCTGATGCTGTCCCGGCCGGATTGAGACCAGAACACATCCGAGCACTATTACTAGTGCGAAATGGGTGCTGATGAAACCGTAGTCGAGGGGATAGCTCGTAAAGAACCAAGACAGGGGGACGATCGATCCAGTGACCCCGACCATGGCCGCGATACGTGGGCGGTCGACGATTAGGCGAACGATCTGAGCCGTGAGCAAACCGGTGAGGAAGCACAGAAGCGCGATCAGTAGGGCCCAGACCTGCACGAATGCTCCGATGTCGTGTCGGAGCAGCATCTCCGATGACACCGAATCGCGACCCGACGACATCGCTAGGGCGAGGACCGCCGCCGGGAGAGGCACGGGGTTCTCATTGAATCCGACTCCGATACCGCCCCGATAGATGATCTCCCGAGCAAACAACAAGTTGTTTGCCATGTCATTCGACATCACCCAGAGGTAGCGCGCAGCACCCGGGACCAAACTCGAGACACCGATCGAAGCCAGCCAGATGACCGGGCCTACCAAGGCCGAGAACCAGACGCTTCGACCTCGAATCGGCGAGGGCAGCCGTCCCACCAACCGATCGAGTTTGACCAGTCCGGACAGGCCGGTCACAACCCACAACACGATGACCGTCGGTATAAGCGGCAGATGCGTCACCGTCGTAGCCATCATCACGCCGAGGATCGCCCAGAAATCGACGATCACAATTGTCACGAATGCTATCGACCCTCCCCAGCGTTCGCGCAAAAACAGCGCCCAAGGAGCCGAGCTGAGGACGATCGGAATCCAGCTAGGAAATCCGAAGAGCCCCGCGGTACCCGCTGCCACAACTATCGAAGCGAAGATGATCGCAAACACCGATGGACGCCACCTGGCCGACCTCGGTTCGAGGGATTGCGGAATGGGGAAGCTCACGAGGCAACCCGACGCGGTCGAGCCGCAAATACTGCGAGGTGAAAGAGTAGGCCGGCCGCAGGTCCGAGAATCAGCGCAGTTTCAACTCGGGGAATGAAATCTATTCCGGTCAACATCACCCCGATGGTCACGATCGCTGCGGCAAACCATCCCGACGAGTACACAAGATGTCTCGATCTGGCGAGCACGGCAGATCCCGTGACCGAGAGGGCCGCAACAAGCCCGGAGGATGCAATGAGAACGGCTATGACGTTTCCTTCGATTGAGATGTGGCGGGACCCCGATACCCACTCCAAGAGCGGCGCACCGAAAAGCCAGCCCAGTCCTGCCAGGAGCAACGTGCCGATTATGACGGCGAGAAGCACGTAAAGAAGGGTCCGGGACATCGAGCGTGCACCGTCGCGGAAACGCACGACAAAGTAACTCTGAAGTGCCATCACCGAGACGATCAGGGGCGCTCGAGTCAGGGTGATGGTGAAGATCAACTGACCCACCAATCCGCCGGGCTCGGACTTCGCGGTGAGGCCGAGCAGCAGGGGGAAGCCGCTGACGAGAATAGCCGTCGAAGCGGAGGCCAGCACCGTGCGGGCGACATTCCACGTCAGAGCGCGGTATCCCACGTCCAGATCGCTCCTCCCGACGAAACCCCCGCGGATGAACCTCCACGAGAGAACGAGGGCGAGGGGGAAAGGAAGGGCGACCACCCACGCCAGCACCACGATGTCCCTAGTGAAGAGAAGGGCGACCAGCAGGAGAACGAGCCTCAGGACGCCGTCCGCGGCGACGAGGAGGGCGACTGAGCGCCACTGCGATACGCCGTAGAGCGAGCCGCTCATGGTCGCTACCAACACGTAGCAGGCGCTTCCGACCGCCAACGGCAAGACCAGCGCCTGAGCATCGGTCCGGAAACTCGCCGAAGACCACAGGGGCGAGGAGACCACGACCAGGAGAAACACCACACCAGCGGTGACGATACCGAATGTACGTGCCCTACTAGGCGCGGTCCTGGACTCTGCGTCGATTCGATGCGTGGCCCGCGCAATCTCTTGCTGGATCCCGGACAGACCACCGATCACGAGGTAGAGGGCCGCCCAGAAGACCGCGAACACTGAGTATGCCGCCGCACCGGTCGCGCGGAAAACCACGAACGTCACGGCATATCCCGTGATACCCGCAACGACGGTCGCTCCGATGATGAGGAGAGCACTGCGGTCTCGAGTGGCCGGCGTCGCCGATGACTCCGAGTTCACGGCTGAGATGCGATCCACTCCTGCAATCGCGCCACTCCCTGCTCGACATCCCACTTCGGCGTCCAGTCGATGTTGGTCACGGAGCGGGAGATATCGCATTCGGCAAACCGCACGTCTCCGTCCCGGTAGGCACCGGTCACGTGGGGCGGGGGTGCGTGGTGAAAGGCGGCAATGTGCTGGGCGAGCTCGAGGATCGTCGTTCCCACTCCCGATCCGATGTCGAAGATAGCCGGATGCACAGTCGGCCGTCTTTCGATGACCGCACCGAGCGATGCGGCGATGTCATCGATGTAGACGAAATCGCGCACGATGGCTCCGTCTTCGTAAATCGGGATCGACTCCCCGCGCATTGCCATCCGAGAGAAGAGCGAGACGATCCCGGTGTAGGGATTGATGAGCGATTGTCCCGGCCCATAGACATTCTGAAATCTGAGAACTGTCAGTTGAGAGTCGTGAGATCCCGTCCAGGCGTGCAGGAGGTGCTCCTGCGCGAGTTTCGTCGCGCCATAGACGCTGGTAGGTGCAGGCCATGTTCTCGTCGCTTCGCTCGCCTGGGCTACTGCGCCGGGAAAGTCCCACTCCCCGCGCTCGAATTGCGCATGCGAACGCTGACCGGGGAGAAAGCTCGTCCCATCCTCCCGGAGCCACACGCCCTCTCCGTAGACTGCACGGCTGCTGCTCAGGATGAAGTGGCTCGGCACATGCCCAGCTGTCGCGAAAGCATCCAGCATCCGCGTCGTGCCGAGTACGTTCACTTCGGCGTGACGGCTGGCCTCGTGAAGGGACTGGGCAGTCCCCGTCTCTGCGGCAAGGTGAACGACGAATTCGGGGCGGAAATCAGCGAGCAATCCGGTCCACACGGATGGGTCCGAGACGTCACCGATGACCAGTTCCGCCGCAGGGTGCAGCGATGGGGGCCGTTCACCTGACGGATGGACCTGCGGGTGCAAGTTGTCCAAGACGACCCAGCGCTCTGCTGAGGATGCCATCAGATGGGACAGCGCGCTGCCGATGAATCCGGCGCCGCCTGTCACGAGCACGGTGCCGATAGTTGATCCGGTCACGGACATCCTAATTTTGCGGGGCGGGGTGGATAAGCGAATTCGAGCCTACAAGAGCGGCGGCCTCACTCGGCCATCGATACGGGCTCCGGCACCGGCTTCGGACGCCCGAGAGCCCGAACGCGGTCGTACCAGATCCGCAGTCCCCTGCCGGGGCCGACGTCTTTCAATGAGAGAGCACGCTTCTCTATCCCGTGCCAGCTCAACCACGCCATACCAACGGTGATTACGAGGGTTGCGAGCACCCAGGGAACGTATCCCCAGTGGTACCAGCCCAGGAAAGCGGTGAACTGTGCCACCAGGAATCCGTACACGTAGATTCCGTATGAATAGTCGTTCTTGCTCCCGATCCAGTGGAACGATTTGGGCAGGCTCGCCGCGAGCCAGATCACGAGATACGCGATCGCGGGATAGCCCAGGACGGTCAATCCCCCCTTCCACAGGGTGCCGAATGCGATGACGGCGGCAAACGCGGCAAGACGCCAATCGAGCGTCACTCGACGCGAGTACACGGCCAAACAAGCCCCATACAAGAAGATGAGTGGCAGGGTGATCTGATACCTGTCCTCGAGAAGAGGAAGCAGCTGCCCTGTAGATCCTGGCGCGACGAGCCTCGCGACGTTTGCGAGAAAGTAGAAGGCAGTTAGCACCAGAACGAGGAACGGCGCTCTTTTGAGCACCCCGAAAATGACCAACACCAGGATGATGAGGTATGAGCTCCACTCGTAGAACAGTGTCCAAATCGATCCGTTGAAAACGGCTCCGCCGATCTCTCCATATGGCGTCGTTGACGCGAATATGTCATAGACCCCATAAGCCCGGATGGTGAGATCCGCATTGGAGATCACGTAGTTGAAGGGGCCCGCTGAGCTGAAGCTGAAGTAGGTTCCGAGGGGACGCCCGACCATGAGCCACGCGATAGGCCCGACGACGAAAGCTGCGACGACCAAAGCGGCCCAGAACGCGGGAAATATTCGGAGGATCCGTCGCCAAATGAACTGAAGGGGATCAGAACCGAGACCACTCTTCGCGATGAGGTATCCGCTGATCGCGAAAAAGCCGAGAACAGCGATGCCCCCGATGTTTTCTTGCCCTTTGGACCGGAGCAGGAGGGGATCCTCGCCCCAACCACCGAGAGGAAACGCGTGGGAGAAGATAACTGAGGAGGCGAGCACCAGCCTGATTACGCCAAAAGAGTTGCTGTGACCGGACAGACCTTCAGAAATCGTCCGGGGCGAAAGCCAAGACGACGTCGCAACTTGCCCGGTGGTCGCCTTGGCGAGGTCGGGACTCTGGCTGGTCATAGGTCGGGCGTTGTCTTCCATCAAGTCAACTCTAACGATGGGGTTGGAGCAGGTCTCTCACCATGTCGAGGCGTCCTTGGCTGGTGAAGTCGCTGTACCAGTGTCGGGCATTCGCTTGAAGGATCGGACCAAGACGTAGGAGTCGCGCGTCGGGAAGCCTCGTGCGCCACTCTTCGACGCGCTCCTTCGCACGCGCGCGCTCAAGATACGGCGCCGGAACTCGCGAACCGAGCGAGGTCAAGCGTTCGACGAGAAGTCCGGACCGCACGGCAAGACCGGCATTACGATCACCGCGAGGCTCCAGCACACGCCTGATTTTCACCCTCAGCGTTGCTCGTCGCACGCCGATCTGATTTGCGCCATGCTGCCGATAGTCGACGAGGCGCTCTGTCATCAGATCGACGCTGGCAGTGGCCGCGGCGATGATGGCCAACCATTCATCGTGCACCCAGGGGAGCGGGAAGGGAGCAGCAGAATCGAGAAGCTCCCGACGCACCATCATCGTTGCTCCGGTCGCGACATTCCGCCGGAGAAGGACGTCGAAGGCGGCTCCACTACGAACCTGCCGGATCACATCGGCATCGATCTCGAGGGCGTCGAAGAGTCCAAGGCCGAGGCTCGTTCCCGATGCATCAACAAGGCGTGCGTCGCCGAACAGCGCCGTCAGATGGGGGTGCGACCACATCTCCGCTGCCTGTTTCTCCAGCCGCCCCTCGTCCCACAGATCGTCTTGGTCGCAGAGTGCGATCAGGTCGCCGGAGCACGCCAGCAGAGCCTGTTCGAAATTCTTTGTGACACCGAGAGGTTTCGGATTTTCGATCACGACGAGACGCACACGCGCCTCCCGGCTTCCCTCGGGCAGCCCCGCGAACACGGCTCTGATCCTGTGAACTGTGTCGTCCGTCGAAGCGTCATCCGAGACGATCACCTCGATCGGCAACGATGACTGTCGAAGAATGCTTTCAACCTGGGGAACGACGAAATCTGCACCGTTGCGAGTACACAAAGCGACTGAGACGGTCCCGGTCATGCCCGACCCTCATCTATGGATTCTCGGAGGATGCCGGCCTCAGACGTTCGCGCCGAGCGGGATGGACGCAGCGAAGCTAAATGGAACCTGCATCCAGCCCTTGCCTGCGTTGAGCGCAGCGAAAGTTGAGGCTCCCACGTGGTGGCGCTGCCCCCCGGCAATCTGGTAGATGGCGCCGTCGGCCGTGCGGATGAAATTGATCGCCGGCGCCGCTGTTGTCGTGTGAGCACAGGTGAGCGGATCTAGTTGCACATAGGTGAATGGGAAGAGCGACTGCATTAGCGAATCGACGGGCCGAAGAGCGCCGCCCACCGAAACCGACTTCGTGCTGCCGCACTGGATACCGAAAGTGAGCCGACTGGGGTTCAGTGCGTAGCTGTCCAAGCTGCCTGCCGTCGCGTACGACCACATCGTGAAGCCGGCGGAAGTGGTGTAGTCAAAGTTGCCCACGGGGATCTTCCCACCTAGTCCATCGAGAAGGAAGATCTGCGGATTACCGGTGGTTCGGTACATATTTCCCGGCCCGAGAACCAGTGGTCCCTTGGCCATCCCCGAGACGAGCGCACCTGGGAGACTGAGGATTGTCGGATTGGCTGTATTCGCGATCGCGACCAGTGCATCCCACCCACCAACCGGGCGCAAAGCCGTCGGAGTAGTCACGAATACTGATGCGTCGATCGGTGATTTCACGAAGGAACCCTCCGGCAGGGTCCCCAAATCTGCATACGAATCCACGAAGGCCTGGCTCGCAGGCAGGACGGCTGCAGTGGGTACCGACGGAAGCAAGACTGACGCATATCTGCCACCAGCACTGAGAACCTGCGGTGTGGTGGATGCTGGTGCAGTCACCGCACCGGTGAAGTTGCTCGCGCCGGAAGCGATCAAAGCCAGGCTCTCTGCACGCAACGAGCCAGCAGCCCGTGCTGCCGCTCCGACTGTCGACACGTCGCTCGGTGCGAGGGGGAATTTCTTGGACGACCCAAGGTAGAAGTACTCTCCAGTCCCTCGTTGCCCGACATAGACGGAATCGCGCACTACGGGAGGGCCGAATGGGAGATCGGCGAGGGCCGCCTCAGTGAGGACGTTAAAGCCAGCGACTATCCCCGCCGCAGACTGCGAAGCGTTGTCCAAAACCTCGTGCTTAACACCCGCGGAAAGCCAGTAACGCGGGCCCCCCTGCGTGCCGAGGACCGGCGTTACATAAGGTCCGGTGTGGAAGGCGGCGACCTGCGCATCGGTCATATTCACATACCCATCAGCAGCGCAGGATCCGCCATAGTCGACCACCTGGGCACAGGACGTGAATTGAAGTTTAATCGCCGCATCTATGAAATAAATCGCGCCGTCAGGACCGCGGACAATACGTCCGAGGGTTCGGCCCGTAGTGAGTGTGTCGAGGTAGGTCTGCGAAACGATGCTCGCCGGACCGAGTGGAGCGAACGCGTTGTACACCGCGAAACTGGTGACCGGGTATTTGTTGGTTCCAACGACCATGTAGACCGTGGGGTCCGCTGCGGTCCGCAGCATCGAAGACGCCGTTGTGGCGCCGAACCAGTCTGTGAACAGAGCCCAGAAGTTGCGATTACCGTAGGAACTGCACGCGTCTCCGGTACCGTACATGTTGCCCAGCGCAGCCGCGTTGGGCTGATACGGCGTGTAGTTATAGAGGCCGGCGGTCGCGGAATTTTGGACGAAGACCGCACTCGCGCCACAGGCAGCGTTGGGGCTCCATCGAACCTGGTTCACCCTGCCTGCTCTGATGTTGAAAGAACCGGGCGAAGTCAAATAAATCTTGAACTGGAGGGATGCGGCCCACAGCTGGTTGAAGAATCCGTAGTAGGTCGAATCGCACGCAGCAGTATCCGGGCATCCGAATCCGGTGGCTATCTTGTACCGGCCGGCCGACGGTGCGGTAGAGGTGACGAGACCTTCCTCTTTTTCCAGCAAGACGATAAGGGCTCTTTGACTTATTCCGCAGGCAGCACCCACTCTGGCGATGATCTGGGCTGCCGACTCGTTCGCAAGGCCCTGGTATGCCGCGCACCTCCCGGCAACTGCGGCGCGTGACGGCGTGTCCTGCCGGTAGTCTTTCAGGCAGGTGTAGCCAGCCTGGCAGCTCCGAACCTTGGAGTTCAGGAAATTCTGAGCAGTCTCGATAGACATGGCGCCGCCGTCGTAGAACATGGAATCGCTGATGATCATCCCGGCGTTGAATTGACTTCCGACGGCCGCGTCGGCTGTATGGGCCGGCGCGGTGGCGGGCAGTATCGACGCCACCAGCACAGCCGCCGTCATTATTGCGACAATTCGATATTTCGATTTCACGAGATCTCCCAGAAGAGCGAACGCTAAGGGAAGACGCCCGCTCACAGCCCGCTGCAGAGTCGCAGCGCATTCCCCCCGGTGTTCAGATTACCTAGGATTGGCCGAAATGGCCGGACATTCTGGATTCCTATGCCACGCAGTCCATGTTCCCCGCAGACGTTCCGTCTAGTATGTAGCGATCCCCCGCCATCCGCTCGAGTTCGCGCGCCAAGTTCGCGAACTCGTCACCCGTCTGACTTCAGGGCGGTGCGACTTATAATCGAGTGCTGGGTGTGCCGGCAGAGAAAGAACGAATCAAGCCATTGGACTCACTGACTCAGACCCGCCTCATCAAGGCAGAACGTCTCGCCAAAATTAACGAGATGCCGTTTCTCGATGTCGGCACGTCGGGCGGATTCTTCGGCGGCACAGTGAAGTCGATCAGCGAAATCTGGCAGCATCGCGAACTGCTGGGTCGCCTGGTCAGGCGCGAGGTGAAGGCACGATATAAAGACAGCAAGCTCGGGATCGTCTGGAGTCTGTTCCGGCCGCTCATTCAACTGCTCATCTACTATTTTGCCATCGGCAAAATTATGGGTGCCGGGCGGCAGACGCCTGACTTCGCAATTTTCGTTTTCATCGGACTGACCTTCTGGATGCTTTACAGCGAGATAATCGCTGGCGGGGTGCGCTCGATTATGGACAATGCCGGCTTGGTGAAAAAGGTCTATCTCCCCCGAGAGATATTCCCGCTGAGCTCGATCGGTAGCGCCCTAGTGAACTTCTTCATCCAGTTCGCGGTGCTTCTCATCGGAATCGCACTGCTCAGTACCTATGCATTCGCTCCGACCCTGCTGCTCGCGCCGTTGTCCTTCATCACGCTCCTCACCTTCGGGACAGCTATTGCGCTACTCGTCGCGGCGCTGAACGTCTACCTCCGCGACGTGCAACACTTCGTTGAGATCTACTTGCTCGTTTTCTTTTGGGCCTCCCCGATCGTCTACCCATTCACCTTCGTGCACCGCGAGCTCGGAGGGAACTGGCTAGAAGAGCTCTATCTTGCTAACCCCGTGACTATCGCTATAGTCGGCGCACAGAAAGCGCTTTGGACATCGGGCTCGAATGGTGCCGGCGGAATCGTACAATTTTGGCCAGCGCACCTCGAACTCCGACTAGTGATAGCGCTGGTTGTGAGTGTGGTTCTTCTGTGGATTTCGCAGCGGGTGTTTTCCCGCCTGCAGGGCAATTTCGCGCAGGAGCTGTAAACCATGTCCCTCCCCACGATCGTCAACGTATCCGGCGTCTCGAAGAAGTTCACCCTCAATCGCCACAAGTCGATTAAAGAGCGGCTGGTGAACTCCGCGGTCGAGAAGAAGTTCAGGGAAGATTTCTGGGCCTTGAGGGATATCGACCTCGATATCAAGGCCGGCTCGACCCTCGGTCTCGTCGGACACAACGGTTCGGGCAAGAGCACTCTCCTGAAAGTCATCGGCGGAATCATCGAGCCGACGACGGGGAAAGTGGAACGCCGCGGTCGGATGGCAGCTCTCCTGGAGCTCGGAGCGGGCTTTCATCCAGACCTCACGGGTCGCGAGAACGTCTACCTGAATGCCGCGATCCTCGGGCTGAACCAGCGTGAGATCGATCGCTATTTCGACGCGATCGTCGACTTCTCCGGAATCGAAGACTTCATCGATACCCAGGTGAAGTTCTTCAGCTCTGGCATGTACGTTCGGCTCGCTTTCGCCGTGGCGGTGCACGTGGACCCGGATCTGCTCCTGGTGGATGAGGTGCTCGCCGTCGGCGATGAGCCGTTCCAGAACAAGTGCGTCGCAAAAATCGCCGAGTTCCAGAAGGAGGGGCGCACGATTGTGGTCGTCAGTCATTCTGCGGCCCAGATCGAGTTGCTCGCTGACCGCGTCGTCGTGATGAACCATGGCGAGATGATCTTCGACGGCAAGACCGAGGATGGCATTCGCGTGCTTCAGGGCGGCTATGAAGCCCAACGACTACATGAGGAGAGCCTCCACGCCGCGGATTCCGCTCCCGCCACACGTGTCACGAGTGTGCTCATCGCGTCCGCGGAGCCCGAGGATGAGAAGGTCGTCGTTTCGGGCGCAGATATGACGGTCTCGTTCGGTTACGAGATCCTAGAGCCCGAAGAGCCGATTATCGCGAACCTCACGATTGAGACTCCACAGGGTGCCCTCGTTTACGGCTTCTCCACGCGGATGCTGGACTCCGAGATTCCACACACCGTCGGACGTCACCAGGTGGACTTCACCTTCACCGACCCTGCTCTCGGCACAGGCACTTACATCTTGCGCGGTGGGCTCGAAACCCTTGCCGGGGAACAGCTGCACCAACTCAGTCCCGCCTCCACGTTCACCGTGAGCAGCGCGTCACTGGGAACGGGCTACCTTCGCATGGACCTGAGCACGCACGTCTACTCGCTTCCTCCGGTGTGATCGCCGATAGCATCAGCCCCCTTGCGCTGATGCTCGAGTGAACCTGCCGCGATACCGGCGGAGTCCTCGAGATCGATATTTGCCGCGGCCCTCAGGCTTGACCACTTGCGAGCCTGATAGAACGGGTTGATGACCAGCCAGAACAGGCGGCGCTTCCAGCTGTAGGACCGGTCCCGCAGAATCCGCTCGGTATCTCCCGCGGCGGACCGCAGAACCCTCCGAATCAGGCCCAGCCTGGACATCTGCGGGACCTCGACACCGATCTGCCGCAACCCGACTGTCTCATCGAAGATCCTCGCTCCGAACTCCGAATAAGTGAGGTCGTTCGAGTGCTCCACCGCCGCGCGCGGTGCGTAGGCCTTCCAGTACCCTGCCTCGATCACGTCCTGACCGAACATCTGGTCTTCGGCATATCGGACGTCCCGATACGGGATCGTATCGACCAGAAGGGCGCGGCGAGCCGCGGAATTCACGTCTGAGTAGAAGGTTATCGCTGCCAGTGTGCCGGCATCCTTGACGAACATGTCGCGATAGAAAACGCTGGTGCCGAAGTCAGGTCCGAATTGTGCGAAAACGCCGTTGATCTCATATTTCATGAGCGGAAAGCAGGTTGCTCTCGGAATCTGTTTGCCCATAACGGCGACAATTCGCTCATCAATCCCGAACGGCGCCGTAATCTCGTGGAGCCACGACGGTGAGACTGGGATGGCATCGTGTGTCAGATAGGCGATGAATTCTCCTGTCGCAAGTGAGGCGGCGAGATTTCGCGTCCTACCGTGGCCGAACTCAGAGTTCGGGATCTGGTGCAGCCTCACCGCGGGATACTCGGAGACGATTGACAGGGTGCCGTCGGTGGATCCCGAATCGATGACCAGGACCTCGAACTCGCCCTCGAGATCCTGGGCGAGAACGGAGTCGAGAATACGCCGCAGGTACTTCTCGCCGTTGAAGGTGAGGATTACAACGCTTGCCACGATAGGAGCAGAGTCCTTGTCACTGTTCATGTTGGGCTCTCATTTCTTCATAGGTGCGGCTGACACCTTCGTCTAGCGAGGTTAGGTCGAATTCGCCGAACTCGGTCCGAAACCGGGACGTATCGAGCACGACTCGGTCGACGAAAGTCGCGGGAATCGGCTTCTCGACGACCACCAATTCCCGACCAGTTACGCGGTGAAGCGAATCGAGCACGTCGGCGACCGAATGCCCGACGCCGCTGCCGAGGTTGTACGTGGACTGGGCCGGCGTCTTATCAACCATTCGCGCAATCATCCGCACCAGGTCTTCGACGTATAAGTAGTCCCGCACCATCGATCCGTCACCGAATCGCACGATCGGTTGATCGGTCAGGATCTGGCGCAGCGCGATCGGGATCAGACCCTGTCGCCGCAGGGGCGGCTGCCGTGTGCCGTAGGGGTTGGAAATCCTGAGTGCGGTAGACCGCAATCCGTGCATGACTTCGAAATAGCGTAGGTAGTTCTCGATCGAGAGCTTGCCGATCGCATACGGTGAGACTGGATCCGTTCGATCCGTCTCGACGTAGATTTGTTTCCCCTGAGGCCCGTAGATCGCCCCTCCCGTCGAAGCGAAGTAGACGTGCCCCACTTCGGCGGCCACGCAGGCCTCCAGCAATTCGACCGACCGCACGACGTTCGTGCGGATGTCGAGTGTCGGGTCGCTCTCCGCAGTGGCCGGAGTCGTCGTCGAGAGGAAGTGGAATACGGAATCTGCTCCTTCGACGAGGGAGTCGACATCCGTGCGATTGAGAAACTCCCCGCGCACGATTTGAACACCCTTCGCCGTGAATTTCGGCGCTGAAGAGCTGAAACGCCCGAACGCTGCCACATCGTGCCCCTCAGCGGCCAGGACATCGACGAGGTGGGAACCGATGAAACCATTGGCTCCGATGACAACAGCTTTAGCCACGCATGGCCCTTTCGAAAGCGTCCACGAATTGTTCACCTGAACGCTCCCAGGTGAGTCCGTCCAGTGACTCCGACATCGCGACGGCGCGCTCGGTCGCATCCGCTCTCTCCACGACCTCCACTAGCCGATCCGCGATCGCACCGGGCGAAGATGCCACATAGTCGATGTACGGGTTGTCCGAGACGAGGCGATTGTTGGGGGCATCATTGACGACCGGAGCAACCCCGGCTGACATCAACTCAAGCGGCAACAACGACATATTGGTCGCGGAGATTACAAGACCGGCAGCACACCGGTTGTAGATTTCGTTCAGCGCAGGAACGTCCACACCGGCAAGATTTTTGTGGGGGAATCCGATCTTCCAGCGGGAAACGTCGTACCCGGCCAGGTTGATTGTTATCTCCGGCTTCCGGGCGGCGAATTCTTCGAGCGCCATAATACCGATCTCAAAGCCTCGCCGTGGGGTCACGGGACGTGCGTAGAAGAAGATCTCGGTTCGGGGACTGGTATTGGTCACCGAATAGAGACTCCGTTCGACGGCGAAATCGAAATGGTCGGTCTTCATTCCGTATTCGTCGTGGAGCTTTTGGGAAAGCCATCCACCCGCAGTGATCCCGTGAAATCCGAACCTATAAGTGTTCTCAGCGAGTATCGATTCCGAGCCGAGCGGGTAGAAACCCGGCTCGAAATCCTGGACGAAATAGAACCGCCGGGCGGTCGATTTGTCAAGAAACGCAGGATAGGCGGTCTCCCATCCTGTAGCGAAGATCGCCTGAACAGAGTCGTCGACTCCTTTCCTCCTGTCCAACATCTCCATCGATGCACGAACATCGGGATATCCGCCTGATTCACGCATCATCGCCCGCATGTCCTTGGGATTCACAATGACCGGCGTGCTCGTGTAGAAGTAGACCTTGCAGATATGCCCCGCCTTCTCGGCGAAGTCGATGAAACGGAACAGGTTCTGGTGACCGCCGCTATTCGCACTCGGGGGAGACATTATCCAGGCGATGGTCACTTCACCGGATTTGACCGTGTCGGGGCTCGACAGTTGCACGGGAGGGCGAGCCCAATCCGCTTCGAGTGCGTCCTCGGTACGCACGGCCATGTCCACGGTCTCACCCGAAATCTCCGAAGTGAGCCGCTTGCGCGAACGGGCGAGAAACGACTGCCAACCTTCGGTCCGAAGTATTCGAAGGCCGACGGCGACCAGTCTCAAAAATCTCATTTGGTCCTTTACATCCCGGGCCCGCCCGTATTACTTGCGAACAGTCAACCTTAGCAATGCCCCCCGCAACGGCGGTGTCAGAGGTCAGAGTAAGCTCGTGAATCATGTCTGACACTGCGCTTGCATCGACTGCAGTGGTCACGGTGTCCTACAACTCGGGCGCCCATCTGAGGGCGTTTCTCTCCTCCGTCCGCGCGACAGAGTCCAGTACCGTCACCATCATCGTGGCCGACAACGGATCGAACGACCTCGCTCAGACACGCTTGGCCTGCGTGGAATACTCCGCGGTGCTCCTCGAACTCGGGGACAATTACGGGTACGGCGGGGCGGTCAATCGGGCTGTCGCTACACTTCCCGGGACAATCGATTCCGTACTGATCAGCAATCCCGATGTCGAATTCCGTGGAGGCGCTCTCAGCACGCTTCGGACCGCGCTTGAGCGAGACGGGACAGCGGGGGCCGTCGGCCCCAAAGTCCTCAATTCAGATGGATCCAGCTATCCTTCCGCGCGGGAGCTTCCCTCTCTTCGTACGGGAATAGGTCATGCCCTCCTTGGCCGGATCTGGCGATCAAATCCGTGGACCACTCGATACCTTTCGGATTTCAGCGCCGCCGCAGTGCGACGCCCTGCCGGCTGGTTGTCGGGCTCATGCCTCTTGGTGCGGCGCACGGCCTTCGAACAACTCGGCGGCTTCGATGACGCGTTCTTCATGTATTTCGAAGATGTCGATCTCGGCTATCGACTCGGTAAGGCGGGCTGGTCCAATATCTATGAACCGGGGGCTGTAGTCACCCACACCGGCGCGCACTCCACGAACACCGAGTCTTCCCGCATGATCACTGCGCACCACAAAAGCGCGTATCTCTACCTCTCCCGAAAATATGCCGCGTGGTACCTCGCCCCGTTGCGAGTCGCGCTTCGCGTCGGCCTGGAATTCCGGGCACGATGGCTCGTTCACGATTGAGCTCTACGCGCCCTCGCCAATCAGCCGAGCAGGCTCGCTAGATACGTGCCGTAGCCGCTTTTTATCAATGGAACGGAAAGAGCGGCCAACTCGTCATCATCGATCCAGCCAGCCCGCCACGCGATCTCTTCGATGCAACCGACTTTGAACCCCTGACGATCTTCGATCACGCGCACATACTCGGAAGCCTGCATCATCGATTCGAAGGTGCCAGTGTCGAGCCAGGCCACGCCTCGGTCGAGGATCTGCACCTGGAGGTTGCCGCGTTGGAGATATCTCTCGTTTATCGTCGATATCTCGAGTTCACCGCGAGAACTCGGCGCTATTGTCTTCGCGATACCGACGACCGAATTGTCGTAGAAATACAAGCCCGGAACCGCGTAGCTGCTCTTTGGAGAAACAGGCTTCTCCTCGATAGAACGAGCTACCATATTCTCGTCGAACTCCACGACTCCATAGGCCGCGGGATTGGAGACGTGGTAAGCGAAAATCAATCCTCCGTCGATCGATTCGTGGGCGCGCAAAGATGCGCCCAGTCCCGCGCCGTGGAAAATATTGTCCCCCAAAACCAACGCCACGCTGTCGTCGCCGATGAACTCTTCGCCGATGATGAAGGCCTGAGCCAGACCGTCCGGTGACGGCTGAACGGCGTACTCGATCGTGATTCCCAGCTGGGAACCATCTCCCAAAAGGGCCTTGAATTGGTCGTTGTACTCCGGGGTCGTAATCACCAGTATCTCTTTGATTCCAGCCATCATCAGGGTGGAAAGGGGGTAATAGATCATTGGCTTGTCGTAGATCGGCATCAGCTGCTTCGAGATGCCCTTGGTGATGGGCCAGAGCCGCGTGCCAGATCCCCCGGCGAGGATGATTCCACGCATTTGTTCAGCTTCCCGTCGCGTCGTTGGACGAATAGAAGGCCCGGAGGTCTACCCAGGAGGGAAGGAGTCCGCTCACTTCCGCCTCGGCGAGAGTCGGCGCATCGGTGTCTTTCGACGAGAGGATGAGTTCTCCGGCCTCGGGCGGAAAGACCAATCCGATCTGGCCGTCACGGGGGTCGATGCCGTGCTCACGAGCGGCGTTGTAGGTGTCACTCACCAGGTAGCTCACCACTGCTCCTTCGGTGAGAGCGACAAACGCATGACCCAGCCCTTCGGCGATGTAGATCGACCGATGTTGCACATCGTCGAGGAGCACCGAATCCCACTGGCCGAACGTCGGCGATCCCACGCGAATGTCGACGACGAAGTCGAGTACTGCTCCGTGTACTGCGCTGACGTATTTGGCCTGGCCACGCGGCACATCAGCGAAATGGATGCCCCTCACCACACCCTTCTTGGAGACGGAGAGGTTGCCTTGGCGCAGATCGATTGGATGCCCCACTACCTCCGCGAACCGGTCGAACCGGTACCACTCCATGAACACACCCCGATCGTCCGAAAACGGATTTGGCGTAATTTCATAGGAGTCAGGGATAGAGAGTTCGCGAATTTGCACACCGAGAGCTTACCAAGGCGGCTTCGCGCGGCCGCGTCGTCGACCCTTCTGCTTACACGCGGACCGCCTCACCGTAGAGGAGTCTGGGCCGTGTCGTGACCGCCAGCACCTTGTGAATTCCTACCGAAGCGGCACCGAAGAAATGGTAGCCGAGCGCCCATATGTCGTGTTTGCATTCGCCCCAAGTCCAGGGGCGCGATCCGGCACACAATCGATATTATGTGCTTACTTACTCGCCAGGTCGCGACTAGCTTGGTGGCCGATTGTGCGGGTACGGCCAGTACCTCGGGTCATGCATGCGGAACCCCCAGCGTCCCCACGCGACGTCCACTTCGAAAGCGTGCACAGATGCGTCGCGGGTCTTCGACTCGAAATGGTACAACTCGGCGTGAGGAGTCCAATAGATCGGGTATCCCCGCCAGGTGACTTTCATGCACAGGTCTACGTCATTGAAGTTGCCGGGAAGGAGATTGGAGAGGCCGCCTACTTCGAGATAGACCGACCGAGGCATCATCGCGCAGGCGGCGGTTACGCCGGACACTTCGCGTTCAACGCGGTATCCCTCCAGGGGGCCAGGGTCCGTCCTTTGCGCGTCCAACCCGATATGCGACGCGTCTCCCTCGAAGTAGCCATGTCCCGCATGTTGAATGGTGTCGTCTTCGTAGTAGAGGAGGCCGCCTGACAT
This sequence comes from Glaciihabitans sp. INWT7, assembly GCF_014217685.1. Taxonomy (NCBI): domain Bacteria; kingdom Bacillati; phylum Actinomycetota; class Actinomycetes; order Micrococcales; family Microbacteriaceae; genus Glaciihabitans; species Glaciihabitans sp. INWT7. The sequence continues at coordinate 604,797 of NZ_CP043653.1, read as the reverse complement.
ACCGGCGCCCGGTAGCTGTGCAAGAGCGAGCAACGATTCGAGCCAATCCTCGTCGAGGACCCTGACGTCGTCATTCAGGAGAAGGACGAACTCGCCTCGCGAGTGGAGCACTCCCGCATTGACTTTCTCAGAGAAATTGAACGGCCTCGTCCATTCGACGATTCGGAGTTGATCGCCCACGATGTCTGCAAGCTCGGTGACAACGGCCGGTTCAGCGACGCTGTCGAGCGCGACCACGATCTCGAAGTTGCGATATGTCGAGAGATCCATAATGCTTTGGGCAGCATCGATAAGGTAGCACCGTGTCCGGCCGTCGACCATGCTATGGATTCCCCGTGATGGGATCACGATCGAGATCAGGGGTTCGCCCTTGACACTGCGACGGGTGTCGTGGACACCATCGGCTCCGACCGACCTGACGGTGCCTCCGCCAGTCGCGGCAAGATGGCGCTCCAGAGCGACGCGGGTGGACTCGAGCTCCTGGTAGTTGAGCGGACGGATGGCTGCGCTCGGACGGGTGAAAACCGGAAGGGCGAGGTGCTCGATCGAGTGGGCAACCGCTGTCGACCGGAGTGCCAGATCATAGAGTTCAGCTCCGGGAACCGTCGAATCGAGACCGCCGAGCGACTCGAATACCGACCTGCGGTAGATCACGAGATCGCCCCAGTAGAACTGACAGCGTAGGCGTTCCGGGGAATAGTCGGGACGCGCGACCGATGTCGTGCGCCCTCGTCGTCCCACTGCAGCCCCATCTGCGTAGAGCACGTCGACCGACGGGTTCGCACTCAGATATTGCCGAATCGCGTCACCCGCGTGCGGGGACATCCAGCCATCGCTCTCTACGACAGCGATGAACTCGCTCGTCGAATCGGAGAGAGCCTGCACCACTGCTGTCGCAACAGACTCGTCGGGCACCCGGTTGACTCTTCGGAGTTCGAAACCCTCACCCGTCACAGATTCTTCGAGCCTTCCGCTGGGTTGCGTGGCCGACACCACCACCACGGTTACCGCAGAAGTCATTTAGCAGCGGTCCGACCCATGAGACGCTTGAGTGCGAGAGCGGGCGCAAGAACGAGTCGGCCAGCCTTCCAGGTGGTCGAGGACTTCACCTCATTGAGCTGCTCTCGGAGTGCCTGCGACGTGTTGACGGATCGGAGATGTGCAACTTGTGCCTCGAGCCCGATTATCCGATCCACGAGCGCCAGTTGCCGCGCATCCCGCTCGTAATCGATGGCGTCGTTCGGCGTAATTTCCGTCATCGTCATCCCATCGCTGGCTGGAAGAATACGCTGTAAGCCTACCAACGCCACTCCAGGGGCTCCGTCCCTGCTCGTCTCGTCGCAATAAAGGAACGCTGTCCCATGAAAATCCTCGTCACCGGCGGCGCCGGTTTCATCGGCTCGAACTTCGTTCGCCGCACCCTGCAGGACGCCTATGCCGGCCTCGAGGGTGCGGATGTGATGGTGCTCGACGCGCTCACCTACTCCGGCAACCTCGAGAACCTCGCGCCTATCGCCGACTCCCCGCGGTACGAGTTCGTGCACGGGGACATCCGCGACTCCGAGCTGCTCGATAAGCTCCTTCCGACCGTGGATGCCGTCGTTCACTTCGCTGCGGAGTCCCACGTCGACCGCTCGGTGCGCGACTCCGGCATCTTCGTGGAGACGAACGTGCTCGGCACCCAGCGCCTGCTCGACGCGGCGCTGCGCGCCGAGCTCAAGCGTTTCGTGCACGTGTCCACCGACGAGGTCTACGGATCGATCGCCGAGGGCTCCTGGGACGAGTCACGGCCGCTCGAACCGAACTCGCCATACTCGGCGTCGAAGGCCGGAAGCGACCTGCTCGCCCGCAGCTACTTCCGCACCCACGGCCTCAACCTCTCGATCACCCGGTGCTCCAACAACTACGGCCCATATCACTTCCCCGAGAAGGTGATCCCGCTGTTCGTCACGAACCTGATCGACGACAAGCACGTGCCGCTCTACGGCGAGGGCAACAACATCCGGGACTGGCTACACGTGGACGACCACTGCCGCGGCATCGCCATGGTGCTCGTCGGCGGTCGCGCGGGTGAGATCTACAACATCGGTGGGGGCACAGAACTCACCAACAAGGAGCTCACGCAGCTGCTGCTGGATGCCACGGGCAAGGACTGGTCCTACGTGGACCGGGTCACCGATCGCCTCGGTCACGACCTCCGCTACAGCGTCGACATCGGCAAGATCCAGGCCGAACTCGGCTACGAGCCCCAGGTGCCGTTCGAGCAAGGGCTCGCGGATGTCGTGCGGTGGTATCGCGACAACCGCGCCTGGTGGGAACCCCTGAAGGAGCGCGCCGCGCTGTGACGAAATACCTCATCACCGGAGCATCCGGAATGCTCGGCCAGGACCTGCAGAAGGCCCTCGCCGGCCGGGAGTTCACCGCTCTCGCTCGCGCTGACCTAGACGTCACCGACCTGGAAGCCGCGCGATCAGCGGTGGCCGGACACGACGTCGTGATCAATGCCTCCGCCTACACGAAGGTAGATGATGCCGAGACAAACGAGGCCGATGCCTTCGCCGTCAACGCAACGGGTGCGCAGAACCTGGCCATCGCGGCGTCCGAGGCCGCCGCGAAGCTCGTGCAGGTCTCCACCGACTACGTGTTCGATGGGTCGGCGACTTCTCCCTACGACGAGGCGACTCCGCTCAACCCGATCTCGGCCTACGGTCGCACCAAGGCCGAGGGTGAGCGTCTCGCGCTGGCCGCCAATCCCGAAGGCACCTACATAGTGCGCACCGCTTGGCTCTACGGCGCCGGCGGCCCCAATTTCGCCAAGACCATGCTGCGACTCGCGGCGAGCCACGATACGGTGAGCGTGGTGACCGACCAGCTGGGACAACCGACCTGGACCGGTGATCTCGCCCGCCAGATCGTCGAGCTGCTCGACGCGGATGCCGCTCCGGGCGTCTATCACGCCACCAATTCCGGCGAAGCGAGCTGGTACGACTTCACCCGCGAGATCTTCCAGGTGGTCGGCCTCGACCCGGAGCGGGTGAAGAGCACCACGAGCTCGGAGTTCGTGCGCCCGGCCCCCCGCCCGGACTACTCGGTGCTCGGGCATGATGGCTGGGCGGCCGCGGGCCTCTCGCCGATGAGGAATTGGAAAGCCGCTCTTTCTGCGGCCTTTTCCGCCGGAGCTCTTGATCTCGCTCGCTGAGTTCTAGCGCGATGCGCCCGCACGACGAACGATGCACACGACGTTGGAAGTCGAAAGCACGACGGGCAGTCCGGGAAAGTACAACGCTCGCTTGACGGCGGCTGAAACTGCGATGACCGGTCCAGCGACAAGAGAGTAGACCCCGTTGGCGACGGAAGTCGCGAAGCCATGGCGACGCGCACCACGGAAGGCGACGACCTCGAGTCCGGATTGGAGAGCGAAGAACGTCATCTTCAGATACCCGATTGCGGTCACGTGGGTCGGGTCGCCGTTCTGGAGCGGGTTGCCCAGCCAGCTGTCGGCATTCGGGAAGCGGAAGATCATCCTGCCCCCCTCGCGGAGCGCGCCGGACAACTCGATGAGAAAAGCCGGCACCGCCTCCTGCGGTATGTGCTCGAGCACGTCGAAGACCGCGATCAGGTCGAAGGTGCGGCCGGCGAGTCGATCCATGCGATCGGCGGCAAAGACCTCATAACCCGAATCGATCCCGGCCTGCACGAGTCCGGGATCCAATTCGGTCCCCGTGATATTCCAGCCTTTCGACCGGCAGTAGGCGAGAAACGATCCATTGCCGTATCCGATTTCGAGAACATCCCGGATACCGTCTCGACCCGCACGCACGTCTTTCAGCTCACTGGTGAAATAGGCCGCTTCGCCGGCGGAAAGCAAACCGAAAGGCGTCTGGTCTACCCACCCCTTCCACTCGACATAGTCGGAGCTGCCGGAGCCTGGTTCGTCATTCGACACGTGTGGACTTTCGATTCGAGAGCTTCTTCGAGATTGCACTCCCATGATGGCACGGTGTCTGAGAGGACCGGAGACGCGGGACGATGACGGAAGCGAAGCTCTCAAGGCTGACCCCCATTCGCGGGGTCTGCGGCTCGCTGGTAATGTCGATGCGGGGGAATCGGCGATCCCCGACAACTTCATTGGAGTGGAATGACGACGACCCTGCGCGTGATCGTTGACCAGATCGTCGCCCCCATCCCCGGCGGCATCGGTCGCTACACGGAAGAGCTCACCCGCGAATTGATCCGTACCGCGCCGAGGGGCTGTCACGTGAGCGGGATCGTCTCGTCCTCCCCCGAATCGCACTACGAACTGATCGAGACAGTGCTTCCCGGCCTCGACGGACTCTTCAAGAGCGCGCTCGCCCGCCGCGAGTTGGAGCTGGCTTGGCAACACGGATTCACCCGCCTGCCGGGGAGCGGCATGATCCACGCGACCGGATTGTTCGCCCCCCTGTTCAAACACGATCGCGTGAACAGCGTCGGCGAGCAGATCGCCGTGACCATCCACGACGCCATCCCCTGGACCAACCCCGAGGCCCTCTCTTCGCGACGCCTCGGCTGGTACAAGGCGATGGTGAAGCGGGCCTACCGGTACGCGGATGCCGTGGTCGTGCCGACCCACACGGTTGCGTCCCAGCTCTCCAATATCCACGATTTCGGCGATCGGGTGCGGGTGATCGGCGGAGCAGTGAGTTCGAAGCTCACTCTTCCCGTGGATCCGGACGTCCGTGCGGAGCGCCTCGAACTGCCGAAACGATTCATTCTGAGCGTCGGAACTCTTCAGGCGCACAAGGGCATAGCCGAGCTCATCCGGGCCATGGCGGCGCCCGAGCTGGACGGCTACACCCTGCTGATCGCCGGGCCCGAGGGATCAGAGGGGCTCGATGTCGCGGGGATCGCGTCGGAAGCGGGACTCGCGGAAGGACGGGTGCGGGCGCTCGGTTATCTCGCCGACGCCGATCTCGCGGTCGCTCTCGACCGCGCAACGGTGTTTGTGTTCCCCAGTCTGGCGGAGGGGTTCGGCTTGCCCGTGATCGAGGCTTTCCACTTCGGAACCCCGGTGGTGCACTCGGATGCACCCGCAGTGCTCGAGGTGTCTGCCGGGGCCGGCCTCGCGGTGGCACGGGAACCCGCGGAGTCGTACCCCGAGCGGTTGGCGGACGCTATCGCGTCCGTCGCCTCGGACCCGGCTCGTGCGGAGCGCATGGGGTTCGCGGGTCGGGACCGCGCGCGCACCTTCAGTTGGAAGGATTCCGCCGAGAAGGTGTGGCAGCTGCACGCCGACCTGTAGCCGCGCACCTGTGGCTTCGGAGGACCGGTTAGGGGCGTGGAACGCCCTCCTCGACCAGCGCTCTTCCGCTGTCGAGTAGCGCCCGCCAGAACGCGTATCGAGACCCTACGGAGCAGGCGTCGCCGTCGTCGGGCGCGTCGCCGCCTGCACCGCCGCATGGAGCTTCGCGTAGTCGGGGTGTGTCTGGTCGAACGCGGGGGGCACCAGCTCGAGCTGGGTCACCGGAAGCTTTCGGGCTTTCTCGGCGAGATCGACGAAACCGGGCAGCGCCGCTGAGGGGATATCCGTCTTCACCACCTGCGCTCCGGCCTTGGCGATGTCCTGGAATTTCGTCAGCACGATCTGGGGCTGGAACTGTTTGAGCATCGCCTCCTGCACCACCCGCTGGCGGGCCATCCGCTCGTAGTCGTTGCCCATGTAGCGGGATCGCCCGTACCAGAGCGCGAGCGCGCCATCCAGGTGCTGGGAGCCTGCCGGGAATGTGCCGTAGGGCTTCGTCGCGGTCACGGGTCCATAAGGGAGCTTGGCCGGCACGTCGATCGTCACGCCGCCGAGTGCGTCGATCAGATCGGCGAAGCCCTGCATGTCGATGAGCCCGTAGTACTGGATCTTGAGGCCGGTCACGCCCTCGGCGGCATCCTTCATCGCCTCGATGCCGGCCGAGCTGCCCTTCGATTCCGCATTGGGGTAAAGGGACTTGTGCTCCTCCGCATAGGTGTAGAGGTAGTCGATGAGGCACTGGTCGCCACAGTCGTAGCCGTTCGGGAAGGGACCGTAGAGCGGCGAACTTTTCGCGAACTGGATCTGCTCCATGTTGCGGGGAATGCCGATGATCGTCGTGGCTCCGGTTTGCGCGTCGATGCTCGCCACAGAGGTGCTGTCGGGTCGGAGGCCGGTGCGGTCTGGCCCGGCATCCCCTCCCAGCAGCAGGATGTTGTATCGACCGTCGACCGGCGGGGCCATGTCGCTCCCGGCGAAGATCGCACTGACCGCATTGCGCGCGCTACCCGCGCTGACGGCCCCGTATCCCGCAATACCGGCCGTGGCGACGAGGGCGAGGATCGAGAGGGCGGCGATCGCGGGCCGCATCGCCGGCGCGGTGGCGATGAGCCTGGTGAGCCGAAGGGTGTCGAGGGTGAGCACGATCCAGAGCGCCGCGTAGGCGGCCAGGACGACCTGGATGACGGTGAGCCCGATCGGATTGGTCACGATGCTGAGGATCACGGTATGAGCGACGATCCAGGTGATGATGCCGACGACGCCGATTGCCCAGAGCAGGAACGTGGTGCCGACACCGAAACGACCGAGACGACGATTGCCGGCGAGAATCTGCGCCGAGCCCGGGATGAGGAGGTTGAGACCGACGAGCCACCAGGCTCGCTTGGTCATGGTCGGGGTAGACCGCAGATCCGGGGTTCGGATCGGGCTGGTCGCGGTCATCGCGCTCACAGGCTCGACTTCAGCGCGGTGTTCTTGGCCGCCACTGAGGCTTCGAGATCGCGAGCGAAGCCGGCAAGCGCCGCCGAGAGCGCCGGATCGGAGATCGCCAGCATCCGGATGGCCAGCAGCCCGGCGTTCCGTGCGCCGCCGATCGATACCGTCGCCACGGGAACCCCGGCGGGCATCTGCACGATCGACAGCAGGGAATCGAGTCCGTCGAGCTTCGCCAACGCGACGGGCACTCCGACCACGGGAAGGGTGGTGACGGCCGCGAGCATTCCGGGAAGGTGGGCGGCGCCACCGGCACCGGCGATGATCACGCGGATGCCGCGGTCGGCTGCTTCCCGCCCGAAGGAGATCATCTTCTCGGGGGTGCGATGGGCCGAGACCACCTCGACTTCGTGGGGCACATCGAACTCGGCGAGCACCGCCGCGGCGTCTTTCATGACGGTCCAGTCGGAGTCGGATCCCATGACGACGGCCACGACGGGCAGCGCAGAAGACAGGGGCTCGAGCATAGCGATCAGCCTAAAGGTCAGTTCTGGTAATGCTCTGCAGCGGCACGCGCCTGGAACACGACCTCGTCGAGGTCGGATCCCGCGGCCGTGACGTGGCCCACCTTGCGCCCTGGCCTCGGCGCCTTGCCGTAGTTGTGCACCTTCACCGAGGGCTCATCGGAGAAGGCGTGCGGGTAGCGGTCGTCGAGGTCGCCCGTCGCCGGACCACCGAGGATATTGACCATCACCGACCATTCGTCACGGCATCCGGTCGCGCCGAGGGGAAGGTCGAGCACTGCGCGCAGGTGCTGCTCGAACTGGCTCGTGGTGGAGCCGTCGATCGTCCAGTGCCCGGTGTTGTGGGGGCGCATCGCGAGCTCGTTGACCAGAAGCCGATCGTCGGTGGTCTCGAAGAGCTCCACCGCGAGCACGCCGGTCACCCCGAGGTTCTCCGCGACAGACCGCGCGATCTCTTCCGCGACATCCGCGAGCCTTCCGCGGGACGAGGGGGCGGGGGCGATCACCTCCGCACAGACGCCGTCGCGTTGGATGCTCTCCACCACCGGCCAGCAAGCGAGTTCACCCGACGGGCGACGGGCGACCGACTGGGCGAGCTCGCGTCGGAAATCCACCAACTCCTCGGCGAGCAGCGGATGCCCGAGGGCAAGCCAATCGGAGGCCTCTGACGCGGCGCGGACCACCCGCACCCCTTTGCCGTCGTAACCGCCGGTGGCGGTCTTCACCACGGCACGGCCGCCGTGATCGGACAGGAATTCGGCGAGCTGAGCTTCCTCGTCGATCCGCGCCCAGTCCGGCACCGGGAGCCCGAGAGCAGTCAGGCGCTCCCGCATGAGGAGTTTGTCCTGGGCGTAGAGCAGGGCTTCGGGACCGGGGCGCACTGCCACGCCCGCCTCGATGAGGGCCGCGAGCACCTCCTGCGGCACGTGCTCGTGATCGAAGGTCACGACATCCACCGTGCGGGCGAAGGGGAGGACATCTGCGGTATCGCGGAAGTCGCCAAGGGTTGTCACCGCGAGGGAAGCCGATTCGCCTGCGGTCTCGGCGAACACACTCAGTTCGATGCCGAGGTTCACCGCCGCGGGAATCATCATTCGCGCGAGCTGTCCGCCACCGATCACACCTACCCGAAGAGTCACGCTGCCAGCCTACTTTCGGATAAGCATCGGGGCAGCCGGTTATGATTCTCGAGCCCGTTCACCGATCCTTTGAAGGAGGGCGCCATGCCCTCCCGCCTCGTCTCCCTCGCACGTCTGCTCTATGAGAAGCTCCTGCGGTATGTGCTCAAATTCGGGGTCGTCGGTCTCGCCGGCTATTTCGTCGACGTTGGGCTCTTCAACGCCCTCCGCCTCGGTGCTTTCGGCGATGGCCACTTCTTCCAGGGGCCGATCGGCGCCAAGATCCTCTCGGCCGGCATTGCGACCGTCGTCACCTGGTTCGGCAACCGCTACTGGACCTTCCGGGAACATCGGCGCAAGAACTTCGTGCTCGAGCTCGCGGAATTCAGCGCGGTGTCGGTGGGCGGCATCCTCATCGGGCTCGCCTGCCTGTGGGTCTCCCACTATCTCCTCGGCTTCACCTCGTTATTCGCTGACAACATCTCCTCGAACCTCGTCGGACTCGTGCTCGGCACCTCGTTCCGCTTCCTGCTCTACCGCTTCTGGGTCTACGGGCACCACCGCGCCGACGGCCTCACGGCTCGCGAGCACAAGGCCGAGGCGGCCCGCCTGTCGATCTTCGAAGACGAGCAGACCGCGAGTGAAGAAGCAGCGCGACCCTAGCGCTGTCCCCACGCGGTCGTCTCGTCGCTGGGTGCCACATCCCGCCCCGAACGCGAGGCCTCGGCCTGACGCCGGGCCGCTATCGGGTTGAGGCTCTTCTCCATCAGGTCATGGAGCGCGGCCTGCACGAGGTCCGCCCCGGGCACGTCTCGAAGCACCACGGGCTGGTCCAGCCCGGTGTTGATCAGGATGTTGCCGCTGCGGAACATGCTCTGCAAACCGTTCTGGCGCACCGTCACGTCGTAGCCCCGGCTGTGCAGCAGCTCCTGGCGGATGCGCACGAAGAAGCCGGTGCGCAGGATGATGCGACGTGTCGTGATCACGTATCGCTTCCCCAGCCACGCCACGAGCGGGAGCAGCCACAGGAGCACGACCACGAGGGCGGCACCGGCGAGCAGGGCGATGTTCTGCCAGGACTGGGCAAAACTCCCCTGGAAATAACCGACGGCGGCCGCGACCGCGATGAACAGCACGCTCGGCCAGAACAGGACGCGCCCATGCGGCCTCAGGCGGGCCACCACCCGCTCGGTGTCCTGTGCGTCGCTCATCACCTATTCATACCGCAGATGGGTCACGTCACCGGCGGCGACAGCCACTACACGGCCATCCGAAGACTTCTTCACCCTCAGCCTGCCGCTGCCGTCGATGCCCACCGCCGTGCCGAGAAGCTCATCGCCGCCCGGCAGGAGAACCCGCACCTGGCTGCCGAGAGTGCTGCACAGCTCGCGCAGCTGCTCCCCGATGCCGCTGGCCTCCGGGTCGGCACCGAAACGCAGGAATTCGGCGTACAGCCTTCCCAGCTCGCCGAGGTAGCCAGCGAGCGCGCGGTCGGCGAGTTCGGCATCCGGAGCAATCGGATCGTTGAGCCCCAAGGATGTCGAGGTCGGCGTCGGCAGGTCCGGCTCACCGATGCTGAGATTGAGGCCGGCGCCCATCACGACGGAACGCCCGCCGGGGAGCAGCTCTGCGAGGAGCCCCGAGACCTTCCGTCCGTCGATCTGCACGTCGTTGGGCCACTTCAGCCGCACGGAATGCGACGGAACGAGCGGCGCGAGCGAATTCGTCATGGCGATTCCCGCGATGAGGGACAACCACCCGTAGTGGTCGATATCGAGGGGCTCGCCGGCGGGAAGGCGCGGCCGGAGCAGCACGGAGATCGCCAGAGTCTGGCCGGGCGGCGCAACCCAGACACGGCCGAGTCGCCCCCGTCCATCCGTCTGGCTTGCCGTGACGAGAACGGAGAAGTCGGGCCAGCCGTCCCCCTCGGCTCCGGACGCCCGGGACGCCAGCTCGGTGTTGGTCGATCCGCACTCGTCGAGGATCTCGAGGCGGGAGGCGACTGCGGCGCTGCGGGGAAGCTGCATCCCCCAAGGCTACGGGCACCATCGACGAGCTTTGTAGGATCCCACCACCGGTTCGCGCAGAAGCCCGACGGTAAAGTGAACGCGTGACTGCTGATACGAACGCCACGAATGACCTGTACACCACCGCGGGCAAGCTCGCCGACCTCAAGGTTCGCTACCACGAAGCTGTGACCGCGAGCGGCGAGGCGGCCATCGAGAAGCAACACTCCAAGGGCAAGAAGACCGCACGGGAGCGCATCGAGCAGCTGCTCGATCACGGATCCTTCGTCGAGCTCGACGAGTTCGTCCGCCACCGCACCCACGCCTTCGGCATGGAGAAGAAGCGGCCCTACGGCGACGCGGTCGTCACCGGTACCGGCACCATCCACGGTCGCCAGGTCGCGGTCTACAGCCAGGACTTCACCATCTTCGGCGGATCGCTCGGCGAGGTGGCCGGAGAGAAGATCATCAAGGTGATGGATCTCGCCCTCAAGACCGGCGTGCCGATCATCGGGATGCTGGACTCTGGAGGCGCCCGCATCCAGGAGGGCGTGGTCGCGCTCGGTAAGTACGGCGAGATCTTCCGCCGCAACACCGCTGCCTCCGGAGTCATCCCCCAGATCTCGATCATCATGGGACCGGCAGCCGGTGGCGCCGTCTACTCCCCCGCGCTCACCGACTTCGTGATCATGGTCGACAAGACCAGCCAGATGTTCGTGACCGGGCCAGACGTGATCAAGACCGTCACCGGTGAGGACGTCGGCATGGAGGAGCTCGGTGGAGCCCTCACCCACAACAAGATCTCAGGCGTGGCACACTGGCTCGCCAGCGACGAGGATGACGCGCTCGACTACGCCCGCACGCTGCTCAGCTTCCTGCCGGACAACAACCTCGCCGAGCATCCGGTGTACGAGAGCGCGGTCGAACTCGAGACGACGGACGCGGACCGCAAGCTCAACATGGTGATCCCCGACAGCCCCAATCAGCCCTACGACGTGAAGACGATCATCGAGCACATCGTCGACAACGGCGACTTCCTCGAGACCCAGCCGCTCTTCGCCCCCAACATCGTCGTCGGTTTCGGCCGGGTCGAGGGGCGCGCGGTGGGTGTCGTGGCGAACCAGCCGAACGCCATGGCGGGAACCCTCAATATCGAGGCCGGCGAGAAGGCGAGCCGTTTCGTGCGCTTCTGCGATGCCTTCTCGATCCCGATCCTGACCCTCGTCGACGTTCCCGGCTATCTTCCCGGCACCGACCAGGAATGGACCGGGGTCATCCGCCGCGGCGCGAAGCTGCTCTACGCGTATGCCGAGGCCACCGTGCCGCTCGTGACCGTCATCACCCGCAAGGCCTACGGCGGGGCCTACATCGTGATGGGCTCCAAGCAGCTCGGAGCCGACCTCAACTACGCCTGGCCGACCGCCGAAATCGCGGTCATGGGCGGGCAGGGGGCCGTGAACATCCTCTACCGCAACGAGATCAAGGCCGCAGAAGCGGCGGGAGAGGATGTCGCGGCGGTGCGCACGAAGCTCGCCAACGAGTACACCTACAACGTGGCATCCCCCTTCCTGGCGGCGGAGCGCGGTGAGCTCGACGGGGTGATCGAGCCGGCGGCCACCCGCGTGGTGGTCGTGAAGGCCCTGAGGGCGCTCAGGACAAAGCGGGCCACCCTGCCGCCCAAGAAGCACGGGAACATCCCGCTGTGACCCTCCAGCAGCCGGGGAACGACGAGGCGGAGACTCGGGAGCGGGGCGATGGCCCGGAGTTCGAGGTGATCGCGGGTCAACCGTCCCCGGCAGAGCTTGCCGCGGTGACCGCGGTGCTCACGTCCATGATCGAAGAACTCGAGGATGGGCAGCGCGCCGAGGGAGCCGTCGTCAGTGCGTGGCAACGCAGTCAGCGCAGCATCCGCAGACCGCTGCTTCGCGGTGCCGGAGCTTGGCGCTCCTTCTCGGGATAGCTCGCCGACGAAAGTGTGCCCCGTTGAGGGGTGATACTTCGGTATCGCGCAATTCTGGGTTCGAAATGTACGAATTCCGCAGCGACGGCGACGGAATCCGCATTGTTGCGCCAACTGCACTGCTCAATAGCTCAGGGAATCGCGAAATGTACCCCGGGATTCGTCGAGGGGGACAACGATATATTGCGTCTGACGGGCTTCTTTTCCGAATCGGGGGACAAAACTGTCCCCCGAATGTCCCCCGAAGTGTCGACTTTGCGGGCATGCCTCTGGCACGCATTATTGATCTTGCTAGGTGTTGCTCTTCGAGTTACACCGCCAACCATGGACCGACTAGGGTAAGCGGGTTCATGGCTTGGGGGCGGGTCAGGGCAATATTCGGGTTATTGCCCTGACCCGGAGCTTGAAACGGGATCGGCCTTCGGGGGCCGGTCCCGTTTTCCATGTGCGGGCTCAAGACCGGGCTGTCGCCGCTTTCGGCTTTGTCGGCTGGGCACCGCTTGCGGGCGCGGAGAGACGCCCGGCGACACCGGCTGCCGATGATCGCGGATCAGGCGGAGACTGTCGCCCCGGTGCGCGGGATCTCGAGCCAGAGATCCACCCGATCCTCTTCATCATCGATGCCCTGGCTGCCGAGCGCGCTGGAATGTCCCTCGTCGAGCGACGAGAGCCCCACCACCGTCACCGCGATGTCGGAACCCTCCGGCACGGTGCGCGCGATGAGCTTGCCGGTCTTCGTGTCGCGGATCGCGTCTGCCAGCCGATTCAGCACCCGTTCGAGATCCCCGTCGGAGAGGTCGTCGATGCCTCCCTCGTCGAGAAGGGTGACGATGGTCCCATTGCGGCGGGCGATCATGATCTGCTCGCGCACTCGATCGTTCAAGAGCTTTCGACCGCGGATCTCGTCGCGGATCGCGCCTTCGAGGTAGAGACATTCGAGTCGCTGCGAATCGGTGAGTTCGCCACCGACCGCGACGATCTGGCGCAACATCGGCAGTGACATCCGGCTCGTCTGGCCGAGACGGAACTGCCGCTCGGAGACGTGAGCCTCCTGGGCCGCACGCCATTCCACCGCCTCTCGCTCGGCGAGGGCGTACTGCCGGGTATCCCTGCCCGCCTTCGCGAGGGAGAGGGACAGCGCGTGCGACACGGCTACCCAGCCGACGCTGCCGATCACCCCATACGTGACGAGACCTCCCGGGCCGGCCCACGCCACCGTCTGAACAACGAGCGCTGCGGTGCCGATCCAGGCGAAGGTGTGGCGTCGCCGGGTGGAGGTGATGACCATCAGCGTGCCGATGGCTGCCGTGTGCCAGGCGGCATAGGTGCCCTTGGCTTCTACCTGGTCGAACTGACTGGTCACGAGCAGGGGCACCACCACGGCGACGGCGACATTGAATGCGGCGACCCAGGTCGGCATCCGTTGGGTGCGCGAGAGGAGAAGGCTGAGCAGCGTCGCCAGCCCATACAGCGCCATTGCGGCGAGATAGGGGGCCTTCTGGTGGGGCACATCGATCGATACGACGGCGAGCACGAGGTGGTAGGCCGAGAAGATGGCCGCGAGGGAGACGATGAGCAGTCGGGGCACGGAGACGATCACAGCGCTTGGCCTTCCCCTGTCATCGCTGAGCTGGAGGTCGCAGCGCCGGTCGCCAGGGGGGCACCGGCGGACGTCGAGACCTCGGCATCGAACTGCCCCCGCCCGTCCGAGGATGCATCCGGCTGAGGCCAGGTGATCCAGATCACGGCACCGCGGTCGATGCCCGCGTCGATCTCGACCGAGCCGCCCGCGTTCGCGACACGCTCGATGATCGACACGCGGAGCCCGAGACGCTCGCTCGGGACGCTGTCCAAAGCGAATCCCGCTCCGTCGTCACCGACACCGATGCGGATGCCTCCCCCCTCAGCGCCCTCGACGACGAGCCAGCGGTGCACGTCGTCGCCGGTGCCGGCATGCTGGAGGCTGTTGACCATCGCCTGCATCGCGGCCGAGTAGACGGCTTCTGAGGACTGCACCGGGATGGTCCGCATGCCGACGGACCGCGTACGCAGCTCGAATGGCCCGGAGAGGGTGCTCATCGAATCCGCGATTCGCCGGGCGAGCTGATCGAGGGTGACCGTCGCATCGTCGTCGGGTGACGCGGCCGCGGCATCCTTCAGGTGGCCCATGGCGTTGCGGGCCATGCGCGTGGCGAGTTCCTTCGCCTCCGGGGTGTAGGCCCGAGCCGCCGAGAGAAGGGTGGTGAGCACGCTGTCGTGCACGATGGAGTCCACCTGCACCCGCTCCACCTCCGTCGCGTGTTGCCTCACGGCGTGCGCATAACGGTCGAGCGCGGTGCCCTGCGCGTTGTCAACAGAGGCAGCGGCCTGGCGCAAGAGCGTGATGAGGATCAGGACGGCACCGCCCAGGATTATCGCGTACGCGATATCGAGGGTCGCCGACGCGACGCTCGCACCGCCGCCGGCCGGCGTGATCCGCACAAGGCCGTAGACCACCGGGGTCACGAACAGGTAGGCGGTCGCCTGCCAGGTGCTGAAGGCGATGGCGGCTGTGGAGGTGGCAACCGTGCACAACAGCCAGAGCCAGGGTCGTTCCGTCACCACGGTGAGTGGCTCGTCGACGACGAATGGCCAGCCCGCGAGGGCGACGAGGTAGGCGAACGAGACGTAGGCATTCACACCGCGAACCCACCGCTTGGCGAAGGATGCGACGAGGGTGGCGACGATGCCGCCATAGATGCCGACACCGAAGGTGATGGCCCAGACCGTCGATGCGGTCGGCAACTGCTGAAGTACTGCGGGCACGGCCTGGGCGCCGAACACCAACCCGAAGATGGCCACGGATCGGGACACGACGGTCTCGATCTGCGGTCGGCTGATCGGATTGTGTGGTTGCCGGGCCAGCGATCCGGGCGGCGGCGAACCTCCCTTAGCGGCCATCACCACCATCCGGGTCAAGACCCGGCAGGATTCCGTCTTCCACGGCTCGACGCAGCAGATCGACCTTTGTCGGTGCCGGTCGGCCGACCTCCACGTACTTCACCCGGATGCGGTCGAGATATTCCCGCGCGGTCGAATATCCGATTCCGAGTTGCTGCGCGGCGAGCTTCAGCGGAAGGCCAGACGCATAGAGGTGCAGGATCTCGCGCTCGCGACGACCGAGCTGGGCCTTGGCGAAGTCGCGGTCCGCGTCGATCGCGGTCGCCCATTCGAGGTTGTTGAGCACCTCACCGCGCGCGACGGTCTCCACCGCCGACATGACGGTCTTCGTCGCTGATGATTTGGGGATGACTCCGGCCGCTCCGGCCGCGAGCGCCTCGCGAACCGAGGCGACCCGGTCGGCGATCGAATGGATCAGCACGGCCGAGCCGGTGGCCTGCACCCGCTTCACGTTCTCGGTCACCGTCGAACCATCGCCGAGCGACAGGTCGAGCACGACGACGTCGTTCTCCCGACCGTCGAGATTGTCCACGAATTCCTGCACCGACGCCGCCGCGAGGATGAAGTCGAATCCTGCCTCGATACAGGCGGCCTTGAGCCCCAGCCGCACCGATTCATGGTCGTCTACGACCGACACCCGTACTGCACTCTGGTGCAATCCGGGTGTGGTTTCCTCTGTTGTGGTCTGCGCCATGGTCGATCCCGTCTGCCCCCGTGTTGCTGGTAATTCAGTCATTCCCCCGGAGACCATGGTACCGGCCGGCGGAGCACCCGGAGGCGAGAGCCGCGGCATCGGGGCACGTGTGTCGCAATTGGGCGTCGAGCACCCGCCAGCCGCGCGCTGATCGAGGGACTGCGGCAGAGAACCGCCACCGTTCCTCGCGGAGAGGTCGCCTCTACGCCTTCGTGAGGGTCGCCACCGCTTCGACATGATGCGTGTTCGGGAAGAGGTCGAATGCGCGCAGCCGGGTGAGCGCATAGCCTCCGGCGGCGAACAGGGCGACATCCCGCGCAAGAGCCACCGGATCGCACGCCACGTAGACGACCTGCGCCGGGTCGAGGGTGAGCAGTTCGTCGACCACGCCCTTTCCGGCCCCTGCACGCGGAGGATCGAGGACGACGGTCCCTGCGCCGAGCCTGGCGCGCTCGCTCGGGCTCGCGGTGGATCGTAGCTGCCGCAGGAAGTTGTCGACCCGCGCGGTGACGGCGGCGGCCCCCACCCATTCCGAGAGGTTCTCGGCGGCGTGGTCAGTCGCCAGCGGGTCGCTCTCCACCGTGGTGATGCGCAGGTGGTTGCCGAAGCGGTCCCCGACGGCCGCTGCGAGCAGACCGACGCCGCCGTAGAGGTCGAGGTTTGCCGCGCGCGGATCGAACAGGCTCGCGTCGATCGCCTCCTGGACAGCGAGAGTGAGGGTCTCCGCGGCGTGACGGTGCACCTGCCAGAAACCGCGGGCATCCAGGCGGAACTCCCGGTCGCCCACGCGCTCGACGATGCGCTGCGGCTTCGGTCGCTCCGCTTTCTCACCCTTTCCCCGCTCCCGGCTGGGCTTCGGCGCGTTGCCGGTGAGAACGAAGGGATTGCCCGCGCTCGGAACGACCACGTCCACGTGGTCGAAACCGGGGAAACTCTCATCGAGGGGAGTGATCGCGGCGACCTCGGCGGTCGCGAGCGGGAGGTCCGTGACCTCCACGACATGGTGCGAGCGCGCGGCGTACGGTCCGGGCGTGCCATCGGCCGCGACGTGCAGTCGGAGGCGGGTGCGCCATCCCGTGCCATCCGCGTTGCCGGGGATCGCGTCGACGATGACGTCGCTCTCGACACCGGCCATGCGCTTCAGGGAATCGGCGAGGACCTGGCGCTTGAGCTCGCGCTGGTGACCGATCTCGATGTGGCCGAACTCGGCACCGCCGGCACGCTCCTCCGGCGCACGATCGATGGATGCCGCGCCCCAGATGTGCGGCTGGCGGTGCTCGGATGCCGTCACCACCGCCACAGTTTCGGCCCGCCAGAAGGACTTCTTCGAGTCTTCGGTGATGCGGGCCAATACCCGCTCTCCAGGGATGGCGTCGCTCACGAAGATCACGCGGCCCTCGTGCCTCGCCACCGCAACACCCCCGTGGGCTACGTTGGTTACGTCGATCTCGACCTCTGTGCCCAGCAATTCACCCATCCCTCGAGCTTGCCACAGGAGGCGCCGTGCCCCACTCATCCGAGCCTCTTTCGCCCACCCGCCTCTACCTCGCCTCCACCTCTCCCGCCCGCTTGGCGACGCTCCGCGCGGCGGGGATCGAGCCCGTTGTCATGCCCTCGCATGTCGACGAGGATGCCGCCGTTGAGGCGGCGACGCCGATCACCCCTGTCGACATGGTGCTGCTGCTTGCCCGGCTCAAGGCATCCGCGGTGCTCGGCCCGGAGGTGGACGGGTTCGTGCTCGGCGGGGACTCGGTCTTCGAGCTCGACGGCACCGTCTACGGCAAGCCGCACCTTCCCGAGGTGGCCCGTGAACGCTGGATGCTCCAGCGCGGCCGAACGGGACACCTCCACTCCGGACACTGGCTCATCGATCATCGGGGCGGGCGACATCGTGGAGCGGTCGGCGAGGTCGCGACGGCCGGGGTCACGTTCGCCGCCGACATCTCCGATCAGGAGATCGACGCGTACATCGCCACCGGCGAACCGCTCGAGGTGGCCGGCGCGTTCACGATCGACAGTCTCGGCGCGCCATTCATCACCGCAGTGGACGGGGATCCTCACGCGGTCGTCGGTCTGTCGCTGTCGACGCTGCGGTCGCTGCTGCTCCAGTTCGATGTGGGCTGGCCGTCGCTGTGGAACCGGTGATCTTGTGGAACCCGTCACGGACTCATCTGGCATTTTTGTAGCCCACCACCAAAGGGTGCCCGTCTTCGCCCCATAGGCTAAAGGACTATGCCCCGCATCACGAAGGTCCTAGTCGCCAATCGCGGCGAAATCGCCGTTCGAGTCATCCGGGCCGCGAAGGACTCGGGAATCACCTCCGTGGCCGTCTACGCCGACCAGGATCGGGATGCCCGGCACGTGAAACTCGCCGATGAGGCTTACGCCCTAGACGGGTCCACCAGCGCGGACACCTACCTGCGTATCGACAAGGTGCTGTCGATCGCACGCCGTTCCGGAGCCGACGCTGTGCATCCGGGATACGGATTCCTCGCCGAGAACGCCGAGTTCGCCCGCGCCATCATCGATGCCGGACTCATCTGGATCGGGCCGTCGCCGGATGCGATCGAGAAGCTCGGCGACAAGGTCTCCGCCCGTCACATCGCGGAGAAGGTGGGCGCCCCGCTCGCACCCGGAACCCTCAACCCGGTCTCCGGCGCCCAGGAGGTGCTGGACTTCGTCGACATCCACGGCCTTCCCGTCGCCATCAAGGCGGCCTTCGGCGGAGGGGGCCGCGGGCTCAAGGTCGCGCGCACGCGCGAAGAGATCCCCGAGCTCTTCGAGTCGGCTACCCGCGAGGCGATCGCCGCCTTCGGCCGGGGAGAGTGCTTCGTCGAGAAGTATCTCGACCAGCCGCGACACGTCGAGACGCAGTGTCTCGCCGACGCCTTCGGCAAGGTCGTCGTGATCTCCACCCGCGACTGCTCCCTGCAACGACGTCACCAGAAGCTCGTGGAGGAGGCGCCGGCGCCGTTCCTCACCGACGATCAGAACGCTCTTCTCTACTCCGCCTCCAAGGCGATCCTCCAGGAGGTCGGCTATCTCGGTGCCGGCACCTGCGAGTTCCTCGTCGCCAAGGACGGCACAATCTCGTTCCTCGAGGTCAACACCCGACTGCAGGTCGAGCATCCCGTCTCCGAAGAGGTGACCGGAATCGACCTCGTCCGCGAGCAGTTCCGCCTCGCCGAGGGCGGCGCCCTCGACTACGACGACCCGATTGCCGAGGGGCATTCCTTCGAGTTTCGCATCAATGGCGAGGATCCCGGACGCAACTTCTTCCCCGCTCCCGGCCCCGTGCACGCGTTGCGTTTTCCCGGCGGTCCTGGCGTGCGGGTCGACAGCGGCGTGACCACCGGCGACGTGATCAGCGGCGCGTTCGACTCCCTGCTCGCCAAGCTGATCGTCACCGGCTCTTCCCGCGCGGATGCCCTCGAGCGCTCCCGCCGCGCCCTCGACGAGTTCGAGATCGCCGGACTGCCGACCGTGTTGCCGTTCCATCGCAAGATCGTGCGCGACCCGGCCTTCACGTCGTCCCCCTTCTCCATCTACACCCGCTGGATCGAGACCGACTTCGTCAACGACATCGAGCCGTGGAGCGGATCCCTCCCGGATGCGGCGTCCACAGCCGCACGCCAGACCATCGTCGTCGAGGTTGACGGCAAGCGCATCGAAGTGTCACTCCCGGCTCGCCTTGCCGCGGCATCCGGAGGCGCCTCCGCTACCCTCGGGGCCGCTCCCAAGCGCCGCGGTGGCGCTGGCGCGGTCGTGACGGCCACCGGCGATTCGGTCAAGGCACCGATGCAGGCCACGATCGTGAAACTCGCCGTCGCCGAGGGCGACACCGTGGTGAAGGGCGACCTGATCCTGGTGCTTGAGGCGATGAAGATGGAGCAGCCGATCGCCGCCCACAAAGACGGGGTCATCGCCAACGTGAACGCCGCCGTCGGTGAGACCGTGTCGTCGGGCTACCTGCTGCTCGATATCGTTTCCTGAGCGGCCGGCTGCGCCGCCGTTCTAGCCCGCCTACCGCATCCCCGCCTCCGCATCCCGCATCTCCGCATCTCCGCACCCCCGCATATCCACATCTCCGCATCCCCGCATCCCCGCATCTCCGCATCCCCGCATCATTCAGGAACTCCTGTGATTCCCGAGGAAAGAGTGACGCCCGAGGCATACACGCGACTCTTCAGCCTCACTGGCCCCACATGTTCCTGAATGATGCGAGGCAGCATCGTCGCCCGACGAGCGGGCGGAGGATCGTCAGCGCCCCGCAGCGAGCGCGGCGAGGATCATGCGCTCGCACCACGGCCAGTCGTTCATGATCCGCTGATAGGTGAGTCGGATGACGGTATACCCGCGAGCCACGAGTTCGGCGTCGCGCCGGCGGTCGCGTTCGAACGCGATTCGGTCGCCGTGATATCGCCAGCTGTCGACTTCGATGACGATGCGCGTGCCAATCAGACCGAAGTCCACCCGACCGACCGAGGCAACCTCCACCTGCTGTCGATAGCGGATGCCGAGCCGGTCGAGCCGCTGGCGCACGAGCGACTCACTGCCGGAATCGCTCCCTTGCCGGCAGAGAGAAGCGGTGAGTCGGTCCGATGCCGAAGCAGGTGAGAAGATCTCGAAGATCCGGGCGGGCGAGCAGTTCGCCACCGCGAGCGCGGTGTCGAGGCACGCGACTGCGGTCTCGGTGTCGCACCAGGCCACGGTCTGGCGAAGGCATTGTTCGAAGGACGTCCGCCAGCATTCCGGACCCCGTTCGGGAACGGCCCCTCCGCCAATCCAATGCAGCACGATCGGTCGTCCCGACGAGTCCGGACTGAGCGTCATCCGGTCGCTGAACGAGGGAGCGACATTGGTGCGCAGACGTGCCGAATTGCGGCCGACGCTGATGTGGAGTCGGGGATCGAGGCCCGCCCACAGTCCGTATGTCGCCGCGGCACTCGGCCCGGCGAGCAGGCCACCGACCCGTGCCGCGGCGACACGGTCGATGTGCGCTGTCGGCGAGGCGTAGCGTGCCTGCCGGACGCGCCATATCCCGCCACCTCGCACGGCGCGAGTGAGGTCAGCGCCCGTGAAGCCGATCGCGAGGAGCTGCTGCCTGGTCGCGATGCCGCCGAGGACGTCGATGGCGTGAGCAAGGTCTGTCATCGCGCCAGCGTGGGCTGCCAGCATCCGCTCCGCTCCCCCACCTCAGCACCCGGTGGAGAAGCATCATTCAGGAATTCCTGTGAGGGAAGGGGCTAAGGAGGCGCGAGACCACCCCACCGTGTACTCCCGCCACTCCCGTCACAAACCTTCCTGAATGATGAAGGCCGCATGAACCGCAGTCGGGACGGGTGACGGGCGACGGCGCTAGTTGACGATGTGCATCGCGCGCGCCGCATCCGTGATGCTGTCGGAGAGCGAGGGGTAGACGGCGAAGGCCCGCGCCACCTGGTCGACGGTCAGCCGGTGTTCGACTGCGATCGCGATCGGCAGGATGAGCTCGGATGCCCGGGGCGCGACGATCACGCCGCCGATGACGGTGCCGGAGCCGGTGCGGGCGAACAGTTTGACGAAGCCGTCCCTGATCCCCATCATCTTCGCCCGCGGATTCGAGGCGAGGGGCAGCTTGTAGATCACGCCTTGCGCGATGCCGTCCTCGATCTGCTTCTGCGACCAGCCGACAGTTGCGATCTCCGGCTGCGTGAAGATGTTCGAGGTGACGTTACGGAGTTCCGTCGGGTTCACCGCATCGCCCATGGCGTGGAAGACGGCGGTGCGGCCCTGCATGGACGCGACGGATGCCAGGGGCAGGAAGTCCGAGCAGTCACCGGCCGCGTAGATGGAGGGCATCGAGGTACGCGCCACCCGGTTCACCCGGATGTGCCCGGAGTCGGTGAGCTGAACGCCAGCCTCTTCCAGCCCGATGCCGGCGGTGTTCGGTACCGAGCCGACCGCCATGAGGCAGTGACTGCCTTCCACGGTGCGGCCGTCCGAGAGGGTCGCGACGACGCCATCCGCGGTTCGCACGATGGAATCTGCCCGGGACTTGGAGAGCACGGTCATGCCATTGCGTTTGAAGACGTCCTCGATCACGCGCGCGGCATCGGCATCCTCGCCCGGAAGCACCTGGTCGCGGGACGAGATGAGCGTGACCTTGGAGCCGAGCGCCGTGAACGCCGAAGCGAACTCCGCGCCGGTGACACCGGATCCGACCACGATCAGGTGCTCGGGCGTCTCCTTGAGCGTGTACAGCTGCGTCCACGTGAAGATGCGTTCGCCATCGGGAACGGCGGAAGGAAGGATGCGCGGACTCGCGCCGACCGAGACGACGATCGTGTCGGCATTGATCTCGTCGAAGTCGGTGCTGGTCTTGCCCTTGCCGGTGGACACGATGACGCGATTCGGTCCGTCCAGTCGACCGTCACCCTGGATCACGGTGACGCCGGCCTTGATGAGTTGCGACTTCATGTCTTCGGACTGCTGGCGGGCCAGGCGCAGGAGGCGCTGGTTGACAGCGGCGAGATTGACGGTGACTTCTGGCCGCACGGGTCTGCCGGAATCTCCGCGCACGAAGAACTGCACTCCGAGATCGGCAGCCTCGCCGATCGCGTTCGCCGCCTCGGCGGTCGCGATGAGCGTCTTCGAGGGGACGACATCGGTGAGCACGGCTGATCCGCCGACCCCCACGCGCTCGACGACGGTGACCTCGGCGCCCATCTGGGCTCCGGTGAGCGCAGCTTCGTATCCCCCGGGACCGCCCCCGACCACGGCGATACGTTGCTTGCGCTCGAATTCATAGGACATGCGCCCATTCTCCCGTAGAGAGCGGCGGAGCGGCGAATCAGGGCAGCGAAGGCCGGCATCCGCGCAACCGACGCGGCTCTCCCATAGGCTGGGCGGATGCCGAATCCTCTCGACGACAACGCTGCCGACCCCTTCGAGATCGCTGCTCTCGCAGCGGCCGAGATCGCCGAGCGGACGGGTGTCGACCACCATGACATCGCCCTGACACTCGGAAGCGGCTGGGGCAAGGCGGCCGACCTCATCGGTGTGACCACCACGACCATTCCCGCTGCAGAGATCACCGGGTTCAGCGCTCCCGCGCTCGAGGGCCACGTGGGAACGCTGCGATCCATCCGCCTCGCCGATGGCAGGAACGCCCTCGTGATCGGGGCGCGCACCCACTACTACGAGAACCACGGCGTGCGCCGGGTCGTGCATAGCGTGCGCACAGCGGCAGCCACCGGGGCGAAAATCATGATCCTCACCAACGGTGCCGGCGGCATCCGCGAGACCTGGAAGCCCGGCACCCCGGTACTCATCAGCGACCACATCAACCTCACCGCGGACTCACCGCTCGAGGGTGCGACCTTCATCGATCTCACGGACCTCTACAGCGCCCGCCTGCGTGCGATCGCGAAGTCCGTCGATCCCACCCTCGACGAGGGCGTGTACACCCAGTTCCGCGGACCGCACTACGAGACTCCCGCGGAGGTGCAGATGGCGAAGACCATCGGCGGCCACATCGTGGGGATGTCCACCGCCCTCGAGGCGATCGCGGCCCGGCAGGCCGGCATGGAGATCCTCGGACTGTCATTGATCACCAACCTCGCTGCGGGCATCCAGAAGTCTCCATTGAGCCACGCCGAGGTGCTCGAGGCCGGTCGGGATGCCGAACCGGTGATCTCGGCGCTGTTGGCGCGCATTGTGCAGGAGTTGTAGTGAGCGTCGTCGATGTCGCGCGCGCCTGGCACGACCAGGATCCGGATGACGAGACCCGAACAGAACTCGCCCTGCTCCTGGCAGACGCCGAGTCTGGTTCCGACATCGCGCTCGCGCAACTGCACGACCGCTTCGATACCCGACTCGAGTTCGGCACCGCCGGGCTTCGCGGCCGGATCGAGGCCGGCTCGAACCGGATGAACCGGGTGCTCGTGAGTCAGGCCGCCGCCGGATTCGCGAGCTTCCTGGTCTCCCGCGGGGGCGCACCGAGCGTGGTGATCGGATACGACGGCCGCAAGAACTCGAAGATCTTCGCCACCGATACCGCGGAGTTGATGGCCGGCGCCGGAGTGCGCGCCGTGCTGCTTCCCCGATTGCTTCCCACTCCCGTTCTGGCGTTCGCCGTGCGCGAGCTCGGCGTCAGCGCCGGGGTGATGGTCACGGCGAGCCACAACCCCCCACAGGACAACGGCTACAAGGTCTACCTCGGTGACGCCGACCAGGGCTCCCAGATCGTGCCGCCGCTGGATGGCGAGATCGCGGCGCACATCCTGACCGTCGCCGCCGACCAGAGCGTCTTGCAGCTGCCCCGATCCACGGCCTATGAGACGGCCGACGAGCAGGTGATCGACGCCTACGTGCGCCGCACGGCTGCCATCGCCGGGCGCCCCCCGGCCGCGGTGCGCTACGTCTACACCGCGATGCACGGGGTCGGCTGGGAGACGGCACATCGTGTCTTCCTCGACGCCGGATTCGGCGAACCCACAGTCGTCTCGGCACAGATCGAGCCGGATGCGGCCTTCCCCACGGTCACCTTCCCCAACCCGGAAGAACCCGGGGCGATGGATCTCGCGTTCGATGCGGCCATCACCGCCGACGCCGAACTCGTGATCGCCAACGATCCGGATGCCGACCGCCTCGCCATCGGCATCCCCGACGTTGACGGCGAGTGGCAGCGGCTGAGCGGCAACCAGGTCGGTGCGCTGCTCGGCTGGCGCGCGGCCGAGCGACTTGCCGCGGCGGGCGCCTCTGGCACCCTCGCGGCATCGATCGTCTCCTCCCCGGCCCTCGCCGAGGTGGCGCGCCAGTACGGGCTCGATTACGTCGACACGCTCACCGGATTCAAGTGGGTGTCGCGTGTGCCCGGCCTCTCCTACGGCTACGAAGAGGCCCTCGGCTACCTCGTCGACCCCGAAAAGGTGCGCGACAAGGACGGGATCTCGGCGGCGGTCGAGTTCCTGGGGCTCGTGTCGGACCTCAAGGCCGTCGGCCGCACCGTCACCGATCACCTCACCGACTTCGCCGAGCGCTTCGGCGCTTTCGCCTCGTCGCAGGTGTCGATTCGGATGACTGATCTCGCCGACATCCCGCGCCTGATGTCTGCGTTGCGGCTGTCCCCACCAGAGCGGATCGGCGCCGTGGCCGTTCGACAGGTCGATGACTTCGCGGATGGCTTCGCCGGCCTGCCCGCCAGCGACATCCTGCGCTACCTGCTCGATGATGGATCGCGGGTGATCGTGCGTCCGAGCGGCACCGAGCCGAAGGTGAAGGTCTACATCGACGCCTCGAGCGCCGAGGGCACCGCCGCGCACCGGCAGGCGGTCGCCCAGGGTGCCGTCGACCGGCTCGAATCCGCCATGCGCCAGCTAATGGCCGAGCGCGCCTGAGATCGTCTCGGCTGCCGCCCGTGCCCGGGCCTCGACCTGGTGGGTGCGTGCCGCGCTGAAACTCGTCGAGACATAGGGCACGGTGAGTGCCGCCACCGCCGAGCCTCCCCTCCCGAAGACCGGAAAGACGATGTCGGTGATGCCCGGCTGGAGGCTGTCGTCCGCGCGTTCGAAGCCCCGGAGTCGCACACGATCGACCCGATCCCGAGCGCCGCGGGAAAGACCCGACAACCACGGCTCGGTCACCGACTCCTCGCCGAAGGCCGCGAGCACGGCACCGGTCGCGGTGCCCTCGAGCGGGAACTCCGAACCGACCCGCACGCGGAATCCGAAGTTCGCCGGACTCTCCACCTGGGCGAGCACGAGAACCCGGCCGGCCGAGAGAACTCCGAGGTTGCAGGATTGCCGCACCTCGTCCGCGAAGGCCCGCATCGCCGGAAGCGCGGCAGTCTCGAGACCGCGAAGCGGCTCCTGCCGATGGGCGAGCGTGAACAGCTGCATCGACAAGCGGTAGAGCCCCGAGCGCTCCTCGCGCACGAGGTATCCCCGCCCCTCCAGGGTCTGAAGAACCCGGAAGACCTGGCTGACCGATCGACCGACCGCCTCCGCGATGGCAGCCTGGCTGAGCCCGCCTGATCGTGCCGCCAGGAGTTCGAGGATATCGAGCGCCTTGTCCAGCGCCGGAACCGAGTAGTCGGGGGCCGGGGAGTCGGACCGCTGGGAGCCGGGCATCGGAGCGGCGGAGCCCGGGAGTGCGGTACCACTCATCGGGACGCCGACATCGCCGCGACCATCCGACGTGCGATCAGGCGGTTGAGGTCGTCGGGCACGGGCTGGGCGCCCGAGGGGAGCAGGGCGGCGGATCCGGCGATCCGTTCTAGCGAGAGCGCTTGCAGGAGAAAGCCGAGATCCATCGATTCGAGCGAATTGCCGCGCGGTTCTCGGCCGGCGAGGTTGACCATGCGCCCACCCGCGAGAAGCACCACGTGACGCCCGTCCGCGAATTCCACCCGCTCGATCGCGTCATCCACCGGCACGACCCGACTCGCGGAGGCGGTGAGGGCCGGCACGTCGATCTCCCAGTCGAAGTGCCCGCTGTTGGCGAGCACGGTGCCGGATTCGAGCAGCGCGAACTCGGATGCCCCGATCACCCCCGGCCGCCCGGTGGCCGTGATGACCGTCTGCGCCCATCCCGCGAGCTCGGCGATCGGTGCAACCCGATAGCCGTCGAGCGCCGCCTCGAATGCCTTGAGGTCGTCCACCTCCGCGATCGCGACCCGACCGCCGAGCGCGCGAAGGTACTGGGCGATGCCTCGACCGCACCAGCCGTATCCCACGACGACGTAGCGGCGGCCGGGCACCATGAGCCCGGTGATGCGCATGAGGCTCTCGACGACGGACTGTCCAACCGCATGCCGATTCTCGCCGATCGCCTTGAGAGGGCTGTCGTTGATGACGATGACGGGAAAGGGGATGTGGTCGGCGAGTTCGCCGCGCAGCCGGTCGGCACCCGATGAAGTCTCTTCGGTCGCCCCGATCACGCTTGCGGCGACACCGCGGTGCACCACCCCGGCGATGAGGTCCGCCCCGTTGTCGAGGATCATGTCGGGTTTCGTATCGAGCACGCTCGCGACGTTGGCGCGGTGCTGTTCGATGGTGTCGTCCCGCCGCCCGAACACGACGAGGCCTTGCTCGCGAAGCACGGCGACCATGTCGTCCTGGGTGGATCCGTGATTCCCGGTGGCCACGATCTCCGCCCCGCCCACCGCGAGCACTTCGAGCAACACCGCGGTCTTCGGATCGAGATGGATTGCGACGCCGATCCGGCGCCCGGCGAAGGGCTGGGAGGCGGAGAACTCCTGCCGTGCGGCCGCCAGCAGCGACATTCGCGACCGGATCCATTCCAGCCGCTGATGGCCGCGTTCGACGAGCTCACTGGACATGGTCGTTCCTCACTCGGATGGGATGATGCCATCGAGCTTACGCCTATGAAAGCAGTTTTTATATATGAAACTTCAGCCGAGTGACTCTTCGAGCTTCCGAGCGAGTTCGGCGGTGTCGAAATAGTTCTCGATCACGATGACGTCGGCATTCGTCGGTCCGATCGCATCCACGAATTCGGCAGAGGTGAGGATGACCTGGGCATCCGCCGCATCGGTGCTGAGGCTCGAGAGATGGGCTGCCGTGACATCCGCCTCCAGGCCGAGCCGCGCGAGCACCCGCTCCGCGTTCACCTTGAGGATGCCGGAGCTGCCGATCCCCGCCCCGCAGATAGCAACGATCTTCACGAGCCTGTCCCCATGATCTCGAGCACCTGGGACACCGAAGTCGCCGCCGTGAGCCTGGCGATCGCGCTCGAGTCGTTGAAGACGTTCGCGAGCTCGGCGACGGCCTCGATGTGCGAGTCCGCCGACTTGATCGCGAGGCCGAGCACCACGCTGACCGGGTCGTTGTGCGGATGCCCGAACGACACCGGAGTGGCAAGCGTCACCACCGCGAGACCGTCGGCCAGCACATCCGGTCCCGGTCGCGCGTGAGCGAGTGCAAGCCCTGGAGCAATCACGACGTAGGGTCCGTGCTCGTCGATCATGCGGATCATCTCGTCGGCGTAACCCGGTCTGGTGGCACCGGAAGCCGTGAGGGCGCGGCCGGCCAGCCGCACGGCTTCGCGCCAGTCACCGGCCTCGGCTCCCACGATGATCGCCGATTCGGCGAGAAGGGGAAGTGGCATCAGGCCCGCTCGAAACCGGCGCTGATGCGATCGGCCAGCTCTTCGCGCTCTTCGAACGGGAGGAAGGTCGATCCGGCGGCGTTGAGCTGGAACACCTCGAGGTCGGTCAGGTCGTAGTCGAATGTCTCCGCGAGAAGTGCGAGCTCGCGACTCAGCGAAGTACGGCTCATCAGCCGGTTGTCGGTATTGACCGTCACTCGGAAGCCGAGCTGGTAGAGCAGGTCGAAGGGGTGATCGATGAGTTCGTCGCCCCATTGCGCGATAGCACCCGTCTGAAGGTTCGACGAGGGACTCAACTCGAGCGCGATCTCCCGATCCTTCACCCATTGCGAGAGCCGCCCGAGCTCCACGTAGGTGTTCTCGTCGTCCGAACGGTCCACCGTGATGTCCTCGGCGAGGCGAACGCCGTGCCCGAGGCGCAGCGCGCGGCCGTCAAACAGCGCTCCACGAATGCTCTCGAGGCCGTCGGCCTCCCCCGCATGCACTGTCGTGGGAAAGAAGTGCGACGCGAGATAGTCGAAGGCATGGCGGTGGTTGCCCGCGGGGAATCCGGCCTCTGCGCCGGCGATGTCGAAGCCGACGACCCCGTTGTTGCGGTGGCGCACGGCGAGCTCTGCGATCTCGAGCCCACGATCGGCGTGACGCATAGCGGTGACCAACTGCCCGATCCGGATGCTGCGCCCCGCCTCGGCGACGGCGTTGATGCCCTCCTCGATGCCTTCCTGCACCGCTTCGACGGCCTCATCGAGACTGAGGCCGCGGGCGAGGTGCTGTTCGGGGGCCCAACGGATCTCGCCGTAGATCACGCCGTCGGCATCCAGATCCTCCACGAACTCGCGGGCGACGCGGGTGAGCCCCGCTGCCGTCTGCATGACAGCGGTGGTGATGTCGAAGGTCTTCAGGTAGTCGACGAGGGAGCCGGAATCCGCCTTCTCGGCGAACCAGTCGGCGAGCGCCGCGGCATCCGTCTCGGGGAGCTCCAGGCCGATCTCGGCGGCGAGCTCGACGATGGTCTGCGGACGGAGGCCCCCGTCGAGGTGGTCGTGGAGGGAGACCTTGGGAAGCGCGGTGATGTTCGCGCCGCCGCCGGGCATGAAGAAGTCTGAGGTGGTCATGCCCCAAATCTATCGGGTGCCGCCGGCCGCTAACCTGACGGAATGGCCAAGAAGATCATTCTGGATTGTGACCCGGGGCACGATGACGCGATCGCGCTGATCCTCGCCCACGGCAACCCCGAGATCGAGCTGGTCGCGGTGACGACGGTGCACGGGAACCAGACCATCGAGAAGGTCACGCGCAATGCGCTGGCCATCGCCCGGATCGCCGGAATCACCGGCATTCCGTTCGCCGCCGGCGCCCATCGGCCCCTGGTGCGCACCGCCGAAGTGGCAGAGTCGATCCACGGCTCGTCCGGTCTCGACGGACCCGAACTCCCCGAGCCCCTGTTCGCCGCCGATCCGCGGCACGCCGTCGATCTCATTATCGACACGATCATGGCCGCGCCTGCCCGCACCATCACCCTCGTGCCGACCGGCGCTCTCACCAACATCGCCCTCGCCGTGCGGAAGGAGCCGCGCATCGCGTCCCTCGTGAAGGAGGTGGTGCTGATGGGCGGCGGCTATAACGTCGGCAACTGGAGCGCCGCCGCGGAGTTCAACATCGTGATCGATCCGGAGGCGGCTCACATCGTCTTCAACGAGAGCTGGAAGCTCACGATGGTGGGGCTGGATGTCACGCACCAGGCTCTCGCGACCCCGGAGGTGATCGCGGCCATCGCCGCCGTCGACACCGCGCCGGCGCGCTTCGTCGGCGAACTGCTCGACTTCTTCGGCACCACCTACCGGAACGCGCAGGGCTTTGAGCACCCGCCCGTGCACGATCCCTGCGCTGTCGCCCTCGTCATCGACCCGACCGTGATGACCGTCGTGCGCGTGCCCCTGGACATCGAGCTTGCGGGCACGCTGACCCTGGGAATGACCGTCGCCGACTTCCGCACCGAGGCGCCGGAGGGCTGCACCACCCATGCGGCGACCGCACTGGATGTGCCGCGCTTCTGGGCCATGATCGTGGATGCCCTGGTGCGCATCGGCGACCCGTCCCGATAGCGACCGTTGCCCTCCGGTTCGCATCATTCAGGAACATCCGGGACGGGAGTGAATACCGAGACCGGTGAGGCATCGATCTGACACTCCATTCACTCCAGCCCCACGTGTTCCTGAATGATGAAAGCACGATCGTGCAGTCCCATCGGGAGAGCGCGACCTCATCATTCAGGAGCTTCTGTGGCGGGAGTGGTCAGTGGGAGTGGAAAGTTTCACTCCACCTACTCCAGTCACTCCCGCCCCGCATGTTCCTGAATGATGAACATGGCGTGCGGACGGAAGCTGAGGGGCGGATGCCTCAGTGGCGGGGCCGGCGCACGGCGAGCCAGGCCAGCCCACCGAGGGCCGCACCACCCAGGATGCGGCGGAACGGATTGACCCCTCGAGCCATTTCGTCGACCGCCCAGACGACCAGCGCGAGCACCGCGACGACACCGACTCCGGTGCGCAGCTTGGATGCGGGCAGCATCACGCCCACCAGCGTCGCACCAGAGAAGATCTTCTGCTCGAGGTTGGCGGGCTGGCCGATGGTGATCTTGCCGTTCTCGCGGCTGCGGAACATCCAGTCCAGGCGGTCCTTACGGCGTGACATCAGGCTCCAATTCGTTCGGCGATCAGCGGGCCTCCGTCGAGGATCTCCTCGCCCGCCTCTCCCACACGGTACGCCCCCTCGAGGGCCTCGAGCGCCCGGGCGAATCGCTCAGGCTCGTCGGCGCTGAGGGTGAAGAGCGGCTGCCCGGCCGTGACCCGGTCGCCCGGCTTCGCATGGAGGTCGATGCCCGCGGCGTGCTGCACCGGGTCCTGCTTCCGCGCGCGCCCCGCTCCCAGCCGCCAGGCCGCGATTCCGAAGGGCAGCGCCTGCTGCTCGACGAGCACCCCATCGCGTTCCGCGCTGACCACGTGGGTCTCTCGCGCCACCGGCAGTGCGGCCGAGGGGTCCCCCCCCTGTGCGCGGATCATCCGGTTCCAGCTGTCCATGGCGCGTCCGTCGGAGAGCGCCGCTTCCACGTCGGCGTCCGGCTGCCCGGCGTGCCTGAGCATCTCCCGGGCGAGGGCGACGGTGAGCGCGACGATGTCCGAAGGGCCACCGCCGGCGAGCACCTCCACCGATTCACGCACCTCGTTGGCATTGCCGATGGCCAGACCGAGCGGCACGTTCATGTTCGTGAGGAGAGCGGATGTCGCGACCCCGGCATCCTCGCCGAGCGCCACCATCGTCTGGGCGAGTTCGCGAGACTGGGCGATGTCCTTCAGGAAGGCCCCGGAGCCGAACTTCACGTCGAGCACGAGCGCGGAGGTTCCTTCGGCGATCTTCTTCGACATGATCGATGACGCGATCAGGGGGATCGACTCGACGGTCCCGGTGATGTCGCGCAGGGCGTAGAGCTTGCCGTCGGCGGGAGCGAGGCCGGATCCGGCCGCGCAGACCACCGCACCGACGTCATCCAGGATCTCGCGCATCCGTTGCCCGGAGATATTCGCCTGCCAGCCGGGGATCGACTCGAGCTTGTCGAGCGTGCCACCGGTGTGTCCCAGACCGCGTCCGGAGAGCTGGGGAACGGCCACTCCGAAGCTCGCCACGAGCGGGGCGAGCGGAAGGGTGATCTTGTCACCGACGCCTCCGGTGGAGTGCTTGTCGGTCGTCTTTTTCGACAGGCCGGAGAAGTCCATAGTCTCGCCGGAGGCGATCATGGCGAGCGTGAGATCACGGATCTCCCGCCGCTCCATACCGTTGAGGAAGATCGCCATCGCCATGGCGGCCATCTGCTCGTCGGCGACGTAGCCCCGGGTATAGGCGTCCACCAGCCAGCGGATCTGCTCCGTCGAGAGCACCCCGCGGTCGCGTTTGGCGTGGATGAGGTCGACGACGTCGAAGGCTTCGATGGCCATGATGGAGAGTCCGATCGTTGGGGAAGAGAGAATTCAGTCCGCGTCGCGGTATTCGGCGAGCTGTCGCGGCCCGAAGGCATCCGGGATCACTTCATCGATCGTCTTGACGCCGGAGACGGTCTCGAGAAGCATGCCAGGTGCGGAATGTTCGTAGAGCAGCTGCCGGCACCGGCCGCAGGGCATGAGGATGTTGCCGTGGCCGTCGACGCAGGTGAAGGCCACGAGGCGCCCGCCCCCGGTCATGTGCAACGAGGAGACCAGGGCGCACTCGGCACAGAGGGTGAGGCCGTAGGACGCGTTCTCCACATTGGCGCCGGAGATGATCCTTCCGTCATCGACGATCGCGGCGACACCCACCGGGAACTTCGAATAGGGCACATAGGCGTGCGTGTTCGCCTCGTTGGCGACGAGCCGCAGGGCCTCCCAGTCGATCTCCGACATCATCAGCCCTTCACGTACGCTTTGCCCGATGCGGCGGGGGGTCGCACGGATCCGACGAGCCCGGCGACGGCGAAGATGGTGATCACGTACGGCAACATCAGCATGAATTCGCTGGGCACCGGGGAGCCGATGGCCGACAGCACGCTCTGGAGGTTGGTGGCGAACCCGAACAGCAGGGCGGCGAGGGTCGCGCGGATCGGATCCCAGCGCCCGAAGATCACCGCGGCGAGGGCGATGAACCCGGCGCCGGCCGTCATCTCCTTGCTGAAGCTGCCCACGGATCCGAGGGTGAAGTACGCTCCGCCGAACCCCGCGATGGCGCCGGCGAGGGAGACGTTCCAGAAGCGGGTGCGGTTGACGTTGATGCCTACCGTGTCCGCGGCCTGCGGGTTCTCTCCCGAGGACCGCAGCCGGAGACCCCACTTGGTGTGGAAGAGGGCGTACCAGACGGCGAAGACCGCGACGTACATGATGTAGATGATGATCGTCTGCCGAAACAGCGTCGGTCCGATGATCGGGATCTCGCTGAGCAGCGGGATGTTGATTCGCTGGAACCGCTCCGGGGAGTTGAGGGTGGTCTGGTTGGGGCTCAACAGGGTCGTGTACAAGAAGCTCGTGAGCCCGGTGACGAGCACATTGAGAACCACGCCGACGATCACCTGGTCGACGAAGTACTTGATCGAGAAAGCCGCGAGCACGAACGACACCAACATGCCGGCGACCATAGCCGCGAGCAACCCGAGGAGGGGAAGGCGGGTCGCGGAGGCGACGAGCGCCGAAACGAAGGCTCCGGCGAGAAGCTGGCCTTCGATGGCCACATTGACCACACCGACCCGCTCCGAGATCACTCCTCCGAGCGCCCCGAAGATCAGCGGAACGCTGAGTCCGACGGCGCCGACGAGCAGTCCGGCCACGGGAATGGAGCGCAGACCCGCGGATGCCCAGACCAGGAAGGTGAACAGGAACAGCATCGCGAACACGGCGGTGACCCAGAGCGGAACGCGTCGCGCGTGCTGCGCGAGCCAGGCCGCCCAACCGGCGATGAGCAGCAACAGCACCGACGTGACGATCGAGGCGGGGCGGGCGTCGACGGGGATGGGGGGAATCTGGAAGAAGTCGGAGTCGGTGGACAGCCGGAAGGTGCTGATTCCCGAGCGGCCGAAGATGCCGAAGAGCACGAGCGAGAGCAGGGCGAAGAAGCCGAGGGCGATGGGTGCCTTCCAGCTTTTCACCACTGCCGACTCGAGCGCGATGGGGGCGCTGCTCGAGACGCCCTGATTGCCTGTCACGGTGGTCATTTGGTCACCACAGCCTTCTTGCCGGAGATCTTCGAGTTTCGGGTTCTCGGGATGCCGGAGGGTTTCGGGAGTCGGAATACCGCCCGCACCAGCGGAGGAGCCGCGATGAAGAGCACGATGAGCGACTGGACGACCGACACGATCTCGATGGGGATGCCCTGGGAGGCCTGCATGGTGAATCCCCCCGCCTTGAACGCGCCGAACAGGATGCCTGCCACGAACACGCCCCACGGCTGTGACCGACCAAGGAGGGCGACGGTGATGGCATCGAACCCGATACCCGCGTCGATGCCCGATCCGAATCCCGAGGTGATGGATCCCTGCACCTGGTTCGCCCCGGCGAGCCCGATGAGCCCACCGGAGATGAGCATCGCGTAGACGTACATGTTCTTCACGTCGATGCCCGCGACGCGCGCGGCGTGGGGATTCTCGCCGATCGCCCGGAACTTGAAGCCGAGGCTCGACCGGTTGAGCAGGTACCAGACGAAGACGGTCACGACGATCACGAGAATGAACCCGATGGTGAGGTTGTAGTTCGGCCCCAGGAGGTCGGGGAAGATCGCGGAGGGTTTCATCGCCGGGGATTTCGGATTGCTCGACCCCTTGGCCTGCAGAAGGCCGGGGGTGCGGAGCATGTAGGCGAGGAGGTAATACGCCACGTAGTTGAGCATGATCGTCACGATCACCTCGTTCGCCCCGGTTCGCGCTTTGAGCAGTCCGACGATGCC
This sequence comes from Glaciihabitans sp. INWT7, assembly GCF_014217685.1. NCBI lineage: Bacteria > Bacillati > Actinomycetota > Actinomycetes > Micrococcales > Microbacteriaceae > Glaciihabitans > Glaciihabitans sp. INWT7. The sequence continues at coordinate 570,273 of NZ_CP043653.1, read as the reverse complement.
GCCCCAGATCGCGCCGCCCGCGATCCCCGCGAGCAGCGCGACGATGAGGTGGAGTGGGAATGGCAGGTCGAAGGAGAAGCCGACCCAGCCGGCGGCGGCGGCGGCGATGAGCATCTGCCCACGCCCACCGATGTTGAACAGCCCCACCCGGAAGGCCAGCGCCACCCCGAGACCGGCCGCGATGAGCGGCGTCGCGAAGGAGAGGGTCTCGGTGAACGGCTTGATGCCGCTGGCGAAGTCTGGCCGGCCGAAGTTGTAGATCGACCCCTGGAACAGGGCGATGTACGCTCCGGACACGGCGGTCCAGATGGCCTGGAGCGTGTCGGTGGGGCGGGAGAAGAAGTAGCCGGAGGCCGTCTTGACCGCCGGGTCCGTCAGCGCGATGAGAACGCCGCCAGCCACGAGTGCCAGCACGACGGCCAGCACGGAGATGAGGGCGTTGCCCGTGGTGATCTCCCGCAACACCCCGCTGAACCGGGAGGGCTGGTTGTCGACAGGTCCGACCGTCGTCTGGGGCTGTGGAGATGCCGGAGAGGGCGATTGCGAGTCGGTCACGCCGCCACCTCCGCCGTGTCGGGCAGTTCGCCCGCCATCATGAGCCCGAGCACTTCACGAGGGGTGTTGCCCGGCACGATCCCGACGATCCCTCCCCGGTACATCACGGCGATGCGGTCTGCGAGCGCGACGACCTCATCGAGCTCGGTGGACACGACGATCACGGCGGTGCCGGCGTCGCGCGTCGCGACGATGCGCGTATGCACGAACTCGATCGAGCCGACATCCAGTCCCCTGGTCGGCTGCGCGGCCACGAAGAGCCGGAGGTCGCGGCTCAGCTCGCGGGCGAGCACGACCTTCTGTTGGTTGCCCCCGGAGAGTTTGCCGGCGTGGGTGCCGATGCCCTGAGCGCGGATGTCGAACTCCACGATCTTCTGCTCGGCGAACTCCGCGAGGCCGCCGAGCTGGAGGGTCCCCGCCTTCACGAACGGAGCCCCGTCGGATCGGTCGAGCATGAGATTCTCGGCGATGGTGAACTCCGCGATGAGTCCGTCTTCCCCGCGGTCCTCCGGCACGAAGCCGACTCCGGAGTCGAGCACCTTCCTGGTCGATCCGCGACGCAGATCGGTGCCGTCGAGCATGATGGATCCGGTGACCCGGGGCTGAAGCCCCATGATCGCCTCGGTGAGCTCGGTCTGCCCGTTGCCCTGCACGCCGGCGATCGCGAGGATCTCCCCGGACTTCACCTCGAAGCTCACGTCGTTCACGACGAGCTGCCCGCGGTGATCGATGACCGAGAGGTGACTGATCACGAGCGCCGCGTCGCCGGGCTTCTCCGGGCCCTTGTTCACAGTGAGTTCGACCGGTCGACCCACCATCAGCGAGGCGAGTTCGGTGTTGGTCGCGGTCGGGGATGCTTCGCCGACGACCTTGCCGAGCCGGATGACGGTGATCCGGTCGGCGACCTCGCGCACCTCGCGCAGCTTGTGGGTGATGAAGACGATGGAGGTGCCTGCCGCCTTGAGCTGCTTCATGATCACCATCAGCTCATCCGTCTCCTGAGGGGTGAGCACCGCGGTCGGTTCGTCGAAGACGAGCACCTTCGCGTCGCGGGAGAGTGCCTTGATGATCTCCACCCGCTGCTGGACCCCGACGGGAAGGTCGTCGACGAGGGCGTCGGGATCGACGTCGAATCCGAAGCGGCTCGAGATCTGGCGCACCTGTTCGCGTGCCGCCGCGAGGTCGAGGCGGCCACCGAAGGAGGTCTGCTCGTGGCCGAGCATCACGTTCTCCGCGACGGAGAAGACGGGGATGAGCATGAAGTGCTGGTGCACCATTCCGATACCGGCCGCCATCGCGTCACCGGGGCCGGCGAAGTGCTGCACGGCGTCGTCGAGCAGGATCTCGCCCTCCTCGGCCTGATAGAGGCCGTAGAGCACGTTCATGAGCGTGGACTTGCCGGCGCCGTTCTCCCCGAGGAGGCAGTGGATCTCGCCGGGTTCGACGACGAGATCGATGTGATCGTTGGCCACAAGGGCACCAAATCTCTTGGTGATCCCACGGAGTTCGAGCTTCATGCGTCCCAATCTATCCGGCAACGTTGCAGGAGTTGTAGCCGCAAGTCAATCAGGTCTGCGAGCGGCAGAGTGGATGGTTAAGCAGAGCGGGGAGACCAGCATCGCTGGCCTCCCCGCCCGTCGTTTCGTGTGTTATCAGCTACCGGAGAGGTAGGACTTCACCGTCAGCTTGCCGCTGATGATGTCGGCCTTGAGCTTGTCCAGCTCGCCCTGCAGTCCGGAATCGACCTTCGACTCGAAGTCGTGGAACGGGGCGATGCCCACTCCGTCGTTCTTCAGGTTGCCGACGTAGGCCACGTTGTCGAACGAGCCCTTTGCCTGCTTGGCGCTCGCCTTGACGACGGCCTGCGTGGCCGGATCGATGCCCTTGAGCACCGAGGTGAGGTAGAGCTTGTCGTACTGCGGGAACGTGTTGTAGACGTCGGCGTCGGCTCCGAGGAGCGCGATGTCCTTCTTCGAGTCGGTGATCGCCGCTCCCGCGCTCTGGAAGATCGGGCCACCGACGGGGAAGATGACGTCAGCACCCTGGTCGATCAGGTTCTGGGCCGTGCTCTTCGCGGTGTCGTTCGCGTCGAAACCACCGGTGAACGAACCCTTCTGGCTCGTGACATCCCAGCCGACGACCTTGACGTCCTTGCTCTTGTCCTTGTTGAACTGCGCGACGCCATCGGCGAAGCCGTCCATGAAGATCGTGACGGTCGGGAACTGCATGCCACCGAAGGTGCCGACGATGCCCGACTTGCTGTAGCTCGCCGAGGCGTATCCCGCGAGGAACGCGGCCTGGGCCGTGTCGAAGAGGATCGGCTTGATGTTCGGCTCGTCGACCTTGCCGTCGAAGTTGGCGTCGGCAGCGTCATCGATGATGGCGAACTGGATGTCGGGGTTGGCCTTGGCCGCAGCGAGAGTCGCGGCGGAGAGGTTGAAGCCGACGGTGATGATCAGGTTGCAGTTCGCGGCGACCATGCTGTCGATGTTCGGTGCGTAGTCGGTGTCGGCGTTGGACTCCGCCTTCTTGTACGAAGCACCGAGAGACTTGGCCGCAGACTGCAGGCCCTCGAGGCCGAGCTGGTTGAAGGACTTGTCGTCGAACCCACCAGCATCAGAGACCATGCACGGAAGGAATTTCGTCGTTGCTGCGGTGGTGGTGTCGGCTTTGGGCGCTGCTGCGCAACCCGCGAGCAGGGAAACGGCGCCGACCAGAGCAAGACCGCTGAGCGCGGCCTTACGGGTGGTGATTCTCAAGATGTCCTCCAAGAAGGTGCAGCCACGGCATCGGTTGCCGTGGCCATAGTGGTGTCAGGTTACCGAATGTTACGACAGCGGATCAGCCATCCGTGACCTCTGGGACCCAATGGTTACCAAGATGCGATGGTCAGGAAATGTTGCAGAAATAATCACGCGGATTTCGCCCATGAAGTCAGAGGACGTCGCTGCGACCAGACAGTTTGAGGGCATCCACCACGGACTTCACCCGCTGCGCGTTCGCGCTGGTGGTGACGAGGAGTGCGTCCGGGGTGTCGACGACAACGATGTCGGTCACGCCGATGAGGGAGATCAGGCGACCGGTCTGGCTGATCACCACACCGCTGGAGGCATCGGCGAGCACCCGCGCGTTCTCGCCGAGGATCGCCAGATCGGACTTGCGCCCTCCGGAGTGAAGCTTGGCGATCGCCGCGAAGTCGCCGACATCGTCCCAGTCGAAGTCTCCGGGGATGACGACGAGGCGGCCAGCCGCCGCCGCGGGCTCCGCGACGGTGTAGTCGATGGCGATCTTCTTCAGTTCCGGCCAGACCTTGTCGACCACGGCTCCGCGGCGGGGGGTGTCCCACGCTTCGGCGAGCTCCTCGAGACCCGCGAGCAGCTGCGGCTCCGTCTCCCCGAGCTGTGTGAGAAGCACGTCGGCACGAGAGATGAACATGCCCCCGTTCCAGAGGTAGTTGCCGTCGGCGAGGTAGGACTGGGCCGTGGAGAGGTCGGGCTTTTCGACGAAGCTGTCGACGCTCACGGCTCGGGGGGCATCCGCAATATCGAGCGGCTCCCCACAGTGGATATACCCGAAGCCGATGGCGGCATCCGTCGGGGTGATGCCGATCGTCGCGATATATCCGGCCTCCGCCGCCGCGACCGCTTCGACGACCGCCCGGCGGAAACCGCGCTGGTCGGAGATGACATGGTCCGCGGCGAAGGATCCGATGATGACATCCGGCTCCCGGCGCACCAGGATCGCCGCGGCCAGTCCGATCGCGGCGGAGGAATCCTTCGGCTCGCTTTCGAGCACCACATTCGGGTCGGTCAGATCGGGCAGCTGCGCCTCGACGGCCGCGCGATGCGCCCGGCCGGTCACGACCATGATGCGATCCGGACCGGAGATGGGCGCGAGGCGATCCCAGGTGGCGCGCAACAAGGTGCTTCCGGAGCCGGTGAGGTCGTGGAGGAACTTCGGGGCATCGGCACGGGACAGCGGCCAGAGCCGGGAGCCGATGCCGCCGGCGGGAATCACGCTGTAGAAACGGGCGAGCGGTTCCGGAGGTGTGACCATGTCGCCCACACTATCCGTCGGGACCGCGACCCTCACCGGGGCAGCATGGTCCACCGCGCCGCACAAGCTGGGAAATGTCTCGATACCGAGACGTTCTGGAGGCCTCTTGGCAGAGTGCTCCCCATCGCCGGGAATAGAATCGACTCAGTTCATCTGTGAACTTTCACAGCTTCTGTTATGGAGCTCACCGACGCCAAGGAGGGTTGTTCGTGCCAGAGAAGTCGGCGGGGGCCCTGGCTGCACCTACGCCAGATAAGAAATTTCCGACACCCAGGATCTCAGCTCCGCGGGTGCCACGAGGCACGCTGTATCGGGGTCGGGAAGGGATGTGGTCGTGGGTACTCCACCGCATCACCGGGGTCGCGATCTTCTTCTTCCTGCTCGTGCACATCCTCGACACCTCGCTCGTGCGGCTCAGCCCGGAGGCCTACAACGCGGTGATCGACCAGTACAAGACGCCCATCATGGGCCTCGGTGAAGCGGGCTTGGTCGCCGCCATCGGTTTCCACGCCCTCAACGGCCTGCGCATCATCCTCATCGACTTCTGGAGCGTCGGCACCAAGCACCAGCGCCTCATGTTCTGGATCGTCATCGGAATCTGGGTCGTCCTGATGGCGGGCTTCCTCCCCCGTCAGCTCATGCACATCTTCGGAGGGGCGTGATCATGACCACCACCATTGAAACGCCGCGTTCACCACGAGCACAGCACAACTCCCAGGTCAACCTCGAGAAGTGGGGCTGGATCTACATGCGCGCGAGCGGCGTCGTTCTCGTCGTGCTGATCTTCGGACACCTCTTCGTCAACCTCGTCGCCGGAGAGGGAGTCAAAGCCATCGACTTCGGCTTCGTCGGCGGCAAGCTGTCGCAGCCCTTCTGGCAGATCTGGGACACCCTGCTGCTCTGGCTCGCTCTCATCCATGGCGCGAACGGCATGCGCACGATCGTGAACGACTACGCCTCCAACCCTCTTGTCCGCCGCATATTCAAGGGCGCACTCCTCGCGTCCGCCGTTCTACTGATCCTGCTGGGAACCCTCGTGATCTACACCTTCAATCCCTGTCCTGCGGGCTCGCCAGCCGAGCTCCTCCCGTCCTTCTGCCCGGCCAAGTAGGGCCGGACACATAATGGGAACAGACGCACAGGGGACTTCGTCGGTCATCGACGGGGTGCACTACCACCAGTTCGACATCGTGATCGTGGGCGCCGGCGGCGCCGGGATGCGTGCGGCCATCGAGGCCGGACCGCACGCGAGCACCGCAGTCATCTCGAAGCTCTACCCCACGCGCTCCCACACGGGTGCGGCACAGGGCGGCATGGCGGCGGCTCTCGCCAACGTCGAGGAAGACAACTGGGAGTGGCACACCTACGACACCGTCAAGGGTGGCGACTACCTGGTCGACCAGGATGCGGCGGAGATCCTCGCGAAGGAAGCGATCGATGCCGTCCTCGACCTCGAGAACATGGGGCTGCCGTTCAACCGCACCCCCGACGGCAAGATCGACCAGCGCCGCTTCGGAGGCCACACCCGCGAGCACGGCAAGGCTCCCGTGCGTCGCGCCTGCTACGCCGCTGACCGCACCGGTCACATGATCCTCCAGACGCTGTTCCAGAACTGCGTCAAACTCGGCATCAACTTCTTCAACGAGTACTACGTGCTCGATCTGGTCATGACCGAGGTGACGGATGCCTTCGGTGTGACCAAGGAGCAGCCGTCCGGAGTCGTCGCCTACGAGCTCGCCACCGGGGAGCTGCACGTGTTCCAGGCCAAGGCGATCATCTTCGCCACGGGTGGATTCGGCAAGATCTACAAGACCACCTCGAACGCCCACACCCTCACCGGCGACGGCGTCGGCATCATCTGGCGCAAGGGACTTCCGCTCGAGGACATGGAGTTCTACCAGTTCCACCCGACCGGCCTCGCCGGACTCGGCATCCTGCTCTCCGAAGCGGCCCGCGGCGAGGGCGCGATCCTGCGCAACTCCACCGGTGAGCGGTTCATGGAGCGGTACACGCCGACCCTGAAGGACCTCGCGCCGCGCGACATCGTGGCACGCTCGATGGCGACGGAGATCCGTGAGGGACGCGGAGCCGGCCCCAACAAGGACTACCTCTACCTCGACATCACCCACCTCGAGCCGGCGGTCATCGACGAGAAGCTCCCGGATATCACGGAGTTCGCTCGCACGTACCTCGGTGTCGAGCCCTACACCGAGCCCGTTCCCGTGCTCCCCACCGCGCATTACGCGATGGGCGGCATCCCCACGAACGTCAAGGCCGAGGTGCTGCGCAGCAACACCGAGGTCGTGCCGGGCCTCTACGCGGCCGGAGAGTGCGCCTGCGTGAGTGTGCACGGGTCCAACCGTCTCGGCACAAACTCGCTGCTCGACATCAACGTGTTCGGCAAGCGCAGTGGCCAGAATGCGGTCGAGTACGTGAAGACCGCAGAGTTCGTACCGCTTCCGGATGATCCGGCAGCCGGGGTGCGCAAGATCCTCGACATGGTGCGCAGCGGAAACGGGTCGGAGAACATCGCAGCGATCCGCAAGGAACTGCAGGACTCCATGGATCGCAACGCGCAGATCTTCCGCACCGACGAGTCGCTGGCCGAGGTCACGGAACTCATCGAACGGCTGCGCGCCCGCTACAAGAACATCGCGCTCCGCGACAAGGGCAAGCGGTTCAACACCGACCTGCTCGAAGCCGTCGAGCTCGGCTTCCTGCTCGACCTCGCCGAGGTCGTCGTCTACTCCGCACGCTCACGCAAGGAGAGCCGGGGCGGTCACATGCGCGAGGACTATCCCGACCGCGACGACGAGAACTTCCTCGTGCACACGATGGCCTACCTGGTGGGCGACCCGGAGTCCGCGGATGCCGGCGAGCACATCAAGCTCGGCTGGAAGCCCGTCGTGATCACCAACTACCCGCCGATGGAGAGAAAATACTAATGAAAGAGGCGAACTGATCCATGAGTAACGCAGTCCTGGAGAATCGTCCCTCCGTTCCGGAAGAGATTCCGACCTTCACGGCGACCCTCATCATCCGTCGCTTCGACCCGGAGGTGGACCTCGAGCCACGCTGGGAAGACTTCGACGTGGTCATGGGCGGCACCGACCGAGTGCTCGACGCCCTGCACAAGATCAAGTGGGAGCAGGATGCTTCGCTGACGTTCCGCCGCTCGTGCGCCCATGGTGTCTGCGGCTCCGACGCGATGCGCATCAACGGTCGCAACCGGCTGGCCTGCAAGACCCTGCTGAAAGACCTCGACCTCTCGAAGCCGATCTACATCGAGGCGATCAAGGGACTTCCGCTCGAGAAGGACCTGATCGTGAACATGGATCCGTTCTTCGAGAGCTTCAAGGAAGTGCAGCCCTTCCTCATCGCCTCCTCGAAGCCCGAGAAGGAACGCCTTCAGAGCCCCGCCGAGCGGGCCCGCTTCGACGACACGACCAAGTGCATCCTCTGCGCGGCCTGCACTTCGAGCTGCCCGGTCTTCTGGACGGATGGCCAGTACTTCGGACCGGCGGCGATCGTGAACGCCCACCGCTTCATCTTCGACTCACGCGACGAGGGATCGCAGGTGCGCCTCGACATCCTCAACGACAAGGAGGGCGTGTGGCGCTGCCGCACGACCTTCAACTGCACCGAGGCCTGCCCGCGCGGCATTCAGGTGACCCAGGCCATCGCCGAGGTCAAAGCCGCCGTTCTGCGCGGAAAGCCGTAACGCGAAGCACCAAACGAAATCGCCGACTGCCCACCCGAAGGGCAGCCGGCGATTTTCATTTTCGGGTGGTATTGCTCACCTACCCCCGTAGGCCCTCCCTGTTCCTCTGTTTTCGGGAGGGAGAGGGGAATGACTTCCCCTCCTATCCGGAGAGAGCGCGCGCACCGCCGGTTATGACGCAGAATGCCGAACGAATCAGAGACCGAGGATGTCGATGCCCACGCCGAGGCTGTTCGACAGCACCCTCAACGGCATGTCGAGGTCGATGCCGAGCAGGCCGAGGACGCTCTGCTTCAGCTGGAGACCCACCGTCGCCGCGGGAAGCGCGGTCAGGTGGATCGCCCAGGTCCCCGCGGGGGTGACCTTCGTGGTCGCATAGACGATCCCGGCCGCCTGAAGAGAGACGGTCGCGCCGGGAACCCCGGTGCCCGACAGATCGAGTGCGCTGGCGACCCCGACGACTCCGGCGGGAGCCGAGTGCGCCGGCTCCTCCCCCGGTGCGAGAGCGACGCCGGGGATCAGCGAGTTGACGGGATTCGTCAGGTCGGTGACGAGCCCGTCGACCGTCATCCCCACCTGTGAGACGGTGCCGTCGAGGGTTGTTCCGATCGGCCTCAAGAGTGGGGGGAGACCGTCGCTGAAACCGTCGGCCAAGCCCCGAGCATCCGCGGCGGTGGTGGAGATCGCGGGCCAGTGGGCCACTGTCCACGATGATGCTGTCGACGAGGATGCCGTCGACGAGGGTGCCGTCGAGGTGTCGGCGGGCTGCGAGATCGAGGTCGATACCGGCGCGGGGGTTACCGGGGACGCGTTGCTCGCCGCGAGCCCTCCCGACACCACCATCGCCACCGCGAGAGTGCCGATCAGGGGCGCGGCGATCGCGCTGGCCGTGAGCCCCGCGGCCACCGTCGGCGCGGCCACCGCCCCAGAGCCGACGACGAATGCCGGGGGGAGGGCCGGAGTGAGAGTCGCCGCGACGGCGGTAGCGGGGGTGCTGAGGGAGGCGAGCAGACCGCCGCCGGCGATACCGCCGAGCAGGAGCGGGAGCAGCACGAGCGCCAGGTGCGAGCCCACCTCCTCCACCTCCTCGCTGATGATCGAACAGCGAGCACAGGTCTCGAGGTGGTCGCTGACCCTGGTGCGTTCGCGGGCCGTCAGTCCGTTTCGCGCGAAGTCGCCGAGCCGCGCGATCGCCCACTGGCACTCGCCGGAGGCCGTGGCGTCGGAGACGTGCGCCTGCAACCAGGCCTTGCGCAGCCCTTCGCGAGCCCGATACGAGAGGGCCGCGACCCCGTTCGCGGTGAGTCCGAGGATCGGGGCGACCTCGTGCGGATCCATCCCTTCCACCTCGGTGTACCAGAGCACCGATCGCCACCGCTCGGGCAGCGCTCGGAAGGCGCGCACCGTGAGCGTGCGGTCGAGGGCGATGGCGGCGGGATCTTCGACGGCCCGCGGATCCTCGAAATCTCCGATGTCGTCGACGTTGACATCATGACGATCGCCGCCCCACCGGCTCGCGAGGTTGCGGATGGTCGTATAGAGGTAGGGGCGGAAGGCGCCATCGGGTCCACCACCGGCCAGCACCCGCTGGTAGATGCGCGCGTAGGCCTCGGACACCAGATCGTCGGCATCGATGGAGGAGGTGAACTGGCGAGCAACGCGCAGTCCGGAGCGGGCGTGCCGCTGCCACAGCTGGGCGAAAGCGCTGCGGTCTCCCGCTCGCGCGAGCGCGACGAGCGATTCATCCGAGGCCGTCGTGCCCGGGACTCCTCGACCTTCGGCTTCCTCGTGCTCCATGGTGCGATCCCCCGCTCGCGGTGCTGCCTTTCGGACCCGACCGGGCATCCGATGGTGTCATCGACGCGCAGTGAGGGCCATTCCAGTATGACCTCCGGGGCCTCCAGCGGCGAATGATCCCGGCGCTCTTACAGCGATCAGGCGGATGCCGCGGCCCGTGCGCCAGCCGCGGTCCGAGCGCCCAGAGCCGCCGCAGCCTTCTGGCGAGCCTGCTCGATCGTGACAGTCGCCAGCTCCGCTCGTACGTCGGCGAGGGCCGCCGGAGTCATGCTCAGTGTCGTCGCGCCGAGGCCGACGAGCACCACCGCCAGCTGCGGATCGGCCGCAGCCTCTCCGCAGATCCCCACCGACTTGCCGCTCGCGGCACCGGCATCGCCGATGAGTTTCACGAGACGCAACACCGCGGGGTGCCACGGGTCCTGGAAATGTGCCACCGACCCGAGCATCCGGTCGGCCGCCAGCGTGTACTGGGTGAGGTCGTTGGTACCGATGCTCACGAAATCCGCGCTCTCGAGAACCTGGTCGGCGAGCACCGCGAGCGACGGGACCTCTGCCATGACGCCGACGATCTTCAGACCGAGCTCCCTGCCGATGGAGACGAAGTACTCCGTCTCCTCGGAATCCGACACCATCGGTGCCATCACCCACAGCTCCGCCTCCGTCTCTGCCGCCGCGAGCGCGAGAGCCGTCAGCTGGTCGCGCAGGATCGGCTCGCTCGCGCGGAGCGCGCGCAGGCCACGGAGCCCGAGGGCCGGGTTCTCCTCGTGGGCATCGTTCAGGAAGCTGAGCGGCTTGTCCGCCCCGGCATCGAGCGCCCGCACCACGACCTTCTTGCCGGGGAAGTGCGAGAGGAGTTCCGTGTACTGCACCCGCTGCTCCTCCGCCGTCGGGGCGGACTTCGAGTCGAGGAAAAGGAATTCGGTGCGGAACAGGCCGACGCCCTCGGCACCGAGGGCGACGGCGGCGGCGGCGTCCCGGGGTGATCCGAGGTTGGCGAGAAGCGGCACCTTCGTGCCGTCGGCGAGCGCGCCGTCGGTGATCGGGGCGGAGGCGGCCGCGGCCCGATCCGCGATGCGCTGCCGCGCCATGGCGACCTCGTCGTCTGTGGGCGAGACGCGCACGCTGCCGGAGGCGGCATCCGCGATGACCACTGTTCCGTCCGTGAGGTCGAGCGCACCGGTCACCCCGACGATCGCGGGGATCGACTTGGACCGGGCGAGGATCGCCGTGTGGCTGGTGGGTCCACCGTCGCGGGTGATGAGACCGAGCACCTTGTCGAGGTCGAGGAGTGCGGTGTCGGCTGGGGCGAGGTCGGGCGCGACGAGGATGAAGGGGCTGTCGGAGCTGGGCACGCCCGGTGCGGGGACCCCGCGGAGGTGGGCGATGATGCGCTGGGAGACGTCCCCGAGGTCGGTGACCCGCTCGGCCATGAGACCTCCCATGCCGGTGAGCATGTCCTGGAATGCCCCAAAGGCCTCGAACACCGCCCGCTCGCCGGACTTGCCGGAATCGATGCGCGCGGTCACGTCGTCGACGAGGGTCGGATCCTGGGCCATGAGTGAGGCCGCTTCCAGCACGTCTCTCGCTGCACCGCCCGCCTTCTCGCCGCGCGCCAGGAGCTCGGCCGCGACGGTGGACAACGCCGAGTTCACCGTGGCGAGCTCGTCCGCCGCATCCGTCGAGCGCGGCCCATCGGCCGGTTCGGGGAGGGGATCCGGCATCCTCAGGATCGGGCCAACTGCGACTCCGCGCCCCACGCCGATACCCTGCAGATCCATGCGTTCCTCTTCCTCGAGCCCTGCCGTTTCAACAAAACTCTACCGGCGCTCTGGTTAGGCTTGAGCGGTCGAAAGGGAATGGATGCTCAGCTCGCTGCAAGCGGTCATCGCTCGGGTCATGAAGCTCAGGCCGGTGCGGGTGTTCCAGCGCTATTCCGAGAAGAATGGGCCGATCCTCGCCGGGGGCCTCAGCCTCACCGCGCTCTACAGTGTCTTCGCCGGGCTGTACGTGGGATTCGCCGTCCTCGGGCTGTCGATCGAGTCCAACCCCGATCTGAAAGACGCGGTTGTCAACACCCTGTCGACCTCCGTCCCTGGCCTCATCGACACGGGCAGCGGAGGCGGTGCGATCGACCTCGAGGCCCTCTTCAAGTCCCGCGTGCTCGGCTGGAGCAGCATCATCGCCGCGGCAGCCCTGCTGGTGACCGCGCTCAGTTGGTTCGCCTCCGCTCGTTCCGCGGTACGCGCGATGTTCGACCTGGCCCCGGACACCACCTTCTTCCTGCTCCTCAAGCTGCGGGATCTCGCCCTCGTCGTCGCCTTCGCCGCCGTCACGATCCTGTCAGCGGCGCTCTCCGTCTTCTCCACGAGTGCGCTCAATTGGCTCTTCGGCCTTCTCGGCATCGACAACCGGTCCACCTTCGCCATCACCGTCGCCAGGATCATCGGTCTGCTCGTCGTCCTCGCGCTCGATACGCTCACCCTCGCCGTGCTCTTCCGCGTGCTCCTCGCGGTACGCATACCGTGGCAACGGCTCCTCACCGGCGCGCTTCTCGGCGGACTCGCCCTCGGAATCCTCAAGGTGCTCGGCGCGACGATCGTAGGCGGCGCAGGCAAGAATCCGCTCCTGGCCTCCTTCGCGGTGATCCTCGGGCTGCTCGTCTGGTTCGGGCTGATCTGCCAGGTGATCCTGCTCTCGGCCACCTGGATCTCCGTCGACATGGCCGACCATGGTCAGACCGCGTCGACCACCCCGCGGCAGAAGGGCATCGTGCCTCCCGGTCGCCACCCGCGCCCGCGCGTGCGTCCGATCGCCCGGCTCAAGTGACGTCACCGGTGTTCGTTAGGCTCGCATCATGAGCACCCCCCTGCGTATCGCCAGCGTCAACGTCAACGGGGTGCGGGCGGCATTCCGCAAGGGCATGGGTGACTGGCTGCAGGCCAGGGATGTCGATATTCTCGCCCTTCAGGAGGTGCGGGCCGCCACCTCCGATCTCGAAGAGCTGCTCGGCCCGGAGTGGAACATCCTGCACGACGCGGCGACCGCCAAGGGGCGCGCCGGCGTAGCCCTGGCCAGTCGCGGAAGCGCAGAGATCCACCGCGTCGACCTCGGTGATGAGAAGTTCGACAGCGCCGGTCGGTGGCTCGAGGCCGACTACCGTGTCGGTGACTCGATCGTCACCGTGGTGAGCACCTATGTGCACTCCGGCAACGTCGAGGACCCCAAGAAGATGATCGAGAAGTACAAGTTCCTCGACGCGATGACGAAGCGTCTGCCCGAGCTCTCCGCGCACACTCCGCTCGCCGTCATCGTCGGTGACCTCAACGTGGCGCATCGCGAACTCGACCTCAAGAACTGGCGCGGAAATCGCAAGAGCGCCGGGTTCCTGGTGAAGGAGCGTGCCTACTTCGACAAGTTCTTCGGGCCGGCAGGCAAGAACGTCGCGTGTGTGGACGGAAAGACCCGGCGCGGACTCGGTTGGGTGGATGTCGGGCGCACCTGGGCCGGCGAGGTGGACGGACCGTACACCTGGTGGTCCCAGCGGGGGCAGGCCTTCGACACCGACACCGGCTGGCGCCTCGACTACCAGGTCGCGTCGCCCGAGCTCGCGGCATCCGTCACCGATTATGTGGTGGATCGCGCCTCCGCCTGGGACACCCGCTGGTCGGACCACTCTCCGGTTGTCGTCGACTACGCCCTCTAGCCGCACGCCCGTCTGAAAGACTGTCTCCATGAGTTCCAAACCACGCCTGTTCTCCGGCATGCAGCCCTCGGCAGAGTCCCTCCATATCGGCAATTACATCGGAGCACTGCTGCAGTGGAAGGAGCTGCAGATCACTCACGACGCGATCTTCTGCATCGTGGATCTGCACGCGATCACGGTGGCGCAGGATCCGCTCCTGCTGCGCGAGAACACCCGGCGTACCGCCGCTCAATACATCGCCGCGGGGATAGACCCCGAGGTCTCCACCCTCTTCGTGCAGTCGCACGTGGCCGCCCATCCACAGCTCGCCTGGGTTCTCAACACCATCACCGGGTTCGGTGAGGCGAGCCGAATGACCCAGTTCAAGGACAAGGCGGCGAAGCAGGGGGCGGATGCCGCCTCGGTCGGCCTGTTCGCCTACCCCACTCTCATGGCCGCCGACATCCTGCTCTACAACGCGGTGGCGGTGCCGGTGGGTGACGACCAGAAACAGCACGTTGAGCTCACCCGCGACCTCGCGAACCGTTTCAACACGCGCTTCGGCACGACCTTCGCCATGCCGGAGCCGATGATCCTGAAAGAGACCGCCCGCATCTACGACCTGCAGAACCCGGGCTCGAAGATGAGCAAATCCGCAGAGAGCGCGTCGGGCGTGGTGTGGCTGCTCGATGAGCCCTCCGTCACGGCGAAGAAGATCAAATCCGCTTTGACGGATGCCGGCCGTGAGGTTCGCTACGACGTCGCCGAGAAGCCCGGCGTCTCCAACCTGCTCACCATCTTCTCGGTGATGAGCGACCGGTCGATCGCCTCTCTGGAGGTCGACTACGAGGGCCGGGGCTACGGTGATTTCAAGAAGGATCTCGCCGATGTCGTCGTCGAGACCTTCGCGCCGATTCGAGCTCGCACCCTCGAACTCCTCGACGATCCCGCCGAGCTGGATCGGGTGCTCGCCGGCAATGCCGATCGAGCGGCCGCCATCGCCGATGTCACGCTCGCGACGGTCTATGACCGCATCGGCCTGTTGCCGAAGAGATGACGGTGACGGCGCCGGTGCTTCGCACGGAGCGGCTGTGGCTCGATTCTCCAGTGCTCTCCGACCGTTATGCCGTTGCGGAATACTGTCGCGACCCGCTGTTCGAGACGCTGATGACCCTTCCGTGGCCCTATGAGCAGCGGCATGCCGATCACTTTCTGTACCGGGTGGTTCCCGGCGGTTGGCTCTCCGGAGACGAACTCACCTGGGCGGTGCGTGACACTGAGCATGGGCCACTTCTCGGGATCATCGGCTGGCGCCGTGAGCTGGGCGACATCGGGTTCTGGCTCGGTGCACCGCATCGCGGTCGCGGCCTGATGACCGAGGCCGTGGTCGCCGTGACCGACTGGCTCGCCGAGGAGTTGCGCCTCGCCGAGATCGCGTGGGAGTGCGTCGTCGGCAACGCGGCATCCGTCTCCGTCGCCCGCAAAGCGGGATTCGAGTACACCGGTGAGCGCCCCACCCAGCTGACGTTCCGTGACGGCACGCACCCCCTCGCCTGGCATGGCCGATTGAAGACGGCCGAGCCCCGGGCGGAGCGGCCCGGGTGGCCGGTATGACCGGGGGCGCTCGCCGGTGCGCGGTCTCGAGCCGCCGATGATCATCCTCTTCGCTGCACTCGCGCTCGCCGCTGTGCCATGGCTTCTTGCGCTGAGCAAACGCTTCGGGCTCGCGATCGCGGTGCCCGGCACCGCTGCAGCCGCGATCCTCGTGGCTCTCACGATGCTGCTGGTGAGCCACGCCACCCGGTGGGATATCGTCGCGACCCAGGTGGGAGGAGCGCTCATTTTCGCCGCCGTCGGCGCGCTGCTGTTGCGGCGCACACCCGGGGCGCTCCGCAAGCCGGGACGGCACGCGGTCGCCCTCTGGGTAGCGCCGATGCTCGGTGCTCTCGGGTGGATCGGAACCCTGGTCGCGTCGCAGTTCGTCCCCGGTGCCGCGCGGCTCAGCTGGGCCATGAACGGCGACGGTTTCAACAACCTCTTCTACGGCAACGTGATCCTGTCGGCCCGCGGCCTGGCGCTGGGCCAGTCCGAGAATCCTGTGCCGTTGCCGGCGTCACTTCTCGCGCTGGCGATGGCACCCGGCCGATCCTCGATCGCGAACCGTGACCTTCTAGCCCATGATCTCGCCTCTTTCACCATCATCTGGACGCTGATCTTCGCGGCGGTCTGCATCCTCACCGGCGCGGTGGTCGCCTCGCTCATCCCGAAGAGATATCCCGTTCTCGTCGGCGTCGCGAGCGCACTCGGATCGCTCCTGCCGCTCACCTGGTACGTCGCGGGCCTTCCCATGCAGTGGGGGTATTTCAACGCGAACGTGGTACTCCCCCTCCTGCTTTCGACCTGGCTGGTGTTTCTGGCGTCCCGCCGCTTCCCGATCGCCGCACTCGTCACCATCTCCGGCCTCACCACGCTCGTGCTGGCCACCTGGGCTCCGCTCGTGCTCGTTCCCGGTGCCCTCGCAATCGTGATCCTGGCGCGGGACTGGAAGCTCATCCGCTCGCTTCAGGGGCGCTCCGCGGTGATTATCGTGATCGCGGCGGCGCAGGTGATGGCCTGGGTGGCGATCGTCACGGTGCCGACATTCCTGGCTCAGGGGGATGCCCTCGAGATCGCCGGCCACGGATTCCCCTCCGCCTGGCCGATCGTGCCGGTGCTGCTAGTCGCTCTCGTCGGGCTCGCACTGCTCACCGCTCGGAAGACCCCGTTTCCTGTGCTGCCCGGCATGATCGCCGTCGTCGGCTCCAGCGTCGCAGCATCAGGAGCGTTGATCTACCTCGACCACGGGCAGGGCGACCCGTGGACCGCGTACTACCCCACGAAGCTCGCGTGGATACTCTCCGTCTTTCTGGTCATCATCGTGCTCTCGCTCGCCCTGGCCGCCGTCCGGGCACTCGTCTCGGATGGTCGGTGGGTGACGGTGGGTGTCGCGGCGGTCAGCGCCGCAGTCCTCTTGGCCTGCGCCGCCCTCCCTGCGGAGGGCCCCGCGGAGACGGTCGTGCGACAGCCGTTGACACGGATCCTCACCGGGTCGATCTGGCACACCGGCGACCGCGCGGTCTCGAAGATCCTGCGACTCTCCGACCCGCGCGACCCGGGCATCCTCTGGCAGTCCGGGGATCCGGATGAGGCGATGATCGACTTCTGGGTGCTCGTCACGCGGGGAGGGGATCTTCTCGGCGACCAGGAACTGAGGGCCATCGCCTTCGTGGCCTACCGCGAATACCGCGCGACGGGAACATTCGACGATTCCGACATCGCGCCGCTCTGCCGGATCGTGACCCTGATGGAATCGACGCCGACCGTGCATACCTCGAGTGCCGGACTCGAAGCCCACTTGCGCGACGCCTGCCCGGCAGTCACGCCGCGGGTCGTCGTGGATGAGCGGTGAGCTCGAGGGAAGGGGAGTCTCCCGTCCGCGGTGCTCGTCGACCCCGATGACACTCTGTTCGCGCACCGGCGGGCGGTGACGCGTGCCATCAGGGTCCATCGACCTCCCTCGGAGCGGGACGATCGGCGCGAGGAAGCCGAAGCGGGGCGCATCCGCTCCCTCGGGGAGCTGCCGCGGCTGCGGGCTGACAAGCCGCCCGCCGTTCAGTTTGCATAACTCCTGCAGACCGGCAGCGGACTGCCGAGTTCATGCGAAACCCCGGCGAGAAGGAGACCCTCGGAGAAAATCTGCAGGAGTTATGCGCCCGGCCCAGCGGTGGAGGGAGTGCGCCGAAGCTACAGAATGTGGACCCGATGGTGGTTCCACGCCGCCAGGAGCGCGAGGACAGCCTCCTGCACAGCGGTCGGGTCGAACATCGTGCGCTGATACGCCGGTCGAAGGCTCATATACCCCTGACGTGCCGAGTCGATATCCCGATTGCGATCACGCACGTGCATCTCCCAGCCGTCATGGGCGAGTCTGCTGTCGGCTTCGAGGATGAGGATGCCCTCCACGATCATGTCGACACGCCCGACTCCCGCCACCTCCACCTGGATGTCGCAGTGCAGGCCGAGTCGCCTCATCAGCAACCGCAGGATCGACTCCTGGCCGGCCTCTGATCGGCCGTCGAGCTGGCCAATCAGCGACCCGCACCGTTCGGGCACATGGCGGAAGAGCGCCCTGAGCTCGTCGAGCGAGAAGAGTCCCTGATGGAGGACGCTGTCGAGCGTGGCAATGGCATGCCACGGCTTTTGGCACCGGACCACCTGCGCCACCGCCTCGCGCACCCCGACGGCATGGTGCGAGACGTCGGTGCCGTCGAGGAGGGGCCACCAGTGCAACACAGAGTCGTCTCGCGCGCTATCGGAGAGGGTGATCGACCGTGAATGCGGCGAGCGCAGTCGCGATGCCGAGCGCGGGAGATGGATATGCGGCGTCGCAGAGTCCATGGCGAAGGCACCGAGCAGATGCAGAGCGGAGACACAGCCGAGGCGGCCGCCCACCCGCACCGCCTGAACAACAGGAGTCGGTGCGCCCGGAAGCACATAGTGATCCCGGCGTGGTCGCACGAGCGAGCCGCCGCGTACCGCACTCGTGAGCCCCGCGCCGGTGGCACCGTACGCGAGCAGCGTGCGCCGATCCGCCACCGTCAGGTTCAATTGGGCGAAGACCTCGTTCCACGTCATTGTGGGATCGTGACCGATGCGGTCGGCTTGGGGGGAGAGCCTCCCAGATCTGTGTACAGCTTGGCGCTCACCAGCCCGGTGCATAACTCCGGCTCGGCGCACTGCGCGGGTCAGTCCGTGCCGAGGCCGCAAGCATCGCAAACTCCCAGTTCGCGAAAAGCAGGAGTTATGCCGAGGGGCGATTCGCGAGAGGGCTCTGGTCCGTTCGACCGCCGGGCGCCACCCCAGGGTGTCGGTTCCGGCCGGAATCCCCACCGCCCCGTTGCATAACTCCTGCAATCTGCTCGCCAGTCTTCGGCTTTCTTGCGAAAACGCCGTCGATACGGGCCCAGCAGAGCAGAGTGGCACAAACTGCAGGAGTTATGCGGCAGGAGGCGTAGGGGGCGGAAGCAACCGCGGCTACTGGGTGACCACCGAAGGTTCGTCGGCGAAGACCTGACCGTGAAGCGTCGTGAGGGTCTCACGGGTCGCGGCGACCTCCGCGGCGCGCTGCTCGCCGGTCCAGCCGAGACTCGCGCCGACGACATCCGCCAGCTCTTCGATCATCGCAGCGGTCACCGCGCCGGTGAAGGCGAGATCGGTGCGACGGAGAAGCACGTCGTCGAGATGCACGACGCTCTCGGTGCGAACGAGGTGGTCGAGCTCGGCGGTGGTGTACAGCGCGGTCGTCTTCAGTGCTGCGTCCTCCGTGCCGGCGATCGCCGAGATGAACTTCGTCGCCCGCGTGCCGTACCGCGTCAACAGCTCGGCCACACAGGAGCGGGAGACGCCGACGGCGTTGGCGTGGATCCAGGCGTTGCGCGTGGGTTCGGTGGTGGGGAAGCCCGCTCCTCCGCCGATGGAGAGCGTGGTGGTGGATGCCGTGCGCTCCCGCTTGAGGATGGCGAGCACCTCGTTCGTCATGTGCTCGCCCAGCGCGCGGAATGTGGTCCACTTACCGCCGACGAGGCTGAGCAGCGGCGAACCGCCGAAGCTGCCCTTCTCGATGCGATAGTCGCGAGACACGAAGCCGGGAGCCTCGTCGTCGTGGCGGGGAAGAGGGCGGATGCCCGCATAGGTGAAGACGATCTGCGAGCGATCGACCGCGACATCCGGGAACACGTGAGAGACGAGGTTGAAGAAGTACTCGGTGTCGTCATCGGTTTCGATCATCGGGTCGCGCGGGTCGGCATCCATGTCGGTGGTGCCGACGAGCACGCGTCCCTTGATCGGGTAGATCAGCACGATGCGGCCGTCGTCGTTCTCGAAGAACAGCTCGCGACCCTTGGTGGCCGCGAACAGCTCGGGGTTGTCGAGCACGATGTGCGAGCCCTTGGTGCCGCCCATGAACTTGGTCGGAGCACCGAGGGCGTCGTTGGTGAGGTCGGTCCAGGGGCCGGAGGTGTTGACGATGACATCTGCGGTGAGCACGAACTCGTCACCGGTGACCCGGTCGCGCACGAGCACTCCACCATCGACGGAGCCGACGGCTTCCACGTAGTTCGCGCTTCGCCCGCCCGCAGCGACGCCATCGAGCAGCACATCGAGGCCGAGGCGCTCGGGATTGACCATCGCAGCGTCGTAGTAGGTCGCAGTGTACTTGAGGTCGGGATTGAGGGCCGGCTGGTCGGCGAGCGACTTGCGGCGGCCGTGGAACTGGTGACGCGGAACGCTGCCCCCGTCTCGCGAGAAGGAGTCGTAGAGGATGAGCCCCACCTTGATGAGCAGCGCACCGCGCTCGGTGGTGCTGCTCTGCTTGTGGGTGAGGAAGCGCAGCGGAGCCGCGGCCACACCGGAGAAGGTCGAGAAGATCGGGATGGTGGTCTGGAGGGGCTTCACGTAGTGCGGGGCGGTCTTGAGCAGCCGGTTGCGCTCCTGCACGGCCTCGCGCACGAGTCGGAACTCACCATTCTCGAGATACCGGATGCCGCCGTGGATCATGTGCGATGAGGCGGCGGAGGCTCCGGAGATGTAGTCGGAGCGCTCGATGAGCGTCACGTCGACGCCTTGGAGAGCGAGTTCACGGAAGGTGGCGGCACCGTTGATGCCACCCCCGATCACGAGCACCTGCGAATGCGGGTGCTCGGTGAGGGAAACGACATCGGTTCGAGGGGTTGAAGTGGTCATACACTCATAGTGCGCCGCATAGAGAGACTTTTCATGGCCCGTGAACGGATGTGCAGATGAACTTCACCGACAGCGACGGCGACAGCCGCACCGCCGACGCGCTGCGGGCGGCTCATCTCTACTACATCCAGAACCTGACGATGGATGCCATCGCCTCCGAGCTGCAGATCTCGCGATCATCCGTGAGCCGTCTCATCGCTTTCGCCCGAGATTCCGGGCTTGTGGAGATCCGCCTGCACTCGCCGATCGACCAACTCACCCAGTTGCAACACCAGTTGCACGAGCGCTACGGGCTCACCGCTCACATCGTGCCCGCGGGGGATGCCGCCACCGAAGTGGACCGCCTCGATCGTGTCGCCCTCTCCGCTGCACGGATTCTCACCGATTTCGTCGATTCGAACATGATCCTCGGTGTCGCCTGGGGGTCGACCATCGCATCGGTGAGCCGGCATCTCGTACGCAAACCGGTGCGCAACACCCAGGTCGTGCAGCTCAACGGCGCCGGGAATGCGCACACCACCGGTCTGGTCTATGCGAGCGAGATCATCGGCAGGTTCGGTTCCGCCTTCGGGGCGACCGTCCAGCAGTTCCCGGTGCCCGCCTTCTTCGACGACCCGGCCACCAAGGACGCCCTCTGGCGGGAGCGGAGCACCGCACGGGTGCTCGCGGTGCAGCGACGGATGGATGTCGCGGTCTTCGGCATCGGATCACCCAACGCCGACGTGCCGAGCCATGTCTACGCCGGCGGCTATCTGGACCGGGCCGACTACGACGAGCTCTCGCGCTCGCAGGTCGTCGGAGACATCGCCACGATGTTCTTCCGCGCCGACGGCACGCACGACGACATCCCCCTCAACGACCGCTCGAGCGGCCCCTCTTTCGAAGTGCTGATGAGGGCGCCCCGCCGAATCGCGGTGGTCTCCGGCCAGGCGAAGCTCCCCGCCCTCCGCGGTGCGGTCGCGACCAGAGCCATCACCGACCTCGTGGTCGACGAGGTCACGGCGACCCAGCTCGCGGCCATGGAGTGAGCACCCGGGAATATCCCCGCGTCCTCCACGTTGGATAGACTGAACCAAAGAAGTACGTGCTCCGGGGTCGGTGGAATTCCGAACCGGCGGTGACAGTCCGCGACCCGCTTCTCCAGAACATCGGAGGGGCGGTTGACTCGGTGGAATTCCGAGACCGACGGTAATGAGGCTCGAAAGAGCCTCTCAGTCCGGATGAGAGGAAGCACGCGTGTTCGCCTTCGGGTGCGCACGAACGATGTCGGCGACCGTCGACACCGTTCCCGGAGTCCGTCTTCGATACGAAGATTCGAGATTCCGGATGACGGCCCCATCGGCAGGCACAGCGCACGAGATGCTGATGCGCCATGCGCTGTCTCTCGCCGCGAACGGGCCGTCGACGGGTGTGAATCCGCAGGTCGGCTGCGTGCTGGTGGATGCCTCCGGCGTCATCGTCGCCGAGGGCTGGCACCGCGGAGCCGGCACGCCCCACGCCGAGGTGGACGCGCTCTCTCAGGTGACGAGCGCCAAGGGTCTCACCGCCATCGTCACGCTCGAGCCCTGCAACCACCAGGGGCTCACGGGTCCGTGCTCTGAGGCATTGATCTCCGCCGGAGTCGACAGTGTCGTCTTCGCCGTTTCCGACCCGGGAGAACGTTCCGGGGGCGGGGCAGAGCGACTGCGTGAGGCCGGTGTGCAGGTCGAGGGCGGAGTCCTCGTCGAGGAGGCATCGGAAGCCCTCCGCGGATGGCTCACCGCCGAACGCCTGCACCGTCCGTTCGTCACCGTGAAGTGGGCATCGAGCCTCGATGGCCGCGCCGCTGCGGCGGATGGCTCGAGCAAGTGGATCACTGGCACCGCCGCACGCCAGAGAGTGCATGAGCAGCGGGAACAGTCCGACGCCATCCTGGTCGGCACGGGAACGGTGCTGGCCGACGACCCGAGCCTCACCGCCCGCGGAGACGGCGGGGAACTCATGCCGCACCAGCCCATCCCGGTGGTGGTCGGAGAGCGCGCGATCCCCGCGGCCTCTCGGGTGATGGCACACCCCCGCACCCCGATCATCACGGGCAGCCGGGATCTGCCGACGATTCTCGACCAGCTGTTCGCCCGGGGCATCCGTCACGTCTTCGTCGAGGGCGGGCCGACGCTGGCGAGCGCCTTCGTCGCCGCGGGGCTCGTCGACGAATACCTCGTCTACCTCGCCCCGGTGCTGCTCGGCGGCGAGCGCCTCGCCCTCACCGACATCGGTGTCGGCACGATCGGCGACGCCCGGCGTCTCTCGATCGACCGGATCGAATCACTGGGTGACGACCTGCTCGTCGTCGCCCGACCAGCCAACGTCTCCACCAAGAAAGGCACCTGATGTTCACCGGAATCATCGAAGAACTCGGCGAGGTCGTCGAGTGGCAGCCGACCCCGGATGCGGCGCGACTCACGATCCGCGGCCCGCTCGCGGTCTCGGACGCGGGCCACGGCGATTCGATCTCGGTGAGCGGGGTCTGCCTCACCGTCGTGGACAGGGGCGAGGACTGGTTCACCGCCGACGTCATGGCCGAGACCATCGCGATGTCGACCCTCTCGGGCGTCACGGCCGGATCCCGTGTCAACCTCGAGCGCGCCGCCCAGGTGGGCGACCGGCTCGGCGGCCACATCGTGCAGGGCCACATCGACGGCACGAGCAGCCTGCTCAGCATCACCGAGGGAAGCGCCTGGCGGGTGCTGCGGTTCTCGCTCGCACCGGACGTCGCTCCCCTCGTCGCCCGCAAGGGCTCGATAGCGGTCGACGGCGTCTCCCTCACCGTGAGCGCCGTCGGCGCGGACTGGTTCGAGGTCTCCCTCATCCCGGAGACCCTCGCCGTGACGACCCTCGGCCTCAAGACCGTCGGCGACACTGTCAACATCGAGACCGACATCCTGGCGCGGCACGTGGCACGCCTCGCCGAGACATCAGCCACAACCGGAAGGAGCGAGTCATGAGTCTCGCTGACATCCCCACCGCCCTCGAAGAACTCCGGGCGGGCAAACCGATCATCGTCGTGGACGACGAAGGCCGGGAGAACGAAGGCGACGTCGTGCTCGCGGCCGAATTCGCCAGCCAGGAATGGCTCGCGTGGCTGGTCCGCAACAGCTCTGGATTCATCTGCGCCCCGATGACGAACGAGATCGCCGACCGCCTCGAGCTGCCGATGATGGTCGTCAACAACGAGGACCCGCGCGGCACCAACTACACGGTCTCGGTGGACGCCGCGGATCGCATCAGCACCGGAATCAGCGCCGCCGACCGCGCCCACACACTGCGGGTGCTCGCCAACCTCGACTCGACGCCGTCGAGCGTGCACCGCCCGGGCCACATCATGCCGCTGCGGGCCCGGGACGGCGGAGTGCGGGAACGCGACGGGCACACCGAGGCGACCGTCGATCTGCTCAAGCTGGCCGGTCTCACCCCGGTCGGAGCCATCTCGGAGATCGTCGCCGAAGACGGCGAGATGATGCGCCTTCCCGAGCTCATCCAGCTCGGACTTCGCGAGGGAATCGCGGTCATCACGATCGAATCGCTCATCGAATTCCTCCAGGCCGAGCACTGCGATACCGCGGTGCCGCTGGCGGTGCCGATTCCCGAGACGTCGAGGGTGACCTTCGAGGTCGAGACGAGCATCCCCACGCGCCACGGCTCGTTCCGCTTCCGCGCCTACCGGGACCGGATGACCGGAGCGGACCACCTCGCCATCATCAGCGGAACCCCGCAGAACGGCGCGCTGATCCGCGTGCACTCCGAGTGCCTCACCGGTGAGGTGTTCGGCTCGCTGAAATGCGAGTGCGGACCGCAGCTGGATGCCGCCCTCGACCAGATCCAGGCCGAAGGCGGAGTCGTCATCTACATGCGCGGCCACGAGGGGCGCGGCATCGGTCTCATCAACAAGCTGAAGGCCTACCGCCTGCAGGAAGACGGGCTCGACACCCTCGACGCGAACATCGCGCTCGGCTTCCCCGCCGACGGTCGCGACTACAGCGCGGCCGTGGCGATCCTCGAGGACCTCGGCCTCAGCGAGGTACGGGCGATCACCAACAACCCGGAGAAACTGCGCCAGCTGCGCGACCGCGGAATCACGGTCACCGAGCAGGTGCCTCTCGTGGTCGGCGTCGGCGACTTCAACGAGCAGTACCTGGAGGCGAAGCGCGACCGCATGGGCCACATCCTTCCCAGCACCACAGAATTGCGTGGCGACACCGAACTCGAACGGTCTGCGCGGGCACACCAGCGCATCCTCGAAACCCCGAAAGGACACCTCGCATGAGCGGCGACGGAGCACCAGAGATCATCACCGACGGCACCGGCCTCAAAGTCACCATCGTGGCCGGGCGCTGGCACGAAGCAATCACGGACGGACTGCTTGAAGGCGCGCGGCGAGTGCTCGCGGCATCCGGCGCCGAGGTGACCGAGCTGCGCGTGCCCGGCAGCTTCGAGCTTCCTGTGGTCAGCAAAGCAGCTCTTGACGCAGGAGCGGATGCGGTGGTCGCCCTCGGTGTGATCATCCGTGGCGGCACCCCGCACTTCGAGTTCGTGTCGGATGCCGCGACGAGCGGCCTCACCCAGGTGGCGATCCTCACCGGCAAGCCCGTCGGTTTCGGTGTGCTCACCCTGGAAGACGAGCAACAGGGACTCGACCGCGCCGGACTGGCCGGGTCGAAGGAGGACAAGGGCGCGGAGGCCGCCGAGGCCGCCCTCGCCACCGCCGTCATCATCCGTGGCCTGTCCCGCTGATTTCGTCGGACTCGCTGAAAGGTAGGCTGGCTGCGTGAGCAACCCCTTCAAGATCCTGATCGTCCTCGCCATCGTGATCGCGGTGGTGCTCGCAGCGGGGTTCACCTATATCGTGTTCCTGAAGGATCCCGGCAAGGTCTCGCGCAGTCTCAGCAGCCATTCCGTCATCGAACCGGCCTGACGTGCAGCCGCAATCGCGGCTTCAGGTGCGGCTCATCGCGGTCGTCGCGGCGGTGGTCACCGTGGCGTTGGTCATTCTCATCGTGAGCCTCAATTCGGGATCCCGGCCCGCCCTGACGCCGATCACGAGCATCCAGTACAGCCAGTCCAAGGCGGTCGAGGGATTCACCGCCTCCTCGCACGAGACGACGGACGCGGCACGCATCGCCGCGTTCACCGCACTCGTCACGAAGTATTCGATCGATGTCCTGAACTTCGACCAGACCCTGAATGACGTGTGCACCGGGGGGCTCGCGACCGACATCACGCTGCGCTTCGCCGACTCGAAGCCGGCGAAGCTGCGCGTCTACGACTGCGGGCGCACCGTGCCACGCGGCACCTTCGTGAGCGACGCTTCCGCGTTGTTCACCGGGTGGCGGGCAGAGGACGACGGCTAGCTCCCGAACTGGGGGCATCCACGGGCCATCGCGTCGGCACACTGGCGACTATTCTGGCGTCGGAGGAGCCTGACGTATGACTGCACCCGCACTACCCGCCGCGTTCACTCCCTTCGCCGAGCCGCGACGGAAGGTGCCGGCGCGCTGGATCACCCTCTTCGCCACGGCCTGGCTCGGCATCTGGATGGCGCAGCTCACCCCCATTCAACTTCTGCTGCCGAAACAGATCGGCGAGCTCTTCACCACCACCGATTGGGTGTCGACAGTCGTCGCCTTCGGAATCATCTCCGGCATCGCGGGGGCCTGCGCGCTCATCGTCTACCCGGTCACCGGGGCGCTCTCCGACCGCACGACTTCGCGCTTCGGCCGGCGGCGACCGTGGATCTTCATCGGCACTCTCGTCTTCGCGATCTCCCTGTTCCTGCTCGGCATCCAGACCACGATCGCGGGAGTCGGGGTCTTCTGGTCGCTGGCCCTCAGCGGATTCTGCATCGTCTCGGCCGCCATCACTGCCACGATCTCCGACCAGGTGCCGGTGAACCAACGCGGCTTCGTCTCCGGGTGGGTGTCGGCGCCCCAGGCGGTCGGCACGGTCCTCGGTATCGTGCTCGTGCTCACTCTCGTGCTCAGCACTTTCGTCGGTTACGCCCTCATGGCGGTGCTGCTGATCGTCTTGGTGATGCCGTTCCTGCTGCTCATCCCGGATGAGGTGCTGCCTCGGGTACTCCGCGCGCCCTTCACCTTCGGGAGCCTGGTCCGCGGGTTCTGGATCAACCCGATCCGCTTCCCCGACTTCGGGTGGACACTGCTCGGCCGCATCCTCGTGAATCTCGGGAACGCCCTCGGCACCACGCTGCTGCTCTACTTCCTCATGTACGGCCTGGGGAGGGGCAAGTCGGCAGAAGACGACCTGCTTCTGCTCACCATGATCTACCTGGTCTTCTTCATCGCGGCGGCCCTCGGCTTCGGCAAGCTCAGCGACCGCATCGGCCAGCGCAAGGTGTTCGTCTACGCCGCCGCCTACCTGCAGGCGCTCGCCGCCCTGCTTCTCGCCTTCGTGCCCGCCCTCCCCGTCGCCATGGCCGCTGCGGGTCTCCTCGGCCTCGGATACGGATGCTTCATGGCCGTCGACCAGGCCCTCGCGACCCAGGTGCTGCCCGACTCCCACAGCCGGGGCAAGGACCTCGGCATCATGAACATCGCCACCGCGGTGCCCCAGGCCTTCGCTCCGCTCCTCGGCGCGTTCGTGGTGGCCGCCCTCGGCGGGTTCACCGCCCTCTTCATCTGCTCGGCCATCGCGGCGGCGCTCGGCGGTCTCGCCATCCTGCCGATCAAGGGCGTGCGGTAGCGCCTCCCCGCACTGCGCCGAGCCCTTCTTCCCCGTCGACACGCGCTCCGCGGGGCAGAGTGGACATCACGGCCTACCCCCGAACGCGGGGTAGGGTCGGAGGCGGTCATCCACGTCTCTAGGGAGCAGTCGCTCATGTCATCATCCGCCGCCACCGTCGCCGCCCCCGCGAATCCTCGCTCTCGAGTGATTCTTGCGAGCCTCATCGGAACGTCGATCGAGTTCTACGACTTCTACGTCTATGCCACCGCGGCGGTGCTGGTGTTCCCGGCCCTGTTCTTCCCCACACAATCCCCGGCGACCGCCCTTCTCAGCTCCTTCGCCGTGTTCGGGGCCGCATTCGTAGGTCGTCCGCTCGGATCAATCCTGTTCGGTCATTTCGGCGACCGCATCGGGCGCAAGGGCACCCTCATCGCCTCCCTCCTGACCATGGGCATCGCGACCTTCCTCATCGGCTGCCTGCCGTCGGCCTCCACCCCCGGCTGGACCGTGCTCGCCCCGCTGCTGCTCGTGATCTTCCGTTTCGCGCAGGGCATCGGCCTCGGCGGGGAGTGGAGCGGGGCGGCCCTGCTGGCCACCGAGAACGCCCCGGCCGGAAAGCGCGCGATCTATGGCACGTTCCCGCAGCTGGGCGCGCCGATCGGCTTCATCGTGGCCAATGCGCTCTTCCTCGTGCTCAATCTCTCGATGAGTCCCGCCGCCTTTGCCGCCTGGGGCTGGCGGATCCCCTTCCTCGCCAGCGCGCTGCTCGTGATCGTCGGCCTCTACGTGCGGTTCCGCCTGGTCGAGGCTCCGGCCTTCACCCAGGTGATCAAGAAGGGTGCTGTCGCTCGGGTGCCGCTCGCGCTGGTATTCCGCAGCAGCTGGCGCCAGCTGATCCTCGGCACCTTCATCATGCTGGCCACCTACGTGCTCTTCTACCTGATGACGACCTTCATGCTGGCCTTCGGCACCTCCGCGAAGACCGTGGATGTCGCCGCGGCCGCCGCCAAGGCCGCGGGCAAACCGTTCGACCCCTCCGCTTTCGTGCCGGGGCTCGGGTACACGCGCAATGAGTTCCTGATCATGCTGATCATCGGGGTCGTGTTCTTCGGCATCTTCACCCTGGTCTCAGGCCCGCTTGCCGAACGCTTCGGTCGGCGACGGATGCTCAGCCTCGTCACGATCGGCATCATCGTCTTCGGGCTGCTGTTCGTGCCGCTCTCGGGCGGCGGCATCGTGGGGGTCATGGCGTGGCTGATCCTCGGCTTCTCGCTCATGGGACTCACATTCGGACCGATGGGTGCGCAACTGCCGGAGCTCTTCGCCACCAACGTGCGCTATACCGGCTCGGGGATGAGCTACAACCTGTCCAGCATCATCGGTGCCGCGGTCGCGCCGTACATCGCGCTTGCGCTGTGGGCACTCGCCGGCGGCAGCACGATCCTCGTCGGCCTCTACCTCTCGTTGGCTGCTGTGATCACCCTGGTGGCGTTGCGGTTGACCCGGGAGACCCGCGACAGCGACTTCACGACGATCGTGGAATAGTCCTCTCTGCGCGGCGCCGCGATGCGGGGCGCAGCGATCGACTCCGGGCGGTGGCCAGGCGAATCCGAAGGGACTCAGTCGAGGAACAGCGCGCGAAGGCGCCGGGTCATGAAGATCAGGCCGACCCCGATCATGACCACGAAGTAGAGCACGTGCCCGAGCATCGCAAAGCTGAGCGCACCGGTGGTGAGGCCCCGGATGAGCTCGACACCATGCCACAGCGGAAGCGCCTGGATCACCCACTGGATGACCTGCGGATAGACGCTCAGCGGGTAGAAGGTGGCTGAGAACAGGAACATCGGCAGCAGGGCGAAGTTGATCCAGTCCATCTGCTGGAAGCTCTTCATGTAGCTGGTGATCGCCATGCCGAGGCTCGCGAAGCCGAAGGCGACGAGCACCACGGCCGGAAGCGCCAGGATCGCGGTCCAGGCCAGGTTGAGCCCCAGCGCCTGCATCACCAGCAGGAAGCCGGCGGCGTAGACGACGCCGCGCAGCAGGGCGAGGAAGATCTCCCCGAGCGCGACATCCAGCGGCCCGAGGGAGGTCGCGAGCATGCCCTCGTAGAGTCGCGCGAACTGCATCTTGAAGAAGACGTTCCACGTGGAGTCGAAGATCGCCCCGTTCATGGCCGAGACGGCGAGCAGCGCGGGAGCGATGAATGCCGCGTACGGCACCTGCTGGCCCGTCGACGTGGTGACCGCGCCCACGAGAGCCCCGAGCCCGATGCCCAACGAGAGCAGGTAGAAGATCGGCTCGAAGAACCCGCTGACCACGATCAGCCAGTTGGTGCTTCGGGTGGCGAGGAGCCCGCGCTCGATCACCGAGCGGGAGTTGCCGGCGTACAGTGCGCCGAGGCCTCTGCGGCGCGGTCGCGGCTCCGGCCGAACCGGGGCGAAGGTCGGTGTCGCAGTCACTTGTCGAGCCTCCTCGTGACGACCCGCTGGGTGCGCAACCATCCGTAGACGCAGAGGGCGAGGGGGAACAGGATGTGCACGGCCACGAGCCAGCCCGGCTCGACATTGCCGTAGCTCACGTCCCGTCCGAGCTGCGTGCCGTGCCAGAGCGGCGAGATCCAGCCGATCCACTGCAGGTAGATGGGCATCTGGGTGAGCGGGAAGAAGGTGCCGGAGAACAGCAGGAGCGGCGCGATGATGAACCGGCGGATGAAGGCGGGCTGGCCCGCATCCGTCTCGACAGTGGCCATGTAACTGGCGATCACGAGCCCGAATGCCATGCCGGTGAGCAGCGAGATCGGCACGGTGAGGAAGCCCCAGAAGTCGGGCACAGCCCCGAACGCGAGCATGATCAGGTAGTAGATGATGCCGGTGGGGAGCACCCGGGCGATCACGGAGATGAAGATGCCGTTCACGATCTGGTTGCCGGAGATCGGCGCCGCGTTCATGCCGAAGAAGATCGGATTCCACTTGAAGCCCATCAGGATCGGGTAGGTGCACTCCTCCGACGCCGCCTCCACCGCGGCCGAGGCGATCAACGCGGGCGCCACGAACGCGAGGTAGCCCACTCCCCCGAACGCGTCGCCCTGGTTCTTGTCGACGAGGGTTGCGAGCCCCACTCCGAGGGCGAAGAGGTAGATGACCGGACTGCCGATCGCCGTCGCGAGCAGCGTCTTGTAATACGAGTTGATGCCACGGATGCGGTGCTCCGCGACATACCAGGATCCCCATCTCCGGGGCTTGACCCCGCCGGCGAGGGCGGTGTCGCGCGCGTCAACCGGGGAGGCCGACTTCACGGTGCCCATCCGATCGGTGCTCGTCCGATCGGTGCTCATCCGATCGCCGCTCATTCGATCAGGCTCCGTCCGGTGAGTCGCAGGAACACGTCTTCGAGGCTGGAGCGACGCACCAGGCTCGTGATCGGGTGCAGCCCCCGTCGTGTGATCTCGGCGAGCACAGCGTCACCGTCTTCGCTGTAGACGAGGATGCGGTCGGGCAGTACCTCGATGCGCTCCCCGACCCCGGCGATCTGCTGCGCCACCTCCGCATTCCGCTCTGACCCGAAGCGCAGCTCGGCGACCTCCCTGGTGGAGTACTGGCGGATGAGCTCGGCCGGAGCGCCCTCGGCCATGATCGTGCCCTTGTCCACCACGATCAGGCGATCGCAGAGCTGCTCGGCCTCATCCATGTAGTGGGTGGTGAGCACCAGCGTGGTGCCCTGCTCCTTGAGCCGGAACAGTCGATCCCAGAGGATGTGGCGGGCCTGGGGGTCGAGACCGGTGGTCGGCTCGTCGAGCAGCAGGATGCGCGGCTCGTTCATGAGCGAGCGCGCGATGGTGAGCCGGCGCTTCATGCCGCCCGAGAGGTCGTCGACCTTGGACTTCTTGCGGTCCGAGAGTTGGGCGAACTCGAGCAGCTCATCGGCGCGACGCCCGCACTCCGCGATGCTGATGCCGAAGTAGCGCCCGTAGACGATGAGGTTGTCGCGCACCCGGAGTTCGGTGTCGAGGTTGTCCTGCTGGGGCACTACGCCGAGTTGGGAGCGGATCTCTGGCCCGTTCGCATCCGGATCGAGGCCGAGGATGCTGAGGTCACCGCTCGTGCGGGTGGAGACGGCTCCCACCATCCGCATGGTGGTGGACTTCCCCGCGCCGTTCGGACCGAGCAGCCCGAAGGACTCCCCCGGCGCGACCTCGAAGGAGAGGCCGTCGACGGCGGCGAAGTCCTTGTATTTCTTGGTGAGGAGACTGGCGGCGATGACAGGGATAGGCACGATGATCCACCATAACCACTCCCCGGGACATAGTGCGAGCCTCGCTCATGCTCCCTGCGGAGTACGATCTCCCAGCACTGCCGTGCCTAAGCTTGATTGTTCGCCTCGCCCAACGGAAACGACATCATGAGCACAAGCACGCCATCCCGCCCCTCCCGCTCTCCCTTCTCCCGCCCGAAGAAGGACGACGGGCCGCGCGCGAGCTTCAGCCAGCTTCTGCCCTACCTGCTCGAACACAAGAAGGTGCTCGGCATCGTCATCGCCCTGAGCGTGCTCGGGGCCGCGACCTCCCTCGGGCAGCCGCTGCTGGTGAGCCAGGTGATCGCGCGGGTGCAGAAGAACGATCCCCTCGGCGCCCTCGTGTACCTGCTCGTCGCACTGGTCGTGATCTCCGCGATCCTCTCCGGGGTGCAGCACTACCTCCTGCAGCGCACCGGCACGAGCGTCGTGCTCTCCGCGCGCCGACAGCTCGTGCGGCGCATGCTCCGGCTTCCGATCAGCGAGTTCGACACGCGG
The DNA here is from genome assembly GCF_014217685.1 of Glaciihabitans sp. INWT7. Taxonomy (NCBI): domain Bacteria; kingdom Bacillati; phylum Actinomycetota; class Actinomycetes; order Micrococcales; family Microbacteriaceae; genus Glaciihabitans; species Glaciihabitans sp. INWT7. Next base: position 538,177 of record NZ_CP043653.1, on the reverse strand, counting down.
CGCACCGGCGATCTCGTCTCCCGCGTCGGATCCGACACCACTCTGCTCTACGCGGTCCTGACCCAGGGCCTCGTAGACGCGATCGGTGGCGCCCTCATCTTCCTCGGCGCCCTCATCGCGATGCTCGTCATCGATCCCGTGCTTCTCGGTCTGACCGTGCTGGTCATCGCCGTCTCGGTGGTCACGGTCGTGCTGCTGTCCGGCCGGGTGCGGGTCGCGAGTCGCAAGCAGCAGGAGAAGGTGGGTGATCTCGCCGCCTCCGTCGAGCGCGCGCTCGGAGCCATCCGCACCGTGCGTGCGTCCAATGCCACCGATCGCGAGACCGCGGCGATCGAGAAGGACGCCAAGGGCGCCTGGGAGATGGGCATCCAGGTCGCGAAGATCTCGGCTCTCGTCGTGCCGATCGCCGGAATCGCCCTGCAGGTCTCTCTGCTCGTGGTGCTCGGTGTCGGAGGTTTCCGGGTCGCTAGCGGTGCCATCACCATCGCCAACCTGGTGGCCTTCATCTTCTTCCTCTTCATGCTGATCATGCCGCTCGGGCAGGCCTTCGGCGCGATCACCTCGGTGAACCAGGCGCTCGGTGCGCTCGGGCGCATCCAGGAGATCGTGACGCTTCCGAGTGAGGCAGAGCTCGACGGGGCGATCGAACCCGCTGCGCCGATGCCCTCGGATTCCGCGATCAGCTTCCACGACGTGACCTTCACCTACCCGGCGGCTCCGGTCGTCCCCCCGCAGCCCGGATCCGTCACCGACCACGTCGCGCAGTCCGAGCTCGTCGAGGAGTCTGCGCCCAAAGACCTCACGGTGCTCCACGGGGTCTCCTTCGACGCCCCGCGAGGGCAACGCACCGCGCTGGTCGGTCCGTCCGGCGCCGGTAAGAGCACGATCCTCGCGCTCATCGAGCGTTTCTACGATCCGACTTCCGGATTGGTGCGATTGGGAGGCATCGACATCCGTGGGCTCGATCGTGAAGCCCTGCGTGCCCAGATCGGGTATGTGGAACAGGATGCCCCGGTGCTCGCAGGATCCCTGCGCGACAACCTCACCCTCGGCGCCCCGGACGCCACCGACGAGGAGTGCATCAGAGTGCTCCACGACGTGAATCTCACCGCGGTGCTCGAGCGCAGCGACACGGGCCTGGATGCGGCGGTCGGCGAGGAGGGCGTGATGCTCTCCGGCGGCGAGCGCCAGCGCCTCGCCATCGCACGCACACTGCTCGCGGCTCCTCCCATCCTGCTGCTTGACGAGTCGACGTCGTCTCTCGATGGGCTCAACGAGCAGCTGCTCCGAGAGGCGATCGATGCCGTCGCCGAGAACCGCACCCTGATCGTGATCGCACACCGCCTCTCCACCGTGGTCGACTCCGACCAGATCGTGGTGCTCGACCACGGACGCGTCGTCGGTGTCGGGACTCACTCCGAACTCGTGAAGAGCACCCCGCTGTACCGCGAACTCGCGAAACACCAGCTGCTCGTCTGACCTCTCCCGCGCTCCTCGTCAATCAGGAACCTCTGCGACGGATGAGGCGGCCGAGGTCGGCTCCAGCAGCATCCGTCTCACCAGCCCCACATATTCCTGAATGATGACGTGTCGAATGCGCTAGATTTCTGCTGAGCAGAGGAGCCCCGATGGGCGCAGGAACGAAGGACGACCCCTGGGAGCTGGTCACGGCGCCCGGATCATCCGCATACACGATGTTCGTCGAGGACGAGGAACTGGTCTGCAAGGTGGGCTCCACCACACTGAAATACCAGTCTCGGGCGATCGACGACCTGCACGTCTGGCTCACCGAGCAGGGCGACTGGGTCGACCTGGGTGCCGCCGACGAGTCGAAGAGTCCAGCCGAGGGAACGGTCGAGGCCTGGGGGCGGGCCGAGACCAATCCGGTCGGCGGATGGTACGGCTTGCGCAAGGGCTATCGCGGCCGGTTCGGGATGTACCTGCCGCCACTGCTCGAAGAGCTCGGGCGCGCCGAACTCACCCACGACCCGCGGAACAACCGCATGCGGGCGCTCTGACGGATCAGGCGAGGGCCCACATCGCCACGGCTGCGGTCGCGGCGACATTGAGCGAGTCGATCCCATGCGCCATGGGAATCTGCACCACGGTGTCGGCGCTGGCAAGCGCGTCCGCGGTGAGTCCTTCCCCCTCGGCGCCGAGCACGAGCGCCAGTCGCTCGGGAGCCGCGAAGTCGCGCAGGCTCACGGCATCCGCACTCAAAGCCAGCGCCGCGACCTGGAACCCGGCAGTCGCGAGCAGCTTCCGGGTCGACGGCCAGTCGCCGAGCCGCGTCCAGGGCACCTGCAGCACCGTGCCCATCGACACGCGGATCGCGCGACGGTAGAACGGATCTGAGCAGCGGGGAGTGACGAACACCGCGTCGGCACCGATCGCGGCGACGGAGCGGAAGATGGCTCCCACATTGGTGGGGTCCGCGACGTTCTCGAGGATGATCACCCGCCGGGCGTGCTCGAGCAGCGCCGGTGCCGAAGGCAGTGCCGGGCGGTGCATCGCCGCGATCAGACCGCGATGCAGCAGATAGCCGGTCAGCTCTTCGAGGAGCTCGCTCGGCCCGGAGAAGATCGGCACATCCTCGCCCACCAGCGCTCTCGCCTCGTCGACAGTGTTGCCGAGCGCCAGCACCGAACGCGGCCGATGGCCGGCCGCGAGCGCCCGCTGCAACACGAGTGCCGACTCGGCGATGTAGAGGCCGTGCTCAGTGCCGCGCGCCTTCTTGAGCGCGACATCCGTCTGGTGGGAGTAGTCGGCCAGTCGCGGGTCGGAGAGGTCCGTGATCTCAACGACGGTCACGCGACACCCTCCCCACTGTCCCTCCGGCATAACTCCTGCACTCTGCAGCCGGGAGCTGGCCGGGCCCCGAATTCCCGGGCTCCCGTTCCCCGCCCGGGCAGACTGCAGGAGTTATGCAGCACCCGCGGGGGCGACGGTGGCCGGCGCGAGCACGTACTTCGTCTCGAGGTACTCGTCGATACCGACGTCGCCGCCCTCGCGTCCGAGGCCGGATTGCTTGACCCCGCCGAAGGGCGCCGCCGCATTCGAGACGACTCCCACGTTGAGCCCCATCATGCCGGTCTGGATGCTGTCGATCAGTCGGAGTCCACGGGCGAGGTCGCGCGTGAAGGCGTAGCTGACGAGGCCGTACTGGGTGTCGTTGGCCTTGGCCACCGCATCCGCCTCATCGGTGAAGGTCGTGATCGACAGCACCGGTCCGAAGATCTCTTCGCGCAGGATGTCGCTGCCGGGCGTCACCCCCGTCACCACGGTGGGCGCGTAGAAGGTGCCGTCGCGGTCGACCGGGTTTCCGCCGGTGAGAACCGTCGCGCCGCGGGAGACCGCATCCGTCACCAGCTCGTCGGCCTTGGCGACCGCGGCGGCGTTGATGAGCGGCCCGATCGAGACGCCGTTCTCGGTGCCCCTCCCGATTGTCAGTGACTTGACACGCTCGGTCACTCGCGCGGCGAACTCCTCGGCCACCGACTCGTGCACGATGAACCGGTTCGCAGCCGTGCAGGCCTGGCCGATGTTGCGGAACTTCGCGATCATCGCGCCGTCGATCGCGGCGTCGAGATCGGCGTCCTCGAACACCAGGAACGGGGCGTTGCCCCCCAGCTCCATAGACGTGCGAAGCACGTTGTCGGCGGCCTGCTTGAGCAGGCGGACGCCCACCGGAGTGGACCCGGTGAAGCTGAGCTTGCGCAAGCGGGGATCGGCGATGATCGGTGCTGAGACCTCGCCAGAAGTGGAGGTCGTGATGATGTTGAGCACTCCCTTCGGCAGGCCGCACTCCTCGAGGAGCTTCGCGAAATAGAGGGTGGTGAGCGGGGTCAGCTCGGCGGGCTTCACCACGGCCGTGCACCCTGCGGCGAGCGCCGGCGCGATCTTGCGGGTCGCCATCGCCAGGGGAAAGTTCCACGGCGTGATGAGAAAAGACGGTCCGACCGGGAAGCGGGTGACGAACATGCGACCCGTGCCCTCGGGGTTCACCCCGTAGTGACCGCCGATGCGCACGGCTTCCTCGCTGAACCAGCGCAGGAACTCGCCACCATAGGTGACCTCACCCCGCGCCTCGGCGAGGGGCTTGCCCATTTCGAGAGTCATCAGCAGCGCGAATTCATCGGCGCGCTCCTGCAGCAGGTCGAAGGCCCGGCGCAGGATCTCGCCGCGCACCCGGGGCGCGGTTGCCGCCCAGGAGGCCTGTGCAGCCGCGGCGGCATCCATCGCCAGGGCTCCGTCGGCGACCGACGCGTCGGCGATGGTCTTGATCACCAGTCCGGTCGACGGATCGACCACCTCGATCGATCGTCCGGAGGTGGATTCCACCCACTCCCCCCCGATGAAAAGCCGGTCGGGCACGCGGGACAGAAGCTCGGATTCGGAGATCGCACTCATGCGACCAGTCTAGTTTTGCGAGGCACCTTCGACCCGCACGCCGGCGGCCGCCAGGCGCTCGAGGGCGAGGGCGCTCGAGCTCGGGTCGACCCCGGCGACGAGGTCGTCGAACACCCGCACCGTCAGCCCCTCGGCCACGGCATCGAGCGCGCTGGCCAGCACGCAGTAGTCGGTGGCGATGCCCACCACGTCCACCTCGTCGACGCCCAGTTCGTCGAGCTTCTGAGCCACGGAGAGCCCGGAGTCGGTCACGCCCTCGAAGATCGAGTACGCCGGCCGGCCCTGCCCCTTGCGCACGCCGACCGTCACCACGGAGGTGTCCAATGCCGGGTGGTAGTCGGCGCCGGTCGTGCCGGCCACGCAGTGCACCGGCCAGGTGGTCACGAAGTCCGGGGCATCCGGTTCGCCGGAGTGCCCCCTCGCGAAGTGGCCGCCGTTGTCGCCTTCGGCGTCGTGCCAGTCTCGGGAGGCGAAGACCTGGTCATAGCGATGCGGATGCCGCACCAGATACCGCGAGATCGCCGCGGCGACGGCCGCGCCGCCCTCGACGCCGAGCGCGCCGCCCTCGGTGAAGTCGTTCTGCACGTCGATGATGAAGAGGGCACGGGTCATGGGATCAGTTGTTCGACAGGTTGTTACCGCACTTGAAGACGGCGGTGGTGATCGTGTCGAGCGCCGGGATGGTGCGACTGTTGATGGCGCCGAGGGCATAGAACGCGAACGCGAGGGTCGTGCCGTCGGTGGCGTGCACGACGCCGGCGAGCGCGTACTCGGTCTTGATCCAGCCGGTCTTCGCGTTGACTGCTCCTCTTGCCACGGCATTGGCTCCGGTGAACCGACTGGCGAGGGTGCCGGTCTTGCCAGAGATGGGCAGCGCGTCGTAGATGATGTTGAGATTCTGCTGGCCCGCGGACACCTTGGCCATCAGTTGCGCGACGAACGCGGCGGGCACCGCGTTGTTGTTGCTGAGCCCCGATCCGTCGCGAATGGCCACTCCGGTGGTGGTGAGGCCGTACTTGGTGAGGGCGGCGGGGATCACCTGCGCGAGAGAGCCGGAGGATCCGTCGTTGCCCGCAACCTTCGAGGTCTGGCGTGCGAGGTATTCGCCGAGGGTGTTGTCGGAGACCGGCAGCATGTAGGCCACGAGCGAGCGCACGGGTTGAGATTTCACCTCACCGAGCAGTGCCGCGCCGGCCGGTGCCGTGCCGGTGGTGATGTGTTCGGCTCCCGAGATGCCGAGGTCGGCGGCGAAGGCGGCGCCCGCGTCCGCGATCGGTTCACTGCTGCGCGGGCTGTCCTGCTTCTGGGGATTCTGGCGGCCACCATCGACGGTGAGCGCGGTGACCTCCGGCTGGTACCCCTCGGACTGCTCGCTGCGCTCCCAACTCGGATCCCAGTTGTCGTTCGGATCCCAGAAGCTCGAATCCAGCACGATGTCGGTGATCGGCACCGCGCTCTTCGCCTGAGCCTGGGCGGCCAGATCGCTCAGCTTGGGGGCGCCGCGGTAGACGCTCTCCTGGCCGGCCGGTAGCGCGCTCAGTGTGGGATCGCCGCCACCGACGAGCACTACCGTGCCGGGCGTTGCTCCCGCGTACACCTTGGTCGAGATCTGGTAGTCGGGCCCGAGCACGTTGAGCGCCGCGGCCGCGGTGAGGGTCTTGAGAACGCTCGCGGTGCGCGAGGGCGTGGCGCCCCCACGATCGAAGAGCACCTCGCCGGTCGTGGCGTTGATCACCGAGGCCTGGAAGGTGAGGAGGTTCGGGTCGGAAGCAGGCGCGACGACCGAGCAGGTGCGCAGCCGGGTGGCAGCGGCGATCGCGGCGGGGACGTCCCGGGTCGGCGTGGGGGCCGGCGTCGTGCTCGGACCCGCGGCGGCACCGGGAGCCGAAGCATCCGCCGAGCCAGAGCCGACGGCCATGCCGGTCAGCACGGATCCGGTGGCCAGGAGGACGAAGACGACGCCCAGAGCCGAGAACAGCCAGGCATTCGGATGCTTCGCGATGAGCGCGAAGATGCCGCCGCGAGCGCCGGGGGGAGCTGCCCCAGCGGCGGCCTGCGGCGCAGGGGTGGCGGCAAGCAACTGCGTCGGTTGCTCGATGGGCGGGGACGGAAAGAAGAGCGCGGTGCCGGAGGAGGGGAGAAGCACGGTGGGCTCGGCGGCCGGAGGCTCGGCGGTGGGAGGCTCGGCAGCGTGAGGCTCGGCGGCGGGAGGCTCGGCAGCGTGAGGCTCGGCAGCCGGAGGCTCGGCAGCCGGAGGGACTGACGCGGCGACGGGCAACTGGCCGGACTGTTCGAGCTCCCGCGCTTCGCGTCTGGTCAGCGGCACCGAGGGAGGCGCCGTCGGCGGCTGCACCGGCGCCTCTGTCTGGGGATCGATCGGCGGCTGGGGGAGCTGCGGATCCTTCGGGTCACTCACCTCCCTATGATAACCGGGCCTATTCGCCGGGGTAGGAGAGGCCGATCTGCGCTCGGACGGCATCGAGGGTCTCCATGATGCGCACACTCTCGATCGCCGGAAGGATGGCCGGAGCGTGGTCGCCCTCCCGGATACGCCGCTCGAACTCCCACGCCTGATACTGCATGCCACGATGGGAGACATCGCTCTCGAAGCGCTCGATCACCACACCCTCGGCATCGAAGACCGTGAAACTCGTGGGCGAATACCACACGGTGTCGATATCGATCCGGCCATCCGTTCCGAGTATCGACGCGGTGTTCGGGCCCTTGGTGTCGAGGGCACAGTGCAGCACGGCCTGCCGGTCATCCTCGAATGCGAGCAGGATGGCGGTCTGCCGGTCGACACCGGTCGCGGTCATCGCCGCCAGCGCCCTCACCTGCGTGGGTGTGCCGAAGAGGTCGAAGGCGAAGGACACGGGGTAGATACCCAGATCGAGCAGGGCGCCGCCCCCGAGCTCGGGGTTGTTGAGGCGGTGCAGCGGATCCTTCGGCAGGTTCTGGTTGTGATCGGCGATCAGGGTTCGCACGTCGCCGAGGGTTCCGGCGGCGATGATCTCTCGAATTCGCAACATATGGGGCAGAAAACGGGTCCACATCGCCTCCATCACCACGAGCCCGGCGGCGTCGCCGGCCTCGACCACGTCACGGGCCTGCTCAGCAGTGACAGTGAAGGACTTCTCTACCAGCACATGCTTGCCGGCCCGCAGCGCGAGCAGCGCATTCTCGGCATGGAACGGATGCGGCGTCGAGATGTAGATCGCGTCGACCCCGGGGTCGGAGACGAGGTCTTCATAGCTTCCGTGTGCAACGGGGATGCCGAACTCGGCCGCGAACGCGTCGGCCGACTCCTGCGAGCGCGATCCCACCGCCGCGACGGTGAAGCCGCATCCGACGAGATCCGCAGTCTGGGTATGGGCGATGAACCCGGTGCCGAGGATGCCCCAGCGAATCGGTGCGGGTGGGTTCGACGTCTCGTCCGTAGTCATGAGACCAGAATCTAGCAGGGGCTCAGCAGCCACCCCAGCGCGCGGCGGCGCGGGTGAAGCCGCTGCTCTCGCCGGGCACGCCCCCGTGGGTCATCGCGAAGTAGATGCAGACGCCGCTCGTGCTCGCCACTCCGGGGCGATAGAGGGACGCGCGGTGGGCGAGGGAGTCCCACCACTTCTGGGCCACTGTCGCTCCACTGTTGCCCGATCCGCCCGCGAGGTTGCCGTCGCAGCCCTTGGCCGGCACAGCGTCCGAGTAGTAGACCCCGTTGGCGTCGGGGGCGAGGCTCCGCACACCGGAGTGTCCCCAGGTGTTGCCCGGGTTGGTGCTCGGGTCTTCGGCCATCCAGTACAGGCGCTGCTCCATGCAGGAGTCATAACGGAAGTTGCTGGGGGCGATCGACTGGAGACAGTTGGCAGCGCGAATGGCATTCAGCGTGGCCGAGAAGGACTGGATGTCGCCGCTGGTGGTTCCGCCGATGCCCGACTCGCTTCCGCCCGGTGCGCTGCCGCCGCCGCCCGCGCTGCCCGGGCATGATGTGCCGGCCGCTGCTGCCGCGGCCCGACGGTCGGCGGTGCTTCCCCCAGCGCTCGCAGCGCCGCTCGAGCCACCCCGGCTGGCGCGGTGACCGCTCGCAGAGGGCTGTGCGGCCGGCGGGGCGACGACGACCGGGATCGGCACGGGCTTCTGACCCAGGTGCTCGGAATCGGACTTCAGGTAGGCCGCCGTGGCTGCCTGGGCCTTCGCGACGAGCACCTCATTGGTGACGACCGTGACCGGTGCGACCGCGGTGGTCGCCGCCGGAGCGGCGAGAGACGAGGCATAGCGGGGGATCGCAGAACCGGCCGCAGACGCGGCCGACACAGAGCCGGTGAGCGACGGGCCGCTTCCGCCGATGAACGGCAGAACGAGCGTCAGAACGGCGGTGAGAACCGTCGTGAGTAGTGCGAACCGCTTCATGCCAGATTCCCCCGAACCCCTGTGAGACCGACAGATCTTCGCCGCGCCTACGGCCAACGGTAGGCCCCGCGCAGGGGCATCACAAGCAAATACGGGAGGAGGAGCCGAAAGTCGCCCCCGAAGTGGGGGCGTTTCGCTGCTTACATTCCGTCACAGGGAGGGGACAGAATGCGTGTTTCTCCCCCTGTCCGGGGCACAATCACGCAGCCGACGAGCCGAGCTGCGGTTCGGTCAGGCCGGCGTGATCCGCAGAAGCACGCGATCCTTCGTGCCCTGCTTGCCGCGGCTCTCGATGAACATGAAGATCTTGTATTCGAGTTTGAACTTGGCGGCGAAGATCCTGTCGAGTCTCGCCGTGACGTCGTCACCGGACTCGATGGCGGCGCTTCCCCTTATCACCGGCACGCCGTCCTTCACGCGGCCGAGGCGATCACAGACACGCAGCTCCACACGCGGACTGTTGCGCAGCCGCTTGACCTTGCCGCTCATCGCGGGAGTCGTGACGATGAGGTCGGCGCCGTCGCGGGCGATCCACACCGGGGTGGAGACCGCATCCCCCGACTTGCGGAAGGTCGTCAACGAAACGAAGTGCTCATCGCCCAGGGCGGTGAAGTCGGTGGGGAGGGTCATGGCTCCATGTTAGGGAATCGGGCACGGTGGTCGGTTATACTTAGTTTACAACAAGTAACTAAATGCCAGTCACTGGCGTGGGCGCTCAACGACGAGACCTGGAGACGGAGGAAATCGTGGGGCAGAAGACCGTGAAGACGAGAACCGGGATGTTCAACAAAGACCACCCGAACTACCGGTGGATTGCACTGAGCAACACCACCCTCGGCATCCTGATGGCCACCATCAACGGGTCGATCGTGCTGATCTCGCTCCCGGCCATCTTCACCGGGATCAAGCTGAACCCGCTCGAGCCCGGCAACGTCAGCTACCTGCTCTGGATGCTGACCGGGTACATCCTCGTCACGGCAGTGCTCGTCGTGAGCTTCGGCCGGCTCGGTGACCTCTACGGCCGCGTGAAGATCTACAACCTCGGCTTCGTCATCTTCACGATCTCCGCGATCTTCCTCGTGTTCGACCCCTTCACCGGTGGGCAGGGCGCCCTGTGGCTGATCGGATGGCGCGTGGTGCAGGCCGTCGGCGGATCGATGCTGTTCGCCAACTCCACCGCGATCCTCACCGACGCATTCCCGATCGAACGCCGCGGCTTCGCCCTCGGCATCAACCAGGTCGCCGGCATCGCTGGCACCTTCCTCGGGCTCATCGTCGGCGGGGTGCTCGCCGAGATCGACTGGCACGCGGTCTTCGTCGTGAGCGTGCCCTTCGGCATCCTCGGCACGATCTGGTCGTACAAGTCGCTGCGCGAAGTGGGTACCCGGGCCACGGGGAAAGTGGACTGGCCGGGCAACATCGTCTTCGCCATCGGACTCGTCGCGCTGCTCACCGGCATTACCTACGGCATCCAGCCCTACGGCGATTCCTCCACCGGGTGGCTCAACCCGTGGGTGCTCACCGGGATCATCGGCGGAATCGCGTTCCTGATCGGATTCGTGTTCCTCGAGCTGCACACCACGGACCCCATGTTCAACATGCGACTGTTCCGCATCCGGGCTTTTGCCTGGGGCAACTTCGCCGGCCTGCTCGCCTCGATCAGCCGGGGTGGTCTGCAGTTCATGCTGATCATCTGGCTGCAGGGCATCTGGCTGCCCCTCCACGGCTACTCCTACGAGAGCACGCCCCTGTGGGCGGGTATCTACCTGCTTCCCCTCACCATCGGGTTCCTGGTCTCCGGACCGGTGTCGGGATCGCTGTCCGACCGGTTCGGCGCCCGCGGCTTCGCCACCGGAGGACTGCTGCTCGTCGCCGCCACTTTCGTGGCTTTGCTGCTCATCCCGGTGGACTTCCCCTACTGGCTGTTCGCGCTCATCACCTTCCTCAACGGGGTGGGATCCGGCCTCTTCGCGGCCCCCAACCGCACCGCCATCATGAACAGCGTGCCGGCGAACCAGCGTGGCGCGGCATCCGGAATGACCGGCACGTTCCAGAACGCCGGCAACTCGCTGTCGATCGGCATCTTCTTCTCGCTGATGATCGCCGGCCTCGCCACCACCCTGCCGAACGCGCTGCGCTCCGGGCTCACCGCCCACGGGGTCTCGTCTACCGTGGCCAACCAGGTCGCGGCCACTCCCCCGGTCGGAAGCCTGTTCGCCGCCTTCCTCGGCTACAACCCGATCGAATCGATTCTCGGACCGACCGGCGTGCTGAAGTCACTGTCGTCCTCGAACGCGGCCGCGCTCACGGGCAAGACCTTCTTCCCGCAGCTGATCGCGGACCCCTTCCACTCTGGCCTCGTGATCGTCTTCATCGCTGCCGCGGTGATGTCGGTGATCGGCGCGATCGCGTCCCTCACCGCGGGAGGCAAGTACATCCACGAGGAGGAGCCGATTGCCGACGAGCTTCCGCGGGGCGCCGCCGCTACGATGAGCAACGTCTAGACCGGCGCTCGCCGGCCGGGTTCGAGAGGGCGTGGCACCATCGATCGACTACTGACCGACTCTGCCGGGCGCTTCGCCTTCGTGATCGGCCAGCTCACCCGCCGACTGCGGTCGGCACGGGGCGGGCTCAGCCACAGCCTGCTGTCTGCGCTGGTGTCGGTGGCGAAACACGGTCCGATCCGCCTCGCCGAGCTTGCGCAGGTTGAGCTGGTCTCCGCTCCGAGCATCACCCGTCTGGTCGCCGAACTCGAAGCCAAGGAACTGGTCTCGCGCACGACGGATCCGGCCGACGGTCGCGCCTCACTGATCAAGGTGACGGATGCTGGGCTCGAGGCCGTGCAGGTGGCGCGGAGGGTGCGCCAGCAGATCGTCGCCGAACTGCTCGAGCCGCTGTCTGCCGAGGAGGTCGCCGCGATCGAGGCGGCGCTCCCGGCGCTCGAACGGATGGTCGAGCTGCGCTGACCGGTGTCCCGCACGTTGCGGCACACCGCCGGTGCGGTTCACCCCCGCCGGCACCTGAGTCGGCGGATCAAGCCCCTCCGCTGACCGAAGTGCCACGCGCACCAGACTTCTGCTCCGCGCGTGACACTCCGGTGGTGCGGCTAGAAGGGAGCGCCGGAGAAGAGCATCACATTCGAGTACGGCGTGTACTCGCCGGTGCGCACGATCGCGCGGGCGTCCCGGGTGAGAGCCTTGAACTCTCCGTGAGGCACCGCCTCGACCGAGACCCCGAATTGATCGAGGCGTTCCTTCACCGCAGCGAGCATCCCCGGGCTCTCCGTCTCCATCTCGCCGGAGATCACCGCTCGCTCGACGATGAACTCTGCGAGCACCGAATCGAGGATGTCGAGGAATGCCGGCGATCCGGCCCGGTACGCGAGATCGATGCGTTCGACTCCCAGGGGGATCGGCAACCCGGCATCGGCGACGACGAGGGCATCCGTGTGGCCGCATTCCGCGATCACTCGCGACAGTTGCGGATTGATGATCCCGCTGGTGCGCTTCATTTGGCGATGGCCCGACCGTCGGCGTCGAGGTAGTCACGCCAGGAACGCTTCGGCGTCCAGCCGAGCATCCGCTGCGCCTTCGCGCTGGAGATGCCGGAGGCGTCGACCCGGTCGAGCTCACGCAGTTCGATCTTGTCGCCGTAGTACTGGTGCAATACCTCGGCGAAGTCGTGGCCGCCGACGTTGTCGGGCGAGGCGATGTAGAACACCTCGTGGCCCGGAAGCTCCGACTCGGTGGCGAGCACGATGGCATCGGCGAGGTCGTAGGCGTCGATGTAGCTCCACAGGTTGGGGCTGAGCACCGAGGCATCGCGAACCTGCGGGCCGAGGTTCTGCTCGTAGTTCCCCTCGTTCTGCACCCAGCTCGGGCGGATCGAGATGGCACGGATGTCACTGCGCTCGACCGCCGCGTTCATCAATTGCTCGCCGAAGTGCTTGGTGAGCGCATAGGGATCCTGCGGGTGGGCCGGGTGCAGCTCGTCCACCGGCGCGTAGTCCGGGAGGAAGGGACGCTCGGGGAAGAAGAACCCGGGCACGGTCTCGCTCGAGATGTTCACGAACCGCTTCACGCCGAAACGCACCGCCGCCTCGAGCACATTGAAGGTCGCCATCAGGTTGGTGCGGAAGACCACGTGTGCCGGGTTGCCGGTCGGCTCGGGGATGGCGGCGACATGCACGACCGCATCGGCGCCACGCACGACGGCGAAGGCCTCGCCTGCATCGGTGAGGTCGGCCATCATGTAGCGCGCCGAGCCCTCCTCGCGCCTTTCGAATCCGGGGCGTGAGAGGTCGGTGGCGAGCACGTCGTGACCTGCGTCGAGGAGCGCCTGGGTGGCGGCGCGGCCGACCTTGCCGTGTGCGCCGGTGATGACTACCTTCATGTTTCTATCCTTTTCTTGAGGGAGGGTTGCGGGCTATTTGCGCTGACGACGCCACATATTGAGGGCGACAGCGGCGACGATTATCACTCCGCTGAACACCTGCTGCCAGTAGGCCGAGATGCCGAGGAGGATCAGCGCGTTCTGGATGAGGAGCAGAAGTGAGGTTCCGAGCGCGGTGCCGAGGATACCCCCGACGCCGCCGAAGAGGCTGGCGCCACCGATCACCGCGGCGCCGATCGCGAGCAGCTCATAACCGTTTCCGGCCGCGGGCTGTCCCACGCTGAGACGGGCGGTCTCGAGGATTCCCGACACCGAGGCGAGCGAAGCCGAGATGACGAAGACCGCGATCTTGACCCGGCGAACGCGGATGCCCGAGAGCTTGGCCGCCTCCTCATTGGAGCCGACGAAGTAGATGTGTCGACCGAAGGTTGTGCGGGTCAGCACCAGGTGTGCGACGACCGCGATCACCACTGCCACCCACACCGGAATGGGAATGCCGAGCGCAGAACCCTGACCGAGGTTGAGGAACTCCGGCGGGAAACCGCTGATCGTGGACCCGCTGGTGATGCCGAGGCTCAGCCCGCGGGCAACCGCGAGCATCCCGAGCGTGACGACGAACGAGGGTATGCCGACGTAGGCATTGATGACTCCGTTGATCAGCCCCACCACAGCCCCTCCTAACAGCGCGAGGAGGACGGCGAGCGCCGGGGGGATGCCGACGGTGACCATGAACTCGCCGGTGAGCACACTGACCAGCGCGACCGTTGATCCCACGGAGAGGTCGATTCCGCCGATGAGGATGACGAAGGTCTTTCCCACACTGATGATCAGCGCGAGCGCGATCTGCCGCCCCACGACGGTGAGGTTGCCCGCCGTGAGGAAGTACGGCGACGCGAAGGAGAGGTAGACGACGAGGAGCACGACTACGCCGGCGAGGGTCGCTTCGCGTGCCCCGACGATCTTGCGGACTCCGAGGCGGAATCTCTGGCCCGGCGTCGCGCGCGGCGGCTCCGGCACTGCCGAACCGGCGCCGGCCACGGGCTGGTCCTTCTTGGCGGTCACTTCGTTGATAGTCATGAAACGTCTCCTTCGACTCCTGTTGCCATCGCCATCACGCGCTTCTCTGTCGCGTCCGCTGCGTTCAATTCCCCTACCCCGTACCCCTCACGCATTACAACGATGCGGTCGGCGATGCCGAGTACCTCAGTGAGCTCAGAGGAGATCACGAGCACCGCGACTCCCTCCGCTGCGATCGTGCGGATCAGTTGGTAGATCTCTGCCTTCGCACCGACGTCGACGCCACGCGTCGGTTCGTCGAGGATCAGGATGCGCGGCTTGCGTGCGAGCCAGCGGGCCAGCACCACCTTCTGTTGGTTTCCCCCACTCAGCGTGCCGGCGGCGACGTCTATGGCCGACAGCCGGAGCCCGAGTTGGCTCGAGTGGTGCGTAGCGAGGTCCCGGTCGCTCCGGCGCGACACGATTGACAGTCGACTGATCGCGCGAAGGGATGCCGACGAGATGTTCTCCCGAACCGGAAGTCCCAAAAAGAGCCCCTGGTGTTTGCGATCCTCGGGAACGAAGCCGATCCCCGCATCCATCGCCTCGATCGGGCTGCGCAGCGCCAGGGCCTTCTGGGATACCAGGATCTCGCCGCCACGCCGTTTCGCAGCTCCGAAGATGGCGAGGGCGGCATCGCTGCGACCCGCCCCGATGAGTCCGGCGAGCACCAGGATCTCGCCCGGGCGCACCGCGAAGCTCACATCGTGCAAGAGGTCTCCGGAACTCAGACTCTTCACCTCGAGCGCGGGAGGGGCGGATTTGTCCAGCGGGGCGGACCGGACCCCGTAGAGGTCGACGAGCTCACGCCCGACCATCATCTGCACGACGTCGTTCGGAGTGGTATCTCTGGCCTCGCACACTCCGACGACGGCGCCGTCACGCATGACGGTGATCCGGTCGGCGATCTCGTAGATCTCGCGCATGCGATGCGAGACGTAGATGACGCTCACCCCATTGCTGCGCAGCTTTCGCACCAGCTCCAGGATCGTCTCGACCTCTTCCTCCGTGAGAGATGAGGTGGGTTCGTCCATTACCACGATGCGGGCATCGACCAGAAGCGCCTTGGCGATCTCGACCATCTGCCGCAGCGCGATGTTCAGATCGCCGACGAGTTGACGGGGCGAGATCGCGACACCGAGGCTGTTCAGCAGGGCGGCAGCGCCGCGCTCCATCGCCCTGAAATCGACGAGGCCGAAGCGGTTTTTGATCTCGCGACCGACGTAGATGTTCTCGGCGACACTGAGGTCGTTGGCGAGGTTCAGCTCCTGGTAGATGACGGCGATGCCGCACGCCTGGGAGTCGCGGGGCGCCTGGATGTCGCGCACCACGCCGGAGACCTCGATGGTGCCTTCATCGGCGCGGGCGGCGCCGGCGAGGATCTTCAGCAGCGTGCTCTTGCCGGCGCCGTTCTCGCCGACCAGGGCCATCACTTCGCCGGGCTGCACGGAAAGGTCGACGTCGCGGAGGGCCGTCACGCCCGGATATCGCTTGACGATACCGCGCATCGAGATGAGCGCTGGCTCTGTCATGGCCACTCCTAAAACTTCGTTGTTGAAAGGGGGTGCGGGGCCGACCGAGATCGGCCCCGCCAGTCTGCGCTAGTGCGCGGTCTTCAGGAACTCGTCGAGTGAGTCCGGTGTGACTGTGACGACTCCGGTGTCCACGGTGAAGTTGTCCTTCAACTTGGAGGTCTTCGCGTGGAAGTCGGCGAGGATCTGCAGGGCCTGGGCGGTCATGCCGAAAGGCTTCTGCGAGATGAGTGCGTCGACGCACTTGCCCTTCATGCCGTCGATGCCCTGGGGCACCACATCGAATCCGACGGCCTTGACCGCACCACACTTGTTGCCCGACTTGAGAGCGCCGGCGATTCCGGGGAGGTCGGATCCACCGATGCCCACCATGCCCGCGAGATCGGGGTTGGCCTGGAGGATCGTCTCGGATGCCGACTGGGCGGTGGCGATGGATTCGCCCGACACCTCGGTAGCAACGAGCTTGATGTCCGGGTACTTGGCCAGGGCCTTCTTGACGCCGGTGAGGCGCTGGTTGAGATTGACCGCGCTCAGGCTGCCGATGACCACGGCGACCTTGCCCTTCTTGTTGATGCTCTTGGCGAGGGCTTCTCCTGCCTGCTCTCCCGCGGCCACGTTGTCGGTGCCGATGTAGCCCATCACCTGGCTGTTCGGCACAGGGCCGTCCCAGGCGATGACCGGGATGCCGGCAGCGCGGGCCTTCGCGATGTCGTCGATGACGCTGGCGGGGTCGTTGGGCGAGATCGCGATGCCCGCGGGGTTGGTGGCGAGGATGGAATCGAAGATTGCCACCTGTGCGGCAGCATCGTCGGTGTCCGGGCCGAGGAACTTCGCGGTGACACCGAGCTTCTTCGCCTGGTCTTCCATTCCCTTGCGCGCATCGACCCAGTACGGGTTGTTGAGCGACTTCGGCAGAAAGACGTAGACGGGCTTGGAATCGGACTTCGCCGCGGTGCCCCCGGTGGTCGCCGCGGTGCTGCATCCGGCGAGCGCGAGGGTCGAAACTGCCAGAAGGGTCGTAGCCAAAAGGACTTTTCGCATTACTACTCCTTTGTAATCAGTGCAAACGATGGTGGAACTGTGTGTGTGGAAGGTCGGACTGTGATGGATTCTCGGATGCGGGGGGCTATGCGCGTATAGGCGAACTCCCCCGCAGGATCGACACGGCGTCGGCGAGCGTGCCTTCGTCGCCCACGTTTCCGGCGAAGACCACGTAGGGCAGCCCTTCCAGACCGCGCTCGCCTTCTCCGTCGTTGAGCCAGACCGAGACGATCCCGTCGAAAAGCTGTCCTGCCACGAGCGCCCGGCGGATGCCGAGGCCCTCGGTGGCGATGTCGCTCGAGGTGATTCCGCCCTTGGCGAGCACCCACTTCAGCGGCACGTCCTTCTCCACCCGACGGGTCAGGTCCACGAGTGCGCGGGACACGGTCTGGGCGATCACGAGGCTCGAGTGCCCACTGTCACCGGTGATCTGGCGACGACTCGACACCAGCAGCGCATCTGTGCTGCGCAGGGCGGCCGTGAGCGCGACCGAGCAGCGCTCGACCTCGGCTTCGGCCTGGAGCGGGTCGAGCAGTCGAGGCACGTCGAGTTCCACGGTCTCGATCTCCGGGAGCCGTTCGGTGAGGCAGGCGACCTGCCTCGATGTGAGCTCCACGTGCGATCCGACGACGATCAGGCCGTTGCCCGATCGTTCCCCGACCGCGAAGATCTCCGCGTGGGAGAGCGGCTCGCGTCCGGCCATTCCGAGCCGGGATGCCACGAAAGAGGGACCGGTGCGGCAGAGCACCCGGGATCCGGCCTGCTCGGCGAGCAGCAGGCCGAGGGTGACGACGTCGAGGTCGCTGTCGTCGAGTGCATTGATGATCACCGGCACGGCGCCCGAGCAGGAGAGGATGATGTCCCGAACCCGTTCCGGTCCGCCGACGCGGATGTCCTCGAGACTGAGGCTCCTGACCTCGCCCGCTGAAATGCGTCCGTCGGTCTTCTCTTCCACGTATTCGCGGATGTCCGAGCTGTGAAAACCGAAAGTCGCGTCACGGGCGTAGCTGGTCTGGCCGACGGGGACGAAGGCGTGACCCTCTTGCACGTAGTGCACGTCGGAAGCGGTCACCCGACCCGCGGCGATGTAGGCCGGCGCGATCAGCAGGGCGTCGTAAGGCCGGCCTTCCTTCCCGCCCATGTCGAGCAGCACATCGGTTTCGAGGGGGTAGTGCCCCCGGAGGGTCGAGTCACTGCGAGTGACGAGCGAGTACCGCAGGTCGAGGTCCACTGCGACACTGTCGATCACGGCCGCGACCTCGCGCATGGTCGAGGCCGCCTCCGAGTCGTTCAGTCCTCGCGTGTTGGTGAGGATGAAGAAGCCACTCGACGGCTGCGCGAATGCCCAGCGCAGGTCATCCGGTGTCCAGCGGGTGAGCACCGGCACTCCCTGCACCGACTGGCTGCCCGTGGGATCGTCGTCGAGGAAGATCACCCGGGTTCCCGACGCGCGATTGGCCTCGCGGATCTTCAGTCGGGCATCGTCGATCACCAGCGGAGCGGGTGCAAGAGTTCGCAACGCCGACATCTCCGTCGGCGCGCCCGTCTCGGCAGGCAGGGTCACTTGGCGAGTTCCGCAACTCGCTCGGCGAGGTACTCGACTCCCATACGCGGGCTGGAGAGCACGGGCAGGCCGGTCTTCTCCCGGAGCGTCTCGGCGAGTCGACCCATCGATGCCTGCGCGAGCACGATCGTGTCGACGTTTTTCGCGAGGTCCACGGCCTGCTCGATGACCATCGAGTCGTGCTGTGGACGATCGCCGGACATCAGGACGTCGAACGCCCCGGCACAGAGGCGCTGCTCGATCTGCACCTCACGGCCGAGCTCGTCGGCCTTGAGCTGGATGAGGTCGGAGGTGGGGCCGAGCGTGGTGGGAACTGTCGCGAGCACGCCGATTCGACTGCCTCGGCTCGCCGCGAGAATCGCCATGGCCTCGTCGATCTTGACGACCGGCGTGTGCACATTGCGGGCCGCGACGTCGAGTGCCGGGCCGAGGGAGGAGCACGCGGAGAAGATGATGTCGGCTCCGGCCGCTTCGGCGGCCTGGGCGAGGTGCACCATCCGCTGCTCGCTGCTTGCCGAGATCCCCTGCTCTCGCACGACCGTGGCCAGGACGTCGGAATCCACGAAATGCATCACTTCGGCTCCGGGGAGGAGCTCGGCGATCAGCTCGTTGATGACGGGCTCCACCGAGACGAAAACGAAGCTGGTGTGCAGAACCGCGATCTTCTGAGGCACGTTGATCTCTCCTTTGAGGTATGACGCTAGACGTCAGATGACTTATCATTCAATACAGATCGAGACTTGTCAACTCCATCGCCGAACACCGTCCCTCGAACGAAATGAGAACCCGTGACCACCAGTCCCACCGTCGTGCTGAACAACGGAATCGAGATCCCCCAGCTCGGCTACGGGGTCTACCAGATCGCTCCGGAAGATGTTCGAGGGGCGACCCTCGCGGCGTTCGAGGCCGGCTATCGACACATCGACACTGCGGCCGCCTACGGCAATGAGGTGGGCGTCGGCGAGGCCGTTCGAAGCAGCGGCCTGCCCCGCGACGAGATCTTCATCACGACGAAGCTCCGCAATGCAGACCAGGGATACGAGAGCGGTCTCGCCGCGTTCGAAACCAGCCGTCGCGCTCTCGGGGTCGAGGTGGTGGACCTCTACCTGATCCACTGGCCTTACGTGCTCCACGATCGCTACGTGGACACCTGGCGCGCACTGGAGAAGCTCTACGCGGAAGGCGCCGTGCGCGCGATCGGCGTCTCCAACTTCCTCGAGCCGCACCTCGACCGGGTGGGCGACGAGGGCACAGTCGTGCCGGCGGTCAACCAGTTCGAGATCCACCCGAGCTTCCAGCAGTCGGCACTCGCCGCGACCTCGATCGAACGCGGTATCGCCGTCGAGGCCTACAGCCCCCTCGGCCAGGCGAAGGATGTGGATGACCCGACGGTGCGCGCCATCGCTACAGCCCACGGCAAGACCCCGGCTCAGGCCATCCTGCGCTGGCATGTGCAGCAAGGGTTCATCGTGATCCCGAAGACCGTCACGCCGCACCGCGTCGCAGAGAACATCGACATCTTCGACTTCGAACTCAGCACGGCCGAGATGCAGCAGATCTCCGGTCTCGAAGCCGGGCTGCGCACCAGTGGCGATCCGGCCACCTTCGACTTCTCGCAGTCGTAGGGTTCAGCCGCGCTTCAGTCGGTGAGGCGGGATGGTGCGAGCACACGGATCACCGCTGAATCGTCCGCCGTGCCGAGCCCCTGTGCCTGGGCGATGAGGTACAGCTGCTCGGCCGCCGCCGCGAGCGGGGAGGGCAGTCCGGCCGCGCGCACCGCGTTGCCGACGATCCCCATGTCTTTGACGAAGATATCGAGGCGGCTCAGCACCTCTGCGCCCCCGTCGTCGTAGGCCTCGAGCATCCTCGGACCGCGGTTGGAGAGCATGAACGATCCCGCCGCGCCCGCTTCGAGAGCGCGCAGAGCCTTGTCCGGGTCCAGTCCGAGCCTGTCGGCGAGCGCGAGGGCCTCGGCTGCTGCGGCGATGTGCACGCCGCAGAGGAGCTGGTTCACGGTCTTCATCGCCTGGCCGTCACCGGGCGCGTCGCCGACGATCGTGAGGGTCGATGACAGTGCTTCGAGCACCCGCCGCGCGCTTTCGAGCGCGGCAGGCTCGGCGCCCACCAGGATCAGCAGGTCGCCCTCCCGCGCCCGCACCGGGCCACCCGAGAGGGGTGCATCAACGAACCCGATGCCCATCCCGGCGAGCCGTTCCGCCGTGACGGGGATAGCACCCGTGCCGACCGTGCTCGTGAGGATCACCACCGAACCCGCAGCCATCGCGGCGGCGACACCCTCTACGCCGAAGAGAACCTCCACGAGCTGTTCCTCGTTGCGCACCGCCAACAGCACGATGCCGCTGCCGCTGCAGGCCGACCGCGCCGAATCGAACCGCTCGACTCCCGCTGACGCCGCGAGATCGCGGCGTCCCTGGTTGATGTCGAATCCGCGGACCGTGAATTCGGATGACAGTCGGGCGGCCATCGGCAACCCCATAGCCCCCAGTCCGAGCACGGTGACGATGGTGTCCGCCGAAGCGGCGGGAGGAGTTTCCGACATGGTGGGCAACTTTCGCATCGGGAGTTCTGACGACTCCGGAACACTTCGAGTAGGATTCGAAGCTCGTCAGACATCTTATATTTCCCCGTGCCGGCGTGCGATGAACCCCCTAGAATTCCGTTCAGGTATTCTCACATCGACCTCTGGAGGACACGCTGGCTCGTCAGTCACTGGTTGCAATGATCTCCGACGACCTGCTCGCCCGCATCGTGTCCGGCGAGTTCGCCCCGGGATCCACCCTTCCGGGAGAACAGGACCTCGTCGCGAGACACGAAGTCAGCCGCATGACCGTGCGCGAGGCCGTCAAGACCCTCGAAGCCATGGGAGTCGCCCGTATCGAACGCGGCCGTGGCACATTCGTCAACCCGTTCAACCGGTGGACCTCGATGGAGGCCGTGCTGCGTGCCACGTCAACGGGCGAGAACGATGCATCGGCCTCGATCCAACTCATCGAGCTGAGGCGGATGCTCGAGACCGGCGCCGCCGAACTGGCGGCCGAGCGCATCTCCGATGAAGAGCTCGACTCGCTGCGCGAACATCTCGCCGCGATGCGCGCCGCTCACGAGGCTCGGGATGTCGGCAATTTCGTCGAAGCCGACCTGGCCTTTCACGACGTGATCCTGCATGCCTCGGGAAATGTCTTCCTCGCCGTGCTGTTCGAACCGCTGTCGCGAATTCTGGCAGCACGCCGCACCCAGACCTCTCGGGTGCCGCAGATCCAGGTGAACGCAATCGCCGAGCACGGGCATATCGTCGAGGCACTCGCCTCGCATGACCCCGAGCGGTCTCGGCAGGCGATGGACAGCCACATGGCGCAGACGCTGAGGGACCTCACGACCTACGTGCTCGAGGCCTAAACGGGGCTCTGGCCCCGTTGCGCAGCCCGCTCGCTGCGCGCGCGCTCCTCGTGCTCTCGCCACTCGAAGGTCTCGCTGTAGTGCGCGAGGAGTTCGGCAGGGTCATCCCACACGAAGAATGCCCCCGCGTTGAACAGCTCGAGCGCCCCCGTTCCGCCCGATCGCAGGGCGACACACTTGACCCCTGCCCGCGCCGAGGCCTCGACATCCCAGAGGGAGTCGCCGACGAAGACCGCATCGCACGCATTCACTCCGGCACGGTCGAGAGCGATCTGCACGATGTCCGGCGCCGGCTTCGCAACGTCGACGTCTTCGGACGTCGTCATCACCGAGATGAAATCGTCGACCTGCAAGGCCTCGCGAAGGGTCTCCAACTCGTGTTCCGGCGCGGAGGTCGCGAGCACGGCGGTGTGCCCCCGACGAGCCACCTCCGCGATCAGTTCACGCGCACCGGAGAGAGGTCGTAGCTCCGGACTCAGCTCGGAATAGAAGCGTCCGTGGAGTTCTGAGGCACGGTCGCCCCATTCCGCTTCCCGATCAGCCAGCAGTGTCCGCAGCAACAGGGCCGAATCCATCCCGATTCCCGCGTGGATCCGCCACGAATCGATCGGCAGGTCGAGTTGCGCGAATGCTTGCGACCACGCCCGGACATGCAGGTAGTTCGAGTCAACGAGGGTGCCGTCGACATCGAACAGCACAGCGCGAGTCGTCATGCCATCACCTCCTTCTTCCCTCCACACGGTAAAGGCATCGCCCGTCCCGCACCAGCCATAGACAGCGCCCCTGAGCGGTGTACGCCCCGGTACGGCGTCGAGGTCAACCCCCTACTGGTGTGCAGATCGACGCGTACTTTTCAGAACGTCACAGTCCGTCGACTCCGGGAGAACTACTCATGAAGGCACTCACCTACCAGGGCAAGCGATCGGTGTCGGTGGAGGAAGTGCCCGACCCCGTAATCCAGCAGCCCACAGATGCGATCGTGCGCATCACCTCGACGGCGATCTGCGGATCGGACCTTCACCTCTACGAACTGTTCGGCCCCTTCCTCGACAAGGGAGACATCCTGGGCCATGAGTCGATGGGGATCGTCGAGGAGGTGGGAAGTGCCGTCACCTCGCTCGAGGTCGGCGATCGAGTGGTGGTCACGTTCAATATCGCCTGCGGGCAGTGCTTCATGTGCCAACGCGGCCTGCAGTCGCAGTGCGAGACCACCCAGGTGAAGGACCAGGGCTCCGGCGCAGCGCTGTTCGGCTACACGAAGCTCTATGGCCAGGTGCCCGGCGGTCAGGCCGAACTGCTTCGGGTGCCTTTGGCCGATTACAACGCGGTGAAGGTGGGCACCGAGCTTCCCGACGAACGGTATCTGTTCCTCAGCGACATCCTGCCGACCGCCTGGCAGGGGGTGAAGTTCGCGGATGTGCCGGATGGCGGCACCCTCGCCGTCTTCGGGCTCGGCCCGGTCGGCCAGTTCGCCAGCCGGGTCGGCACGCACCTCGGTTACGACGTGATGGCGATCGATCCGGTTCCGGAACGCCGCGCGATGGCGGAACGACACGGCATCGCCACCTTCGACCTCACCGACACCGTGCTTGCGGAGCTGCGCGAGCGCACCTTCGGTCGCGGCCCCGACTCCGTGGTCGATGCGGTCGGGATGGAAGCTCACGGGGCAGGACTGACGGCGTTCGCACAGGCCGCCACCGGCATCCTCCCGAAGCCGATCGCGCGGGCCGCCATGAACACCGTCGGAGTCGATCGGCTCTCGGCCCTGCACCCCGCCCTCGACCTGGTGCGCCGCGGCGGCACCGTCTCGCTCAGCGGCGTCTACGGTGGCGAAGCCGACCCCATGCCCATGAAGTCGATGTTCGACAAGGGGCTCACCCTGCGCATGGGTCAGTGCAACGTGCGGCGCTGGATCGACGACCTGATCCCTCTGGTGGAGGATCCGGCGGATCCCCTCGGAGTCGCCGACCTCGTCACCCATACCGTGCCGCTCGACCGCGCACCGGAGATGTACGAGACATTCCAGAAGAAAGAGGACGGCTGCATCAAGGTCGTGCTGAAACCGTGAGTGTGACCGACCGCGCCCTCACCCGGTGGGTCGAACTGGATGGCACCCGGCGCATCCTGCCCCTCGATGCGCCGCTGACCGTGGTCGGTGCCCTCGAGTTCGCCCGATCCTTCCGAGCGACGTCCACCCCCGGGATGGATGACACGCGAGAGTCCTGGGAACTGTTGGCGACCCTCGCCTGTGCCGATCTCGGCGCAGCGCGGGCCATCGAACCGCATCTCGACGCGCAATCCATCCTCCGCGAGGCGAGAGCGGGCGGCGTCGAGATCCCCGCCGAGTCGTCCGCGGCCTGGGGAGTGTTCGCGGCCGAGGGTGGCCAGGATCCCCTCGTGGCCACCCTGTCAGCGTCGGGTTGGATGCTGCGGGGCACCAAGCCGTGGTGCTCCCTCGCCGACCGTCTCGACCGGGCGCTCGTGACCGCGTCGAGTCCGGACGGGACTCGCCGCCTGTTCGCCGTCGACCTCCGCGATGCGGGCGTGACGGTGCAGGCCGGGGTCTGGCATGCGCGCGGATTGACGGAGATCCCGAGCGGTCCGGTGCGGTTCACGGGGGTGCCGGCCGATCCGGTCGGGCCACCCGGATGGTATCTGCGCCGGGTCGGCTTCGCGTGGGGTGGCATCGGGGTCGCGGCCTGCTGGTTCGGGGGCGCGGTCGGCATCGCCCGCTCCCTGTTCGAGGCCCTGGCGCTCACCGATGCGAGCGCGCTTCAACTGGTCCATCTGGGCGCCGTGGATGAGCTGATCGAGAGCGCCCGCCTCTCGTTGTGCGAGGCCGCCAGGATCGTGGATGCCGAACCCGTGCCGCCTCGCGAGGCCGCGTCTATCCTGGCCAAGCGGGTGCGCGCCACGGTCGCGCGATGCTGCGAAGAGATCATCCTGCGATCCGGGCACGCTCTCGGACCGGCTCCCCTCGCCCTCGACCCGGTCCACGCCAAGCGGGTGGCTGACCTCCAGCTCTACATCCGCCAGCATCACGCCGAGCGCGACCAGGCCTCACTCGGATCCGCCATTCTCGCCGGTGGGGAAGCTCCGTGGTGACCTTCGATGCGGCGGAGACGGGAACCTCCGCGAAGAGCTGGGCCGACGACCCGCGCCTCCGATCGCTCGCCCCACTCGATCTCTCCAGCGCCGCGGCCCTGGTGATCGTCGCCGCTCACCCCGACGACGAGACCCTCGGCGCGGGAGGTCTCATCGCCCTCGCCGAGGACCGCGGTATCCCCGTCACGGTGATCGTCGCCACAGACGGATCGGCTTCCCACAGCAGCGCGCCCGAGCACCACGCCGTCGACCTCCGGCAGGCACGAGCCGGCGAACTCAGATCCGCCCTGCACATTCTCAATCCCGCCGCGCAACCGCTGATACTGGGCCTGCCCGACGGAGGGCTCCGCGAGAGGCGCGACGAACTCGAATCGCTGCTTCGGGCTCAGCTGGCGGATATGCCGCCGGCAACTCTGGTGGTGGTGCCCTGGCGGGGCGACGGTCATCGGGACCATCGGGTCGTCGGCGAGGTCGCGGTGGAGGTCGCGGGTGCCGCTGGACTCGACTTTCTGGAGTACCCGATCTGGATGTGGCACTGGGGCACACCCCGCGACCCGACGATCCCCTGGCACCGGATGGTCGGGCTCGAACTTCCCGAGGAGGTGCGCCGACGCAAGAACGACGCGATCACCGAATTCCATTCCCAGATCCAGCCCGCTTTCGGGCTGCCACCAGTGCTCCGGGCCGACTTCCTGGAGCATTTCCGTCACCGCACCGAGGTCTACATCGACAGTCGAAGAGTCTCCCTCGACGCCTCGTACTTCGAGGGTCTCTACGCCCGCCGCGCCGACCCCTGGCGTCTCGCGAGCCGATGGTACGAGACGCGCAAGCGATCCGTCACCGTCGCCTCGCTCCCCTCCCCCCGCTATCGTCACGGTCTGGAGATCGGTTGCTCGATCGGGATGCTCACACGGGAGCTCGCTCCACGCTGCGACAGCCTCCTCGCCGTGGATATCGCGTCCGGAGCGCTCGAACTCGCGCGGGAGAGACTCAGTGACTTCCCCCAGGTCGCCTTCGCCGAGCTCGATGTCAGCGTCGACTTCCCGCCGGGGCAGTTCGACCTCATCGTCGTGAGCGAAGTGGGCTACTACCTTTCCCGAAGCGACCTCGTCGCGCTGTTCTCCACCGCCGCATCCCACCTCGCCCCGGGAGGGGTGATCGTGCTGTGTCATTGGCGATATCCCGTCGCGGACTATCCACTTCGCGGCGACGAGGTCCACGAGGTGATGCAGGCGACCTCCGCCCTCTTCCGCACAGTCCGGCACGAGGAGAGCGACTTCATCCTGGAGGTGTACGGCACCGACCCAGGCTCCGTCGCCCAGCGCGAAGGGCTCGCACCGTGACCATCGAGGCGCTCGCCGTGGTGATCCCGGCCCGCAACGAATCGGCACTGATCGCCCGGTGCCTGCACTCCGTCCAGCGCGCGATCGATCACCTTCGGGCCCATTCCCCAGCCCCGGCACCGAGCGTCTCCGTCGTGGTCGTGCTCGACAGCTGCAGCGACAACACCGCCGAGCTCGTGAGATCCTTCGGTGGCGTCGAGGTGATCGAGATCGATGCCGCGTCGGTGGGGGTGGCGCGTTCGGTCGGCGTTGCGTCGGCGCTGACGGGCTCGGGTATGGATCCCCGGCGCACCTGGGTCGCGAACACCGACGCCGACTCCACAGTGCCCCCGCAGTGGCTCGCCGAGCAGTTGCGCCTCGCCGACGCGGGAGCGGATGTCGTGGTCGGCACCGTCTCCCCCGAGCTGACCGACCTGTCCGACGATCTCGTCACCGCGTGGACCCGCTTGCGCGCTCGAAGGAGCGCCGCGGGTCACGTGCACGGCGCAAATCTGGGCTTTCGCGGAAGCAGCTATCTCAGCTCGGGCGGATTCCGGCCGGAGGCGGTGCACGAAGACGTCAACCTGGTCGCGCGATTCACCGCGATCTCCGCCGCGGTGTGTAACTCGCTCGACATCGACGTCGAGACCTCCGGGCGACGGGCCAACCGCGTGCCGGGCGGATACGCGTCCTACCTCCACGACGGGATCCTGCTTGGCGCTTCCCTCTCGGACGACCTCACGGGCTGAGTGCATCCGATTTCTCAGGAAATTCTGAGCCCGAGCGATCTTGAGCACCGAGATCTTCGGTGCTAAAAAATTTCTATCGGGTCACTCGGACTCGTCTTCACGAAAGGGGAATCCTCATCATGGCAATGTCTTTTGATCCTTTCAGCGATATGGATCACCTCGCGGGAATGCTTCACG
The DNA here is from genome assembly GCF_014217685.1 of Glaciihabitans sp. INWT7. Lineage (NCBI taxonomy): Bacteria > Bacillati > Actinomycetota > Actinomycetes > Micrococcales > Microbacteriaceae > Glaciihabitans > Glaciihabitans sp. INWT7. The sequence continues at coordinate 511,008 of NZ_CP043653.1, read as the reverse complement.
GTGGCCGACCGGGCCCGAAGCTCATGCCCGTCGATCTGTACCGAGACGGTGACCGTTACATCCTGAGCGCGGACCTGCCGGGAATCGACCCGGGCTCCGTCGATGTGGATGTCGACGGGCAACTCCTCGCCATCCGCGCACAGCGCACGGCCGGCTCAGCCGAGGGTGCGAAATGGTTGGCGCACGAGCGACCGTCCGGATCGTACCTCCGCCAGTTCAGCCTCGGCGAGGGCGTCGATCCCGAGAAAATCAGCGCTCACTATGACAACGGTGTGCTGAGTGTCATCCTGCCCGTGAGCGAGAGGGCCAAGCCGCGCAAGATCCAGATCGTCTCCGGAGCGAACGGCGTGGAGAGCCAGATCACGGCCTAGGGACACCACAGGGAACACACCATGCCGAGTATCGTTCTGACGCACACGGATCCGATGAACGATCGATTTCTCCGCATCGTGCTTGCGGACCCGGAGCTGGTCGACATCGAGTTCGAACAGATCATCGAGGATGCATTTCCCCCCCCCCCCCCCCCCCCCGCGAAGACGGATGTCCTTCTGCGGCATCTCAGGTCGGGGAGTTCGCATTCTGCCGAGGCCGCGATCGACGATAAAGGCTTCGAAGAGGCACCGACTCCGCTCGCTTCGGAGCGTTCACCGCCTCCGCTTCGATCGCCCGAATCGGATCCACTGTGAAACAGAAGGGGCGGCGCGGCGCGACGTCGAGCCGCCCCTTCTCCTATGCGCTCTTCTTTCGCGGCGGCTTCCGAGCCACCGTCTTGTCTGCCTTGCCTTGCTCGTCTTGATCGTCTTCCTTGTCTTCCGAGCGTGCGGAGGACTTGCGATTCTTCGCCACACTCTGCTTGAGGGCGGTCATCAGGTCGAGCACCTCACCGCCCTCTTCACCTTCGGCGGTCTCCCCGAAGGTCTCTTCGGTGCTCATGGCATCGCCCTTCTCCAGCTTCGCGGCGATCAAATCCCGAAGCTGCTCCTGGTAGTCGTCGGTGAACTTCTCCGGAGAGAAGTCGGTGGCGAAGGAATCGACAAGGGCCGAGGACATGTCGAGCTCCTTCGACGACACCCGCACCGAGCTCTCGAGCGCCGGGAAACTGGCTTCGCGCACCTCGTCGTCCCAGAGCAGTGATTGCAACATGAGCACGTCGCCGCGCACCCGAAGAGCTCCGAGTCTCGTCTTCTGGCGCAGGGCGAAATGCACGATCGCCGTGCGGTCGGTAGCCTCGAGCGTTCGCCGCAGCAGCACGTATGCCTTGATCGAGGGGCCATCGGGCTCGAGGAAGTAGCTGCGATCGAACATGATCGGATCGAGTTGTTCGGAGGGCACGAACTCGACCACGGAGATCTCGCGGCTCTTCTCTTCCGGAAGCTCCTGCAGGTCCTTCTCCGTCAGGATCACCGTCTTGCCGTCATCATCGAATGCCTTGTCGATGTGTTCGAAGTCCACGATCTTTCCGCAGATCTCGCATCGGCGCTGGTACTTGATCCGCCCGCCGTCCTTGTCGTGCACCTGATGGAGGTGAACGTCGTGGTCCTCGGTTGCGCTGTAGACCTTCACCGGCACATTGACCAGCCCGAAGGCGATCGCGCCCTTCCATATGGATCTCATACCGTCATGATCCCCGCCGGGACTCGAGATGTTAAGCCCCCTCCGATGTCAACCACTGGCCGACCGCGTGGCCAGGATGCACGATGGAACCCCAGCAACAGCAGGAAGAGGGTCACGGTGCCGCAGAAGACGGTCGTGGAGGTCGGAGGCCATCGAATCACCCTCACCAACCTCGACAAGGTGCTCTACCCACACACGCAGACGACCAAGGGCGACGTGCTGTCGTATTACGCGGCAGTAGCAGACGTGCTGATCGCTCATGCCGCTCAGCGCCCCGCCACCAGAAAGCGGTGGGTCGACGGGGTCGGCACTGAGGCCCATCCCGGGACGGCGTTCTTGCAGAAGAACCTGGATGATGCGACCCCCCGCTGGGTGAAGCGTCGCGCGATCGAGCACAGCGGCCACTCGAACGAGTATCCCCTCGTGAACGATCTCGCCACGCTCACCTGGCTCGGTCAGATCGCCGCTCTCGAAATCCACGTGCCGCAGTGGCGCTTCGGTCGCACCGGGCATCCGCTCAACCCGGATCGCCTGGTGCTCGACCTCGATCCCGGTGAGGGGGTCGGGCTGTCCGAATGCGCGGAAGTCGCCCGGCTGGCGAAGGCGATTCTCGACGGCATGGGGCTTCGCGCGATCCCTGTCACGAGCGGGAGCAAGGGCATCCATCTCTATGCCCCGCTCGATGGTTCCCAGGATGCCTCCGCGGTCAGTGCGGTGGCCCATGAACTCGCCCGGGCCCTGGAGGCAGACCACCCCGAGCTTGTCGTCAGCGACATGAAGAAGTCCACCCGTCTTGGGCGGGTGCTGGTGGACTGGAGTCAGAACAACGGCGCGAAGACCACCATCACCCCCTACTCGCTTCGCGGTGCGGAAAGTCCCACCGTCGCCGCGCCGCGCAGCTGGAGCGAACTGGAGGAGAAGGGCCTACGGCAGCTCCAATACTCGGAGGTCGAGGCGCGGATCGAGTCGATGGGCGATCCGCTCGCGGCTCTCGCCATGGGGCACCTCGAGTCGCTCGAGCCCACTGCGGAGCACCGGTCGCGATTCGAGACCTCCGCCGCAGGGCTGGACCGTTTGGCCGAGTACCGGCGCAAGCGAGATGCCGCAAAGACCCCCGAGCCGGTGCCCACGGGAGATTCGGCACCGACTGCCGGCGACAGCTTCGTGATCCAGGAGCATCATGCCCGCCGGCTCCACTGGGACTTCCGGCTCGAGCACGACGGCGTGCTCGTGAGCTGGGCACTCCCCAAGGGCGTTCCCACCGACTCCGCGCAGAATCATCTCGCCGTACAGACGGAGGACCATCCGCTCGAATACGGCACCTTCGAAGGCCGTATTCCCGCAGGAGAATATGGCGGTGGCGAGGTCACGATCTGGGACAGCGGAACCGTCGAGCTGGAGAAGTGGCGGGAGGGCAAAGAGGTGATCGCGACCCTCCACGGCGAGCAACACGGATCGCACCGCTACGCGCTGATCCATACCGGCGGCGCCGGACGGGCCGAAAACGACTGGCTCATCCACCTGATGGCGGACACCACGTCCGCGGCCCCGAAGCCCGCTCGCTCCCGGAAAGTGGTCGGCGCCACGCCCGGGGCAGTCGACACGATTCGCCCGATGCTCGCGACACCGGGCAAAGCCGGACAGCTTTCTGAAGACGATGAGTGGGCTTTCGAGATGAAATGGGACGGCATCCGCGCCATCGCCTCCGTCAGTGACGGCGTCGTCACCATCACCAGCCGCAACGGCATCGATCTGACCACGAGCTATCCCGAGCTCGCTGCGCTTGCCGATGCGGTGGAGGGTGACGCGGTGGTCGACGGCGAGATCGTCGCGATCTCGCCGTCCGGCCGGCCCGACTTCGGACTACTGCAGCGACGGATGGGGCTGACCAAGGCGGCCGACGTGGCCGCGGTCCTCAGATCGGTACCCGTTCAGTTCATGGCCTTCGACCTGCTCTCCCTCTCGGGCCGATCCCTCGTGAAGCAGCCCTACGATGCTCGGCGCACCGCACTCGAGCAACACCTGTTTCCACGAGGGTCGATCCAATTGCCACCGGCCTTCGAGGGAGATGAAGTCGCGGCGATCTCCAGCAGCCTCGCGCTGCGCCTCGAGGGCGTTGTCGCCAAGCGACGCGACAGCACCTACCTTGCGGGAAAGCGATCCCGCAGCTGGGTCAAGTTCAAGCATCACCGCACACAAGAGGTCATCGTCGGGGGCTGGACCTCCGGCAGGGGCAACCGTGCGGGCCGGATCGGAGCGCTCCTGCTCGGCGTGCCGAGAGACGGCGGTCTCAGCTTCGTCGGGAAGGTCGGAACCGGGTTCAGCGATGCGGATCTGGACGCCGCACTGAAGCGACTCGCTCCTCTCGCCCGCACCACAAGCCCGTTCGCAGACATCGATAGCGCCGATTCCACCGGCGCGCACTGGGTGACCCCCCGGCTCGTGGGTGAAGTCGAGTTCGCCGAATGGACCGCAACGACGCGACTCCGCCATCCCACCTGGCGGGGGTGGCGCCCGGACAAGTCACCCGACGACATCACCTTCGAGGGCTGACCCGGCCAGGATCGGCCCCTGTCCATTCAGGCAACATCCATCGGCCTTGAGTGTATTCTTGCAACAGTTGTGTAGTTGCAAGCGAGACAGGGTGGCACGTGACGGGCAATGAATGACATGACCGGCCCGATGTGGATGCCGCAGCTGCCGCCGACGCTCGCCCGGCTCCTGGCCTGGCATCCGCAGCCGATTCCGGTCATCCCCCTCCTCATGGCGGCTCTGCTTGCGCTCTATCTCCTCGGGGTCTGGCGGCTCCATCGCCGCGGGATCGCCTGGCCGGTGCAGCGCACCGTGTGGTGGATCGCCGGAATCGCCTCCGTTCTGCTCGTCACCGCGACGGGCATCGACGGCTACGGCATGGAACTCTTCAGCGTGCACATGATGCAGCACATGACACTGAGCATGCTCTCCCCCGTCTTCCTCGTGCTCGGCGCTCCGGTCACCCTGCTGCTGCGCGCGCTCCCGGCGAAACACGGCGGCGGGCTCAACCTGCGAAAGCTGATCCTGCGGGTTCTGCACTCTCGAATCGCGGGCTTCTTCACCCACCCGGTAGTGACGGTCGCCCTGTTCCTGATGAGCCTCTACGGCCTCTACTTCACGCCGGCCTTCGACTATCTGATGGGATCGATGTGGGGCCACAACGTGATGCTCCTGCACTTCCTGGCCATCGGTGCGCTCTACTTCTGGGGCGTCATGGGCGTCGACCCGTCCCCTCGCCAGGCGAGCCGGGGGATGCGGCGACTCAGCGCCCCCGTGCTGAGGATCTTCGAACTCGTCATCACGGTGCCATTCCATGCCTTCTTCGGGGTGATCGTGATGATGTCCGTCGATCTTCTCGTGCGCTTCTATGCGCACCCGGATCCGAGCTGGGGCATCAGCGCGCTGGCCGACCAGGCACTGGGCGGAGGCATCGCGTGGGGGTTCACCGAACTGCCGACCCTCATCGTGCTCGGGGTGCTGTTCTTCCAGTGGCAGGGGCACGAACGGCGCCACGAACGCACGGCGAACCGCAAGGCGGATGCCGACGGCGATGCCGAACGGAACGCCTACAACGCATACCTCTCGTCCCTCGCCCGCCGGGATGTCCGGTGACCGGTTCCACCGCGATGGTCTACGCCTTCACCCTCGGTCTGATCGCGGCGGTCAACCCCTGTGGTTTCCCGCTGCTCCCCGGTTACCTGGCCATGTTCGCCCGGCGAGATCTCCGCACCGCACCGGGTCATCGCGCGGCAGCGGCTCTCATCGCGGGCGGCGGCGTGACCCTCGGCTTCATCGCCGTCTTCGCGACGGTCGGACTGCTCGCCTCGGTCGCCGCCCAATGGATCATCGCAACCGCGCCCTGGTTCATGATCGGGTTCGGCGCGGCACTCGCGGTGTTCGGGGTGGCCGGTCTCTGGGGCAGGCACCCGCGGATCTCCCTTCCCGCCGTCCGATTCCGCTCCGGCACAGGAGTTGTCTCGATGGCCGGATTCGGCGTCGCCTATGCCGTCGGCTCACTCACCTGTGCGTTCCCCCTGTTCCTCGCCGGAGTCTCCGGCACCTTCGCCCGCCTTGGTCTGCTCCCCGGGATCGCCACCTTCGTGGCCTACGGGTTGGGCATGGGCACGCTCGTGACCGGTCTGAGCCTCATCACTGTGCGCGCGGGTGGGGGAATCTCCCGTCGATTGCGGCGAGCGAGCCGGCTCGTCCCGATCGTCGCGAATATCCTCGAGGCCACCGTTGGTCTGTATCTGGTCTTCTACTGGGTCACCGACCTCGTCGATCCGCACGCAGTGACCGCTGTGACCCGGGCGGTCGGCACGATCCAGCAGGCCGTCAGCAACGCCGTATCGACTGCACCGTTCGTGGTCGCCTGCGCCCTGGGGGCCACGGTCATCGTCGGCTTCGCCATCGCCGCCTTCTCGGCACGGCGGCATCCGCACCCCGACAGCCAGGGAGAGCAGCTCAGATGAAAAACGACCAGGCGAGAGCCACGAATCCGACCGGCGGCCCGCGCGGCCTTCTCTGGGCCACCATCGGAGGAGTGGTCGCCCTCGCACTCGTGGTCGTGGCCATCGTCGCGCTGGTGCCCGCTGCACCGTCGACGCCCGGATCCGCCGCAGAAGACCCCGTGGGAATCGGCCGGCCGGCCTCATCACTGCTCGAACTCGCGAACCTCGGGGTGAGCCACACCCGCATGCCCGACTTCGCTCTCACCGACCAGCGGGGAAAGCCACTCAGCCTGTCCCAGTTCGCCGGGCGCGCGGTGGTGCTCAGCTTCAACGACGACCAGTGCGAGGATCTCTGCACCCTGCTCGCTCAGGACGTCGCGGCCGCCGACCACGATCTCGGCGCCCGTGCGAAGGATGTCGCCTTCGTGTCGGTCAATGCGAATCCGTACTATCCCGCGGTCGATGCCGTGAAGACCTGGACCGATGCCCATGGCCTCGCATCGGCGAGCAACTGGTACTTCGGCACGGGCCCGGCGGCGACCCTCGCTTCCGTGGCGAAAAAGTACGGCGTGCCGATCACTCTGCATGCGAAGTCCCGCACGGTGGATCACGGCGCCCAGTTGTTCTTCATCGATCCGAAGGGCGACGAAGCCCAGGTAGGCGGCTTCGGCACCGGGGCGGCGAGCACGACCCTGTTCGGTCACGCGATGGCCCAGCTGGCGGTTTCCCTTCTGCCGGCCGCCGAAGGTGGACCGGTCGGCGGCCCGGCCATGACGGCATCGGCGAAGGCCTCCGCACAACTCGGGGACAGCCCGGCGCCGGCGCAACTTCCGTCCCTCGGCACGTCGTCTTCCCTGATCGGCACCACTCCGGCGGCCGGAAAATACGAGGTGATCAACTTCTGGTCGAGTACGTGCACCGCCTGCGTACAGGAACTCCCCGAGATGCAGTCCGAGTTCGTCAAGGACGGCCGAACCGTGGAATTCATCGGCGTCGACGTGTCGGACGCGGCCGGGTCCGCAGTCGCCTTCGCCGCGCACGCCGGCATCACCTACCCTCTGGCCGCGGACCGATCCGGAACGCTCGCTGGCGAGTTCCAGATCACCGGGCTTCCTTACACGGTGATCCTCGATCCGGCGGGCACAGTGCTCGTGAGACATCCCGGAGCCTTCACCGCCGAACAGCTCGACTATGTGCTCGATACCTTCGACCCTGCGCTGGGCGGCTCCTGAGCGAGCGAGGCTAACGTTCGCCGGCGAGAGCGCGCAGCACCGCGTTCTGGTCGAGCCAGCCCCGGAGTATCCCCGCATCGTCGACGACGGGCACGCCGTCGTTGTCGGTCGTGGCCAACACCGTGTCGAGGGCACCGTCGAGGGTCGACCCGGGCAGCACGGAATCGATGAGTTCGCTCAGTTCCCCCGCGGTGAGCCTGGACGCATCGTCGTCGTTGGCCAGGGCGTCGGTGACCGCTCGCACGGTGAGCACCCCCGCATAGCCGCCACCGGCCGAGGTCACCGGCAGGGCCGACCTGCCCGATGCGATGAGCAGACCCGCGCCGTCTTTCGCGAGAGTGCTCTCCGCAATCGTGGGCGGCGTACCCATGACGTCTCGAACGTGCACCGCGTGAAGGGCCGTGTTGGCCGGTGCCGTGCCGATATTGACTCCGCGGCGCCGGAGCTTCAGGGTGTAGATCGTGTCTTTGGTGAGCAGTCGGGACGTGCCCGTCGCCACGATGATGGCCAGCAGCAGGGGCAGGATGATGCTGTATTCGCCGGTGAGCTCGAACAGGATGATGCCGGCGGTGATCGGCGCGCGAGTCGCCCCGGCGAAGACGGCGCCCATGCCGACGAGGGCGAAGGCCCCGGCCTGACCGGCGAGACTCGGGATCACCAGCCCGACGACGTCGCCGAAGGCAGCTCCGAGCATGGCGCCGATGAAGAGAGACGGCGCGAAGACCCCGCCGGATCCGCCGATCCCGATGGTCAGGCTCGTGGCGATGATCTTGGCCACCAGCAGCAGGATGAGCATGCCGAGCGCATAGCCGCCCATGACGCTCTTCTCGAGCACCGGGTAGCCGACCCCGTACATCTGCGGTATCGCGAACAGCAGCAACCCCAAGAGCAGACCGCCCGCGACCGGACGCAGCCACTCCGGTCCGCGCCAGGCCCAGTCGCAGAAGTCCTCGATCGCGTAGAGAAACCTCGTGAAGCCGACTCCCACGAGCCCCGCGAACAGGCCGAGCACGGCGAATAGCGCGAACTGCGAGGGATTCGCCACGGTGAAGGTCGGCAGAGTGAGGAACGGGTGATCGCCGAGCATCGAACGGCCGACGACGGATGCCGTGATCGAGGCCAGCATCACGGCGCCGAAGGACGCGGCGGCGAAATCACGGAGAAGAAGCTCGAGAGCGAAGAAGACGCCCGCGATGGGGGCGTTGAAGGTCGCGGCGATTCCCCCGGCCGCGCCGCACGCGACGAGGGTGCGCACTCGAGATTCCGGCATGCGCATGACCCGCGCGAGAGTCGATCCCATCGCGGATCCGATCTGCACGATGGGGCCTTCGCGGCCGACCGAACCACCGGACCCGATGGTGATGGCAGAGGCGAGGGCCTTGACCACCGCGACCTTGCCGGGGATCCGCCCCCCGCGTTTGGTCACGGCGTACATGACCTCTGGCACACCGTGACCTCTGGCCTCGCGGGCGAAGCGATCGACCAGGGGTCCGTACAGGAGGCCGCCGACGGAGGGAGCGATGATGACGAATGCCCCGCCCAGCCACGGAAGCCACGGATTCGCCGGATGGCCGACGGACGACGAATAGTCCTTTGTGCCCGTGAACACGAAAGTCGCCGCCGTGACCAGCCAGCGGAATGCCACCGCGGCGAGGCCAGCGCCGGCGCCCACGATGACCGCAGGCACGACCAGTTGGAGGGATGCGAGGCCGAGCCGGTCGCCGAAGGGCTTCGCCCCCCGCAGCCAACGAAAAGTCCACCATCGTCGGCCGGGCTCGACCCATCGTTCTCGCACAGATGTCGCCATCACTTCACCCTCTGTAGTCGTACGCAATCTGTATTCATGCAATAGTTGCAAATGTGCACTGATAACCGTAGCACGGACCCGCCAGAGCGATGTCCGTCTGGCCGATCCGCCGGGTGAAGGTAACAAAACTGCAACTCCTTGAAACGCTGCCGGATGCCTGCAAGCACGGCGAATTCCTACCCGGTCCGCACCGGGAACCGAGCGGTTTCGGGCACTCCGCCCTACTTCGACCGTGCGGATGTTGCTAGCCTCGTCGTGGCCCATTTGGCCCATAGAGCCCAGTCCGCGCTCCCGTCCCACACCCCGGTGGGATGTCAACGTATGGTCTGGCGTCGTCGGTACCGCCCCAGGGCAGCACCACCGTGACACTCCGATCGCAGCGCCGGGAAACCGTCGAAATTGCTTGATGTGGGAGTTTGCGGGACGCGTCGCAGACCCGGTCGTTACCAACATGAAACGCGTTCGCGATCCGACGGATCGCTGTCGCGCGTCTGGAGATCCGATGTCAGATTCCACCGCAGTAAAAGTGAGAGGCCTCTACAAGGTCTTCGGCCGCAGACCCCGCGAGGGCGTCAAGCGCCTCGAGGGTGGAGCGACCCGCGATTCACTCGGCGACGGCACCACGGCCGCCGTCATCGACTCCTCGTTCGACGTGAAGCGCGGCGAGATCTTCGTGGTGATGGGCCTCTCCGGATCCGGCAAGTCCACGCTCATCCGCATGCTCAATGGGCTCGTCGAGCCGACGGCCGGATCGGTGACCATCAACGACGTCGACATCACGGGCGCGTCACCCGTTCAGGTGCGGGATGTGCGCCGTCGAAGCATCTCGATGGTCTTCCAGCACTTCGCCCTCCTGCCGCACCGCACGGTGCTCGACAATGCCGCGTACGCCCTCGAAGTGCAGGGGGTCCCCCTGGCCGAGCGCCGCGAACGCGCCCTCACCGTCGTGAAGCGCGTGGGCCTCGAGGGCTGGGAGAACAAGCTCCCCGGGCAGTTGTCCGGCGGAATGCAGCAACGCGTCGGACTAGCGAGGGCGCTCGCCGCAGACACGGAGATCCTGCTGATGGACGAGGCATTCTCGGCACTCGACCCGCTCATCCGTCGTGAGATGCAGGAGCAGCTCGTCGAGCTGCAGGCCGAGTTCGGCAAGACCATCATCTTCATCACCCACGACCTCAACGAGGCGATGTTCCTCGGCGACCGTATCGCGGTCATGCGCGACGGCCGAATAGTGCAGGTCGGAACCCCAGAAGACATCCTCACCGACCCGGCAAACGACTATGTCGCCCAGTTCGTGAAGGATGTCGACCGCGCTCGCGTTCTCACCGCCGCGAGCGTCATGGAGCCCGTGCGTGCTCTCATCTCCTCGACCGCCGGGCCGCGAGCCGCCCTCCGGGTCATGAGGGACCTTCAGACCTCCACGGTCTTCGTCGTGGGCGAAGGACGCCGGTTCCTCGGGGTCGTGCGTGACCGCGACGTGATGCGGCTGGTGAAGAGTTCGGAGACGGACCTGGTGCCCGTCGTGCGCAAGGTCAGTTCGGTCAGCGGGGAGACCGCGTTGTCCGAGTTGTTCGAGGCTGCCGTCGAGAGCTCCCTCGCCGTCGCCGTCGTCGATGCGCGGCACCGACTCCTCGGTGTCATCCCGCGAGTGACTCTGCTCGGTGCGCTCGGCAACATCCCCACCTCTACCGGCGAGATCCACGTGGTCGAGCCTCCTTCCACCATCCCCGTCGATGTCATCACCGAGACCTTGCTCGCGACCGCCCAGCGTCCCAACGGAGTGTTCGAGTCCGTAGAAGGAGAATCCAAGTGAACGGCTTCCGTATCCCCGTCGGCGATTGGGTCACCACCATCGTCGACTTCATCACCCTGCATCTCGGCGGGTTCTTCGACGTCATCTCGACGGTCTTCGGCGGCCTCTATGACGCCGTCGACTTCGCCCTGTCCGCCCCGCCATTCTGGGTGATCCTGCTCGTCATCGTCGGCATCTCTGTTTTCGCCAAAGGCTGGCGCTTCGGCATCGCCGTGGCAGTCGGGCTCGGCCTGATCGCCGGGCTGAACCAGTGGGGAAACGCGATGGACACCCTGGCGCTCACCCTCGTGGCGGCCTTCGTCGCCGTGGTCATCAGCGTTCCGATCGGCATCTGGGCGGCTCGATCCGATACCGTCTCAGCGGTGCTCAAGCCGATCCTCGACTTCTTGCAGACCATGCCCGTATTCGTCTACCTCATTCCCGCCATCATCCTGTTCGGAATCGGGGCGGTGCCCGGGATCGTCGCGTCCATCGCTTTCGCCATGGCCCCGGGGGTGCGGTTCACCGAGCTCGGCATCCGTGGAGTCGACAAGGAAGTGATCGAAGCCGGTCACGCTTTCGGTTCTTCGCCCGGTCGCATCCTGCTCCAGATCCAGCTGCCTCTGGCTCGGCCCACGATCATGGCCGGTATCAATCAGGTCATCATGCTCTCCCTCTCCATGGTCGTCATCGCGAGCATGGTCGGGGCGGATGGGCTCGGCAAGGACATCATCCAGGCTCTCAGCCGCATCGACGTGGGCCTCGGTGCGGAAGCCGGACTGTCCGTGGTGATCCTCGCCATCATCCTCGACCGCTTGACCGCCTCCCTCGGCGGGTCGCGGCCGGGTCTGCGGCGCCTGTTCTTCCCGAACCGGGCTCCCAAGAATTCGATCGTCGACGAGTCGATCGAACACACGCCACGCTCGCCAGAGGCCACCCCGGCCGTTCCGAGCGCGGCATAACCCCATCTCCCGATCCACAGCTTCGGGAAGAAAAGGAATATCTATGAAGAAGCGTCTCTTTGCGGCAATCGCCGTCGCCGCCGTCACTCTGGTCGGCGTCACCGCCTGCGCCTCCAGCGCCGACAGCGGATCCTCGTCCGGCCCATCCAACGGCGACAAGGCCGACCTCAGCATCGGCGTCTTCAACGGCTGGCCAGAGGGCGAAGCCGCGTCATACCTCTGGAAGACCATCCTGGAGAAGAAGGGCTACTCGGTCGAACTCAAGAACGCCGACGCCGGACCGGTATTCGCCGGAGTGAGCACGGGTGCCTACGACCTCGCGCTGGACGGCTGGCTGCCGACCACTCACGCGGCCTACATGAAGAAGTACGGCGACAAGATCACCGACCTCGGTGCCTGGAATTCCGACGCGAAGCTCACCGTCGCGGTGAATAAAGATGCGCCGATCGACTCCCTCGACCAGCTCGCTGCGAACGCCGGCAAGTTCGACAACCGGATCGTCGGAATCGAGCCGGGCGCCGGCCTCACCGCCGCGATGACCGACAAGGTCATCCCGGGCTACGGGCTCGAGAAGATGAAGTTCATCACCTCCTCCACTCCCGCGATGCTCTCCGAGCTCAAGTCCGCGACGAGCAAGGACGAGAACATCGCCGTCACTCTGTGGCGTCCGCAGTGGGCGTACGACGCCTTCCCGATCAAGGACCTCAAGGACCCGAAGGGCACCCTGGGCACCGCGGAGTCCATCCATTCCCTCGGCAGCACCTCGTTCACCGCTGACTACCCGAAGCTCGCCGGCTGGATCAAGGACTTCAAGCTCCCGTCCAAACTGCTGTTCTCGCTCGAGAACGACATGTACAACGTCGACGGGTCCGTCGACGACTACACGCCGATCGTCGAGAAGTGGATCGCCAAGAACCAGGACTACGTAGACGGTCTCACGAAGTAACTCGTTTCCCCCGACTTCCCTCTCGCGTCCGGACGGCCTTGTTCTCCGGACGCGAGAGGGAGCGGGGCCATCGGTTATTTATGTAACATAGCAACTGTTGTACATATGCAGATATTGGACCATCCGGAAGGCTGCCCGTGAATCCTGTGATGATTCTCCCCCTGTCCAGACAGGTCGGGCAGGCCGGATGACCGGGGCGCAGTCCGCCCGGAGTGCCGTTCTCGGCTGGCTCGGGATGGTCGGATTCAGCGTTCTCGCCGGCGTGCTCGTAGCCGCTCTCGCCCTTCCGGCGGTGCTGGTTCCGAGCCGAGCCTCGGCCGCGGCGATCTCCGTGTTCGAGAATCTGCCGGACTACATCACCATCGGCCGCCTCTCCCAACAGAACGAGATCTTCGCAAACCGGGCCGGGAAGCCGGTCATGATCGCCACGGTCTTCGACCAGGATCGCCAGATCGTCGCCTGGGACAGTGTGTCGAAGCTCGTGAAGGACGCCCTGGTCGCGGGCGAGGACCAGCGCTTCTACCAGCACGGCGGGGTTGACCTCAAGTCGATCGTCCGGGCCGCCGCCGGCAACGTCGCCGACAATGCGATCACCAGCGGCAGCTCGACCATCGATATGCAACTGGTGAAGAACATCCTCGTGCAGCGCGCCGTGAAGATCGAGGATCCGGCGGCTCGAGCAGAGGCCTACAAGGCCGCGATCACCGACACGCTCTCCCGCAAGCTGCGCGAGATCAAACTGGCCGTGGGACTCGACAAGGCGTACTCGAAGCAGGACATCCTGCTCGGCTATCTCAACATCGTCGGGTTCGGCGGCAATACCTACGGCGTCGAGGCTGCGGCGCAAAAGTATTTCAGCACGAGCGCCAAAGACGTGACACTCGCACAGGCCGCCAGCCTCATCGCCATCGTGCAGCAGCCATCCCTGCAGAACCTCGGCGATCCCTCGATGTACGCCGCAAACAAAGTCCGTCGCGATCAGATTCTCGCGGACATGCTCACGCAGGGGTACGTCGACGAGGCCGCATACCACGCCGCCCTCGCGACCCCGATCGCCGACGAGGTGCACCTGAGCTCGCAGCACAGTGGCTGCCTCTACGCCAACGATGCGAAATTCGCGTGCGATTACGTCACGCGGTTGGTGCCGACGCTCACCGCGCTCGGCGCCGATGCCACCGAACGGGAGGCGAACTGGGCCCGCGGCGGCTACCAGATCTACACCAGCGTCGACCTCGATCAGCAGGACGTCGCGACGGCGGCACTCCGGCAGAAGGCTCCGGCCTCCACCACCCGATTCGCGCTCGGGGCGTCGGCAGTGTCCGTGCAACCGGGTACCGGACGCATCCTGGTGATGTCGCAGAACAAGGCCTTCGACAACTCCGCCCAGGGAGGGGGGTCCTCGACGACCGCGGTGAACTTCAACACCGACAGGGCCTACGGGGGGTCATCCGGATTCCCCACCGGTTCGACCTACAAGATCTTCACCCTCACCGACTGGCTGCAGAACGGCCACGGACTGAGGGAATACGTGAACGGGAGCGTGCGCACCTTCCAGCAGAGCTCATTCTCAGCCTCGTGCTCGAAGCCGTTCGTTGGCACCTACCGCCCGCAGAACTCCTCGCGTTACGAGGGCGGGTACATGTCGGTGCTGCGGGCAACGGAGGACTCGGTGAACGTGGCCTTCATGACGATGGCCCAGCAACTCGACCTCTGTGACATCCGGGATGATGCGACGGCAATGGGCGTGCATCGCGCCGACGGCAATCCGTTGGTGGTGAAGCCCTCCTCGGTGCTCGGCGTCAACGAGATAGCTCCGCTCACGATGGCTGGGGCGGTCGCCACGATCGGCGCGGGCGGAACCTTCTGCACGCCGGTGATCGTCGACACGATCATCGACCCCGCCGGCAAGACACTCGTGGGCCAGGGCCATGCCTGCAGCGAGGCGATGTCGCCCAAGGTCGCGAACACCGTCGCCTATGCCCTCAGCACCGTGATGACTGGAGGCACCGGAACCAGCGGCAACCCCCGCGACGGTGTTCCACTGGTCGGGAAGACGGGCACCACCGACACGGCAGACCAGAACTGGCTGATCGGTACGACGACGAAGGTCGCCCTTGCGGTGTGGGTGGGAAACATCTCGGGACATCAGGACCTGAGGCGCGTCACCGTGGCGGGTACTAACGGCTACAACACGAAATTCAACATCTTCCGGACCACGATCGCGTCGCTCAATGCCAACCCCGAGTATCGCGGTGGCGACTTCCCCGCTCCCGACCCGGGGCTCCTCGTTGGCCAGGGGGTTCCGGTGCCCGCCAGCACGGGGAACACCCTGAGCGTCGCCGCAGCCACGTTGTCCAGCAGAGGCCTGAGATTCGTCGACGGAGGAACCGTCGTGTCCGGCCTCCCCGCCGGCCAGGTCGCCCGATCCGCTCCCGCGGCCGGCTCTGTCGTCAGCAAGGGCAGCGCGGTGACCCTGTACACCAGCGACGGCTCCCTGGCCATCACCATGCCGGACGAGGTGGGCAAGCAACGGTCGGCCGCGGTCGACGACCTGGTTCATCGCGGGTTCTCCCGCGGACAGATCGAATTCGCCTGGAAGGCCAGCGCGAGTGGCCACTGCCAGATAGACGCGAGCTCCCCGCGACCCGGGGCGGCGACCAGCGTGGATTCGGCCGTGACCCTCACCGTCCTGAGCGGCGATCCCCAGTCGGGCACCGGCCCACCGGCCACCGCCTGCCCCTGAACCACCCTCCCGGTGTAATCTTGCAATAGTTGCCCGTATGCATTCCGCGAAGTGCCATACCCGCAGGACAGGAAAACTGTGAACCAAACTCCCCGTCTCCGAGCCCAGACCACAGAAGCGATCCTCACCTCGTCGCGGGCACTCTTGGGCGTCGTCGCCCGGTCGGTGTCACCGGCTCTCGAGTTCGTCACTCTCCCCCAATTTCGGGTGCTCGTGGTGCTGACCAGTTCCGGTCCGCTTCGGATGGGCAGTCTCGCCGAGCGAATGGGGGCGAATTCGTCGACCTTCAGCCGATCGATCGACCGCATGGTCGCCGGCGGTTGGGTCGAACGGGGACCGAGTCCCGACAGCCGTCGCGAAGTGTTGATCCGGGCGACCGAATCAGGGCGGGCCCTCGTGGACGAAGTCACCGCGCGGCGTCGACATGCGGTTTCCGACATCATCGCGACCATGTCTGCGGAAGACCAGCAGTCGGTGGTCTCGGCCCTCGAGATCTTCGCGGATGCCGCGAGCGAACCCGCTGTGGAAGAGCTCCTGATCCTCGGCCTCTAAGCCGCCGCTAGTCGACTGCTCCGCTGGCGACCTCTGCCCATCGCGGAGCGGGACCCCGCTGCCCACTCAACTCTCGCGCTTCTCGATCGCGTATTGCCTCAGCTCGCGCAGCCGACGGTAGTACGCCGCCAGTCGCGAGACGAGAATCGCCGCGATGACGATGGAGACCATGGATCCGAGCAGCACCGCGAGGGTCCCCGCATCGGCGACCTCCGGATTGCGGGCGAAAGCCAGTTCATTCATCAAGAGCGAGACCGTGAAGCCGACCCCGCCGAGAGCTCCGGCCGTCACGAGCCCCTGGAAGGTCAGCTGCGGTCGCGACCCGCGCGCGCCGATGAGCGACGACAGCCATCCACCGAGACTGATACCGACGATCTTGCCGACGGGCAGGGCGACGAGGATGCCCCAGAAGGGAGCGGGAAGCTGCGAAATCGCCACCTGGGGAATGGCGACGAGGGCCGCGGAGAACGCGAACAGAGGGAGCACCACACCATTGCTCACCGGTTCGAGAGCATGCCGCACGTGCATCCCGGGCTTGCGGGCCATCGCCAGGCCCAGCGCCACTCCGGCGATCGTCGCGTGGATACCCGAAAGGTAGACAAGCGACCAGGTGACCAGCGCGACCGCGATCATGCCCGCGATCACGAGTATCCGCCATCGTGAACCGAGAAAGCGGCTGAGCACACCGAAGAGTACGACGCCGACCGCCGCGATGCCGATGAGCACGAGATCGGGGTCGGAGGTGAAGAACACCGCGATGATCAGGATCGCGACGATGTCGTCCAGGATCGCGAGGGCGAGGATGAAGATGCGCAGCCGGGACGGAATTCCCCGGCCGAAGACCGCGAGCACGCCGAGCGCGAAGGCGATGTCCGTGGCGGTCGGGATCGGCCATCCGCCCTGGTACTTGCTGCCCGCCGTGAACGCGAGGTAGATCGCGGCCGGCACGACGACACCGCCGAGCGCCGCGATCGCGGGACGGACGGCCCTCGAGACCGAATTGAGCTGGCCAACCATCAGTTCGTTCTTCAACTCGACGGCGACCACGAAGAAGAAGACGGCGAGAAGCCCATCACTGATCCAGTGCCCCACCGACAGGTCGAGCGGTGTACCCGGGATGGCCAGGTGCAGATCTTGCAGCGCCATCAGCGATGGGCCGGCGGGGGTGTTGGCGAGCAGAAGGCCAAGCGCCGCAGCGACAAGCAGGAGAACGGCAGCGACGCGCTCGGAACGGATGATGCTCATGGTGCTCCCTCCCCACGGAAGTGGGTTCAGTGAGGCGGAAGAGCGATCACGCGACCGCCCACCGACCAGACTTCCCGGCACACCAGTGACCATCGTACCGTGCGCCCCCGCGGGTCCCGCTGGGGAGGACTAGTGATGATTGAGGTGTTCGTCGTCCTTCCAGATCCCGTCGCCAGGCATGTCGAGCCGGTCGGTCACCGACTCGCGCCACTGCGGGGTATCGGTGGGTTCACCCCAGTAGTCGGTGACCCGCACCGCCTTCCCTCCCTCGAGTTCCCCGATGGTCACGTTGCGATAGAGACGACCGTCGCCGTAATTGCACGTCCACTCGACCACCACCACATCCGTCAGGTGGAGGCGTCGGCCGACTTCGAGGGTCAATTCGGGGAAGTTGCCCTCGACGCTGCCGATCAGCCGGCGTGTTCGCACGATCTCGCCCATCTGGGGCCACTGCCGCACAACGTCCTCGGCTAGAGGCACGCCCAGGATGTAGGCCAGGCGAGTCTCGCCGTTCGATTCTTCTTGATTCGAGTTCATTCGGATCGCGCTCCTTGTGTCGTCTTTCACCGTCATCTCTGGCTGTCGAAAGGGCCGTTCCAGAGTCAGCGACGCGAGCCCCAGGCTCGGTTGGATCAAGAGGCTCCTGCTTGTTTCCGGCAGCACACGGCAATCATCGACTAACAACGCCGCGCTGGCTACAGTGCGCGCTTGCTCCGACCGGCCCTGCCGCGATTCTCTCTGGGGCATTGTCTGCACTGCCAGCCTCAACGGTTCCGGCAATCGCAGCGAGCTGTGAAGAATCGCGAACGATGTCGTTCGAGCGGATCACGGCGATGCCGGGACCTCCCCGCCACCCTCTTCCGGGGCGGGAATCACGGGGTGACCGAGCATAGGGTAGAGGCCGACGGTGATGCCGTAGAGCCTGTCGCCCGATCGCGGAAGCCGCTCGAACTCGCGAACGGCGTCGAGCATCCGCTCCCGGCACATCGATGCCTGATCACTGGGAATGCGGGCGTGCCTGATGAAGGCACGCAGCCGGCCGGCTTCGAATGAGGCAGCAGACTCGACGGCAGCGACCTCGAAGTCGTTGAAGTCGACAGGGAGCGCGGACCCATCGGTCGCGCGTCGGCCGAGCCCCACGGAGAACATGCGTGCACTTCGACCGGAGAAACGCTCGTCGATCGCCCGCACACTTCGGGTGCGCACGACGCGCAGCAGTCCCGCATCCGTCAGCACCTTCACGTGGTGCGCCACCGTGCCCTTCGGCCGACCGACCGCGATGGCGAGCTCCGACACGGTCGCCGCCCGCTCGTGAAGCAGACCAAGGATCATCGTGCGAAGTGGATCACCCACTGCCTTGACCTGCGCGACCGTCGACAGTTCGAGCTCGTCGTCGAGCTCGAAGTCTCGAACTTCGGGGCTGGTGGCCATCGCGAGAAGAGGCCAACATTGTCGATTGTCCGACAAACTTCGATCATTGGAGATCCATGAGTCAGATCATCCTGTTTCATCACGCGCAGGGCCTGACTGCTGGGATGGTCGATTTCGCGGAGCTGCTTCGGGATGCGGGACACACAGTGCACCTCCCCGACCTGTACGACGGCCTCACCTTCGCGACGCTCGACGAGGGGATCGCGCACGCGAAGGAGATGGGATTCGATCACATCGCCGAGCGGGGAATCGCCGCGGCAACAGCTCTCGATCCCGATCTCGTCTACGCGGGATTCTCGCTTGGCGTCATTCCGGCCCAGCAGCTCGCGCAGACCCGGGTCGGAGCGAGGGGCGCACTGTTCTTCAGTGCCTGCCTTCCGGCCGAGGAATTCGGCGACGGATGGCCCTCGGGCGTGCGCGTACAGGTGCACGGGTCCCAATCCGATCCCGAATTCGCGGACTCTGGTGACGAGGATGCCGCGCGTGCGCTGGTTGCCGAAGCACAAGACGGCGAGCTGTTCCTCTACCCCGGATCCGGACACCTGTTCGCCGATTCGTCACTGCCGGAATACGACCAGTCATCGACGGAACTACTGCTGAGCAGGGTCGTGAACTTCCTAGATCGATGACCGATAGTCGCTCGATGGCGATCGGGCGGCCGAAGATTTGTGACAGGGAACAGCGAAATAGTCGAGCTCCGAGGGGAGCCGCCTGTCAGAATCGAACTGACGACCTTCTCATTACGAGTGCGAATCTAAGGCCGATTTTCTGGTTTCTACAATTTCATACGTTGCAAGCTAGGGCGTCAACATCTTCAATTTCGCTGAGTATCGGATTTACGGGACCGATTGAGTACCGATGGGGCTCCACGCAAATCTCCACCACGCGCCCACTGACACACAAATTGCGAATCCTGGGACTGCTGTCGGTTTGATTGACTCCTGATTTGTGAGGATTTCGATTCTCACGAAAGGATGTTCAGTATGCCGAAAGCATTTCCCTTGGAGTTCCGTCGCGACGTTGTTGCCGTCGCCCGGAAGAACGAGGCTCCGATCGCCCGGGTGGCGAAGGGCTTTGGGATCTCCGAATCGTGTCTGCAACGCTGGTTGAAACTGGCCGATATTGAAGAGGGGAATCGGCCCGGGGTGACGCAGGCTGATGCGGCCGAGTTGCGGGAGGCGAAGAAACGGATCCGGCTGCTGGAGCAAGAGAACGAGATCCTGCGCCGGGCGGCCGCGTATTTGTCGCAGTCGTCGCTCCCAAAATGATGTTCCCGCTGGTCCTCGAACTGGCCGTCGATCGGAAGATTCCGGTCGCGGTGACCTGCCGGGTGCTGGGCTTCTCGAAGCAGGCATATTTCGTCTGGCGGAGGAACCCGGTGTTGTCACGCGACTGGGATAACGCCCACCTGATCAACGCCGCCCTCGCTATCCATGGCGACGAGCCGGGGTTCGGGTATCGGTTCATCGCGGACGAGATCGAGGCGGAGTCCGGCATTCCGGCGTCGGAGCGGCGTGTGTGGAGGCTGTGTTCACAGCAGAGGATCTGGTCGCATTTCTCGAAGAAACGCGGCCTGAACCGCAAAGCTGGCCCTCCCGTCCATGACGACCTCGTGCAACGCGACTTCACCGCGCAGCGGGCGAACCAGCTGTGGTTGACCGATATCACCGAGCATTGGACCGACGAGGGCAAGCTGTATTTGTGCGCGATCAAGGACCTGTGGTCGAACCGGATCATTGGTTACTCGATCGATTCGCGGATGACGGCGGAGCTCGCGGTAGCGGCGGTGCGCAACGCCGTCGCCCTCCGCGATGTCGACGGAACTATCCTGCATTCGGACCGCGGATCGCAATTCCAGTCCAGGAAATTCGTCGAGTTGCTGCGGCAGGAGGGCATCACCGGTTCGATGGGACGGGTCGGCGCGTGCGGTGACAACGCCGCTATGGAATCGTTCTTCGCGCTGCTGCAGAATAACGTTCTCGACAAGAAGAAGTGGCGGACCCGGCAGGAACTTCGCCTCGCGATGGTGACCTGGATCGAGCGGACCTACCACCGCCGGCGCCGACAGCGAGGACTCGGCAGGCTCACTCCGATCGAGTTCGAGATAATCAATTCACAAGCCGCCCATGCGGCCTGAAACCCCAAATAAGACGAGTCAACTAAATCGTCAGCAGTCCCACATTCGCAAAGTGTCCCGCTGGATGGGCCACGCGAACATCAACACCACGGACTCCATCTACACGCACTTGTTCAACGGCGACCACGACTCAGACATGGACAAGCTCGGAGCGGTCTCTTCGAGGCCAGCTACGGGCGGCGTGCGATTGATCCCGATGCAAACAGGTTGACGAGAGTGACAGCCAGAGATACCGCCGCCTCGGCGGCCTCTGATGTAGAGAGCACATAACTTTTAGTTCCCGGGTGCCGATCGCTATGACCCGACCACAATGCCTGCATCATCCCGAGAACGACTGCTGGACTCGGGTTCTCCTTATGCTCTTTGATAAAAGGAAGCTTCCAGTCGCCGTCGACGCGCATCTTCCCTATTGCCTTTCCCAACGTTGCAGTGTCGTCATTCGGCATCACGAGCGGCAAGACCAACGCCTCAACCGCTTCTATGGACTTCCGATAGCCAAGGTCTGGTTGCGGGTTGATCCCGTAGACGCCATGCCACGCATCTGACAAAAGGCGACCGGCGTCGCCGGGAGTTGTGATAGCGGCTTCGGCTGCGTCTTGCACGCCGAGCGGAACGCGGGACTCTAGTCCGGGAGAACCATCACGGGTGCCGACCTTCCACTTTGAGCCGCCCGCAGCCAGAATTTTCTCGATCTCAGCGTTGCCAGACTCATTTGAATTCGCGTTATCTTTGACGAGCCAATCGATAAGGCGTAGCTGTTCATCCGATGTCATGGAATCGAAGACGGCACTGGGGCTGTGTTTGGCGAGCACGTCTGCAAACGGTCTCCCGCGAGATGCAAGATCGAACTGTCGCATCCGGTCAACCCGGTTTTCGTTGTACGTCGCGCCTACGTAGTTGCCGGACCGCACCGTCCGGGTGAACTCGATCTTTACTCGTTCTCGAAAGGAACTGAGCATCCACTCGGGTACGCCGTCAACGAGCGTCTGATTCTGCTCAAGCTCCGCGCCGAAGGGGTTCCAAGTCATGTGCTCATTCTGGCTGAGACATCCGACACCCGCAGCACCTAACAGGAGTGTTCCGCGGAGTGTCTGGGCAGTACCTTGCCGAGTGTATCGAACGACGTGACCACAAAAGTGCTGGCCGGTCCGATGTTCTACGGAGCCGCCTGTCAGAATCGAACTGACGACCTTCTCATTACGAGAAAGGTTCGACGGGTCTGCAACAGTCCGTCACGCCCGGAATTCCGGCGATCTGCTGTCCCGTCGAGTCGCTTGAATCCACTCGGATTCGCTCGGGTTGCTGTCACCGTTGCTGTCAGTTCTCTTCACCTTGGCGGGTCTCATGCATGACCGCTTTTGGGAGACGGTGACTTCGCCGAGACTAATTCCGAATGCGGGGCGGAACGAGACCAAGCTTCACGCTGACATGCTGCCGCCATCGACCCACCACTCAAACTTGCGCGGCATCCTCAGTTGGTCGCAGTGGGCACGGTTGAGCAGCGACACCAGTTACGCGGCCGGTGGGGTTTGTGAGGTCTGTGACGAACAGTCCTTCGGCCCGCACGGCAAATCCCAGCGCCCCGATTGCCACGAACTGTGGGTCTTCGAGCGACGCGACGGCGTCTATGTGCAGCGTCTCGAACGGCTGATTGCTCTGTGCAAGTCGTGTCACGCCGTGCAGCACGCTGGACTCGCGGCAACTGTAGGCACCACGCCAATGCTGGTTGCGACCTTGCAGCGGGTAAATGGATGGACCAGGTCAATCGCTGAGGCGGACTTGCGTTGGGCCGAGTCTCGGTACGAAATTATGGAGTCGCTCGAATTCGACCTTGACCTTTCCGCGCTTCTCAGCCAGATCAACATCCCCGGGTATCCGGCTCTTGTAATCCCGGCCGCCGAACGCGAGGCACTTGGTTTGAGCAGACAGAAAAAGTCTGGCAGCGAGACAGGTTCGGCATTAACGCTATTCGATGTCGGAACCGACGACGAGGATGAGAGCGGAGGAAAACGATGAGCAAAGAATTGCGCTTCATGTTCGACCCGAACGAGTCTGATCCATTCGCTCAGGTCATCGGGGATGCCCTTGCGGTCTTCTCGCTTAACGGGCATGTACCGAGCGTGGACGAGATCCGCGATGCGCTCAGGTACGCAGGCATCTCAAATCCAACGGATGCTGAGCTCGGGCGTGTGTCGGATGCAATTACCGCCAGCAATGCGTCGCAAGTCGACGATGACGATCCCCGGGTCTCTGGTCAAGAGAGACCTTTGGCTTTGGTCTCTCCCGCTGAGCTAATCAAAGGATGGACTCACGGGAAGCTGTCCCGCAACGACCTTGTCCTCGCTCTCGCGGGCTGGGATCACCTGGCCACGATCGCTGAAGTTGTTGCCGTCGACGAGAGAGCCGACGCGTTCCCTCCAGGCAGCTGGGCAGAGGTGACCGATGCTCTCGAAGCTGGCACACTCGACGCGAATCTCTACAACGAAATCCAGAGCGCGAGAAACACCCAACGGGCGCTGTCGAACGCGGTAGTTTCCGAGGACGTTCGTCGGAGAATTGCGGCGGAAAAGTCGACTGGCTGGGCTGAAGAATTGGCCGATACTGGGCCGGACACAGTGTTGCTTGAAGGCGAAGAATCTCGAGCGGCGTTGCTAGAACGATTGAGTGAAGCGCGAGCTCAAGCTCAGCAACGTCACGACGGGGCATCGGCCCAGTTGACCGATGAAGATGAAGCGAGATATTTGCGATTGGCAGAGGCCGCCGAAAGAGGCGAGTTAGACCCGATGATCGGGCCGCTCCGTAAAGCCGAGCCGGGCGAAGGGCGGCGCTTTCTTATCGAAGCCGGTATGCCCGAGGAGGTAATCGACCGTCTGCACACGACGGCCCGCGAATGGAGCCGACTATATAAGGATGGTGAGGTGAGCCGGGACTCGCTGATCTATGCGCTGGTCAACCACCAGTATTCATTTGGACAGGCACCAGCCGAGCCGGGTCCCGTCGGGGAACTACTGGACGCGTACTTCGATCACCTGATTGACTTCGACGTGATGGCAGAAGTTCACATCGAACGGGATAGGCGTGGGCTGTGAACGAATCAGATGTCGTCGACCCGCATCGCCGTGCAGCTCACGAATTTCTTGTCGCTCGCGCTATCGACCGCTACAAGATGAGCAAAGACGAAATTCGGGTCGAGCTTCAGCGTGCTGGCCTCGCGGAACCAACCGCTTTAGACGTACAAATGGTCCTCGACTCGATTCGGACCGGTGATCGAGAGCGTGCCCTCGAAATAGGAGCGCGCGAAAGCGGAGACGCCTGAAGCGGACATATGTACATCTGGAGGGCTTGAATGTACACTGCAAGCATGTCCACAGTCAGCATCACCGACGCGCGTAGTCGTCTCCCCGAACTGATCGAGCAAGCTCATGGCGAAGCGGTGTTCCTCGAACGCCGCGGCAAGCTTGAAGCGGTCGTGGTTAGTCCCGAGCAATATGGACGGATGATGGACGCCCTTGAGGATGCATCCGACGTGGACGCATTCGATGCCGCGATGTCTGAAGAGGGCGACAACATTCCCTGGGCCCAGGTCAAAGCGGATCTCGGCTGGGAGTGAGCAAATACCGAATCGAACTACGACCAGCGGCGGTCAAGGCTCTCCGGAAGATCGATGCCAAAGATCGAGGACGCATTCAGGGCGCCATCGCTCTACTCGGTGAAGATCCGCGCCCTCCAGGAGCCAAGGCGCTACAAGGCCGGGATGGTCTGCGCGTTCGCATCGGCAACTATCGGATCGTTTACACCGTGCAGGACGACCTTTTGTTGATCGTCGTTGTGACACTGGGACTTCGCAAAGACGTCTACGACCGTTGATCCGGCGAGGAGCGCCCGGACCGCAGCGGAGCGAGGACCGGACGCACCGCAGCCGGGTCTCGCCGGGCGCAGCCCGGGGCTTGAACGAGTAAAGAAAGTTCTCACGTGTTCAAGCGTGCAAAATCTCGTCGGTAACTCGCATCAGTTCTCGACGAATACCTTTGTAGGCAATCGGGAGGCCTCTCGCCGGGACACCATCGATGCCGTTGATCAATGTTGTCTGTTTTTTAAGAGTCTTTTTTCTCGTCACGAGGAGCTCGTATTCCGATTGAAGCTGAGGCGGAACATTCATCGCTGCATACAGCTTCGTTCGCGTCGAAGGCGATGAGACAAGATCCACCTCGAGAGACCAGCGGAAACAATGAAAACCTACAGATTGAAGCATCGCTGCAGCAGCCGCATGGTCTGAGAAGAGATTGCGCTCTAGTCTGCTTTTATCCACACTTCTGGGGAAGATCCAGTCGACCACGGTCGCGTGCTTCAGCGTCTTCCCAAACCTCGGATACCCGTGAGCATCGAGACTAGTGTCTCGATAATTGTTCACGTAGGGCAAGAAGTAGTCCTTGTCGACGATGAACGTCGACTTTATGTCAAGCGCTCGAAGTAAGTGGAACACATAGCTCAAACTCCCAACTCCATCGAGCGGAAGCACCGACACGCTTGATGACGCGAGATCCGTGCCGCTATCAGCCATCATTTGACCGACAACAGCAGCGTCAATAGGACTCTCCGTGACAACCACATGATCCGCGAAGAAGAACTCGGAATTGCGTCGTCGATGGAATCTGTAATAGTCATCCCGGTTCAGAGAGCGGCTCGCAAAAAACGACGAGGGAAGCTGGGTAACTTGAGTCTCTATGGCCCTCGTGGCTGATGCCGCACGACGACACAAAACCACCTGCTCATGATCCAGCGCGTCGATCATCGTGGGAGAGTGCGTTGTGAAAATCACCTGGAGGCCAAACGACTTGAGCTTGGTCAGGAGTTGTATTTGAGCCTGCGGGTGCAGATTTTGTTCGGGCTCCTCGAACCCGAGAATATAAGTACTGTTCTCGATTTCTGCGAGGTACGAATAGAGAGCGAAAACAGCAAGACTCTGGGTACCGCTTCCACTATCTGCCAGGCTCACGGTTTGCGAGCCTTCTCGAACGTGCAGTATCAAATTTCTTAGCAATACCGAGTAGTCAGGGGCTATCGCGTAGTCGAGCGTGTATTCAAAGTTTCCACGAAGCGGCGTTTTTTTACGCAGTTGCGTCGCCAAGGTGTTCAGCGATTGTTTCTGCAGACGTTCGCCCAGCGCGCGGATCCCCGGGGTTATGTGATCCCTTTGCCTGGTCGCGCGGACGGATGCTTCGACAACTCGCTCCATGAGACCGCCCGGACCCCAGCCTGCGATTTCGTGGTCTCGCCGAAGCGGAATGAAGGCGAATGAAATGTGCTGCCTTAACAGCGCATGAAGATCGAGGGGGGCGGCGACCCAGGTGTGTCCATCGAAGATCTGCCACTGAGCCTGCTTCCGAAATCTCAGCCTGGCTCGTACTTCATCAGCGGCAGACGTTCGAGGCAGCGTACTAGTAGCTGGAACTTCGGTGAATGTGAGTTCGATGACGGCAAAAGACGATGCCTGAAATGTGTGCTGGCCGCTCTCGAACGCGATCCTTTCGTCCTCAAAATTGAAGAACGCGTTGAGTGCCCTCAAAATCGAGGTTTTTCCCGCGCTATTCTGGCCGACCAACGCCACCTCGTTACCGACGGCGATGTCTGCCTTACGAATCGCGCGGAAACATGCGATGTGTATGTGGGTTAACTTCACGTGCTCAAACTATCTGCCACCAGAGCTCCGACTCGGCAGATAAGCATCCGAATTCGCAGATTCGAGAGGGTTAGGCCGCGTCAAGAACCAAAGGGATTGCTGCCGGCTTGGTCAACGTGACGAAGTGCCTCGGGTGTGGCGGCCGGAAATAGTGTGCGGATTGGCTCTCTCTAAGCCGACCAAACCGCGAGCTGGCGTTAGCGCAATGTTTTGTGCTTGATTAGGCGAATCACTGTCTCAGTTCGCTCCACGTTGCGGTCGCGAACTGCAGCCTCAACCTTGTCCGCGACGCAGATAGGCGACTCGTGTGACCAAAAGCGAAGAATCGTCCATCCTCGGAGCTCGAGCAGCGAATTCGTCTCGGCGTCCCTTTTACGGTTACCCGCAATTTTCGCCTCCCAGTAATCGGGATGAGCCTTCGGCAAGACGAAGTGCGCTGGGCAGCCGTGCCAGTAGCAGCCGTCGATGAAAACGGCGATCCGCTTGCGAGTAAACAGCATGTCGGCGCTACGCCGAATGTCCGGCTCGACACGAGCGTTCACGCGGTAGCGCATGCCTCTGGCGTGGACCAAGCGACGCACCGCCAGCTCGGGCTTCGTGTCCCGTCCGCGGTTGCCCTGCATCACCTTGCGCGCAGTCGCGCTAGTGGCCCAGGACGCACTCATGCCTTCGAGAATAGGCCGATCCGGTAACAGGCGTGGCTCGGGTAAGCAATGTCACCCATGACCGGTACGGTGGTGACCATGTCGATCGATGTTCGCCGTCCTCTTGCCGTAGACCTCTTCGCCGGGGCAGGTGGACTTTCGCTAGGACTTGAGCAGGCCGGGTATGAAATCGCGGCAGCTGTGGAGTATGACCCCATCCACGCAGCTGTTCACGAATTCAACTTCCCTTACGGCACGACTTTTTGTGCAGATGTCTCGAAGATTACCGGGCAGCAAATCCGTGAGGAATCAGAGATCGGCGATCGCGAGATCCATCTTGTGGCAGGTGGCCCGCCCTGCCAGGGCATCTCGATGATTGGTCGGCGTGCGATCGACGACCCTCGGAATGCTCTTCTGAAGGAATTCGTGCGTGTCGTCCTGGAGCTTCGCCCCCGCTACTTCCTGATGGAGAACGTCGCGGGCCTTATGGTCGGCGGACACCGGCAGCTCGTCGACGAGGTTGTGGAGATGGTTGAGGCCGGCGGCGACTATCGCGTCGTCGACCCGATTCAGGTTCTTCAAGCTGCCGACTTCGGTACTCCCCAGTCCCGGCGGCGAGTCTTTGTGCTCGGCGCCCGGAGAGACGTGGACCTGCCCGCCTATCCAACTGCGAGCCATACCGCTCGCACCATAAGCGGAGTGCTGCCAAACCAGGGCATGCTGCCCCTTGGACCGAGCGTTCTAGAGGCGCTCAGCGATCTTCCCGATGCCGACGGTTTTGAAGAGCTGCTTCACGACGACAACATTGGTGATGTTACTTACGGCGCTTCAAGCGTCTATGCCGCTCAACTTCGAGGAGCGAAGAAGGACCCTACGGACTTCTCGCGGCCGCGTCCGACCACGGGAAATGCGCTGAGCTCGTCGGCGCGAACCATTCATACGAAGAAGTCCATCGACCGTTTCGCCGCCGCTCTGCCGGGCACGACCGAAGTCGTGAGCCGCTTCTTGCGTTTACATCCGGATGGGCTCAGCAACACCCTACGGGCTGGCACGGCCTCGGACCGCGGCGCCTACACTGCTCCTCGACCGATACATCCTGTGTACCCGCGCGTCATTACAGTTCGCGAGGCGGCCCGCCTGCACGGCTATCCAGATTGGTTCCGATTCCACGCGACAAAATGGAATGGCTTCCGTCAGATTGGGAATTCGGTCCCCGCCCGCCTCGCCCGCGCAGTGGGATCGGCCATCCTGCAAGCAGACGGTGTGACGCCAACCAAAGGCAAAGCAATTGAGCTAGGAGATACGGATTTGCTTTATATGACAGCTCGAGTAGCTCACGATCATTTCGGGATCAAAGAGCGCGTCATTCCACAGCGTGACCGCAAGGTCGGTTGATTGTGTCCGATGTGCCAGTTAAGCCTTCGAAAGAAAATCGCTACCAGCAGCTCGCTGCGTGGATTTTCGCGAAGCACTTTAAGGTCGGAGAAACTCACGTTGAGTGGACCCGGGATGAGCTACCAGAAGCCGCTGATGCTCTCGGCATCAAAGTCCCAAAAAACCTAGGAGATGTGCTCTACGCGATCCGCTACCGCATCGCCTTTCCCAAGGTTTTGCTGGATGCCGCCCCTGACGGCTCGGAGTGGATAATTCGCTCGATCGGGATGTCCAAGTATGCTTTTGACTTGATCCCAGCTCAGGTACGTGTGAAGCCTAACCTCGCTTTGACCGTTACCAAGATTCCCGATGCCACACCGGAAATCATCGCGGCTAGCGCGCTGGGCGATGAGCAGGCACTGTTGGCGCTCGTTCGATATAACCGATTGATCGACATCTTCCTCGGCGTTGCGTCCTACTCGCTCCAGAATCACCTCAGGACGACGGCAAAGGGCGTAGGTCAGGTTGAAGTAGACGAGGTGTATGTCGCCGTTGACAGGCACGGTCAACAATTCATCCTGCCCGTACAGGCCAAGGGCGGCTCGGATGAGATCGGCATCACCCAAACTGAGCAGGACATCGCAGTTTGCGCTGAGAAATGGCCAGGAATGATCTGCCGGCCAATCTCCGCTCAGTTCGCGAACGACGGGCGGATAGCGCTTTTCGAACTCGCGATTCAGGACGATCAGGTTCGGGTGCGCCGTGAGTCTCACTACGTACTAGTGCAGGGAAAAGACATAACGACGTCGGACCTCCTGGAATATCGCCTGGCCGCCGGACCCGAGGGCGCATAGCTGGTGTCGCTGGTTTGATCTCAATGACGCCACCCGGGCGCTGATTAACTGGACTCATTCTGGCGAAAGCTTGGGCTATTTGTGCGTCAGTCGCCTTGTGCGATGTTTACCCTAAGAATATGGACAGTTCAAAAGGCGCAGACCTCGAATCCGCGATCTCTCTGGCAGGGACGACCGCGGCGGCCGTGAACGAAGTGCTAGTTCTTGCAAGCATTATTGAAGCGCGACCAGACGCCGAAAAACGCGACGCGGCGAGAAAATTTGCACGGTCGCTTTCCCCGGCTCTCCGCCGGGAATTGATTGTCGAACTGCTGGTGGCAGGGATGATTACCTCTACGAACGAATGGCCAGCCTAAATCTGGACGTGGGCTCGGTGACACGCGAATTCGGACCGTCATGAGGCTCGTTGGGTTAAAGAGCTAGAGACTCCGCGCGGCACTGACGTGCTGGCTGCTAGGCGCTATGTTGTCTCGACGAACTGCATCGCAATAACGGGGCAAAGCGGGTCTCGGTCCGAAATCGACCAACAGGCTGCATCCTTGAGCCAGCAACTCTGTTTTAGTCCCGGCTTGAAGCCATTATTGAAGTCCAAGGCGGAACCGCTCAACTGTCCCAAGCCAGGATCTAAGAGTTCTTTCGATCCCGCCTGCGAGGCTCTTGCTGTTGCTGTTGTTTGCGTACGACAAGCAAATCCTCAACCCACCTCACGTACTGCTCTGCTAACACTGGCTCAATACGTGCCAACGTAACCCGCATGACGTCTCCGAGATCAGCGATCAGCCGATAACGCCCCAGGTCAAAGCTGCTAACTCCCGCAGCATCCAGAACGACTGCCTGAGGATTTTTACCGAACAGTTTCTCCATCTCCTCGCCGCAGCGAACGCGCATCTCTGCGCGAACCTCAAGCTGTCTGTCGATGGCGGGGCTCACTCCCCTAAGGTCCTCATCGAAAACACCGGGCAGCGGATCGAGAATGGCATCCACAAGGGGATCATCGCTCATCACATGTCGGATTGCGATGACGTGCGCTTCGGTATAGCGGTGGCGAAGGCCACCTGGCGACACATCCTGCCATCTCGCCAACTGAGTCAGATCCGGTCGAGGGTTGGCAACAACCTGGCCATAGGCATTGATGATCGCACGAACATTTCCGGCGGCCTCCGCGAGGCGCGTACTCACTCCGGCTGCTGCGAAGAGGAAGTCGTCTCCTCGATTCACTCCTGAAAGTCGAGCTCCTTCTGGCCCGAAATTGCGGCCCGCCTGGTGAGCTCGTCGCAGCGAGGTTGGACTAATTTCAACGCCTGGACGGCTTACCGCCTCGATCAGGTGACGGACAGGCTCAGGAATGTCTTCCATTAGCTCAATCGGCATCTGCACGCCCTCCGGCCTTGTCCTTCTCATTTTCGCATATACCTGGAGATCTCTCCTTTGCGCCGTGACTTGAATTTATTCAAGTATTGGGCTAACTTGAATTTATTCAATTAGAACGCGCGGGAGAACGCAATCGCGTCCAGACCCGTGCACAAACATCCCAGGAGGTTGCGGCAATGTCAGAAATAAACTCAACGACCGTTCGGAGTTCGAGGAAGGGGATCGCGGTCCCGACACCGCCTTTTCTAACCACTACGGCTGGCGGCGTTTCCCCAGCGATCGATTGGATCGAAGGGAAACCCGGTCCGCAACGCCGAGACGAAGAGACAGGGCTTCCGATATGGAACCTGCGTGCTTGGGACCCAGAGGCGACCGCCGGGCGAGGCCAGGACATCCTCGAGGTGAAAGTCGTCTCTCAGTTCCAGCCTGAGCTGCCGTCGACACTGCCGAATCTGCCGCACATTCTCATCACGCTCGAGAACTTGACGATGAGCCCTTACGTCAACCGTCAGACGAACCGCCTGGGTATGTCGTGGTGGTCGACCGGCGTCCGTCCGGCCGTCAAGGGCAAGGCGGGCGAATAACCATCATGGATTTGCGAGGAGAGCTGCGCTGGCTTGGCCTGCAAGCCCGCGACGCCTGGCGGCGGTTCAAAGTGGCCATCGTTGTGGTCGTTATCTTCGGGCTGCTGTTCAATCAGTTTGCCTTTGTCCACATGGCTCTCCTCGCATCGGTCGTTGTGGTTGTTGCCGTCCTGATGTTGCGGCGATTCGGGCGGGGTCTGTCACTGGCGGATCTTGCTCGTAGGCGTTGGGAGCGAGAGAACGCGAGGGGCGCCCTTCAAGCCTGGCCGGAACTGATGCTTCGCCTCGGTCTTTCGGTACGTGGCGCATCGGGCCGCCTCGAGGTTCCAGCCGTAACAACTTACGGTTGGCGCGGTGCGTCCCTCGTTCTGAAAGTCGCACTGCCTTTGGGCATGGAACGCCGCTCGCTGGCGCTTGCCGCTCCGGCACTTGCCGAATCGCTCTCTGCGCTCTCCGTGGCGGTGTCAGTTGCACCTGGCGGTGCAGAGTGTGTCGTTCAGTATCTCGATCCACTCGTCATCCCGTTCTCGACGGCATGGCCGAAGTCCGCCGACCTTCGTGCCATCCCGATGGGCGTCGAGGCATCAGGTCAGCCTTGGTCGATTCGTCTCGGGCCGCACACGCTCGTAGCGGGATCGTCCGGCTCTGGTAAGGCATCCATGATCTGGAGCCTGCTCATCGGGCTTGCACCAGCGATCCACTCGAACCTGATTCAGGTGCACGGTATCGATCTCAAGGGCGGGATGGAGCTGACGATGGGCCGAAAGCTACTCATGAGCTACGCGACCGATCCCGCCGAAGCTGTACAACTTCTCGAGGACGTTGTCTCGCAGATGAAGCGGCGTGCCGGCGAGCTTGCGGGAAAGAGTCGCCAACACGCTGCGACAACAAACAGCCCGCACGTTCTCGTCGTCATTGACGAACTGGCTGCGCTCACCGCGTATCTCTCAGATAGGCAGTTGCAACAACGGGCGAATGTGGCGATTGCTTTGCTCTGTTCGCAGGGCCGTGCGCCCGGGTTCACAGTCTTTGCCTGCCTTCAAGATCCGCGCAAAGAGACGCTCCCTTCCCGAGGCCTTTTCACCCAAACCATTGGGCTTCGACTTCGCGACGCCCTTGAGACGTCGATGGTGCTCGGCGAGGGGATGCGAGAGAAGGGCGCTCTGTGTCACCAGATCCCGTCCTCTCTTCCCGGTGTGGCCTATGTCGTGCCTGATAACGGAGGCGACCCGATTCGCGTGCGGGCTGGTCATGCCAACGACGAATTGATCGCCCAAGTAGCTGACGCGTTCGAGGCTCCCCATCACGTGGATATCACGATCCCTACGCCGGACATTTCGGAAGAACAGACGAGTCCTCGCCCCCGGCGAAGCCGTCGTACTCAGAAGACAGGAGAAGAACAGTGAGCATCACTTCGAACAAGAAAAGAGTCGCATTCCGAGTAGGCCTTTCCCTCGGATCGCTTGCCGTAGCTACAGGGATTGGCGTCGGTGGATTCCTCATCGGAAGCCAATCCTCCGCACTAGCAGACTCGGCATATCAGACGGGTTATAGCCAGGCGAGCTACAACTTCTGCAACTTGAAGTTCTCTATTGGCGTCGACGCCGGGAAGGCTTACTCGGATGACATCCGCGTCTACGAGTACGTGCCCAAGAACGTTCTGGTAGCTGATGCGGTCTGCACTGATGACCAGGTGAAGGCGTGGAATTCCGCGCAAAGGGCCGCAGGATCTCCGGAACGCGCGTGCAAGCTTGACCTCGATGTTGCGCGCATCACCGGGGTTCTTGCCGCGGCTGAATGCGTCGCTACCGACTCCCTTAACTGATCATGCAGACCTCGGCCAAGTCGGCCACGAATCGGATGCGGCGTCCCGACTTCGAGCAATGGCTCAAGCAAGCTGCAGGCACCGGCTACTGCGCTAACCCGGTTCGTCTTGTCGGTTCCTCGAGGGTTGTCGATGCTCACTCCGGCGAAGTCATCTCGTCCTACGAGTCGGCCACAGAGCCGGACGGCATCACGTATGTTCGCTGCGGCAATCGTCGCGCGGTGCGGTGTCCGTCATGCAGTCACGAATATAAGGGCGACATGTGGCACCTCGTGGTCGCTGGGGCTATCGGAGGGAGCAAAGACATCCCCGAGGGTGTGGGCGCGCATCCGTTGATCTTCGTGACTCTCACGGCTCCGACGTTCGGCGCTGTGCACGCAATCAAGAAGCCTGGCCGCGGTGGCACAGTTCGATGCCGACCTCGATCCGATAAGAAACTTTGCCCTCACGGCCGGCCGACCTGGTGCATGTCGGTCCACTCTCCTGACTCGCGGATCGCGGGTGAGCCGTTGTGCTACGAGTGTTACGACTACGTGGGGCAGATCGCCTGGCAGTGGTACTCCCCCGAACTGTGGCGACGGTTCACGATCGTTCTGCGTCGACGGTTGGCACAGGCGCTAGGACTTTCCGAAACCGCAACGCGCCGACTTGTGCGAGTTCAGTTCGCTAAGGTCGCGGAGTTTCAAAAGCGCGGGCTGATCCACTTTCACGCGCTGATCCGTCTGGACGGCGATCCCACCGACGAAAATGCTTTCCCGCCGCCCGCGGTGGACCTCTCTGATGAACGACTCGCTGCGATTGCTATCGAAAGCGCGTCCGCGGTCTCGATCGTCGCCGATCCCATCGTCACCGGTGATCCTGCCCGCCTCCTGCGCTTCGGCAAGCAGTGTGATGCTCGAGTGGTCGTTCGGGGCGGCGGCGATGTCGAGGGCGAACTCTCCGATCGGGCGGTTGCTGCCTATATCGCCAAATATGCGACGAAGGCAACGGAGGATGTTGATCCGGGCGCCGCATCGGCGGGGCAGCGCCCGCATATCGCCAATCTGAAGCGCACTATTGACGATCTAGCCTCGCTCGCCCGTCGCGGTTCGGTCGAGGATGACCAGTACTCGCTGTTGGGCAAGTGGGTCGGAATGCTCGGTTTTCGCGGTCACTTCGCGACCAAGTCACGGCGCTACTCGACGACCTTGGGCAAGCTCCGATCGGCTCGGCGCAACTGGCAGAGAAGGCTCGCTGTTCAGCGCTTGCACGGAACCGGACCTGCGACCGATTCGATGTCGGACGACCTCGAGGACGAGACAACTCTTGTGATTGGTGAGTGGTCGTTCGTCGGAATGGGCTGGCTCGATTCTGGAGACGCACTCCTCGCCTCTGAGGCTGCTGCCGCTGCTCGTGAATGGCAGGAAGAGCAGCGTCGCACAAGTCAATCCAACAAGACAGAGTGAGGTGAATGAAATGGAAAAGATGCTCTTGACTCCGGAGGAAGTCGCTGAGGTGTTGGGGATTGGTCGCTCGACCGTCTACAACCTCATCGGCGAGCACCTGTTGCGCAGTTTCAAGATTGGGCGGTCCAGGCGAGTGCTCGTCAGCGACGTCCAGGAGTATGTCGACAATCTCGGCTCGTCGAGAGTTGGGCAATGAGCAAGCGAGCGAACGGCGAGGGGTCGATTTACCAGCGCAAGGACGGGCGGTGGACCGCTGCGACTTACGTGCTGACGCTTGATGGAGGTCGTCGTCGACGTCAGATTTATGGGGCGACGAGGAAGGCGGTGTCTCAGCAACTCGGCGAGCTGAATTCGAAGACGGATCGGGGTATCCCGGCCGCTGTCGACTCGTGGACCGTTGAGACGTATGCCTCGCACTGGCTGGAGGAGATCGCGCCGACGGCTCTTCGGCCATCCACGAGGGCGAATTACGCCTGGGTGATGCGCAAGTACATCGTGCCGCTGCTGGGGCGCAACAAGCTCCGCAGTCTTCGCCCCGATCACGTTCGAAAGCTTCATGGTGAGGTGCTTGAGCTCAGCTCTTCTCCGAGCACGGTGCAGCTCGCTCATGCGGTTCTGCGTTCGATGCTTTCCGAGGCGATGCGCGAACAGTACGTCGACCGCAATGTCGCCTTGCTCACACGCCCAACCCGGATCGAGAAGGTCGATGTCGTGCCGTGGTCGGCCGAAGAGGCTACGACTTTCCTCGATAGCGTCGACGGACATCCGTTCGCTGGTCTGTTCACGCTTGCTCTCGCATTGGGGATGCGTCGTGGTGAACTGCTCGGGCTACGATGGCAGGACGTCGACCTCGACGAGCACAAGCTCCATGTTCGCCAAACAGTGCAGCGGCTTGGTCGAGGAGAGGGGCTAGTCATGGGTCCGCCGAAAACTGCGCGGTCGCGTCGATCGATACCACTCCCCCAGCTGTGCGTCGATGCCCTGATCGCGCGGCACCGGGTGCAAGACGAAGACAGGCGCATCATTCGTGAAGGATGGACGGAGCTTGACCTCGTGTTCACCACCACCATCGGCACCGTAATTGAGCCAAGCAATCTGCGGAGAAGTTTCAATCGTGCGATCGAATTAGCCGGGCTTCGGCAGATTCGCTTTCACGATTTGCGGCACACCTGCGCATCGCTGCTGCTGGCCCAGGGCGTGCCGATGCGAGTGGTCATGGAGATCCTCGGTCACTCGACGATGTCGATCACCTCGGACCTTTACACCCACGTCTCACCGAACGCGACGGCCAGCGCGGTGTCGGCGGTCAGCGCTCTGCTGGTACCGAGCGAAACGGAGACAAAATGAACTACCTCGACGAGATGATCGTGCACGAACCTGTGCGCATCTCTCCGAAGGATCGGGCCACCTCGACTGCCCGGTGTAGCTGCGGGCTCACTCTAACCGGCGTCTCAATCAAGGATGCCCGAACCTCGATCCAGCGACACGTCGCCTTCGTGGCTCGGTTTCGGCTCGAGGCAAGAATGCGAAAAGGAGTCAAGCCACCAACGGCCTCGAACAAACAAGGAGGAACTACAAATGAATGACCTGAAAATCGCAAAGTCTGGCGACGTTGCTGTCACGGTTGCTGTCAAACGCGACGGAGGCACGAGCTGGAGGCCGCACTTCCCCGCGTTTACTGGAGCCGCCTGTCAGAATCGAACTGACGACCTTCTCATTACGAGTGAGATGCTCTACCGACTGAGCTAAGGCGGCGTGCACGCGAATTCTCGCGGGCAACGCATGAAAGCTTAGCCGATCAGACGGCGGGTGCTGGCGCGAGGATACGGCCCAGCTCCTCGAACGAATCCTTGAGCCTCTCGCTGAGAGTGCTCCCGCGTTCGTTGTCGGCCCAGCACACCCAGGCGTGCTTCATCGTTCCGAAGGCCACGTTCGTGATAAGTCGGGATCTGCTGAGGAGCAGATCGGAATCCGCGGCGAGCGCCGGGTCATCCGCCGCCAGGCGAAGGGCGACGATCTCACGCAACCGGTCCTCGTATTCGCGCATCGCCGCCATCCGCATCGCGAACAGCTGCGGGTAGTCCTTGAGCAGGCTGCGGCGCTTCAGCATCAGCTCCGAATCGGTGGACCTTCCCTCGACGGCCGCCGAGAGGAGAGACCCGAGTCCGTCGAAGACGGTGCCGCTCGAAGAGTTCACGTAGGCAGCCACAGCATCTGCCGTGGGAAGCTCCGGGGTCGCTCCGACGAGAGCAGACTCCTTGGATGCGAAGTAGTTGAAGAAGGTGCGCGGCGAGATGTCGGCGATGCGACTGATCTCGTCGACCGTCACCTTGTCGATGCCCTTTTCGTCGACCAGGTCCAGCGCCGCCATCTCGATCGCCCGAGCCGTAGCGAGGCGTTTACGCTCGCGCAATCCCGCATGGGCGTGGTCGAGTGTCATGCCCACATTGTTGCATTCTCTGCAATTATGCACAAACCGATCGGGCCGGTCATCCCCTGCACAGTGGGTCCTTCCCGGGGACTGTTCCCGACACGAAGTACCGGTCGACGGTGTTGTCGATGCAGGGGATCCCGCGGTTGTAGGCCGTGTGCCCCTCGCCCGTGCGGGTCACGAGATGCGCGCTCTGCAGCTGCTTCGAGAGCGCGACACCCCACTGATACGGTGTCGCGGGATCCCCCGTGGAGGAGAGGATGAGCACGGGCGCGGCACCGGCTCCGGTCACCACGGGCGGGGGCGTGCGGTTGTGGAACGGCCAGTTCTCGCAGGTCACGTCGCCGATCACGGAAGGGCGCGTCAGCGTCGGAGCAGCCTGCACGAGCTGGGCGCTCTCGCTCGCGAGCACAGCCGGATCCGTCTCGGTCGGATAGTCGAGGCATCCGATCGCGATGAAGGCCTCAAGCGAGTTGTCCTTGTAGCTGCCGTCGGGATTGCGGCCGTTGTAGGAGTCGGCCAGGAGGAACGCGGTGTCGGTCGTGCCCTTCCTGATCTCGCTGAACATATCGCTGAGATATGGCCACGACGACTTGTCGTACAGTGCCGAATTGATCGCCGTGTCGAGCAGGTTCTGGTCGAGGACCCGCCCATCCGGCGCATCGATCGGCGTGGTGGTGAGCCGGTCGTACAGAGCCGAGATCTTGGCGAGGCTGTCGTCGACCGAGCCGGGGAATGGACAGTTCTTCGTCGATGGGCAGTCGGCGAGGTAGGCCTTGAGTGCCTCCTCGAATCCGGTGGACTGGGTGAGGCTGATGTCGAAGATCGAGAGTGTCGAGTCGGTGGAACCGTCGAGCACGACATGACCGACCTTCTTCGCGAAACGGTCGATGTAATACATGCCGATGTCGCTGCCGTAGGAGTAACCGAGATAGTTGAGCTTCGTATCCCCCACCGCCGCGCGCAGCATGTCGAGGTCGTGCACGGTGCTCTGGGTATCGACGAACTGCAGTGCCGGGCCGGTGTTCTTGAGACAGGATGCCCCGAAGTCCTTGGCCTGGTCGGTCACTTCCGTGACCCAGGCGGGGCTGTTCACCGGGTTCTTTGCGACCCCGTAGATGAACTGGTCGAGCTTCTTGTCGTCGTAACAGGTGACGGGAGTCGAACGGCCGACCCCTCGCGGGTCCCATCCGATCACGTCATAGCTCTGTTGCAAGGTCTTGGATGCCGCATAGTCGAGGTCGTCGTGCACGAGGTCGTAGCCCGAGGCCCCGGGGCCGCCCGGATTCACGAAGAGCGAACCGAGGCGGGTGCCGGTGGCGGAGGCCCGAGTGAGGGCCAGCGAGATGTCCGTCGACTTGGAGGGGTGATCCCAGTCCATCGGTGCCGTCGCGGTGGCGCACTGCTGGCTCTTCCCACAGCTCTTCCAGTCGAGCACCTGGTGATAGTAGGGGGCTTCTGCCGCCGACACCTTCTCGCCGGTGGGCATCGAGCTGTGCTCGACGCTCGGAAAGAGGGCGGTCGTGCACCCACCCAGAAACAACATCCCGACCGCCAGGACGGCAAGGGTCACGGACTTCCTCAACACTGCGGATCCTTCTTCGGCACGGTTCCCCCGATGAAGAAATCGTCGACGGCGTTGTTCACGCAGGAATTGGACTTGTTGTAGGCCGTGTGGCCCTCGCCCTTGTAGGTGATGAGATGGCCATTCTGCAGCTCTTTCGCGAGTGCTTTCGCCCAGACGTAGGGGGTCGCCGGATCGTTCGTGGTGCCGACGACGAGGATGGGCGCCGAACCATCCGCCGCGATCGGACCACGCTGACGGGTGGGCTGGAAGGGCCAGGACGCGCAGGAGGTGTCATAGGACAGCTGCGGGCCAAGGGTCGGGGCGAGGGCGGCCAGCCGTGCGGCATCCGCTCTCAGGCTCGCATCGGTGGTGGACTCGGCGGCGTAGTCGAGGCAGTTGATGCCGATGAAGGCTTCGGTGGAGTTGTCTTTGTAGGTGCCCTTGGCCGTGCGGCCGTAGTAACTGTCGGCCAGTCGGAAAGCCACAGTCGGATCGCCCTGCATCACCGAACTGAACAACTGCGAGAGGTACGGCCAGTTCGTCTTGTTGTAGAGCGGGAAGATGATCGCGTTGAACATCACACTGCTCGAGAGTTCGCGGCCATCGTCCGCGCGCAGCGGGCTGGCGTTCAGGCTGTCGAGCAGGGAGCGGATGTCGGTCATGGCACTGTCGACGGACCCGCTGAACGGGCAGTCCTTGCCGGTGAGGCAGTCTTTGATGTAGGCCCGGAGCGCACTCTCGAACCCCTGCGCCTGCGTCGCTCCCACCTCGAAGCTGGTGGTCGCCGGATCGAGCGCGCCGTCGAGCACCAGGTGGCCGGTCTTCTTCGGGTAGAGCTCGGCATAGGTGGCGCCGAGCAGGGTGCCATAGGAGTAGCCGAGGTAGTTGAGCTTCTTGTCGCCGAGTGTTGCGCGCAGCAGGTCGAGATCGCGGGCGGCGCTGTCGGTATCGATGAAACCGAGCAGGTCACCGGTGTACTTGAGGCAGGCCGCACCGAACGCGGTGTTGCTGGCCCGCTGGTCGGCGATCCACGCATCGGAGCCGAAGGGACTCGGCGAGACTCCGAAGAGGAACTTGTCCATCTCGGCAGGGTCTTGGTAGCACTTGACCGCCGAGGACTTGTTCACCCCGCGCGGATCGAAGCCCACGATGTCGTAGTTCTGTCGCAGCTTGGCGTCGACCGCATAGTCGAGGCTGTCGCGGATGAAGTCGTAGCCTGAGCCGCCCGGACCTCCCGGGTTGACCAGGAGCGAACCGAGGGCCGTGCCGGTGGCGGTCTTGCGGATGAGCGCGAGATCGATCGACTTCGTCGCCGGATTCTTCCAGTCCATCGGCGCCTTGGCTGTCGCACACTGGAAGTCGCCGCCCTCGCAGGGCTTCCATCTCAGCACCTGGCTGTAGAACGGTTCGAGATCCGCCGCCACCTTCTCGCTGGTGGGCGTCGACTTCGTTGCGGGCGACTTCGGCAGGAACGACGCGACGCAACCGCTGAGCGGAAGGATCACGGCGAGTGCAGCCGCAATGAACAGCGTGCGTGTGGTTCTGGTTGTCACGGAATCCCTCAGCGAGCGGTGGAGATCAGCATGGCTTCGAGGGCGAGGGCCGGAGCCACGTTTCCCTCGATGCGCTTGCGGGCGGTGGCGATGGCATCCATCGTGGCGAGTGTTTCGGCGGCCGTCGAAGCGCCGCTCGCGGTCGTCAGCCGGGGGAGGATCGCCAGATTGATCGGCTCGCTGTCGACTCCTAGCTGCAGCAGCAGGATGTCTCGGTACAGCGAGAGCAGATCGACCATGATGCGGTCGATGCCGTCGCGAAGACTGCGGGTGGCGCGCCTCTTCTGGTCCTCCTCCAGCGTGCGCAGCTGGGCGCGGAGGGCCGGCGGTATGGTGCCGCCCGGCTCGATGCCGAGCGATCGCAGCGCACTTTCACGCTCCTCGGCATCGCGCTCCTCCGTGATGGCCTTGGCGTCTTGCCCGGCGAGCTCCAGGAGCTGTGCCGCCGCAATCACGGCCCCCGACACGGTATGGATACCGAGGGCGATCTCGAGGGTCTGCTCGCGACGGCGACGGGCATCCTCATTGGTGGCGAGGCGGTGGGCCATGCCGATGTGGCTCTGCGCCTCGCGCGCAGCCCGGGTGGCCGTGGCGATGTCCACGTCGTCGCGCTGGGCGATGAGCTCTGCCACCTCCGCGACATCCGGAACCCGAAGCCGAACGGTGCGTACCCGGGAACGGATGGTCGGGAGCAGGTCTGCCTCGCTCGGCGCGCAGAGGATCCACACGGTTCTCGGCGGCGGCTCCTCGAGCGCCTTCAGCAAGACATTGGAGGTGCGCTCCTGCATGCGATCGGCGTCTTCGATGACGATCACGCGATAACGGCTCACCGAGGGAGAGAAGTTGGAGCTGGAGACCAGTCGGCGCACGTCATCCATCTTGATGATCACGCCCTCGGTGCTGAGAACTGCGAGGTCGGGATGAGTGCGGGCCGCAACCTGACGGCGGGTGGCCTCAGCGCCGTCGCCGGCGTCGACTCCACCGGTCGCGGGCGGGCTGAGCAGCGCGGTCGCGAAGGCGTACGCCAGGTTCGATCGCCCGGAGCCGGGCGGACCCGTGATGAGCCAGGAGTGGGTCATCGCCGAATCGCCGATGGGTGAATCGCCCAGCGTCGAGTCGGCGGCGGCAGCGCGGAAGATCGCGATCGCCTCCGACTGGCCGGTCAATTCGTCCCACACGGTCATGGGGCTAAGCCTAAGTGGAGCGGCTGACCGGAGCCGCCCGCGCTAGCGGGAGGAACCAACGATGGTGAGTGCCAACAGGGGGCACAGCGCGACGGCATCCGTCGCCGCATCCAGATGGCGAGGTGTGATCGCGACGTCGGACCGCGCGGTCGGCGCGCCGGTGATCGCCACCGGATAGCCCCACTTGTCACGAGCGAGAAGCTCTGGAAGCAGTTCGGTGCAGAGGCCGCGGCCATCGCACCGGGTCCAGTCGATGTGGAGCACGGGACCGAGAGGCGGCTCAGCCATTGCTTCTCCTCGACGGCTGCGCGGTACGCAGGCACCTGCCGGTGAGATGGGCATCCACATCGGCAGCAAACACCGACAGCGTGCTCAGCACGAGACCGGCGGTGCCGTCGGGATGGTGGCATGACCCACGCCCGATCACCGATTGGGTGAGGGCCTCGAGCTGGCGACGAAGGCCCTGCTCGCGATCTCCCGTTGCCAGGCGTTCGAGCAGGCTCGCCATCTCGGGCAGGCCGAAGAGGCACGGACCGCACTGCCTCGCCGATTCGCTCGCGAGGTAGTGCACGATCGACGCCGATGCGACTAGCGGGCATTCGTGCCGTCCCAGCACATAGAGGATCCCAGCCCCCGATCGGGCGCCGTGAGGTGCGAGTCCGCCGGCCGAGAGGTTCGCAGTGAGGTTGTCCCGCGCGATCCAGGCCCCGTGGTATCCCCCGACGAGCACGGCCGCGACACCATCG
Source organism: Glaciihabitans sp. INWT7 (assembly GCF_014217685.1). Taxonomy (NCBI): domain Bacteria; kingdom Bacillati; phylum Actinomycetota; class Actinomycetes; order Micrococcales; family Microbacteriaceae; genus Glaciihabitans; species Glaciihabitans sp. INWT7. Next base: position 468,805 of record NZ_CP043653.1, on the reverse strand, counting down.
AGGGGCACACCGCAGGACTCGAGGATGTCGGCGATCGAGGTGTGGCCCGCGACCTCCAGCACCCGCTCCTGCGGCACGAACCCCGACACCGTCACCAACCGGGTTCCGGGGTCCCGCTCGGATCCGAGCGACCGGAACCACGCCGCCCCGAATCTGGCGATGAGGCCCACCTGCGCGAGGGTCTCGACATTGTGCACGAGCGTGGGAAGCCGCCGCAGCCCCGTCGTGGTGAGCCGCACGATCCGATCGGTCGGAAGGGCGATCCCGTTCTCGATGGCGTTGACGACCGCGCTCGCCTCGCCGGAGATGAAACTGTCCTTCGCCTCGACGAAGACGATAGACCGGGCATCCTTGCGTTCCCGTGCCGCCGCCCGCGCATAGTCGATCGAACCGGCGGGCGCATACAGGTAGAGCTTCGATGCTCCCACCGCGGCGCCGGCAGCGAGGAGCCCGTCGATCACCAGGTGTGGAGCGTGCCGCAGCAGGGTGGAGTCCTTGATGCTCCGTGGCTCGCCCTCCGCCCCATTCGCGATGACGACCGGGCTGCGAGCCCAGAGCCGGTCGCTGTGACGGCTCACCGCACCGACCTTGCGGGCGACCGGGAATCCCGCCCCACCCCGGCCCGAGAGCCCGGATCGCGCCAGCTCGTCCACCAGCTCCGGTGTGAGGCTGGAGGGCGCCAGTGCGCCGAAAGCGGCGAGGTGCGCGCGATAGTCGGCATCCTGGCCGGCCGAGAAGAGCCGGTTGAGCCCCCCGGGCGGGCGGATCGCCCCCGCTACCGCCGTGCCGCTCATCGGAGGGACCGCGCCCGGGCCGTCGACGTTTCGAGAAACCGCACCGAGGTGCGCCACATGACGGCGACGACGACCGCGAGAGTGCAGGCGGCCGCGATGATGAGAAACCAGCCGCTCGTACCATTGGTGCCGTTGCCGATGGCATGGGCCATCGCGACCGGCCACATCGCATAGGTGAACCAGTGCACGAATGTGGCGATCCGCACCCCGATCCGCCGGCGCAGAAGGCTCGTGACCACGATGGCGATCACCAGGTCGAGGGCCACGGTGCCGAGACCCTGCCAGAACGGCTTGAACACTCCACGGAACGGAACGAGGATGTCGACCACCGTGAGACTCGCGTAGGTGTCGAGCAACAGCGTGCCCACGTGCAGCACGAGGAAGGTGCTCGCGATCAGCGCGACATTGCGATGGACCAGCGAGATCGAGAACCTCGGAAGGCCGGGAAGCGGCCGACCCGACCGCGTGATGATCCCGAGCACGACGGACGCGGTGAACAGGAGGATCGAGACGACACCGCTGACCCGCCCGAAGGCCCACAGCAGCTCAGACATCCTCCACCCCCACCAGCTGGGGCTGCGAGAGTTGCGACGGCCAGGACCCGGTGGTGATGACGCGCCCGGCGCGGTCCACCAGCCTCGCGCTCACCCCCGAGCCCTCGAGCCAGGAGACAGCGGCGTGGCCGCGCACTATCGAGGCGGTGCTGTAGGCATTCGCCAAGAGACAGTCGCGCGCTGCGACCGAGACGCTGCGCCAGACCGGTTCCACCGGCAGTCCGGATCGAGGGTCGAGGATGTGGTGACGCAGGTATCCCCCCTGCGCCCAGGTGCGCCTCTGGGTGCTGGAGGTCGCGATCGCCGCGCCCTCGCCGACCGAAACCTGCTGGGCGGGGTCCCCGGCCAGGTCCTGCACGAGCACCTGCCATCCTCCCGGAAGGGCAGGGCCAGAGGTTTTGAGGTCGCCGCCGATGTTCACCAGAACGGAGCAGCCGAGTCGGGTCGCGACGCTCTCTGCGGCCAGGTCGACAGCGATCGCCTTCGCGGTCGCCCCGAGGTCGAGCGCCAGGTCGGCGGGCACGGCGAGCTGTCGCTGATCCAGCATCACGCGCGTCCAGCCCGGGGTGCGCCGTGTCACCACGGTCACTCGCGGATCGACCTGCTCGCCAGGCAGCGCAGTCGGCAGCTCCGACAGGTCACGGTCGTAGCCGACGGCCCGGAGGGCGCTCCCGAGAGTGGGGTCGACATCCCCCTCGGTCAGCGCGGCAACATCGAGGGCGGAGCGCACGAGGCGCGCAAGCAGCTCGCTCACTATGGCTCCGTCGGGCAGTTGCGAGGCGACGACTGACAGCTCGGAATCGGCTCGGAACCGACTGCACGCCCGGGAGACATCGTCCATGACCTGCCGAACGATGCTCTCTGCGACCTCGATATCGGCGGATGCCGGCACCACGACGGAGATTTCGCAACTCCAGTCGCGCCAATCGCGGCGCACGGTCATCAGCTCACGACCCGGAAGACAGCGCGTGGGAGCCGCCGCCCTGGCCCGGAGTGACGGGTGCGACCTGCTGCTGCCGCGTGAATCCCCCATCATCGTCACCGTGGTTCGAGCCATCCGGGCCCTGATTCGTGCCGTCCTGCACATTGGTGTCGCCGGGGGAACTGTGGCTCACCGTCTGCTGCCAGAGGGCGATCGACGCGACTCCGGTGACTGCGAGACTGACGACTCCGACACTCGTGGTGACACGCAGCGCGAGCCTCTTGCCCTCTGCACGAATACTCATGTCACCCTCACTCTCTTTCGATCACTCTGTCGCACACGGTTCCACCCGATTCTCTGCACTTGCTTGGATAGTCAGGTGTAGATGCTGACAGCATCCGGAGACATCCCGGATGCCCCGAATTCGACCCAAGGGCTGGCTGGAGCACCCGCTACCGACGGTGCCATCCTCGATACCAGAATCATCTAAGACTGCGGTCTGGCTCTGCGGACTCTCAGGACCCGCCCGACTTCGAATGCGGAGGCGGTGGGGGTGCAGGCGCAGGCTGCACCGGCGCGACCGGCGCGGGCGGCTGGACGACCGGCGCCGGGCGCGGCGCAGCCGAGGCGACGACCGGAGGCGCCACCGGGGCCGGGTCGCTCGAGGGCGCGATGGGTGCGGAGGGCGTCGCGCTCATCGTCGGCGCGGGAAGAGGCGGTGGAGCCGCGGGCGGAGCGCTGGATGGCGCGGCGGACGGCGTGGGTGCGACCGCTGGCACAAGCGCGGCGGCGGCGCGAGCCTTCGCCTGGGATACGAGTGTGTCTTGCCACAGCACGATGGACCCGGCGGTCGTCGCCACCAGGCTGGTCACGCCCACGACTGTCGTGATGGTCACGGCGATTCGTCTTCCCCTGCGATGCAAGCCCATCCGGCGCCCTCCCTCTCGGTACGCCAAGGCTCGCAGCATGCCCGTTAAGGAATCGCTAAGAATCGCCGAGAGCAACTTGCGAACGGCCCCTGCTGCGAACTGCTGCGGTTGCGAACTGCTGCGAACGGCCGCGGTTGCGAACGGCCCCGATTGCGAACTGCTGGGTCTCTCAGCCGAGAAGTGCGGCGACCCGATCGCGAATGGCGGCGGCGATCGACTCGATCGAGTCGGTTGCCGGCAGCACGAGGAAGCGCTCGGGATCGGCAGCCGCGAGTGCGAGGAATCCGGCGCGCACCCGCGCGTGGAACTCGCCATGCTCGGCCTCGAGGCGGTCGTACGCAGTGCGTGCCTGATCTAGTCGCTCCCGGCCGATCGTCTCATCGAGATCGAGCAGAATCGTCAGGTTCGGCATGAAATCTTCGGTCGCCCAGAGGGAGATATCCCGCACCTCCGTTGGATCGAGCACGCGCCCGGCACCCTGGTAGGCCACGGAGGAGTCGAGGTAGCGGTCCTGGATCACGATCTCGCCACGCTCCACGGCCGGGCGCACCTTTGTGGCGATGTTGTGGGCGCGATCTGCCGCATAGATCAGGGCCTCGGCGCGCGGGGCGATATGCCCTCGCCGATGGAGCACGATCTCCCGCAGCTCGAGCCCGAGCTCCGTGCCACCCGGTTCGCGGGAACGCTCGACCGTATGACCGGCTGCGATGAGCCAGTCCGCGAGCAGGCTCGCCTGAGTCGATTTGCCCGATCCGTCCCCTCCCTCGAAGGTGATGAACAGGCCGTTCCCGCCGCGATCCACCCGCGCGCCTACTGCGCGGACTCTGTGGTCACGGGCGGTTTCGCCGCGACCGGCCTCTTCGCTACCGGCTTCTTCACGGCCGGCTTCGCAGCGACAGCGCTTTTCGCGACGGCCTTCTTCACGGTGGGCTTCTTGGCGACGGGCTTCTTGACTGCCGGCTTCTTGGCCGCCGGCTTCTTGGCCGCGGTCTTCTTGACCGTCGGGCCCTTCGCGCGCTTGTCGGCGAGCATCTGCACGGCGCGTTCGAAGTCGATCTCCTCGATCGTCTCACCGCGCGGAATCGTCACATTGGTGACGCCGTCGGTGACGTAGGCGCCGAAACGCCCGTCTTTGATACGGATCGGCTTTCCGCTCTCGGGGTCGGCATCGAACTCCTTGAGCGCACTGGATGCCCGGCGCGCGCCGTACTTCGGCTGGGCGTACAACTCGATCGCCCCGGCGAGGTCGATCTCGAAGATCTGGTCCTCTTCGGTGAGCGACCTGGTATCGGCGCCCTTCTTGAGGTACGGACCGAACTTGCCGTTCTGGGCGGTGATCTCCTCGCCGCTCTCGGGGTCCTGGCCGACGATGCGGGGCAGGGAGAGCAGGCGAAGCGCCGTGTCGATATCGACGGTCGCGAGATCCATGGACTTGAAGATGGATGCGGTGCGCGGCTTCACCGCCGCTGCCTTCTTCGGCGCGGCCCGCTTCTTCTTCGGCTCGATGATCTCGCCGGTGGCGGGATCGACAACCGGCTCGGCTGCCGGAGTCTCGACTGCCTCAGCGGCGGGTTCGGGATCCACCTCGGTGATGTACGGACCGAAACGACCGTCCTTCGCGACGACGTTCTTGCCGTTCTCGGGGTTGACCCCGATCACCCGATCCACCACGACCGGCGCATCGATCAGCTCATGGGCCTTCACAATGGTGAGCTCGTCCGGGGCGAGCTCCGGCGGGATGTTCACGCGGCGCGGTGTCGCCTCGGGGGCGGCATCCTCATCCACGACTTCGAGGTAGGGACCGTACTTGCCGATGCGCAGCGTGACCTCGTCGTCGAGCTTGATCGAGTTGATGCTCTTCGCATCGATCTCACCGAGGTTGTCGATGACGCTGCGCAAGCCGCGGTGCTTCTCGCTGCCGAAATAGAAACTGTTGAGCCAGTCGACCCGGTCTTCCTTGCCGTCGGCGATGCGGTCGAGGTCATCCTCCATGCCCGCGGTGAAGTGGTACTCCACCAGGTCGGAGAAGAACTCCTCGAGCAGCCGTACGACCGAGAAGGCGATCCAGTTCGGCACCAGGGCGGTGCCGCGCGGGGTGACGTACCCGCGGTCGATGATGGTCGAGATGATCGACGCATAAGTGGACGGGCGCCCGATCCCCAACTCTTCGAGAGTCTTCACGAGGCTCGCCTCGGTGTAACGGGGCGGCGCGCTGGTCTCGTGGCCCTTGGCCTCGACATCCGCGACGGTCAGTTTCTGGCCGACCGTGAGCGGAGGCAGTTTCGCCTCGGCGGGCTCGGCGGCGTCGTTGCGCTCCTCGTCCCGGCTCTCCTCGTAGGCCTGAAGGAATCCGCGGAAGGTGATGACCGTGCCACTCGCCGCGAACTCGGCCATCGTCGTGCCCTGCACGGGACCGGCGGTGATGACGACGGACGCGGTCATGCCCTTGGCGTCGGCCATCTGCGACGCGACTGTGCGCTTCCAGATGAGGTCGTACAGCTTCCAGTCGTTGCCCCGCAGGGTTCCCTCGAGCTGGGACGGAGTGCGGAAGGTGTCCCCGGCCGGCCGGATTGCCTCGTGCGCTTCCTGGGCGTTCTTGCTCTTGCTGGCGTAGGTCCGCGGCTTCTCGGAGACGCTCTCCGCGCCGTAGAGGGATGCCGCCTGGCTGCGGGCGGCAGACATCGCCTGCTGCGACAGGTTGAGCGAGTCGGTACGCATGTAGGTGATGTACCCGTTTTCGTACAGCCCCTGCGCAACACTCATCGTCTGGCGAGCGGAGAAACGCAGCTTGCGCGCGGCCTCCTGCTGCAGCGTGGAGGTGCTGAATGGCGCCGCCGGGCGCCGAGTGTAGGGCTTGGAGTCGACCGACGAGACGATCACCGGCACAGCGGGGTCGCGCAACGCTTCGGCGAGGGAGGTGGCCGCCTGCTCATCGAGCGCCACGGCATCCGCCTTGCCGTTCGTGGATGCTTTTAGCTGACCCTTGTCGTCGAAGTCGCGGCCGGTGGCCACGCGAACCCCGTCGAGGCGGGCGAGACGGGATTCGAACGGGCTGGAGGAATCGGATGCCGCGAGCAGCGCCGAGAGATCCCAGTAGCCGGCCGCGACGAAGGCGAGGCGTTCGCGCTCCCGGTCGACGACGAGTCGGGTGGCGGCGGACTGCACGCGACCGGCGGAGAGCCCGGGGCCGACTTTGCGCCACAGCACCGGCGAGATCTCGTAGCCGTAGAGACGATCGAGGATGCGCCGGGTCTCCTGCGCGTCGACGAGAGCGGTGTCGATGTCACGGGTGTTGTCGCGGGCACGTTCGATCGCTTCTTTGGTGATCTCGTGGAACACCATGCGCTTGACCGGCACCTTGGGCTTGAGCTCGTCGAGCAGGTGCCACGCGATGGCCTCACCCTCGCGGTCCTCATCAGTTGCGAGGTAGAGCTCGTCGGCGCCCTTGAGCGCGCGCTTCAGTTCGGCGACCGTCTTCTTCTTCTGGTCCGACACGACGTAATAGGGCTGGAAGCCGTTTTCGACATCGATGGAGAACTTGCCGAGAGACCCCTTTTTGAGCTCCGGCGGCAGGTTTTTCGGCTCGATCAGGTCGCGGATGTGACCGACCGAGGCCAGCACCTCGTATCCGTCGCCCAGGTACTGGGCAATCGTCTTCGCCTTTGCGGGCGACTCGACTATGACCAGCTTCTTCGTGCCAGGCACTTGACTCCTCGACTACTGCGACTGCCGCCGCCTCTGTGGGTCTCCGGGTGAAACGAAACCTCGCCCAGCCTAGGGCGGCCCCGCTGATGCTCTTCACCGGGCATCGGAGATATCGGTGGTGGTCCCGACACGCACACCATACACACAGAAACCTGACGGCCGCTTCATCCACCACCCCCAGTCAGCCCGACCCGCTGCGCCGTCCCGCCGGGCGGACGCCCCGCAGTGGCTCGGGCGGACACCTCGAAACCGAGCACGGAGGCCGTGACACGCACGGTCGCGGTGGCGTCGTCGACGACACATCCGTCCAGGCGGGTCGAGTTCGCGAGAGCGACCGTGGATGCCACCTCACACGGGCTTCCCGAGCGGATGCCCACCGCGACATCCGCTGCGGCGAGCGCCGCAGCATCCGCCGCCCCGGCCGCGCGCTGCTGCACCGACAACACGCTGACGACCGGAAGTAGTAGCGAGAAGAGCATCAGCATCGCCGCCACGATCGCGACGGCGAGCACCGATCCAGACCCGCGCTCGCTCTCACTCTCGGGCGCCCGCAGCATCAGCGTCCCCCGTCGAGTGCGCAGCTCACGGCGCTCACAGTGACGGCACCGATCACCCCCACGGCTCGCGAACCGGGAGCGGATGCCGTGACGCAGGCCAGCTCTCCCCGGTGCTCCACCCGCAGGGTCGCGCCGGGCACGAGACCGCTCGCGGCACCGACCGGCTCGCCACGAGCGACACCGCGTGCAGCCATCGCCGCCACCTGCTGCAGCCGCAGGTGCTGGCTGGAGAGCTGCAGCCCGGTCAGGCACGCAGCCAGCACCAGCAGCGCAGCCGGGAGGACAGTGGCGAACTCTGCGGTCACACTGCCCCGCTCGTCGTGGCCTAGCCAGCCCGGCCGGTCACCCGGCGAACGTGAGCGCACGATGCACGAGCTCGGTGAGCATGCCCCGCACCTCGTCGCTGCGCAGGATGGCGACGAGCAGCCCCGCGAATCCGACAGCGGCGAGAGTGGCAATGGCGTATTCGGCGGTCGCCGCCCCGTCTTCTTCACGGAGCCTCGAACGCAATCTCTTCCCCATCGATCATTCCTTTCGTCAGGCGCCCGGCGGGCTGCCGTGCCCCCTCAGCGTGCAACCGGAAGCGATTGCTCCGAGTCGGCGCTCGCCCATCGGTGCACCGGCGTCACAATCCGGTCACTGTGGACGAGAGGACGGCGATCAGCAGTGGCGCCACCCCGAGCAGCATGAAGGCAGGGAGGATGCACACGCCGAGCGGCAGCATGAGCGTGACCCCGAGCGTCGCGGCCGCCCTCTCTCCGGCGCTCCGGGCGGAGCGGCGAGCCTCGACAGCCTCCGCGCGCAACAGTGCCGCCGCCGGCACGCCTGCCCGTCGGCTGAGTTCGAGCACCTCCGCGATCGCCGCGTCGCCGTCGTCGGGATCGATGCCGCAGGCCTCGCGGGCACCGGCGACCGCACCCTGCGCTCGGGACAGGGATGCGCCGCCCGACACCGCGATCGCCATGAGATCGAGCGTGAGGCCCGGGGTGAGGTTGGTCGGCCGGGCGCCGCGAAGAAGCTTCCGGTTCCACAGCTGGGCCAGTCCCATCAGCAGTATTCCGAGTGCGAGGCAGACGAGCCCGGGCGGCGTGGCGACGAGCACATGGAGCGAGTCGAACCCGAGGGCGAGGCCGAACAGGATTCCCACGGCCGGCAGCACCATCACCATCCGGGCCGTCGCTACCGGACCGGCAAGCGCCGTCTCGACATCCCGCTGGTTCTGGGCGAGTGAACGGAGCGTTGCGGACAGTTCGGAAAGGGTCGGGGCCAGCGGGGCGCCCGCCTCTGTTGCGACGAGCCAGGCGGCGGCGAGACCGCGCCAGGCCGCCCGATCCGCGCGGCGTGCCGAAGCGACGGAGACGATCGCCTCGGTCACCGATCCACCGCGGGCCGCGACATCGGCGACTGCTCGGGCTCCGGCGGCGGCGGAGCCGTGGGCGGCTTCCGCGACATACGCCCAGCCCGATGCGGGAGCGACTCCCGCGGCAAGCAGCACTCCGAGCCTCTGCACGACGGCGGCGAGCGGCTCTAGATCGACCCGGCGGTCACGCCTCACCACGAGACTCCACCATGCAGAGGCGATCTCGCCGATCGAGGGCGAATCGCCCGATCTGCGCCAGTCGCCGGGTGTCGCGATCGCGCTCGAGGTGCAACACGGTGCCGATCGCACTCACCGTCTGCCTCGCGATCGCCGTCGCGGTCATGCCGGCGAGCGCACCGAGCGCTTCGATGCGCGCGGGAACATCGTCGAGCGAGTTGGCGTGCAGGGTGCCCGCTCCCCCGTCGTGACCGGTGTTGAGCGCGGCGAGCAGCTCCCGGATCTCCGCGCCGCGACACTCGCCGAGCACGAGGCGGTCGGGGCGCATCCGCAGAGCCTCCCGCACCAGGCGATCGAGTCCGAGGTGCCCGGCACCCTCCAGATTCGCTTGGCGGGCCTCGAGTGAGACGAAATGCGGGTGGGTCACCCGCAGCTCTCCGACATCCTCGATGGCGATGATCCGATCACCAGCGTGTGCACTCGAGAGCAACGCCGCGAGCAGGGTGGTCTTGCCGCTGCCGCCCGCTCCGGTGATGAGCACGTTTTCGCGCCGGGCCACCAACTGCGACACAGTCTCGAGGTCGATCCGCGAGAAGAAGCCGGCCGCGTCGAGGTCGGTGAGCCCGAGTCTCTCCACTCGGGGAAGGCGAATAGAGAGGAGTGTGCCGGCCGGGGAGATCGGGGGAAGAACCGCGTGGATGCGGATGCCGTCGTGCAGGCGCACATCGACGCAAGGAGTCGCTTCGTCGATGTGGCGTCCGCCCAGCCCGATCAGTCGCACGGCGAGATCGCGCAGCAGGCCTTCGTCCCATCCGAGGGGCTCTTGCCGCACGGCGCCGTGCCCGCGGTCGACCCAGACTTCCGCCGGCCCGTTCACGAAGACATCCGTGACCGCCGCCTCGGCGACGAAGTCAGAAAGCGGTCCGAACCCGTCGAGTTCGAATCCGGCGAGAGTGCGCCGTCGCACTGCCGGTGCGGGCTGCGCCCCCGCTCGGCGTGCGACGAAACGCTCCTTGCCCGAGGCGAGCGAGGTGGACGGATCGAACGGAGCAGCGGTCGGCATGACACGACGGTAGAGCGCGCCTCGCGCCTCCGGTGCCCTCGCTCCCCCACCGGGGAGAACTCGCGCCCGAGAGTGCGGGGGAGGAAAGGAGGAACGGCGATTAAAAAAGAGGGGCGGCGCCTGTTGGGGGGAACCGGCGCCGCCACAGCAACGCTGGATTGGGGGGAATCACTGCGCGTTGCTTATCGAATTTGCATTCAACGACCCCAGTGTACTCCGGCAGAACACCGGCGCAAGAGACAAACCCCCGCGATCAGGGGACACTCCCAGAATGGGCGCAACGGAGCGCAACCCGCTAGCGGCCTAGTATCGGATCACTACTCTGCTCGGGCATCGACGCCCGCCGCCTTCGCGAGGGATACCGATGTCCAACACTTCCATTGACAGCTTGCAGCACGAAGAGCGACGCTTCCCGCCGAGCCCGGAATTCCGAGCCGACGCGGTCGCAACGGCAGCCCTGTACGACGATGCCTTCGCCGACCGTCTCGCCTTCTGGGCCGCCCAGTCCCGCGAGTTGCTCCACTGGAACAAGGACTTCACCAAGGATCTCGACTGGTCGAACGCCCCCTTCGCCACCTGGTTCGAAGACGGTGAGTTGAACGTCGCGTTCAACTGCCTCGATCGGCATGTGCTGGCCGGCAACGGCGACCGGATCGCCCTCCACTGGGAGGGAGAACCCGGCGACAGCCGCGACCTCAGCTACGCCGAACTCACCGCGGAGGTCAAGCGCGCGGCAAACCTGCTCACCTCCCTCGGCATCGAGAAAGGCGACCGTGTCGCGGTCTACCTTCCGATGATCCCGGAGGCCGTGATCGCGATGCTCGCCGTGGCCCGCATCGGAGCGGTGCACTCGGTGATCTTCGGAGGCTTCAGTGCCGACAGCATCCGCTCGCGCGTCGATGACGCGAGTGCAAAGCTCGTGATCACCGCGGACGGCGGATGGCGCAAGGGCAAGGTCAGCGCCCTGAAACCCGCGGTGGATGCCGCCCTCGCCAAGGAGGGCGACCACACTGTCGAGAACGTGCTCGTGGTCAAGCGCGGTGAGAACGAGATCGACTGGTTCGAGGGTCGCGACCTCTGGTGGCACGAGGCGATGGCCGCGGCGGAGACCGAACACGAGGCCGAGGGTTTTCCCGCCGAGACGCCGCTGTTCATCCTCTACACCTCCGGCACGACGGGCAAGCCGAAGGGCATCCTGCACACGAGTGGCGGCTATCTCACGCAGGCGGCGTTCACCCACAAGAACGTGTTCGACCTCAACCCGGCGACCGATGTCTACTGGTGCACCGCCGACGTGGGATGGATCACCGGCCACAGCTACGTCGTCTACGGACCGCTCGCCAACGGTGCGACCCAGGTGCTCTACGAGGGCACCCCGGATGCGCCACACGGCGGGCGGTGGTGGGAGATCATCCAGAAATACGGGGTGACCATCTTCTACACGGCACCCACCGCCATCCGCTCGTTCATGAAGCTCGGACGGCAGGTTCCGGATGATTTCGACCTCAGCTCGCTGCGCGTGCTCGGCAGCGTGGGAGAGCCGATCAACCCGGAGGCCTGGGTCTGGTACCGCGATGTCATCGGTGGAGGCACGACTCCGATCGTCGACACCTGGTGGCAGACAGAGACCGGCGCGATCATGGTTTCCGCGCTGCCCGGCGTCACGATTCTGAAGCCGGGTTCGGCGCAGGTAGCGCTGCCGGGGATCTCGATCGATGTGCTCGACGAGGCGGGCCATCCGGTGCCGGCCGGAGGTGGCGGCCTTCTCGTCGTGACCGAGCCGTGGCCCTCGATGCTGCGCGGGATCTGGGGTGACCCGGATCGCTTCGTCGAGACCTACTGGTCGAAGTTCGCGGATGCACCGGGTGGCCCGCTGTATTTCGCCGGCGACGGAGCGCGTCTCGACGAAGACGGCGACATCTGGCTGCTCGGACGCGTCGACGACGTGATGAACGTCTCAGGCCACCGGCTCTCGACCGCGGAGATCGAGTCGGCACTCGTGTCGCATCCGATCGTCGCGGAGTCGGCGGTCGTCGGAGCCGCGGATGAGACGACCGGCCAGGCCGTCGTCGCCTTCGTGATCTTGCGCGGCGAACACGCCGAGGCCTACAGAGCGGACGACGCCAGTGCGCTGCTCCGCGGCCACGTCGCCGAGCAGATCGGAGCGATCGCCCGCCCGCGCGAGATCTTCATCGTCGCGGAACTGCCGAAGACACGCTCAGGCAAGATCATGCGACGGCTGCTGCAGGATGTCGCGGAGGGTCGGGACATCGGCGATACGACAACGCTCGCCGACACATCGGTCATGCAGATCATCAGCGACCGGATGAAGTGATCTCGATCCGGCCGCTGGGCGGCCGACTCGATCATCGAATCCCGCCGGCCGAGTAGCGCCGTCTACGGCGCGTATCGAGACCGGCTCAAGCGAACTCGACGATCAACTCCACCTCGACAGGCGAATCGAGTGGCAACACCGCTACGCCCACCGCGCTCCGGGCGTGCACCCCCCGGTCGCCGAAGATCTCTCCGAGCAGTTCTGATGCCCCGTTGATGACGCCCGGCTGGCCAGTGAACGCCGGGTCGGACGACACGAAACCGACGACCTTCACGACGCGGGTGACCCGGTCCAGCGATCCGATCGCGGATTCCACGGCAGCGAGTGCGTTCAGCACACAGGTTGCGGCGTAGGTCTTCGCGTCTTCGGCGGTGACGGTCGCACCGACCTTGCCAGTGGCGGGAAGCGCGCCCGCGGTGAAAGGCAGCTGGCCCGACGTGAACACGAGATTGCCGCTGACGACAGCGGGAATGTAGACCCCGGCGGGAGCGGCGATGGCGGGAAGCTCCAACCCCAGCTCGGTGAGACGGTCGTCGATCGCAGACATCAGTTCTCCTCGTTCTTGGCACGCTTCAGGTAGGCGACGAGGCCGCCTTCTGGCCCGGTGACCACCTGCACGAGTTCCCAGCCCTCCGAACCCCAGTTGTTCAGAATCGCGGCGGTATTGTGCACGATAAGCGGAGTGGTGACGTATTCCCACGTGGTCATCCCGGCATCCCTTCAGGTTCGACAGGGCGATCATCCCTTACCCTGATTCTATGTCTGCCCAAAAATTGAAGCCGTCCGGCGTGCTCGGAGGCCTGCTCGGCCTCCTCGGCTTCAGCGTTCTCGCCGGTGTTCTGGTCACCGCGATGGTCACCCCTGCCATCGCCGTCACCAGCATGACGGCCCAGGGCTCCATCGACATCTTCGAGAACCTTCCCGACTCGATCAAGATCAGCGCGCCATCGCAACAGAACCAGATCTTCGCCATGCGCGGAGGACAGCCGGAGAAGATCGCGACGATCTACAAGCAGAACCGGCAGGTAGTTGGATGGGATGCCGTCTCGCCGTTCCTCAAACAGGGCGCAGTAGACGGTGAAGACCGCCGCTTCTACGACCACGGCGGAGTGGACGTACCGTCGATCGCGCGCGCCGCGATCACGAACACCCAGGGCGGCCAACAGAGCGGAAGCTCTACCCTCGACATGCAGCTGGTGAAGAACATCCTCGTGCAGGAAGCGTTCACGACGAAGACCGGCAAGGAGCGCGACGCCGCGATCGCGGCAGCGAGCGGATACTCCATCGACCGCAAGCTCAAGGAGATGAAGCTCGCGATCGGCCTCGACAAGGCCTACACGAAGAAGGAGATCCTGCTCGGGTATCTCAACATCGTGGGAATGGGCTCGAACACCTATGGTGTGGAGTCCGCGGCTCAGCTCTATTACGGAGTGTCTGCGAAAGACGTGACGCTTCCGCAGGCTGCGAGCCTGATCGCGATCGTGCAGCAGCCCACCGCTCAGAATCTGCTCGACCCGAAGCGGTATCCGGCCAATAAGTTGCGCCGCGACCAGATCCTCAACGCCATGCTCGCGGAGAAGGACATCGCCCAGAAGCAGCATGACGACGCGATCGCCACCCCGATCGAGTCGTACGTCAAGCTCACCCCCCAGTTCAATGGATGCCGCAACGCCATCGAGGCCAACGCGAAGTGGCCCTGCGACTACGTCTCGAAGGTAATCACCGCCGACGCCAAGAAGTTCCCCGGGGCGGCTCCGGTGCTCGAGTCACTCGGAGCCACAGCCGCCGAACGCCAGGCGAACTGGGACATGGGCGGCTACAAGATCTATACGTCCATCGACCTCGACCTGCAGGACGCCGCTTCCGCGAGCATCGCGCAGCAGGCTCCCCCGACCGAAGCGCGCTTCCCGCTCGGCGCAGCGGCCGACACTGTGGAGGGTGGCACCGGTCGCATCCTGGTGATGACTCAGAACAAGCTCTTCGACGACGCGCCGGGCGCAGATCCGCAGACCACCACTGCGGTGAACTTCAGCACCGATTTCCCCTACGGCGGGTCACGGGGCTTCCCCACCGGTTCCACCTACAAGGTGTTCGATCTCGCCAACTGGCTCCAGACCGGACACGGCCTCAACGACCTCGTCGACGGTCACAGCCCGCAGACCTACAAGTTCTCCAGCTTCAACTGCGGAGGCGTTCCGCTGGACAACGGAGGTACCTTCCTCCTCAAGAACGACAGCGGCAGCGGCAGCTACATGACCGTCAAGTCCGCCCTGATCGGATCGGTCAACAACTCGTTCATGCAAATGGCCCAGCGGCAGGACCTCTGCTCGATCCGGGACACCGCCGCGAGTCTCGGTGCGCATCGCGCCGACGGAACCCCGCTGAACACCAACCCGAACACCATCCTCGGCTCCAACGAGCAGGCGCCGCTGACCATCGCCGCCGCAGCCGCCGCCGTCGGGGCGAACGGAAACCACTGCGAGCCGATCATCATCGACAGTGTGGTGAATGCCGCGGGCAAGACACTGCCGGGGCAGGCCAAGACCTGCAACCAGGGCATCTCCGCCGACGTCGCTGCTGGCACGCTCAACGCGATGGCCGGAAGCATGCAGAGCGGAACGAGCTCCCCCGGTAACCCTCGCGACGGGCTGGCGATCGGTGGAAAGACCGGTACGAGCGACACGGCGGACCACGTGTGGATCATGGGAACGACGACCAAGATCGGCACCGCGGTCTGGACCGGCAACATCTCGGGACACACCAGCCTTCGAAGGAACACCAACCCGATCACGCGCCAGAACTACGCCTCCTACGCGCGCTTCAACATCTTCAAGGCCATCATGAAGCCGGCGGACGCCAAGTACGGCGGAGAGAAGTCGTTCCCCGCGGCGTCCGCTGCGATGCTCGGTGGCTCGTCGGCGATCGTGCCGAGCCTCACCGGCCAGACCTCGGACCAGGCCCAGAGGCTGCTCACCAGCCTCAAGTTCCAGTACACGGATGGCGGCCCGGAGGCCTCAGGCCTGCCAGCCGGTCGCATCACCCGCACGGATCCCGCCGCGGGCTCGAAGGTGCCCTCCGGTGCGAACATCACAGTCTTCACCAGCGATGGCAGCCTCTCCACCACGATGCCGAACGTGACCGGGCTCACCCGCCAGGTAGCGGATGCGGCGATCGCGAGCGCGGGATTCGATCCGAGCAAGATCAGCTACCAGTGGGCGAAGGGCAATCCGTTGCCCGGCCAGACTGACAGCGTCTGTATCGTGCAGGCCTCGAACCCCTCGTCGGGATCGGCGGCCACCAAGACCGATCCGGTCACCCTCACCGTGTATGGCAAGCCCGATGGAAGTGACCCGGGCGGGGTCTGCCCCAAGTGAGCAGGGCATCCGAACGGGCGGCCTCGGCTGCCCTAGCGGTCGCCGCGGTCGGGCTCGGTAGCCTCGCGTGGGGCACGCTGGTCGAGCGCAACCGGTTCACCCTGCGCACGCACACCCTACCGGTGCTGCAGCCGGGGGCGCGTCCCCTCACCGTTTTGCACCTGGCAGACCTCCACATGGCCCCGTGGCAGCGCGAGAAGCAGGAGTGGATCCGCGGCCTCGCCGTGTACGAGCCCGACCTGGTGGTCGATACCGGCGACAACCTCGGTCACGAACGAGGGATCGAGGGCGTGGAATATGCCCTCGAACCCTTCCGCGGCATCCCGGGCGTATTCGTGCACGGCTCCAACGACTATTTCGGGCCGGTAGCCAAGAACCCGTTCACCTATTTCACCGCACCCTCGAAGACGGATCACACGCAAGCCCGTCTGGACAACGGCAGGCTCACCTCCTATCTCGAGGGACTCGGCTGGCTCGACCTCAACAACACAGCCCGGGCGATGAGCATCAAGGGTTCGCGACTCGAATTCCTCGGGGTGAACGACGCCCACGTCGGGTGGGACAAGCTCGCGAAGCTGCCGGGCGCGATGGACGAGATGCGCGAAAACGTGGGCTGGGCGGATGAATCGGGCGGACCGAATCCCGTGACCATCGGGCTCACCCACTCGCCATACCAGCGCGTACTGAACTCCCTCGTCAACTACGGTTCGGAGCTCATCTTCGCCGGCCACACCCACGGCGGGCAGGTCTGCGTGCCCGGCTATGGCGCCCTGGTGACCAACTGCGACATCCCCCGGGACCAGGTGAAGGGCCTCAGCCTCTGGACGCACGCACGCCGCACCGCGTATCTCAACGTGTCGGCCGGGCTCGGAACATCCATCTACGCGCCGGTTCGCTTCGCCTGCCGACCCGAGGCGACGCTGTTGACACTCACGGCCCGAGATATCAGCTATTCTTGACAAGGTCCGTTTTGCGGATCGGCTCGATACTTGGGCATCGGGGTGTGGCGCAGTTTGGTAGCGCGCTTCGTTCGGGACGAAGAGGTCGCAGGTTCAAATCCTGTTACCCCGACAAAATGCAATTCTAGAATTCGTTAGGAATCCTTTAGGAATTCGATCGATAAAGGACCGGGATGGTTTGAAGGCCATCCCGGTCCTTCATTGTTTCACTTGGCGCGCCGCGCTTGCCTGCCGCAATTGGCTTTAACATCAATTCGATCCGCCTCGAAGTACATCACACGCAACCTCGAAGTCTTCGGCTGCGGAATAGAAGTGGGGTGCGAATCGAAGCCCATTCCGCAATGAGCAGCGCACCCCGGCCGCCAAGAGGCGGCGATGCAATATCGCGTCGCCCTGACCGCTGGTGGCGATCAGAATGCCGGACCAATGTGCTCGGTCGCTGTCACGGGTGATAGTCAATCCAACGCCCGAGAGCGCGACAGCCAATTCAGCTGTGCGGTCCAAAACCACTTCTTCGACCTTGGCTCGTCCGATCTCCGCGACAAGGTCAGCTGCTGCGGAAAGTCCAGCAATATTGGCCACTACCTCGGTGCCGGATTCGAAGCGTCGGGCGTCACTCGCGAAGACCGGTTCGTGCGTGAAGGCGTAGGGATCCGCGACGCTCAACCAGCCGACCACGGAGGGCTGTATGCGATGCATCGCGCGTTCAGAGAAATGTGCGAAACCCACTCCGAGCGGACCGAGCATCCACTTGTGAGCGCTGACGGCGAGAACGTCGACCCCGTCCCTGTCCGCGTGAACCCAGAGCGCGCCAACGGCCTGGGTTCCATCGACGACCAGCAGCGCGTCGCGCTTCCTGCACAGCGCAGCGATTTGCGCCAAATCGTAGCGGTAGCCCGAGGAGTACTGCACTGCACTGATCGCGACAACCCGTGTCCTGTCATCGATCATCCGATCGAGCTCGACGAGGTCGCCGTGGCCTTCGACCATGGGCACTTCCCGGATGTGGACACCCTTGCTGCGAAGCTGTAACCACGGATAGAAGTTGGACGGAAATTCCCCCGAAGGCACGACCACGTTGTCGCCGTCTCGCCACGTGAGGCCGTTCACCACCAGCGCAAGGGCGGTGGCGGTGTTCTGGGTGAAGGCCAGGCGCTCCGCGGACCCGCCAATCATTTCGGCAAGACTCCGACGCGCCCCCTCGATCATCTCGCCCCACGCCGCTGTGGCAACGATCCCGTTGTCGGCGTGCGATTGTGCGATTTCCCCCATCGCGTGCACGCTCCAACGTGACATGATGCCCACCGCAGCGGGATCCAAGTAGGTCAGATTTCGCGTGGCGGGAAAAAGAGCCCGAACTGACTCGAGGTCCAGCCCTCCATCCACGTCCTGTGCAGTCACCATCGAACTACTCTCGCAGGTTCTCAGGCCGGGGGTCGCGCGTTCGGAAGAGGGTCCGTGGCCCGGGAATGCACACGGGGTCACTGAGGGAACACTCTTCGAAAGAGTCTCGGAACGCCGCGGTACTCGTCTCCATCCGTGACAGCGGCCGGGCGATCGCGACTCTCACAGACTTCCCAATAGCGGAAGTTAGATAGCGGGTTCTTGGCCTTGCCCGGAATATCCACTCCCTGCTTCGGAGGGGCCAGGCGTTCCGGCGCAATCTTGAGTCACGACAGCCCCACACAATTGCCGGAATAGCACAACAGTGTGCGACCCTGTCGGGGTCTTTGGGCCTCTCTTTCCGTCAACCTGGTTCGAAATGCAGGACGGGGTGTGACGGATGTTATGGGTGAGGCCCATGCGCCACACCTGTCGCTTGGACTCCTGCATTTCGAGCACGGAGGCAGTCGAGCGCGCAGGCACGCAGGCAGTCGAGCGCGCAGGCACGCAGGCAGTCGAGCGCGCAGGCGCGCCAGCATGCCGCCTGCGCGAGAGGCCAGCGCCTACTCGAAGTCGGCGTCCGGGGCGGAGCCGTAGGCCGTATCAGGCTGGTCGACGAGCACACGCCGTCGACCGCTGCCGAGCAGGCCGTGGCTCTCGTCGAGGTAACAGGCTCCGCAGAGCGACTCGTAGGTCACCTCGAGCGCCCCGTCTATCGCCACCTGGTCCCCGTCGAAGATGAACCGGCCGTCGATCTTGCGCGCATTGAACATCGCCTTGCGACCACACCGGCAGATCGTCTTGAGCTCCTCGAGCGAGTGCGCGACCTCGAGCAAGCGCCGGCTCCCCGGAAACGCGACGGTCTGGAAGTCGGTGCGGATGCCGTACGCCATCACCGGCACCGCCTCCACGATCGCGATGCGCAACAGGTCATCCACCTGCGTCTCGCTCAGAAACTGCGCCTCGTCGACGAGGAGACAACTCACGTTCACCCCGGTCTGCGCGAGCACCCGGGCGCGCTCGCGCTCGAACAGGGAGTACACGTCGTCGTCCGGTGCGATCACGAAGTCCACTGGACGCGTCACGCCGAGGCGGGAGACGATGTCTCCCTCCCCGCGCGTATCGACCGACGGCTTCGCCAACAGCACCTGCTGCCCGCGCTCCTCGTAGTTGTAGGCGGCCTGGAGCATCGCGGTGCTCTTGCCACTGTTCATCGCGCCATAGCGAAAATAGAGCTTTGCCACTACTGGAGGTATCCGTCCTCGGCTGCGCGGCGGATGAGATCCGCCTTCTTGCTCGCCGGTCTGTTTGCTTTGGCGTATTTCTCCCGCACCCGACGCAGGTAGGTCTTGGCGGTCTCGTACTGAACGTTCATCTGACTGGCGACCTCGGTGGTGCTGAAGCCGACAACATAGAGCTTAAATGCCTCCTCCTCGCCATGGCTCAACTTGGGACGGGACTGGTGCATCGCACCGACAGGCAGCGGACGCCAGTCCTTCTGCAGGTTCTCCCCGGTCTCCACGCCCATCACCTCCCGCGCGCTGTCCATGACCTCGCGCATCGGGATGGCCTTGGAAAGGAAGGCGGATGCCCCGGCATCCAGCGCCCGCTCGCGGGCCTCTCGCGTGTCGAGGCTCGAGAGCACGATCACCTTCGCCCCGGCTGCGCGGCAGGTGCGCACTCGCGCCTCGATGGAGACCGACTCTTTGAGCTGGAAGTCGATGAAGACCAGTTCCGTCGGGAAGTTCTCGCTGTGCACGAGCTGAAGCCAGGTGCCCGCGCTCAACACGAGGTCGAAGTCGGGAGCATTGGCACTGATCCAGCTCGACAGGCTGTCGAGGAGAACCTCGTGGTCGTCGAGGATCGCAAGCCGCACTCGGCGCCCGGTGCGACCGGTGACCGGGCTAATCGCGGTCATAGGAGAACCTCAGGGTGAGTTCGGGGTGCACGAAATCGACCTCCAATTGAGTGAAAACAGCACGCAATACCGCCAGGAATGGGGCGAAGGTAGAGCGCAGGACAGAGTCGCCGAGGGGCAGGTGGGCGGTGATGACGCCGTGACCGCGCCCACCGTAGTCAGAGAGCACGATTCGCAAGTGGTCACGGGTGAACCCGGGGATGTTGGTGAGGGCCACGAGCAGAGCGCGAATCGCGGTGCGCTGGCCGATGCTCATCGCCCCGGCGACCCGACTCGGATCTTCCACCACCACTCCCGCGGCTCCGCGCCGACTCGTGCGCTCCACCCCGGTGAGCTCCATGAGCGACTCCAGCCAGGAGCGGTCGACCTCTTCGACCATCACACTGCGAATCGAGTCGGCGATCGAGCGCGCGCGCTCCCTATCCGCATCGGTGATCGTGTCGCTGGCAAGCACCTCGGTGATCGTGTCGCTGGCAAGCACCTCGGTGAAGAACGGCAGCACGTCTCGATTCAGAATGGTGACACGGTCCTGTTGCACCGATCGGGCGATCCCGTCCCGGAACTCCCGAACCAGACTCACGGATGCCGCCTGCGCCCGTTGCTGCCAGCGCTCGATGGAGGCGACGACCCCCTTGGAGAACATCGCCGCCGAGAGGCTGAGCGCGAGCATCGGCGTGACGGCCAGCACGATGAAGGCCAGCGGCGGACCGGGGGTGACAAGCGACGGAACCTCGAAGTAGGTGATGATCCCGATGGAGATCGCCGAGATCAGACCGCCGCCCGCGATCTCCCGCGCGGGCCGATACGGGCCGAGCGCCACCAGCAGGATCCCCAGCGTGGCCGGGCCCCAGTCGTCGCGGATGTATGCGTTCGATCCGGCTTGGCCGATCGCCTCGCAGACGATGGCCGCCATTGCCGTCGAGTGCACTGCGGCGTGGCTGGCCGCGGTGAGGGGGGCACGGTTGGGGCTCGAGCACGCGATGAGGATCGCACCGGCGATGGCGAGGAAGGCGAGGGCCAGGACGGCGAACAGCGGGTGGGAGATTTCGGCCCGACCCCCGATCGTCATGACGACCGCGTAGAGGAACGCTCCGACGGCGAGGAAGATCGCGACCGGACCGACCCCGGTGGTACCGGCCGGGTCGAGCTGCTGTCGGGTACGTTCGACGGTGGTCACGAGGCATCCACCTCGGACGATCTTTCGGAGGATCGCGCCGGCACGCGGATCATGATCGACGTGCCCCGTCCGGGAGTCGACCAGATCTGCACCGCCCCTCCCACCTCTTCGATGCGCTGGCGCACCGAGTGCCTGATGCCGAGCCGGTCGGGTGCGGTCTCCGCCTCGGTGAAGCCTCGACCGGCGTCGATGACCATCACCGAGACATCCGACTCCGAACCGAAGACCGCTACCTCCGCCCGGGTGAGACCCGAGTGCCGAAGCACGTTGACGAGGCACTGTTTCACCGCAAGCCCGAGGGAGACGGAGGTCTCCGCATCGAGCTCGGAGATCGCGTCGAAGTCTCCGGTGGACTCGATGTCGAGCCCGAGAAGTCGCGACTCGGCGATCGCGCCGAAGAGCGGGGTCTGCTCCCATCGGTGCCGGAGCGCCGGGTCGACAACGGGCTCCGGCTCGGTCAGCCACTCCTCCCCCACCAGGATCTCGAGATCCCGCTGCACGAGGTTGCGCAGGTGCGGATCGAGGCTGTCCCCGACCGAGCCCGCGATTGCGGCAAGGTGGCTCAGCACGGTGTCATGGAGCAGCGAGGCGGCCTTGACCTCGATGCGATGGCGCATGGCCGCAAGCTGCTCATCTCGGGCCGCCCGATGGAGCATCGGCTGGGTCCGGCGCGAGCTGCGGCGGCTGAGGCTGCCGACGATGAAGATGATCGCGGTGACCGCATAGGCAAGGAAGGTCGTGAGGAAGAACTCCCAACGCTGGCCCGCCACAACCATCGCGGCGCCCGCGGAGAGCTCTGCGGCGAGATAGCCCGCGGTGCACCACGCCAGCCGCGGCACGATATGGGGCGCGGAGCCGCCCACCATCACGAGCGCGATCTTGGGGAGGGCGAGCGACAGCGCATCGCTTTCGAGGATCGGGGGACTCTGGGAGTAGAAGGTGAGAACGAACCAGTAGGTGCACGCGGCACCCACCACGAGGTAGGCGACCGAATAGAGGGTATCGCGGGTGCGCGCACTCAGATAGAGCAGCACCAGCATCGGGACGATCGCCACCATCGCGGGCCACAGCACCGCCGAGGGGCGGGAGAACTGGAAGGCCGCGACGCTCACGAGGGCGGCGAACAGGCAGGTATAGGCGACCGCATTGAGCGAGCGGCCAAACGATCGGCTCACCGTGCGCGTTGCTAGATGGGACGGCAATCCGAGGGACATGCAATTCCCTCCGTCGGCCGCCAGTGGTTCAGTATCTCATCGCCTCCCCCGCACTTGTACCCCGTTGCGCGGATGATTCTTGCAAATACCGGCTCGATGTGACGAAAATGTCCCCTTCTGTCGCCGGGAACCGGAAATAGTCCTCAGGTTCAGAAGAGCATCGGTTGCTCGGCGGGCGACCCTGCCGGCCAGTCGGCGCCCTGCGCGTCGATCATCGGGACGGCGCCCGCCGCCCGCCCCAGCGCGGTCGTGCGCAGGGCCATCGTGCGCAGAGCGGCACTCGACCGGATGGCACCGGTAGTCGGGTCCACCCGACCTCGCTCCAGCCCGTGGGCTCGAATGAGCGGGGAGATCACATCGGTGAGTCGTCGTCGATACTGCTCGGCCGCGTAAGCGCCGGATCCGTAGAGCTCCCGATAGCGCGGGACGAGATCGGGGTGAGCCCGGCCGAGCCAGGCGAGGTACCACTCCCGGGCGCCCGGGCGCAGGTGGAGCGCGGTGAACATCACCGAACTCGCACCGGCGCCCGCGATACGCCCGAGTGCCTCATCCAGCTGCTGCCGGGAATCAGTGAGGAAGGGCAGGATGGGCATCATGAACACCGAGCAGTCCAGGCCGAGTTGCCGGGCGGCGGTCACCGTCGCGAGTCGCGCTTCCGTACTCGGCGTGCCCGGCTCGACGGATTGCTGAAGGTCGTCGTCGAAGATGGCGATCGACAGCGCGAGATCGACGGGCACCCGCTCATTCGCCTCCGCCAGGAGGGCGAGGTCTCGACGAAGGAGCGTGCCCTTGGTGAGGATGCTGAACGGCGTGCCCGACCGGACGAGGGCCGAGATGATGCCGGGCATCAGGCGATAGCTCCCTTCTGCACGCTGGTATGGATCCGTGTTGGTGCCGAGGGCGACCGGATGCCGCAGCCAGGCCGGCTTGGCCAGCTCCTTCGCCAGCACCTCGGCGACGTTCACCTTGACGATGATCTCGCTGTCGAAATCCTTACCGGAGTCGAGATCGAGATACTCGTGCGTGCGGCGGGCGAAGCAGTAGGTGCAGGCGTGGCTGCATCCGCGGTAGGGGTTGATCGTCCACCCGAAGGGCAATGCCTTCGTCTCCCCGGGAACCCGATTGAGGGCGCTCTTGGAGAGCACCTCGTGAAAGGTGATGCCGGCGAATTCCGGAGTCTGCACACTGCGCACCAGGTTGGAGAGTCTCACCAGTCCGGGCAAGGCGGTGGGGGCTTCCACCGCCAGTTCTTGACCACTCCATCGCATCGCACCATTCGAACATATGTCAGCCTTACGATTCCAGTGAGATAGCCATAGGGTGATCCCATGAGTAGGCCGGACTCAATGTGAGCGTCGACGTCATGCCCTGCTCGCGTGGGCATACAGGTACTCGTATCGTCCGCGATGGCATTCAGCGCATGGGCGGCCGGGAGAAGCAGCGTTGGCGCTGCATCTCTCCAGAGGGAGTACACCACCGTTTCCTCGGTCCGTTGAGCAGGACACGCACGGTCGACGGCACCTGCGAGGAGTGCGAGAACCACCTCCACGCGCATCAGGGCCCGCAGGCGCCGGCTGAGTTCGAGTACCTGGTGAAAGAGATCGCCAGCGCGCTCGTCGACCTTGGCCGCGGATCCACCTACACGGATGCCGCCAAACGAGTTCGCGCGCAGGCCAATTACGGCAAGACCGCGAAGTACCGCGAGGTGATCAATGGCCAGACGGTCGCAGAGTGGATGGCCGACTTCGTGCCCGTCGTCTCTCAGCGGTGGAGGCCGACCGAGTGGCCTGCTGTTCTGGTCCTGGACTCGATCTCCTTCCGGTGGACCGACCACTCAACCACGCCAAAGAGCAATCTCATGCTCTACTCGATCCTCGCCGCGTACGGGTACGACAAGGACGGCAAGAACGGGCGGCTCTGGAAGCTGGAAGCCACACCGTCCGGCGACGCCGCGAGCTGGGCGGAGTTTCTCGGATCCTTACCCGGCAAGCCCGAGTCGATCGTCTGCGACCAGGACAAAGCCATCAGCGGCGGCATCGAGAAGCACTGGGGCCAGTGGGCCGCGGTGAACCTCGTCCATCACTGTGAATACCACCTCAGCGCCCGGGGCACCAGCCGGATGAACAGCGACAAACTGGACCGCGAGGATCCCGCGCGCCAGCTCTTTCATGGCGCGCTGAGATCGCGTGAACGCTGGGATGCTTTCGAGACCGAGGTGCGGGGCCGGCCGGAACTGCTGAACTCCAACAATTGGCTGGACCTGAACGCAATCAAGCTGAGGGTGCAAACCTTCACTCGTGAAAACATCCCACCCGTGTACTCCAACAGCGCGGTCGAGCAACCACTCCGCGATTTTCGCAGCGCCCTGGAAAGTCGTGTCTACTCGTTCCGCAACCGGGGCAGGCTCAACAACCTCCTGGAACTGATGCGCCTGTCGTATCAGAAGGTCGACCGAGTCGGAGGCTACTCAACGGACATCCGCGGCTACCTCGAAGCACATAACGGTAGACCCAAGCGGAGCTACCGGGAGGCCTACGACCCGCAGTTCGATAGGGCCGGAACCCAGCAGTTCAATAGCCTCTGGGGTGTCTCGGCGCAGATCGCCATCCGCGAAGCGCAGATACGAAAGAAGGGTTCTACATGACGGGACTGCCCCCGGTTTGGTTGACTCTTGACCTGTGGAGATTCGTCTCCGCTGGAAGGATGTCACCATGCCCAAGCCCTACCCGCCCGAGTTCCGCCGCGATGTTGTCGCGGTCGCTCGCAAGCACGAAGCCCCGCTGAACCAGATCGCGAAGGACTTCGGAATTTCGGAGTCGTGTCTGGCGTACTGGCTGAAGAAAGCCGACGTCGAAGAGGGGGTGAAGCCTGGCGTGACGGAGAAGGAGTCGGCTGAGCTGCGGGAGGCGCGGAAACGGATCCGGCTGCTGGAGCAGGAAGCCGAGGTAATGCGCCGCGCCGTCGCCTACCTCTCCCGGGATGTCAACCCAAAATGATGTACCCGCTGGTCCGCGAACTGGCCGTCGACGGAGTCCCCGTCACGGTGACCTGCCGGGTATTGCGCTTCTCCAAACAAGCCTTCTATCAGTGGCTCCGAAACCCCGTCTCGCAACGTGATTGGGACGACGCTCACCTGACCAACGCGGCGTGGGACGCCCACCGGGACGACCCCGCGTTCGGCTACCGGTTCATCAGCGACGAACTCAACCAGGCTGGCCTGAAGGCGGGCGAGAACCGGGTTTGGCGGCTCTGCTCCCAGCAGCGGCTCTGGTCCGTGTTCGCGAAGAAACGCGGCCTGAGGGGCAAAGCCGGCCCGCCCGTGCATGACGACCATGTCCAGCGGAACTTCACCGCGACACGCCCTAACCAGCTGTGGTTGACGGACATCACCGAGCATCGCACCGACGAAGGCAAAATCTACCTCTGCGCGATCAAGGACGTGTGGTCGAACAAGATCGTCGGCTACTCCATCGACTCCCGAATGAAAGCATCCCTGGCGGTCGCTGCGGCCCGCAACGCAATCGGGCAACGCGACATCGCCGGCACGATTCTGCACTCCGACCGCGGCTCTCAATTCCGCTCCAACGCCTTCGTGCGGGTGTTGAAGAACAACGCCATCACCGGGTCGATGGGCCGCGTCGGCGCATGCGGCGACAACGCCGCGATGGAGTCCTTCTTCGCCCTCCTGCAAAAGAACGTCCTCGACCGGCAACGATGGGCCACGAGGGAAGAGCTACGCCTCGCGATCGTGGTCTGGATCGAGCGAACCTACCATCGCAAGCGTCGGCAACGCCGCCTCGGCAAACTCACCCCGATCGAGTTTGAGACAATAAACATGGCCCTCAACGCCGCGTGAAACCACTAACCCACCGAGTCAACTGAACTCGGGGCAGTCCCGACCGAGCGAGGAAGAGTTCCGTCCGTTCCGCTCGTGAGGCAACACATCGGCTTCGGTGAAGTACGCGCTGTGCAGCTCTGCCTCTAAAACTTCAAAGACTGGTTGACGACTCGCCACGGCGTCGGTCGGTGAATCGTCCGCGGTTTTTGGGGATCCCTCGGTCACCCAAGCGCGGCTGGCTTCCGGGCCTAGGTGGCTCGTCGGGGAGTTGAAGCGCCCGGGTACCGTCGTCCCGGGGCAGGGGCTGGACCGCTTCTGATAGCACGGTCTTCATCCAGCTGCTGTTGTGCTTGAGGGCGAAAAACCTCGCCTTATTGAACTCTTCCCGCAGCTCCGCACCCGTAGCAAATTTGGTCATGTCGAGCTCGTAGCCTGCATCCGCCGCCAACAATTTGAAAAACACGAACTGGCTACGGGTGTTGCCCTCGCGGAATGCGTGCACGAAGTTGACCTCGGACCATGCCTCAGCCAAGTCAGTCAAGAATGGATCAAATTCAAGACCCACCAGATTCTGGTGGTCGGTGATCAATCGATAGGCGCGATCCGCTGTGGATTCGAGGGCCACATCAGATTCGTATGTGTGGCCCGTGTCGGTGTCGCCGGGGTCGACTCCTGGCCCAGCCGAAACGTCGGGACCACCCTTGACCATCAGACTCGGGAATGGCGGGCCGACGCGGCTTTCACCCGCCCACTCGTAAACGTCCTGGAAGATCCAACGGTGCACCGACTTCATGAAGTCGAAATCGTAGGTCTCCGTCGATAGAGACACGAGCGCTTCGTCAATCCGGACGACGGTGACGACGCTCTCGAACGCTTCGAGCTCTGAACCGTCCCGGATGTTGCGGATGTTTCGGAGCACCTTAGTCCCCGGATAGACGTAGTCGTCCCAGGACGTGAACTTGCGAGCCACTGCTAGTCGCGGACCGCTGTGATGCGCGCGTATGCCAGGTCAGCGACTTCCTCTGGCGTGATATCGCCGCGAATAGACCTACGTACAAGGTCACGTCCTGCGTCGTCGAGGTAATGGCCAGCAACGGCGCTAATACCTTCGGCTGTCTGGAGACGGTGCTCCACCTCGGCCTCGGTGAGTTGCGTGTGCGCTGCGGTCGCTTTCGTCATGGTCATCAGATTCTACCTCCGCAACCTCTATGCGCGGCAGGTGGCACGGGGAGGTCGCCGCCGCGATTGTCGTGCTCCATCAAGCTCAGAAATCAGTCTCTATCTCACTGGAATCGTAAGGCCGACATATGTTCGAATATCTGTCAACGGCAGGTACTACTGGGCGATCTCGAGCACCTTCTCAGTCGATCCGAGGGTCTTCTTCGCGAGCTTCGGATCATCCGAAAGCAGCGTGCCATAGGTCGGCACCATCTCCCGGAGCTTCGGCGTCCACGCCTCGATTCGATCCGGGAAGCAACGCTTGAGCACGTCAAGCATGATCGGGACTGCCGTGGACGCGCCCGGCGATGCCCCGAGAAGACCGGCGATGGATCCGTCGGCAGAGCTGATCACCTCGGTGCCGAACTGCAGCACGCCACCCTTCTGCTTGTCCTTCTTGATCACCTGCACGCGCTGCCCGGCGGTGATGCTGTACCAGTCCTTCGGATCGGCAGTGGGCATGAACTCCTGCAGTTCCTTGAACTTCGCGGACTTCGAGGCGGCGAGCTGGGCGACCAGATAGCGCACGAGTCCGAGATTCGATGCACCGGCCGCGAGCATGGGAATGAGGTTATGCGGACGGATCGTGGCGAAGAGGTCGAACCACGAGCCGTTCTTGAGGAACTTGGTGTTGAACCCCGCGTAGGGCCCGAACATGAGACTCGCCTCTCCGTCGACGACCCGGGTGTCGAGGTGCGGCATCGACATCGGCGGCGCGCCGAGAGCCGGCTTGCCGTAGACCTTCGCCTGGTGGCGTGCCACCACCTCGGGATTGTCGGTGCGGAGGAACTCCCCGCTCACCGGGAAACCGCCGAAGCCACGGATCTCGGGGATCCCGGACTTCTGGAGCAACTTGAGCGCTCCACCTCCCGCACCAACGAAGACGAATCGGGCGCGCACATCCTGGGGCGTGCCCCCGACCTCGTGAACGACGTGCAGACGCCACAGGCCGTCCTTCTGGCGCGTGATGTTCTTGATGCTGTGCTCGGTGAGCAGCGCGGCGCCGTTGGACGTGAGGTAGTCCATCAGTCCGTTGGTGAGAGCGCCGAAGTCGACGTCGGTGCCCGCGTCAATGCGGGTGGCGGCGATGGGCTGGTCCTTGCGGCGCCCCGGGATCATGGCGGGAGCCCACGAACGGATCACGGCCGGGTCGTCGCTGAACTCCATGCCCGCGAACAGCGGATGCCCGGCGAGCGCCTCCTGCCGACGACGCAAATAGTCGACGTTCTCGGCACCCCAGACGAAGCTCATGTGCGGCACGGGGTTGATGAAGGCCTGCGGATCGGGAAGCAGGTCCTTGCCGACGAGGTAGGACCAGAACTGGCGCGACACCTGAAACTGCTCGTTCACCTTTACGGCGCTGGCGATCTCGATGGTGCCGTCCGCCTTCTCGGGCGTGTAGTTGAGCTCACACAGGGCGGAGTGACCGGTGCCCGCGTTGTTCCACGGGTTGGAGCTCTCGAGAGCGACATCGCCGAGTCTCTCGAAGATCTGGATGCTCCAGTCGGGCTGGAGCTGCTTGATGAAGGCGCCGAGGGTGGCGCTCATGATGCCGCCGCCAATCAGCGCGACGTCGACTGGTCTGCCTGGTAGAGTCACGCATCCAGTTTACGGCGGCGAATCTGCCCGCTCTCCCTGAGCGGCCGCGCGGGGGTGTTAAAGCCGTGGATTCTTAAAATCGCCCTCGTGAGGTCGACGCTCCAGCTGCGCCTCAGTCGCCCTTGACGGCGTCGCCGAAACCGAGCGCTTCGATGGTGCGGATCTCCGGTGCGGCGGCGAGGAGCGAGCCGGCTCGAGCGAGCAGCGCCGTCACGGCCGGCGCGGCAAGGTGGGCCTCGAGTGCCTCAGGGCTCGCCCAGCGCTCGATGGTCACTATGACCGAGCCATCCGAGTAGAGCGCGTACTGTTCGCACCCCGGTTCCTGTTGCACGAGCGGGGTCGCCTCTTCGAAGGCGGCGGTCAGCTCGGGCAATTTGCCGTCCTGCGGGGTGATGGTGGCGATGACGACGATAGACATGCTGTTCTCCTTCGAATGATGGCTAGTGCCATCTTCCCCCACGACCCGGGGAGAATCGTGCTCCGCTCTGGCGCCGGGTCAGAGGCCGAGCCGGCGCAACTCCGACTCCATGCGCTGTGCCATCTGTGCGTAACCGGTGTCGTTGGGGTGCAGGCCGTCGCTGGCCATCCATTCCGGGTGGTGCTCGATCCAGTGCGAGGCCCCCGGGATGTAGTCCGCGTGGATGGCCGCTGCCGCGTCCTCCACCCAACCCGAGATCACCGCGAGTGACGCCGGCCGGGCATCCGTATACCAGAACGGCTCCACGACGATGAATCGCGCCTGGGGCAGCGCGGCCTCGAGGCGCTGGAAATCCGTGGTGATCTGGGCCTTGATGCGATCGGCGGCGATGTCGTAGGTGAAGTTGTCGTTGAGCCCCATGGTGATGAAGACGATCTCGGGCTTCGACGCGATCACCTCGCCGGGCTCGTCGATCGCGCTCGAGCGGTTGTTGACGAAGCCGAGCCCATTCACGCTCGGGTTGAACTCCTTCCAGTTGCGCGCCTTCGAGATCACCGTCGACCAGCGCTTGCCGGGGTCGCTCGCGCCCGTACCGAGAGTGTACGAATCGCCGTAGAACGACACTCGAGTGCCCGTTCCGGTGGACTCCGGCCGGTCGGCTCCGCGCTGCCCGGAGCCGATCGAGATCGCAACGAATGCCGCAATGACCAGGACCGCAGCGCACGACGCTGCGATCAGGAGGGTGATCCGACTCATACCGGTGGTTCGGCGCGGTCCCGTCCGCGGCTTGGTACCGCCGTCGGGGTTACTGCGAGACGGGAAGCTGGGCTGCGACGAGTTCCGCGATCTGCACGGCGTTGAGAGCCGCACCCTTGCGCAGGTTGTCGTTGCTGATGAACAGCGCGAGGCCACGGTTGTGCGGCACTCCCTCATCTTGGCGGATGCGGCCGACGTACGAGGGATCGGTGCCGGCTGCGGCGAGCGGGGTCGGGATGTCGCTGAGCTCGACGCCCGGGGCATCCGCCAGCAGCTGTTTCGCGCGCTCCACCGTGAGGGGGTTCGCGAACTCCGCGTTGATCGAGAGCGAGTGGCCGGTGAAGACCGGCACGCGCACACAGGTGCCGCTGACCAGCAGATCCGGCAGCTCGAGGATCTTGCGGCTCTCGTTGCGCAGCTTCTTCTCCTCGTCGGTCTCGAAGAGACCGTCGTCCACCAGGTTTCCGGCGAAGGGGATCACGTCGAAGGCGATCGTCTTCGGGAAGGTGGCGGCTGAGGGAAAGTCGATGGACGAGCCGTCGTGCACGAGACTGCGCGGATCCTGTTCGATCGCCGCCTTCGCCTGCTCGTAGAGTTCTTCTCCGCCGACCAGACCGGCTCCGGACACCGCTTGGTAGGTGCTCACGATCAGTCTCTGGAGGCCCGCCTCGGCATCCAGCACCTTGAGGATGGGCATGGCCGCCATGGTCGTGCAGTTCGGGTTGGCGATGATGCCCTTGCGCGCCTCGGAGATCGCGTGAGGGTTGACCTCGCTCACGACGAGCGGCACGTCGGGATCCATCCGGAATCCGGACGAGTTGTCGATGACCGTCACACCGGCTGCGGCGAAGCGGGGGGCCTGCGCCTTAGACGTCGTGGCTCCCGCGGAGAAGATAGCGATGTCGATGCCGGAGGGATCGGCGGTCGACGCGTCTTCCACGACGATGTCCTCGCCCTTCCAGGGCAGGGTGCTGCCGGCGGAACGCGCCGACGCGAAGAATCGGATGCCCGCCACGGGGAAGTCCCGCTCCTCCAGGAGCCGACGCACCACCGCGCCGACCTGACCGGTGGCTCCGACTACCGCGATGTTCACTCCGACAGTCATCGTCCCGTACCCCCGTGAACCTTCGCGACCTCGTCGGCGTCGAGGCCGAAGGCGTTGTGCACGACCCGCACGGCCTCGTTGATGGTGTCGGCACGCGTGACGACGCTGATGCGGATCTCGCTGGTGGAGATCATCTCGATGTTGATTCCGGCGTCGAACAGGGCGGTGAACAGCTTGGCGGAGACACCGGCGTTGGTGCGCATGCCGGCTCCGACGAGAGCGAGCTTGCCGATCTGGTCGTCGTACTGGAGGGAGTGGAACCCGGTCTCGCCCCTGCTGTCTTCAAGCGCCTTGAGAACACGGGCTCCGTCGGACTTGGGAAGGGTGAAGGAGATGTCGGCGAGCCCGGTCGCGGCGGTGGAGACGTTCTGCACGATCATGTCGATGTTGGCCTCGGTGGCGGCGACGATCGTGAAGATCTGGGCGGCTTTTCCGGGCACATCCGGCACGCCGACTACCGTGATCTTCGCTTCGCTCAGGTCGGCTGCCACCCCGGAGATGATGGGCTCTTCCACGTTTTCGCCTTCTTTCGGATTGACCACGAGCGTGCCCTCGTTGTTGTTGAACGATGACCGCACATGAAGCGTAACCCCGTGCCGTCTGGCATATTCCACTGCGCGAATATAGAGGACCTTCGCCCCGGCAGCCGCGAGTTCGAGCATCTCCTCGCTGGTGATGCGATCGATCTTGCGCGCGGCCGGCACGACTCGGGGGTCCGCGGTGAAGATACCGTCGACATCCGTGTAGATCTCGCACACGTCCGCATCGAGAGCGGCAGCGAGAGCCACTGCGGTCGTGTCGGATCCTCCACGACCCAAAGTGGTGATGTCCCCGGTCCCGCGGTTGAAGCCCTGGAATCCGGCGACGATGGCGATGGCCCCGGCATCGAGAGCGGCGCGCACGCGGGTGGGGGCGACATCCACGATCCGGGCGCTGCCGTGTTTGGCATCGGTGCTGAGCCCGGCCTGGCTTCCTGTGTAGGAGCGCGCCTCCTGACCCATGCTCTTGATCGCCATGGCGAGAAGAGCCATCGAGATGCGCTCCCCCGCCGTGAGAAGCATGTCGAGTTCGCGTCCGGTGGCGAGTGGCGTGACCTCGTTGGCCAGGTCGAGGAGTTCATCGGTGGTGTCTCCCATGGCCGAGACCACGACGACCACCTCGTTGCCCGCCTTGCGGGTCTCGACGATGCGCTTCGCCACTCGCTTGACGCTCTCCGCATCGGCGAGCGACGAGCCGCCGTACTTCTGCACGATCAAGCTCACTGGTACTCCTGGGGATCGGGATGCCGACTGCTGGCCGACTCCCCATCCTAAATGCTGGGCGTGGGCGCGGCTGCTCTGTGACGCGGAGACCCTGTTCTGTTGCGCTCGGCGGCGCGGAGGCTAGTTCTCGACGAGCCTTCGGCCTTCGAACGCGCGCCCGAGGGTGACCTCGTCGGCGTATTCGAGGTCGCCGCCCACGGGGAGTCCGGAGGCGAGCCGCGTGACGCGAAGATCGAGATGCATCAGCATGCGAGAGAGATAGGTCGCCGTCGCCTCCCCCTCCAGATTGGGATCGGTGGCGATGATCACCTCGGTGACCACGCCGTCGGCGAGGCGCTGCATCAACTGGCGGATGCGCAGGTCGTCCGGTCCGATGCCGTCGATGGGACTGATGGCGCCGCCGAGCACGTGATAGAGCCCCTTGAACTCGCGGGTGCGCTCGATCGCAACGACATCCTTCGCCTCTTCGACCACACAGATCGTGGCGGGAGAACGACGCGGATCGCGACAGATGTTGCAGAGCTCCTGCTCCGTGACGTTGCCACAGATGTCGCAGAAGCGCACCTTCTCCTTCACCGTCATCAGCACCTCCGCGAGGTGGGTGACGTCGAAGGTCTCGGTCTGCAAAATGTGGAAAGCGATGCGCTGTGCCGATTTCGGCCCGATACCGGGCAGGCGCCCGAGTTCGTCGATCAGTTCCTGGACGATTCCGTCGTACACGCCTACTGCTCTCTCGGGGCGACCCGGGGGGCCACGGTCTGTTCTTCGATGAAGCTCGCACCGAGGATCTCCCGCACCACGGATTCCCCATAACGCTGCTTGCCGTCGGCCATTGCGACCGGTGCGGGGCGTTTCGGAGCCGCGGGCTCGGCCGGCTCGGGCGGCGCGATCACGGGCTCGGGCATCCGCTTCTTCTCGGGCACGGGTTTGGGCTTGGTCTCCGGCTCCGAGTCGGTGATGACCGCAGTCTCCCAGGTGGCACCGGAGGGAGCCGGTGGTTCGATGTCGGGCTCGGTCTGCTCGGGGGGCTCCTGCGAGGTGGTCGGGCCATCGGCGACGGGGGGTCGCGCTGCATGGGGCGCGGGCGGCGCCTCCGCGCGAGCCGGCTCCGTGCGGGGGGTCTCCGCGCGGGCGGTCAGCAACGGACGGAACCCTAGCACGTCGTAGACAGCCTGCTTGAGGTAGTCCGAGATTCCCTCGCCGGGGGTGGTGCGCTGCTTGAGAGCGTCGACATCGGTCTGGCTGGCGAAGGACAGATCGAGGATGTTGCCGTCACGCAGCGCGAGCGGAGTAGCGGTGTAGACGACCATCCAGGCGGTCCGCTTGGCTTTTTCCACGCGCTCGAGGATCTCGGGCCAGCTGTCCTTCACCTGCTGGAAGGTGACGACGCTCGGGACGATCGGGGGTTCCATGACCGGCTCGGCAGTCTGTGCGGCGGCGCCGAAGCCGTAGACAGGGCCGACCGGAGGCGCAGAGGCCTCGATGCGCTCGCTGGCGGACGGTTCCGCGGGTTGAGCAGGGCGCTCAGCGCCCGTATCCAGACCGGCGGAGGGCACCGCGGGTCTAGTAGAACGCTCGGCGCCTGCATCGAGCCCCGTCGGCTGAACGGCGGGGGTCTCGATACGCTCGCTAGCGCTCGCTACTGGACCGGCGGGCGGTGCGGCGGTCTCGATACGCTCGCTGGCGATCGCTGCTCGACCGTCTGGACTGTCCATACCGATGCGTCGTTCCAGGCGCTCGACCCTCGCGAGGGCTCCGCGGTTGGTCTCGTCGCTCGCTGGCACGAGCACGCGCGCGATCATGAGCTCGAGGTGAAGACGGGGGGAGGTCGCACCGGTCATCTCGGTGAGAGCCGAGTTCGCGACATCCGCGGCCCGAGAGAGCTCGGCTGTTCCGAACCTCGAGGCCTGCTGCGCCATGCGGTCGAGCTCGTCGGGCTGCACTCCGCGCAGGACGGCCGCTGCCCCCTCGCCGGTGGCGCTCACGATGATGAGGTCGCGCAGTCGTTCGAGGAGGTCTTCGACGAACCGACGCGGGTCTTGGCCGGTCTGGATCACGCGGTCGATCGCGGCGAAGGCGGCCGAGGCATCCCGGGCTCCGAGAGCATCGACGACCTCACCGAGCAGAGCGCCATGGGTGTAGCCGAGCAGCGCCACAGCGCGCTCGTACTGCACGGATGAACCCTCGGAACCGGCGATGAGCTGATCGAGAAGCGAAAGCGTGTCGCGCACCGAACCGCCACCCGCCCGAACGACGAGTGGCAGCACGCCGGCTTCGACGTCCACCTTCTCGCTCGCGCAGAGCGACTGCACATACTCGAGCATCTGCGCGGGAGGAACGAGACGGAACGGGTAGTGGTGGGTTCGCGACCGGATGGTGCCGATCACCTTCTCGGGCTCCGTCGTCGCGAAGATGAACTTGACGTGCTCCGGCGGCTCTTCGACGATCTTCAGCAGCGCGTTGAAGCCCTGGGGCGTCACCATGTGCGCTTCGTCGAGGATGAAGATCTTGTAGCGATCCCGGGCCGGCGCGAACACTGCGCGCTCCCGCAGGTCGCGTGCGTCGTCGACACCGTTGTGGCTTGCGGCATCGATCTCCACGACATCCATCGACCCGCCGCCGTCGCGGCTCAGCTCGATGCAGCTCGGGCAGACGCCGCACGGAGTATCGGTGGGGCCCTCGACGCAGTTGAGGCACCGGGCAAGGATGCGGGCGGATGTCGTCTTGCCGCAGCCGCGCGGTCCGCTGAATAGATAGGCGTGGTTGACCCGGTCGTTTCGCAGCGCCGTGCGCAGCGGATCGGTCACCTGCGACTGCCCGATCAGCTCGGCGAAAGTCTCTGGCCGATAACGGCGATACAGGGCGGTGACCACCAGCCAAGACTACCGGCAGCCACCGACCCGGCCCCCGGTGTTCGCCATCGGCCGCTGGCCGCTCCGAGGTCGCCGCCCACCCCATCCGCCTGCTGACTGCTCCGGCTCCCCCGCACAACTCCTGCGGACTGCTCCGGCTCCCCCGCACAACTCCTGCAGCCTGCTCCGGCTCCCCCGCACAACTCCTGCAGAATTCGCCGGCCGGGATCCCGGTCCCGATATCTCGGGGACATCCCGGCCCGATCGCACGGATTGCAGGAATTATGCAGAGGCGTACGGTGGAGGCATGCGCATAGTCATTGCCGGAGGGCACGGAAAGATCGCCCTGCTCCTCGCCCGCAAACTCGCCGAGGCCGGGCACGAACCGGTCGGAATCATCCGGAATCCGGAACAGGCTGACGATCTTCGCGCCGTCGGCGCCACTCCACTGCTGCTCGACCTCGAACATTCGACCATCGACGAACTGGCTGGTGCGCTCACGGGCGCAGATGCCACCGTCTTCGCCGCCGGAGCAGGACCGGACAGCGGCCCCGATCGCAAGCTGACCCTGGATCGTGACGGCGCGATCCTTCTCGCCGATGCCTCTGTTCGAGCCGGGGTGCGCCGGATGATCGTCGTTTCATCGATGGGCGCCGACACCTTCGACGCCCCCTCCGATGACGGATTCCAGGTCTATCTCCGGGCGAAGAGTGAGGCGGATGCCGCGGTTCGCGAGCGCGACCTCGACTGGACCATCGTGCGCCCGGGCAGCCTCACCGATTCGGAACCCACCGGTGTCGTGACCCTGGGCGAGTCGGTCGGTCGCGGCAGCATCCCTCGAGCGGATGTCGCCGCTCTCCTTGCGGCGCTGCTCATCGGTGACACCGCAGTCGGAAGGCAATTCGAAGCCATCTCTGGGCAGACGCCCCTCGCTGACGCCCTCGCCGAGCTGTAGCCGGGCGCGCGAAAGCGCTACCGATGACCCGCGTCGGCGATCGATTCATCGGTAAGGGTCGCGCTACCGTGCCACCAGTTCCTGGACCTGGCGTGCGATCTCGAGCTCCTCGTTGGTGGGGATCACCAGCACAGCGACGGGGGAACCGTCAGGGGAGATGAAACGCGGCTTCTTGCAGATGAGCTCGTTGCGGTCGTGGTCGATCGAGATTCCGAGAAACTCGAGCCCGGCCAGAGTCCGGCGCCGAAGCAGCACGTTGTTCTCCCCGACTCCGGCGGTGAACACGAGGGCGTCGAGGCCGCCGAGATGCGCGATGTACGCCCCGATGTACCGGCGAACGCGGTGACGGTAGACCGCAAGCGCGGCTTCCGCAGTCGCGTCACCCTTCGACGCGGCATCCTGCACGTCGCGCATGTCGCTGGTGCCGGTGAGGCCGAGGAGGCCGCTCCGGCGATTGAGGAGAGTATCCAGGTCGTCGAAGTCTAGGCCGGCGTGACGGTGCAGGTGGATCAGTACCGCGGCATCGATGTCCCCGGAGCGCGTGCCCATCACCAGGCCCTCAAGCGGCGTCATCCCCATGCTGGTCTCGACCGAGATCCCCCTGTCGATTGCGGCGACGGATGCCCCGTTGCCGAGGTGGAGCACGATGGTCTTGAGTTCGCCGAGTGGCCGGTCGAGGAAGAGCGCCGCCTGCTCGGAGACGTACTTGTGGGATGTGCCGTGGAATCCGTAGCGCCGCACCTGATGTTCCTCAGCGAGCTCGGCATCGATGGCGTACGTGTAGGCGGCGGGAGGCAGCGTCTGGTGGAACGCGGTGTCGAAGACGGCCACCTGCGGCACCTCCGGCAGCGCCTTTCGCGCCGCCCGGATGCCCTGCAGGTTCGCCGGATTATGGAGCGGCGCGAGCGCGGAGAGTTGGTCGATCTGCGACTCCACCTCGGCGGTCACGACCGTCGCGCGGTCGAAGATCGATCCGCCATGAACCACCCGGTGTCCGACGGCGACGATCTGATCCGCCGATCCCAGCCTCGCGAGCACCTGCCGCATCCCGGCCTCATGGTCCTCGACTCCGGAACCGGGCTCGCCGATCCGCTCGATGAGGCCGCTGAGGGCGACGTGCTCGGTCTCGACGTCGATGAGCTGGTATTTGATCGAAGACGAGCCGGAATTGACGACGAAGATCTGGGTCACGCGGTGTCCGTTCGGATGGGGGTCTCGATGCGCTCGCCAGCGCTCACTGCTCGACCAGCTGGAGGGTCTGAGCCTGGATCGCCGTGATGGCCACGGTGTTCACGATGTCCTGGACGAGCGCACCACGGGACAGGTCGTTGATGGGTTTGCGAAGGCCCTGAAGCACGGGGCCGATGGCCACCGCACCGGCGCTGCGCTGAACCGCCTTATAGGTGTTGTTGCCGGTGTTGAGGTCGGGGAAGATGAAGACCGTCGCCCGGCCTGCCACTTGCGAATCCGGCATCTTCGATTTGCCGACGGCGATGTCGACTGCGGCGTCGTACTGGATCGGCCCCTCCACGAGCAGGTCCGGCCTGCGCGAGCGCACCAGTTCCGTTGCCGTGCGCACCTTGTCGACGTCGGCCCCGGCGCCGGATGCTCCGGTGGAGTACGACAGCATCGCTATGCGCGGCTCGATCTGGAACTGCTGGGCGGTGGTCGCGGAGGAGATCGCGATGTCGGCGAGCTGGTCGGAATTCGGATCCGGGTTCACCGCACAGTCGCCGTAGACGAGAACGCGATCCTCGAGACACATCAGGAACACACTCGAGACGACCGAGACCCCGGGATTGGTCTTGATGATCTCGAAACCGGGCCGGATGGTGTGGGCAGTGGTGTGCGCGGCCCCCGAGACCATGCCATCGGCGAGCCCGAGGTGCACCATCATCGTGCCGAAGTAGGAGACATCGGTGACGGTCTCGCGAGCCTCCTCGAGCTGCAGTCCCTTGTGCGCGCGCAACCGGGTGTATTCCTCGGCGAATTGCTCCCGCAACTCCGGGTCGAAAGGACTGAGGATGTC
Organism: Glaciihabitans sp. INWT7; assembly: GCF_014217685.1. NCBI lineage: Bacteria > Bacillati > Actinomycetota > Actinomycetes > Micrococcales > Microbacteriaceae > Glaciihabitans > Glaciihabitans sp. INWT7. The sequence goes on along the minus strand of NZ_CP043653.1, from coordinate 430,352 downwards.
GGCATCCGCGATGTCGAGTCCCAGATCGGTGGCGCGGGCCCGGATCTCCGACTCGTCACCGAGGATCGTGAGGCGGGCGACCCCGCGGCGCAACAGTGTGGAGGCGGCCCGCAGGATGCGGTCGTCACTGCCCTCGGGCAAGACGATGTGCTGGGGATTGGACCTGGCCCGGTCGAGGAGGTCGTATTCGAACATGAGCGGCGTCACCACATCGGAACGACTCACATCGAGCAGGCGCAGCAGCACATCGGCGTCGACATGCTGCTCGAAGAGGGCAAGGGCGGTGTCGTACTTGCGAGGCGATTCCGGGGCGAGCCTCCCGCGGGTCTGCGTGATCCGCAAGGCGGTGTCATACGTTCCGAGCGAGTTGCGGATGATCGGCAGGGTGTTGTCGAGACCGTCGATAAGCAGGGCGATCTGGGGCAGCAGCTCGAACCCGCCGTTGAGGATGATCGCGGAGACGGACGGGAAGGTCTCGGCGGCGTTCGCCATGAGCACCGCAAGCAGCACGTCGGACCGGTCCCCCGGCACCACGACCACACCGCCTTCGATGAGGCGAGTGAGCACGTTCTCCATCGACATGGCGGCGACGACGACTCCGAGCGATTCCCGGCCGAGGAGCGCGGGGTCTCCCTTGATCAGGGTGCCGTCGACGGCCTCCATGAGCGAGGCGATGCTCGGCGCGATGAGGAAGCGGTCTTCCGGGATGGCCCACACAGGCAGCCGATCGCTCTCCTCCTCCACCGCGGCGATGATCTGATCGAGACGATCGGGGTCGGCGCGGTTGACCACGATGCCGAGCACATGGGCGTGGGCGCTGTCCAGCTCTTGGCGGGCGAGGGTGAAGACCTGGCGCAGGTCGTCCGGGCTGCGACTGCCCGCGGCATCAGACTGCTGTCCGCCGAGGACGAGGAGCACCGGTGCCCCGAGGTTGGCCGCGATGCGCGCATTGAATCCGAGTTCGGTGGGGCTGCCGACATCCGTGTAATCGGAGCCGAGGATGACGACGGCGTCACACTGGCGCTCTACCGCCTTGAAGCGAGAGACGATCTCGCTGAGGGCCGCCTCCGGATCGGTGTGCACGTCGTCGTAGCTCACACCGACGCACTCGTCGTAGTCCAGGTCGACGCCATCGTGGGAGAGGAGCATCTCGAGCACGTAGTCGCGCTCGTCGCTCGAGCGAGCGACCGGGCGGAACGCTCCGACCCGCTCGGTCTCATGGCTGAGGGTGTCGAGCATTCCGAGGGCGACCGTCGACTTGCCGGCATGCCCTTCGACGGAGGTGATGTAGATGCTGCGGGTCACGAGCCCAGCCTAGGCTCCGCAGGTGTGCGGTGGCCGTGCCCTTAACTTAAGTGACTCCTCGCGCACCCGCCAGAGCCCGGTTACCCTTGCTACGTTTCCGTCCTGGGGGAGTTGGCCTGGATGGCGCCACGCGAGGAGCCACCGATAGTTTAGCCGGTCAGATCAGCATCGAGAGCGGGTTCTCGATGTGCCGCACGAAGGCGGAGAGCCACTCGGCCGCGACCGCGCCGTCGACCACTCGGTGATCCGCCGAGAGTGTCACGGTCATGACGGTGCCGACCACGAGCTGGCCATCCTCCACCACGGCTCGTTGCTTGGCCGCTCCCACCGCGAGGATGCCTGACTGTGGCGGGTTCAGGATGGCCGAGAACTCGTCCACACCGTACATCCCGAGGTTCGAGACGGCAAAGCTGCCGCCCTCGAGCTCCTGCTGGCGCAGCTTGCCTGCTCGCGCCCTCTCTGCGAGGTCTGCGATGGCTGCGCTGATCGCCGACAGGCTGAGGGAGTCCACGCCCCGAAGCACGGGAGTGAGCAGACCTCCCTCGGTGGAGACCGCCACCGAGAGGTCGACGTGCTCGTATCGCCGCGTCGATTCCTCTCCCCAGGTGGCATTGGCCGCGGGAACATCGAGGAGCGCCGCGGCGACGGCCTTCACGATGAAATCGTTGACCGAGATCTTGCGTGGCGCAGTGGCGTTGATTTCAGCTCGAAGCGCGAGCAGGCGGTCGACCCGGCAGTCCGCTGTCACGTAGAAGTGGGGAACCGACGACTTGCTCTCGGTCAGGCGTCGCGCTATCGCCCGGCGCATCCCGGTGTGCGGGATGTCCGTGAATCCGTACGCCGAATCGGGGGTTGCGGGCGATGAGGCCGGGGCAGCGACCACCACCGGGCGGGCGGCCGACACCGCGGGGATCGCGGACGCGGTGACTGCCGGCGCCACGAGACCATCGAGGTCGCGACGGACGATCCGTCCGTTGGGCCCGGACCCGACGACTGCCCCGAGGTCGAGCGAGCGCTCCCGGGCGAGACGACGGACGAGAGGGCTCGCAAACCGCCGAGGATCGGAATCGGCGGGCGCAGGTGAGGTAGGCGCGGCCGAAGCGGGCACAGTCGAAGCGGGCGCGGCCGCAGCAGGCGCAGGCGAAGCCGGGGCGCGCAGGTCGATCGCGGGGGCAGCGCTGGGCGGAGCAGACGGCAAATCGCCGGCGGCCGCGGCATGCGAGTCCTCACTCTCGAGCGCGGTGGCTCCGTCATCCGGTACCGGCGGCGCGGTGTCGGACGACGGTGTGGCGGTCGGAGAATTCTCGCCGGCGAGGAGGGCCGCGACGTCGACATCCGTTTCCCCCGGCGCGGCGATCACGCCGATCGGGGCTCCGACGTCCACGGAGTCCCCCTCACCGACCAGAAGGCGGACGAGCACGCCCGCCACCTCGGAATTAAACTCCACCATCGCCTTCTCGGTCTCGATCTCGGCGAGCGGCTGACCCACCTCGATGCTGTCGCCTTCGGAGACGAGCCAGCCCTGGATCGCGGCTTCCGTGGCGTTGGCGAGCACCTCGGGCATCCGCACGATCGTGGCCATCAGCGGCTACCGCCCAGTCCACGCTTGATCTTCTCGAGGCCGAGGACGACCTCTTCCGTTCGGGCGATCGCCGCGCGCTCGAGCACTCGGGAGATGCTCGGGCTCGCCTCGCCGCCGGTGACCCGTTCGACCGGCTGGTCGAGGTAGTCGAAGAATCGGCGCTGGATCTCGTCGGAGAGCCATCCGCCGTAGGACGTGCCGCGAGCGCCCTGTTCGACGATCAGCACGGCGTTCGTCTTGCGGATACTCTCACCGATGGTGTCCCAGTCGAGGGATGCCCGATCCAGCCAGCGCAGATCGATCACCTCGGCGTCCATCCCGGTCTGCTCCACCGCTTCGAGGGAGTGCTTGACCATATTGAGGTAGCTGATCACCGTGACGTCGCTGCCGGTGCGCCGAATTGCTGCCGTGCCGAGCGGGATGCAGTAGTCGAGGTCACCGACGGGAACCTCGCCGCTGTCGGCATAGAGGTCGACATGCTCGATCACGAGCACCGGATCCTGCAGGGCGAGCGCCGTGTTCATCAGGCCGATGTAGTCGGCAGGGCACGACGGCGCCACGATACGCCAGCCGGGACTGGTCGCGAAGATCCCGGCCGGGTCCATGAGGTGCTGTGAACCGTAACCGGAACCCATGGCGACCTTGGTGCGCAGCACGAGCGGCACTGGGTTCTCGCCGCCGAACATGTGGCGGGCCTTGCCGATCTGGTTGAACACCTGGTCGGCGGCGACCCACATGAAGTCGGGGTACATGAATTCCACGACGGGTCGATAGCGACCGTCGAGGGCCATCCCGCCGCCGAGTCCCGCGAAGGCGTTCTCGCTGATCGGGGTGCCGAGCACCCGGTCGGCGAACTTCTTGGCGAGACCCTTGGTGGCTCCGTTGGTGCCTCCGTTGAGGCGATGCACGTCTTCTCCGAGCACGATGATTCGCTCGTCTTCGGCCATGCGTCGATCCATGACGCTGGCGACGGCATCCACGAACTTGGTCTTCTCAGTCGCCGCAGTGGCCGTACTCGGCTCGAGGGTGCGCAGTCCGGCGAGCTCGCTGGCGTCACCGCGCACACCCACGTTGACGAAGTCGACGTCGGGCCAGAGCTCCGGACGAATGCGGCGCTTACCGGCGGTCTCCGGATCGGCCTCGAGCAGCTGCCCCACCGCATCCCGCATGGCGGACTGCGCCTGCTCGCGCACCGACGCGACGCCGCGCTCGTCGATCTGTGCGAGCGCGATCATTTCGCGCGCCACCCGGTCGAGGGGATCTCGGGCGCGCCAAGCCGCCTCTTCCTCCTTGGTGCGATAGCCGAATGCGCTCCCCGGGTACGGCCCGTTCTGGTGGAAGAAGCGGTAGACCTCCGCCTCGATCACGGTCGGACCGCCTCCGGAACGCATGATCTCCTCGGCGGCTTTCATGGCGAGGTGGACGGCAAGCGGATCCATGCCGTCGACGCGCCAGGAGGGGATGCCGAAGCCCAGCGCACGGGCCGAGAGGCGCGGCTCGCCGGTGGCCTCCTCCACGGTGGTCGAGACGGCGTAGAGGTTGTTCTCGATGAAGAAGGAGATCGGCAGCTTCCAGGCAGAGGCGAGGTTCATCGTCTCGAGCACCGAGCCGATATTGGTGGCCCCGTCGCCGAAATAGGAGACCGTGACGTCAGCGGTGCCGGCGTGCTTCTGCGCCCACGCGTTCCCCGCTGCCAGCGGAACGCCGCCGCCGACTATCGCGTTGGTTCCGAGCGCCCCGGCCTCGAACCACTGCAGGTGCATCGATCCTCCTCGACCGCGGCAGTAGCCCTGGGCGAGACCGAGGATCTCGGCGAGGGTTCGCTGCAGCACCGTCTGGATGTCTTCGGTGACGAGCGCGGCGAGGTCGAGTGTGCCGCCGGAGACGTGGTTGACCGCCTTGGCCAGGAACTGGTGGTGCCCCCGGTGGGAACCGTTGATGGCGTCCGCGGAGCCGAGGCCGACGATCGAGCCGACCGCGCCACCCTCCTGGCCGATGCTCGAATGCGCGGGTCCGTGAACGAGGCCCTCACCGGCGAGTTCGAGCACCGTTTCTTCGAAGGCACGGATGAGGTGGAGCTGGCCAAGCATCGTCGCGAGGAGCGCCGGATCCGCGTTCTTCCAGTCCTGGGCACTCGTGGTGAGCTGCACCCAGGGAGCCTGTGGATCCAAACGTCGTTGTTTCGCCATGTGCACAGTCTCCATCGGTCGCGCCGATTCACGCGAATCGGCTCCATGTCCTTCACACGATAGCGCCGATTGCATCCAATTGATACGAAATTGCCCTCATTTCTGAGCGGAAGACCGGATTGCGTACTATTTTGGATACAACACGAGACGAAGGAGTCGGTCATGGGCATAGGTATCCCGGGCTTGAGAGGCACCGAGCACATCGGATTCACTGTGCCGGATCTCGACGAGGCCGAACGCTTCTTCGTCGACATCATCGGCTGCCAGCTCATCTACTCGCTCGGACCCTTCGCGCATGAGCACGACGACTGGATGCTCGACCACCTCGGCGTGCACCCGCGCACCGTGATGCGCGAACTGCGCTTCTTCCGCTGCGGCCACGGCCCGAATTTCGAGATCTTCCAATACGACTCCGCGGATGGCGCAGCCCCCGAACCCCGCAACAGCGACATCGGCGGCCACCACCTGGCGTTCTATGTCGACGACTTCGACCTGGCTCTCGACCACCTGCGCTCCAACGGAGTCGAGATCATGGCCGAACCGACGCAATCATCGAGCTGGAGCACCGGCCAGCGCTGGGTCTATTTCCGCAGCCCCTGGGGAATGCAGTTCGAACTCGTGAGCTACCCGGACGGGAAGGCCTATGAGCGGGATGCCGCGGTTAAACTGTGGCATCCGGCGCACCCGTCCGAATAGTCCGATCTCCTTCGTCCTGAGGCGCCCATGATCCCCACCGCCAGCCGCGACGGCTCCGCCGGCAACCGCATCGCGGCGCGGGTGCGGGACGCCATCCTGAGCGGCGAGTACGCGCCGGGTGCGCGCATCCGGCAGGAGGACATTGCCGAGGAGTTCGGCGCGAGCCGCATCCCGGTGCGGGAAGCGCTCCGCATTCTCGAGGCGGACGGCCTTGTCACTCTCATCGCGAACACCGGTGCGTGGGTCGCCCACCTGAGCCTCGCCGAATGCGAGGAGGTCTACCAGATCAGGGAGCGCATCGAGCCGCTGCTGCTGCGGTACAGCCTGCCGCATCTCTCGACCGAGACTCTCGACCGCCTGCAGCAGCTCGCCGACGAGATGCAGGCCGGATCGGATGTCGAGACCTTCCTTCATCTCGACCGGGAGTTCCACCTGCTCTCCTACACCGGCGCAACCACCTCGATCCTCGGCGACACGGTGCACCGGCTCTGGAACTCGACCCAGCACTATCGCCGGGCGTTCACCCTGCTGATCGGACCCGACGGCAACCGGGCGGTGCACTATGAACACCAGTTGCTGGTCGGCGCGATCCGGCGTGGCGACAGCACGGATGCCGAGCGCGTTCTCGCCGGGCACATCCGTCGCACGCGCCTCGAGCTCGGCCGGCACCCGGAGCTCTTCGCACAGGGTTAGTGGCCGGTGAGCAATGCCGCGTTCGCCGGACTGGCCTCCAGCTCGCCACTCTCGATGCGGTGCGCAAGCTCCACGGCGATCTGGTTGGCCGGGGCCCGGCCACCCATCCTGCGCTGCTCGTCGACGACCAGTCCGTTGATCTGGTCGACCTCGCTTCGACGTCCCTTCATCCAGTCCTGCAGCACCGTGGTCCGGGTCGACGGCAGCGTGTAGTCGTTGAGCACGGCATCCAGGAGCACCTCCGTGAACTGTTCCGGGCTCGTCACGTCGTCGGCGGACATGCCGAAGATCGGCACGACGCGGTTACCGATGGCGAGGGTCGTGCGCACTGCCTCCTGCCCGGCCTCGATCATGTACTCCCGCATTCCCGGCACCCGCACCGCCTCGGCGAGCGGCAGACCGAGGATCGCCGAGGGCACGAGCTCCGCGGCGTTGACGACGAGCTTCATCCACTTGGACGAACGGATGTCGTCGGTGACCTCGACCGTGCCGGAGTGGCGAAGCAGGTCGGCGGCCTCGTGTTCCCGGCCGCGCGTGGACGGGTCGATGCCGCCGACCGCGAACCAGGAGCGCGCGTGCGGACTCTGCCGCTCGACGATGCCGGGTTCGAACATGTTCGACGAGATCTCGATCACGGCGCCGAGCGTGCGTTCGACGCCCACCACGCGCGCGATGTCGTCGACGGTCATGCCGTTCTGTACACCCACGACGAGCCCGTCCGAGGCGACATATGGCTTGATCAGCTCGGTTGCCCAGGTGGTGTCATAGGCCTTCATGAGCACAAGCACCACGTCGAACTTCTCGCGAAGAGTCGCGACCTCACACAGGTTGATGACGGTCACCGGGGTCGTGATGGTCTCTTCCGGCAGCTGCACCCGGATGCCGTGCCTGCGCATCGCCTCGACGTGGGCAGGCCACTGCTCGATGAGGGTCACGTCGAGGCCGGCGCGCGTGAGGTCCGCGCCGATGGACGCTCCATTGGCTCCGGTGCCGAGCACGGCGATCTTCTGGTCGGTCATGAGATTCTCCGAGACTTTAGAGGGATGCGGCGCTCACGAGCACCTTCACCTGGTCGCCGACGGGTGAGAGCAGGGTCTCGAAGCCGCGCTCGACGACGTCTGCCATGGCGATCTGCGCGGTGACGATCTTCTCCACCGGGTAGCGGCCACGCTCGATCAGGTCGATGATGCGCGGCCAGTCGGTCACCGGAAAGCACCAGGTGCCCGAGAGTGTGATGTCGTGCTCCGAGAGCACCATCGGGTCGATCGACGCCGGCTTGGTGTGCAGTCCCGTCTGCGAGATGCGGCCGGCGGACCGCACCGAGGCGATGGCCGCCTGGAGCGCGCGTTCGTTTCCCGAGCACTCGATCACGGCATCCACCCCGATGCCGTCGGTCGCATCACGCAGGTAGGCCGGCACGTCGATCGCGCCGGGGTCGAGAACCGTGCCGATGTCGAAGCCGCGCACGAGAGCCGCGCGCACCGGGTTCATCTCCGACACGAAGACCTTCGCCCCGAGGGATGCCGCGTACAGCGACGCGAGGGCGCCGATCGGCCCGGCACCGGTGATGAGCACCGTGTCGCCCGGACGGACGCCCGCCGTGTCGACGCCGTAGGCCGCCACCGCTCCCGGCTCCACAACCGCGCCCTGCAGATCGGAGACGCCGTCGGGCAGCGCGAAGACGTTGGCAGCGGGCACGATGGCCAGTTCGGCGATGCCGCCGGACTGGTAGCTGAGTCCGACCGCCGCCATGACGCGGCAGAGGTGGTTGAGACCGCGACGGCAGAAATAGCACTCCCCGCAGGAGAGCAGCGGCATGATCGACACCCGCTGGCCGGCGACGACGTTGGTGACCCCCGCACCGGTCTCGATCACCGTGGCCGAGAACTCGTGACCGAGGATCTGGGCTCCGCACGCCGCAGTGAGAGGATGCGGCGTGGTCGGGATCACGATCGGGCCCTGCGCATACTCGTGCAGGTCGGTGCCGCAGATGCCGCACCACAGGGGTGCGACGAGCACCTGGCCGGCGGCCGGACCGGCGGGGCGGTCGACATCCTCGACACGGATGTCGCCGGCGGCATGGAAGACCGCGGCCCTCACGGACGCGGGTCCAGCAGTTCGCCGCGCACGAACTCGAGCTCGCGCGTGACGTAGTCGGTGATGTCTCCGGTCTTGAGATCGGCGGGAAGCACGTCCCAGGTGTAGGTCTCGATCTCGAGGTGATCGGAGAGCGGCGTCTCGCGGTGCATCGCCAGAGCCTCCTGCACGGCGAACCTGGTCGTGACGAACGGGCCGAGTTCCTCGAGGAACACGGGCACGTGAAAGTGAGTGCGGATCTCGGTGGGGCGGGGATCGGCCTCGAATGCATCGAGCGCTTCACCCAGCGTGAGGAACTTCGTCACCTCTCCCCCGCGGCGCATCGTGGTCTGGCTCAGATAGATCGTGTCGGTGAAGACGCGCAACTGGGGAACGATGTCGAGAGTCAGGTCCTTCACCCAGAGCGCCGCCGCCTCCTGCAGTTTGAAGATCGGGATGCCCGCCTCGACGAGACTGCGCAGCGACGCCGGGATGTCCTCGAAGCCGACCGCCTGGTGCCCGATGTCGAAGACGACACCGAGATAGCGGCGCATGGCTCCCTCCGCCTCTGACATCGGCAGTCCGGTGAGCCGGGCGAGCTCGGAGATGCCGGCCGTCGAGTAGATCCGGGTGGTGAAGTACTCCACGGTTTCCGCGGTGGTCTCGAGGAAGCAGGCGGGTTCGGGTTCCAACGCGAGCTTCACCCGGCGGCCCGAGCTCGCCTCCAGCTCGGAGAGGTGAGCGACGACCCGCAGCAGATTGGTGGTGAAGTGGGTGATGTAGTCGTCGTCGACCACGTTCGGCGCGAAGGCGAGCGGGGCAGTCTGGATGCTGGGGCTGATATCCGTCGGCGCGATCTCCGCGAGGATGTCGGCGACCGAGTTCGTGTAGGCGACCCGGTCATCCGTGGCCCAATCGGGCTCGTAGACCCGCTCCATCACGAGGTCGCCCTTGAACGGACCGTACGGGAACGCGTTGACCGTGTAGACGTAGAGGTCGTGGTCGTCGAGAAACTGCGTGAGTTCTGCACGCTCGGCCGGTTGCTCGGTGAGAGTACGGGCGGATGCCGCCGAGATGCGGAGCGAGACACCGAAACGCTGGTCGGGCGCGACTCGCTCCTTCACGGCGGGCACGAAAGAGTGGAGGCTGTTTTTCATCTCATCCCAGGTGTCCCCCGCGTGAACCAGGGTCGAGTAGGTGAGGTGGCCGAGGCCGTTGCCGAGATCCATGGGAAGCTTCTTTCTCCTCGTCCCCGATGACGAGAGTGTCGCGCCTGCGAATGCCGAAGCCGTCCCGCGAGGGACTTTTCGGTTCGGGCATTCGCGCATGTGTTTAGTGACTGTTAACGATCTCCTCCATGGTCGTGCGCGCGTGTTGTAAAGTCAAGCTTTACAAGACTGGAGGATTCGGATGGCTTCCGATCTCGCCCTGCGCCTCAAGGCAGCCCGTACCGACCGCGGGTTGAGCCTGCGTGGAGTCGCCGCCGAGATCGGCGTCTCGGCTGCCCTCATCTCCCAGATCGAGCTCGGCCACACGCAACCCTCGGTGAGCACGTTGTACGCCCTGGTGAACTTCTTCGGAATCTCCCTCGACCAGGTGATGGGTCTCCCCCTCACCGTGAGTCGCGTCCCCGGAGCGGCTACCGATACGGGAGCACCCGGCAGAGCGGAGGCGGACGCGCTCGCCTCCGGTGCACGACTCGAGCACCGGGCATCCGGCGCGCGGCCGATCCTCGAGATCGGAAATGGTGTGCGCTGGGAACTGGTCGCTTCAGCCCCGCTCAGCCTCGCAGAAGCAGTGCTCGTGACGTACGAGCCGGGCGCATCGAGCTCGTCCGACGGATCGTTGATGACTCACCCGGGCAGCGAGAACGCCTACCTCGTCGCCGGCGAACTCGATCTCGAGCTGGAAGACTCCACGGTCAAGCTCCGCGCCGGCGACTCGTTCAGCTTCGATCCCGCGCGACCGCATCGCTTCCACAACTCCGGCGTTGAGCCCGCCAGCGGCATCTGGCTGAAGGTGAGCGGCGAGGTCTGATTCGCCGTCAGGACGTGCCGTGCACGAACCACAGGCCCACGAACTCCGTCTCGCCCGGGTTGCGGAGCACATGGGGGATGGCCGAATCGAATCCGAGTGATTCGCCCGAATGCAGGTGGAAGACCTCTTCTCCGATCGTGACCTCGAGCTCGCCCTCGAGCACGTAGCCGTACTCCCACCCGACATGGCTCACGAGGTCGCCGCCAGCGGTCGAGGTCGCCCCCGGCGCGTAGGTGATCTTCATGAAGTTGGCGGCGTGTTCAGGGGTCGCCGCCAGCCTCTCCCAGACCACTCCCTCAGCCATGTTGAGATGCGGCCGATGGGTCGGGTGCACCACGGAAACCCGGTTGGAGTACGCGGTCGGTGGCCACGCGCTGGTGGGATTCTTCGGTCCCCCGGGCTCCCACCCTTCCTCCTGTCCGACGAACCGGGCGGGCTGAGGATGGGGATCTCGCGCCTCGAAGAGCTCGTCGACCGACACGTCGAGCAACTGCGAGAAGACGTAGAGGGTGGCCACTGAGGGTTGCGACTTGCCATTCTCGATCTGCGAGACGAACGACGGCGACACTTCGGCCTGTCGGGCCAATTCGCGCAGGGTGAGCCCCGCCTTGAGCCTGATGTCCTTCAGGCGCGAACCCAAACTCTCCATGGATACCTTCACGAATGTCCAGCTCGGGCAGGACGACCGGCACGGGGCCGGGTGACGGGCTCTGATGAGGCTGCTCGAACCCCTGATCGGGGTGGGACCAATATACACAGGGCCTGGCGGGGTGGCATTGAGCGCCGCGCTGAACCCCTGTAGTGTTCACTGTAACTGCACATGTCCAGGGTCGGAAGTGCGCATCCGTGCGGATGTCGGGAAATCGGCCAGGGGCCATCCCGTCTTTCAGGAGCAATCTCATGGCGATCGCCACTGTCAACCCCACCACCGGACTCACCGAGCGCAGCTTCACGGCCCACACGCCGGAGGAGGTCGAGACTCGGCTCGTGACGGCAAGTCGTGCGTTCGAGACGTTGCACGCGACCACCTTCGCCCAGCGGGCGGAGTGGATGATCGCCACCGCGGAGTTGCTCGAGTCCGAGGTGGAGATGATCGCCCGCATCCTCACCATCGAGATGGGCAAGACCCTGGCCTCCGCGCGGGCTGAGGCGCTCAAATGCGCAAAAAACATGCGCTTCTACGCCGCGAATGCCGAAGGCTTTCTCGCCGACGAGGTGCTTGACGATCCCTCTTCTGTCGGCGCGAGCTCCGCACGAGCCATCTACCAGCCGCTCGGGATCGTGCTCGCCGTCATGCCCTGGAACTACCCACTCTGGCAGGTCATCCGCTTCGCAGCGCCGGCCCTGATGGCGGGGAACATCGGCTTGCTGAAGCACGCGTCGAACGTTCCGCAGACTGCCCTGTACCTCGACACCCTGTTCACCCGCGGCGGATTCCCGGAGGGTGCGTTCTCCACGCTGCTGATCGGCTCCGCAGAGGTCAAAACGGTCATCGAAGACCGACGGGTGGTGGCAGTGACGCTGACCGGCTCGGAGCCCGCGGGTCGATCAGTCGCCTCCATCGCGGGCGGCAGCATCAAGAAAGCGGTTCTGGAGCTCGGCGGGTCTGATCCATTCATCGTCATGCCGAGCGCGGATGTTCCCGCGGCAGTGGCGCTCGCCGTCACCTCGCGCACCGGCAATAACGGTCAGTCCTGCATCGCCGCCAAGCGATTCATCGTGCACTCGGACGTGTACGACGAGTTCCGCGAGCTGTTTGTCTCCCGGATGGCAGCACTGCGCGTCGGCGATCCAATGGACCCCGACACCGAGGTCGGCCCGGTCTCCACCGAGGGAGGGCGCCGGGATCTGGCCGCGCTCGTTGACGACGCGCTCGGCAAAGGGGCAACCGCCCTCGTCGGAGGCGCGATGCCCCCTGGACCGGGATGGTTCTACCCGCCCACCATCATCGAGGGCATCACTCGGGAGATGCGCCTGTATCTCGAGGAGACCTTCGGCCCGGTCGCAAGCCTCTACCGGGTGGCGGATGCGGCGGAGGCCCTCGCCATCGCCAACGGCACCGACTTCGGCCTCAGCTCGAACGTGTGGACCACGGATGAGGGCGAGCGCGCCTACTTCACGCGCGAACTCCAGGCGGGAGCGGTGTTCGTCAACGACATGACGATCTCCTACCCCGAATTGCCGTTCGGTGGCATCAAGGTGTCCGGATACGGACGGGAACTCGCCGCGGCGGGAATCCGTGAGTTCTGCAACCTCAAGACGATCTGGGAGGGATGACAATGCCGCAACTCGGCTTCCTCGGACTCGGCACGATGGGCGCGGCGATGGCCCGCCACCTGCTCGACTCCGGACATTCCATCCGGGTGTGGAATCGCACTGCCTCTGCCGCCGATGCGGTTGTGGACGCCGGGGCCGAGCGCGCTGAGAACGCCGGCGAGGCGATCGCCACCGGCTTGTTCTTCTCGATGCTCTCCAACGACGATGCCGCGGAAGCGACCTTCACCGCCGAGTCGCTTACGGCGGCGCCAGCAGGGTCGCTGCACGTCTGCCATTCCACCCTCAGTCTCGCGGCGACGGACCGGTTGGTCGAGGTGCATCGACAGGCTGGCGTGGAGTATGTGGCCGCTCCTGTCCTCGGCCGCGCGAACCTCGCCGCGAGCGGCACCCTCAACATCGTTGCGGCGGGCAGTGCCAGCGCCGTCGAGCGCGCCAAGCCCTATCTCGACATCCTGGGCAAGCGCACCTGGGTGGTCGGGGCCCAGCCGAGGAACGCGAACCTGGTGAAGATCGGCGTGAACTACAACCTGATCCACGCCCTGCAGGCCCTCGCCGAGTCGGTGACGCTCATCGAGCGGGGAGGGGTCGACGGTGAGACTTTCGTCGAGATCCTCACCGACGCCGCGTTCACCGGGGCGGCATACACCGGCTATGGCGCTCTCATCGCGCGCAAGGCGTACTCGCCCCCCGGATTCACTGTCGCGCTCGGACTCAAGGATCTCGCACTCACCGAACAGGCCGCGGCCGCCCATGGCGTCACGCTGCCATCGGCTCCGGTGCTGAGAGACGTCTTCGAGTCGGCGCTGGCCGATCCGGCGCTGGCCGGTCTCGACTGGTCGGCTATCGCCGAGGTCACCCGCGGGCTCGTACAGCCCGACTGATTGCGCCATGCATCACCATCACGGTCACACACGATCAACAGAGAGGTCCACAGCCCCATGACAACTACACAGACGGATCAGCGCAGAGCGCTCGTCGTCGGTTCCACCGGCATCGCCGGCCAGACGGTGAGCCGCCAGCTCGCCGAGCAGGGCTGGCAGGTCACCGGTCTGTCCCGCAGCGGATCCGTGCAGATCCCCGGAGTGACCAACGCGGTCGCCGACCTGCTCGACCCGGACGGTCTCGCCTCGGCCCTCGCCGGATCGGCGCCGGAGCTTGTGATCATCACCGCCTGGATGCGACACGACACGGAGGCTCAGAACATCGAAGTGAACAGCGCCACGGTTCGCAACGTGCTCGCCGCTCTCGAGCCCGAGAAGTCGGTGCGCCATGTCTCGCTGCTCACCGGGCTCAAGCACTACCTCGGGCCATTCGAGTTCTACGGGCAGGGCGTGATGGCGGATACCCCATTCCACGAGGAGGAGCCGCGCCTCGACTTCCCGAACTTCTATTACGCGCAGGAGGACGAGGTGTTCAGCTCGGCCGAGCGCAACGGGTTCACCTGGAGCGTGCACCGCGCCCACACCGTCTTCGGTTTCGCCACCGGAAACGCCATGAACATGGCGCTCACCCTGTCGGTGTACGCCACCATCTGCAAGGAACTCGGCCTCCCCTTCGTCTTTCCCGGCTCCGCCACGCAGTGGAACGGCCTCACCGATGTGACGGATGCCGACCTGCTCGGAGAGCAGTTGATCTGGGCCGGCACCCATCCAGAGGCCGAGAACGAGGCCTTCAACATCGCCAACGGCGACGTCTTCCGCTGGCGCTGGCTGTGGCCTCGTATCGCCGAGCACTTCGGTCTCGACTGGGAGGGATTCGAGGGCGAACCCCGCCTCCTCGCGGACCAGATGCGCGGGATGGAGCAGACCTGGGCCGGCATCGCCGAGAAGAACGGACTCGTCGAGACGGACCTCGGGCGGCTTGCCTCCTGGTGGCATTCCGACGGCGACCTCGGGCGCGAGATCGAGTGCCTCACCGATATGACCAAGAGCCGGAAGGCCGGTTTCTTGAACTTCCGAGGAACCCCGGACAGCTTCTTCGACAAGGTCGACCGCTACCGGGCTGCGCGGATCATTCCGTAACGGGCGAATCCGGCTACTCCGGGCCGTCCCTCCCGCTTCCGCCGGAGGGGCGGCCCTATTCGTCAGGCCGGAAGCGTGCCGACCAGGTCGATGTGCGCCTTGATCGTCGACTCCGGATGGTGCGCGGCATCCAGCGCATCGAGTGCCTCATCGACACCGAAGTGCTGGGTCACGAGAGGGCTGAGGTCGATCCCGCTGTTCGCAAGGAAGCGCAGGGTCTCCGGCCAGACGCCGGGGGAGCCGATGGATCCGGTGATCCGCAATTCCTTCGACTGGATCAGCCCGAGCTTCGCGGACGCTTCGCGCCCCACATCGATACCGATATAGGCGATGCGGCCCTGGAACGCGACGAGCTCCAGAGCGGTGGCCATCACCGCCGGGCGACCGGATGCCTCGACCACGAGATCGGCGCCCCGACCGGCGGTGATGTCGGCCAGGAGGGCGACGACGTCGTCCGGATGCACCGCGTGCTTCGCTCCGAGTGACAGTGCGATCCCACGACGGCCCTCGGCCGGCTCGACCACGACCGTGACCGCGCCCATCGCGGCAGCCGCGGCAGTGACGGCGAGTCCGACCGGCCCGGCGCCCAGCACCACGACGGTGTCGCTCGCATCCACTCCCCCGGCCCGCACGAGTGCGTAGTACGCGACGCTGAAGGGCTCGACGAGTGCACCGACGGTGAAGGAGATCTGGTCGGGAAGCTTATGCAACCACGACGGCTTGGCAACGAAGAACTCTGCCGCAGCACCGCTGATCGAGAAACCGAAGTGATCGGCTGCGATCACGCATTCCCCCACCACCCGGTCCCCCACGGAAAAGCCAGTGACCTTGCGTCCCACCTTCACGATCTCTCCCGACCACTCGTGTCCGGGGATGATCGGGTAGCTGAAGGGGATGATGTACCGGCCCTCCAACAGGTCGATGTCGGAGTGGCAGACGCCCACGGATCGGGCCGCGACCAGAACTTCATCGTCCGCGATGTCGGGGATGGGGAGTTCTGCGATCTCTGGAACATCCTGGGCGGAGAATTGCAATGCCTTCATGAGGGGATCCTTCGGGTTTAGAGGGAGGGGTCGAAGAGCACTTTGCCTTCGAGCGTGCCGGTCGCGAGGCGTTCGAGTTGCTCAGCGAGCCTGTCGAGCGGCAGCACACCGCCCGCGGTGTCGGTGTCGAGGAGCTCGGTGCCGAGCTCGGTGGTCGCCAGGATGCGCAGCGCGGGCTCGAGGTCTTCGCCGCACACGTGCGCGAGGGTCGTTCGCACGGTGATCTCCCGCATGACGAGCGAATGGATGTCTACGGACTGTTCCTTCGACGGCAGGCCGACCTGCAGGATGGTGCCTCCGGTGCGCACGAGCGAGATCGCGTTGTTCAGTTGCCCGGGAGCTCCGCTCGCTTCGACCACACGATCGGCGCCGCGCTCCCCGACCGCGGCGAGCACTGCCTCTCGCGTCTCGTCGTCCACCGCGATCACGCGGTTCGCCCCCAACCGCAGGGCGCGATCGAGGCGTGCCCCGGCGAAGTCGACGACGGTGAGGTCGATGTCGGCGAGCGACTTCAGCCCCGCAAGCACGAAGGATCCGATGGCGCCCGCTCCGATGATGACGACGGACTCGCCGTCCTTCACCCCTGACCGCCGGGCGGCATGAAGGCCGACCGCCAAGGGTTGCGAGAGTCCCGCGAGGTCGAGGGAGAGCCCCGTCGGCACGGGCACCAGTGCGCGCTCGGGGCAGGAGACGAACTCGGCCATTCCCCCGTCGGTGTTGAGACCGAGGGTGTAGTAGTTGAGACACAGGTTGGTGCGGCCCTCTCGGCACCTCACGCACTCCCCGCACCAGACGCCGGCGCCGCTCGCGACGATGTCCCCGACAGCGAACCGGCCTCCGCTGTCGACTTCCAGCACCTCACCGATGAACTCGTGGCCGAGGATCATCGGACCGCTGTGTCCCGTGCGCGGATGGGGTCCGGGCACGGGGAAGGTGTGCGGGCCGGCTTTCCACTCCGTGGCATCCGTTCCGCACATCCCGCTGCGCAGAATGCGCAGCAGGGCTTCTCCCGGCCTTCTGACGGGATCGGGCACCTGCTCGATGCGCACATCGTGGGTGCCGTAATACAGGGCCGCTTTCATCGTCGTCCTCCGGCTGTTCTCGGTTGCGATCGCTCAGGCGATGTCGCCGCGACCCTCGGGTGTATTGAGGTGGGACTGCGCGTTCCGCAGGGTCGGGAGTGGTCCATCCACGCTGAAGTAGCGCTGTCCGGCCACCAGGAGCTTCTCCGCCGGAAACTTCGTGATCACCTCGCAGCCGGTCGCCGTGACCACCAGCTCTTCCTCGATGCGAGCCGCCCCGATGCCGTCCGCCGAGGGCCAGTACGTTTCGAGGGCGAAAACCATCCCCTCCTCGAGCACCTCGGGGTGTTCGAGCGAGACCAGGCGAGAGAAGATCGGCTTCTCCCAGATCGAGAGTCCGACTCCGTGACCGTACTGGAGGGCGAAAGCCGCCTCTTCGTCGGGGAATCCGAATTCCTGCGCCTTCGGCCAGACCTTGACGATGTCCGCCGTCGTAGCCCCCGGACGCACCAGCGCGATCGCCCGATCCATGTATTCCCGGGCGCGGGTGTAGGCATCGTTCTGCGCCGAAGACGCGGAACCGACAGCGAAGGTGCGGTAGTAGCAGGTGCGGTAGCCCTGGTAGCTGTGCAGGATGTCGAAGAATGCCGGATCTCCCGGCCGGATGAGGCGGTCTGAGAAGACGTGGGGATGCGGTGAGCAGCGCTCGCCCGAGATCGCATTCACGCCCTCCACGTACTCCGAGCCGAGGTCGTACAGCGTCTTCGAGACGAGACCGACGGTCTCGTTCTCTCGAACACCGGGGCGCAGGAACTCGTACAGGGTCTCGTAGGCGGAGTCCACCATCGATGCGGCCTGCGTCAGGAGGGAGATCTCGTCCCGCCCCTTGATCGCCCGCGCCTCGAGGAAGACCTGCTGCCCGTCGACGACATCGATGCCGAGCGACTTCAGGGCGAAGAGCACGGGGAGCTCGATGACATCGACCCCGAGCGGTTCGTTCGCCACGCCGAACTTCTCGAGCTCGCGCTTGATCTTGCGAGCCAGCTCTTCGGCGATGCCCGCATTGGGGTTGAATGCGCCACGGAGAGTGGAGATCCCCGCGCGGGAGCCCGACTCCGCGCGGGGGCGCACCGCTCCGTGATGAGGCGCGTGCGGGTCTGCATCCATCTCCGACGTGGTGGTGTCGAGCCACGGGTTGGAGAGGGAGTGGTGTTTTGCCGCCGAGCCGAAGTCCCACACGATGGGGTCGCTGTTGCGGGTGATCAGCGAGAAGCGGATGAGCTTGTCCATCGCCCACGTGCCGATGTGGGTGCTGGACATGTAGCGGATGTTCGCGAAGTCGAAGGCGAGCAAGGAGCCAAGATCCGACTCCTCGAGCTTCACCCGCAGCCGGGCGAGACGTTCCTCGCGAAGCCGGTCGAAGTCGATCCTGGTCTCCCAATCGACGGCGTTGGTGCCAAAGGTTGCTGTGGTCATCGGTGGTCCTTTCCGGGCCGGTTGAAGTCGAGGGTGCACATCAGACGAGGATCATTCCGCCTTCGATCGCGATGACCTGGCCGGTGATGTAGTCGGAATCAGAGCTCGCGAGAAAGATCGCCGTCGGGGCGATGTCTTCGGGTTGGGCGGGGCGACCGAGCAGGATGTCGCTCGCCATCGAGTCGAACCCCGAGTCGCCTTCGCCCATTTTCTCCAGGTCGGCATCGAGCTTTGTCCAGAGGGGGGTCGCCACGACTCCCGGAGCGAAGGCATTGACCGTGATCCCGTGCGATGCCAGCGACCGGGCGCCGGCCTGAGTGAGGGAGATCACGGCAGCCTTCGCCGCGCTGTACGGCGCGAAGCTGGGGAATCCGGTGCGGCCCGCGATGGAGGCGGTGTTCACGATCTTGCCCCCGCCCCCCTGGGCAAGGAACTGCTTCGCTGCCTCCTGGATCCCGATGAGCACTCCGAGCGCGTTCACCCGCATGATCAGCTCGAAATTCTGCTCGGTGATCTCCAGGAACTTCATGGGGGAGTTCATTCCGGCGTTGTTGAAGTAGGCGTCGATCCTGCCGAACCGAGCCACCGCATCCGCGATCCCCTGGGCGACGGTCGCGCGGTCGGTGATATCGACGCGGGTCGCGAAGGCGGATCCCTGGGAGGCGGTGATCTCGTTCGCGACGGCCTGTCCGGCCTCGAGGTTGAGGTCAGCGATCACGACGTTCGCCCCCTCGGCCGCGAAGCCGCGGCTGATGCCGGCACCGATGCCGGAACCGCCGCCGGTGACGACAATGGTGCGCCCGGCCAATCGATCGCTCATCTACTCTGCTCCCTTGCAGATGCGAGCCGTTGTCCAGTGTGTGCACTGAGTCACCCCGGCGTCGCGTTTGTATAGTCTCACTGTACAGTTCGTTCGCGATGAGTCAAACTGTTGCTGCCCGGATCGATGCAGATTCGTGTTCTGGTCGTATTCGTGCCTGACGTTCCACCCACGCCAACAAAGGAGTTGCAATGAGTTTCGCCATCTCGGGAGTGCACCACATCGGCCTTTCGGTCAGCGACATCAAACAGTCGTTCGAGTGGTATTCGCGCATGTTCGGGCTCACCCCGGGAGACGTGACCGACGGATCGGGCGAAGCACTCTCCGAGGCCCTCCAGGTTCCCGAAGCACATCTCTCCTTCGCCATGATTTCATTGGGAAGCACGCGCATCGAATTCCTCGAGTACCAGCATCCGGTCGGCCGCCAATTCGACCGGACCAATGGCGACATCGGGTCTGCTCATATCTGCCTGGAGGTGTCGAACCTCGATGCCGCGTACGCAGACCTGACCGCGAAGGGGGCCGTCTTCAACGCCCCGCCGATCACCCTCGAGTCCGGCGTCCACGCGGGATCCAAGTGGGCCTATCTCCGCGACCCCGACGGCATCCAGCTGGAGATCTGGCAGTCCCCCTCCGCATGACCCGGTAGAGCGCCACACTGTTCAGTGGCGCTCTACTCTCTCAGGAAGGTCAGCGCGCGTTGACGAGTACTTTCACCTCGTTGCCGCTCGGGTCGAGCAGGGTGTCGAATCCCTTCTCCACCAGATCAGCCACCGCGATCTCCGCCGTGACGACCCGTTCGACCGGCAGCCCCTTGCGGGCGATGAGGTCGATCACGCGCGGCCAGTCGGTGAGCGGATAGCACCACGTGCCGTTGTAGGTGATCTCCCGCAGCGAGACCTGCATCGGATCGATCGAAGCGGGGCGAGTGTGCAGGCCGGTCTGCGTGATCGTTCCGGCGGACCGAACAGCACCGAAGCCCGTCTGCAGCGCACGTTCGTTGCCTGAGCACTCGACCACCGCATCCACACCGATGCCGGCGGTGGCGTCCCTCAGGTAGCCGACGACGTCCATGGCGGAGGGATCGAGCACCTCGCCCACATCGAGGGAACGAGCCAGCGCAGCCCTCACCGGGTTGACCTCGGAGACGAACACCCGCGCGCCGATGGAGTTCGCGTAGATCGAGGCGAGCGCCCCGATGGGCCCGGCACCCGTGATCAGCACGGTGTCTCCCGGGCGCACCCCCGCGGTGTCCACCCCGTAGGCGGCAACAGCAGTGGGTTCCACGAGCGCGCCCTGGATCTCCGACAACGCATCCGGCAGCGCATACACCTGGCTGGCCGGCACAAGGGCCAGTTCGGCGATGCCACCCCAGGCGAAGCTCAAGCCGACGCATCCCATGTCCACACAGAGGTGGTTGAGGCCTCGCCGGCAGAAATAGCACCGCCCACAGGAGATGATCGGCATGACCGAGACGCGCTGCCCGACCGACACGTTCGTGACCCCCGCACCGATCTCGAGAACCTCGGCGGAGAATTCGTGGCCCAGGATCTGGGGAGCCGATGCCCCGGTGAGGGGATGCGGGTGCGTGGGGATCACGATGGGGCCGGCGGCGTATTCGTGCAGATCGGTGCCGCAGATGCCGCACCAGAATGGGCGAAGCAGCACCTCGCCGGGGCCAGCACCGGTGGGCGCATCGACCTGCTCGATACGGATGTCGTGTGCTCCATGGAAGACGGCTGCGCGCATGTTCTGTTTCCCTGTGTCTAGTGTTCTGAAATAGTCGGTTCGGCATGGTCGCCCCGGCCGTGCACAAACCAGATGCCGTGCATCTCCACGGTCCCGGGGTTGCGGAACAGGTGCGGTATCGACGAGTCGAAGCCGAGGGATTCGCCTTCGTTCAGCACGAATACCTCCTCCCCGATCCTCACCTCGAGCTGCCCGGCGGTGACGTACCCGTATTCATAGCCCGCGTGCCGGGAGAGTTCTTCGGTGTCGGCGGACGAGGCGCCGGGCTTGTAGAGGATCTTCATGAAGCTCACCGATGTCTCGGGCGTCGCCGCCAGTCGTTCCCAGACCACCCCCGCGGCCATGTCGAGGCGTGAGCGGTGGCTCGGATGCACTACCGAGATCCGGTTGGCGAACTCCGAGGGGCGCCACGCCGAAGCCGGGTCCGTCAGCCCGTTTTCTGCCGGCACCGTCTCCTCCGCGGTGGGCGCGAGGCGTCCCTCGAAGAGTTCGTCGACCGTGACATTCAAGCGGCGGGAGAACGCGTAGAGGGTCGCGACGGAGGGCTGCGATTTGCCATTCTCGATCTGGGAGACGAAGGACGGCGACACATCCACCTGGCGAGCGAGCTCGCGCAGGCTCAGTCCGGACTTCCGTCGGAGCTCCTTGAGGCGGGTGCCGAGCGTGTCCATCCGGCTACCCCCGCCGGAGTCGGGTCATACGACTTCACGTTTCTGTTTGCGCGCTCGCACCACAGAGAAGAGGATGGCTGCCGCGAGGATGAGCAGTCCCTGGAAGATGTACTGCCACATCTGCGACAGCCCAAGGAAGCTCGTCGCATTGAGCACCTGCACGAGCAGGATCGAGCCGAGAAGGGTGCCGACGAAGGTGCCACGCCCGCCGAGAAGGCTGGTGCCGCCGAGCACGACGGCGGTGATGCTGGTGAGGGTGTATCCGACTCCCTGGGCGGGATCCCCCACGCCGATCTGCGCCATGAGCATGACCGCCCCGGCGAAGGTGAAGAGCGACGTCGCAACGTACGCGAGGATCACGGTGCGATTGATGCCGACACCGGACCGGCGCGCCGACTCTTCGCTCGATCCGGTCGCCCGCAGACGCCAGCCCCACCTTCTCTTGCGCAGGAAGAACTCGGCAACAAGGGTCGCGATCACGAGCACGAGGAAAGCGCCGGGAACCGGACCGATCTGCCACCCGATCACCGCGGTGACAGTCGAATTGATGTATCCATCCGGCCCGTCCCTCAGGATGAAGCTGAGCCCCTGGAGGGCGATGTACATGGTGAGGGTCGCCGCGATCGGCGTGAACTTGGCGAACCGGATGAGCGAGCCGTTCACGAGGCCCACCGCGCCCGCGACCACGACCATCAGGACGAAACCGAGGACTATCGCCAGTGGGGGCTTTCCGTCGTTGATGAAGAACGACGCGATCACGACCAGGAATCCGGCGAGGGGCCCGACGGACAGGTCGATCCCGCCGATCAACAGGGACATCGTCTGCCCGAGCGCGATGAACCCGAGCGCGCTCACCAGTGTGAGCACGGAATAGATATTGAAGTCGGAGAGGTAGCGGGCGTTCTGGCTGAAGATGAAGGAGCCGAGCAGCGCGATCACGCCCACGAGCAGCACCGCCGGTGCGTAGTCCCCCTGCACGAATCGTCGCAGCCCCGAGGACTTCGAGGCGTCGGTCACCGAATCCACGGAGACCGACCGCGTCGTCGAACGCACCGCCGCCGTGATCATCCGTTCTTCGCTGATCTCGCTGCCGCGAAGCACTTCCACAGCGTGTCCGCGCGACATGACGATCACTCGGTCGCAGAGTCCCTCGAGTTCCTTCGCATCGGAGGAGGCGACCACCACCGGGATTCCGGAGGCGGATACCTCGCGAAGGATGCCGTAGATCTCGGCGCGGGCTCCGACATCCACCCCCTGCGTCGGCTCGTCGGCGATGACCATCCGCGGTTCGGAGAGCAGCGCACGGGCCATCACCACCTTCTGTTGGTTACCGCCCGAGAGCGAGGAGACGACGGCATCCATCGATGCTGCCTTGACCGCGAGTGATCCGAGCGTCTGTCCGACGGTTCCGAGTTCTCTTTTGCGGCTGAGAAGTCGCCAGCGGCGGAACTTCGTGAGCGCGGAGACCGCGGCGTTCTCGCGCACCGAGAGCGACATCATCAGGCCCTCGCGATGGCGGTCTGCAGGCATGAAGGCGGCATCGCGCAGGAGGTCCCGGGAGGTCAGGGTCGCATCCGCGACCCGCACCGTTCCCGTGAAATCCTCGAGGCCGGCGAGAGCGCGCATGAGCTCGCTCTGGCCATTCCCCACGACTCCCGCGATTCCGACGATCTCTCCCCGGACTGCCTCGATCGAGATCTTGGCGAAGCCCGGGCCGGTGAGGCCATCCAGCGTGAAGTTGACCTCGTCGTCCGGCGCTGGAACGTGTTTCGCGGGGAAGGTGGATTCGAGTTGCCGACCCACGATCATGGCGAGGAGTTCGTCGTCGGTGATCTGGTCGACCGGTACCGAACCGCGAACCCGCCCATCCCGCAGCACGGTGACACGGTCGGCGAGCTCTCGCACCTCCGCGAGGCGGTGGGTGATGTAGACGACGGCGGTGCCCGCCGCCACGACTGCCCGCACGCGGTCGAAGAGCAGCGTGACGGAGTCCTGCCCCAGGGGGGCGGTCGGCTCGTCGAGGATGAGCAGCTTTGGCTTGAGGGCGAGAGCCTTCGCGATCTCCAACAGGTGCTTCTGGGCCACCGTGAGCAGTTCGACCCGGTCGCGCAGGTGCACGGAGAGGCCGACGTCCGCGAGGAGCGCGGCAGCCGTAGCATCCACACTGCTGCCGGTCGAGAAGACCGACGCCGGCAGCGCCACTTGCAGGTTCTCGAGCACGGTCATGTCGGGGAGCACGGCTGGATGCTGGTGCACGATCGCGATGCCGAGCTGCCCCGCGATCACGGGGCTCAGCACGCCGGTCGGAGTGCCTTCGAATTCGATGGTGCCGCCGTCGGGCTGTGCGGTACCGGATGCGACGTTCATCAGGGTGGATTTGCCGGCCCCGTTCTCGCCGAGGATGGCGTGGACCTCGCCCGGTGAGATCGTGACCGAGACGTCTGAGAGTGCAGCGACGCCCGAGTAGAGCTTGGAGATATGCGACATCGTGAGGGTCGCCGGGGCAAGGGCGGGAACCCTGTCTGGGGTGGTCACGTCGATGGTGTCCTGGTTGTTCACGAGTGTGCGCCTTTGCAGTCGATGCGGTGATTCAGGGTGGAACGGGCTAGGGGCCGGCCACGACGAAGTGTCGCGGCCGGCCCGACAGTCCTACTTCTTGAGCAGCGCCGCCTGGTCGGTCGGCGACATCTGGGCCGACAGGTAGATGTCACCCGGCAGGTCCTTCTCGCACTGCACCTGGCTCGGCGTTCCGCTCACCGAGTCCTCGAAGGCCGGAGCCTTGAAGACCTTGTCTGCGGGAAGCTTTCCACCGGTTGCCTTCGCGACGGCGTACTGGACGGCGAGACGCACGTTGTCGTTGCCCGTCGCTACAGTCATCAGCTTGAAATCGGGGTTGGCTGCCTTGTTGTCCTCGTAGAAGCAGCCGAGCGAGTTGCCGTCGGATGTCACGAGTGCCGGAATCGAGCGTCCACCCTTGGCGAAGGCGGGAAGTGCTCCCACCAGGGACGGTCCGAAGTCGGAGACGATCACGTCGATCTTCGGGTACTTGGCGATGTCTGCGGTGAGCACCTGCTGCGTCAGCGCCGGGTCCCAGTTCGTGACCTCTGGCGTCTCACCGATGTACTTGTACTTCGAGTCGGTGAGCACCGACTTGAGGCCCTTCAGCTCGTCGGTGGCCTGGCTGTTGCCCTTCGGCCCGCTGACGAAGAGGATGTTGCCACCGTCGGGCAGGTTGGTCTTGATCCAGTTGCCCCAGTTCTTGCCGTCGGTCGTGAAGTCGGCTCCGATCCATGCGGTGTAGTCCACGCCGTCTTTACCACCGGGGAAGACGCGGTACGGCACCGTCACGACGCCGGCCTTGTAGGCGCTGCGGAGGGCGGGAAGCATGGCCTGGCCCGCGTCCGGGAATACCACGAGAGCGTCGACGCCCTTCGCGACCATTCCCTGGATGTCCGAGATCGACTTCTGCGTGTCGCCCTGGCCGTCCGCGTACTCGTACTTGGTGACGCTCGCGCACTTCTTGACCTCGTCAGCACCGGCGGCAGTCGTGACGAGTCGCCAGCTGTTGCCGCCGAATCCGTCGAGAAGTCCGAGGGTGATCTTCTTGGGGCCACACCACGACGGTGCGCCCGCCGGGGCCTTTCCTGCACCCGAGGTCGAGCCGCTGTCGGTAGACGAGCTGCTGCAGCCGGCGAGCGCCAGTGATACCGCCACGACAGTCGTGGCAAGCATGGCGAATGTATTGCGACGTTTCATGTGCACTTTCCTCCTGGGTTGATTGCGACGCCTCTGTCGCGTGTTTTCGACCGCTCCGTCGAAATTCTGTGCGCGCCGACCGATCAGGCCGGCGCGGTGATTCGGGGGGACCTCGGCCGGATCCGTTGCCGGATCGCGGGCCAGTCCACGGTGTACAGCGCGACCCCCACCGCGAGCGCACCGGCTTGCACCAGCGTGCGCACCGCGAAGGGCACTCCGAGGGACAGCACGAACTGGTCGAGCTGGCTCAGGAAGATGGCGGCGATCACCGTGGCGATCGGGAATCCGCGACCGCCCAGTAGCGAGGTGCCACCGAGCACGACGACCGCCACAGCGGGGAGTAGGTAGGAGTCACCCTGGAAGGCGGTCGGCTGGTTGGTGATCCCCGCGAGAAGAATGCCGGCGAGGCAATAGAGAAGCTGTGCCCAGACGAAAGCCAGTGACTGGTGGACGCGCACGCGGAGTCCGGTTGCACGGGCGGTGAAGGGGTTCGCGCCGATGGCCTCGAAGCGGCGACCGGCGACCGTGCGCTTGACCATCACGGCGACGACCACGAGCGCGCCGAGCGCAAAGAATGCGGAGTTCGGGATGCCGAAGGTCAGGCCGCCGGCGACGGACGCGAGCAGTCGGGTGGTGCTTCGGGGGGTACCGCCGGAGATTCCGAGCACGGCGCCATAGAGCAGCGCGTTTGTGCCCAGCGTGGCGATGATCGAGTTGAGGCCGAGTCGTCCGACCATGAACCCGTTGAGCAATCCGGCGGCGATCGCGTAGCCGATGGCAAGCAGGATGGCGGGCACCAGTTTGCTGTTGTCACCATTCGGCTCGTGGCTGACGATGACGATGGCGAGGGATACTGCACCCGGAATCGAGAGGTCGATGCCCCCCTGCTGCACGACCAGCATCTGCCCGAGACCCACGATGGCGAGTACCGCAGCGAAGGGGATCATTCCGAGGACGGCACCGGGGGCGACACTCGACGGGGCGGCAACGGCACAGACGATGAAAAGGAGAACCGTCGAGACGCCCACGGTGACGAAGCCCTTGGAAACAGCGAATCGGGCACTCGAAAGTCTGGCGGTGCCACGCGTCGTCGCGTCGGTCATGCTTCTCCCAACATTTTTCCTCAGGCGACTTCGGCGTCACCTGACGAGTGTTGAGTGTCACTTTACAAAGTTCTCTGGTTGTTCACAAGCTGATTCGGTAACGATTCGGGAAATACGCCGAGTTCCCGGTTCTCACGAGCTTCTGTCCGTAAATCAGTGAGTACACACTGAACACTGTCCAGCGACCGGATGCCCCGATCACGTTGCGGATGTGAACAGACCGATGTCCGCGACAGTGAGTGCCGTCATGCCCCGTATGGATCATCCCGTAAGATTCTTCATGGCCTCCCCTCACTTGTGGGTCGGGCCGCCCAGGAGAATTCGCCTAGTGGCCTATGGCGCACGCTTGGAAAGCGTGTTGGGTGCAAGCCCTCGGGGGTTCGAATCCCCCATTCTCCGCGCAGAACGTGTCACCCCGCCCGACGGGAATCGGACGGAAGTACAGCGCTACTAGGAGCGCTGGAATCGGCACGGTCCTGTCGCTGCGCCAGTGATCGGCGCTTTCGGGGAGATCGCATGCCGGTTGCGAACGACAGGAATGGCGACGTCTGGCTTCGACCCCGGCGCAGCCTCCTGCGGAGCGGCATCCTGATCTTCATCATCGTGCCGATCCCGATCGTCGCGACGCTGATCACCCTCGGTCTTCCCAGCGGTTCGTGGCGGGTGTCGGCCATCACCGAGGCGCTCGTCATCGTCCTGTTCTTTGTCGGTCTCTACCTCCTGAGGACGACGTATGTGGTCATCTCAGCGGACCACTTCACCGAACGTGGATTCTTCCGGCGCCCGGTGGTCACGCCCATCTCAGAGGTGAGTTCGATGGTTCTCGCCCAGACCTTCAGTTCCTCGTCGAGCGAGACCCTCCCGCAACTGATTCTGCGAAATGCTCGCGGGGAGCGGATCCTGCGAATGCGCGGAATCTTCTGGACGGAGGAATCGATGCGCCAGGCCGCGGCCGCTATCGGCACGCCGCTCGAGGAACCGGCCGAGCCGCTCACCCCGAAACAGTTCTTCGAGCTGTATTCCGGAACCGCCTACTGGTTCGAGAACCGCCGAGGTCTCGCCATCGCGGTCATCGTGCTCATCGGCCTGGTCTGCGTCGGAATCGTGCTCGGCCTCATGGTGCTGCTCGGCCTGCCCTTCGTCGCCTGAGACGAGCCTCCGGCAGTCTCAGCGACGGCGCAGTGTGCCGAAGATGCCCTTCACCACCGAGTTCACTATCGACTTGCCGGCGGATGATCCGAGGAAGTCGGTGATCGGATTCTTCTCCGCCCGCGGGGCCGGCGCTCGGCGGCTCGTCGAAGAGGAGGCGCGCGGCTGGGACTTCTTGGCCTCGCGCAGCATCCGCTCGTAATCGGCCTGCTGCTGTTTCGCCGCGGCCGCCTGCTCGGCCGCGGTGTTCGCCGCCGCCGCCGTCGCCGCCGCCGCCTCGAGTTTGCGCCCGAGCATCTCTTTGGCCGACTCGTTGTCGATCGCCGTGCCGTACTTGGGCAGAAGGGCGGATGCCGCGATAGTCGCCTCGATCAGCTCGGGAGCGCTCGGCGACATCGCGCCCTGCGGTGCCCGGAGCCGGGTCCACGCGACCGGTGTCGGTGCGCCTTTCTCACCCATGACGGTGACGATTGCCTCCCCGGTGGCGAGGGTGGTGAGCACGCTCCCGAGGTCGTAGTCGGAGTTCGGGTAGGTGGACACCGTCGCCTTGAGAGCCTTCGCGTCATCCGGAGTGAACGCCCGCAGCTGATGCTGGATGCGCGATCCGAGCTGGGCGAGCACATCGCCGGGCACGTCCTTGGGCGTCTGCGTCACGAAGACGATGCCGACACCCTTCGAGCGGATGAGCCGCACAGTCTGGGTGATCGAGTCGAGGAAGTCCTTCGATGCGTTCTTGAAGAGCAGATGGGCCTCGTCGAAGAAGAACACGAGCTTGGGCTTGTCGAGATCTCCGACTTCGGGCAGGTCGTTGAACAGGTCGGCGAGCAGCCACATCAGGAAGGTGGAATAGAGCTCGGGCTTGTCCTGCACCCCCGGAACCTCGAGCAGGCTGATGATCCCGCGGCCATCCGGGTGGGTGCGCAGGAAGTCGGCGGTGTCGATCTCCGGCTCGCCGAAGAACACGTCGGCCCCCTGGTCGGCGAAGGTGATCAGCTCCCGCAGGATCACTCCGACTGTCGCGCTCGATAGCCCGCCGAGGCCGGTGAGCTCGCCCTTGCCGTCGGCACTCGTGAGATAGCTGAGCACGGCCCGAAGATCGGAGAGATCGACGAGTGGCAGCCCGGCCTGGGCCGCGTAGTGGAACACCAGCCCGAGAGAGGACTCCTGGGTTCCATTGAGACCGAGCACCTTCGACAGCAGCAACGGGCCGAAACCAGAGACCGTTGCGCGAACGGGCACACCCTTGCCCACCCCTCCGAGGGCGAAATACTCGGTGGGAAAGGATGCCCCGGTCCAGTGCTGCCCGATGCCGTTGGTGCGATCGATGAGCTTGGGATTCTCCGAGCCCGCCGTCGCCACCCCGGAGAGGTCGCCCTTGATGTCCGCCGCGAATACGGGAACTCCCGCCGCAGCGAGCTGCTCGGCGAGCACCTGCAGCGTTCGGGTCTTGCCGGTGCCGGTCGCCCCCGCGACGAGGCCGTGCCGGTTGAGCATGGCGATCGGGATGCGCACTTGCACCTGAGGCTGCGCGTCGCCGTTCACGAGGGCGCCGATCTCGAGCACAGTGCCGCTGAACGCATAACCGGAACGGATCACTTCGACGGCGGCCGCATCGAGGGGGCCGTCGGGTGAAGGGGGCGCGATGGGAGGGGTGGCTGGGGCGGCGGCTGACTGGGCGGCGGTGGCGGACTGGGCGGCGGTGGCGGACTGGGCGGCTGTGGCTGACTGGGCGACGGTGGCTGACTGGGCGACGGTGGCGGACGGCGCGGGCGCGGCCGACGACTCGGGCGCGCGTGCCGGCTGCGGTGCTGCGGCCGTCGGCTGCTCAGAGGTAACCTCGGCGCCGGCCTTCTCTGCTGCGAGTGCCGCCTCGGCATCCGCAAGAGCCTTCTTCGCAGCTTCGACCAGGGCAGCAGCATCCGTCATGTCGCCATGATACTGACCCGCCCCGTCAGCCTCTACAAGCGCGAGGCGTGCGCAAACAGTCAGACCCACCCGTCACAAACGGCTTCCTCATGGCGCCGAACGAGCAGAGTGCGACGGACGGAGACCCCCTCGCCCCGACAGACACCCGCCAGGGCCGCCCACCCGTCAAAAACGGCTCCCCCAGGTTGCCGAACGGGCATACTGCGACGGACGGGGTGCCCCTCGCCCTGACAGCCCCTTGCGCCGACTGCCACCCGTCACAAACGGCTCCCCCAGGTTGCCGAATGGGCAGACTGCGACGGATGGAGACCCCCTCGCGCGGCCAGCCCCTCGCTCCGACTGACGCCCGTCGCAAACGGCTCCCCAGAAGTGCCAAACGAGCAACCTGTGACGGATCACCGTGGCGTCGCGCGCACTCCTGCCGCACAGACTCCGGCGCCGCCGCGTCCCGCGCCACCCCCCCAACCAACTCAAACGGCTTCCTCATGGCGCCGAACGAGCAGACCGCGACGGACGGGACGCCCCCTCGCGCCGACACCCGCCCGCGAAAGCCGCCCAACCGCCACAAACTGCTCCCCCACGGCGCCGAACGAGCAGACTGCGACGGACGGGACGCCCCTTCACGCCCACCGTCACCCGCCAGGGCCGCCCTCCCGTCACAAACTGCTCCCCAGAAGTGCCCAACGAGCAACCTGTGACGGACGGGCACGGGATCGCACACACACCACTGCCGCAAACCCCCTGGGCCGCTACCACCGACGCCCACCGTGCGGAGCCGTCGCAAACCGCTCCCCCGCGATGCCCAGCGAGCAACTCCTGACGGCTGGGGGCGAGTAGCTCCCTCAGTCCGCGCGCAGCACCTCTACGGGACGCTGCGACCAGGCGCCCAGCAGCTCTTCCCGCACCGTCACTCCGCTACCCGGGCCGGTCGGCACGGTCAGCCGACCGTCGTGGAGCACGAAAGGCTCGGTGAGGTCCTCAGCGAAGTAGCGGTCGGATGCCGAGGTGTCACCCGGCAGCGTGAACCCGGGCAGTGCGGCGAGGGCGACATTCGCGGCCCGACCCACCCCGGTCTCCAGCATCCCTCCACACCAGACGGGAACGCCCTGCTCGACACACGCGTCGTGGAGGGCGAGCGCCTCGAGGTACCCGCCCATGCGGCCCGCCTTGATATTGATGATGCTGGTGGCACCACGATCGATCGCATCGAGCGCGAGCTCGGTGTTCACGATCGACTCGTCTAGGCACACCGGAGTCGAAATCGTCCTGGCCAGAGAGACGTGTGAGCGCATGTCGTCCTCCACGAACGGCTGCTCGATGAGCAGCAGGTCGTAGTCGTCGAGGCGTCGGAGCCGATCGAGGTCGAGCAGGGTGTACGCGGTGTTCGCGTCGACCTGGAGCAGGGCATCCGGGCCGAGCAGATCGCGCACCGCGGCGACCGGTTCGAGGTCCCACCCCGGTTTGATCTTGAGCTTGATCCGACGGTATCCCTGCGACACATACAGAGACACCTCGTCGAGCAGCGCCGGGATGGTCGGGGAGATGCCCACCGAGACGCCGCAGTCCACCTCGACACGTTCGGCGCCGAAGTAGCTGGCAAAACTGGTGTCGACGGCGCGCAACTGGGCGTCGAGCACCGCCGTCTCGACAGCAGCCTTCGCCATGCGATGACCGATCACGAAGGCGAAGAGTGCCGCGACACCCTCGGCCGTGACATCATCGGCCGCGAACAATGCCGGACCGAGATAGTGACGGATGACGTCTTCGCACCCGTCCACGTACTCGCTCGAGTACACCGGATCCGTGCCGGCGACGCACTCACCCCAGCCGTCTCCCACATCGGTCCTCACGCGCACCATGAGCACCTGGCGGCCGGTCTGGCGGCCGAACGACGTCTCGAAGGGACGCACCAGGGGGATGGCCAGACGGTGCAGTTCCAGCGCGTGGACCCTCACACCGCCACGGTGCGGTCCTCGAGGCCCCATTCCTGGCCGTATCCGTCGTCTGCTTCCGGGCGAGCCATCAACTCGAGGAAGGGCTCGGCGTCGAAAGCCTCCGGGCCGAGAACACCGGTGCCCGACCAGGTTCCGGACGCGAGCAGTTCCAGCGCGATCACCGGGTTCAGCGCGGTCTGCCAGACCACGCACTGAGCCTCGTATTCGGCCATCGTCCACTCGTTGTCTGCCACGTGATAGAGGTAGACGGCCTTCGGCTCTCCATCGAGGCCGCGTCCGGTCACCCACAGTCCGGCGCAGGTCTTGCCGCTCATCCGTGGCCCGAGACTTGCCGGATCGGGCAGTCCGGCCGCGACGACATCGCGCGGAGCCACTTCCACAGGGCCATTAGCTGACCGCACGCGCACCGGCGCGGTCTTGTCCAGCCCGAGCTGATGCAGCGTCTTGAGGATGCCGATGAATTCGTTGCCGAGACCGTACTTGAAGGTCGCGCGCTTGGCGTCGACCCATCGCGGCATGAGCAGCACCTCCTCGTGCTCCACGTTCACGCACTCGACCGGGCCGATGCCGCCGGGAAAGTCGAAGACCTCCGGGTCGCTGAAAGGCTCGGTGGCGTACCACCCGCGATCCTTCTCCCAGATCACCGGGGGGTTCAGGCACTCCTCGATCGTGGTCCAGATGCTGAAAGACGGCGCGAAGATCTCGTTTCCGAGGTCGTCTCGAACCACGAGGTTCGCGCCGTCACGCACCCCGAGTTCGTCGATCTCGGTGAACAGGTGGTCGGCGGCATAGCGGGCGAACACGTCGCTCAGCCCGGGCTCCACTCCCATGCCCACGAGGGCGAGGCGACCGGCCGTCTCCCAGTCGGGTGCCTGCGCGAACTGGTCGTCGCCGAGCTTCACGCCGGTCTCGGAATACGGCTCGGTGGGATGCGGCTCCGACAGGCTCATCGCCATGTCGAGGTAGTCCGCACCGGCGGCGAGCGCGCCCGCGAAGATCGTCGGCACGAACTTCGGCTCGACCGCGTTCATCACGTGACTGATGGTGTGCGCCCTCGCCACCGCCGCCACATCATCCGGGTCGGAGGCGTCGATCTTCGCGGCGACGAAACGGTCCCCCTGTGGGCCGTGCTTCGCCTCGATCCAGGCGATCGTCGCCTCGGCGCGGGCGAGGTCGTAGTCGCACACGACCATCGTCTCGAAGAAGGTACGTCGGGCGGCGATCTTCGCGATCGCGTTGCCGACGCCTCCGGCGCCGACGAGGAGGATTCTCATGTCATAACGCTAGCGGGTGGCGGCAGATTCGGTCACGATGGGTTTGACCGGCCCGATGCGGCCCTCGCGCTCGATGAGCAGTCGATGGGCGAGGGGTGCCCAGACGATCACGGCGACGGCGCTGCCGAGCACGAGACCTCCGATGGTGTCGCTCAGCCAATGCGCGCCGAGGTAGGTGCGGCTGAGCAACATGATGACCGTATAGATGGTGCCGGCAGCCCAGATCCAGACCCGACGGAGCACGAGAGCGAGCACAACCGCCATCGTCGCCGCGTTCGCCGTATGCCCGGAGGGGAATGACCCGGGATCCGCGGTGACCAGGATGTCCTCCGGCCGCGGGCGATCGAAGGTGTTCTTGAGCAGCTGCACGAGACCGGCGCTCACGATCGTCGCGATCAGGAAGTAGAGCGCGGCCCACTTCATCCGGAACAGGAGGAAGAGCAGCGAGATGGCGATCGGAACGATGAAGACGCCGATGATGCCCGCGCCGATGTTGTTCATCACCAGCGCCGGCACGGTCCAGAAGGGCGAGCGATGCTCCACCAGCTCGCCGAGGAAGGCGAGATCGAATGAGAACGGCAGGTTGTTGTCGCGGTAGGCGATGATCGCGCCGAGAGCGGCGACGAGCAGCACCGCCATCCCTCCGCTCACCAGCGGCCAGCGGCGGCTGACGCGCGCTGCCTGCTGCTCGGGAGCGGACTCTGGTCGAACGATGTTAGGCATACTCCAACGCTACAGAACCATCCGGAACTGGATCGAGGGCTTGCTTTCTCAGTGCCCGAGTGCCGGTACGGTGCGCGGGCGCACGACGAACCACAGAGCGAGCACCGAGATCGCGGCCGTGGAGGCCATGACGGTTCCCATCGGCACCGCATTGTGGATGCCGAACAGGCCGACGATCGGCGAGATCAGGCCGGCGAGCCCGAAGTTCACCGCTCCGAGAACGGATGCCGCTGTCGCAGCCTCCCCGGCGTGATTCACCAGTCCGAGCACCTGCACGAGCGGAAAGCCGAACCCGCAGGCGGCGATGAAGAACCACAGGGGGATGAGGATGCCGAGCAGCCCGACGTGCAGCGAGTCGAGTACCACGATCGTCAGAGACGAGACCAGCAGCACCGCCGTCGAGCAGGCGAGGATCCACTGCGGGCCGATGCGGCGGGCCAGCCGCGAACTGATCTGCACCCCGGCGACGACTCCGAGCGAGTTGATGGCGAATAGCAGACCGAACTGCTGGGCGGAGAGCCCGTAGACATCCTGGAACAGAAACGATGACGCGGAGAGGTAGGCGAAGAGTCCCGAGAAACTCATCGCCCCGATGATGGCCACACCGACGAACACCCGGTCGCTGAAGATCGCCCCGTATCGTTCGCGGGCCGTGCTGTGCCCCCTGTCTGTGCGTCGATCCCGCGGCAGGGTCTCGACGATGAAGAACACCGCGGCGATCACCACAAGCACGCCGTAGGCCGTGAGGAAGACGAAGATGCCCCGCCAGTCGACGAAGCGCAAGAGCTGAGACCCGATGACGGGCGCGAGGATCGGCGCGAGTCCGCTCACCAGGGCCAGCCTCGACAGCATCCGCACGAGGGGCACACCTCCAAAGAGGTCGCGCACCAGAGCCATCGCCACCACTCCTCCGGCAGCAGCGCCCATCCCCTGCAGCACCCGGAAGAAGCCCAGCCAGACGATGTCGGGTGAGAGCGACGCGCCGAGACTGGCGAGCACGTGAACCGAGCTCGCCACGATGAGCGGGATGCGTCGGCCGACCTTGTCGCTCCAGGGACCGACGAGCAGCTGGCCGACACCGAAACCGATGGTCGTGGCCGTGAGCGTCAGCTGGATGAGTGCTTTCGATACGCCGAGATCGCTCTGGAGGGCCGGAAAGGCGGGAAGGTACAGATCCACGGTGAACGGCCCGAGCGCGGTGAGCGCTCCGAGCACGAGCACGTAGACGAGTCGCTGGCGCCGCGACAGGGAATCGCCGGGGTGCAGGGTCGTGGTCACTTAGAGGGACAACAGGCTCGGCCGCAGACTATTCCCGAAGTCGCATAGACCCCGGGCCGGCGACGCGGGCTGAGCCGCCGTAGGGGATCGCGAATCGGCCCTACCTCCTCGTGAGTGAACCACCGGCCCTCACCCGGGACACGGCATCGATCGTCGCGGCAAGGATGAGCACCCCGCCGGTGACGAGGAAGTTGACGCCGCCGGGCAGATTGAGCAGCCCAAGCCCGTTGGTGATCACCGCGATCACCAGAGCGCCGATCGCGCCGTGGATGAGTCGCCCGCGGCCTCCGAAGAGACTGACCCCGCCGACCACGGCCGCGGCGACCCCGCTGAGCACGATGTCACGGCCGAACGCTGCGTCCACCGATCCGACCTTGCTCGCGCTGAAGACCCCCGATATCACCGCAAGGGTCGAACAGACGGCGAAGGCAGCCCATTTGATACCGACGACCTTGATCCCGGATCGGCGAGCTGCCTCGGGGTTGCCACCCACGGCATAGAGGTAGCGACCGAATTTGGTCCGGTCGAGCACGAAGGTTCCGATCCAAAGGATGAACAGGGTGATCGGCACCACTATCGGCACACCCGAGACGGCCAGGAAGCCCGTGCCTCGATTCTGGCTGAGCAGGGCGATGACCACCCCGCCGATGACAGCGATCACGGCGAGACGGATCCACAGCAACGAGATCGTGCGGTTGGCAACCCCCGCGCGAGTGCGTCGACGTCGATCGAGGAGCGTCGTCAAGAGGGAGATTGCGAGGATGACGCCGAGCATCACCCATCCGGCCCACACCGGCAGATTGCTGTTCTGGATCGCGAGGATCTCGGGCTGCTGAATCCGGTAGAGCCCGCCGTCGCCGATGATGATCAGCTGGAGCCCCTGGAAGCCGAGGAACAATCCGAGGGTCACGACGAAGGAGGGGATCCCGACCCGCGCGACGAAGAACCCGATGAACAGGCCGATCGCCAATCCGGTGACCAGGGAGATCAGCAGGGCGAGAATCCAGTTCATCGCGATTCCGCCGGGGTTCGAGAGCACCACGAAGAGCGACATCGCCACGCCGGAGGTGACTCCGGCCGAGAGGTCGATCTCCCCCAGCAAGATCACGAAGACCAGGGCCATCGCGAGCATCACGAGTGTCGCCGCCTGGGTGAGCAGGTTGGCGAAGTTCCGTTCGGTGAGGAAGTACGGGCTCAGCACCGTGAAGAGAACGCAGAGCACCACGAATCCGGCGACCGCGGGAAGCGCCCCCATCTCGCCGCTGCGGATGCGCTGCAAGTAGGCGGTCGCCTGGTCGCGGAGCCCGCCATCCTGTCCACTGCCGATCGGGCCTGGCGCGCTGGCCTCGGCGGCACGGGCATCGGACGAAGCGATCGCGCTCACGCGGGCACCTCCGTGTAGGTCTTGCTTCCGGTGATGTATCCGACGACATCGTCGCTCGTCGTCTTCGAAGTCTCCACCGAAGCGACCATCTGCCCCAGATAGAGCACGTTGATGTAGTCGGCGACCTGGAAGACGTCGACCAGATTGTGGCTGATCATGAGCACTCCGACTCCGCGCTCGGCCAACCTCGTGACCAGAGCCAGCACCTGTTCGGTCTGCGCCACTCCGAGGGCGGCCGTCGGTTCATCGAGGATCACGACCTTCGCCGACTTGAGCACGGAGCGGGCGATCGCGACGGTCTGACGCTGCCCTCCCGACAGCGACGACACCTTCTGGCGCACGGATTTGACGGTGCGAACTGCGAGGGACTGAAGCGTCTCGGAGGCCTCGCGTTCCATCCGCCCCTCATCGAAGGTGCCGAACTCCGTCTCTTCACGACCGAGGAACATGTTCTGCACGATGTCGAGGTTGTCGCACAGCGCCAGGTCCTGGTAGACGACTTCGATGCCGAGATGAGTGGCCTCGCGGGGATTGTGGAGGGCTACCTCAACCCCCTCGAAGCGCACTTCACCCTCGTCGTAGGGCTGAACACCGGCCAGCCCTTTGATGAGGGTGGATTTACCCGCGCCGTTGTCGCCGACCAGGGCGGTGATCTTGCCCGGATAGACCTTCAGAGAGACCCCCTTGAGCACACTCACCGGCCCGAAGCTCTTCTTGACATTCGTCAATTCGATGATCGGCTCATCCATGACAGTTCCTTTCCGTTGACACCGCTGACGTCGGTGCTGCGGCGATGCGATGGTCATCGCATCGCCGCAGCGTCAGAAAGACCCCGCGCCGTGAACCACACGAACCCGGCGCGGAGCTTCCTGTTGGGTGACCCGCTGAGGGGTCGGTGGTGGGCCTACTTCACGCCGTTCTTTGTGCATGCAGCAGCCACATCAGCGGTGCAGATGTCGGACGCCTTCGCGTCTCCCGCGTCGACGACGCTCTGCACCTTGTCGGCGGTCACCAGGATCGGAGTGACAGCGATGAACGGCTTGCCGTAGAGCTGAGTGGCGGCAGCCGGCTTCTTGCCCTTCAGCAACTGGATCGCCAGGTCGGACGCAGCGCTCGCCTCGAGCTTGAACGGCTTGTACACCGTCGCCGACTGCTTTCCGAGCAGCACGTTCTGCAAACCGGCGACCGATGCATCCTGCCCGGAGACCGGCACGGTGAGACCGTTCTTGTCGAGGATGGTGATGACACCGGCAGCGTTGGTGTCGTTGGCGACCCACACCGCGTCGACTTTGCCACCGAGCGAGGTCAGCGCCTGTTCGAAGTTGGTCGCCGACTTGTCGCCGTCCCAGACTCCGACCGGTTCGGCCGCGGGCTTGATCCCGGCATCGCCCATCACCTTTGCGGCGCCATCGTGGAACAGCTTCGCGTTTCCGTCCGTCGGGTCACCACCCATGTACACCACCACCGCGCTCGCGGGGTCCTTGCCTGCCGCCTTGAGACCGTCGACGATCGACTGACCCTCGAGGGCACCGACCTTCTCGTTGTCAAAGGAGACGTAGTAGTCGGCGAGCATCGAGGGCGAGTCCTTCGACCCGGTCGTGATGGGTCGGTCGTAGGCGATCACCGGGATGCCCTGCTTCTGGGCTTTCTGCGTCACGGCGACGGCGGCGCCGTTGTAGTCGACGAGGATCATCACGCCGCAGCCCTTGGTGAGTTCCTGATCGGCGAGAGTGGCGTACTTGTTGGTGTCACCCTGGGCGTTCTGGATGTCGGCGGTGAATCCCGCATCGGTGAATGCCTTGTCGAGGGCCGGGCGGTCGCCGTTCTCCCACCGAGGGGACGAAGACGAATCCGGAAGAATGACGCACGCGCGCTTGGAGGTGTCGGAACCACCGCTGCTGTTTCCGCTCGAGGCACACCCGCTGAGCAGCAGTGCTGAGGCGGATACGACGACGGCGACAGAGATCCATGAAGAAGACTTCATTTCGCTCCCTTTCTGGTCGGAAGGAATGCACTCCTCAGTGTCCACACTCTGCATTGAGCGATGGCAGATGAAGTGTGAAGCAATATCGCGCCTATCGCAACATATTCCGCTGTAACGTTTTGATAACCGATTTCGACCGGGGACAAGACCGAGCGGGATCCCGTCCTCGATGAAACGAGTAGGTTGTGGGAATGAGCCTCGCGGAGCCTTCGGCGGGAACCCGCGGGAACAGCAACGACCACGTGCGTCGACACAACCTCTCGACGATCCTCGGGCTGGTTCACCGCACGCGGGGGTTGAGCCGCTCCCAGCTCACTCAGGCGATGGGTCTCAACCGATCCACCATCGCCGCCCTCGTCTCCGAACTGGTCGAGCACGATCTGGTGCGTGAGGAGAGCGCGGAATCCACGAACCAGGTCGGGCGACCCAGCCCGATGGTCAGACCGAGTTCCACCCCGGTCGGAATCGCCGTGAACCCCGAGATCGATGCCATAACCGTCGGCGTGGTCGGTCTCGGCGGCAGGGTCTTGCGCACTGAGAGGCACCAGCTCACCAGCCCACCGACCGCATCCGACGCCGTGCGGGTGACGGCTCAGATCCTCGACGGCCTGCGGCCCGAGCTCACTCTCGAGCACCGCATCGCCGGAGTCGGAGTGGCCGTGCCCGGGCTCGTTCGTGAGACCGATGGGCTGGTGCGCCTTGCGCCACACCTCGGCTGGCGCGGCGAACCATTCGCCGAGATGTTGCAGCAGGTGACGGGTCTTCCCGTCTGGGCCGCGAACGACGCTCATCTCGGCGCGCTGGCGGAAAGCTCTTTCGGAAGCGGAAGGGCGGTCTCCGATCTCATCTACGTCAACGGTGGGGCGAGCGGCATCGGTGGAGGAATCATCACCGGTGGAGTGCCGCTTCTGGGCACCGCGGGATACGCCGGCGAGCTCGGCCACACCATGGTGAATCCCACCGGCATCGCCTGCCACTGCGGCGCATTCGGATGCCTGGAGACCGAGGTGCGTCGCGACCGCCTGCTCGAGGTCACCGGCCTCTCGTCGCAATCCGTCGGCCGGTTGGCGGCTGCTCTCGCGTCGAGCACCGACCCTCGGGTGGCTGCCGAAGTCACGCGGCAACTCGACATGCTCATCGTCGCGCTGCGCAATGTGGTCAATCTGCTCAACCCCAAGCTGATCGTGCTCGGGGGATTCCTTGCTGCGCTTCAGTCGGCCCAGCCGGCGCGACTGCGGGATTTCGGCCGGAACAGCGCACTCGCTGCCTCATTCGACTGCGTGCAGATCATCCCTTCGGAGCTCGCGGATGACCTCCTCATGATCGGCGCCGGCGAACTCGCCTTCGAATCGCTGCTCGCGGATCCGGCCGGGTTTCCCCTGCGCTCGGCCCCGTAGGAATCCGGCTCCGCGTGGTGGTTCCGGCAGAGCCTAGACAGGGCGGGGCGGCGCCGAGATTGCGTGGGACGAGGAATTCAGTAATATGTTCACAGATCCAACAAATCACCACCGACGTTGAAGGATAGCGATCATGACGAGCACCCCCACCCGCGACGATAAGTTCTCCTTCGGCCTGTGGACGGTGGGATACAACGGATCCGACCCCTTCGGCGGACCCACCCGCCCTCCGCTCGACGTGGTCGAGGCCGTCACCCGCCTCGCCGAACTCGGCGCCTACGGCCTCACCTTCCACGACGACGACCTGTTCCCCTTCGGATCATCGGATGCCGAGCGCCAGAAGCAGATCGACCGCCTCAAGCAGGCACTCTCCGACACCGGGATGATCATCCCGATGGTCACCACCAACCTGTTCAGTGCGCCCGTGTTCAAAGACGGCGGCTTCACCTCCAACGACCGCGGCGTGCGGCGCTTCGCGATGCGCAAGGCGATGCGGCAGCTCGAGCTCGGCGTCGAACTCGGCGCCAAGACCTTCGTGATGTGGGGCGGTCGCGAGGGTGCGGAGTACGACTCGGCCAAAGACATCCGTGGCGCCCTCGAGCGATACCGCGAGGCCGTGAACGTCTTTGCGCAGTACGTGACCGACAAGGGCTACGACATCCGTTTCGCGATCGAGCCGAAGCCGAATGAGCCGCGCGGCGACATCCTGCTGCCCACGGTCGGTCATGCCATCGCCTTCATCGAGACGCTCGAGCGCCCTGAGCTCTTCGGCGTCAACCCGGAGGTCGGGCACGAGCAGATGGCCGGCCTCAACTTCACCTCGGGAATCGCGCAGGCGCTCTACCAGGGCAAGCTCTTCCACATCGACCTCAATGGCCAGAAGGGCATCAAATACGACCAGGACCTGGTCTTCGGCCACGGCGACCTGGCAAACGCCTTCGCCCTCGTCGACCTGCTCGAGAATGGCGGGGCGGATGGTGGGCCGTCTTACGACGGACCGCGCCACTTCGACTACAAGCCTTCCCGCACCGAGGACATCACCGGCGTCTGGGATTCCGCTGCCGCGAACATGCGCACCTACCTCCTGCTCAAGGAGCGCGCGGCGGCGTTCCGGGCGGACCCCGAGGTGCAGGATGCCCTCGCGGCATCGCGCGTCGCGCAGATCCAGGAGACGACCCTCTCCGCCGGGGAGACCTACGACGAGCTGCTCGCCGACCGCGCCGCGTTCGAAGACTTCGATACCGAATCGTATTTCGGTGGCAAGGGTTTCGGCTTCGTGCGCCTCAACCAGCTGGCGATCGAACACCTGCTCGGTGCCCGCTGACCCCGCACCTTCATTATTCAGGAACCTGTGGGACGGATGGTGCCGGTGAGGCGCGTGGGGAGAACTCCTGTCACGCCAGCACCCCCTGCACCACAGGTTCCTGAATAATGCACCTATACGAGCGGAGTAGACACGCATGACACTGGTCGCCGGAGTCGATTCGTCGACCCAGAGTTGCAAGGTGGTGATTCGCGACGCCGGCACCGGTGAGGTGGTGCGCTCCGGCCGAGCCACCCATCCCGACGGCACGGAGGTGGATCCCGCGGCCTGGTGGGATGCGCTGCTCGCGGCGATCGATGACGCCGGCGGCCTCGCCGACGTCGCCGCCGTCTCCATCGCGGGCCAGCAGCACGGCATGGTCGTGCTGGATGTCGAGGGCCGTGTCATCCGCCCCGCCCTGCTGTGGAACGACACCCGCTCCGCTCGCGCCGCGACGGATCTCATCGCGGAGGTCGGCGCACAGGACTATGCGCAGCGCACCGGTCTCGTACCCGTCGCGAGCTTCACGGCGACCAAACTGCGGTGGCTACGCGACAACGAGCCGGAGAACGCGGCT
Source organism: Glaciihabitans sp. INWT7 (assembly GCF_014217685.1). NCBI lineage: Bacteria > Bacillati > Actinomycetota > Actinomycetes > Micrococcales > Microbacteriaceae > Glaciihabitans > Glaciihabitans sp. INWT7. The sequence goes on along the minus strand of NZ_CP043653.1, from coordinate 388,886 downwards.
CGGGTCGAAGCGGTGGTGCTTCCCCACGACTGGCTCACCTGGCGACTGCGCGGCTTCGGACCCGCCGATGAGACCGTCGGCGGACCGCGGCTCGAAGAGCTGATCACCGACCGCTCCGATGCGAGCGGCACCGGCTATTGGAATCCGAACACCGGCCGGTACGACCGCGAGCTGCTCGAGCTTGCGCTGGGCCATGCGGCGATCCTCCCGCGCGTGATGAAGCCGGGAGCGCGCGGCGGAGAGACCGCTGCACTGCCCGCCCACGGCATCCGCGCCGGTCGTGTCATCGGGGTGGGCGCGGGCGACAATGCCGGCGCCGCACTCGGGCTCGGTGCGGGCCCCGGCGACGTCGTCGTCTCGATCGGCACGAGCGGCACGGTCTTCGCCGTCACCGAGACCGTGTCTGCCGACTCCTCCGGCACGGTCGCCGGTTTCGCGGATGCCAGCGGCGCATTCCTTCCGCTGGTGGCCACCCTGAACGCGGCCCGCGTGCTCGACTCCGTCGCAGGACTGCTCGGGGTCGACCATGCAGAACTCGGGATGCTCGCCCTGCAGGCGCCGCCCGGGGCTGGCGGCGTGGTGTTACAGCCCTATTTCGAGGGCGAGCGCACCCCCAACCTGCCCGACGCCACGGCGACGCTCTTCGGTCTCACCCTCACATCTGCGACCCGGTCCGACCTTGCCAGATCCGCCATCGAGGGGATGCTGTGCGGGCTTGCCGACGGGCTGGACGCCATCCGGGCGCAGGGCGTCGATGCCCGGCGCATCCTCCTCATCGGCGGTGCGGCACAGAATGACGCGGTCTCGACGATCGCCGCCCAGGTGTTCGACATCCCCGTCGAGGTGCCCACCCCGGGAGAGTACGTGGCTCTCGGTGCCGCGCTCCAGGCCGCGTGGGCCCTCAAAGGGACTCGCCCGGATTGGCCGCTCCAATTCTCAGCACGCCCGGCCAACGACACCCGGGCGATCATCCGAGAGCAGTACGCCGCGCGGCGCTGATCGGCGCCACTGCCTCAGGTGAGGCGCCGCACCAGCACGACCTGAACCTCGTGCCCGATGTCTTTGCTGAGCTTCTTGCGCAGCGGGGCGCTGACCGACAGCATCAGCTCGCCTGAGCCTGTGGGCATCAGCCCGATGTCCTCCACGAGCACACCGTCCACCGTCGCGTCGACGCGCACCGATCGCAGACTTCCGAACAGCTCCCTGCTGCCGGGAACCTCCACCGCAGACCAGATCTCACCCTTGACATCCACGCCGATCGCGCCAAGGAAGCCGTAGTCGAGGGAGATGGGTTGATCCAGCCGGCCGCTCATGCGATCACTCTAGGCCTCGCCGCGCCGGTCTCGCTCACCACGCGATCTCGTCCTTCCCCCGGGCGCCGCAGACCTCTACTGTAAAAAGATGAATACTCGTTTTGGCGTCCGCTCCGGCGCTCTGTTCGCGGGGGTCTTGCTCCTCACCGGCTGCACCAGCGCCGCCGGCGGCGACACCCCGTCGTCGGTCAAGCCGCTCGAGTTCCGTCTCGTCACGTCATCGGTCGACGGAGCCTGCGATGCTCGGGCCCTCACCTCGCACGACCCGGGCACGGCGTGCAACATGGCCGGCACGATCACCTACGAACTGGGCGAGTCGCTTGGTGCAGTCACGCCCACCTCCGTCACCTCCCCCACGGGCCAGGGATCGGCGAACTCTGTCGTCCTCGAGCTGAGCACCGCCGACACCAGCACCCTCGGCACGGTATCCGGGGGCGCCGTCGGCAAGAAGCTGGCGATCCTGCTCGACGGCCGGGTGCTCTCTGCGCCGCTCGTTGCAGCACCGATCACCGCCGGCCCGCTCACACTCGCCTTCGCAAGCGCCTCCGAGGCCGAGCAGACCGCCGCCGCGCTGAAGGGAACAGAGACTCCCTGAGCCTGCGGTGCCTCGGGTGCCGGTCAGCCGACTCGAGGCTTCGGTGATGACGCGGGCGTCTACCGGATCCGCATGGAGGTGAACACCAAGGTATTAGGCGTCGCGTTCGGCTACCCGGGCGAGTCCACCTGCGAGTTCCTCAAGGTGTCGGATGCGCCCCACCGGCTAAGACCGGTTCGCCACTAGCGTGGGTCCTGAGCCGATCGCCCGAGCCCGCGGCGCTGATCTCGGCCTGACATGCTGGATGGCATGGAGATTCGTGATGTGACCTCGGCTGACATCCCGGCGGCGGTCATCCTGTGGAGCCGTGTCGGCCTGACCCGGCCGTGGAACCCGCCGGAGACCGACCTGCAGCGAGCGCTGGACGGGCCGACATCCACGGTGCTCGGGGCCTTCGATGGCGAGAGGGGGCTTGTGGGAACCGCAATGGTGGGCCACGACGGACACCGGGGCTGGATCTACTACCTCGCGGTGGACTCCGGTCACCGGAGCACCGGCCTCGGGCGGCAGCTGATGGCGGCCGCCGAAACGTGGCTCCGGGCCGAGGGCGCGGTCAAGGTGCAGCTCATGATCCGTTCCGGCAACGATGCCGTCCTGGGTTTCTACGATCATCTCGGTTACGAAGACTCCGACGTGCAGGTGCGATCGAAATGGCTCGACCGCTAACCCGGCTTCCGGCTCCCCCCGGCGGCAATGGCTGTCGGACGCCAGCTCCGCCCTACCGGGGCGGGATCATGACCGGTCGACCGCCCGAAGAATCCGAAATCGGCACGCAGACCAGGGCAAATCATTCACCGTCTTCGTCGTGCAGTGAATCGATCATGCTCCGGAGGATCCGGAACGCCTCCGACTGCTCGGGCTTCGTGATGCCGCCCAGCATCCGCATCTCGACGGATCGCACTGCGGCGCTCGCCGCATCGAGGCTGCGCCTGCCCCGCGGGGTGAGCCGTGTGGGAAGGACTTTGCCCACGGGAGCCTCCGCCGGCCTGGTCACATAGCCGTCTCGTTCCAACGCTTGCAGCAGCACGTTCATCGACTGCCGGGTCACGAACGCTCCTCTCGCAAGTTCGGAGTTCGAGAGGCCAGGGCGCTGGGCGAGCAACTCCAGGCATGAGTAGTGGGTCACGGTCATCCCGAGCGGGCGCAGCACCGCCTCCATGGCCGAGCGAAGGGCACTGGAAGCCTCCTTCAGCAGGTACCCCAGTGATGTCTCCAGGTCGACAGCGACTCCGTCTTGACTCATGTCAGAAGTCTGACATAGATTGTGACGTGTCAGAAAACTGACACAATCTAAGGAGCACGACCATGGCTGCAACCGGCCCCGACTTCATCTCCCTTCAGGCGCGACCTCGACGCGTCGCAAGCCTTCTATGAGCGCTATCTCGGCCTCGTCCGCTCCCAGGCCGGCCCTCCCCATGCCGTCGTGTTCGAAACGACTCCGATCGCGTTCGCGCTCCGCGACGTCATTGCCGGCACGGATCTCGCATCCGTCAGTCAGCCCGGAATCGGCGTCGCCATCTGGCTCCACGCCACCGACGTCCAGGCGATCCACGACGCGCTCCTCGCCGACGGTCACACGATCGTCTCGGCTCCGGTCGACGGACCATTCGGGCGCACGTTCACCTTCGCCGATCCCGACGGCTATCGGATCACGCTCCACGACCGTGCCTAGGACGGATGCGACGTGCCCGGCTCGAAGCCGCGCTCCAGCGCCAGGAATGCGCGTGGATGACACACCGTCTAGCCTTTTCCCGTCGTTCAACGAAGAGAATGGAGAACAGCCATGACGGTGGAGGCACACGATCCCGCGGCGGAACTGGGGCGCCTCGTCGCGGAAGGTCGCATCTCCGAGGATGCACTCCAGGCCATCACGGGAATCCAGGCCGACACCCTTCTCCGCCTGCTCGAAAACACACAGCCCGGGATGGCGCGAGTCACGACGAAGACGCAGCCCCCATCGAATGACGACACCTCGAGATTTTCGATTGTCGCGGCGCAGCTGACCACGGGATTGCAGATCGCCGATGACGACCGGCTCAAGGCGATCTTCAGATCGTTGACGGCCGAGTGTCATCTCACCGTTCGGAACGTCGCCCTGTTGACGGGGCTCGAAGTCGACGACGTGGAGAAGGCCCTGCACGACCCACGCACCCTAACCTTCGAGCGCAAGTACGGGCTGGCGATCAGGGGATCGTTCCTCATCAACGCCGTCAGCCGCGCCCGCGGTCGGTGAATCACCGACATCGAAGCGGAATCCCGAAGGACCGAGGGAGCGGCGCTCCCTTGATTCCATTGCTGCATTCAAGCCGGATTCACCACTTGCTCTGTGTCGACTGGAGTTTTTCGCAGTGCCGCCGAAAACGCTCCGCCAGAGATTCGAAACGTCAGCCGAGCCGGTGCCGCTGCGATCTTTTGGTGAACCTGCGGCCGATCACCATCGTCGATCCCAAGATGACAAGGAGGGACCCCGTTATGGCGAGCGGAGCCGAATTGACTCCCGTGGCGGCGAGCTCCGCGGCTCGGATGGCGGCAGCCCGTGCAGTTGCAGCGTCCGCAGCAGCAGCCGCAGCTGCAATCGCGGCTCGCGTTATCGATGATGGCGTGCTCGCCACGATTGCCGACCGCGGCGCACAATCGCTCGACCGCACTATGGTGTTGTCGTCCAGCGTCACCGCGGCGGTGCGAGCGAATAGGCGTCCCGTGATGGAGGCTCCGGTATCGGCGGAAATCGCAGTCAACGCGAGGATCGTGCCGACGAAGGTCGAGTTACTGCCCAAGGTCGCTGAGGTTCCCACTTTCCAGAAGACATTGCACTGATTCGCTCCGCCCGTGAAAAGCACACGGCTCGCGGAACCGGTGATGAGCGTGCTCGCGGCCTGGAAAATGAAGACGGAAGATGCGTCTCCGTCGAGAGTAAGGTCGCCCGTGATCGAGAGCGCATCTCCCGAATACACGCCAGGGACCAAGGTCCGCCCCCCGAGATCAATGATGTTCGACTCGTCGGGCGTTCGCCCAGCGGCATCGTTATACGCCGTCACAACGTCGTTTTGGGCCTGCTCAGCCTGGGCATCGCTCGAATGAATCACCCCGTTGCTGACGATGGCCGGCGGAAAGCCCACCACTGCGCTCCCGGGAAACAAACCGACATCACCGTCGTTGATAACCGAATTCCCGGTATTCGTCACGGTCGAAGCCCCGAGCACGTCGAAACTGTCCGCGGTCCCGAGACCGACCGACGGCGGCGTCACCGCATTGGCCTGACCTGCGCCAGAAACCACCAACATGCCAGGGAGTACGATGCCCAGAGCCGCCCCCCTGAGCGATCGCATGGGGCCAGAGCGTGAGAATCCGGGAGAGAGGCAGCGGTTCGGTGAACCTGCAGCGAGAGTGGGAGCAGAATTCATGCCAGAGTCCGTCCGTTAGGCCACGACGGGTTCTGGGCCGCCAGGTAATTTTTTTTAATCGTACGCGCCAAATTTCAGACCGGTATACCCCCGAACAGGGCACATCTCTGGCCAAGACGAAGCACCTCATCCGAAGAGCAGATCTCACAAGCCAGCGCGCTCGAATGCGGTGGATGTCACAAGTCCCGAGCGCGGCCCACTACCGGCCCTCGTCACCAACTGGCCGGGCTGGCTCCTGAAGGAACCGGTTCCGGTCGTTCGACGGTGCTGGTGAGCTCTAGCACCCGGTGTTCACTCGCCGCACAGAGCACCGCATCCATGATTTCGAGCACGTGGAACGCCAGCTCCCCCGACGCCCGGTGGGGGCGATCGGTCTCGATGGCGCGCGCCAGATCGGCGAGCCCGACGCCGCGGCCGGCATCCGCATAGCCCGCCGAGACGGGCACCTCGGTCCATTCCGGTGTCTCCACCGTCCAGACCTCCACGGCGTCGGAGAAGCGGTTGGGATCCGGTACCGCGATGGTGCCCTTGGTTCCATAGACCTCGAACAGCGGCGCCCGCGACGCCCACACCTCGAAGCTCACCGTCACCGTGGACGTCACGCCGTTCGCGTGCTCCAGGATCGCGCTGACATGGGTCTCGACATCGACGGGGATGCTGCCGCCAGCATCTCCGCCCGACGCGATCGACCGATCCCGACCCGACCGCGTCGCGACGCCGGACACCCGGATCACGGGGCCCAATAGCGTCACGAGAGTCGTGAGATAGTACGGGGCCATATCGAACAGCGGCCCACCCCCGGGCTGGTAGTAGAACCGCGGCGCCGGATGCCAGAGCTCGTGCCCCGGCGAGCTCCAGTGCACCGCCGCGGCGACGGGGTCGCCGACGGATCCGGAGTCCAACAGCGCACGCGCGGTCTGCACACCCGTGCCGAGAACGGTGTCCGGCGCGCTGCCCACGCGCAGGCCGCGCTGGCGAGCGAGTTCGAGCATGGGCGCCGCCTCGGCAGGATCCAGCGCGAGGGGCTTTTCGCCGTAGACGTGCTTGCCTGCAAGGAGAGCTCGTGTCGCGATCTCCACGTGCGCCGCGGGGATGGTGAGGTTCAGCACCGCATCGATTCGCGGGTCTGCGAGCAGAGCGTCGACGGTCAGCGCCTCCACGCCCTGCTCGGCCGCCACCTCCCGCGCTCGAGCCTCGTTGACGTCTGCGACCGCCACGAGATGCAGACCCTCGAGCTTCGGGAACTCTGCGAAATACTGGGCACTGATCGTGCCGACCCCGATGATTCCGATATTCAGCGCGCCGCCCACAGTAAGCCTCTCTCCACAATCGTTCGAACGTTCGGGTCGTCGAGGATCTCGAGCCGATGGCCGGGCGCGGAGACGAAGATGCGCCCTTTGCCCCATTGCCTCGTCCAGATGGCGGGCGCGGTGACCGGTCGATTCCACGCATCCCAGGGACGAACCGACTGTGTGGTCGTTGCCAGCACGTCGTTGTATTCGTCGCTCAGCACCCAGTACTGCTCGGTCACCAGATCGAAGTCCTCGATTCCGCGGGTGATGGGATGCGAGCGCCCCAGGTCGGTGATGTGCACGGTGTACGGGATGTAGTTGTCGGACTGTTCGCCGGTGCGGTCGGAGGGATTCTTGCCGGCGTGATGGGCGAACTGTCCTCCGATCATGTGCAGGTAGTCCGCGTTGTCCCGGTAAGAATCCGCGATACCGCCGTGCCATCCGCCCATCCCGGTGCCGTTGAGGACGGCCGCCTGGAGCCCGGCGAATTCGTCTTTCGTGATGGATGCCATCGTGTTGATCTGCAGGATCAGGTCGACGGTCGCCAGATAGTCCGCATCCGTGTAGACGGCTGGTGATTCCTCGACGCGCACCGTGAACCCGTTGCGCTCGAGAAAGGGGATCATCGAGTCGGTGGTCTCGACGGGCTGGTGTCCGTCCCACCCGCCCCTCACGATCAGGGCGTTGCGCGCCGGTGGTGTTGCCGATGTCATCGAGTTCTCCTCCTCGGAGGGCGATTGCCGCTCACAGTTGCCGCGTTTCAGAACCGTCGTGCACTTCGATCCAGGAGCTCCCGCTCGCCGAGCTCGTCTCGACCGCCTCGAGTACCCGCTGCACCTGCACTCCGTCGTCGAAGGATGGTTGCGGCTGGGTGGCCGCGGCGATGTCGACCAGTAGGTCTCGCACCTGGTGCGAGAAGGGGTGTTCATAGCCGATGCCGTGACCGGTCGGCCACCAGGCCGCCATGTACGGGTGCTCCGGCTCGGTCATGAGGATGCGGCGGAACCCGCGGAGGCCCGCCGGGTCGGTGCCGTCGTAGAACTCGAGTTCGTTCATCCGTTCGAGGTCGAATGCCATCGCGCCGAGCGAACCACTGAACTCGAGCCGGAACGCGTTCTTGCGCCCGGTCGCGTATCTCGTGGCCTCGAAGGAACCGAGGATGCCGCCCTCGAGCCTGGCCGTGAACAGCGCCACATCGTCGACGGTCACCACGCCGCGTTCCCGGGAGGCGGTGCCGCTGAGGCCGATCGATTCGCCGAGCAGCGGACGCTCGTTCACAAGAGTCTGCAGAATTCCGCTGACGCCCTGCACCCGCCGACCCGTGACGAACTGGACGGCGTCGATCGCGTGCGCCCCGATATCACCGAGCGACCCGGAACCCGCAAGCTCCTTGTCGAGCCGCCAGGTCATAGGACCTTCCGCGTCGACCAGCCAGTCCTGGAGGTAGAGCGCCCGCACCTGCCTGAGCTCGCCGATCTTGCCCGCCGCGACCAGGTCGCGGGCGAAGGTGATGGCCGGCACCCGCCGATAGCTGAACCCGACCATGGCGTAGACGCCGCGCTCCGCAGCCCGGTGGGCGGCTTCGGCCATCCGCTCCGCCTCGCCGACCGTGTTGGCGAGCGGTTTTTCGCAGAGTACATGCTTGCCTGCCTCGAGGGCCGCTATCGCGATCTCGACGTGCGTGGCACCCGGGCTGCAGATGTCGACGAGGTCGATGTCGTCGCGCTCGATCACCCGGCGCCAGTCGGTCTCCCACTCGGCCCAGCCGAACTGTTGCGCGGCCGCATCGACGCGCGACGCGTCACGACCGACGATCACCGTCATCCGCGGCTCGACCGGAAGGTCGAAGAATCGGGGTGCGACGCGCCACGCCTGGGAATGGGCTGCCCCCATGAAACCGTAGCCGACGAGCGCCACACCGAAGGGGGGTCGACTCATCTCCGCAGACTCCTTCATCCGTTCGGCGACGACTGCCTGGCTCGCCGTTGTGCGTGTGTCGACACGTTATCCCGCTCGCGACGATCAACGCAAGTTTTCTCTGAGATCACAGAAATGTGTCGCCAGTGACGGGGCGGATTACGCCTTCGGCGGGGCCGTGCTCTCGCGCACCACCAGGCTCGTCGCCAGGTCTATGCGCACGAGCTTGCGGTCCGGGTCGTCGCGCAGAGCAAGCACAAGTCGCGTCGCCTGCTCGGCCATCTCGATCAGGGGTTGGCGTACCGTCGTGAGCTTCGGCCCCATCCAGCTCGCGCTGGGCACGTCGTCGAAGCCGACGACGGAGATGTCATCCGGCACCACCAGTCCGAGAAGTCGCGCGGCTTCGTAGACCCCGAAGGCCTGGAGGTCGTTGCCCGCGAAGATCGCGGTGGGCCGGTCCGGCATCGTGAGCAGCCTCATGCCGGCAGCGACGCCATCTTCGTAGTGGAACCGGCCCCCGTCGATCAGGGTCGGATCGAACGCGATCCCCGCCTCCTCCAGCGCGGAACGATAGCCGGACAGGCGCGCTCGCGAGCAGAGCATCTCCTGCGGGCCGCTGACCAGGGCGATGCGGCGATGCCCAAGCTCGATGAGGTGCCTGGTCGCTGCGAGGCCTCCCGACCAGTTGCCGGAGCCCACCGAAGAGACATCCGGGTCGGGATCGCCCGCCGGATCGAGCACGACGAACGGGATGTTGCGGGTCGCCAGCTGCCGCTTGTGGTCGACGGACAGGTTCGAGAAGAGCAGCACGACCCCCACCGGCTGCCGTCGCAGGATCCCGTCGATCCAGTCCGGTGCGACCAGCAGATGACCACCGCTCTCGGTCAGGATCACGCTGAGGCCGTTCTCCCGCGCCACCGACTCGACCCCACGGATGATCTGGAGGGACCACTCGCTGTCGATGTTGTCGAAGACGAGTTCGATCAGCTTGCCCTGCTCGTGAGAGCTGCCCCGCCGGCTGTAGCCGGCGCTGTGCAAGAGCCCTTCGATTTTTTCGCGCACGGCATCCGAGACGCCGGCCCTGCCGTTGAGCACCTTCGACACCGTGGACATCGACACGGATGCATCCCGCGCGATCTCCGCGAGCGTGGCGCGACCCGGCGAAACCTTTAGCTGACTCATGCGCTCATGGTAGCGGTCATCCGCGGCTGTTCTGAGGCGAGGAATGCGCTCCGCTCTCCCTCACCATCTGTTGACAACGTCCTCGAAGCATTGAATACTGACACCGTCGCACCACGAAACCTTTTCACCCATAGAGCGACACATGCATCCAAAGACGAATCATGGCCGCCGCCATTGGCGACGGCGGCTGGAAAGGAAACTGTCATGGCGTCACAATCCACAGGTTCTTCCTTCTCGAGGCGGGGGTTCCTCGGAATTGCCGGGGGCGTGGCAGCGACCGCCGCCCTCGCCGCGTGTTCGACGGGAGGCGGATCCGGAGGTTCCGCCAAGGCGATCAAGTTCTGGAACATGCCGTGGGGCGGCACCGAGTTCAATCCCCTCGACAAGAAGATCACCCTCGCCTACAAGCCGAAGACCGGTGTGGGCGCGGCCACCTATCAAGAGATCCAGTGGGCGAACTTCACCCAGACCTTCTCCTCGGCAGTGGCTTCCAACACGGGGCCAGCGGTGAGCTCCGGCGGCGGCACGCAGGCATTCCAGTTCGCCGAGCAGGGCAAGATCGCCTACGCCGACAACCTCATCGACAGCTGGAAGAAGGACGGCATCTATGACGACTTCTTCGACGGCCTCGTCGACACGCTGAAGACCGACAAGGGCTACGCTGCGGTGCCCTACAACCTCGACGTGCGCATCTCCTGGTACAACAAGACGCTGATGCAGGAGGCCGGAGTCGAATCCCCGACGGACTGGGATTCCTATCGCAACGTCTGTGCGGCGCTCAAGAAGAACGGGGTGTACGGCTTCGGGCTCGGCTCCGGAGCCGGCAGCTTCACCGGCAGCCACATCCTCACGGCATTCATGATCAACAACGGCGGCGGACTCTTCAACGCAGACAAGAAGCCCGACTGCGTCACGCCCGAGAACATCGAGGCCATGGACTTCATTCTCGACCTCGTGAAGAGCGGCTACAGCGACCCGGCATCCGCCACCTACACGAGTGCGAACGTGCAGTCGCAGTGGAAGGCCAAGAAGTTCGGATTCGGATGGGACGGCGCCGGTCTCGCAGCGGGAGCTGTCGGCGACGTCGCGGGAGACCTGGTGGTCGGCAGCCCGCTCACCAGCCCGAGCGGCAAGAAGGGCGGCCTGTACTTCCCGAACAACATCATGATGTACAAGAACACTCCCAGCCAGGAGGGTTCAGAGGCATTCCTCACGTACTACTACCAGAACATGAAGGAGCTGTGGACGAAGAAGACGGGCATCGGTCTTCCGCCGCTCAAGTCGATCTCCGAGACCCCTGAGTTCCAGGCGGACCCGAACAACGTGAAGATCATCAAGGAATGGCAGCCGATCTTCAAGACCTGGGCCGCCCCCGGTGGATCGGGCCTGTTTTACAACATCGCGAACACCGTGGATGGGACCGCTCCGATGATCACCTTCGCGCAGTCGATCCTCGGCGGCAACACGACTTCGAAGGCTGCTCTCACCGCGCTGCAGACCTCGATGGAAGGCCTCATGAAGTAACGCCGCTTCGGGTGGGTCCGACGCGAGTCGGGCCCACCCTTGTGTCATTCGACCACCTTCAAAGGAGAAGTACATGACGACCGAGTCCGTGATCGGAGCGCTCAAGAAGGCGCGGAGCGGCGTGGGCAACGCCGGGTCGGGTAAACCGGCGGGCGAGCGTGAACGCCGAAGGCGGTTCACCCACTCGCGGGCTTTCGTCTTCTTCGTTCTGCCGTCGCTGATCCTCCTGGTGCTGTTGAACCTGTACCCGGTGATCTATGCCGGGCTGCAGTCTCTGCGCAACGGCGACCTGCTCAGCGCGGGCGATTTCGTCGGTCTGAACAACTACATCTCCATGGTGCAGACCCCGGCCTTCTGGCACGCGGCGGGATTCACCGTCGTCTTCACTCTCGTCGGGGTGTTCGGCAGCTGGGCGATCGGGCTCGGGTTGGCTCTGCTGCTCCGCACCCGCATCCCGGCCGGCGGCGTGTTCAAGGTGTTGCTGCTCCTGCCCTGGGTCGTTCCGGTCGTCGTCTCGGCCACGTCGTGGAACTGGCTGGTGGCGACTCCGCAATCACCACTCCCCGTGCTCGCCCAGGCTCTCGGCCTCGGGAATGTGCTCTTCCTCGCCGATCCACTGCTCGCACAGGTGACGGTCTGTGTCTTCAAGGTATGGATCAGCTTCCCTTTCATGATGATGATGATGTCTTCGGCCCTGGCCTCCGTCGACGTCAACGTCTACGAGGCATCCAAGGTCGACGGAGCCTCCGCGTTCCAGACCTTCGGACGGATCACCCTCCCGATGATCTCCCGCTCGACCTACATCAGCTGGATCCTGATGACCATCTTCTGTGTCAACGACTTCCCGAGCATCTTCCTGCTCACCGGCGGCGGGCCGGTCAACTCCACCCAGACCCTCGTGGTGCTGGCCTATTCGACCGTCTTCCAGAACTTCCAGACCGGACCGGGGGTTGCGATCGCGTTCATGATGACCATCGTGCTCGTGATCATCGCCACGCTGCTGTACCGCCAGATCCGAAAGGTGAACATCGAATGAGCGTCGAAACCTCCAGTGCCGCGATAGTCGGGCAGTTCAAGACAACCGCGCGACCGGTCAAGCGCCGCACCCTGAGCCAGGCCCAGGAGCGGGGCAAGTGGTGGCGATTCGTGCTGATCCTCGTCATCTGCGCCATCGTTCTCGTTCCGATCGTCGCCGTCGTGCTGCTCTCTCTCGAACCCTCGCTCGGCAGCACCGCGCGCGGAGTCACGCTCGAGAACTTCGGAAAGATCTTCAGCGAGACCTCCGTCGGTACCTGGCTCGCCAACAGCCTCCTGGTCACCCTAGTGACGGTCGTCATCTCGGTGACGGTCGCAGCGCCGGCCGGTTATGTGCTCTCGCGGGGACGCAGCAGGCTCGTCTCCGGCTACTCCCTCATCCTGTTCATCGTGCAGTCGCTTCCGGTGGTCACCGCGGTCATCCCACTCTTCATCCTGTTCGCCCAGATCGGCCTCGTCGACAATCTGGTCGGGGTCACGATCATCTATGTCGGCTCGACCATGTCGGTGGCGATCTGGATGATGGCCGCCTACTTCGACTCCATCCCGATCACCCTCGAAGAGGCGGCCTGGATGGATGGATGCTCGGTGTTCGGAAGCTTCACGCGGATCGTGCTGCGCAACTCGTTGCCTGGCGTGCTCTCCACCGCGATCTTCGCCTTCCTGCTCGCCTGGAACGACTACCTCGTCGCTGTCGTGTTCCTGCGCTCCGACGAGAACTACACGCTCCAGATCGGCCTGCAGACGTTCTTCCAACAGAATCAGACCAACTGGGGCCTCGTGATGGCGGTCGCCGTGGTGATGATGCTGCCGCCGGTCCTGCTCTTCGCCGCCCTGAACAAGTACTTCAGCGTCGGCGGGATCGGTGGTTCGCTCGCCGGGCGTTGAGCGCACGCAGCCTCAGCGTCTAATCGCCGATTCGCGTTCCACCAGGTGGGGAGCGGTCTTCACCGGATCGGTGAGCACGCGCCCGTCGAGCACTGACGACACCGTGCCCATGATCCGGCGACCGAGCTCGGTGAAGTCCTGTCGGATGGTGGAGAGCGGGGGTGAGAAGTGCGCCGCTTCTGGGATGTCGTCGAAGCCGACGATGCTCACCTCTGCGGGCACGGCGATGCCGTGGTCATCCAGCGCATGAAGCAGGCCGAGCGTCATCTGGTCATTCGCAACGAAGATCGCGGAGGTCATGCCGGCGGCGATGAGGTGCTCGCCGATGGACCGTCCGCTGTCCGCAGTCCAGTCTCCGTGCAAGGGTTCGTGCACCGGAAGACCCCGACGGGCAAGCTCGCTCCTCCAGCCACGCTCGCGTTCCCGGGCGTCGAGGGATCCCTCGGGACCGGCGAGGTGCAGGATGTCCCGGTGGCCGAGGTCTGCGAGATGGGCTGTGGCCAATTCGGCACCACAGAACTGGTCGATCGAGACGCTGGGAAAGCTTCCGTGCCCACTCGAGTCCGCGGTCACCAGCGGTGTGTCGAGCTCGAGACCGTCGATCGCCTCGATCGAGGAGTGGTCGGAGGCGACGAGCACTATCGCTTCGACCTGCTGTCTCAGCAGCACGTCGATGGCTTGCAGAATCTCATCCCGATCGGCTTCGGCCATGCTGGCGGTGATGACCTGGTAGCCGGCCTCGCGTGCCGCCCCGTTGAAGGCCAGGGCGATACTCGCGGGACCGTAGAGGGGATTTCCCGTGCTCACGAGACCCAGCGTGCGGGTCTTGCGGGTAGCGAGCGCCCGGGCAACGGAGCTCGGTCGGTAGCGCAGCTCCCGGATCGCGGCCTCCACCTTGGCCCGCGTCTGCGGGCGCACCGTGTTCTCGTTGTTGAGCACCCTCGACACGGTCTGGTGGGAGACGCCCGCGAGTCGCGCGACCTCCATGATGTTCGCCACGAATCCGAGGCTAGCTGATCGCCGGCCTCCCGACGATCAGCCCCCCTGGGCGCCTTCCTGTCAGCGTCACCGACCACCGTTGCGACGCTTGTTGTACACGTCGAACGCGACGGCGGCGAGAAGCACGAGTCCCTTGATCAGCTGCTGGAACTCGGACCCGACGCCGAGGATCGACATGCCGTTGTTGAGGATCCCGATGATGAGGCCACCGACGATCGCCCCGGTCACCGTTCCGATTCCTCCCGTCACCGCCGCTCCACCGATGAACACTGCCGCGATGGCGTCGAGCTCGAATCCGTCACCGGCCTTCGGGTTCGCCAGGTTCAACTGGGCGGTGAAGACGAGTCCGGCGAGCGCCGAGAGCACACCCATGTTCACGAACAGCAGGAAGGTGACCCGCTGGGTCTTGATCCCCGAGAGCGCGGCGGCATTGAGATTGCCGCCGATTGCGTAGATATGGCGTCCGAAGACACTCCGCGCCATCACCGCGGAGTAGATCACGACGAGCAGACCGAGCACGATGAGCACGATCGGCGTTCCGTTGTAACTGGCGAGGAGGTAGCTGATCAGGAGGATGAGTGCGGAGGTGAAGACCAGCTTGGCGATGAACCAGGGCAGCGGCTCATCCTCCACCGCGAACTTGCGTCGCGCGGCACGCTGACGGATGCCCTGGGCGATGACCAACAGCGTGGCCAGGATGCCGATACCGACGGTGAGAGGCTCGAGGAAGCTGACGCCTCCGCCCAGGTCCGGGAGGAAACCTGAGCCGAGAGCCCGAAAGCCGTCGGGGAAGGGCGAGATCTGCGCGTTGCCGAGGGCGATCTGGGTGAGGCCACGGAAGGTGAGCATCCCCGCCAGGGTCACGATGAACGCGGGTATCCGGAAGTAGGCGATCCAGAAGCCCTGCCACATGCCCACGAGGGCGCCGACGACGAGACAGAGCACGATCGCTAGACCCCACGGAATGTGCCACTGGGTGATCATCACCCCCGCCATCGCTCCGACGAACGCGACGACAGAACCGACGGAGAGGTCGATGTGCCCGGCGATGATCACCATGACCATACCGATCGCCAGGATCAGGATGTAGCTGTTCTGCACGATCAAGTTGGAGACGTTGATCGGTTTGAGGGTGATCCCCGCGGTGGTGATCTCGAAGAAGATCACGATCACGATCAGGGCGATGAAGAGGCCGATCTGGCGCAGCTGGCTGGCGAGGTAGGTCGTCGCCGACGCGAAGGCGCTCTTCTGCGCGACTGGTTTCTTGGTCAGGTCACTCATTCGTGGTCCTTCTCCCTTTCCTGGGTCATGAGTTGCATGACGCGTTCTGCGGTCGCTTCTTCGCGCGGCAGATCCGCGGTGATTCTTCCCTCCGAGAGGGCGTAGATACGGTCGCAGATGCCGAGGAGCTCCGGCAGCTCCGAGGAGATCACGATCACTCCCTTGCCTTCGTCGGCGAGCGCGTTGATGATGCCGTAGATCTCGTATTTCGCACCGACGTCGATCCCCCGGGTCGGCTCATCGAGGATCAGCACGTCGGGGTTCGAGTACATCCACTTGGAGAGCACGACCTTCTGCTGGTTTCCCCCCGACAGCTTTCCCGTGAGCACCTCGACGTTCGGTGCCTTGATGTTCATGCTCTTGCGGAAGCCCTCGGCCACCACGATCTCCCTGTTCTCGTCGATCCAGCCCCGGCGGGAGAGCAGATTGAGGGCGGCACCCGAGATGTTGCGCTTGATGTCGTCGATGAGGTTGAGGCCGTAGACCTTGCGATCCTCGGTGGCGTAGGCGATGCCGTTGGCGATCGCGGCGGAGACCGTCGTCGTGTCGATCTTCTTGCCGCTCTTGTAGACGGTCCCGGAGATGTTGTAGCCGTAGCTCTTGCCGAAGACA
This sequence comes from Glaciihabitans sp. INWT7, assembly GCF_014217685.1. Taxonomy (NCBI): domain Bacteria; kingdom Bacillati; phylum Actinomycetota; class Actinomycetes; order Micrococcales; family Microbacteriaceae; genus Glaciihabitans; species Glaciihabitans sp. INWT7. The sequence goes on along the minus strand of NZ_CP043653.1, from coordinate 372,844 downwards.
CTCATCGCGAGCTCGGTGCGCCCCGCTCCCATGAGCCCGGCTATGCCCACGATCTCCCCCGCGCGAACGAAGAGATTGGCCTCTTTCACCACCTCTCGTTCGTGGTCGAGAGGATGGTGCACGGTCCAGTCCTCGATGCGCAACAGCTCCTCGCCGATCTTCGGCGTGTGGGCGGGGAACCGGCTCTCGAGGTCGCGCCCGACCATGAGTTTGATGATGCGCTCTTCCGTCACCTCGTCGGCGTGCATATCGAGCGTCTCGATCGTCTTGCCGTCGCGGATGATCGTCACCTCGTCGGCGATCGCTTTGATCTCGTTGAGCTTGTGACTGATGATGATCGACGTGATCCCCTGGCCCTTGAGGTGCTTGATCAGGTCGAGAAGGTGCGCCGAATCCTCGTCGTTGAGCGCCGCGGTGGGCTCGTCGAGGATGAGGAGCTTCACCTCCTTAGAGAGCGCCTTGGCGATCTCCACGAGCTGCTGTTTTCCCACGCCGATGTCACGGATCTTGGTGACGGGATTGTCTTTGAGACCGACCCTCGCGAGCAGTTTTCCCGCTTCGAGGTTCGTCTTGTTCCAGTCGATCCAGCCGCCGGTCTGCTGCTCGTTGCCGAGGAAGATGTTCTCCGCGATCGACAGGTATGGGCTGAGCGCCAGCTCCTGGTGGATGATGACGATGCCCGCTGCCTCGGAGTCGTTGATGATGCGGAAGGCGACGGTCTCGTTCTCGAAGACGATGTCGCCGTCGTAGCTGCCATGCGGGTAGACGCCACTGAGTACTTTCATCAGCGTGGACTTGCCGGCGCCGTTCTCCCCGCAGATCGCGTGGATGTGGCCGCGTTGCACGCCGATCGAGACATCCTGCAGCGCCTTGACGCCGGGGAAGGTCTTCGTGATGTTGCGCATCTCGAGGATGTTGGTGGTCACCGATGCTTCTTTCTGCGTTGACAGCGACGAGGAATAGGGAGTCCGGGGGTGACGCCGGAAGACCGACGCCACCCCCGGGGCGGGACGAACCTACTGGAGGTCTGCCTCGGTGTAGTAGCCGCTGTCGACGAGAACCGACTTGTAGTTCTCCTTCGTGACCACGGTGGGCTGGAAGAGGAACGTCGGAACTACCTTGACCTTGTTGTCATAGCTCTTGGTGTCGTTGACCTCTGGCGTCTTGCCATTGAGCAGGTCATCCGCCATCTTCACGGCTTCATTACCCAGCTTGCGGGTGTCCTTGTAGATGGTGGAGTACTGCTGGCCGGCGATGATCGACTTGACCGATGCCGCCTCCGCGTCCTGCCCGGTGATGATCGGCAGTGCATCGGTGGCGTAGCCGGATGCGGTGAGCGCGGAGATGATTCCGATCGAGAGACCGTCGTACGGCGACAGGATGCCCTGCACCTTGTCACCGCCGGAGTAGGTGCTCGCGATCAGGTTCTGCATGCGCTTCTGCGCCGTGGCCGGGTCCCAGCGAAGGGTCGCCACCTGGGTGAATCCGGTCTGGCCGCTCTTGACGACGAGGGTTCCGTCATCGATGTACTTCTTGAGCGTGTCCATCGCGCCGTTGAAGAAGAACGTCGCGTTGTTATCGTCGGGGCTGCCGGCGAAGAGCTCGATGTTGAACGGGCCCTTCTTCCCGGTGTCCTTTCCATCCTTGTCGACCACTCCGAGGCCCGTGAGCAGGCTCGTCGCCTGGTCGACGCCGACCTTGTAGTTGTCGAAGGTGGTGTAGTAGTCGACATTCTTGTTGCCGTTGATGAGGCGGTCGTACGCGATGACCTTGACGCCGGACTTCGCGGCCTGGTCGAGCTGGTCGCTCAGTGCCGTTCCGTCGATCGACGCGATGATCAGGACCTTCGCACCCTTGGTCAGCATGTTGCTGATCTGCTGAACCTGCTGCGGGATCTTGTCGTCACCGTATTCGAGGTCGACCTTGTAGCCGAGCTTCTCGAGGTCGGACTTGATGGCGTCGCCATCCTTGATCCAGCGCTCGGATGTCTTGGTCGGCATCGCGACGCCGATGAGGGCACCCTTGCTGCTGCCCGATGAGGACGATCCACTCGTTCCGCCACGGCCGCCGGAGCAGGCGGCAAGAGAGAATGCGAGCCCGACGGCGGCGATGCCGATGAGAATTTTTTTAGCCTTCACTGTGATTGCCTTTCGATTTACTTGTTGGACGTCATTGTCAGGGGTGGTGCCTTCAGGATCCGGCCCGCCCAAATCGGCCCGATCCCCGCCGAACCGCCGGGATGGCGGTCGACACGTCTTGTTGCTACATCCGCTGAGCCAGCCGGTAGTAGGCCTGGTTCCAGCGCAGTTCGCGCCCGAAGTCGCGCAGGTTCGTGTGCTTGTCGATCACGACGAGTTCGTTCTTGGCGATCTCGGCGAAATCCTCGAACACCTCGAGACCGAGCGCCGTCGACATCACGGTGTGGTGGGCCGCTCCGGCGGTCAGCCAGGCGGCGGCGCTCGTGGCGAAGTCCGGTTCTGGCTTCCACACGGCACGCGCCACCGGCAGTTGCGGGAGCGGATGCGGCAGATCGACGACCTCGACGACATTCGCCACGAGTCGGAAGCGGTCACGCATGTCGCTCAGCGCGACGACGACGGCGGGTCCGGCATCCGCGTCGAAGACGAGGCGAACCGGATCTTCGCGACCGCCGATGCCGAGCGCGTGCACCTCGAGTCGCGGCTTCGAGGTGGTGAGTGACGGGCAGACCTCGAGCATGTGGGCTCCGAGGATGAGCTCCTGACCGGGGGTGAGGTCGTAGGTGTAGTCCTCCATGAGTGAGGCGCCACCGGGAAGACCGGCACCCATCACCTTCGCCGCGCGCACGAGCACCGCGGTCTTCCAGTCGCCCTCCGCTCCGAAGCCGTAGCCGTCGGCCATCAACCGCTGCACGGCGAGTCCGGGCAGCTGGCGTAGCCCGCCGAGGTCTTCGAAGCTGGTCGTGAAAGCGCTGAATCCGCCGGCCTCCAGGAAGGATCGCAGTCCGAGTTCGATGCGCGCGCCGTAACGGAGCGAATCGTGCTTCTCTGCACCGGGCAGCAGTTCGGAGGCGACCTCATAGAGCTCTGCGTACTCGGCGACGAGGTCGTCGATGTCGGATTCGGATGCCGCATCGACGGCTTCCACGAGGTCGTTGACTCCCCAGGTGTTCACCTGCACCCCGAACTGCAGCTCGGCCTCGGTCTTGTCGCCCTCGGTGACGGCGACGAATCGCATGTTGTCCCCGAAGCGGGCGAGCTTGAGCTCGTGGGTGGCGGCCCAGCCGGCCGCGGCTCGGCTCCAGGTGCCGATCTTGGCCGTGACAAGCGGGTTCGACACGTGGCCGACCACGGTCTTGCGCGCCACTGAGAGCCGGGTCTGGATGTATCCGAACTCCCGGTCGCCGTGCGCGGCCTGGTTGAGATTCATGAAGTCCATGTCGAGCGTGTCCCAAGGCAGCTCGACGTTGGCCTGCGTGTGCAGGTGCAACAGCGGCTTGCGCAGCAGGTCCAGTCCGGTGATCCACATCTTCGCGGGGCTGAACGTGTGCATCCAGGCGATCACGCCGATGACGCCGTCGGCCGCGTTCGCGTCGAGAGCCATCCGTCGGATCGAGTCAGAGTCGGTGAGCACCGGCTTCCAGACGATGGTCACCGGGATGTCGGTCGCCGCGCCGAGAGCCGCCGCGATCTCCTGCGACTGGCTCGCCACCTGGGCGAGGGTCTCCTCGCCGTAGAGCCCCTGGCTCCCGGTGAGGAACCAGATCTCCGAGGAGGCGAGATCGGGGACTATCGAGCGGCTCATGGGGTGTCCTTCTGTCCGTAGACGTTCTGATAGCGGTCGAACAGTGCGTCGATGCTCTGTGGGGGAATGGGGATGACCTCGCCCAGTTGACGGGCGATGTGCGTCGTGCGCGCCACATCCTCGGCCATGACGGCCGCCTTGACGGCGTCGCGGAGACTCGAGCCGATGGTGAAGACACCGTGGTTCTGCATGAGTACCGCGCGCGATCGGTGACCGGTGAGGGTGCCGACGATGCCTTCACCGATCGACTCGTCTCCGATGATCGCAAAGGGGCCGACCGGGATCTCGCCGCCGAACTCGTCGGCCTGCCCGGTGATGACGCAGGGGATCGCCTCACCGCGCGCCGCCCAGGCCGTGGCGTAGGTGGAGTGGGTGTGCACGACCCCGTTCACCTCGGGCATGTTCCGATAGACGTAGGCGTGCGCCGCGGTGTCGCTCGACGGCGAATGCGCCCCCTCGATGACGGTGCCGTCGAGGTCGCAGAGGATCATATTCGCCGGAGTGAGGTCGTCGTACTCGACACCGCTCGGCTTGATGACGAAGAGCTCCGCGCCCGGCACCCGGCCGGAGATGTTGCCGCCGGTCCAGATCACGAGGTTGTAGCGAACGAGAAGCTCGTGCAGCTTCGCGACATCGGCGCGGACCGCGTCGATGGTTTCCTGGGTGGCGGTCATGCGCCTGCCCCGGTCTCGATACGCTCGCTGGCGCTCGCTACTCGACCAGCGGCCCCCCGCTTGATCGCCTTGAGCCGGTGCATCACGTCGTTTCCCCCACGCCCGAAGTAGTCGTGCAGTGTCGCGTACTCGGCGAAGAGAAGGTCGTAGGCATCCGCCGCGTCGGAGTCCGGCGTGTAGACGGCGCGATCGACCTTGCCCATCGCCCGGCCCGCCGCGAGCACATCCGCGTAGGCTCCCGCCGCGACCGCGGCGTGGATGGCAGAGCCGAGTGCGGGACCCTGCTCGCTCGCGATGATCGAGATCGGCAACCGCAGCACGTCGCTGTAGACCTGCATGAGGAAGGCGTTGCGCAGAAGACCTCCGGCCACGATGAACTCCGTGACCGGCACGCCGCTCGCGGCGAAGGTCTCCACGATAATGCGGGTGCCGAAGGCGGTCGCCTCGAAGAGGGCGCGGTAGATCTCCTCCGGTCTCGTGGTGAGAGTCATGCCGAGAACCAGCCCACTGAGTTCGTGATCGACCAGAACCGAGCGGTTACCGCTCTGCCAGTCGAGGGCGACGAGCCCGTGGCCACCCACCGGCTGATCCTTGACGAGATCGGTGAGGTATTCATGGATGCCCTGGCCCGCCGCATCCGCCGCCGCCCGGTAACTGCCGGGCACCTGGTTCTTCACGTACCAGGCGAAGATGTCGCCGGCTCCAGACTGGCCGGCCTCGTAGCCGTAGAGCCCGGAGACGATGCCGCCATCCACGACACCGCACATACCCGGGACCTCGGTGAGCACATCGGAGTTCATGACGTGGCAGGTCGAGGTGCCCATGATGGCGAGCATCTGTCCGGGCTCGACGGCCTGGGCGGCGGGCGCCGTCACGTGGGCGTCGACGTTGCCGACGGCGACTGCGATGCCTTCGGGCAGGCCGGTCCAGCCGGCCGCCTGCTTCGACAGGGTGCCGGCGGAGGAACCGAGCTGGCCGATCTCGTGCGCGACCTTGTCTTCGGCGAAGCCGGCGAAGGCCGGATTGAGCGCGCCGAGGAAGTCGCGACTCGGGTACGCGCCGTCCTGCAGGATGCCCTTGTAGCCGGCGGTGCAGGCGTTACGGATGTAGCGGCCGGTCAGCTGCCAGACGATCCAGTCGGCGGCCTCGACCCAGTGGTCCATCCGCTCGTATGCTTCCGAATCCTCTTCGAGCAGCTGAAGCCCCTTGGCGAACTCCCACTCGCTCGAGATGAGCCCGCCGTAGCGCGGGAGCCAGCTCTCGCCCCGCGAAGCCGCGAGCTCGTTGATGCGGTCGGCCTGGCCCTGTGCGGCGTGATGCTTCCACAGCTTCACGTAGGCGTGAGGGCGATCCGCGTATTCCGGCAGCTCGTTGAGGGGCGTGCCGTCGGCGAGTACCGGCAGTGGGGTGCTCGCCGTGAAGTCGGTACCGATGCCGATGACCAGCGCGGGGTCGATGCCGGATGCCGCAATGGCGGCGGGCACGGCGACCTTGAGCACCTCGACGTAGTCGGCCGGCACCTGCAGCGCCCAGTCGGGAGGGAGTACCGCACCGGTGGACGCCAGAACGGTGTCCATGACGGCATGCGGGTAGTCGTGCGTGCCGGTGCCGAGCTCCGCGCCATCCGAGACGCGCACTACGACGGCCCGACCGGACAGGGTGCCGAAGTCGATGCCGATGACGTACTGGTCGGCTGCGAGGACGGGCGTGGGGGAACTCACCTCAGGACTCCTTTGTCATGCTGGGGGACGGGCTCGGTGCGGTCAAAATGTTAGCGATCACATTTTTAGGAATGTGAGCGATCACATTTCACAGAAGACTAGCGCCCCTTCCCATTAATCCGCAACCCCGGGCACACTCCCCCTCGCATAACTCCTGCATCCCCGGGCAGCGGTGCCCTCGCCCCCCGGGAACACGGGGGCGCCTCCCCCACCCCTGGCATTCTGCAGGAGTTATGCCTGCCGCATCCCCGCCACCGGCTCATCCGCGGGCGGTGCTGCTGATTCGCGGCTCGAAATGCAGGAGTCCTCGGGACTGGAGTGGCGCGTCAGACCGTGCAGCATGCATCCGTCACACTGAGCCCTGCATTTCGAACAGTGCCTGCCGCATAGACGGCGGCGGGTGGCGACGGAATCGGCGGCCGCGCGCACGAAAAAGCCCGGCCCCCGCGAAATCGCGGGGGCCGGGCTCGTGACTATCGAGGCGGACTACTTGTTGACGAGCGCCAGGAGGGTCGGGTTGCTCGCGTAGGACTGTGCAGCGTTGTCCTTGGTGACGAGCTCCGGCGGCAGGTAGTAGGTCGGAACCTTGACCGAGCCGTTGTCCGTCGCGTCGGCGTTGGTGGTCGCCTTCTTGCCGGAGGCAAGCTGCTTGACCATCTCAACGGCCTGGGCGACGAGCTTCGTCGTGTCCTTGTTGATGGTGGAGTACTGCACGCCCGACATGATCAGCGGGATCGAGGCAGCTTCCGAGTCCTGACCGGTGACGACGGGCTGGACGGGGGTGTCCTTACCGGCGGCGTGGATCGAGGTGATGATGGCACGGGCCAGGGTGTCGTTCGGCGAAAGGACGCCGTTCAGCACCGTACCCGAGTAGTTACCGGCGAGCAGGGTGTCCATGCGGGTCTGCGCGTTGGCGGCGAGCCATCCGGTGGTCTGCGTCTGAGCGATCGCGGTCTGTCCGGAGACGACCTTGAGCGTTCCATCGTCGATCTTCGGCTGCAGGATCTTCATCGCACCGTTGAAGAACACGGCAGCGTTCGGGTCGGTGGACGCGCCCGAGAACAGCTCGATGTTGTAGTTGGTCGCGTCGGGGAAGCGTGCCTTCATGCCGTCGAGGAGGGCCTGGCCCTGGAGCTCGCCGACCTTCTCGTTGTCATACGCGATGTAGTAGTCGACATCCTTGGTGTCCTGGATGAGACGGTCGTACGCGATGACGACGGCTCCGTTGTCGTGGGCCGCCTTAACCTGGGAACCGAGCTGCTTGCCATCGAACGCACCGATGATGATGACCTTGGCACCCTTGGTGTTCATGGTCGAGATCTGAGCGGCCTGCTCGGAGGCGGTGTTCGCCGAGGGGGCGTACTGCACGTCGGCCTTGAATCCGGCCTTGGTCAGGTCGTCGGTGAACAGCTTGCCGGCGAGCACCCAGTTTTCCGAGGTCTTGTCCGGGAGGGCGACGCCGATGACGGATCCGGCCTTGAAGCCCGCGGCGGAGCCCGAAGACGAGGCGTCTGTGCCGCGGCTCGAGCAGCCCGAGAGGGCCATCAGTGCGACTCCGGCGATTGCCACAGTCGTGATTGCGATTTTGCGCATTGTGATCACTTTCTTAGTTGTGTGGTTGTGCAGGGGGATTGCTGTGGGAAAGACGGGTCTTCCCCGGTGACTACGCCGGCGCTGCTATGCGTTCGGAGTAGTGGATTGTGGGCGGGATGAGGCTTCGGCGCTTTCGCCTCCGGGTGCGACATCCGGGCGATCGATCGGCGCTGAGGCAGGAGGGTCGCCCCCGGACGCCTTCGGGCCCCGCACGAACATGCCGATCAGGGAAGGGCGGCCCTGGCGCTTGCTGTAGACATCGATGCCCACGGCGAGCAGGAGCACGAGGCCCTTGATGATCTGCACCCGGTCGTTGGAGACGTTGAGGAGCTGGAGGCCGTTGTTGAGGATCGCGATGACGAGACCTCCGATGATGGACCCGACGACCGTTCCGATACCACCGGCGACCGCGGCGCCACCGATGAAGACCGCCGCGATCGCGTCGAGCTCCCAACCGGTGCCGTCACCCGGGCCGGACGCTCCGGCTCGCGCCACTCCCACCATTCCCGCGATTGATGCGAGCACCGACATGTTCATCATGACGAAGAAGTTGATTCGCTTGATCTTGACGCCCGAGAGCTCCGCAGCGTGCCAGTTGCCGCCGACCGCGTAGATGTGGCGGCCGAACGTGGTGTTGCGGGTGACGAAGGAGTAGATGAGCACGAGGACACCCAGGATGATGCCCGAGATCGGGTAGCTCGTGCCGATGCGGCCGGTGGCGAACAGGTAGGTCGCACCGCCGGCGACCAGCACCAGGATCACGGTCTTCACGATGCTCACCCAGATCGGAGCCGGCTCCGCCCCCATGAGGCTCAGGGTGCGTCGCTGGCGGAATTCCTGCCAGACCAACGCGACGACCACCAGGAGACCGAGGATCAGGGTGCCGTTGCTGAAGCCGACGTTGGGCCCGAAGTCCGGCAGGTAGCCGCCACCGATGAATGTGAAGGCATCCGGCACGGTGATGGTGTTCGAGCTGCCGAAGGCCTGGTTGGCCCCGCGGAAGATCAGCATGCCTGCGAGGGTCACGATGAAGGCGGGCACTCCGACGTAGGCCACCCACCAGCCCTGCCAGGCACCGATCACGGCACCGAGCACGATTCCGAGCACGAAGGCGAGCGCCGGCGGGAAGTGCCAGCTCACCATCGCGGTCGCGACCACGATGCCCACGAACGCGGCGACCGAACCCACAGAGAGGTCGATGTGGCCGGCGATGATCACCATCACCATGCCGATCGCCAGGATCAGGACGTAGGCGTTCTGGTTGACCAGGTTGATCAGGTTGATCGGGTTGAGCGTGAGGCCGCCCGTGAAAATCTGGAAGAAGATGATGATCACGACGAGCGCGGCGAGGATGCCGATCTGACGACCGGTGCCCTGCGAGCCACCGAACATCTTGCCGATGTCGCGCAGCTGGAAGCCGCTCTTCTGTGGAGCTTCGGGAGTAGCGCTCATTAGCTGTTAACTTTCTTCTTCGCGGAAGTCATGCTTCTCAGGAGAGTTTCGGGATTTGCTTCTTCAGCAGTGAGGTCGTTGGTGATCGCGCCCTCGAAGATCGTGTAGATGCGATCCGAGACGCCGAGCAGTTCCGGCAGCTCAGACGAGATGAGGATGATGCCCTTGCCAGAAGCGGCGAGGTCTCGGATGATGCCGTAGATCTCGGTCTTCGCCCCGACATCGATTCCCCGGGTGGGTTCGTCGAGGATCAGCAGGTCGGGGTCGGTGAACATCCACTTGGCCAGGACGACCTTCTGCTGGTTGCCGCCCGACAGCTTGTTGACACCCTCGTCCACGCGCGGTGCCTTGATTCGCAGGCTCTTGCGGTAGCTGTCCGCGACGCGGTGCTCCTCCACCTTGTCGATCACCGAGAGCTTCGCGATCTTGGAAAGCTTGGCCGAGACGACGGAATCCTGGATGTCGTCGAGCAGGTTGAGCCCGAGTGCCTTGCGGTCCTCGCTCACGTAGCCGAGACCGTTCTTGATCGCCTCGCTCACGTTCCGCAGCTGGATCTCCTTGCCGTCCTTGAAGACCTGGCCGGAGAGGAAGGTGCCGTAGGAGCGGCCGAACAGGCTCATCGCCAGTTCGGTGCGACCGGCTCCCATGAGGCCGGCGAAGCCGACCACCTCGCCGCGTCGCACCACGAAGCTCGAGTTCTTGACCACCATCCGCTCGGCGGTGAGGGGGTGCTGCACCGTCCAGTTCTTCACCTCGAAGAACACCTCGCCGATGTCGGAATTGCGATCCGGGAAACGGTTCTCCAGCGTGCGACCGACCATGCCGCGAATGATGCGGTCCTCGTCGACGCCGTCGCCCTTCACATCGAGGGTCTCGATGGTCTTTCCGTCTCGGATGATCGTGATCGAGTCCGAGATCTGCTCGATCTCGTTGAGCTTGTGGGAGATCATGATCGACGAGATCCCCCGGCCCTTGAGACCGAGGATGAGGTCGAGGAGATGCTGGGAGTCGGCCTCGTTGAGTGCCGCTGTCGGTTCGTCGAGGATGAGCAGCTTGACGGACTTGTTGAGCGCTTTCGCGATCTCGACGAGCTGCTGCTTGCCGACACCGATGTTCTTGATCTGGGTGTCCGGGTCGTCCTCGAGCCCGACGCGGGCGAGCAGATCAACCGCACGCTTCTTCGCCTGCACCCAGTCGATAACTCCGAACCGGCGAGGTTCGTTGCCGAGGAAGATGTTCTCGGTGATCGAGAGCTCGGGGATCAGCGCGAGCTCCTGGTGGATGATCACGATGCCGGCGGCCTCGCTCGACCCGATGTCCCTGAAGCGCGACTCGTGGCCCTGGAAGACGATGTCGCCTTGGTAGGTGCCGTAGGGATAGACCCCGGAGAGCACCTTCATGAGGGTCGACTTGCCGGCGCCGTTCTCTCCACAGATCGAATGGATCTCGCCCGCTTTGACGACCAGGGAGACCTTGTCCAACGCCTTGACGCCGGGGAACTCCTTGGTGATGGAACGCATCTCGAGGATGATCGGCTCACTCGCCATCGGACACCCCCGCAATAGCGACCGAAATCGCTGGGAAGCGCGGGTTGTGTACGTTCACAACTGCGAATGCCGCCTGAGGTTTCACGCCGGACTACCTTGTCTCGTTAGGGGGAAGAAATTGCCCGCTAACAGACTAAACCTTGTTTGCTGGCTTGTCGTCAAGTTGTGAACGCAACGAACACGTAACGACTCGGAAACAATCAGCCCCGTCGAAGGCCGGGAGACTGCAGAACGAGGGATGCCGCTCCGAGCGCTTCCGCTCGATCGCCCAGCGATGACATCACCAGCGCGGTCGCCTCGCCGACGCTCGGAACCGCGTGACGCAGCAGTCCACGCTCGATCGGGGCGAGCAGAATCGAACCGAGCTCTGCGAGCGGGCCGCCGATCACGATCACCTCCGGATTGATCAGGTTCGCAATGCTCGCGAGACCGCGGCCGATCGCGACACCCGCGTCATCGAGCACCCTGAGCGTCGCGGCATCCCCGGAGAGTGCATTGCGCACGATGTCGGCCGTCGTCACGGGCGCCCGGGTGCCGAGAAGCGCCATCATCACCGAGGTCGAGGCCACGGTTTCGAGGCATCCCCGGTTGCCGCAATGGCAGACGACCCCGTTGTCGGTGATGGTCTCGTGCCCGATCTCCCCGGTGATGCCGAGGCTGCCGGAGAACGGATGGCCGCCCAGGATCAGGCCGGCACCGATGCCGCTGCCGATCTTGACGAAGACCAGGTCGTCTACGGTGTTGTGCGGCCCCCAGGTGACTTCGGCGAGGGCGCCGAGGTTGGCATCATTGTCGAAAAGCACCGGAAAATGCAGGCGTTTCTCGAGGTCCTGCAGGTGGATGCCCACCCATTCCGGCAGGATCGCTCCCTGCACGACGGTGCCGGTGCGCTGGTCGATCGGCCCGGGGATACCCACGCCGACGCCGAGCACCGCCGAGGGTGCGATGTCGCGTTCCTCCAGCATCCGGGCGAGCAGCTGCGACGCACAATCGATGCTCTCCTCGGCCCGATGACCGAGCGGAAGCTCCAGGAACTGCTCCGCCACGACGGCGAAGCCGAGACTGGCGAGGACGATGCGCAGATGCCTGCGCCCAAAGTCGATTCCCACGGCGACAGCGCCGTTATTGGTCAGCCGCACGAGCAGCGCCCGACGCCCAGAGCTGGTCGTCGGCTCGGTCTCGATCGATCCGATCGCCGCCATGGTCTTCACGATGTTCGAGACCGTCGCCGTGGACAGTCCCGTCTGCCTGGCCAATTCGGCCTGGGTGAGCGGACCGCTTGCCAGGAGGGTGTCGATCACACGCTTCTGGTTGAGTTCGCGCAGCGCCGATTGCGATCCGGGATTCCGGGCACCCCGCGGCAGGGGTTGCATCGTTGCAGGCATGACTACGAGAGTGCATCATCGTGAGTCTTGTCGTCAAGAAGTTAACGCAACCGTTACCAAGAAATGAGAGCGGTCACATCCCGTTGCTCTCCAGTGCTTGGCGCACCGGGCCTCGGGCAGAGCAGCCTCGAGTTGTGCTCTTCTGCGGGTCGCGAGTGGCCCTGAGCCGCACACCGGTGCAACTCGACGGGCAGCGCCCTTCGACTACCGGCGGGGCGGCGCCGTCGAACTGCGCACGATCAGTTCGGGCAGGATCGGCTCGTGCCCCGGGCTTTGCGTGCCGTTCAATTCCGCTAGCAGCATGGCGACCGAGCGGCGCCCGATCTCGGCGAAATCCTGTCGCACGGTGGTGAGCGGAGGCCAGTAGTGCGCGGCATCCGGCACGTCATCGAATCCGACGACGCTGATGTCGCCTGGCACATCGAGCCCCGCGTCGCGGAAGGCGTGGATCAGGCCGAGGGCCATCTGGTCGTTCGCGGCGAACACCGCGGAGAAGTCACGATAGCGCGAGAGTTCACGCCCCACCGTGTAGCCGAAGTCGGCGGTCCAGTCACCGAGGATCGGGGCCCGCACGTCGAGATCCGCTTCGATCAGCTCGTCGAGGAAACCTGTCATGCGGGCCTCGGCCTCGATCCAGTCCTGTGGGCCACCGAGGTGCAGGATCTTGCGGTGACCGAGCTCGATGAGGTGCCGGGTGGCCAGTCGCGCCCCGGAGGTCTGGTCGACCGACAGGCTGTGCTGGCCGTCGCGACCCGTCGAGTCGAGAGTGACCAGCGGAAGCCGGATGTCCAGATCCCGGATCGCGTTGAAGACGCGCATCTGGGGGGAGATGACGACAAGTCCCTCGATGGCCTGGCTCAGCAGATATTCGAGTCGATCGTGGATCGCTTCCGAATCGGTGGCCGCAAGGCTGGTCGTCGTCACGAGGTAGCCCGCATCCCGAGCGGCGTCCTCGATGGCGGCGAGGCTCGTGGCCGGGCCGTAGTTGGCGACCTGCGAGGTGAGCACCCCGATGGTGCGCGACCGACTCGTGACCAGCGCGCGCGCGGCCTGATTCGGTCGATAGCCGAGCTGCTCGATCACCTCGAGCACGCGATCTTTGGTGGAGCTCCGGATGTTCTCGGAGTTGTTGAGTGCCCGCGAAACCGTCTGGTACGAAACTCCGGCGATCCGCGCGACATCGCGGATGCTGGGGGCGCGAACCTTCACTGGTTCCATGGACGGGGGTATCCGGCTTCGTCGAGATCGGAGGGCGCGGCCACGAAATGCCGCACGGCAGACCATTATCACCCACGTCGCCCGGGCCCGCGCGACTCAGGGGATTCGGGCGAACGCCCTCACGGGGAAGGTTCCGAAACCCTCGATCTTCGGAGGCACCACAGTCACGGTCGCTCCCGACTCTGGCAATCGGTCGAGCGCGGTCAGGTGCTCGACCACGTGGATCCCCGCCGCGAGCAGCAGCGAATGCGCGGGCCTCTCCCCACCCGACTCGACATCGTCGATGTTGAGAGAGTCGATTCCGACGAGCGTCACGCCCTGCTCCACGAGGTAGGCGGCGCCAGCCGCGGTGAGGAAGGGCGCGTGAGAGGCATAGGCCTCCGTGCCGAACAACCGACTCCAGCCGGTGTCCAGCAGCACGGCCTTACTTCGGAGATCTCGATCGCCGAAACACTCTCGCGCGATACCGCGCGTCGATGTATCCCTCAAATGGAATATCTCGGCCGGCTGGTCGACGAGGGTCTCGAGATCCAGTCCGGCGAGATCGGTTCCGCCCTCGAATCGGTGGAACGGACTATCGATATAGGTGCCGGTGTTGCCGATCATGGTGATGACATCCATGGCGAACTGCGTGCCATCGGCGTACTTCGCTCTCGAGTCCTCCCGGGTGAGGAACGGGTGGATCTGCGGTGCGGGCAGGCCGGGATAGGTCACGAGGCCCGCGCGGATGCTGTGGCTGAGGTCGATGAGTCGGGTCATGACGCCATCCTCGCAGGGGCTGGTGCGCGTGTCCCGCCCTTTTCCGCCAGCCACCGCGCGGATGCCGCCAAACAGCGCACTATCGGGTCAGGTCGTAGATCGTCACGCCGTCCACAGTCGACGCGGTGAAGGTGTGCGCAACCCACGCCGCGATGGACGCCGATGCCGACGAGCCGCCGCTCGACTGACCCACCGATCCACCGCCGACGAAGTAATGGATCCGCCCCGAGGCGACGTAGCTCTTCAACTGGGCGAGTGTCGGCGACGGATCACTGCCGTTGAAGCCGCCGATCGCCATCACGGGGAATCCGGTGGCGAGCTGATAGCCCGCGGCATTGTTCGACCCGACAGAGGCGGCGACCCAGGAGTAGCTCGAGGCGTTGCTCGCGAGCACTGCGGAGACCTTCGAAGAGACGCTGCCACCGCCGAGGAGTCCGCCCATCCCACCCCCAGCGCCGGGTCGCGCTCCGGCAGGGGGCATGCCTCCGGCGGCCATCCCGGCGGGAGGGGTACCCCCCGCGGTCATGCCGGCGGGAGGGGTGCCGCCCCGCATCATCCCGCCAGGCATGCCACCCGCGCGGCCCATCGAGCCGGTCACCGCGGGGCCCGCAGTGACGATGGAACCGGTGTGCGAGGCGGATACCGTCTCGAGACTGTAGGCGGTCGGAGCGATGAGGGCACCGACGAGTGTCACCGCGAGAGTTGCGACAGCGAGCAGCCGTCCCCGCCGTGGCAGCAGGAGCATCGCAGCGGCGGCGGCACCGAGCCCGAGAACCACCCACTTGAGCCAGGGCAGCCAGTCGGACGCCTCGCCGAGCAGCGCGAAGGCCCAGAAGGCCGTCAACAGCATGGCCGTCGCCGAGACGATGCGCACCCAGAGTTGCGCGCGGCGGGACCAGAGCGTGCTCGCGCCGATCGCCAGGCTTCCGGCGAGCGGCGGCGCCAAAGCCACGGTGTAGTAGGCGTGGAAGATGCCGGCCATGAAGCTGAAGGCGAGGGCCGTGACGAGAAGCCAGCCCGCGAACAACGCGAGCACCGCGCGCCGGGGATCGGTTCGTCTGGTCTTGCCGAAGATCACGAAGCCCGCGATCGAGACGACCAGCGCGGCAGGCAGCAGCCAGGTGACTTGGCCGCCGATCTCGCCCTCGAAGAGACGCAGGATGCCGGTAGACCCCCACATGCCGGTTCCCGCTCCCCCGCCTCCGACGCTTCCGGTCTCGTTTCCGGTGAGCCTGCCGAATCCGTTGTAGCCGAAGGTGAGCTCGAGGAAGCTGTTGCTCTGCGAACCCCCGATGAACGGACGCATGCTTGCCGGCACGAGTTCCACGATCGCGACCCACCAGCCCGCGGAGACGATCATCACCCCGAGAGCCCCGAAGAGGTGTGCGAGGCGCTTGCGCCACGAGATCGGAGCTGCCCAGAAATAGACGCCGGCGAGCACGGGGAGGATCAGGAAGGCTTGCAGCTGCTTGGTGAGAAACCCGAGTCCCACCATCGCTCCGGCCCACAGCACCCACCGCACCCGGCCGCTCTCGACACCACGCAGGGTGAAATAGACCGCGAGCGTCATCAGGAGCACCAGCAGTGCATCCGGATTGTTGAAGCGGAACATGAGTGCCGCCACCGGGGTGAGGGCGAGGGTCGCGCCGGCCAACAGCGCGGTCGGAGCCGAGAAGTGCCGCCGCACGATCACGTAGACGAGCGCGACCGTGACGACCCCCATGATCACCTCGGGCAGCAGGATGCTGAACGACGAGAGTCCGAACAGGCGCGCGGAGAGCGCCATGAGCCAGAGGCTCGCCGGTGGCTTGTCGACGGTGATCGAGTTCGCGGCGTCGGAGCTGCCGTAGAAGAACGCCTCCCAGTCGACCGTGCCCGCCTGCACGGCGGCGGAGTAGAACGAGTTCGCCCAGCCGTTGGCGCCGAGGTTCCACAGGTAGAGCACCGCGATGGCGGCGAGAAGCCCGAGCAGTGCAGGACGCTCCCACCGGGCGGTGTCGGCGCGGCCGCGGACGATCCAGCGGAGGGCCGATGTGGCACGCAGGGTCGGGGGCTGGTGGTGGACGGTGGCGGTTGTCATGATGCTGTCACTTTCCGAACGGGGGAAGAGGGGATTGATGCCGCGGGCCGGCGCTGCTGCCGGAACACCCACAGGCGGAGGAGCACGAAGCGCACGAGGGTGGCGAAGAGGTTGGCAACGGTCAGCACGATCAGCTGGGCCTGAGCCGATGCGCCGGGATCGATGGCGTGAAGCCCGACCAGCGAGCCGCTGGTGATCAGCCACGCGACGCCGAACACGACGAGTCCCTGGAATTGGTGGGTCGCCGCACCGGAACGGCCGCGCACGCCGAAGGTGAACCGACGATTGGCGGCGGTGTTGACGACCGCGGTCACCAGAAGCGCGAGGAAGTTCGCCAGCTGGGCCGACATCCCCACCTGGAAGAGCAGATAGAGCAGCGCGTAGGCCGCGGTCGAGAACACCCCGATTGCGCCGAAGCGGACGACCTGGCCGAAGAAACTGGCAGTGCGCGGCTGCTCGAACGTGCGTCGGCCGAGCTCGGCGTAGATCGATCCGACCGGCACCCTCCCGGTCATGATCGACCGCCCGACCCGCAGCATCCCCTTGAGGTCTTCTCGTGCGGTCGAGACGATGTCGACCTTGCTCTCGGGGTCGTCGATCCAGTCCACGGGGACCTCGTGGATACGAAGGCCGCAGCGCTCGGCGATGATGAGCAGTTCTGTGTCGAAGAACCACCCGTTGTCCTCGATCAGCGGCACGAGCTCCTGCGCCACCTCGCGACGCACCGCCTTGAATCCGCACTGGGCATCGCTGAAGCGCACCGCCATCGTGCCGCGGAGCAGCAGGTTGTAGCTGCGGGAGACGAATTCGCGCCTGCCTCCCCGCACCACGCGCGATCCTCGGGCGAGGCGCGTTCCGATAGCGACATCCGAGTGCCCGGAGAGCAACGGGGCGATCAGGGGAGGAAGTGCGCTGAGATCGGTGGAGAGATCCACGTCCACGTAGGCGAGCACGTGCGCCTTCGAAGCCAGCCAGACCTGCTTGAGGGCGCGACCGCGACCCTTCTCGGCGAGGTGGACGGCGACGACACCGGCGAGGCTCTCCGCGAGGCGGTCGGCGATCTGCGGGGTGTCATCGGTCGAGGCGTTGTCGGCGATCGTGATGCGCCACGGCACGTCGAGCTGGGTCGAGAGGTACGCGTGCAACGTCCGGATGCTGCGCTCGAGAGCGGCCTGTTCGTTGTAGACGGGAACGGCCACGTCGAGAGCGAGGGAGTCGGGTGAATGTGCCATCCGCACACTCTCGGCGGCCGCTCTCGGCGAGGACTATACCCCGGCTATGAACCGGGTATGCATGTGTCTCAGCTGGTGGTGGCGCGCTCGAGAGCGCCCCGCACATCGTCGAGAAGGTCGTCGACACCTTCGATTCCCACCGATAACCGCACCAGGTTCTCCGGCACAGCGAGCGCCGTCCCCCGCACCGAGGCGTGGGTCATCTCCGTCGGGTACCCGATCAGCGACTCGACTCCCCCGAGCGATTCGGCCAGCTGGAACAGCTCGGTCGACTCGGCGAAGCGTCGGGCGGCCGTTGGCCCGCCGACGAGCTGCACCGAGAGCATCCCGCCGAATCCCCGCATCTGGCGAGCGGCGAGCTCGTGGCCGGGATGGTCGGACAGGCCCGGGTAGTAGACACGCTCGATCGCCGGGTGACCGACCAGCGCTTCCGCTATCGCCTGTGCGTTCGCGGAGTGGCGGTCCATGCGCACGGCGAGCGTCTTGATGCCGCGAACGGTGAGCCACGCATCCATGGGCCCGGAGACCGGACCGATGGCGAACTGCAGGAAGCCGAGCTTCTCGGCGAGTTCATCGTCGTTGAGCACGACGGCGCCGCCGAGCACATCCGAGTGGCCGCCGAGATACTTCGTCGTCGAGTGGGTGACGACGTCGGCCCCGAAGGCGAGCGGGTTCTGCAGATAGGGAGATGCGAAGGTGTTGTCCACGACGACGATGACCCCCGCGGCGTGCCCGATCTCCACGAGAGCCGTGATGTCGCTGATCTTCATCATCGGGTTGCTCGGGGTCTCCACCCAGAGCACGCGGGTGTTCGGACGGATCGACGCGCGAACGGCGTCGAGATCCGTCATCTCCACGGTGTCGAGTTCGATGCCCCAGGGCACGAAGACACGGTTGACCAGCCGATGGGTTCCGCCATAGACGTCATTGCCCATGATCACGTGGTCGCCCGGCACGAGGATCGAGCGCAGGAGCGTGTCTTCGCCGGCGAGACCGGAGGAGAAACTGAAACCGTGCTTCGCCCCCTCGAGGTCGGCGACGAGGTGCTGGAGGGAATCCCGGGTGGGGTTGGCGCTTCTGGCGTATTCGTAGCCCCCGCGCAGTTCGCCGATGCTCTCCTGTACGAACGTGGAGGTCTGGTAGATCGGCGGGATGACCGAGCCGGTGGTGGGGTCGAAGGCCTGGCCCGAATGGATGGCGCGGGTGGAGAAGTCGGTCACGATGGTCTTTTCTGTGGCGGGGTCAGTCGGAGAGGAACGTGAGCAGATCGTGCCGTGTGACGACAGCGACGGGCTTGCCGTCCTCGGTCACGAGCAGTGCATCCGCTTTGCCGAAGGCAGTGCGTGCGGAGGTCACCGATTCGTGCACACCGATCAAACCCAGCGGGGCTCCGATAAATTTCCCCACCGGGTCGGTCATGCTCGCATCGCCGCTGAAAACCTGCTCGAGCAGGCTCTTCTCTTCGATCGCCCCGACGACCTCGCCGATGACGACAGGCGGCTCGGCCGACAGCACGGGCAGCTGGGAGACGCCGTATTTCGTCATGATCTGGATGGCGTCGCGCACGGTGTCGGAGGGATGCACGTGCACGAGGGCCGGGAGGGAGCCGCTCTTGTGGCCGACGACATCGCCCACCGTCTTCTCGTCGGAGACCTGCGTGAAGCCGTAGGACTGCATCCATTTCTCGCTGAAGACCTTATTGAGATAGCCGCGGCCGCCGTCCGGAAGCAGGATCACCATCACCGCGTCGGCCGGGAGCGTACGAGCGGCCTTGAGGGCGGATGCCACGGCCATGCCGCTCGACCCTCCCACGAGCAGTCCCTCCTCGCGGGCAAGACGTCGCGTCATGTCGAAGGACTCGGCATCGGAGGAGGCGATGATCTCGTCCACCACAGAACCGTCGTAGGCCTCGGGCCAGAAGTCCTCTCCCACACCCTCGACGAGGTAGGGACGACCGGTGCCGCCGGAGTAGACCGAGCCCTCCGGATCGGCCCCGATGATGGTGACAGCGCCGTTCGAGACCTCCTTGAGGTACTTGCCCACACCGCTGATCGTGCCACCGGTGCCGACGCCGGCGACGAAGTGGGTGATCTCGCCCTCGGTATCGCGCCAGACCTCCGGGCCGGTGGTCTCATAGTGGCTCAGTGGGCCGTTGGGATTCGAGTACTGGTTGGGCTTGAACGCCCCAGGGATCTCGCGGGCCAGCCGATCCGAGACCGAGTAGTAAGACTCCGGGCTGTCTGGAGCCACGGCGGTCGGAGTGACGACGATCTCTGCGCCATACGCCAGAAGCACGTTGCGTTTCTCCTCGCCCACCTTGTCTGGCAGCACGAAGACGCACCGGTACCCCCGCTGCTGGGCCACGAGCGCGAGCCCGATGCCGGTGTTGCCAGAGGTCGGTTCGACGATCGTGCCACCGGGCTTCAGCAGCCCCTCGCGTTCCGCCGCGTCGATGATGCGGGTGGCGATGCGGTCCTTGGACGACCCACCGGGGTTGAGGTACTCCACCTTCACAAGCACGGTGGCGGCGATGCCTTCCGTCACCCGGTTGAGCTTCACGAGAGGGGTATTGCCGACGAGGTCGATCACGGTGTTGGCGAACTTCATAGTGCCGCCAATCTACCAGCGGGCCTCAGGGGGTTTCCGGCGCATTCGCCGCCCGAGACATCCTCCGCTCCCCCGCGAGACGGGGGGGGGAGAGGGGCGCCCCAGCCCTCAGATCTGCGAAACCTGCTGCGCGTAGAGACGGGCGTACACGCCACCCTGGGCCGTGAGCTCGGCATGGGTGCCGTGCTCCACGATGCGGCCGGCGTCGACCACGAAGATCACATCGGCCGACACGATGGTCGAAAGGCGGTGCGCGATCGCGATCGTGGTGCGGCCAGCGGAGGCGGTGTCGAGCGCGTCCTGCACGATCCGTTCGGAGAGGGAATCGAGCGCACTGGTGGCCTCATCGAGGATGAGCACCCGCGGATCTTTGAGCAGCACGCGCGCGATGGCGATCCGCTGCTTCTCCCCTCCGCTCAGGCGATAGCCTCGCTCACCGACTACCGTGTCGTAGCCGAGCGGGAACGATGCAATGGTGTCGTGGATGTTCGCGGCCCTGGCCGCCTGCTGGAGCTCGGCATCCGTCGCTCCCGGCTTCGCGTAGCGGAGGTTCTCCGCGATCGTCGCGTGGAACAGATAGGTCTCCTGGCTGACGATTCCGATGTTGGCCACCAGCGAGTCCTGCTCGAGCTGGCGCACGTCATCCCCGGCGAAGAGGATGCGCCCGCCGGTCACCTCGTGGAAGCGGGGAATCAGGTACGACACTGTGGTCTTGCCCGCCCCGGACGGCCCGACGAAAGCGGCGAACTGACCCGGTTCGATGGTGAAGGACACGCCCTTGAGGGTGGGAGGCGTGCCGTCTCCGGAGTCGGGGTAGGCGAAGACCACGTCGTCGAATTCGACTCGACCGAGACGCGCCGGGTCCACGGGGTGGGCGTTCGGGGCATCCGAGATCGCGGGGTGCAGGTCGAGGTACTCGAAGATGCGGGCGAACAGGGCCTGGGAGGTCTGCAGGTCGAGTGCCACGCGCATGAGTCCCAGCAGCGGCCACATGAGCCGGGCCTGCACTGTGGTGAATGCGACGATCGTGCCCGCGGTCACCGCCACGTTCTGGAAGAGCAGCCAGGCGGCACAGATGTAGATGACCGCAGGGATGATGGCGAGGAAGATCTGCACCATCGCGAAGAACCACTGGCCGCTCATCTGCTCGCGCACCTGCAGCCGGATCTGGTTGTCGTTCTCGTCGCTGTACCGTGCGACCTCCGTGCCCTGCTGGTTGAAGCTCTTGGCCAGCAGAATGCCCGACACCGACAGGGTCTCCTGCGTGATGGCGGTCATGTCGCTGAGCGACTCCTGGGTCTTGGTCGCGATCTTGGCGCGCACCCGCCCGACCCGGCGCTGGGCGATCACCAGGATCGGCATGAGGATCACGGCCACGATGGTGAGCTGCCACGACAGCACCAGCATGCTCACGAATGCCGCCGCGACGGTGACCGTGTTTCCCAGCACGCTCGCAACGGTGTTGGTGAGCACGCTCGAGACCCCGCCGACGTCGTTCTGCAGGCGGGACTGGATGATGCCGGTCTTGGTGCGGGTGAAGAACGCCAGTTCCATCTTCTGGAGGTGCCCGAACAGTCGCACCCGAAGCGCTCCCATCACGCGGTTGCCGACGGTCGCGGTGAGGAAGGTCTGCCAGACGCCGAGCCCCGCAGAGGAGACGTAGATCACGATCATCAGGCCGACGATCTCGAGCAGCACCGGCACATCAGGGCGACCGGAGGCCGGGAACAGGCCGACATCGAAGGCCTGGCGGGTGAGCAGTGGGGGCAGAACCGAGAGCCCGGCACTGATGATGGCGAGTACGGCCGTGACCGCAAGCGCGCGGCGGTGCGGCTGGAACAGCTGCGCGATGCGGGCGAGCAGGTCCGGGATGCGCGGCGCGTCCGCGTTCTCGGCCTTTTGCGCATCCGGATCGGAACCGCTGATGCGCGTGCGCTGCTTACCCATCCGCCCCACTGGGGTACTACCGCCGTGCATTCCGCTCACTCGCTCACTTTACGCACCGATGGCGACACTGCCGCTGTGGATTCGCCGCCAGCGGAATGCCGCGGCGCGTCGGGGCGACCGAGGCGACTCGTGCCAGACGGCGCAGAGTCTTGCGGCGGGAGTCGTCACTCCCGCCGCAAGCGCGTGCACCTGCCACGGTCTCGAAGGAGGCCGTCGGCAAGCGGAGCCTCAGCCCTTCGTGCTCCCCGCGAGCAGGCCGCGCACGAAGAACCGCTGCAGTGCGAAGAACACGATGAGCGGAACGAGGATGGAGATGAACGCACCAGAGGTGAGCAGCTGCCAGTCCTGGCCGCGTCCACCGGTGATCTCGGCGAGCAGCTTCGTCATCGGAGCGACCTCACCGTCGGCGAACACCAGGGCGACCAGCAGGTCGTTCCAGACCCAGAGGAACTGGAAGATCGCGATCGACGCGATGGCCGGCATGGTGAGCGGAAGCACGATGCGGAAGAAGATCTGGCCATGCCCCGCGCCATCCACTCGCGCCGCCTCGATCAGTTCTGCCGGAAGCTCCGCGATGAAGTTGTGGAGCAGGAAGATCACGAGCGGGAGCCCGAAGATCGTGTGGGCGATCCACACCTGGGTGTACGAGCCGCTCGCGTTGAGCCCGGCGAAGAGCTGCACGCCCCCGATGTTGAGGCCTCGGGAGAAGAGGCTGAGCAGCGGAACGAGAGCCATCTGCAGCGGAACGATCTGCAGAGCGAACACCCCGATGAACATCCAGTTCTTGCCCTTGAAGTTCATCCACGCGAAGCCATACGCCGCGAGGCTCGCGAGCGTGAGCGGGATGAGCGTGGCCGGAAGCGTGATCGCGATCGAGTTGATGAAGGCCTGCCCGAGGTTCAGCTGGCTGTTGCCGGCCTTCAGAACCTGCGAATAGTTGTCGAAGGTGAACCCGGGATTCTGGAAGATGGTCCACCAGCCCGTGGTGTTGATGAGGGCGGCCGGACGGATCGAGGAGATGAACAGCCCGAAGGTGGGGACGGTCCAGAGCAGCGCGATGATCAGGGACGCGATCGTCGCGCCGCGACTGGTCAGGCGCTTCTTGGTGCGCTTGGTGACGCTGCGTTCCGCGGTGCGTTCGCCGGCACCGAGCTGTCGCTTGGTCGCGACGTCGATCGGCACATCGATGGGTGAGACGGCGCTCATCGGATCTCCCTCTGCTTCTGAATCTGCCGTGCGTTGTAGACGACGATGGGTAAGACCAGCACGAAGAGCACCAGCGCGAAGGCCGCTGAGCGGCCGTTCTCGAATCCCTTCCACTGCGTGTACATCTCGTTGGCGATGACGCTCGTGCTGTTGGCGCCGGCCGTCATGGTCCGCACGATGTCGAACACCTTCAGGGAGGCGATCGAGATCGTGGTGAGCACGACGATGAGGGATGAGCGGATGCCGGGCACAGTCACGTTGATGAACCGCTCCCAGGCGTTCGTCCCGTCCAGCTCTGCGGCCTCCAACTGCTCCGTCGGCACGCCCTTGATAGCTGCCGAAAGCACGACCATCGCGAATCCGGTCTGGATCCAGACGAGTACGACGATCAGGAACAGGGTGTTCCAGGGCGAATTCGCCACGAAGTCGGTCGGCTGGCCACCGAAGAGCACCACGATCTGGTTGAGCAGACCGATCTGGTTCTGCCCGGCCGGCCTGGCCGTGTAGACGAACTTCCAGATGATCGACGCGCCGACGAAGGAGATCGCCATCGGCATGAAGACCAGGATCTTGAAGAACTTCTCACCGCGTGACTTGTCGATGAACACCGCATAGGCGAGACCGATCGCTGTCGAGAATGCCGGGACGATGAGCACCCAGATGATCGTGTTCAGCACGACCCGGATGCCGGTGGGCTGGGTGAAGATCCAGACGAAGTTCTCGAAGCCGATGAACCGGTTGCCGCGGTTATTCTGGAATGCGGCGATCGCGGTGAGGATCGTCGGGTAGACGAGGCCGATCAGCAGCAGGATCAGCGCCGGGGCGAGGAATCCGACCAGCTGGAAGAGGTAGCCCGCTCCCTGCTTCGACCGGTAGTCGAGGAGGAAGAAGACCCCGCCGAGAACCGCGGCGACAGCGGCGGCCCAGGCTACGGATCCGAGGAAGACGAATATCGCCAGCGGCGCGAGGACGCAGACCGCGAGACGGATGATCGTGTAACGACGTCCAGATCGCGGAGCGATCTCGACGAAGAACAGGATGACGGCGACGACGACGACGAACGCGCCGACGACGAGGGGGATCTGAGCTAACGCGGGAAGCGTGGAGATCCAGTTGAAGAAATCTGACATTGTGCCCTTTCGAGTACGGCGGTGGACTCATGAGCGTGCATATGTATTAGACACCGGAGCTATGGGGCGCGGAAAGGCCGACAAAGAGTTTTCTCTGCCGGCCTTTCGCGCTGGGTACTACCTAGATGACGAGAACTGCTATTTGGACGGCCACGACGCGTCGATGGTCTTCAAGACCTCGTCCGTCGACTTGCCGTTGATCCAGTCGACCATTCCGGTCCAGAACGAACCAGCACCGACCACACCGGGCATCAGGTCTGATGCGTCGAAGCGGAAGGTGGTCTTCGGGTCCTGAAGCGTCTTGATGGCTTCCTGCAGGATCGGGCTCGACGCGTTGGCCGGGTCGAGTCCCTTGTTGGCGCTGATCACACCACCGAGCTTGACGCGGCTGTTCGCCCAGTCACCGCTCGACAGATAAGCCTGCACCTTCTTGGTGTCTGCGTCGTTGGAGAACGCGGCAACCATCTCGCCACCACCGGTGACGGCCGGGCCTGCACTGGCATCGATCGGCGGAGTGATGAAGGCCCAGACCTGCTTGTCCGGTCCGACAGTCGCGTTGCCGTTCTTCGGGTCCTGGATGAACCCGTCGAAGAAGGATGCCTGGTGGGTCATTGCGCACTGGCCGTTTCCGATGACCCGGGCAACATCGCCGAACGGCGTGGAGTTGATCGACTTGACGTCACCAAGACCCGCGTTCACGTACTTCGGGTTGAGGAGGATGTCCCCGACCGAGTCGAAGGCCTTCTTGATGGCGGGATCGGTGAAGGGGATCGTGTGGTTGACCCACTTGTCGTA
Source organism: Glaciihabitans sp. INWT7 (assembly GCF_014217685.1). NCBI lineage: Bacteria > Bacillati > Actinomycetota > Actinomycetes > Micrococcales > Microbacteriaceae > Glaciihabitans > Glaciihabitans sp. INWT7. Next base: position 347,715 of record NZ_CP043653.1, on the reverse strand, counting down.
GGTCGCCGCACCGGCCTGGCGGAGAACGAGGTCTTCCACCCAGTCCGTTCCGGGCCATCCCGTTGCTGCATCCGATCCGAAGCCGGCGCACCACGGTGCGGTGCCGGTCTTCTCCTGGATGGTCTTGGTCAGGGTGAGGAGCTCGTCCCACGTCTTGGGAACTTCAACGCCCCACTCGGCGAACTTCGCCGGGGAGTACCAGATGAAGCCCTTGACGCTCGCCATGAGCGGCGACGCGTAGAGCGTGCCGCCGGAGGAGGCGTAGCCGGCCCAGTCCTTCGACCAGTTCTTCTTCACGTTGGCCGCTGCTTCAGTGGGCTCCGGCTGGATGTAGTCACGCGAGGCGAGGTCCTTGAGGAGGCCTGGCTGCGGGAAGATCGCGATGTCGGGAGCGTTACCACCCTGTGCACGAACGCTGATCTGCGTCTCGAACTCCTTGGAGCCCTCGTACTTGATGGTGATCTTGTTCTTCTTCTCCCAGTCCGCCCAGGACTTCTGCAGGAGCTCTGCCTCGGTGTCGACGATCGTGCCGTAGATGGTCACGACTCCGTCGGCCTTGCCGGCGTCGCCGGGGCCCTTGGAGGAGGTATCGGTTCCCCCGCCGGACGATGAGCAGCCCGCGAGTGCGAGGCCGGCGATCGTGAAGAACACGATCGGTGCGGTGATGCGGCGATGGAGTTTCTTGCTGTGTGCTGCGCTGCGGAGCAGGGTGGGACTCATGTGACTCCTCCTCGTTGAGGGTTGGGATTGGGCCATACGGGTGGATCCAGTCCGCTTCGAGATCGACGCTCGGACGCTCGCCATGGGGAACCGGTTCCATTGGACAAGGTACGGGCGATGGGATCGTTATGCAAGCGCTTGTTCCGTGCTAGAACCTAACGTTTTAGTCACGCTCTCCTCGAAGCCCGTCATTACAGGGATCGAGCGTGGGAGCGCACCCATGGAAATGTGGTGCGTTTCCCACAACGGCACCTGTGTGCATAGGATGAGCCATCGCTCGTCAATGTTGTCGAATTCGAGGTCCTCTTGAGCGCAATCGCTGATGTCGCTCGCCTCGCTGGCGTGTCGAAGTCCACGGCGTCGCGCGCGCTCAGCGGCAACGGCTATGTCTCGGAAGAGACGCGCACTCGCGTCGAGCACGCCGCGGCCGAGATCGGCTTCGTGCCGTCATCCATCGCCTCTGGGCTCGCGACCGGCCTCACCCGCACCGTCGGGGTCGTCATCCCCTTCGTCAACCGCTGGTTCTTCGCCGAGGTGCTCGAAGGAATCGAGAGTGCGCTGATCACGGCGGGCTACGACCTCACGCTCTATCAGCTGCACGACGACCCCGTGCGACGACAGCGGGTGTTCGACTACTTCCTCGCGCGCAAACGGGTGGATGCCGTGATCGCCATCGGCATCTCGCTCAGCGCCCACGAGGTGCGATCGCTGAAGGGTCTCGGCAAACCCATTGTGGGGATCGGAGGGGAGATACCGGCGATCTCGACCCTGAGCATCGACGACGAGGCCGCGACCCAGTTTCTCACCGAGCACCTGGTGAGCCTCGGTCACACGCGCATCATGCATCTCGGCGGAGATCAGAACCACCAGATGGATTTCGCCGTCCACTCCCGGCGCCTGGCCGGTGTGCGCCGGGCTCTCGCTGCCGCGGGACTGTCTCATCCCGACGACTTTCGCGCCGTGCCCTATTCGATTCCGGGGGGCTATTCCGGGGCGCTCGCGGTGCTCTCCAACCCCGCCACGCGACCGACGGCGATCGTCGCGGGCTGCGATGAGATCGCGATCGGGGTGATCCTCGCCGCGCGCCAGCTCGGGATCGCCGTGCCTGCGCAGCTGTCGGTCGTGGGAATCGACGGGCACAACCTCGCCGAGATGTTCGGGCTCACGACCCTCGAGCAGCACCCGGGGGAGCAGGGCGCGCATGCCGTTCAGCTGATCCTCGAACGACTGGGACCGGAAGCCGCACTCGCGGTCGACGAGCGGATCGGGGTAGCGATCGACTTCGTTGTGCGCCGCAGCACGACCGCCCCGCCCCACTGATCCTGAAGCGCCGCTCGCATCCGGCAGCGCGACACCGGTGAGGGGCGCCCTCTCGTCGAGGGCACCCATCGCGGGCTGTCTGTGTGCACGGTGGTCGTGTCCCCTCCCGCGGAGAACCTGCTGTGGAGCATCCGCCGCGAGGCTGGTTTCTCGAGATCATCCGTGTGCTGGCCAGAGGGTAAGGCTGTCCAGAATGAAGATTTCGTGGGGTACAAAAAGATTTCTGTGCGGTGCGCAGGCCCAAGGATACGGCCCTTACGAGTCCTCATTATGGTGGACACCGCGAGAAACCGCAACTACGCTCACTTATGCGGATCTTGGTTGCCGCGGCACGAAGAACGGCCCCCGTGTGCGCCTCGAGGGCGGGCACGGGGGCCGTCGCTATCCTGCTCCGGAGAACGCCGCGCGGGGCGTCATCCGGGGATGACTACTTGAGGGTGACGGTGGCGCCGGCCTCTTCGAGCTGAGCCTTGGCCTTCTCGGCGGTCTCCTTGTTGACACCCTCGAGCACGACGCCGGGGGCGTTGTCCACGACGGCCTTGGCCTCGCCGAGGCCGAGGCTCGTGAGGGCACGGACCTCCTTGATGACCTGGATCTTCTTGTCACCGATCGACTCGAGGACGACGTCGAAGGAATCCTTCTCCTCGACCTCTTCGACGACGGCAGCAGCGCCACCGGCAGCGGCAGCCGCGACGGGGGCGGCAGCGGTGACCTCGAAGACCTCTTCGAACTTCTTGACGAACTCGCTGAGCTCAATGAGCGTGAGCTCCTTGAATGCTTCGATGAGGTCGTCGCCTGAAAGCTTTGCCATGATTTTTCTCCTTGTTGTTTCGTGTTTAAGCCGCACTGTCTAATCCGGTGAGGGAATTAGGAGGCGGAATCCTGCTTCTCGCGCAGCGCGTCGACCGTGCGAACGGCCTTGGCGAGCGGTGCGTTGAACATGTAGGCAGCACCGAACAGCGAAGCCTTGAAGGCGCCGGCCAGTTTGCCCAGCAGCACCTCTCGGGTCTCGAGATCGGCGAGCTTGATGACCTCTGCCGGCGTGAGGGGGTTACCGTCGAAGTAACCTCCCTTGATCACGAGCAGGGGGTTTGCCTTGGCGAAGTCGCGAAGACCCTTCGCAACGGTGACCGGGTCGCCGTGTACGAATGCGATTGCGGACGGACCGACGAGGTCCTCGTCGAATGACGAGATCCCCGCGTTGTTGGCCGCAATCTTGGTCAGCGTGTTCTTCACCACGGCATACGTGGCGTGCTCACTGAGGGTGGTGCGCAGCGTCTTCAGCTGAGCAACAGTGAGCCCGCGGTACTCGGTGAGCAGTACGGCGGTCGAGTCGCGGAACTTGTCCGTGAGCTCGGCAACCGAAGCTTCCTTGTTCGCCATGTGGCTCCTAGGTGGATTGGTGGTGCATTATGTCTTCGACCTGGACCGCGGCGCATTAAACGCAAAAGGCTCCGGCGCAAGCGCACGGAGCAAAACCCGGAAGGGACTTCTCAATACACCTGCGCAGGTTTTCGTCGCATCCGCTACAGATGTTTCGAACCTTCGATCGGGGCTACTCATCATTGCTGAATCGCGGCACACCGATAACCGGCGGTCTTTGGCTCTGTTCAGAGTACGGGATGTGTCGGGTCGGTGCAAGTCACGGGGTGGTAGCCCCATGGCCGGGCGGACGCGGGGGGCGGTCTCGGTGCGGGCGGGGCGGTCGCGGTGCGGCGGGGCGGTCGCGATGCGGGCGTGGCCCGGGGCCGCGGTCGCGGTGCGGCGGGGCGACCGCGCGCCGCGTGGGCGGCGCGCGGGCGGCGCGGTCGCCTCGCGGTCGCGCCGCGCGTGGTGGCGTGGTCAAGGCGCGGGCGCCGACCTCGACCTGGCGACCCGTCAAATTCGGCTGACCCATCGGTCCCTGGCAGCAGTCTGTGACGGATGGACGCGCTTCGCAGGGCGCCGTGGCTGGGTGGCGAACGACATCCCGGGGCACCCCGGCGAAACGGCGCTCCGCCGGGGCCCACCCGTCACATACGGCTGGCCCGGTCCCCCGACAGGGCAGTTTCTGACGGTCGGGCGCCTCCGAAGGGAACATTCGGCAACGTACGCCCAGCGGGACACTTTGGCCAAGTGGCCGCACCTCCCCGGGGCACCTCGTCGATAGCCCCGCCCCCGCCCGTCACATACGGCTGGCCCGGTCCTCTGAGAAAGCTCTTTCTGACGGGTGGCGCCCTCTGGACCGGCCAGAAGACGTTCTACTTCCCGGCGAGAAGCCGCTAAACGATCACGTAGCTTCACGCTGGCAGAACGACCCTGAGGTGCGGTTGCCCTACGGAGTCTGCTTGGGAGCCGGCTGACGCTTCGCTGCCGTGGACTTCGCGGTGGTCGGGCTCGCCGCAGGCGGGGCCACTGTCGCGGATGTCGCAGCCTTCGACTTGGGTGTCGCCGGCTTCGTGGATGCCGGTCGAGCGGACGCAGGATTCCCTAGAGCAGCTTCCACGGCAGCAGGTCCCGGGGCAGCCGGTTCCACGGCAGCAGCTTCCACGGAAGCCGGTTCCACGGCAGCAGTTCCCACAAGACCAGGCTTCGTAGCCACACGCTTCGCGGCGGGAGGCTTCATGGTCGCAGCCCTCGACTTGGGTGCCGCCGGCTTCGTGGATGCCACGCGACCGGACGCAGCCTCCGCGGGAGCGGCAGCAATTTTTGCAGCGGGAGGCTCCACGGTCGCCGGCGTCGCGGGGTTCGGCTTCGTCGCCGCCGGCTTCGCAGCTGGGGGCTTGGAGGATGCTCGTTTAGCGGGAATGGGGCGCGGGGCAGACGGTTCCGCGGCGGCAGGTTGTCCCGACGAAGGCTTCTCGACTAACGGGTTCACGATCACCGGCTGAGCTACGGGAGGCTTCGCAACCGCAGACTTCACAACCGCAGACTTCGCAACCGCGCGCTTCGCAGTCGCAACCTTCCCCACCGCAGGCTTCGCCACTGCCGGCGTCGCAACCTTCCCAACCGCAGGCTCCACCACCGCAAGCGTCTCTGCCGCAGACTCAACCGCAGGCTCCACCACCGCAGGCGTCTCGGCCGCAGACCCAACCGCAGGCTCCACCACCGCAGGCACCTCTTCCGCAAACGGCGCATCGTCGGCGCCGGCCGGCGAAGGCACGCCCTCGGAAGATTCCGCCGACGACCCGTCGGTCGCATCACCGGGAGGGGCGGGGTTGCCCGACTGTTCCGGCACCGCCGCCGCCGCACGACGGCGGCGGTCCGGGAGCAGCACGAACACGGCGAGCAAGACGACAACGACGCCGAGCACGAGCACCGCGATCAGCAAGCCGCTGTTGGGGGATGACACGACGGGGCCTGGCGCGGCGAGGGTGAACTTCCGCTGGTAGGCATCCGGAGTCGTCGGTGCGGCGACCCCGGAAGAGCCGCTCACCAGTGGGGTGAGGGTCGTGCCGTCGGTGGCGAACCAGGCCGCGTGAGGGTCGTCCCGGATCAGCAGGGTTCCGGTCGGTGCCGTCGCGAGAGCGGTTGCCAGGGCCGGACCGGAGGAGAAGTCGGCGAGTTCGGGCTGGTCGCTCGCGGGATTGATCCAGACCGTGGCGACACCGGCTACCGTGCCATCCGCCGCCGTGATCGGGGCGACCCAGGTGTTGGTGATCTGGGTCGGTTCGTCGGTCTTCGCACCGGAGAGGAAGCCCGTGGTCCACGACAGCACCCGATGGATCGCTCCCACTTTCGCCGTGCCGTCGAATACGACCTCGGCGCCGGCCTTCGCGCCGAACAGGTCGACGAGACGGGGCACGAGGCTGACCGCGAAATACTGGCTGATGTTCTCGGGAACCCGCGGTTCATCGAGGGCGCTGGCGGGGCCCACCGAGGCGAAGAGCGATGCCGCCGCCAGGACGACGACGACGACAGCCTTTCTCAGCGCGAGACCGGCATTACGCATGGTCCCGCCAGGAATGCTCCGGCTCGAAGCCGAGCACCCGGCGGGCTTTCTCGATGGACAGCAGCGTCTCGTGCTCGCCGAGTTCGCGAGTGATGGTGGCGGAGGGGAAGACCTCGGCGGCGAGGCTCGCACTCGAGCGGGACATGACGGTGTCGGCCGCAGCGATGATGTAGGCCTCGAAGCCCGGCCGGGCGAGCTTCAGAGCGCGCTCGACGGCCTGGGCGCCATCCCGGGCATCGATGTAGCCCCAGAGATTCCACTTGCGGATGCCGGCACCGGCGTCGAAGGACGGGAACGGCGCGTAGTCGGCGACGTCCATCACGTTGGAGAACCGCAGCGCGGCGATGCTCAGTTCGGGATCCCAGCGCACCAGTTTCTGAGCCAGCTGCTCCTCGAGGTGCTTGGTGACCGAGTAGATGCTCTCGGGGCGGGTGTCGTACTCCTCGTCGAGGGGGATGTACGGCGGGGGTGTCTCGAAGGGGATGCCGAGTACCGTCTCGCTCGACGCGTAGACGATGGTCTTGATTCCGGCACGTCGAGCGCCCTGGAACACGTTGAAAGTCGCCGACATGTTGTTGTGGAAGGTCTGCGAGTCGGGCAGGATTCCGCCAGCCGGCGCCGCGGCGAGATGCACGACCGCGTCGAGGCCATCGTGACGGTCGTCGATACCGAACAGTGCATCCACGGTCTGGCCGTAGTCGGTGAAGTCGACCCGGGTGAATCCGGGGCCGCGTTCTCCGACCACATCGAGGGCATGGACGGCGTTTCCGGACGCACGGAGACGCTCGACGACGGCGCGTCCGAGCTTCCCGCTGGCGCCTGTGACTGCAATTCGCACGAGACTTCCTAACAACTGGGGGGGTCTCCAGTCTGACATCCCTCTGCGCGCCGTTCTGGCAGTGGCACGCTCAGCGCGCGACCGGCTCCGCAGTAATCGGAACGACTTCCGGTCGGGGGTCGACCGGCGCCGTGATGGGCAGGATGACCCGGAAGCTGGTGCTGCCCGGCTCACTCTGCACCTCGACAGCGCCCCCGTGACCTTCGACGACGGCGGCGACTATCGCCAGTCCGAGCCCCGTGCTGCCCGCGGCGCGGGAACGGGAGCTGTCGGCACGCGCGAAGCGCTCGAACAGCACAGGCAGCAGGTCGGGAGGGATGCCCGGGCCGTCATCCGTCACGGTCACCACGGCGTTCGTGCCATCGATCGCGACCGCGGTGACAACATCCGTGCCCGCGGGAGTGTGGACGCGGGCATTAGCCAGGATGTTGGCGAACACCTGGTGGAGGCGGGCGTCGTCACCGTGGATCGTGACTGGCTCCTCCGGCAGTTCGAGCGACCACCCGTGTTCCGGGCCCGCGGCATGGGCGTCGCTCACGGCATCGATCAGCAGCCGGGAGAGGTCGAGCGGGTCGCTCTCGAGGTCACGACCCTCATCGAGGCGGGCGAGCAACAGCAGGTCTTCGACCAGAGAAGTCATTCGGGTAGCCTCCGACTCGACCCGCCCGAGCGAATGCACGACGTCGTCGGGAAGGTCGTAGTCGCCCCGTCTCGTGAGCTCGGCATAGCCGCGGATCGCCGCGAGCGGGGTGCGCAGCTCATGGCTGGCATCCGCGACGAACTGGCGCACTTTGTTCTCACTGGCCTGGCGGGCGGTGAGGGCGGATGCGACGTGCCCGAGCATGCGGTTGATCGCGGCCCCGACCTGCCCGACTTCCGTTCGCGGATCCGAGTCCTGGTCGGGCACCCGCACCCCGAGGGCGACCTCTCCGCGGTCGAGGGGCAGCTCGGCTACGCGGGTGGCCGTGGAGACGACCCGTTCGAGCGGCCTCAGAGCGACCCGCACGATCCAGAGGGCGAGGAATGCGGCGAGCACGAGCCCGGCCGCGGTGACGATGGCGATGATGAGTCCGAGCTGCAGCAGAGTCGTCTGCACTTCACCCAGAGGAAGCGCCGTGACGACACGAACCCCGTTGGCGTATTCCACGGCAATCGCCCGATACGAACCGAGACCGTTTCCCAGACTGACCGTGGTCGCGAATCCGGTCGAGGGGACGGTCGCGAGGGGCTTGCTCTGGGCTGTGCTGAGGTTCACCGGGGTGCCGCTCTGGTCCTTCCTCACCCCGGCGACGGTGGAGCCAGCGATGATACCGATGACGGTCTCCGGCGCCTGGCGATCGAAAGTCCGTTGCAGTTGCTGGTTGGTGAATGGGTCAGACGGTGCATCCCCCGGCTGACTGCCGGGTGGACCGAACCCTGTCTGGGATCGGCCGTTGGCCGCACTGAGCTGGTCATCCAGACGATTCATGAGGAAGCCCTGCAGCGCGAGCACACTGATCGAGCCGATGACGATGGCGACGATCGCCAGCAGTCCGACGACGGCGAGGACGAGACGCCGGCGCAACGACCACCGGGGTCTGGCCAGCCGAATCGACGGAATCGTCATCCGGCGGCCTTGATCATGTATCCGACCCCGCGAACGGTATGGATCATCGGGGCCTCCCCCGCGTCGATCTTCTTGCGCAGGTAGGAGATGTAGATCTCGACGATCGACGAGCGGCCTCCGAAGTCGTAGCTCCAGACGCGGTCGAGGATCTGCGCCTTGCTCATCACGCGTCGGGGGTTGCGCATGAGGAAGCGCAGCAACTCGAATTCGGTCGCGGTCAGTTCGATGAGGCGTCCTTCTCGACGTACCTCGTAGCTCTCTTCGTCGAGCACCAGGTCGCCGACGCGCAGCAGCGGATCGGAGGAGTCCGCGACCACTACAGACGAGCGGCGGATGAGCCCGCGCAGCCGGGCGACGAGTTCTTCGAGGCTGAAGGGTTTGGTCACATAGTCGTCACCACCGGCGGTGAGGCCGGCGATGCGGTCGTCGAGGGCGTCCTTCGCGGTGAGGAAGAGGATGGGCGTGTCTTGGCCGTCGTCCCGCAGTCGCTTGAGTACGGCCAGGCCGTCGATGTCGGGAAGCATCACGTCGAGCACGACGACATCAGGCTGGAATTCGCGGATCAACTGGATGGCGGTTCGGCCCTCGGCCGCGGTCCTCACGTCCCACCCCTCGTACCGCAGCGCCATGCTGAGCAGGTCGCTGAGCGTCGCTTCGTCGTCGACGACGACGACGCGCACGGGTGAGCCGTCCGCCCGGCGGAGCTTCGGGCCGGTGGTGGGGGCTGCGGAACTGTGGTTGTTGGAGGTCACACTCCCTACTATCGCGACATTCCTATGAACTGCCTATGTTTCACCCAAACCTTGCCTGAACACTGCCCGTGAGGGCGAGTCGGAACGCTCTTACCGGATCCACACACGATGGTCATCTCGCCGCAATATTTCCGTGCTTGCCTTGGAGGATGGTTTCAGGAGAGCTGCCGCAACTGCGCAAGGGCGCCGGGGCGCCGCTCGTGGTGGTGCCCGGGCTTTCCGGTCGTGCGGGTTCACCGGCCGCGCTCCGCACCTGGATGAAGCACGAGGAGATCGCCGGCTTCATCGGAGACCGCACCGTCGTCAGCATCGATCGGCGGTACAACCTCGAGCCCGGAACATCGATCGCGGACATCGCGGCGGAGTATGCCCGCACCATCGGCGCGCTGTTCGACGAGCCTGTCGACATCATGGGAATCTCCACCGGGGGCACTATCGCGCTGCAGCTGGCCGCGGATCATCCCGAGCTGCTGAGGCGACTCGTGCTCGTGTCATCCGCCCACCGCTTGAGCGAGCACGGACGAGCGACGCAGCGATCGGTCGCCGAGCTTCTGCGGGCCGGCCAAGACCGGCGTGCAGCGGCGATGTTCCTGGGCAACACGGGCGCCTCTCCGCTGGGTAACGCGATTCGCTCGGTGGCAGGGCTTCTCGCCCCGCGCTCCGTCGTCGGTCGGGGCGATCTCGACCTGCTCATCACCCTGGATGCCGAAGACGGCTTCGACCTGGATGCCCGCCTCGACACCATCGCGGCGCGCACGCTCATCGCCGGGGGTCAACGCGATCGTTTCTACTCCGCGGAGCTCTTCGAGCACGCGTCCCGGCGGATGCCGAACGCACGCCTCGCCCTGTATCCGGGCGCCGGCCACCTCGGCACCTCTCGCAACCCGCGCCTTGCACGGGAGATCCTGCGATTCCTCGACGCGGCCTAGCCGACCCCGGTCTGACGAACGCCACCGGGATTGGGGCCGCACACCCAGCCTTTCCATATGGATTCCATAGCTTCTGCTGTCACGGTTGGCGCACCAGGGCGTTCTCTGCCGCGGCGATGCCCGGGCTCCGACGCGCTGGATGACCGGCCCGACCGCGCGCAGTATCCATGACGGCGAGGAAGACACCATGACCACCCCTGACGAATCCAGCGATCAGACCACCGGCCCCGAACCGACCGAGGTGTTGAATCCGGTGCCGCCCGCTCCGGCTTCGACCGGCCCCTCCTCCGCCGGCCCCGCGGCTCCCGTCGTGGCAACCCCGGCGCGGGGCAGCGTGCTGCGCTGGCTCACCCCCACTCTGGCTTTTCTCGCCGTCGCGGTCATCTTCCTCTTCGGCGGCATCCTCATCGGCCAGCACACGGGTGCGGGTCAGGCTGCCGGTTTCAACCGGCCCGGCGGGCAGCTGCAGAACGGTCAGGGGCCGCAGAACGGACCTCGGGGCGGCGGTCAGAACGGCGGTCAGAACGGAGGCAAGGGAGGGCCACCGGGCGGCCCCGGCCAGCAGGGCAACGCGACCAGGCCCGGCGGCTTCGGTGGCATCACCGCCGGCACCATCCAGTCGGTCGACGGCGACACCGTCACGGTGAAACTGCGCGACGGGTCGACAGTCACGGTGAAGACCACCGACACGACCACGGTGACGAAGAGCGCCACGAGTACGGTCGCCGACCTCAAGGCGGGCGAGACGATCACCGTTCGCGGGGCGAGAGACGGCAGCGGCAGCGTCTCCGCGACATCCATCTCCGAGGGTGCGAACCCACTGTTCGCGCCGAGGCCCGGCGCGAACGGCTAACCCTGGTTGCTGAAGGCGGCGTCGAAGGACTGCGCCGGCAGCTCCCAGAGCAGAGAGCGCACGAAACCGATGGCTTCGGCCGCGCCGTGGAGCCGGTCCATGCCGGCATCCTCCCACTCGACCGAGATGGGCCCGCCGTAGCCGATCGACCGCAGCGCGCGGAAGGAGTCCTCCCACGGCACATCCCCGTGTCCGGTCGAGACGAAGTCCCAGCCGCGATGCGGATCGCCCCAGGGCAGGTGTGACCCCAGGATTCCGTAGCGCCCGTTGGGTGTGCGCAGCCGGGTGTCTTTGCAGTCGACGTGATAGATCCGGTCCGCGAACTCGGTGATGAACGAGACCGGATCGATGCCCTGCCACATCATGTGGCTCGGGTCCCAGTTGAAGCCGAAGGCCGCTCGATGATCGATGGCTTCGAGCGAACGCACGCTCGACCAGTAGTCGTAAGCGATCTCCGAGGGATGCACCTCGTGCGCGAACCGCACGCCCTCCGAGTCGAATACGTCGAGGATCGGATTCCACCGGTCGGCGAAGTCCTGGTAACCGGCATCGATGGCCGAAGCGGGAACCGGCGGGAACATCGCCACGTACTGCCAGATCTTCGATCCGGTGAACCCGACGACAGTGTCGATCCCCATCTTTCGCGCCACGACGGCGGTGAGTTTCAACTCCTCCGCGGCGCGTTGGCGTACCCCTTCGGCATCGCCGTCGCCCCAGACCGCGGGACGGATGATCGCCTGGTGACGGAAATCGATCGGATCGTCACACACGGCCTGGCCCGTGAGATGGTTGGAGATCGCCCAGGCTTTCAGGCCGTAGCGATCGAGGATATCGAGGCGACCCTGCAGATACGCGTCGTCTTCGGCGGCACGCGCGATGTCGAGGTGCTCTCCGGATGCCGCGATCTCGAGCCCGTCGTAGCCCCAGCCCGACGCGAGCCGCGCCACCTCCTCGAGGGTGAGGTCGGCCCACTGGCCGGTGAAAAGGGTCACGGGGTGGGTCGAGGCGGTCATTGCTGCTCCTTCACAAGCGGGGATTCGACGAGGGTCACACTGGTTCCGTGCGCGGCGGCGCTGGTTTCGATCGCGCTGAGAACGCGTTGCACGGCGAGTCCCTCGGCGAACGAGGGACTCCCCGCCCCGCCGGATTCGACGGCGAGCAGCAGGTCGCGCACCTCGTGCACGAAGGAATGCTCCCAGCCGAGCATGTGGCCCTGCGGCCACCAGGCCGCAAGGTAGGGATGCTCAGGCTCGGTCACGAGGATGCGGCGAAAGCCCTGGGTCTCGATGGGCTCCGTGGCGTCGAGAAACCACAGCTCGTTGAGCTCCTCGAGGTCGAATCGCAGCGCGCCGGTCGACCCGAACAGCTCGATCGAGAGGGCGTTCTTGCGCCCGGTGGCCACCCGTGACACCTCGAGACTCCCGCGAGCGCCGGCGCCGAAGCTCAGGTTCGCCCAGACCGCGTCGTCAACGGTCACCGGCTCGGGGCCGAGCTCGCCCGGTCGATCGGTCACAAAGGTGTGAGTACGCGCGGATACTTCGGTCACCAGCTCCCCGAGCAGGAACTGGAGCTGGTCGACGGCATGCGAAGCGAGGTCGCCGAGAGCGCCGGAGCCGGCGGTCTCCCGGCGCAGCCGCCAGCTCATGGGGGCCGAGGCATCCACGAGCCAGTCCTGGAGGTAGGAGGCGCGCACCTGGCGGATCGCACCGAGCCGGCCGTCGGCGACGATCTTGCGCGCGAGCGCGAGCGCGGGGATGCGCCGGTAGTTGAAGCCGACCATCGACACCACACCGGCGACCGAAGCCCTCGCCGCGGCATCTTCCATCGCCTCGGCCTCCGCCAGGGTGTTGGCGAGCGGCTTCTCGACCAGCACATGCTTACCGGCGGCGAGCGCAGCGGTGGCGATCTCGGCGTGGAGGTGTCCCGGCGTGCAGATGTCCACGATGTCGACGTCCGGCCTCGCGATCACTTCGCGCCAGTCGGTCGCGGACTCCGACCAGCCGAATGCGGATGCCGCAGCCGCGACTCCGGCGGCATCCCGGCCCACGAGCACTCGCCGCTCGAAAGCGGGAACCTCGAAAAAGCTCGCCACGGTCGCCCACGCGTGGGAGTGGGCGCGCCCCATGAAGGCGTAGCCGATCATCGCGACGCCCAGTGGCCGAGCGGGGGTGGTCATCAGGGCAGCCCTACAGCGTCGCCGCCGTCGGATCCCAGTCCTCCGGAAGGGCGGGTGCTGCGGCGACCGAACTCGCCACCTCCACGAAGCTGTGGCGGTCGATCGACTCGCTGATGGAGACCATGGTGTCGAGCACGTGGTACGCGAGTTCGCCGGTCGCGCGATGCGGCCGACCCGCGCGGATGGCACGCCCCATTTCGAGCACACCGGAGCCCCGAGAACTCGTCGAACCGACAGCGGGGTAGGAGGTCCACTCCGCCTCGCCGGCATGTTTCACGCGGATCTCCCCGTCGAAGTTGTTCGGGTCGGGGAACGACATGGTGCCCTCGGTACCGGTCACCTCGACGAAGCCGTGCCGGTCCATCGGGGAGTCGAAACTGAAGATGCTCTGCGACGACTGGCCGCCCTCGAACTCCGCGATGGCGCTCACGTGCGAAGGAACGGTCACGTCGAATCGCTCGCCGGCCTTGGCACCAGAGCCGATGACCCGGGTGTCTCTCGACTTCGAACCGAGCGCGGCGACGCGGCTCACCGATCCGAAGGTCTGCATGAGGGTCGTGAGGTAGTACGGACCGATATCGAAGAGCGGCCCGGCCCCCTCCTGGAACAGGAATGCGGGGTTCGGATGCCACGACTCCGGCCCGGGCGACTGCATGAGCGTCAGCGCGGTGAGCGGCACCCCGATGTCTCCTCGCTCGATCATGCGGCGAGCGGTCTGCAGCCCCGCACCGAGGAAGGTGTCCGGCGCGGAACCGAGGCGCACACCTGCCTTGTCCGCCGCGGCGAGCAGAGAGAGACCGCTCGCGCGGTCGAGTGAGAAGGGTTTCTCGCTCCACACGTGCTTGGCGGCGGCGACGGCTGCGAGAGCGACCTCCACGTGAGCGGCGGGGATCGTCAGGTTGATGACGATCTCGACATCGGGATGCCCCAGCGTCGCCTCGACTCCGCCGGAGGTCTCGATGCCGAACTCCGCAGCCCGTTCCTTGGCCACGGGCTCGTAGACGTCGCCGATCGAGTGCACGACGATGTCGGGAAAGGTGGTGAGGTTCTGGAGGTATTGCTTGCTGATGGTCCCGGCGCCGATGAGGCCGACGCCGATCGGGCCGCTCATGCGCTCACTCCCGCGTTGAGGTAGGCGAAGCTGTCGGTGACCGCTTCGAACATGTCGCCGGCGAAGGCGTCGAGCTCGACGACGGCGACCTCGAGGCTGGTGGCGGCGGCGATGATCTCCCACACCGGCATATTGCCCGCGCCCACCGCCAGCTGGGTGGCGGGGTCAGGCTCGATCGGGCCATCCTTCACATGCAGCAGCCGCACCCGGTCGCCGAGGCGACCGAGAAGCGCCACCACATCCTGCCCGCCGGCGGCGGCCCAGTACGTGTCGAGTTCGAGGATGACGGCCGGGTCGAGTCCCGAGCTGAGGATCTCGAGGCCGGTGTCGCCGTCGATCACGGACTCCAGCTCGAACCAGTGGTTGTGATAGCCGATGCGGATGCCGTGCTTTACGGCCACCTCCGCGGCGGCGTTGAGGGCATCCGCTGTGCGGTGGATGTCGGCAGCCGAGAGCCATTTCGCGGGGTCGACGAAGGGGTCGATCACCGTCGGGATGCCGAGGCGGGCGGCCGTGGAGAACACGTCGTCGAGGCTGGCGCCGCCAAGACTCTCGGCGTCGAGGAAGCGGAAGTGGGCGCTCGGCGCGGAGAGGCCGGTAGCGGCGAGACCGGCAGCGAGGGCGTCGGCTCTCGCGAGGAAGTCATAAGGCTCGACACGGGTGAACCCGATGTCTGCGATCCGCTGCATCGTGCCGGCGAAGTCCGCATCGAGTTCTTTTCGCACGGTGTAGAGCTGGAGTGAAAGCGGGGGCGTCGTTGGCACTGGTTCTCCTCGGATCGAGCGGCGATGCTTGTATCGGCGGCGTTCGGAACGCACTCCCAACAAAATATGCCCACTTCTGTCGATAGTCAATCAAAAGTGATGCGTCCTTCGACTTCTATTGCTGGCGTGACAGCACGAAGTACAACTGCTATCAATAGGACATGGTCCTCCTGAGCGTGCCCGCCGTGCCGGCGCCGGGCTCTGCGCGTTCCGGTGACCTCTTCCAGTTGCTGCTCGACGGGGTGCCACGCACCCGAGCGGAACTCGCCGCCCTCACCGGTCTCGCCCGCTCCACGGTGGCGGTGCGGGTCGACGCCCTGATGGCGTCTGGCTTCGTGACCGCGGTCGGCGGGGGCGCCTCATCCGGTGGCCGTCCGCCTTCCCGTTTCGCTTTCAACCCGGCGGCCCGAACGGTGCTCGCCGTCGACCTCGGCGCCTCGCACAGCGTGATAGCGGTGACGGATCTCGCCGGCACCGTGCTCGCGAGCCTTCGGGCCGAGATCGCCATCGGAGAGGGCCCGAAGCCGGTGCTCGACCTCGTCATCGACCACGCTCGTCAGCTGCTCGACTCCCTCGGCACCCGCACTGGTGAGTTGAGCGGCGTCGGCATCGGGCTCCCCGGGCCGGTCGACCACACGACCGGCCGACCAGCCAATCCCCCCATCATGCCCGGCTGGCACGACTTCGACGTGCCCGGCTATGTGCGACGCGCCTTCGACGTTCCGGTGCTCGTGGACAACGACGTCAACATCATGGCCCTCGGGGAACAACGCACCCACTGGCCGGACCAGGACAACCTTCTCTTCGTGAAGGCATCGACGGGAATCGGGGCCGGCATCATCGGCAACGGCCAGCTGCAGCGCGGTGCGATGGGCAGCGCGGGCGACCTCGGTCACGTGCGGGTGGCCCGCGGAGCCGACGTGCTCTGCCGCTGCGGCAACATCGGATGCCTCGAGGCCCTCGCGGGAGCCCCCGCGATTGCGGCAGCGCTCGCCTCCCACGGAAGCGACGTGCGCGCCGGGGAGCTCGTGGACCTCGCGGAGCACGGCAACCCCGCGGCCGTCGCCGCCCTGCGCCAGGCCGGCCGGGACCTCGGGGAGGTGCTCGCCACCTGTGTGAGCCTGCTCAATCCTTCGGTCATCGTGCTCGGCGGATCACTGGCGAGCGCGGGTGATCACCTGCTCGCGGGCGTGCGGGAGGTCGTCTACAACCGTTCCCTCCCCTTGGCGACGGCGCATCTCACCATCTCACTCGCCCGTTCGGCCGACGACGCGGGCATCCTCGGCGCGTCGATGCTGGTCTCGCAGCACGTGCTCTCACCGGAGTCCATCGAGAGCGCGCTCGCCCTCCGCGCCTGACCGTCCCCTCGCCCCCTGCATAACTCCTGCAGTTGTGACGAAGAGGTGGTGCAGACCCCGAAAACGCGGGAAGCCTTCGCCCGGCTGCCGCACAGTGCAGGAGTTATGCGAGGCGAGTGGGCGGGGACGGGGCGCGGCGGGGGCGACGGACGGTGCCGCGGGGGACAATGGTGGGGTGACCGTCATCCAGCCCATGCTCTCCCTCTGGGATGAGCCGGCTCCGGATCACCGCGACCGCATCGTCGCGCGGGCGGCCGACCGCGTCGCCTGGCTCCGGGCCCGCAGCCGGGGCATCACCGCGACGGACGTCGCCCGGCTTTCGGGCACCGCGTCGGTGCAGGCAGTCGCCTTCGACAAGATCAACGGAAGCGGCTTCGGCGGCAACGTCTTCACGGATCACGGTCGGGCGCGGGAGCCGGAGATCGCCCGCTGGGTCGAACGGCACTACGGCATCGTCTCCAGCGACGCCCTGTTTCATGCCGCCGGTCAACCGGCACACCTCGCCACCCCCGACGGGCTCGCGGTCGCAACATCCGGGCACCTGGAACTCGCCGAGATCAAGACGACGAGTTCGGCATGGCGATCGATCCCTCGCTCGTACCTGCGGCAGGTCTGGTGGCAGCAATACGTGCTCGGGGCGGAACGGACACTCCTCGTCT
Organism: Glaciihabitans sp. INWT7; assembly: GCF_014217685.1. Lineage (NCBI taxonomy): Bacteria > Bacillati > Actinomycetota > Actinomycetes > Micrococcales > Microbacteriaceae > Glaciihabitans > Glaciihabitans sp. INWT7. The sequence continues at coordinate 330,698 of NZ_CP043653.1, read as the reverse complement.
GGGAGCAGCACGACGACTTCGTTCCGACCAATGCCGAGCCGGAATGCCGCTGGATCGATCGCGACGAGAGCCAGATCCACCTGCTCGTGCACCTCGCGGACCAGGTGCTGCGCCTGGTAGCCGACCGGTCGCGTTAGCCGACCGACAGCGAGTCCTCGAGGTCGACGATTGTCGGGGCCCTCGACGGTGCGGGACTCAACGCGGTCATCAGCCCGAGGACCAGCAGCCAGCCGAGGGCGATCGTGGTCGCCGCGAGTTCGAGCCTGCTGCCGAAGTCGGCCTGAAATTGCGCGAGCGAGAGGATGCCCCCGGCCCCCGCGATCACCGCGACGGCGATCCCGGCCGCGAGGGAGAAGCGGGCGAGCGAACGGTGCCCGGCCGCGAAGGAGACCTGCAGCATGCCGAGGCACGCCGCCGCGAAGGCGAGCACCGCGACGACGGTGTGGATGAAGTCCTGCCAGGTGAAGCTCGCACCGACCGGCAACGGACATCCGCTGGTGCAGGTGACCTGCGAGGCGATCAAGAAGAAGCCACACCCGATCCAGAGCGACACCGCGGGAGCCCAGAAGGCCAGCACGGCGAACCGTGATCGGATGCCGCGAACGGAATATGCGATGAGGCTTCCGCCCGCGACGATGAGCAGGAGCGCGCCCTCGAACCAGTGGGCCGTCGGCTGGCCGGCCGCACCGAGTTCGCTCACATAGAGATCGCGCCCCTGCGACAGCCGTGCGATCCAGATGATCACGAGCGCCGCGAGCACGAATACCGACCCGAGAATGGCTCCGCCGGACTCGAGAGACCGTCGATAGGGAGGCATCGACGCGATCATTCTTGAATGCTACGGCCTGGCATAGTTTGCATCCAGTTGACACCGTTGTAACACCGGCGAATCATTGTGCGACTTGACTGGGTGCATGACCACGATGCGAGCGATGGTGATCGCGGCCACAGGGGGACCTGAGGTGTTCACTCCGGCCGACCTTCCGATGCCGACGAAGGTGAGCGCCGAGGTCGTGGTGAAGATCATCGCCGCGGGGGTGAACCCGATCGATGCGAAGACGCGCTCCGGCGCGGGATCTTCTGCGGCGATTGCGAACTTCCCCGTCGTGCTCGGAGCCGATTTCAGCGGGATCATCGTGGAGAGCCCCTACGAGAGCTGCCCGTTCAAACCCGGCGATGAGGTCTTCGGCATGGTCGCCGTGCCGCGGCTTGCGGGCACCTACGCGGAATACGCCAGCGTGCCCACAATGAGCATCGCCCGTAAGCCGGCTCGCCTCACCCATGTCGAGGCCGCCGGAGTGCCGCTCGCCGCCCTCACCGCCTGGGGAATGGTGGTGGATGTCGCGAAGGCGCACGAGGCCCAGCGAGTGCTCATCCACGCGGCATCCGGTGGCGTCGGACACTTCGCGGTGCAGTTCGCCGCCTACTTCGGCGCCCATGTGATCGCCACCGGCTCTGCCCGCAATGAGAGCTGGCTGCGGGAACTCGGGGCGGCGGAGGTGGTCGACCACAACACGACTCGCTTCGAAGACGTCGTCAGTCGCGTCGATGTGGTCATCGACCTCATCGGCAATGTGCAGGATGACACCGGCACACGGTCCCTGTCGGTGCTGCGCTCGGGGGGTCTGCTCGTGAATGCCCCGAGTGGGAGCTGGCCGACCCTGATGGAGGATGCCGCGGCCGCGGGCGTGCGCGCGACGACCTACAAGACCTCCCCGGACGGCTCCACTCTCGCCATCATCGGGCGGCTGCTCGACTCCGGAGATGTGCACGTGACCGTCGACCACGTCTTCGACCTAGAGCATGTCGCCGAAGCCCACACCGCCATCGAGACCGGCCGCACCCGCGGCAAGATCGTCCTGAGCGTGTCGGAGCTCGGTTAGAGCGTGAGCTCCCGCACGTAGTCGTCTTCGAACCGGTCACCGAGCGCGAAGCGCTTGGAGCCGACCCGTGCGAATCCGTGCTTGCCGTAGAAGCGGTTCGCCCGGTCGTTCTTGTCGTTCACGCCAAGCCAGATCGTCGCCGACCCGCGCAGTCGCGCGACCTCGATCGTTGCGGACATCAGCTCGGATGCCACACCACTGCCGTGCTCGCCGGCGAGCACGTAGCACTTGCTCAGCTCGGCCGTCGGGCGAGCGGTGACCACGGCCGCGACATCCGCATCCGTCGGTGCGCCGAACACGAGCACCGTGTAACCGGTGAAGCCGGAATCGGAGAGAGCGACGAGCACCTCCCGGTCGGGGTCGGCGAGCCATTCCTCGAAACGCTCCGTGGAAAGATGCCGGGCGACGTGTTCGCTGATCTCGAGCTCGGTGGTGCCCGGTGGGCAAGCGAGCCCGAAGGTGACGGCGGCCAGCTCGTGCAGCAGCTGTCCCTCGCCGGATTCGGCCCTGCGCACGATCATCCGCTCTCCTCGACTGTCTGTAACCGTCGCTCGCAGCGGGTGCCGCGAACGCAGAAAGGGAACCACCGAAGTGGTCCCCTTTCCGACAGTGCTGGTGCTTCTAAAGGACGTTGACGTCCAGCGGGATGCCCGGACCGAAGGTGGTCGTGACAGTGCCCTTCTGGATGTAGCGGCCCTTCGCGGAGCTGGGCTTCGAGCGCACGATCTCGTCGAGCGCCGCCTTGATGTTCTCCTCGAGCTGCTCGGCGGGGAAAGCCGCCTTGCCCACGATGAAGTGCACGTTGGAGTGCTTGTCGACGCGGAACTCGATCTTTCCGCCCTTGATCTCGGAGACGGCCTTCGCCACATCCGTGGTCACGGTGCCGGTCTTCGGGTTGGGCATGAGGCCACGCGGGCCGAGCACCTTTCCGAGACGACCGACCTTGCCCATGAGCTCCGGGGTGGAGACGGCGGAGTCGAACGAGGTGTAGCCGGCGGCCACCTTCTCGATGAGCTCGTCGCCACCGACCTCGTCGGCGCCCGCAGCGATCGCGGCGTCAGCGGCCGGTCCGGTTGCGAACACGATGACGCGGGCGGTCTTGCCGGTTCCGTGCGGGAGGATCACCGTTCCGCGAACCATCTGGTCCGCCTTGCGGGGGTCTACTCCGAGCTTGAGGGCGACCTCGACTGTGGAGTTGAAGTTCTTCGAACCGGTCTCGCGGGCGATTCCGACGGCCTCGTTGGGCGTGTAGAACTTGCCCTCTTCCATCTTCTCGGCTGCGGCGCGGTAGGCCTTGGATTTCGTAGCCATTATGCGTCCACCGTGATTCCCATAGAGCGGGCGGTGCCCGCGATGATCTTCTCTGCCGCTGCAACGTCGTTGGCGTTGAGGTCGACCATCTTCTGCTCGGCGATCGAGCGGAGCTGGTCCTTCGACAGGCGTCCCACCTTGGTGGTGTGCGGGGTGCCGGATCCCTTGGCGACTCCGGCGGCCTTCTTGATGAGCTCGGCGGCCGGCGGGGTCTTGAGGATGAACGTGAACGAACGGTCCTCGTAGACGGTGATCTCGACCGGGATGACGTTGCCGCGCTGCGACTCGGTCGCGGCGTTGTACGCCTTGCAGAACTCCATGATGTTAACGCCGTGCTGACCCAGCGCAGGCCCGATGGGCGGTGCGGGGTTGGCGGCGCCGGCCTGGATCTGAAGCTTGATCAGACCCGTGACCTTCTTTTTCGGTGCCATTGTTTTTCCTTCTCTTCGTGCCATCCGGATGGATGGCGCTCCCGACATCCGGGTAGATCCCGAATGCGGTGGTCTTGGTCGGTGTCGATGCGGGCGACAGAACGCCCGGCTCGACAGCCGGTGGTCGCTCTCGCGACCGGTTGATCTTACTAGAGCTTGGTGACCTGGTCGAAGCTGAGTTCCACCGGGGTCTCGCGCTCGAACAGGGAGACGAGCACGATGAGCTTGCCGCTCTCCGCCTTGATCTCGTTGATCGACCCGGGAAGGCCCGCGAACGAACCCTCCTTGATGGTGATCGTCTCGCCGATTTCGAAGTCGACTTCCTGGGGGATGGAGCGGCCAACGGCCTTGCCGCCCTTGACGCCGGCCTTGACCGGAGCTTCGACGATCTGCACGAGGCTCTTCAGCATGTTGAAGGCCTCTTCGAAACGCAGCGGCGTGGGGTTGTGCGAGTTGCCGACGAACCCGGTGACACCGGGAGTGTGACGCACGACCGACCAGCTGTCCTCGTTGAGGTCCATGCGCACCAGCACGTAGCCGGGGATGCGCACGCGAGTGACCAGCTTGCGCTGCCCGTTCTTGATCTCGACGACGTCTTCCATCGGAACCTCGACTTGGAAGACGAAGTCCTCCATGGCCATCGAGACCTTGCGGTTCTCGATGTTCTGCTTGACCCGCTTCTCGAATCCGGCGTAGGAGTGGATGACGTACCACTTGCCGTACGCGGCCTTGAGCTCCTTGCGGAACTCGTCGTAGGGGTCGACCTCGGTCTCTTCCTCGGCCTCGTCGACACTCGACTGCTCGGCGAGCTCGGACTCGATCTCCGCCTCGAACGCGTCGTCGAACGGCACGACCTCTTCGGTCTCACCCTCCACGAATCCGACCTCGTCCTCGGTCGCCTCCACGGCGGCCTCGGCCTCGTCGGCGTCGTCGACCTCTAGGGCGTCGGCCACGACGGCGTCCGCTTCGGGGTCCACCGCGAGCGCTACCGCGTCGAGGGCGGCGTCGAGGTCGGCCTCGACATCGCTGTCGGTGTCGTCTTCGTCGGTGTCATCGACCAGGTGGATGGCACGGCTCTCGGCCGGCTCGTCGGATGCTTCATCCGCGGCCAGCTCGTTGCCTTCCTGCGCTTCGTCCTCCTCCGAGGACTGCTCGGCGGCAGTCGCGAGGTCGATGTCGTCGCGGTTTGTTCCAGACACTGTGAATCTCATTCCATATTTTTTTGGGCGAATGTGGCACATCGCGTGCCGCCGCCGGTTCGGGAGCCGGTGCTCCCCCAGATCAGATCGTGCATTCCGGTCTCGCGACCCGAATCAGCTGAAGATCGTTATTTGCCGAAGACGGTATTCACTCCGAGTGCGAAGACCAGGTCGAGCCCGTAGACCAGCGCCATCATGATGACCACGAAGACCAACACGACGCCGGTGTAGCTGAACAGTTCCTTGCGGGTCGGGGTGACGACCTTCTTCAGTTCATTGATTACCTGCCGGAGGAAGATGACGAGTCGACCGAACGGGCCGCGGCTTGCGCCACGATCCTGTTTGGCATTCGCGACGATGTCCTCACTCGGCTCGTCGATGACATTTCTCGCCACTTGGTTACTACCTTCGTCGAAACTGCCGACCCGCACAGGTGCGCGAACCGAACTGCAGGGCGGACAGGACTTGAACCTGCAACCTGCGGTTTTGGAGACCGCTGCTCTACCAATTGAGCCACCGCCCTTCGCAGCCGAACCGTCACCATACTCCGAAGCCAGTCACGCTTTTACGCGAAAAGGGCACAGAAAATGATGGCAGATTTCAACTACCACGCCCCAGTCTAGGCGACGGTCGCGCGAGGCGCAAAGCTGCGGGAGGCGGCTGCGGGCGAGGCTGATTCCCGGGCGATCGCCGGGGGAACTCCTCGCGGCATCCACCGATCGGTTGATGCGCCCCCATCCGGTGCACCGTTGTCGTGGGCGGCGTGGCGCGGGACTATGGGCGTATGACAACTCCTCCCCACGTGAGTGTGCGCAACCTGCGCAAGCAATACGGCGACTTCTCGGCTCTGGATGGCGTGAGCTTCGACATCGAAGCCGGCGAGACATTCGCCCTTCTCGGCCCCAACGGCGCCGGGAAGTCCACGACCATCGAGATTCTCGAGGGTTATCGCGATCGCACGAGCGGCGAGGCACTCGTGCTCGGCGTGGATCCCCAGCGCGGCGGCATCGACTGGAAGGCCCGCCTCGGAATCGTGTTGCAGTCGACCGGCGAGAGCGGCAATGTGACAGTGCGCGAGCAACTCGCTCACTTCGCCGGCTTCTATGCCAACCCGAGGGACGTCGACGAGGTCATCGCGGCGGTGGGACTCACCGAGAAGGCCAAATCGCGCATCAAGTCCCTCTCGGGCGGCCAACGGCGGCGGGTGGATGTCGCGCTCGGGGTGATCGGCCGGCCGGAGTTGCTCTTCCTCGACGAGCCGACCACCGGCTTCGACCCGGAGGCGCGACGCGAGTTCTGGGAGCTCATCCGCTCCCTCAAGCGCGAGGGCACGACGATCCTGCTGACCACCCACTACCTGGACGAGGCCGCACAGTTGGGCGACCGCGCGGGAGTGATCGCCGGAGGAACGCTCATCGACATCGGCACCATCGACGAGATCGGTGGGGCGCACGCCCGCATCCCGGTGGTGCGATGGCAGGACGAGAACGGATCTCACGAGGAACGCACTACCGAACCGGCATCCGTCGTCGCCCGCCTGTTCGCCGCGACCGGTGGCGAACCTGACGGCCTCGAAGTGCGACGCCCGAGCCTCGAAGACGTCTATCTCGACCTCGTCGCGGCACACACCACTCAGGACAAGACCATGGAAGAACTGGAGCGCGCACTGTGACCACCGCCATCGAGACCCCCAAGCTGCCCGCCGGCCGCACCCTCGCGCTGGGGGCTAGCCGCATCGGGTACGAGATCAAGACCTACTTCCGCCAGGGGGACTCGGTCTTCTTCACCTTCCTCTTCCCCCTGGTCTTCCTCACGATCTTCTCGGTCGCCTTCAGCGAGGGCAGCTTCGGCAAGACCGCGAGCGGCACCAACCTGACGGCCGCGGACTTCTACCTGCCCGGGATGCTCGCCGCCGGCGTGCTGCTCAGCGGCCTGCAGAACATGTCGATCGATATCGCGACGGAGAAGAGCGACGGCACCCTCAAACGCCTCGGGGGATCCCCCCTGCCGGTGCTGAGCTACTTCATCGGCAAGATCGGGCAGGTGATCGTGACGGGCATCCTGCAGTCGGCGCTGCTGCTCGTCGTCGCGGCGCTGGCGTTCAGGGTGCCGTTGCCGACCGATCCCATCAAATGGCTCACCTTCGCCTGGGTGTTCCTGCTCGGCGTCTCGACCTGTGCGGTGCTCGGCATCGCGCTGAGCGCACTGCCCCGCTCCGGCAAGAGTGCAACAGCGGTGATCATCCCGATCACGCTGATCCTGCAGTTCATCTCGGGCGTCTACCTGAGCTTCTCGCAGCTGCCCGACTGGCTGCAGAACTTCGCGAGCATCTTCCCGCTCAAGTGGCTGGCGCAGGGGATGCGCTCGGTATTCCTCCCGGATTCGTTCAAGACTCTCGAAATGGGCGGCACCTGGAACCTCGGCGGCGTCGCTCTCGTGACGGCGATCTGGCTCGTGGTCGGACTCGTGGCCTGCCGCCTGACCTTCCGTTGGATCCGCAAGGATTCCTGAGCCGCGGCCGACCGGGCTGGTGGGAAGCTTGAGACCATGACAGGAAACCGCTGGTGGCACGTGTTCTTCGCCACCACCATGGCGATGCTCGCGGTCATCGACGTGTTCTCCTGGGCGCCGAGCGCCGGCCAACGGATTGCCGCCTGGGCCACCATCGCGCTGCTGTCGATCGTCTACGTCACCATCGGAAGACGCGCGCTCGGCGGTGAAGCCCGCCTCAGGCTGCCGTTCGCGCTCGCTCTGATCATCGGCTCCGGCGCACTCGTCGCCTGCTCGCCGAATCTCGCCTTCGTGCAGGCGATCGCGTTTCCGCTGCTGTGGGTGGTGATCCCGTCGACCAGGGTGGCGATGGTGGCGAACGTCGGTCTCGCTGTCGCGGTGAGCGCCGGATTCATCGTTTCGGTGGGAACGGACTCCGACAACCTCGCGCAGACCGCGCTCATCCAGAGCATCTCGCTGGTGGGGAGCCTCGCCCTCGGGCTGTGGATCAGTCGTATCGCCGACCTGAGCGCCGAACGCCTCCACCTGCTCGATGAACTCACCGCGACGCAGGCCGAGCTCGCGGCGGCGAACCACGACACCGGGGTCGTGAGCGAACGGGAGCGACTCGCCCGGGAGATCCACGACACGATCGCCCAGAGCCTCACCGGCATCGTGATGATGTCCCAGCGCGCCCAGCGCGAACTCGCCCACGAGCGACTCGAACCCCTCGCCGACCAGCTGCGCCTGCTCGAGCAGAGCGCGCGGGAGGTGCTGGTTGAGACGCGATCGCTCGTCGCGGCGAGCGCCCCGGTCGACCTCGGCGGCGGCATAGCGGCCGCTCTCGAGAGGCTCGCCGAACGCTACCGCCGGGAGTCCGGGATCGCGATCACCGTGATCGCGGAGGTCTCGGTCGACCTCGATCGCGACACCGAGGTCGTGTTGCTTCGCTGTGCCCAGGAGGCGCTGGCCAACGTGCGAAAGCACTCGCACGCGACGTCGGCGACCGTGCGTATGGTCACCGAGCTGCACACGGCGACCCTCTCCGTCACCGATGATGGCACCGGCTTCGACTCGACTAAGGCGGAGACCGGCTTCGGGCTGCCCGGGATGCGGGACCGGCTTGCCCTGGTCAACGGCGCGCTCGCGCTGTCGAGCGTGCCGGGAGGCGGCACCTCCCTCTCGGTCTCACTGCCGATCGGGGTCGCTGCGTGATCCGCGTCGTGGTGGCCGACGACCATCAGATCGTGCGCAGCGGCATCGTCGCCCTGCTTCAGGACGCGCCGGATGTCGAGGTCGTCGGCGAGGCCGCGAGCGGAACTGAGGCCGTGTCGACCGCGCTCCGACTGAAGCCAGACCTCGTGCTGATGGACCTCCGGATGCCAGTGCCGTCTCGTTCCGGCAACTCCTCCTTCGGCGAAGTGGAGCTCGACGGGGTGGCCGCGACCCTGCAGATCCTCGCCTCGGAGCCCGGCATCCGTGTCATCGTGTTGACGACCTATGAGACCGACGAGGCGATCCTCTCCGCGATCGAGGCCGGTGCCACCGGCTACCTGTTGAAGGCTGCGCCGCAGGAGGAGATCCTCGCGGGAATCCGCTCGGTGGCCCGTGGTGAGGTGGCTCTCGCGCCCTCCATCGCGGCGCTGCTGGTGCGACGGGTAGCGAAGCCGGTCGCGGTGACGCTGAGCGCCCGGGAGAGTCAGGTGCTCGCGCTCGTCGCCGACGGAAACAGCAACCCCTCCATCGCGAAAGCGCTGTTTCTGAGCGAGGCAACGGTGAAGACCCACCTCCTGCATGTCTTCGAGAAACTCGGTGTGAGCGACCGCACGCGCGCGGTGACTCTCGCCATGGAACTCGGGCTGCTGAAGCGCTGAGGCAATAGCGGCTCTGGTCGAATGGCCCGACTCTTGCTAGCCTTTACCGATTCGTTACTAAACGGTGGCGAATCCCGAACACGCCCGAGTCTCGACCGCTGACGCGGAGGTCGCTCAAGGCAGAGGACTTACCCGGTGCAACAGCAGCAGAGATCGGCCCTGAAGAGGGTGACCTCCAAGGTCACCGCCATCGGCGCCCTGTTCGGCGTTGCCGCGCTCATCGTGTCGACCTCGCTTCCCGCAGCGGCGCTGTACCGCGCCGATTCCGCCGCGGCTCTCACCCGCACAAATTCGTCGTTGCGCGAGACGGCCCCAACCCAGTCGTTCGCCGCGAGCACCGAGGCGACTATCGCCGCGCCGACATCGGCCGGTCGTGATGGCTACGCGGTCACCCTTCCTCCCCCGCCGCCTCCGGTGCGCCAGGCCAAGCTGGCGAACTTCACCCCTCGCGGCAGCATGCTCTACACGCCGAATCCCAATGGCACCGTCCAGTGGCCCTTTCCCCGGTACGTGCCCATCGCCAGCGGATTCGGGCCGCGCCCGTCCCCCTGTCGTGGCTGTTCTTCCTATCACGACGGTCTCGACTTCCTGCCCGGAGCAGGTGCGCCCATCGGCGCGATCGCACCGGGAGTGGTGACCATCGTGGGTCAGGACACCGGTGGCTATGCCTCCTACGGCACGCGCGTCGTCATCGAACACGTGATCAATGGGCAGAGGGTCGAGAGCCTCTACGCGCACATGATCGCCGGATCACCGACCGTTGCGGTCGGCCAGACCGTGACCGTCGGGCAGACCCTCGGGTTTGTCGGCAGCACGGGCGCCTCGACCGGCGCCCACCTCCACCTCGGCATCTCCCTCGACGGGAGTTTCGTCGATCCCTACGCCTGGCTGATCGCCAACGCCAACTAGACGTCGGCCATCAGCTCAGACGTGCACGCCAAGCAGTACGGGCTCCGGCTGCAGCACGACCCCGTAAGCACCGAGTACGCGAGTCTGGATGTAGCGGGCGAGCTCCGCGACCTGCTCGGCGGTCGCACCCCCCGTGTTCACGATCGCGAGGCTGTGCTTGCTCGAGATGGCCGCGCGCGAACCGGGAAGCCGGAAACCCCGGGTCACGCCGGAGTGCTCGATCAGCCAGGCGGCGCTGAGCTTGACGCCGCTCGCAGCGGAGACGTTCCTGGGCGCGAGGTGCTCCGGGATGTAGGACTCCAGTGGAGTCACGCGCGGAGCCACAGTGGCAGAGGGGCCGTCCTCCGCCGGCCACCGCGGGACATCCGGGGGGAGTGAGCGCGAGAAGGCCGCACTCACAATCGGATTGGTGAAGAAAGAACCCGCGCTCACCGAATCGGGATCCGCCGGATCGAGAATCATCCCCTTCGCACTCCTCAGCGCGAGCACCGCGGAGCGCACCTGCGCGACGGGAAGGCGATCCCCCACCGAGACGCCGAGGGCGCTCGCAAGCTGGTCGTACTCGATCGGATCGCTGAGCGCACCGCCGTTCTGCGAGAGTGCGAGATCGATCGAGATGACGATTCCCGCGCGCCCTCCCTTGAGAGCGGATCGACGGTAGCCGAGCTCGAGTTCGGCGGCAGGAAGGCGCCGGCGTTCCCCGCTGAGATAGTCGAGGAACTCGATGGCGACCAGCGAGGAGGAGAGTTCCTGTCCGTAGGCGCCGATGTTCTGGATCGGGGCCGCCCCGCAGGACCCCGGGATACCCGAGAGCGCTTCGATGCCCGCGAGACCCTGCTCGACGGTGAGCGCGACGAGCTCATCCCAGGGCTCGCCGGCCTGTACGCGCAGCACCACGCCCTCGCCCGGCAGCCGTTCGATCCCCCGGGTGACCACATGGATCACCGTGCCCGGCACCCCGTCGTCGGCCACGACGAGGTTCGAGCCTCCGCCGAGCGCGATCCAGTCGTCACCGGTCGCCCAGACCGCCCTTGCGGTCTCGACGAGCTGATCGGCGGTCGCCGGCGCAAGGAACTCCGCCGCGGGGCCGCCGACGCGGATGGTGGTGTGTTCTCGAAGATCCATCGATCAGGCCACGCTCACGCGCACCTGCGCCTTTCCGAGCACCGTCGCACCGTCGAAGGTGACGGTGAGGTCGATGCGCGCGATGTCGGTCTCGAGAGCGCCGACCTTGGCGGTGACGCGCACGAGCGCACCCTCCGCGGCATCCACAGGCACCGGGCGGGTGAAGCGCACCTGGTAGTCGAGCACCCGTCCGGGGTCGCCGATCCAGTCGACGACCGGCTGCACCGCGAGGCCCATCGTGAGCATCCCGTGCGCGAGAACGCCGGGCAGCCCCACCGACTGGGCGACATCGTCGCGATAGTGGATCGCGTTGAAGTCGCCGGATGCCCCGGCGTACCGCACGAGCGAGTTGCGGCTGAGCGCGAACTCGGCTTCAGCCACCACCTGCCCGATCTCGAGGGACAGAGCCGTGATGCCGGTCATTCGTCACCCCGCACGACAAGGGTGGAGATTGCGGTGACGACGTGCTCGCCGTCTGCCCCGACGATGGAGGACTCGGCCGTGACCATGGAGTGTCCGCCGAGCGACTTGATGCTCGCGACGGTCAGGGTCGCAGTGAGTTCATCGCCCGCCACTATCGGGCGGCTGAAGCTGAAGCGCTGGTCCCCGTGCACCACACGCGAGAAGTCGATGCCCGCATCCGGCTCGGAGAGCAACTGGTGCAGTGTGCGCTCCTGTACGACGACCGGGAAGGTGGGCGGTGCGACGAGGTCGCTGTAGCCGGCGGCCTGTGCGGCGGCCAGATCGAAGCAGAGCGGGGTGGTGGCGAAGACGGAACGCGCGAACTCGCGGATCTTCTCCCGACCCACCAGGTACGGCTCTGTCGGCGGGAACACCCGGCCGACGAGTTCGGGGTTCACGGTCATTCGGATTCCTTGGGCACGGAGAGAGCCTAACGACGGCGGCCCCGAAAAGAGAAAGCCCCGGTCACCATCGCTGGTGGCCGGGGCTCTTTGCTGTATCGAGACTTACTGGCAGCTGTCGCACTGCAGGTCGTCCATCGGGTCGACCGGTACTGCGTATCCGCCGATGAAGCTGTTGTCGTTGTCCATGGGAGCCTCCTGAAGCTGATGGGTGGAAAGTGCGGAAAGTTTGGTACTCCGTCACCGCTTGTTCACTATCGGTGCCGTCGTGGGTTCTTACTATATAACCGGAATGACACTCCTGTCATTCCACTACATCTAGTGTTTTCGGCGTGTCGCGATATTTCTTGAACAAAGTGAGGCGCACCGGTCTGATCACCCCCGAAACACGGCCCGAACGCCCCAGTTCGCGTGTGTCTCGTTACCAGAATGAGACTTTTGGGAGGGCGTGGGCTAGCCTGTCGGGATGACTTCTTACGCCGCGAAGCTCGGCGCCCTTGTGGCTGCGGGCGCTCTCATCGCGACCGTAGCCATCCCCGCGTATGCCGTCGTCGGCTCCGCGGCCGCCGTCACCGGCCCCCCGGCAACGGTCCAGACGGCCTCGGTCGTCACTTCTGTGGCGCTCATCGCCCCCTCCCGCGACGGGTACTCGGTGACCAAGCCTCCCCCCGTCGTGATCGTCGCCGCGGCCGGTAAGGCTCCGGTTGCAAACCGCTTCGCCGGGGTGACCGTGAACCCGCCGGCCCCCTCCTACAGCGGAGCGGCGGTTCTCGCCTACGCGGCCCAGTTCGTGGGAGTCGTGCCCTACGGCACCGGCAACAGCCCGCAGACCAGCTTCTCGTGCGACGGATTCACCCAGTATGTCTTCGCCGGATTCGGCATCAGCCTGCCGCGCGGAGCCGACCACCAGGCCCGCCTCGGAGTGAGCATCAGTAAGGCGGATGCCGTCGCCGGCGACCTCGTCTATTGGCCCGGCCAGCACGTGGGCATCTACGACGGAGCCGGTGGCATGTACAACTCGCCGCGCCCTGGCCGCTACGTGGAGCACGTGGGCAGCCTGTGGGGCTCGCCCCTCTTCATCCGCCTGACTGTCTAGAACCGGTCACGGCCCCGCACTTTCTCGAAGGACGACGATGTTCACGGATCTGCCCGAAGCCCAGCTGCGGTCCTACGAGAGCAGCCAGGTCGACCCGCCGGATTTCGATGCGTTCTGGGAAACGACCCTCGCCGAGTCGCGCGGGTTCGATCTCGCAGTGACCGTGTCACCCGTCGATTCGGGGTTGCGCACCGTCGAGGTCTTCGATGTGAGCTTCGCCGGATACGGTGGGCACCGGGTGCACGCGTGGCTGCGTCTACCCGTCGGCATTTCGCAGCCACTTCCCGCCCTGGTGGAGTTCGTCGGGTATGGCGGCGGTCGCGGTCATGCCGTCGAGAACCTGTTCTGGTCGTCGGCCGGATTCGCGCACCTGCAGATGGACACCCGCGGGCAAGGGTCCATCTGGAGTCCCGGCGACACGGCGGACCCTCAGGGCTCGGCGCCCAGCAGCCCCGGGTTCATGACGCGCGGAATCGAATCGCCGGAGACCTACTACTACCGCCGCGTGATCACGGATGCCGTGCGGGCGATCGACGCCGCCCGATCCCTTCCGGCGATCGACGCCGACCGGATCTCGGTGCTCGGATTCAGCCAGGGCGGCGGGCTCGCCCTCGCCGTCGCCGGCCTGGTCGACGGCCTGCGCGCGGTCTTTCCGTTCGTGCCGTTCCTCTGCGACTTCCCGCGCGCCATCACGATCACCGACAGCGATCCCTACCGGGAGATCGGCCGCTACCTCGCCGTGCATCGCGCGAAAGCCGGGGCCGTGCAGAACACGCTCGGTTACTTCGACGGCGTCAATTTCGCCCGACGCGCTAGCGCTCCGGCCCGATTCTCGACCGCCCTGATGGACACGACCTGCCCGCCGTCCACCGTGTTCGGAGCCTTCAACGCGTACCGGGGCGAGAAGCAGATCGAGGTCTGGCCGTTCAACGCCCATGAGGGTGGCCAGATCGAGGATGAGCTTGCGGCCCTGCACATCCTGACCGCGTGATCCTGATCGCTCAGCGGGCCGCGCCCGCGAGGTAGTCCCGGTGCATCTCGGTCTGGGCGAGGGCCGAGTAGAGCAGGAAGTCCACGAGCCCGGGCCAGCCCGCCGACCAGGTGAGGGACGAGGCGATCTGCCAGGTGCTGGAGTCCGGGGCATCCTCGAGCACCGCCGCGACCTCTCGCGACCGGCGTCGGTGATGTTCGGCGGTCTCCGTCGCCCGCTCGGCCACCCCGGCGAAGCGGTAGCCATGGCCCGGCAGCACCTCATATCCGGGGTACTCGCGCACCCGATCGAGGCTGGCCAGATAATCTGCGAGGGGATTGGTGGCGCTCGGGGCGCCGAGGCCGAGCCCGGCGTACATCATCGGCAGGAGGTGATCACCGGTGAACAGCAGTGATCGCCCGTCTTCACGAAGACACAGGTGCCCGGAGGTGTGGCCGGGTGTCAGCATGCCGCGCAGGTCGAAGCCGGGGATGTCGAGCCGCTCGCCGTCGACGAGGGTGCGGTCCGCGGCGGGCGGCACGAAGCCCGAGGCCTGGGCGGTGATGCGCAGGATCTCGGCGCGGCGGTGCTCGGGCACGCCCCAGGCATCGAGCTGCAGCTCGACCGCATCCGCGTTTCCGGGGCCGTCGAAGGGAGAACCGGTGGCGGCAGCCTCCGTCTCGTGCAGCTGGAGCGGGGCACCGGATGCCTGGCGAAGTCGCTGCGCCAGGCCGATGTGGTCGGGGTGCAGATGCGTGGAGGTGATGGAGCGCACGTCCGCCACAGAGGCGCCGAGGCCGGCGAGCACCTCGCAGAGGGTCGACCAGTTCTGCGGCGAATCCCAGCCCGGATCGATCACGTGGAATGCGCCATCGGCGTCCCGCAGCACGTAGAGCAGGGAATAGGGCAGATAGCCGCCGGGCATCTGCTGGGCCAGCGCCCAGACATCATCGCGTACCAGCTCCGGCTGCGGGATCGTGCGGGAGCGCGACGCCTCGAACTGGGCAGGACTGGTGGGATGCATGGGGCCCTTCCGGCCGGGGAGGCGAACACCCCCGAAAGAAACGATACGTCCGGCGGGGATTCCCGGTGTTTACTCACCGCCGCCACGACCAGAATGGAGGGATACCTCATCACCCCCAGGAATCGAGCCCCATGTCTGCACCCACCCTGCCATTGAAACTCGGCTACAAGGCATCCGCGGAGCAGTTCGCGCCGCGGGAGCTCGTGGAGATCGCGGTCGCCGCGGAAGCCCACGGCTTCGAGAGCGTGGCGGTCAGCGACCACTTTCAGCCCTGGCGGCACACCGGCGGGCACGCCCCGTTCTCTCTTGCCTGGATGGCGGCCGTCGGCGAACGGACCTCGACCATCCAGATCGGCACCTCGGTGATGACCCCGACGTTCCGGTACAACCCCGCCGTGCTTGCTCAGGCCTTCGCGACTCTCGGCTGCCTCTACCCGGGGCGGATCATGATCGGCGTCGGAACGGGCGAGGCACTCAACGAGGTGGCCACGGGCTTTCGCGGAGCCGGCGAGCAGGACTGGCCCGAGTTCAAGGAACGGTACGCCCGGCTGCGCGAGGCGGTTTCCCTCATGCGTGAGCTGTGGACCGGCGACCGCGTCAACTTCGAGGGCGAGTACTACTCCACGCACGACGCGAGCATCTACGACCGGCCGGAGGGCGGCATCCCGGTCTATATCGCTGCGGGCGGTCCGGTGGTGGCCGGCTACGCCGGTCGCGCGGGAGACGGTTTCATCTGCACCTCAGGCAAGGGGATGGACCTGTACACCGAGAAGCTGATCCCCGCCGTTGCTGCGGGCGCCGAGAAGGCGGGGAGGGATGTCGCGGCGATCGACCACATGATCGAGATCAAGCTCTCGTACGACACCGATCCCGACCTCGCGCTCGAGAACACCCGCTTCTGGGCGCCGCTGTCGCTCTCGGCGGAACAGAAGCACGACCTGACCGACCCGATCGAGATGGAGAAGGCGGCCGACGCCCTGCCGATCGAGCAGGTCGCCACGCGCTGGATCGTGGGCTCCGACCCCGATGAAACGACCGCGAAGATCGGCGAGTACATCGACGCCGGCTTCAATCATCTGGTGTTCCATGCACCGGGTCACGACCAGGCCCGTTTCCTCGAGTCGTTCGAGCGGGACCTCGCGCCGCGTCTGCGCGCGCGCTAAGCGCCTTCCCGGGAGGGATCGGACTCGGCCGATCGGTCGTGGCGGCCCGGATTCCCGGCGCCACAGCCGAGGTGCGGCTCAGCCGACGTCGGCGAGCACGCGGGCGGTCCGCAACGCGACGAAGGCCCGGTCGAGGTCTGCGATCAGGTCCGCTTCATCCTCGATACCCACCGAGAGGCGCACCAGTCCGTCGTCGATACCGAAGCGTGCCCGGTCGGCCGCGGAGACCTGCGCGTGCGAAGTCGTACCCGGATGCAGGATCATCGAGCGCACATCCCCCATGTGGGTCATCCGGCTGAAGAGCTCGACGGAGTCGATGAGCGTGCGGGCATCGTCGAGGCCGCCGGTGAGGGTGAATCCGAAGACGGATCCGGCCCCGCGCGGCAGATAGCGCTCGGCGAGCGCGCGGTGCGGGCTGGAGGCGAGACCGGGATAGTCGACGGACTCCACCTCGGGCTGTTGCTCGAGCCATTCGGCCACGGCGAGCGCGTTGCGCGAATGACGCTCCACGCGCAACGAGAGGGTCTCGAGTCCCTGGAGCAGAAGGAACGCGTTGACGGGCGACAGAACCGGGCCGAGCCGGGCCGCGATCACGGTGCGGGCGTATTCGATGAATGCCCTCGGGCCGAAGCGGGACACCATCGAGTCGCTCTCATCACCCGCGAGAGGCGCCGAGAACTGCGGGAACTTCTGCGGATACCGGGCCCAGTCGAAGCTGCCACCGTCGACGATGACCCCGGCAAGGGAGGCGCCGTGGCCGCTGAGGAACTTGCTTGCGGAGTGCACCACCACCGAGGCGCCATGGTCGAGAGGGCGAAGCAGATACGGCGTGGCCGCCGTGCTGTCGACGATGAACGGCACCCCGGCATCCCGGGCGAAGCCCGCGACGAGGTCGAAATCGATCAGGTCGTTCTTGGGGTTGGGGATCGATTCGGCGAAGACCGCGCGCGTGGTCGGCCGCAGTCGACGCTGCCATTCGGCGAGATCGTGGGGATCATCGACGAACTCGACCTCTATTCCGAACCGCACGAAGTTCTCGCGGAAGAGCGTCTTGGTGCCCTCGTAGAGGCTCTGGGTGGCGAGGAAATGATCTCCGGACTTGAGGATGGCGAGCATAGCGACCGTGAGCGCGGCCTGACCGCTTCCGACCAGTAGCGATCCGACGCCGTGCTCGAGAGCGGTAAGCCGATCCTCGACCACGACGTTCGTCGGGTTACCCACGCGCGAATAGGTCCAGGCTCCGTCGTGGCCGGCGAAGCGGTCGCGCGCATGGTCGAAGGAGTCGAAGACGAACCCTGCCGTGAGGTAGATCGGGGTGACCCGAGCGCCGTGCCCGTCACCGATCTGCTCACCGGCATGCACCTGGTCGGTGTCGAAACCGAAGTGCTCGCTGCCGAAGGGCAAGGGGGTGGATGTCACGGCGTTTCTCCTCTGGGTGCGCGGCCCACGCTACGGCGGGGAGGGCGAGCGGACAATCCGCCTCTTCACACGGCGACACATTCCGCCGCCCTCCACCGGGATCGACCTAGGGTCGAGGAGCACACGCCGGCCTCACAGGGAGATGAACACCATGACGCGACTCCAACACTTCGGCTGGTTCTTCGGCCGCGGCTTCGGACCACAGGGGTGGGGCCGCCCGGATTACCAGTGGAAATATCGGTGGACCTCGCCGAAGCTCTACCAGCAGTCCGTCCGCGAGCTCGAGCAGGCCGGGCTCGACCTGCTGATCATCGAGGATGCCCTCTCCCTCGGCTCCCCGGAGACGCTCGACCTGCGCGTGCGTGCGGCCTACGGCGGACCGAAGCTCGATCCGCTGCTGCTGACTCCCTATCTCTTCGAGGCGAGCTCGCACATCGGGATCGCGCCGACCATCAACGCCGGGGCCTATCCGCCCTATCTCGCCGCTCGACAGTTCGCCACCCTCCAGCACCTCAGCGACAGCCGGTTCGGCATCAACCTGGTCACCGACGTGAAGAGCGCGCGGCACTTCGGTCTGGAGGAACTGTCTCATGACGGTGCCTACGATCGGGCCGAGGAGTGGCTCACCGTCGTGCGCCGCCTCTGGCACAGCTGGGACGAGGGTGCCCTCGTCGAGGATGCCGCGACCGGGCGCTTTGCCGATGCCAGCCACATCGATGCCTTCCACCACGAGGGTGAGTACTTCACCCTTGACGGGCCCCTCAACGCCGTGCCGTTCGACGCGGGCGATCCGCTCATCGTCTCCCCCGGCGGCTCCGGACGCGGGCTGTCCTTCGCCGGGGGCAACTCCGACGTGCAGCTCGCCCTCGCCCCGCTCACCGTCGAGAGTGTGCGCGCCTACCGTGCAAAGGTGCACGAGGCCGCCGTCGCGCGCGGCCGCCGGGCCGAAGACATCAAGATCCTGTTCGTCTTCAAGCCGGAGATCGTGGCGAGCCAGGAGGAGGTGGATCGCGTGGTCGCGGCCTCGCTGCATCCTTCCGATGCCGAAGTGCGAGCCGTGATCGCCGGTCAGTCGAGCGACCTCGAGACGGACCTCACCATCCTCGATCTCGACAAGCCACTGGACATCTCGGTCTTCGGACAGCACGTCTCCCAGGGCACGATCAAGGGTCTGCTCGGAGGCTCGGAAAGCTTCGAGACTCAGACCCTCCGCGACCTCGCGGCGCGCAAGGCCCGCAAGGGGCGTATCGCCGACGGCACCGGATTCGTCGGCACCCTCGAGCAGGTCGCGGACTTCATCCAAGCTCTCGGGGACGACGCCGACAACGACGGCTTCATCTTCTCGGGCGACCTCCACCCGGTGACCGTTCACGGATACCTCGATCTCCTGGTGCCGGAACTGCGCAAGCGAGGGGTGCTGCGCCGCGAATACGGCACGGGCGGTGCGCGGGGCAACCTGCTCGACTTCTGACCCCTGCGGATGCCGGTTCCGGGACATCCGCAGAATACTTTCGCGGATCCGCGTCATAGTTGCGCCGCCCTCGCGTCGCTCTTCCTATAGCGATCACATCTGTCATGTGGTCTGGATCAAGGAGGATCTATGAACATCCGAAGCCTCACAGGCACGCACGCCGGTCGCATCGTGCTCGCGGCGGTGCCGGTGGCCGTCGTCGCCACCGTGCTGATGGGCGGAGTGGCCAACGGCGCGGTGCCGGTGTCCTTCGCCGTCTCCGGCAGCCAGTTCCAGATCAGCGCCTCCCAGTTGGACGGCACCGGGTTCTCCCAGTACGCGGGGGTCGCCAACGACACCGCCGGCAAGCCCCACCAGGTGGCCATCGCCAACATCGCCTCCGCCAACCTCGCGGATCTGTGCCAGTCCGTCGTGACCGACACCCCGCTCGGCAAGGTCGGACTGCTCATCACCGCCGGTGGCGGCGGGAAGCCGGCAACGGCGACCGACCTCCAGATCGGCATGACCGACCTCAAGGGCGACTCCACCTTCAACAACATCCGCATCGGGGTGGATGCCTCGACCGTGAAGACCAGCCACAAGGGAACGGCGGGAGACTTCGCGCAGGATGCCGACTCCCTCAAGATCGTCGGGCTGCAGCAGACCGCGTGGTCGACCCAGGCCTCGGTCTTCACCCTCACCGGCATGCATCTCCAGCTCACGGATGGCACCAAGGGGTGCTTCTAGTGACCGCCCGTCGCACCGCATTCTCGGCCTGGCGACGCAACCGGCCTTTCGTGGGAGGTCTGCTCGCCGCCCTCGCCGGGGTGGAGATGTTCTTCTCCGGGCAGTTGGACGTGGGCAAGATCCACGTGCAGGTGGGCATCGAGGGATTGCAGGCCACGATCATCCCGCTGCTGATGGTGTTGCTCGGAATCCTCGCGACCGTCATGCCGGTGCACCGCATCTTCTACGGTGTGCTCGTGCTCGCCATCTCGATCTACTCGCTAGTCGGAGTGAACCTGGGCGGATTCTTCATCGGAATGCTCCTCGGTGCGGTCGGCGGCATCCTGATCGTCGCCTGGATGCCGCTGGAGTCTCGTCACCAGAACCCGGAGACCGCCGCGGTCGTGAGGGAAGCGGCCCCCGTCGAAGCGAGTCGATCCTGAACGCGGGGCGGTCGCGCCGGTGCACGACCGGGACTCTTCTGATTGCGGCGGTGCTCGTGGTCGCCCTCTCGGGAATCGGCGCGGCACGGGTGCCGGGCGCGGGCATGTGCATCCCGCTGCTCATGCAGTGCGGGTCGGGACAGCCGTCTCCCGCACCGAGCCAGGGTCCTCGACCGAGTCCGGCCCCCGTCGCGCCCCTCCCCGGGAAAATCGGCCTGCCGCCCGCACCGGGTTCGGGCACGCCGCCGGCCCCGGCCATCGGCGTGCCGGATGACGGAGCCCCGACGTTCACCCTGCCCGCCGCCCAGCTCGGCGGCTCCTCGATCTCCATCTCGGGACTCCACTCGGTCACCGTCGTCACGGTCCCCCTAGCCAACGGCACCCGCACGACAGCGCTCAAGATCGTCGCCGACGGTGTCACCGTGAAGGACTTCCTGCTCGATGTGCGGAAGGCGACCGGTCCAGCTCTGGTGACCGATGCCACGACGATGCAGCTGACGGGGAACGTGCAGGTCTATCTCGACTCGCTCACGGCATCATTGCTCGACGGCACGGCACTCACCCTCCTCGCCAACACACCTCCGCCGGGTGACGAGCTGCCGCCGACCATGCTGCGTGTGACTCTCGGTCTCGTGGGAGTCACGGCGAACTCGATCGCCTTCTCCGCACCGCACCAGTCTCTGAATTAGCCGCCGGGCACCGAAGAGGACGTCCTCCCTCCGAGGCGCAGGCTGCCGATCCGTTGTGACGTTATGGGTGGGGCGTCAGGCGCTGGTCCCGTTAGCGGGATATCTGCTGGAGCGCCCAGGAGTTGCCGTCCGGGTCGCTGAAGTAGGCGTAGCGGACTCCGCCCATGTCGCTGATCCCCGATACCTCCACTCCGGTGCCGAGCAGCTCCTCCCTGACCGCGTCCAGGTCGTCCACCACCAGGTGCAGACCATTCACTGCGGGCGCATCCGCCTCGACGAAACCCACGCCGATGGCGATCGAACAGGCCGATCCGGGAGGGGTCAGCTGCACCACCCGCATGCCATTGCCCGGCTCGACGTCGTGGTCGACCAGGAAGCCGACCTGCTCGACGTAGAAGGCCTTGCTGCGGTCCACGTCGGTCGAACGCAGCGGCACCAGTTCCAGACGCATGTCCATGGCAACTCCTCTTTCCCCCGTCATTATGGCGTGGCCGGCGCCGGGCCACGACGACGCGCCCATTGTCATACCCACCGAGTAGCCTCGGCTCATGATCGGAACCCTTGAACTTCTCCTCATCGACTGCCCGGAACCCCAGCAACTCGCCCGGTTCTATGCCGAGCTGATCGGAGCCGAGATCGTCGGCTTCGACCCCGACTGGGCCGAACTCGCGCCGCCCGGCGGAGGGCGCCCGCTCATCGCGTTCCAGCAGGTGGACCACTACACAGCTCCGCGGTGGCCCAGCCAGGATGGCCCGCAGCAGATGCATCTCGACGTGAAGGTCGACGACTTCGACGTCGCCGAGGCTGCCGTGCTCGCACTCGGTGCGACCAAGGCGGGATCGGAGACGCCCACGTTTCGCGTCTACCTCGACCCTGCCGGGCATCCGTTCTGCCTGATCATGCCCCAGGACTGACCGCCGCCAGCGCGGCCTCAGGCCCGGTGGGCCGGATGCCGTGGAGCCGAATCCTCGCCGACGGCCAGATCGACCACCTCGTCCTCGTGAGAGACAGGATGCGTCCGCTCGAGCTTCGCGCCCTCCACGTCGACGTCCGGGATGATGCGGTCCAGCCATTTCGGCAGCCACCATGCCGCTCTTCCGAGCAGGTGCATGGCGGCCGGGATGAGCAGCATCCGCACGATGAAGGCGTCGAGGAGCACGCCGAAGGCCAGTCCGAAACCGATCGGGCGAATAGTGGAGGACTCCGAGAAGATGAATCCGGAGAAGACCGAGATCATGATGATGGCTGCGGCCGTCACCACCGATCGACCGGCATGAAGGCCGCGCTGCACGGCGATCTTCGCCGGGGCACCGTGAGCGTAAGCCTCCCGCATGCCAGAGACCAGGAACAGCTGGTAGTCCATCGCGAGACCGAACAGCACCCCGACCTCGATCACGGGCAGGAAGCTCAGAATCGGCGCCGGATCGTGCACTCCGAACACGGCGCTGAGCCATCCGTACTGGTAGATCGCGGTGAGCCCGCCGAAGGTGGCGAGGAGCGACAGCACGAAGCCCGCCGTCGCGGTGATCGGCACGAGAATCGAGCGGAACACCAGGATCAGGATCAGCAGCGAAAGCCCGACGACCACCACGAGATAGATCGGAAGCGCCGCGGAGAGCTTCTCGGACACGTCGATGTTCGCACTCGCGTTGCCGGCCACCCCCAGGGTGATCTTTCCGGAATCCGACGAGATCGGAGAGAGATCGCGCAGATCGTGAACGAGAGCCTCCGTCGACACGCTCGACGGGCCTCCCTTCGGGATCACCTGGAAGGCGACGACCGTGCCATCCGTCGATGCGCCGATCGGAGCTACTGCGGCCACGTTTCCCACTGACGTGATCTTCGTTCCGATCGCGATCTCCTGGCGCTGGAGTTCGTCTCCGGTAGCGGCCGCGGGCAGATCGGCGACGACGAGCAGCGGGCTGTTCTGGCCGGCGCCGAACTTGTCTTCGAGGGTCTTGTAGGCCTTGTACTGGCTAGAGGTCGTGGCCTCCGATGAGCCGACAGGAAGCCCGAGGCGCATGTTCATGGCAGGGAGGGCGATGACGCCGAGAACCGCGACGCCGGCGACCAGCGTGATGATCGCGCGCCAGGTCTTCATCGGAGTGTTGGGCACCCGCTTGGCGCTCGCGTGCCCGATCGCCAGGCGTTCCTTCTTGCGCAGGATCCGGAGCCCGACCAGCGAGAGCATCGCCGGGGTGAACGTGATCGCCACCAGGATGGCCACCGCGACCGCGACGGCACCGACGGTTCCCATGAGGCCGAGGAACGGGATGCCGGTGATGTTGAGCGCGAGCAGTGCGACGATGACCGTGGTGCCGGCGAAGACCACCGCGTTGCCGGAGGTACCGTTGGCCAGTCCGATGGACTCGTGCAGCGGCATCCCCTGTTTCAACTGGGTGCGATGCCGGTTGAGGATGAACAGCGAATAGTCGATTCCGACCGCCAGGCCGAGCATCACACCGAGCACCACCGTGACGGAGTTGAACTCCACGATGCCGGAGAACGCCATGGCGCCCAGGGTGGCGGCACCGAGTCCGACGCCGGCGCTGAGGAGGGGAAGGGCCGCTCCGATGAGCGTTCCGAGCATGACCATGAGCACGATCGCCGCGACGATGACGCCGACGACTTCACCCGGTCCGAGGATGCTCGGAACCCCCTGCGCGATGTCTTGCGACACATAGACCTTCACCCCGTCGACGCCGGCCTCCGCCTTTTTCTCGACCGCGGTCTTCAGCGCGGGAGAGACGAGGTTGGTCGACTTGGTGAACTGGATGGTGGCGACAGCACTGCTGTCATCCTTGGAAACGAATCGGATGTTGGACGAGAGGTCGAGAAGCTGGGATCCGAGTTCGAGCTTGGTGCTCTGATCGTCGAGGGTCTTCGCGTTGGCGTCGAGGGTCGCTTGATTGGCGGTGAGGGTCGCCTGCTGGGCGGTGATCCCGGCCTGCTGCGCCTCGAGCTGCGCCTGCACTGCCGCCGGAGCACCCGCGGCCGCGGCCTTGGCCGCGTCGAGCTGCTGCTGGGCCTGATCGAGTTGAGTCTGGCCCGCGGTCAGCTGGGCCTGCGCGGCCGCGAGCTGGTCCTTGCCGGTGGTGATCTTCGACCGACCGTCGGTGACCTGCTGCCGGTTGTCGTCCAGTGTCGCTTGCGTGGTGAACGGGTTGTTGGCCGACTTCACCCCGCTCATGTCGGCGATGTCTGCGAGAAGCTGCGTGACATCCGCCTTCTGGGCGTCGGTGAAGGCCTTTCCGGAGGTCGTCTCGAGCACGAGGCTTCCGCTTCCGCCGCTCGCCTTGGGGAACTTCGCGTTCAGCTCGTCCTGCACCTTGGCCGTCGCCGTACCGGGGATGCTGATCGACGGGGATGGCGTGCCCGCGAACAGCGCGTACCCGACTCCCGCGAGGGCGATGATCACCACCCAGCTGACGATGACCGTCCAGTGACGGCGTGCAGAGAATCGTCCGAGGCGATAGAGGAGGCCGGCCATGTCGAACCCTCGTTCCTTTCAATGGTGAGTGCAGGGTGTGGTGAGTGCGGTGCTGTCGTGCGGAACGGGGCGCGCCGGTGCACCCCGCGATATCAAGCTGTGGGCGAATATCCAGATCTGATGGTGTCGGTGAGCCGGGCGAGGAGGCGGTCCCAGTCGGCCCGCGCTGCGGGGTCGGGGCGTCCGGCCGATTCTTCGAGCCAGCGCTTGGCGATGACGACGACGCCGTTCATCAGCGAACCGACGAGGACTTCGGTGTCGAGCGTGTCCGCCTGCGGGTAGCGCCTCGCGACCTCACGCAGGAGGCGATCGGCGGCGCGGGCGAATGTCACGTCGGTGAGCGCGCGCCCTCGGGCATCGTCGGCATCCTCGACGCCGAGGACTTTCACGACAGAGGCGATCACCGTGGGCAGATCGACGTGCTGCAGCATCTCAGCGAGCTCGGCGAACATGGACGCTCGACTGCCGTCACCGACCGGGCTGGCGGCGACCGCGGCGATGAATTCGTCGATGATCACCTCGAGTTCCTCGGCGGAGAGGGCCAGGAGTACTTCGTCGACGGAGGCGAAATGGTTGAAGACGGTGCGCCTGGCCACATCGGCTCGCTCGGCGAGCTCGTCCACGTTGAAGCGGGGACCGCCGCGCTCCTGCACGAGATCATGGGCTGCGGCCAGGATCGCCGATCGATGGCGCTCTTTGAGAGCGGCCCGTCGATCGGGTGCCGTGGACATGATCACGTCGCTCACACTAAGTGCAACGATGCACTCAGTGCATGTATTGACATCGAACTACCAGCAAAGATGCATCTTCGTCTCAGCCCCACGGTTCGCGTGCTCGGGGCGAGCGTCTCCTCGAACACTTTGGCTTCGCCGTCGGTCGTGGGGACGATGATAGGAACGCGCCGACGAAGGCCGGCTGAATCCGAGACAGGGGAGGTGCCCATGGCGAGCCCTCGAGTACTCACGCTGGACGATGCCCGTCGCATCGCGGTGCGATCCCAGTTGCTCGATGCCGAACGTCCGGGCGATGTCATCGAGGTCGCGGAGCAGCTTGGCGCTGTCAAGATCGATCCGACCCGGGTCATCGCGGCGTGCGAGCACACCGTGCTGTGGTCGCGGATCGGTTACGCCTATGAGCCCGGTCAGCTGAAGGATGCTGTCGAACGGGATCACCTGCTTTTCGAGTTCGACGGGGCATTCCGCCCGGTCAGCCTGCTGCCGCTGATGCTGCCCGCGATGCGGCAATGGCCACGCCGCGAGAGCACCCGGCAGTGGCTCGACGCGAACTCGCGCTTCCGGTCGGAGGTTCTGGCGCGGCTCCGGTCCGATGGTCCGCTTCTCGCGAGCGACATCCCCGACACCGCCGACGTGACTCGACCACCCGATGGATGGTTCGGATCCAATCAGGTGCCGATCATGCTGGACTTCCTCAGCCGACAGGGTGAGGTCGCCATCGTCGGCCGCGAGGGCAGGCATCGCCGCTGGGACCTCGCCGAGCGCGTCTACCCCAGTGATCTGCCCGAACTGGACAGGGAGCACGCGGACCGGCAGTGGGACGAGAGACGGCTCCAGGCCGCCGGAATCGCCCGGCAGAAGTCGCCCTGGACTCCGGTCGGAATGGCCGGCGAGCCGGTGCGGATCGAGGGACTGCGTTCGCCCTGGCGGGTGGACCCGGCGGCACTCGCGACGCTCGACGAAGACGCCGGCGGTCGCGTCGCCTTCCTCAACCCCTACGACGGCTTGCTCTTCGATCGTCCGCGGCTTCGTGAGATCTTCGAGTTCGAGTACGTGCTCGAGCAGTTCAAGCCGAAGCCCCAGCGCAAGTACGGACTGTTTGCCCACCCCATCCTCATGGGCGATCGCTTCGTCGGCATGCTCGAGGCCGAGGTCGACCGATCCGAGAGCGTGCTTCGGATCGCCGCGGTACACGAATTCCTGCCCTTCGACCCGGAGGAGGACGCGATGGTGCGAGAGGAGATCTCCGAGCTGGCGCGATGGCTGGGCGTCGAGGTCGCCGAGGGCAAGCGCTAGAGCGCGCCCTCGACTCCCCGCAGCGGGTCAGGGTTGCAGTGAGTCAGGGATTGGGCATTCCCCCGTCGACGTGCAGCGTCTCGCCCACGACGAAACTCGATTCCGGTGAGGCGAGGAACACGTAAGCCGGGGCCAACTCTGCGGGCTGCCCCCAACGGCCGAGCGCCGTCTCTTCGCCCGTGGTCGGCAGCGCCGAGGGCGGCTGGCCGCCGGCGGTCTGCAGCGGAGTCCAGATCGGGCCGGGCGCCACCACGTTCACGCGGATGCCCTCTGGAGCGAGTTGCTGAGCCAGTGCCTTGGAGAAGGTGTTGATCGCGGCCTTGGTCGAGGCATAGTCGACCAGAAGCGGCGACGGCGTGTAGCCCTGGATCGATGAGGTGTTGATGATCGTCGATCCGGGCGCGAGGTGCGGGAGGGCGGCCTTGGTGATCCAGAACATCGCGAAGACGTTGGTCTCGTATGTCTCCGCGAACTGCTCATCGCTGATGTCGAGCAGGTGCTCGGCGAACTGCTGCTTGCCGGCATTGTTGACGAGGATGTCCAGCCCTCCGAGTTGCTCGACGGCCTGCGCGACGAGGTCGCGGCAACGCGCGGCATCCGTGATGTCTCCGGGAAGGGCGACCGCCTTCCGCCCGGCTGCTTCGATCAGTCGGATGGTGCGGTCGGCATCTTCCTGCTCCGAAGCGAGGTAGGAGATCGCGACATCCGCTCCCTCCCTGGCGAAGGCGATAGCGACCGCGGCGCCGATGCCGGAGTCCCCACCGGTAATGAGGGCCTTGCGGCCGGTGAGCCGGCCGCTGCCGACGTAGCTGTCTTCGCCGACATCCGGGGCCGAGCTCTGGGCGTGCTCCACGCCCGGACCGTCCTGGTGCTGCTCTGGTGGGGTGATGTCGGGGTAGCGGGTGACGGGGTTGCCGAAGGTGTACTGGGTGATTGCCATGCCGAGCACGGTACGCGCGGAAATTGTCGGGGTCAGGGGCTTGAATTTGCGCGAAGGTGCTGGGTAACACTCCGACTCAAACCGTAAGGCGCGGTAACAACGGCCTGCGGCCCCCGAGAGGGGTCGAAGCTGGGGGTGACCCGATCCGGTCGACACCCCGAAGTGAGGAACCCGATGAGCGTGACCGACGACCTGCTGAAGAACAACGAAGCCTATGCCGCGCAGTTCTCCGGCCCATTGCCGCTGCCGCCGAGCAAGCACATCGCTGTCGTCGCCTGCATGGATGCGCGCATCGACGTCTACCGGGTACTCGGGCTGGCGGAGGGCGAGTCGCACGTGATCCGCAACGCCGGCGGGGTGATCACCGAGGACGAGATCCGCTCGCTGGCGATCAGCCAGAGGCTGCTCGGCACGAGGGAGATCATCCTGATCCATCACACGGACTGCGGAATGCTGACCTTCACCGACGACGCCTTCAAGCAGTCGATCCAGGACGACACGGGACTGCGGCCCGCGTGGGCAGCCGAGTCCTTCCCGGATGAGGCCGCAGACGTGAAGCAGTCGATCGCCCGAATCGCGGCGAGCCCGTTCATCCCGTTCCGGGACTCGGTGCGTGGCTTCGTCTTCGACGTCGCCACCGGCAAGTTGAACGAGGTCGCCGCCTGAGACCCTGGGGCAGCTGATCAGGCGGGGGTCGAGCGACGGTAGGTGGTGACCTGCACCCCGGATGCCAGAGCTCGGGTGTCCACACGGGAGAGGCTCACCCGGGGAAATCCCTCGGGAAACAACCTCTTGCCGGTACCCAACACCATCGGGTAGACCGCGAGCCGGTATTCGTCGATCAGGTCGTGCTCGGCCAGTGTGTGGATCAGCCGGGTGCTGCCCCAGACGCGGATTTCGCCACCGGGCTCCTCGCGAAGCGCGCGCACCGCAGCCGGGACATCCGCGCCGAGAAGGTGCGAGTTCTGCCAACCGAGCTCGCTGAGCGTGCGGGAGGCGACGTATTTGGGAACGCGGTTGTACCTTCTGTTGAGCTCCCCCTTCAATCCAGCGTCGTTCTCGTCCCAGACGCCCCAGGAGGAGGCCCAGATCTCGTAGGTCTTGCGTCCGAGCAGCAGCGCCTCGGTTGCGCTCTCCCAGGAGCGGATGATCTCCGTCATCTCGCCAGCCACGTCGTGCTCGTCATACTCCGATGTCCACCCGCCGTGCTCGAAGCCACCCTCGCGATCCTCCTCCGGGCCCCCGCCGGACTGGACGACGCCGTCCAGGGTGATGAATGCCTGCACGACGATGGTGCTCATCTCAGTACTCCTCGGCCGGTTCGGGCCACTGACATCCTCGGTCAGCGGGTGAACCGAGTCGACATCCGAATCCGCACCGTGTCAAGGAGCGCCGGGAGCGCTGACCACATCCGGCGCGCAGTGAATGACGCTCTTGAGGTTGATATATACCCCATGGGGGTATATATTTCGATGATGTCCCCCTCTCATGACCAGCCGACACAACACGTGCTCGAAAGCGACCACCACGGAGCGCCCGCGCACCATGATTCGGCGGACGGGATGAGCCACGCCGGGCATGGCGACCACGTCGGTCAGTTTCGACGTCTGTTCTGGATCATGCTCGTCATCGCCGTTCCCGTGGTGGCATTCAGCCAGATGTTCGCCAGAATCCTGGGTTACCCGCTCCCCGACACCCTCTTGGTGGCATCGATCTCGCCCGTGCTCGGAACCGTGCTCTACGCGTGGGGCGGGCGTCCGTTCCTCACCGGAGCCGTGTCAGAGCTGAAAGCACGCAAGCCCGGATTGATGCTCCTCATCGCGCTGGCGATCACCGTCGCGTTCGTCGCATCGTGGGCCGCGAGTCTCGGCCTCATCGATCGTCAGTTGGATTTCTGGTGGGAGCTCGCCCTCCTCATCGTGATCATGCTTCTCGGCCACTGGATCGAAATGCGATCCCTCGCCCAGTCATCCACCGCTCTGGAGTCGCTTGCGGCACTGCTGCCGGATGAGGCGGAACGCATCGACGGCGAGACTGTGGCGGTGATCTCCCCCGCCGACCTGGAGGTCGGCGATCTCGTCATCGTGCGTCCCGGCGGCCGCGTCCCGGCGGACGGGGAAATCACCGAAGGCACAGCGGATGTCGATGAATCGATGATCACCGGCGAATCCCGGGCGGTCACACGCGGGCCGGGCGCCCAGGTCGTTGCGGGAACGGTGGCCACCGACAACGCCCTCCGGGTGCGGATCTCCGCGGTGGGGGGCGACACGGCACTCGCCGGCATCCAGCGGCTCGTCTCAGAGGCGCAGAACTCGTCGTCACGAGCCCAACGGTTGGCCGACGTCGCCGCCGGCTGGTTGTTCTGGTTCGCACTGGGATCCGGCGTGATCACCGCCATCGTGTGGACCGCCCTCGGAGCGCCACAGGACGCGGTCATCCGTACGATCACCGTGCTCGTGATCGCCTGTCCGCACGCTCTCGGCCTGGCAATCCCCCTCGTCGTCTCCATCGCCACGGAACGAGCCGCGAAGGGTGGCGTCCTGGTCAAAGACCGCCTGGCGCTGGAGAACATGCGCACTGTCGACTCCGTGCTCTTCGACAAGACCGGAACCCTGACCAAGGGTGAGCCGAGCGTCACCAGGGTGGCCGTCACGGCGCCGACTTCGGAGCAGGATGTGCTCTCACTCGCGGCGGCCGTCGAGGCAGACAGCGAGCATCCGCTGGCCACGGCCATCGTGGATGCCGCGAAAGCGCGCGGTCTCTCGATCCTGAAGGCGACCGACTTCCAGGCGTCGACGGCTATCGGGGTCACGGGGGTCGTGAACGGCAGCGAGGTCAGCGTCGGCGGACCGGGCATGCTCGCCTCCCACACCGCCGATCCGCTCCCCGAGACGCTCGCGTGGGAACGCGAGGGAGCCATCATCCTTCACGTGCTCCGGGACTCGAAAGTGATCGGGGCCCTCGGGCTTGCCGATGAGGTGCGACCGGAATCCCGTCACGCCGTCGATGCCCTCCGCGCACTCGGGATACAGGTGGTGATGATCACCGGGGATGCCCAGGCCGTCGCCCAGTCCGTGGCGGATGACCTCGGCATCGATCGGGTATTCGCCGGGGTGCACCCGGAGGACAAGGCAGCAAAGGTCACCGAATTGCAGCGCGAGGGCCGCAAGGTCGCCATGGTCGGGGACGGCGTGAATGACGCGCCCGCGCTCGCCCAGGCGGATGTCGGCATCGCCATCGGGGCGGGCACCGACGTGGCCATCGCCTCCGCCGGCGTGATCCTCGCCAGTGATGACCCCCGATCGGTACTCTCGGTTATCGAGTTGTCTCGCAAGACCTACCGGAAGATGAAGCAGAACCTCTGGTGGGCCGCCGGCTACAACCTGATCGCGGTGCCGCTCGCCGCGGGAGTGCTTGCGCCCATCGGTTTCGTTCTCCCGATGGAGGTCGGCGCATTGCTGATGTCTGCCTCCACGGTCGTCGTGGCGCTGAATGCCCAGTTGCTCCGTCGACTCGACCTCCGTCCCGGGGCAAGCGTCGCGAGTCTTCTTCCGCAGAACGCCTCCCCCTCACCGGCCTGACCGTCTAGCGAATCGCCGGACTTGCCGCACTCGGGGCTTCGCCCTTGCGCGCGCGAGTCGCCACGAAGCGGAAGCCGTGTTGGTCGATACGAACGTAGTCGAAATCGACTTCATCGCCCGCTACGAGGTAGCGGTACCCCTCGCTCTCGATAACGGAGAAGTGGACGAAGGCGTCTTGGTCGTCGGGTAGCTCTGGCGACGAGATAGCTCCCCAGCCTTCCTCCGCAGAGAAGAACTTCACCGTGCCAGTAGCCACGACTCGATCGTCCCCCGGAGCTGGGTCGATCGCAATAGTGTCAGCGCGACCGGATTGCCGTAGCCGGAGCGCCCGGTAGGACGGGGTGCGAGAATGCTGGAATGCTTTCCCCGCAGTCATTGAGCGAAGCTGATCGACGCCTCGTCGCTCTGTGGGCAGCAGACTGTGCTGAGCGTGTCCTGGTCTTGTTCGAGACCGAGGCCCCCACAGACGATCGACCCCGTGATGCCATCGATCGAACTCGCGCGTTCGCTCGGGGTGAGCTCGATGCTGTCGGTGAAATTCGTCGGCGCTTCGTCGCTGGTCGGGCCGCGAACGGCGTGGACTCCCCTGCTGCAGCGGCAGCCGCGCGGTCTGCGGGACAAGCGGCGGGTGTCGCTCACATGGGCGCTCACGCTCTCGGCGCAGCCGCCTACGCCGCGAAAGCAGCCGGGCTGGCCGCTCCGGACCGACCGATGGCTCTCTCCGACGAGATCGCTTGGCAGCTCGACCACATGGACGCTCGGGTCAGGGCAGCACTTCAGCAGCTGCCGTCAGTCGGAGAGGACTCCGCGGGCCCGCTCGGTTCGGGCTTGTTGTCGTCGGGCGTGCTCGGGTCGAGCATCCGGACGCTTCAGGCCGCGATTGGAGCCGTCTCGCCCGTTCTTCCGTGACGTCCCTGCCGGAGAACCGGGCCCGGCATGATTCGAGCGACAGGTCGATACAGCGACCGCTCTGTTGATCCGAACCGAGAGTGCAATCGTGGAGCTCGGTGGATTCGGCCACATAGTCTCGGGCGCATGAAGCTAAGTAGCGGGAGCGGGACTTGAACCCGCGACACCACGATTATGAGCCGTGTGCTCTAACCACCTGAGCTACCCCGCCGGGACGTAACCAGACAAACGGGTTACGAGAGCCCCCTGTGGGAATCGGACCCACTACCTCTTCCTTACCAAGGAAGTGCTCTACCAATGAGCTAAGGGGGCGAAAGCAGCACACGAATTTCCGCGCGCCATTTTGGCACCGTTAGAGAATAGCACCCGCCGCGGGGCCCGCCGCGCCGTTACTCGAGGGCGAGGATCACGCCGGGCTCGAAGAAGTCGGGAAGCGTGATGCCCGGCAACTCGAATGCGCCAAAGGCCGGCCCGGATCCGCTCAGCCTGAGGCCCTCAGCGGTATGCACAGCACCGATCCGGCCGAAGAGCGTCACCGGAAGGCCGGCCACCGCGTGCGCCGGAAGGGTCACGTCGAAACCATCCCGGGCCGCGACGACGAGCACGCTCTCCTCGGCAGACTCCCGCACGAAGACGAGCACCTCGCTGCCGGCATGCATCCAGCGGATGCCGCCACCGTTCAATGCCGGATGCGAGGTCCGAAGGTGGATCAGGCGCGAATAGAGGGAGATGGTGTCGGCAGCCGCCGCCTCGGTTCCCCAGGGCATCGGAGTACGGGAGTGCTCGCCATCCGTTCCGGTGAGTCCGAACTCGTCGCCGGCGAAGACGACGGGGATGCCCGGCAGCGTCACCGACAAACCGAACGCGACAGGCACGGTGCCCGGGCGCGCGTGGGTGAGGAATCGCGGGGTGTCGTGGGTGTCGAGAGCGTTCATGTTATGGAGCCTCACGCGCCACGGGAACGCTGCGGTGAAGCGGATGTGCGCCGCATGCACTTCGATCCCGCTGTAGCTGGGGATCGTGCCGAGCGCCATGCCGATGCCGCCGGGCGCGAGGCTCCCGGGCTCGGAGAGCCAGCCCCACACCGGCCGGGTGAAGTTGGCGTACGTCATCGCCCCGTGCCAGGCGTCCCCGGGAAAGTCGCTCGCTGCGTCGTTGGTCGACTCCCCGAGCAGGATCGTGTCCGTCTTCGTGGCGACCATCGTGCGTCGGATCGTGCGGCGCACCTCCTGGTTGAGGTCCTGGTCGAGATAGCGTCCGGTCATGTTGGAGACGTCGATGCGCCAGCCGTCGAGGTTGTACGGTTCGCCGAGCCACTTCGCGACGACAGACTCGGGGCCGTCGATGAAGCGACGGCGCAGTTCGGCCGAGTTCCAGTTGAACTTGGGGAGGCTCGGAACTCCGAGCCACGATACGTAGCGCTCCTGCTGCTCGTCGAGCCAGTAGTAGAACTCGCTCTCCGCGGCCCCGGGAGTGAGGTGGGAGGCCCGGAACCACTCGTGGGCGTCCCCGCTGTGGTTGGAGGTGAGGTCCCCGATCACCCTCAGTCCGCGCCCATGCGCCGCTTCGATGAGGGCGACGAGCGCCTCGTCTCCGCCGAGCAAAGGATCCACCTCGGCGAAGGACAGCGCGTCGTAACGGTGGTTGGACTGCGCCGGGAACACGGGAGTCAGGTAGATGAGATTGACCCCGAGAGCCACCAGATGGTCGAGATGCTCGGCGATGCCCGCGAGATCGCCGCCGTAGAACTGGCGAGGGGTGTCCGCGCCGACGTAGACCACGTCATCCGTCCACTCCGCCGGTTCGGCCCAGTCGGGCAGTGCGCGAGTGGATGCCGCCGCAGACCGGGCGAATCGGTCGGGGAAGATCTGGTACATCACCGTCGACGAGGCCCACTCGGGCGCAGCCGGATAGGTCACCAGCCGGAAGTCCTCCGAATCGAGGGTCTCGATCGTGTGGACACCGGTGGCATTCACCCAGGCCGAACCACCATCCGCCAGGGAGAGCAGCCAGCGATAGCCGTGCACCGGGTTCTCGATCTCGATCTCGGCCTCCCACCACTCCCACCCGTCGACATCCGCGACGGGCGACGCGACGGCGAAGCGCGGCTCGTGGTCGGGATTGGAGCGGGTATGCACGGCGATGACTGGCCCGAATTCTTCGGGGATGCGGATGCGCACGCGCACGTGGTCGCCGAGCTGGGGTGCGGAATCGGAGACATACAGGGGAGAACCGTCGTGGTGCGGCTCGTTGACGATGCCCATGGTGCCCCCTCGATGGCCTGCGGGGCTGAATTGCCCGCCGATGCTGGTCTCGAAGGTACCGTAGCGCCGTTACGGCCCGATTACGACGGAGGTTCGGTCATCCGTTCGCGATCGAGACCAGCCCGAGGATGCCAACGGCGTAGACGACGACCACGGCGAGAGAGTCGACACCCATGCCGAGGATCCGTCGGGACGGTCGAAAGATCAGACCGACGATGTAGATCAGGGTAAGCAGTATCGCGAGGGACGTGAGGTAGATGTCGCTGGGGTTGGCGTGGGACAAAACCGACCTGCCGGAGATGATCGTCGCGACGAGGAAGAGAACAGGCAAGAAGGCGTTCCCCCCGAAAATGTCGCTCATCGCCAGGTTGTCGTCGCCCTGCTTCACGGCCTGGAGCCCTGTGGAGATCTCGGGCAGAGATGTCGCCAGCGCCAGGAAGGTCGCTCCGAAGAGCACCCCCGACAGGCCGATCTGCGACGACGCGGCATCGCCGGCCCGCTCGAGCACCACTCCCGCGACGAGGGTGGCGACGGCGGAGATCGCGAACACGATGGCGGCTTTCGTCACACTCATCTTCTTGTCCGGCGTGTGACGCCGATGTCCACGCGGATGCGGAGACGAGTCCGGAGCCGACCCGTCCTCGTGCCAGGGAAGGTGCGAGCCGGAGCGCTGCACCAGCGCCAGACCGACGATCCACAGGGCGGCGATGGCGACCACGTCCGGCGTGATCCGGGCGAACACGAGCCCAGAGGGGAGCTGGCTGCCCGCCACGACGACAGACAGAACTGCGACGACGACGACCGCCTCGAGCACCAGTGTCAGGGAGGCGGCCCGGTAGGTCAGCGGGCGCACGCCCTTTCCCCGCCGTCCGAAGAGATCGAGGATCGCGAGAACAACCGTTTGGATCGCGATGCCGCCCAGGATGTTTCCCGTCGCGATCTCGATATTCCCCGACAGAGCCGCGCTGACCGTGATGGCGATCTCTGGGAGGTTGGTGGCGACCGCGAGAACGATCAGCCCGCCGAGGGCACTGCCGAGATGCAGCCTCTTGTCCAGCACATCCGTCGTTTTGGACAGTTGGATGCCCGCCACCCAGATGACGGCGGCACCCGCGACGAAGATCAGCACGAGCAGCCAAAGGGGCAAAGAGTTCACGCCTGCAGACAGTACCCTCACCGGCACTCCTGCGGGCGGCCGACTGCTCCGCGATTTCGGGCGACAGGCGATGCAATAGGGTTTTCGGATGAGCCTCGACATTCGGCAGGGTTTTTCTGCGCCCGCAACCGAGACCACCACACTTTCCAGCGCCTCCGGAAACGAATGGTGGCGCTCCGCCGTCATCTACCAGATCTACCCGCGGTCCTTCGCCGACGGCATGGGCGACGACGGCCTCGGCGACCTCATCGGCATCACCGAACGACTTCCCGCGTTGGTGGAACTCGGGGTGGACGCCGTCTGGCTCTCGCCGTTCTACACCTCGCCGCAGAAGGACGCCGGATACGACGTCGCCGACTACTGCGACGTCGATCCGATCTTCGGCACCCTGGCCGACTTCGATGCACTCGAGAAGCGCGTGCACGAGCTCGGCCTCAAACTCATCGTTGACCTCGTGCCCAACCACTCCTCGGATCAGCACGCCTGGTTCCAGGAGGCCCTCGCCGCACCGGAGGGAAGCCCCGAGCGCGACCGCTACATGTTCCGTGAGGGTAAAGGCCTCAACGGCGAACTGCCGCCGAACAACTGGGATTCCGTGTTCGGCGGGTCCGCCTGGAGCCGCCTCACCAATCCCGACGGAACGCCCGGCCAGTGGTACCTCCACATCTTCGACTCCTCGCAGCCCGACCTCAACTGGCAGAACCCCTGGGTGCGGGAGCAGTTCCGCGACATCCTGCGCTTCTGGCTCGACCGCGGCGTCGACGGCTTCCGGGTGGATGTGGCGCACGGCCTGATCAAGGCCGCGGGCTTGCCCGACTACACGGCTCCGGCCGACGGCGGCAGCATGGGCGGCAGCGGCACCCTGGGTCTCGAGCCGCAGATCGACGCGAATCTCGACGACGACAATACCCCGCCCTACTGGGCGCAGGACGGCGTGCACGAGATCTACCGGGACTGGCACTCCGTGCTCGAGGAGTACGAGGGCGATCGTGTGCTCTGCGCCGAAGCGTGGGTGGAGCCGCTCGCCAAGCTCGCACGCTGGGTGCGGCCCGACGAGATGCAGCAGGCCTTCAACTTCTCCTACCTCGAGACTCCGTGGAGCGGCCCGACGATGCGGGCGATCATCAACGCCTCTCTTGTCGCTTTCACCGGCGTCGGCGCTCCGAGCACCTGGGTGATGTCGAACCACGACGTGGTGCGCCACGCCTCACGCCTCGCCATGACCGCCGAGAACCCGCAGGGCCACGGCATCGGCCCGCGTTCGCCCGGCCGGCCGGTGCGCTCCCTCGGACTTCGACGCGCACGCGCGGCGACGACCCTCATGCTCGCCTTGCCCGGAAGCGCCTACCTCTACCAGGGTGAGGAGCTCGGGTTGCCCGAGGTCATCGACCTGCCCGACGAAGCGCGCCAGGATCCCACCTGGTTCCGAACCGACGGCGAACGCTACGGCCGGGATGGATGCCGCGTGCCGATCCCCTGGGAGGCGGACGCGCCATCGTACGGCTTCGGCCCCAGCGGCAAGAGCTGGCTTCCGCAACCGGCGGACTGGGCCCCCTACGCCCGAGACTCTCAGCGGGGCGTCTCCGGCTCGACTCTCGAGCTCTACCGCAGTCTTCTCGCCGGGCGGTCCATTGCAGACCTCGGACTCGGCCACGTCGAATGGCTCACGGGCTACCCGGATGCCGTCGTCGCGTTTCGAAACGGCTCTGTCACCGTGATCGCCAACACCGGCACCGAGCCGGTGGAGCTGCCCGCCGGGGAGATCATCGTGGCCTCGGAAGAGCTCGATGGGCGATCGCTGCCGGGTGACACCGCGGTCTGGCTGCGCGCTTAGGTCTCGATGCGGTCGCTGCGCGGCGGCTCGAGCAACGGCGACTCGAGCAACGGCGGCTCGACCAACGACGGCTCGGTCAGTTCGCGTTGGCCTTCAGCCAGGCGAAAGGGTCGACCGGCGTGTTGTTGAGGTGGATCTCGAGGTGAAGGTGGGCGCCGGTCGAGGCGCCGGTGCTGCCGACCTGGCCCACCTCATCCGTCACCTTGACCATCTGGCCGACCACCACCCGCACCGAACCGGTGAGCATGTGGCCGTAGACGCTCTGCACCTTCTGGCCATTGATGTTGTGGTCGATGGTCACGTTGTTGCCGAGCCCACCGCCGTCGAATTCGACCTTGCTCACCACTCCATCGGCGATGGCCTGGATGGCGACGCCCGAGCCGGGCGTGAAGTCGACTCCCTCGTGGAAGGTGGAACAGAATCCGCATCCGGGCACGGATCGAGGACCGAATCCGTAGGTGATCGGCACCGGCACCGGGAACGGCCACTGGATCGTGCCGTTGGGATCGTTGGTGTACGCGGTGCTGCGCGCAGCCGACGCGTATTTGGTGGCGATCTGTTGCACGAGAGAGACGACGGTGTATGCGTCCCGGGTCGGTGCGGCGACCGCGGCCGCGTCATCCACCCGCATGTTCTGCACAGAAAGGGCCTCGGCGGGCTCGGCCGCGCTGAGGGATGCTGTGGTCGCCGACGCGCTGGATCCGGAGGAGGCGGGAAGGAAGGCGCTTGCCGGAAGAGAGGTGGAGATGAGCAGGGCGGCGGCTCCCGCCATCGCCCCGACGGTCATCAGCTTGCGCAGCACCCGGCGCACCGCGTTACGGGGAAGGGGTGCCGCCGGACGTGCCGCCGCCGACAGCGCCCGAACACGACGCGCACTTTTTCGGGGCTCTGAGGATCGACGCTCTGCCAGCTCGCGACGTGATCGCGCCGGCGGCAGTCCGAGGTCGCCGCTCACACGAGTCCCGGTAGGCGGACAGGGAGATCGTTCCCACACGCGCTCGAATGTGCGCTGAACGATTGTGACATGACGGCTGCTCCCTGCGGCGATTCACAGCACCACTGGACTGGTACGGCCACACGGATGCTTCGCTTGCTAAGCATCACAATGTGTATACGAAAGTAACGAATTCGTTAAGAGTAGCCAAACGCGGCCAAGAAGGCCAGCCCCGTAAGCGGGGGCGAACGTCAGTTCGCGTTCGCCTTCAGCCAGGCGAAGGGATCCACCGGCGTGCCGTCGAGGTGGACCTCGAGGTGGAGATGGGCTCCGGTGGAGTGTCCGGTGCTTCCGACCAGGCCCAATTCTTGGGTCACTGTGACCTGCTGGCCCACCACCACCTTGATGGAGCCGGCGAGCATGTGGGCGTAGAGACTCTGCACCTTCTGGCCGTTGATGTTGTGGTCGATGATCACGTGGTAGCCGAAGTTGCCGTCGTACGCGGCATAGGTGACGGTGCCATCCGCGATCGCGCCGATCGGCGTTCCCGCTCCGGGAATGAAGTCGACACCCTCATGGAAGGAGGAACAGCCTCCGCAGGGGGAGACCCGCGCCCCGAATCCGGAGCTGATCGGAACGGGCGACGGGAACGGCCACTGGATAGTGCCGTTCGTGTCGTTCGTATACGAGAAGTTCTGCAGTCCGAATTTCATGCGGGCCTGCTGGATGGTGTTGACCACGGTGTACGGGTCGCGGGTGGGCGCGGCATCCGTGGCCGCACCGTCCACGACGAGGCTCTGCACCTGGGAGTTCGAGGTGGCGGGAAGATCGGGCGTGAGAGCGCTGGCGGAATTCATCTGCAGGGCCACGGCCGGAAGGGAAGTCGCCACGAGGAGCGCGCCCGCACCGAACATCGCGCTGATGGTGATGAACTTGCGCAGGAGCTGCCCGCGGCGGGGGGCCGGGCGGCTCACCGGCGGGCGGACGGGCGTCGTGCGGACCGCTGACGCGTGGGGGACGCTCGGCCGCGGCGCCACCGCGCGAGGCGAAGTCTTTTTTCCTGGACGAGCCTTCGGAATGCGGGTCTTCGGAGCGCCGGTTCGCGGTTCCTTGAGCGCTCGGGGAGCCTTGAGGCTGCGAACGCGGGACGCGGATGCCGCAGTCTCCTGCTCCCTCAACGCGCGGCGTGAGGTGGCGGCGGGCTCTGCCGCTGCCGCGCCATGGCGCTCTTGGCCGCGGGCGACCCGGTCAGCGGCCTCCTGATCGCGGGCGGACTCGAGGCTCCAGTCGAAGCCGGCCACGCTACCGACTCTCCGGAGTCGCCGATGGTGCGGGCGTGGATGAGCGATAGGCGTTCAAGCTGGTGGTCCTCCAACAACGGATACAGCGAGCTGGAGAACTCGAGTACGTCTGTGGGTCTGTGGGTCTGTGGGTCTGTGGGTCAGTGATCCTTGGTGCGAAAACCCGGGTGAAACACCGCAGGATTTATAACGAATAGGTAAAGGGTACGTCACTGCCGCTGAAACGGCAATCGCTCAGAAGCCGCCGGAGAGCTGTTCCTCATCGTTGCAGCGCACCCTGGACCTGCGCTCAGAGTTCTGCGAACAGGCGCTCCAACCCGGCGGCGAGCGCGGGTTCGGCGGCCAGGACGAACTCGCGGGACGGCGGCGCGCCATCCCTCCCGGTGACTCGTGCTCCCGCTTCCCGGGCGATGAGCGCACCGGCGGCGTGATCCCAGGGGCCGAGACCGCGCTCGAAATAGGCGTCGAGCCGGCCGCAGGCGATGGCGCACAGGTCGAGTGATGCTGCCCCCATTCGACGGATGTCACGCACCCGGTGGAGCAACCCGCTGAGCACCTCCGCCTGCTCGGAACGGATGTCTGCGAGATAGGAGAAACCGGTGCCGACGAGGGCCTGGGAGAGTTCGACCGGCGGAGCGACGCGGATCGGCGAAGCACCGAGGAACGCCCCCGCGCCGGCCTGCGCGGAGAAGGTCTCGCCACTCGCGGGATTCGCGACCACTCCGGCGAGCGCGCGCCAGGTGAGCGGATCCGGATCGCCCTCGACCACCGCGATGCTCACGGCGTAATGCGGAATCCCGTAGAGGAAGTTGACGGTGCCGTCGATCGGGTCGACGACCCAGGTGAGCCCGCTCGTGCCGGTCTCCGCATCGCTCTCCTCTCCGAAGAATCCATCGTGGGGCCGCAATTCGGCGAGCCTCGAACGGATGAGCGCCTCGGTCTCCCGATCCGCAAAGGTCACGATGTCTTCGGTCGACGACTTGCTTGCCGCGATCTCGACCCCCTCCGAGCGGCGCAGCCGTGCCAGCGCCCCCGCCTGCACTGCGACGGAGCGGGCGATCTCGAGCAGTTCGGCCGTCATGGATTCCTGGCTCTTGTTAGCGGTGCGCCGATGAGACACGAATGGCCCGTCTCGTATCGAGCCGGGCCGTCGGTCGTGCAGGTGTTGCTGTGGCAAGTGCGAGATTCGAACTCACGAAGTCGTAGACGGCTGATTTACAGTCAGATCCCTTTGGCCACTTGGGTAACTTGCCATGCACATCGACCACGGGTCGAACGCGCAAATAAAGGATACAGGGTGAATGGCCCGCGCGAAATCGAGGGTGCGGTGAGCGAGGCCATAGGATTCAGTCGGTCGCACGACGAGGAGCGAGAGGACGGGCAGATGGCCGGCATCCAGGAGGTCGCGGAAGCCGCCGGCGTGTCCACCGCCACGGTGTCCCGGGCCCTGAGCGGCAATGGCCACGTCTCCGACATCACGAAGGCCAGGGTGACCGCCGCAGCCGCGGACCTCGGCTATGTCGTGAGCTCGAACGCCTCGAGCCTCGCGAGCGGGCGCACCAAGAACATCGGGGTCGTCATCCCCTTTCTCAACCGGTGGTTCTACAGCTCGGTGCTCGAGGGCGCCGAACGTTCGCTACTGAGCAATGGCTACGACCTCACCCTCTACAACCTCGGTGGGGGCGGGGAAGAGCGGCGCAGTGTCTTCGAGCACTTTCTGCTCCGAAAGCGGGTGGATGCGGTCGTCGCGATCTCCCTCGAGCTCACCCCGATCGAGCTCGCCGGCCTGCTCGCGCTCGGCAAGCCGATCGTGGGCGTCGGCGGACCACTGGTGGGAGTGCGCACCTTCAGCATCGACGATGTGGCGGTCGCTCGCCTCGCGACAGAGCACCTGCTCGCCCTCGGTCATGTGTCGATCGCCCACATCGGCGGCGACCAGGAGTCGGAGCGGGACTTCCACCTGCCCACCAACAGGCGGGTGGGTTACGAGGCTGCGCTGGAAGCCGCGGGGATCTCGCCGGATCCGTCGCTGTTCCGGTCGGCGGATTTCACCATTCCGGGTGGGTACGCCGCGGCGAAGCAGCTGTTCGGCAACCCGCGAACCCGGCCGACCGCCGTCTTCGCCGCATCCGACGAGATGGCCATCGGCACCATCCTGGCCGCACGCGACCTCGGACTGCGGGTGCCCGCCGACATCTCGGTGATCGGCATCGACGGTCACGAACTCAGCGACTTCTTCGGGCTCACGACTGTCGCGCAGTTTCCCGAGCTGCAGGGCCGGCTCGCTGTCGAGTTGCTCATGGACGAGCTGCACCCCGATCGCCGAACCCTCGGTTCGTCGAACACGCCCCTTCCCTTCGAACTCATGGTGCGCTCGACGACGGCGCGCCCCTCGGCTCGGTGATCGTTGCGGTGATGTCCTAGGGCGAGGATGCCACGTCGGCCGCGTAGCCGGTGGAGTAGCGGATCACGTCATCCAGGTACTGCTGTGACCCGTTGTACGCGAGCACAGCCTGCCGCCAGCCGCTCTCCGTATTCAACGCCTTGCCGCCGGCGCGGCACAGGTAGCCCGCCGCGGCAAGGGTCGCGTCATCGATGTTCTGCGGATCCTGCACGCCATCGGCATTGCCGTCCGCATGCCAGTTGCGCCAGGCCTCCGGGATCAGCTGCATC
The DNA here is from genome assembly GCF_014217685.1 of Glaciihabitans sp. INWT7. Classification (NCBI taxonomy): domain Bacteria; kingdom Bacillati; phylum Actinomycetota; class Actinomycetes; order Micrococcales; family Microbacteriaceae; genus Glaciihabitans; species Glaciihabitans sp. INWT7. The sequence goes on along the minus strand of NZ_CP043653.1, from coordinate 288,521 downwards.
GGACCGACGGCCCGGTCGATGTTGGCATCTCCGTCGATCGTGCCCTGATCGGAGTCGGGGATGTTCGCGACGGCTCCTCCGTCGAGCGGCACCCCGAAGATCGCGGGGGTCGCAGTGCCGTTCGCGGCGATGCGTCCGCCGAAGATCGTGCCGTGGCGAGACTCGATCTCACCGATGCCCGCCAGCGTGTTCCAGCCGATTCCGCACTCACGACTCTCGAACGAGATCGCGACGCCGGCATAGGCGGAAAGCGCACGCGACGGAATTCCGGTCTTCTTCGCGGTGGTGGCGACCCAATTCGGATCGGCGAGGGCCGAGAGGGCTGGGCCGGCGGGGACCGCTGCCGCGGTCACGGGCGCGGCCGTCGCGAAGCGGGCGAGCGGGGTCGACGGGCCCTGGGCATCCGGAAGCCGATGCGGCCCGACGCCTCCCGGCAGCGCGAACACCACGATGGCGCCGATCACCGCCACGGTGACCACCAGGCCAGCCGCGCAGATCAGGATCACGCGCAGAATCGACATCGGCTCCTATCTTCGTCCGACGCGCCCGTTAAACTGCTGGCATGGCTGACCCAACTTTTGACATCGTGAGCAAGGTCGACAAGATGGAGGCCGACAACGCGCTCCATCAGGCGCAGAAGGAGATCGCCCAGCGGTACGACTTCAAGAATGTGGGGGCAGAGGTCGACTGGAGCGGCGAGAAGCTGTTGCTCAAAGCCTCGTCCGAAGATCGCGTGAAAGCGGTGCTCGAGGTGCTCGAGGCCAAGTTCATCAAACGCGGCATCTCCCTTCGCAGCCTCGACACCGGGGATCCCTACGCCTCCGGCAAGGAGTACCGCATCGATGTCTCGCTCAAGAACGGCATCTCCAGTGAGGACGCGAAGAAGGTCTCGAAGGTCATCCGCGACGAGGGCCCTAAGAGCGTGAAGGCGCAGATCCAGGGCGACGAGTTGCGCGTCACGTCGAAGAGTCGGGACGACCTGCAGTCGACCATGGCCCTTCTCAAGGGCGCGGATCTCGATATCGACCTGCAGTTCGTCAACTTCCGCTGAGCCCGCCGCGCACCCGAACCCGTGGTCTCTTTCGTCGTCAACTTCTTCGCGAGTTCGGTCTTCGCGACCATCGCACTGGTGATCGATATCGTGATCCGCGTACTCGCGGTGATCATCGTTCCCCAGAATCGCAAGCCGCAGACCGCGATGGCCTGGCTGCTCGCGATCTTCCTGATCCCCTACATCGGTATCGTGCTCTTCCTGCTGTTCGGCAGCAGAAAACTCCCCAAGCGGCGGCGCGAGAAGCAGGTGGAGATCAATTCCTTCATCCTCGAAACCACCGAGGGGATGGATCGGGTCGAAAAGGAGGTCGACTTCCCCGGTTGGCTCGAGCCGATCGTGGAACAGAATCGCACCCTCGGCTCGATGCCTCTGGTCGGAGGCAACACGGCGAAGCTCTACACCGACTATGCCGAGTCCCTCGCCGCCATGACCGAGGCCGTCGGCATGGCCAAGCGCTTCGTGCACGCGGAGTTCTACATCCTGTCGTACGACCCGACCACGAAGCCGTTCTTCGACGCCCTCGAGGCCGCGGTGGCGCGAGGGGTGACTGTGCGGGTGCTGCTCGACCACGTCGCATCCATCCGGTCCCCCGGCTACCTGCGGACCATTCGCCGCCTCAAGCACATCGGCGCGACCTGGCACCTGATGCTGCCGATCCAGCCCTGGCGGGGTCGCTGGCAACGGCCCGATCTTCGCAACCACCGCAAGCTGCTCGTGATCGACCGCACCCTCGCCTTCACCGGCTCGCAGAACATGATCGACCGCAGCTACAACAAGCGGGGCAACGTGCGCCGCGGTCTCAAATGGAAAGACCTGATGGTGCGGTTCGAGGGACCGATCGTCGCGGGCATCAACGCCCTCTTCGTCACCGACTGGTACAGCGAGACCGACGAACTGCTCATGCGAGAGACCGATCGCATTCCGGACGAGAAGATCAAGGATGCGATCGACGCCCAGGTCGTGCCGAGCGGACCCGGATTCGATCTCGAGAACAACCTTCGACTCTTCGACTCGCTCGTGTACAGCGCGCAGCGCCGGGTGATCATCACAAGCCCGTACTTCGTGCCGGATGACTCGATGCTCTATGCCATCACCAACGCGGCGTATCGCGGACTGGATGTGCAGCTCTTCTGCTCAGCGGTCGCCGACCAGCCCGTGGTTTTCCACGCACAGCGGAGCTACTACGAGGCCCTGCTGCGCGCGGGCGTGCGCATCTGGCTCTACAAGTCGCCCACGGTGCTGCACGCCAAGCACTTCACGATCGACGAGGAGGTCGCCGTCATCGGCTCGAGCAACATGGACATGCGCTCGTTCAGCCTCAACTACGAGATCTCGGTGATGCTCCACGGCCGCCACGTCGTCGCACAGCTTCGCGAGGTGGAAGAGTCCTATCGCCAGCAGTGCACAGAGCTCACGCTGGACGACTGGCTCACCCGTCCCCTGCGTTCGAAGGTGCTCGACAACACGGCGCGGCTGACGGCAGCCGTTCAGTAGCACGGGTCGGTCGCGAGTCCGATCCCCGTCGCCGAACGCGACTCAGTCCGAGGCGCGGGAGACCGTCACCATCTCGTCACGGGGCACCACCTTGATCCGGGCGCGTCCGCTGGGCTCACCGAGGGCCTTCTCGTGCTCGTCCAGCCGGTGCCAACCCCCGAGATCGGTGAATTCGACACCGCGTTCCTCGAGCAGGTCGACGACGGACTGCTCGTCGGGATGCGTCGGCGCCCACCAGTTCGCCTGGTCATTGACGACATGCTTGATGGTCTCCATCGCGTCGCTCTTGGTGTGCCCGATGAGGCCGACCGGGCCCCGTTTGATCCAACCGGTGGCGTAGACACCCGGCAGGGGGTGGTCGGAGTCATCCAGCACCTGGCCCTCACGATTGGGGATCACCCCTCGCTTCTCATCGAAGGGAATCTCGGCCAGCGGCGATCCGAAGTAGCCGACCGCCCGATAGATGGCCTGCACCGGCAGCTCCCGGATCTCGCCGGTGCCGATCACGCCACCCTCACCATCGGGTGCGGTGCGCTCGTAGCGGAAGCCCTCGACTCGGCCCTCTCCGATGATTTCCACCGGCTTTGCGTGGAAGTGCAGGTGCAGCCGACGGGATGCGGTGCCGGCCTCGCGCGCGCGCCACTGGGTGAAGACCTTGTCGATCACCAACACCTGCTTGTTGCTGGCGATAGCCGTCTTCGAAGCGTCGTCGTAGTCGAAGTCCTCGTCGTGCACGATCATGTCGACGTCGCGCAACTCGCCGAGTTCGCGCAGTTCGAGCGGCGTGAACTTCACCTGCATCGGTCCGCGACGGCCGAAGACATGCACGTCGGTCACCGGGGACGCGAGAAGGGCGTCATAAACGTTCGAGGGGATCTCGGTGGGAAGCAGGTCGTCCGCGTGCTTGGCGAGGATGCGAGCGACGTCGAGAGCGACGTTGCCGTTGCCGATCACCGCGACCTCCTTCGCCTCGAGCGGCCACTCGCGCGCCACATCGGGATGACCGTCGTACCAGCTCACGAACTCCGCCGCTCCATAGCTGCCGTCGAGATCGATTCCGGGGATGTCGAGGTCGGCATCCCGCACCGCACCGGTGGAGAAGATCACCGCGTTGTAGTGCTTCTTCAGATCATCGAGCGTGATGTCCCGGCCGTAGAGCACGTTCCCGAACAACCGGATGCGACCGGTGTCGAGCACCTCCCGCAGCGCGGTGATGATGCCCTTGATGCGCGGGTGGTCCGGCGCCACGCCATAGCGCACCAGCCCGTACGGTGCCGGAAGCTGCTCGAAGAGGTCGATCGACACGTCGAAGTTCTTCTCCGCCTTGAGCAGGATGTCCGCCGCGTAGATTCCGGCGGGACCGGCGCCGACGATGGCGAGTCTCAGTTTCGTCATGGGTTCCTCATTGTTTTGCGGCGGCTCTCGACGGGCGCGCCGGCAGGCAGCAGCGGTTCGGTCAGTTGGAGCGTTCGACGACGCTCTCGGCGAAGCGGGTGAGCGCTTTCTTCACCGGCCCGTCGGGAAGCGGCCCGAGCGCCTCGACGGCCTCGCGCGCCCAGCGGTGCGCTTCGTCGAGGGTCTTCTGGGTCACTCTGTGGGCGCGCAATTCGGCGATAGCGAGGGCGAGCTCTGCCTCATCCGGCTGTTCGGCGGAATAGTGCGCCGCGTTCACGTCGCGTTCGATGCGGGTGAGCAGGTCCGCAGCATCCCCGTCGGTCTTCGCGAGGTCGCGCAAATACAGCAGCGGGAGGGTGGCGACACCCGAGCGCAGGTCGGTTCCGGGGGTCTTGCCCGTCTCCTCTTCTCCCGCGGCCAGGTCGATCACGTCGTCGATGAGCTGGAAGGCGACACCGATCTTCTCGCCGAAGACCTTCACCGGGATGCGGTACTCCTCTGGCGCATTGCCGAAGATCACTCCCATCTCCGCCGCGGCGGCGATGAGAGAGCCGGTCTTGTCGGCGAGCACCTGGATGTAGTGATCGATCGGGTCTTCGTCGTCACGGGGCCCGATGGTCTCGTGCAACTGGCCGAGACAGAGTCGCTCGAAGGTATTGGCCTGCAGCATGATGGCGCGTTCCCCCAGACCCGACATGAGCTTGGATGCCCGCGCAAACAGCAGATCACCGGTGAGGATGGCCACCGAATTGCCCCATACGCTCTGGGCGCTGGGCACTCCGCGGCGCATGCCCGCCTCATCCATCACATCATCGTGATAGAGCGATGCCAGATGGGTGATCTCGAGGGCCTCCGCTGCGATCACGACCTCAGGGGTGTTGCCGGTTCCGAGTTGGGCCGTGAGAAGGGCGAGGGTGGGACGCACCCGCTTTCCCCCCGCGTCGAGCAGGTAGCGGGTGGTCGCATCCGCGATGTCGTCGGCGAAGGAGACCTGGCCGAGAAGACCTGTCTCGACCTCGTCGAGCCCGTCTTCGATCGCCGCAGCGAAACGACGTTCGCTCGCGGAAGAGAAGAGCTTCTCACCGAGCCCGAGCGCGGAATTGAGCGAGTTGCGGCGGCGGGCGAGGGGCGCGCTGGGAGTCACGAGGTCGGCCTAACCGTCGAGGGCGGAAACGAAGCCCTAGGGCTTCGGAGCCGCCGGGCTGTCCGGGTTGGTGGCGACATCATTGTCGACGACGGTTTCGATCACGGGCTTCTTCGGCGCCGCGGTCTTGCGGGGCGCCCGACGGGTGACCACGCGGGCGGGCTTATGCCCGCGGTGCAACGCCACGACCCCGGCGGTGAGGTTGCGGTAGGCCACGCGAGTGAAGCCTGCGCCGCGGATCCACTGGCTGAGGGTGACCTGGTCGGGCCATTCGCGGATCGAATCGGCGAGGTAGGTGTAGGCCTCGGGGTTGGAGCTCGCCGCCCCGACGATCGAGGGCATCAGGTAGCGCATGTAGGCGCCATAGCCGGCGCGGAAAATCGCCCGAGACGGGGTGCTGAACTCGCAGATCACGAGCCGCCCCCCCGGCTTGAGCACCCGGTACATCTCGGCCAGAGCCTTCTTCGGGTCCTCCACGTTGCGCAGCCCGAACGACGCGGTGACTGCGTCGAACTCGCCGTCCTTGAACGGCAGGTCGGTGGCATCCGCTTCGACGAAGGTGATGGACGGATGGTTCTGCCGGCCCACCTCGATCATGCCCGCCGAGAAATCGGCGGCGACGACCTCGGCGCCACTCTTCGCGAGGGCCACGGAACTCGTGCCGGTTCCGGCCGCGATGTCGAGGATGCGTTCGCCCGCGACGGGCGCGACGGCCCGCGTGGTGGCGATGCGCCAGATGAAAGAGTTGCCCATGGACAGCACATCGTTCGTGCGGTCGTAGTGCTTAGCCACGCCGTCGAACATCTCGGCAACCTCTTTGGGTTGCTTGGTCAGATCTGCCTTTGCCACGCGCACAAGTCTAGTTCAGCCTTCCTGTGCATCCGTGGCTCCCAGCGAGGCCCGGCTAGTGTTGGCCGGGTGACCGCATCCGCGCCCTTCGACGATGGTGCCGCGGTGCCGTCCCTCACGGTCGAGACCACCCCCACGGCAGATCTCGGCCCCCTCGTGCCGCTGCTCGAGGCCCGGCATCCGCTGCTCTGGATGCGACGCGGTTTCGGCCTCGTCGGGCACGGAGAAGCCCTCCGGCTCGAGTTCTGTGGCCCCGATCGGGTGCATGACGCGGCTGTCGCCTGGCAACGGATCTCCGCTGCCGCGACGGTCACCGATCCGTTGGCGCGCACGGGCACCGGCCTCATCGCCTTCGGCAGTTTCGCGTTCTCCGACGACTCGGCCACGACGAGTGTTCTGCTCGTGCCGTCGATGATCATCGGGCGCGACAAGGGCCAGAGCTGGATCACGCGAATCGCACTCGGAGAGCTCGACCCGCTCGTCGTGCCGCCTCTCGAGCCCTACGGCCCGCGGTTTCACGTCGACTTCCACCCGGGCACAGTGCCGGGCGAGGACTACCGGGATGCGGTGGCAACCGCTGTGAAGCGCATCCGCTCCCACGAGGTGAGCAAGGTGGTGCTCGCCCGCGAGCTGGTGGGCCAGCTGCCGGATGGCGCGGACATCCGACGCATGATCGATGTGCTCGCCGCGGGATATCCGGACTGCTGGACATTCGCCGTCGACGGTTTCATCGGCTCGAGCCCGGAGACACTCGTCACCGTCGACGCCGGCTCGGTGACCGCCCGGGTGCTGGCCGGCAGCGCCGCGCGTGGGCTGGACGCCGCCTCCGACGAGCAGGCGGCGACCGCGCTCGCCACCTCGACCAAAGACCAGGACGAGCACCGCTATGCGGTGCAGAATGTGCTCGCATCGCTTCGGTCGCACAGCCCGAATGTGATGGCCAGCGAGATGCCCTTCACCCTGAAGCTGCCGAACGTCTGGCACCTCGCGAGTGACATCGAGGGGGATCTCACCGACGGCTCGACGTCACTCGACCTGATCGGCTCGCTGCATCCGACGGCCGCCGTGGCGGGGACTCCGACGCCGGATGCCTTGCGGATCATCGGGGAGCTCGAGCCATTCGACCGCGGCCGGTATGCCGGCCCCGTCGGTTGGGTGGGAGCGGATGGCGACGGTGAGTGGGCGGTCGCCTTGCGCAGCGCGCAGTTCGATCAGGATGGTCGGGTCACGGCCTATGCCGGCGCGGGAATCGTCGCCGAATCGGTGCCGGAGCGGGAGCTTCTCGAGACTCGCATGAAGTTCCGGCCCATCGTGGAGGCGCTGGACTGAGGTTTGTTACTCGACCGGCGATTGTTCGTCGGCCAGTCGCGCCTTCTGCTCGGCCACGTCGAACTCGGCGGGCGGCCAGGTCAGGTGCAACCCCCGAAGCGCGTCGAGCAGCAGGTGTTGCACCGCGACCCGCGCGTACCACTTGTGGTCTGCGGGGATCACGAACCACGGGACATCCGCCGTCGAAGTCTTCTCGAAGGCGATCTGGTAGGCCTCCTGGTACTGGGGCCACAGCGCCCGCTCGTCGAGATCGCCCGGATTGAACTTCCAGTTCTTCTCCGGGTCGTCGAGGCGCGCCTCGAGTCGGTCCTTCTGCTCGTCGGCGCTGATGTGCAGCATGACTTTGACCATGGTGGTGCCGCTGTCGACCACCTGCTTCTCGAACTCGTTGATCAGGCCGTAGCGCTCTTCGATCACCGCGGGTTCGGCCAGGTTGCGAACCCGCGCGATGAGCACGTCTTCGTAGTGAGAGCGATCGAAGACGCCGAGGTGGCCCGCCGTCGGCAGCTGGTTGCGCACCCGCCAGAGGAAGTCGTGCGACAGCTCCTCCTTTGTCGGCTTCTTGAAGCCGTAGATCGTGACGCCCTGAGGGTCGACCCCACCGACGACGTGCTGCACGATGCCGCCCTTGCCCGCGGTGTCCATCGCCTGAAGCACGAGAAGTACCGAGCGGGTGCCGCCGTAACGGCTCTCCGCCCACAGCCGCTCCTGCAGGTCGCCGAGTTCTGCCCGGCCCTTCTCGAGCAGGGCCTTGCCGGCGGACTTGCCGCCGTCCATCCCGGGGGTCGACGACGGATCGACTCCGGCAAGAGAGAATCCCGCACCCACTTTGAGCAGCGCGCCGGGGTCTTCGGTCCATACAGTTTTCGCCATAGGCCAGATGGTACTCGCGGAGAGGGATATCGCGACCGGGCGGCGGCGGCAGCAGCGCGCAGGCCAAGCACCCATTCTGCGAGGAAAGGCTCCGATCAGCGCGGCAGCGGCACCTCGACGAGCGTCGGCGTCTCGGATGCCGCGAGCGCCTCATCCAGTTCGCCACGGTTTCGCGCGACCCGGTAGTCCCACCCGTAGGCGGTCGCGAGGGCGCGCAGGTCCACCGTCTGCGGCGTGTACTGCACCCGGTCGAAGGCATCGGCGGGAGCCGTCGCGGCCACCTCGAGCCCGTCGAAGATGGTGCCGCCCCCGTCATTGCCGACGATCACCTGGATGCGGGGCCGAACTTCTCCGCCGCCGAACAGGAGTGCGCCGACGTCGTAGAGCGCGGTCAGGTCGCCCACCAGCACGCGGGTGATTCCGGATGCGCCGCCGCCGTCGGCATCCTGGCTCGAGAGTGCGATGCCGATGCCCGTGGCGATCGTGCCGTCGATGCCGGCGAGCCCCCGGTTGGCATGCACAGTGATGCGCTTGCCCGGCACGAACATGTCCGCCTCGCGGATGAGCCGTGAGGCCCCGAGAACGAGCCGGTCGTGCGGCCAGGTGACGCGCCACACGGACTCCACGAGCATCCGACGCGTCACCGGCTGCCGGAACACCGCGAGCTGCTCACGCGCGAAGTCGCCCGCACGCTCATGGGACGCCGGGGCCCGCGTTTCGTCGACCGCGAGTATGCCTCGACCGGCATGAACCCAGCTGCCCAGCCAGGCCCGCCCATCCGCCGTCTCGTCCGGGAGCCCCTCAGGGGTGACCGACGCATCGATCGTGGCCGCGCGATGCCCCGGGTTGTACGCATCAGCGGTGACCCCGCGAACGATGTGCACGAGAACATCCGACCGGTTGAGCAGCATCGGCACCTGACGGCTGAGCGTGGGATGCCCGAAGACGACGGCGCGTTCGACCCGGCCGCCGAACTCGGGGTCGTCGAGCAGCGCCCGGTAGGAGACGACGAGGTTCGGTCCGAAGTGCGACCCGCTCGACACCTCGGCGAGCAACGGCACCCCGAGGGACCTCGCGAATGACTCGGCAGCGGGTCCGGCGCCATGTCCGGCGATGACGACGGTGCGGGCAGCATCCGGAATCCGGCGAGGCTCATCCGGCGGCTCGTCGACGAGCCTCCGCTCGGGGATCACCGGCAATTGCTGGACGGGTCCCGACAGCGGCTCCCGGAACGACAGGTTGAGCTGCACCGGCCCCGGCGTGGTGGCCGCGGCGGCATGGGCCTCCTCGGCCAGGGCTGCCGCCTGCGAGCTATCGGTGGGCGGCGCGACATCCCGCACCCAGCCGACGGCGCTGCCGAAGATCCCGACCTGGTCGGTGGTCTGGTTGCCCCCGATGCCGCGGAGCTCCGCCGGGCGATCGGCGGTCAGGAGGATGAGCGGAACGCCGGAGTGATGAGCCTCGAGCACAGCGGGGTGTAGGTTGGCCACGGCTGTGCCAGAGGTCGTGATGATCGCGACCGGGTGCCCGGTCTCCACTGCGATGCCGAGGGCGAGGAATCCGGCGACCCGTTCATCGATGCGCACCCGGAGGCGCAGTTTCCCGTCCCGCTCCCACGCCGCTGCGGCCAGGGCGAGGGCCTGGGACCGCGAGCCCGGGCACAGCACGATGTCGCGCACCCCACGACCGATGAGCTCACCGATGAGCGCAACGGAGAACGCCGTCGCCGGGCTGCCGACAGGCACCGCACCCGTTGCCGGGATGCTCACTTCTCGGACGTGTTGTTCTGGTCGTCGTCGAGCTCGGCGAGCCGCGCTTCGAGCTCGCGGATCCGCTCGTCGCGCTGCTTGTCCGCGCCGAGCCGCCGCAGGAATTCCGGATCGTCGTCCGGGGCCTTCGAGCCTCCCCCTCCGGTGGCAGCGACGCTCGCGCCACCCGAGCGCTCTTTGCCGAGCGCGAACCAGAGGATGCCGCCGAATGGCGTGACGATCACGATGAGAACGGCCCAGAGGATCTTCGGCAGCGCTCGAACACGCGACTCCTCCGTGCGAATGCAGTCGATGAACGAGAAGATCGTGAATGCCACGAAAAGCACTGCGAGTATCACTGAGAGCCGAGCCATGTGCAGATTCTAGGCCGGGATCCTGCACAGAGCGCGCGAGCTCTCAGGCGCACGTGCCTAGACTGTTTGCCGTGTACTCGCGCCAGTGGATCGTGTTCTCCCTCATCAGGGTCGGCACTTTCGCGGCGGCGCTCGCGATCCTTCTGCTCCTGGGCATCAACGTCTTCGTCGCCGCCATCGGCGCGGCGGTCATCGGGTTCTGCGTGTCCTACATCTTCCTGCGCAAGCAGCGCGAGGCGGTGTCGTCCAGCATCGGTCACCTGCGTGACAACAAGGACCGGGATCGCGACAACGAACTCGAGAACGAGGCACTCGACCGGTTCGAAGAGCCGCGCTGATCCTCTTCGCACGGGCGTCGGTCAGAAGGCGATCGCGGCGGCAAGTGAGACGCCGAATACCAGGGCCGTGAAACTCGTCAACTTGAGAGCCAGGATGAATTCCGGAGCGGTCTTGCCGGTGAGGGTGATCACCACGGCGGGCAGCCCCGACAGCAGCGAGAAGTACACCAACGGCGCCTTCACGTAGAAGATCGAGAAGAAGATCAGGATCAGGTACGGCACCGCGACGAAGACCGCGAACAGGATGCGCGCGGCCCGGGTGCCGACGAGCACCGCGAGCGTGCGTTTGCCCGAGAGTGTGTCCTGGGCGATGTCGCGGATGTTGTTGACCATGAGCACCGCGCAGGCGAAGAGTCCGGCAGCGATGCCCCCGAGCCAACTCTCGATGTTCACCGTGCCGACCTGGGTGAAGGTCGTTCCGGCTGTGGCGACGAGACCGAAGAAGACGAAGACGAACAGTTCACCCAGACCGTTGTAGCCGTAGGGCCGCTTGCCACCGGTGTAGAAGTACGCGGCCACGATACTGAGGGCACCGATGGCGAGCAGCCAGTAATAGCCGCTCGTGATGGTGAGGGCGAGCCCGGCAAGGCCGCCGAGGCCGAAGAACACTAGGGCGACCGTGAGCACCGTTCGCGGCTTTGCCGCACCGGAACCGGTGAGCCGCGACGGCCCGACCCGGTTCTTATCCGTGCCGCGCACGCCATCGGAGTAGTCGTTGGCGAAATTGACGCCGACCTGCAGGAAGACCGCCACCGCAAGGGCGAGCAGCGCGCGCACCCAGTGCCAGCCGCCGTCGGAGAGCAGGTGCGCCGCGCCCGTGCCGAGCGCCACCGGGGCGATCGCGAGAGGGAGGGTGCGAAGTCGCGCTCCGCCGATCCAGTCGCCGGCCGTGGCCTTGCGGATGACGACCCGGGGAGCCTTCCCACCCGGCCGGCCGCCCTTCTTGCCCGCGCTGGTGCGGGAGCCCGCTGAGCTCGAATTGATGCTGCGGGGATCGATGCGCTTCTGGACGGGTCTGCCTGCGTTAGCCACGGGTCGAATTCTACCGACCGGCGCCGGGGCGACCGCCCCGTGCCGCCGCGAAAGCAGTGAGAGACCGGCGATCCGGCTTACCGTTCGGCAGCTGGGGCACGCTCTCCACTCTGACTAGGGCGACGGGCGCGGATGCCCGCCCCAGGGCGGCGATCACCGCCGACTTCACCTCGGCGAGCGTCGCGGCCGCGGCGGTGAAGATCACCGGCACTTCGCCCCACTCGGCGCTCGGGGATCTCACGGCAACGGCATCCGCGAGGCCGGGCATCGCGTGCACCACCCGTTCGATCGCATCGAGCGACACCTTCTCGCCACCGGAGATGATCACGCTGTCGAGTCGCCCGGTCACCCGGAGTACCCCGTCGATGATCTCGCCGGTGTCGCCCGTGCGGTACCAGCGCGCGCCGCTGTGGTCGACGAAGGCGGCATCCGAAGCGGCAGGGTCGCCGAGATAGCCCTCGGCCAGCACGGGGCCGGCGAGCTCCACCTGTCCGTCGACGACACGCGCCTCGACGGTGCCGATCGGTGTGCCGTCGTAGACGCAGCCTCCGGAGGTCTCGCTCGATCCGTAGGTGCGCGTGACATTGAGGCCGAGTTCGATGGCCCGCGCGAGCAAGGCGGGGGGCGTGGCCTGCCCGCCCACGAGAATGCGGTCGAATCGGCGCACGTCCGAGAGGAGGTCGAGGTCGTCGTCTGCCGCATCCACCAGTCGGGCGAGCTGGGCCGGCACCAGCGAGGTGAACCTCAGCTCGGCGTCCAGCGCGCGAGACGCCGCGGCGAACTCCGCGGCGTCGAAATGACCGCTGCCGAAATATACGGGTGCGAACCCGCTGGCCAGCGAGCGCACGAGCACATTGATGCCGGCGATGTAGTGGGTCGGCAGCGCCAGCATCCACTGGCCCGGACCGCCGAGGGACGATTCGGATGCCGCTGCGCTCGCCAACAGGGCGTCCGCGCTGAGCGCGACACGCTTCGGCACCCCGGTGGAGCCGCTGGTCTCGATGACGACGGCAATCCGCTGGTCCACGGTGTCGGGTATCCCGGTGCGCGGAGTCCCCGGCAGGATCGCGGCCCCGCCGGCGAGCGCATCGCGCAGGGCGACGAACACCGCCGCGGGGTCGTCCCCGGCAGTGGCGTGCAGCGGCCTGGTCATGCTGTTGATCCCAGCATGCTGAAGATGCCGACGAGGGTCAGCGGATTGACCAGGACGCTCAGGATGATCGCCGCAAGCCCGGGGGCCCTGCCGAGCCCGGAGATCGCTGCCACGATGCCGAGGGCGAAGGACAGGGCGAAGAAGGCGATAGAGAACCAGGCGAGAACGGTGGCTGCACCCCAGGCGCCTCCGCTTCCAGTGACGATCGCCACACATTCCAGTCCCACCGCCAGCATCGCCAGCACGAGGGCTATGGGACCCGGCCGCCGGATTCGCCGGCTCACGGCGCGGAGTGGAGGCGCCAGCGGGCCCGGCTCCGCGCCATCCGGAGCGGAGACCTGAACCGGCTCGAAAGACATGTGTTCAGGGTAATCGAGCCCGCTGGCGCGCGAGCGCGCGGTATCTACTTCTGAACGTCGATGGAGAAGCGGACTCCACCCTCGTCATCGACCTGAGCATCGAGCACCTTGTCGTCGAGCACGAGCGCAGCGTTCTGCTCCACGAAAACCTTCGCACCGGAGCTGACGATCACGGTGTCGGTCGGCTCGGCCTCGGTGGCGACGGCAAGAGAGAGGTCGGTGGCACCGGCCTCTGAGGCGCTGATGCGCAGCGCGGCATCCGTGACATCGGGCGTGCGTTCGATGATCGTCTTCACTACGGTGGAGGCGGAATCGGTGAGTGTCAGCATGGTCGGTCCTTTCGATGGGCGAATGGAAGGTGGCCACGCTTCCGCACTCTGGCGGCCTGCGCAACCCCTGACAGCAGACACGGAGGGTTCTCCCACGCAGACACATCACGACCGCCTCATTCAGCCACAGTGCGACAGACTGTGGTCATGTTGCCATCGCTGCCTGACATGCTCTCCTCCGCACGCGTCGTGACGCTTCCGCTGCGTCAGCGGTTCCGTGGCATCGACTGTCGAGAGGTGATGCTGTTCGAAGGGCCAGCGGGGTGGACCGAGTTCTCGCCCTTCCTCGAGTATGGCGACGACGAAGCATCCGCGTGGCTTGCCGCGGCCATCGATTTCGGCTGGCAGCAGGCACCCGCGCTCTTCCGAAGCCAGATCCGGGTGAACGCCACCCTCCCCGCCGTTGCACCGGCTGCCGTGCGGGAGATCCTCGACAGGTTCCCCGGCTGCCGCACGGTGAAGGTCAAGGTGGCGGAGCCCGGGCAGCAGCTCGCCGACGATGTGGCGCGGGTCGTCGCCGTGCGCGAATACCTCGGGCCAGAGGGCCGCATCCGGCTGGACGCCAATGGCGGCTGGAACGTGGATGAGGCGGAGCATGCCATCCACGCCCTGGCTCCGAGCGATCTCGAGTATGTGGAACAGCCCTGTGCGACCGTGGACGAGCTGGCCGACATCCGCAAGAGGGTCAAGTACATGGGCCTTCCCATCGCCGCAGACGAGAGCGTCCGCAAGGCGGAAGACCCGCTGGAGGTCGCCACCGCCGGGGCCGCCGATCTGCTCGTCATCAAAGCGCAGCCGCTCGGTGGCATTCGCGCCGCCCTCCGGATCGTGGATGCCGCCCGCCTTCCCGTCGTCGTCTCGAGCGCCCTGGAGACCTCCGTCGGCATCTCGATGGGGGCGCATCTCGCCGCCGCTATTCCCGAACTTGCCTACGACTGCGGGCTTGCGACCGTGAGCCTGCTCGCCTCAGACGTCACCGCCGACTCCCTCGTTGCCGAGCAGGGGCTGGTGAGTGTGCGCCGGGTCACCCCGGATGCAGACCTGCTCGACAGGTACGCCGCCGAGACGGACCGGGTGGAGTGGTGGAACGCCCGACTGGAACGCTGCCTGGCGCTGCTCGAATCCTGACGGGCGGCCTGACGTCGGTTCGTCGGGAGCCCCGCGGGATCGTCTCGCCGACGTCGTCGGAAAACGGAAGCGACGGGCGCCGCGCTGCGCGAATACCCTGTCATCGTGCCAGTGTGGGCAGCTTCGGAATATCGGTTACCGTTCCACCGTTGTCGATCTATGCACACGCATACACATGGACGGGAAGAGACACTGATGGCAACGCAACTGGAACTGGGACTCGACACCTTCGGTGACGTCACCAACGAGGCGGACGGCACGCCGGTGCCCTATGCCCAGGTGTTGCGAAACCTGGTCGCCCAGGGCGTGCTCGCCGATCGGGTCGGACTGGACTACATCGGCGTCGGCGAACATCACCGCAAGGACTTCGCCGTCTCCGCCCCCGAGGTCGTGCTCGCGGCCATCGCCGCACAGACCGAACGCATCCATGTCGGCACCGCTGTCACCGTGCTGTCATCGGATGACCCCATCCGCGTCTCCAACGTTTCGCCACCCTCGACGGCATCTCGAATGGGCGCGCCGAGGTCATCCTGGGGCGCGGCTCGTTCACCGAATCCTTTCCGCTGTTCGGGCTGGACCTCGCCGACTACGAGCGCCTGTTCGAGGAGAAGCTCGAGCTCTTCGCGGCCGTTCGCCAGCAGAACCCGGTGAATTGGACCGGGACGACCCGCGCGCCCGTGGTCGACAAGTCCGTGTATCCCGTGGTCGAGAACGGCCTGCTCCCCGCCTGGATCGGCGTGGGAGGGAGCCCCGAGTCCGTGGTGCGCACGGCCCGCTACGGCTTCAATCTCATGCTCGCGATCATCGGCGGCGAGCCGGCCCGCTTCGCGCCCTATGTCGATCTGTTCCACCGCGCCCTCGCCCAGTTCGAGCTACCGACACCGAAGATCGGGGTGCATTCGCCCGGGCACATCGCGGAGACGGACGAGCAGGCCCGCGAGGAACTCTGGCCGCACCACTCCGAGATGATGAGCCGCATCGGCAAGGAGCGCGGCTGGGGGCCGATGAGTCGTGAGTCCTTCGAAAACGAGGCAGACACCGGCTCGCTCTACGTCGGATCGCCGGAGACCGTCGCGCAGAAGATCGCGTCGACCGCCCGCGTGCTCGGTCTCGACCGCTTCGACCTCAAATACTCCAACGGCACCCTGGCCCACGAGAAGTTGATGTCGAGCATCGAGCTCTTCGGCACCGTGGTGGCGCCGCGCGTGCGCGAGCTTCTCGCCGAAGAGCACTGACCGGGAGTCCGTCGCCCTCTAGCCGTGAGCGGGGCCCAGTGTCACACTACTGACATGGCGAAACACGGTAAGAAGTCGAAGTCCGAGCCGACAGGCAAGTCAGCCCCCTCCCCCAAGAAGCCGGCGCACAAGAAGGCCGAGGCGGAGGCGGCGCTGACCGGCGTGCTCGACGAGGCACTCACCTACGTGCTTCGGCATGCCGCAGCGGCCCTGCGCGGCACGATGGCCGAGGCCTTGCGCCCCCTCGATCTCTCTGCGGCGCAGCACTCCTGCCTCGAGTTGCTGGGGCGCAGCCCCGGCATGTCGAGCTCCGACCTCGCCCGGGGTGCTTTCGTGAGCCGCCAATCGATGAACCTCGTGCTCCGCGGCCTTCAGGACCGCGGCCTGGTCACCAGGCTCGACACCGCGCCGCAGGGCAGGGCACTGCCCACGACCCTCACCGCCGAGGGGCGCCAACGCCTCAATGCGGCGAACACCGTCGCTCGATCGGTGGAGAAGCAGATGCTCGCCGCCGTGCCCGAGAAGCGCCGCGCCCGTTTCCGTGCCGATCTCGCGGCGTGCGCCGCGGTGCTCACGCCGGCCGACTGAGCCGCTGACACCGGGCGACCGGGCGACCGTTCGACCAGGCGACGATCACACGCCGCCGCCACCTCCCCCGCCACCACCTCCTCCGGACATGGCCCCGCCGCCGGAGCCGCCGCTGCCGCTGCTGTAGGCAGACGACGCACTCGACGACACCGAGCCGATGCTGCCGGCGAAGACCGCCGCGTTGAAGGGGCCCGACCCGACGTACCACGACGGTTGCTCGCCCGTCTCCTCGTAGAACCTCCCGAGCTCGGCGGCCCAGGCCTTCTCGATTCCGAAGAGCACCGCGTAGGGCAGCAGCCTCTCGTTCAACGCGACCATCTGGCGCCGATCGTCGCTGCGGACGGGGGTGCGCTCGGCGCCGGTCGGCGACTGCAGAAAGCGGAGACGGTCGGCCTCCGCGAGCGAGATGTACTCCCGAAGGCCCGCCAGATACTCCCGGAGCTCGGCGCCTTTGGCCTCCAGCGGCGCATGCGAGACCAGCACGACGGTCGTTGTGCAGGCGGCCAGCGAGACGGCGGCGAAGACAGCCGACAAGACCGGATTGCCGTGCACGGAGGCGAGGGAGACGATGGCGAATGCGACTCCCGCAGCCGACACGAGGAGTGACACCAGCACGAGCATCCCGATGAGGCCGGCCGGCCGTCGCCGCCGGTATCCGTTGGTCGTGGCATCCGCTGTGACACGCTTCATCAGGGCCGCGAGCCGTCTGACCGCCTTCTGGTCGTTCTTCTTGAGGTCGCGCTGCTCGCCGATGGTCAGAGTGTCCCCGAAGATGGCGTGCAGGAATTCCGTCGCGTCGGCATCCGCTCCCTCTGCCGTCGAGAACTCCAACTCGTAGCCCGGTTTACGGCTGAACCCGGATGCTTCGACCTCGACGATCCGCAGGTTGCCCGCCACGGCGAGGGCGAGAATCTGCGCCGGTGTGGACTTCGCCGTCGTCGCCGTGATCAGTGATGACAGGAGCAGGCTCGCGCCCTTCGGCGGCAGGTATTCGGGCACGATGATGCCGCGACCGGGAGCATCCCTCAACCGGGTACGACGAACGAACAGGGCCCGGGCCGCCACGAGGAGTGCGGCGAGTGTGCCGAGAAGTGACAGGCTCGGCCACGGCGCAGACAGAAACGAGTCGTCGCGCGGGGTGAACGTGCCGGGCTCGAAGCCGATCGCAAAGCTGAGGTTCTCCCCCGGCTCGAGGTCGGTCGCCGAGGCCGCGAATCCGTCGTCGGTCTTCGTGATGGTCGCCGGGCCGTTCGCTCCCTCGAGACCGGATGCCGCATCCGCTCGCCCTGACAGCCGCGATTCGAGGTCCGTCGGCAGATGCACCTCGGCGGAGACTTTCGCGAAGGGCTGCTTCCAGCCCGTGCCGTTGGTGTCCCAGTAGAACTCGTCGGCCTTCGTGTCCGCGAAATACCGGGTCACGTTGTGCGAGGTGTAGCTGATGACGTAGGTCTGCACCCCGTGCACGTAACCGGGGTCCGCCACGGTCACCGAGAGCACGCCGTCATTCGAGGAGGTCTTGTACGCGCGTGGTCGGCCCTGTTCATCCGTCACCGATGTGACCCTGAGGTCGGTGGGATGCCCGTCGAAATCGTCGATGAGCTCCCGGCGGATTCCGTGGTTCTGATCGGACGCCGGGAAGCGGGCGACCAGCGTCTCGACGGTCGTCAGGGTGGAGCGGCCGGCAGAGTCGCGAGCGAGCGTGTAGTCGCCGTCGAAACTGTCGAACGCGAAATCGTCGACTCCCGACGCGATGCCGATGGCAGCACTGGCCGTCGCGGGCGCTGCGGACCCGTGGCTCACCGCCCCGATCGGCCCGAGCGCGATTGCTGCGGATACCGCGGTCACGAGAAGGAGGCGCCTCATGTGCCCCAGCGTAGGCGAGGGTGGCGTCCGTTCTGCGACTCTGAGCGCTCGGGGTGGGTCTGCCTCCTGGACACGTGGGGTGAGCACAAGCGACTACATCCGTGCCGCGAGGTCCGCTCTCCGTGACCACAGGCGTTTCCGGGGATCTCACGGATCCCCCGACGCGCTCGGACGGCGCCCCTAGACGGACCTGCTGAGCGGGGTGCCCTGGTGGAATTCCACACGCCAGCGATCCGCCGCGTGCCGCCACAACGACGATCGGCGGACACGCGATTCGCCGACGGTCGATACATAGCCGAGAAGCACTAAGTCCGGTGCGGGAACCCGCGCCTCCAGCTCGGTCACGAGCAGGCCCGCGGATGACTCGAACTCGACGATCGCGTCGAGGAGCTCCGTTCGCTCCCACAGTCGCCCCGACTGTCCGATCTCGCTGAATTCCGGGGCGAGCAGGCTGTCGACGGCGGCGCGATCGCGACGCACCGCTGGATCGAGCAGCCGCCGTTCCGCGGCGACGGCCCCCGCGACATCCGTCTCGGCGATCGTGCCCTCGAAACCCTCAAGGCTCTCACAGTCCACAGAGCGGCCCTCCCGCAACCAGGCGAACACCCCGTTCACGAAGCCCGCCGGGCGCACCTCGGTCACGAATTCGGGCCGGAGGGCCCCGAAGATGTGGGGAAAGAGGGTGCCGTTGCCGCCGTCCTGGTAGCGCACGGCGATGCCGGCCTCACGAAGCACCTCGTCGTCGATCACCAACACGACGAGCCCCTCCGGATCGTCGCGGTAGGCGAAATCCGCTACCCCGGCGACTTGTGCGGAGGAGGACGCGTGGATGAAGCCGACCTGCTCGAGCGACGCCCCGCGTGTGGACACGCGGTACTCTCCCGTGACGGCGGCCGCGCTCCAGTCGGTGACGTGCGCGATGTGCAGCAGTGACATCGACGGCCCGCCCGTGGTTACAGGCCGCTGTAGGCGTGCAGGCCCTTGAAGAACAGGTTCACGATGGTGAAGTTGAACATCACCGCGGCGAATCCGACGATCGCGAGGTACGCGGATCGGCTGCCGCGCCAGCCGCGGGTCGCCCTGGCATGGATGTAGCCGGCGAAGATGGTCCAGATGATGAAGGTCCAGACCTCCTTCGTATCCCACCCCCAGTAGCGGCCCCACGCGTGCTCGGCCCAGATCGCGCCGGCCATGAGGGTGAAGGTCCAGAAGACGAAGCCGACGACGATGACGCGGTAGGCGAGGGTCTCGAGCTTCTCGGCATCCGGCATCGTGTCGAGGAACTTGAGGCCGGAGAACTGCTTCGCCTCGCGCCGGGTCTGGATCAGCTGCACCAGCGAGAGCCCAGCGCCGATGGCGAAGAACGCGGTTCCGAGGGTCGCGACGAAGACGTGGATCACGAGCCAGTACGACTGCAGGGCCGGCGGGAGCGGCACCACATTCACGTAGAAACCGACGGTGCCGAAGCCGAGGACGATAAGCGAGAACCCGGTGATGTACGCCCCGAGGAAACGCAGATTCTGCCACGCCTGCACGGCGATGAACACCCCGACGATGATGGCGGATGCCGTGAGGCTGAACTCGAACATGTTGGCCCAGGGCACCCGGTGGGCAGCCACGCCACGCAACACGGTGCCGACGACGTGCAGCACCCACGCCAGGATGGTCAGCGCAAAAGCGGCCCGTTCGAACCGGTTGGGGCGACGAACGGGAGCCGTGGCGACCGGGGCCCGATCGAGAACCGCGGTGCCTCCCACGCGCGACATCTGGCCCACACGCACCGGTGACGCGACGACGGCCAACGGGGACTCCGCGGAACGCTTCGCCAGGTCGAGAGTGAAGGCGATGAAGGCGAAGAGGTAGACGCCCATCGCGGAGTAGACCGCGGTGAGGGAGTACGACGCGAGGGCAGCAGAGGTCACGGATCCAGCCTAAGCCCGAGTTGCTGGGAGTGACGCTGGGCGATGGCTGTGACCGCGGCCTCCAGGGTCGGGTCTTCGCCGCGGGCAAGTCCGGCGTATTCGATCCTCATTCGGCCACCCGACAGCTCGATCACCTTGATCCAGAGGCGGCGACGCGGGATGAACAGCGAGGTGAGCAGACCGGCGAGCACGCAGATGGCGAAGAACAGCACCCAGCCCTGTGTTGGGTCGCGATGCACGTCGAAGGAGACGAAGCGCTGAACGCTCTTCGACAGGTCGGCCTTGTCCGAGGCTGGCGCCTTGTTCTCGAAGGTGATGGAACCGAGGCCCCCGGGGATCTTCGCGGTCTCGCCCGGCTTCAGTCGTAGTGCCGAGGTGCCGTCGGCGGTGCCCGGTCCGGCGAGCGGGGTCATCTTGTCGGTGTCGAGCACGAACACCGACTTCGGAACGCCCTTGTTGATGCCGAGGTCGCCCTTGAAGACGACGAGCGAGAGCACGGGGTTGCGCAGGTCGGGATAGACCGAGCCGAGCACGCCATCCGAGCTCTCGGCGGCCGTCGGGTAGAAGAACGCGCGCATACCGAGCTGCGAGGCGAGACCGTCTGGCACCTTGATGATGCCGAGCGAGGTGAGGTTGGCATCCTGCGCGAGGAACGGCACGGGCTCGGAGTAGACGACCTTGCCCGCCGGATTCTTCACGGTGATCCAGGGCGCGTACCCGTTGCCGAGCAGGTAGATGTCGTTGCCGCCGAGCCGCAGCGGGTCGTTGACCTTGACCACGGCCTTCGTGGGCTTGCCCGCGGAGTCGAAGGTCGTGACATCCGCGGTGTAGTCGATCGGCTGGCCGAGGGCGTTGTCGTTCTGCTCCTCGTATTTCACGGCGAACTTGTCGAGGCGCAGTCGGTAGGGCTGCAGGTCGCTGTCGGAGAAGAAGCGTCCCTTGGTGAAGGAGTCGAAGGTGAGGCGCACGTTGGCGAAGGCCTGCCCGACCACCAGCACCTTCTGGCCGGTATAGCCGACACCGCCACCGACTCCCACGGCGAGGAGGATGCCGATGAGGGAGATGTGGAACACCAGGTTGCCGGTCTCCCGCAGGTAACCGCGCTCTGCTGAGGCGGAGAACTCGGGGCCGTCTGGCCCGCGCCCGTCGAACAGCTTGACGCGATACCCCGCCTTGCGCAGCACGGCGCGGCCGGAATCGACGGCGGAGGCGGCCGTGAGAGTGGGGCCCGTGGCATCCGGTTCGATCTCGAATGCGCTGAACGCACCGAGGCGCTCGAGTCGCGCGGGAGTCTTCGGCGGCGGCGACGCGAGGGCCTTGGCGTGGTGGATCGTGCGCGGGATGACGCACCCGATCAGCGAGATGAACAGCAGGAGATAGATCGCCGAGAACCACGCAGAGGTGTACACGTCGAAGAGCTGCAGTTTGTCGAGCACCGGCGCTGCCGAGGGGTTGTTGCTGAAGTACTGCGTCACCCCGTTGGGGTCGGAGCTGCGCTGGGGGAAGACGGATCCGGGCACCGCGGCGATCGCCAGCAGCAACAGCAGGAAGAGCGCGGTTCGCATGCTCGTGAGCTGCCGCCAGAAGAAGCGGATGTACCCGATCGGGCCGAGCTTCGGCTGGGTGATGCCGTCGCGGGGGGCGGGGGCAGGGGAATCGATGTGATCAGAGGGGCGACTCATAATTTCCGACGATCACCCCCTGCAGCTGGTTGACGATGATCTGCCACAGACCGGAGACCATGAGCAGTCCGATCAGGATGAGCAGCGATCCGCCGATGATGTTGATCACACGGATGTGGCGCTTGAGCCAAGCCACCGAGCCGGTCACCCAGTCGAGGCCGAGCGCCACGAGCAGGAAGGGGATGCCGAGGCCGAGGCAGTAGACGACGCCGAGGAGCACCCCGCGCCAAGCGTTGCCGCTCCCCATGCTGAACGAGAGCACCGCGGCCAGGGTCGGTCCGATGCACGGCACCCAGCCGAGGCCGAAGACGATACCGAGCAGTGGAGCGCCGGCGAGTCCGGTGGTGGTGCGCCACCGGGGCTTGAACTCACGCTGGAGGAAGGTGAACTGCCCCACGAAGACGAGCCCCATCAGGATGAGGAAGACCCCGGCGATGCGGGTGATGAGTCCGAGCCAGGGGATCAACAGCGCCCCGGCGGCAGCCGCGATCAGGTTGAGGGTGATGAAGACGACGCTGAATCCGAGCACGAACAGCGCCACGCCGAGCAGGAGGCGCCCGCGCTGCCGCGCGCCATGCACGTTCTTCTCCGCGCTGCCGGCGAATCCCCCGATGTAGGCGAGGTAGCCCGGCAGAAGCGGAAGAACGCACGGAGAGGCGAAGGCGACGAGCCCGGCCAGCAGCGCGATGGGCAGCGCCAATCCGAGGTTGCCCTCCAGAATCAGATCCCTGATGTCCACTACTTGCTCTCGGCGAGCGTGTCGGAGATGAGGGTGTTGAGGATCGACTGGGACTCGAGCTGGCCGACGATGCGGGCGGCGATGCGACCCTTGGCATCCAGCACGAAGGTCGTGGGGGTGGCGGTAGGGGCGACGGCACCGGCGAAGGCGATCCGTGCGGCGCCGCTGTCGACATCCATCACCGAGGGATAGGTGATCTTGTAGGTCTTCTCGAACGAGAGGGCGCCCGGCGACTGGTCGAAGATGTTCACGCCGATGAACTTGACGCCGTCCGACTGGTACTTCTCGTACAGCCCCTGCAGGAAAGGGGCCTCTGCCCGGCACGGCGCGCAGTTCGCGTACCAGAAGTTGACGACGGTAACCGGGGCGCGGTCATCGGAGACGGTGAGCGTCTTGCCGTCGACGGTGGTGCCGGTGAAGTCGATCGGTGTCGTGCGTTTGGCGGCGGGGATCTGCACGGGCAACCCGGAGTCGTCAGTGTAGTTTGCGCCACCGTTGCCGTAGTCCTTCGCGAGCGAGTCGGAGCTGCAGCCGCTGAGAGCGAGGGCTGCGACCACGAGCGCCACGACCACCGGGATGCGCGCTCTCACACCGCACCCGTGTCTGTCGATCCGGCCAACAGCTCGGCCGCGGGGTCCTGATAGCCCACCTCGACGAAGGAGTCGCCCTCTTTGCGCAGCGTCGTGATGCTCGACAGGTGACAGCGTCGTTCGCGTGGGTCGTGGAACGGCCGCTTCCGGGCGACGAATCGCTGCACCATCACGATGGGCATCTGATGGCTCACCATCACGACCTCGCCGCCGTCCGCGTCATCCCACGCATCGCCGATCGCGGACATCATCCGATCGATGACGCTCACGTAGGGCTCGCCCCAGCTGGGCTTCCAGGGGTTGATCACCCAACGCCACATGCTCGGCTTGGTGAGCACCGCCGGGCCGAACTCGAACTTCTTGCCCTCGAACCGGTTGGTCGGCTCGATCAGGCGCTCGTCGGTCACGATGTCGAGGCCGAACCGCTCTGCCCACGGCGCCGCGGATTCCTGCGCGCGCTGCAGCGGACTGGCGTAGAGCGCCGCGATCGGATGACCGGCCAGCTGTCCTGCTGCGGCCGTCGCCATCCGCTGCCCGAGCTCCGAAAGGTGGTAGCCCGGCAGCCGCCCATAAAGGATGCCCTCCGGGTTATAGACCTCTCCGTGCCGGACGAGGTGGATCAGGGATGCAGCCACGGGCCCAGTCTACGTTTTGCGCTGCTGCGGGATTCCCGTGAACGACGGCGGGAAGCGTCTCTGCGCCGCCCCGATCCGGTCCACCGCCTCGGGGCTGCCGGGTCGGCGCGACGGGCCAGGACGGCGCGAGAATTCGACTCTGGACCGAATTCGACCCCGTCTCTAGAGTTGTTCCTGACGCGGGCAAGGTCGCCCGTCCCGACGAGAAAGCAGGCATCCTGATGGCTGGAAAGTTCGAGCTCTACACCGACAAGGGCGGCGAATACCGTTTCCGCCTCAAGGCCGGCAACGGAGAGGTCATCGCGCTGTCCTCGGAGGGCTACACCTCCAAGGCCGGCGCGAAGAACGGCATCGAGTCGATCAAGAAGAACGCGGCAGACGCCCCGGTCGTCGAGATCGAGTAACCGCCACGCCTGATTAATAGCGGATGCCCGCGGCTAAGGCCGTGGGCATCCGTGCTGTGCGGGGGCGTGCCTGCTACCGTGACCTGCATGAACAACGACGCCCCCGACCCCCGCCAGGCCGCCATCGAAGCGGGCCGCGACCTGCAGACGATCCTCGAGACCCATATCGCCCTCCTGGCCTCCGGCGCGGACCAGGACGATGACGCGGTCGAGGTCGACCGCGAGCTCTGGGAGGCGGTCGGTGCATACGGCGAGGCGCTCGACGATCTCTATGACGACGAGGACGAAGACGAAGAGAATGACGCGGAGGAGCTCACCTTCACCGTGCGCACCCGCTACGACTACACCGTCATCGACGAGAAGGCGTTCCTCGCGGCGGGTACGGGCGTGGGCGCTGCGGTCTCCGCGCTGCTGGAGCGGGCCGGCGGCAAGCCGGTGAGCGCGCTCGAGGTGGCGTCGCTCGAGACCGGAAGCGGCATCCTCACGGTGCATCTCAACAACGAGCTGCTGGTCTCCGCCGACTTCCAGGCCGCCGACGAGGAGACCGACCTGCTGCTCGTCGCTCCGAACGAAGACCTGGTGTACGTGCTAGACGAGCCCGTCTACGACTCTCGCGCCGAGGCGGAAGCCGCAGCCAAGAACCGCTAGAGCCTGAGGTCTCAGACCAGGAAGTGGCCGTCAGACCAGGAAGTCGCCGTCAGACCAGGAAATCGACAGAGGCCTGCGCCGTGATCTGGGAGCGGATGAAGGCTCCGACCTTCTGGTGCTCCGGGTGCACCTGGTAGGCCTCCAGGCCCACCTCGTCGTCGAAGTCCACGATGAGGGCGAGATCCCAGTGGTCGGGGCTGGTCACCACCGTCGGCCCCACGCTCAGCGCGCGGATCGACGGCACAACCCCCACGAGCGACTCGAGGCCCGCGACGATCGAGGCGATCTTCTCCTGGCCTTCGGGGCTCGCGGCATCCGCGACCTTCCAGGACACGACGTGTTTGAGCATCTTCTAGACCTCCAGTAGGGCGGCGCGCAACCGCTCGGGATCCACGCGCCAGATGTTGTGAACGCGCCCGTTGATCAACACGACGGGGATCTCGTCCGCATAGCGATCGAGCAGCGCCTCGTCATCGAAGATCGACAGCTCCTCCAGGGTGATGAGGGGAGCAGAGGCGTCAGCCTCGAGTTGCCCGATGACGGTGCCGATCGTCTCGCGAGCGACATCGCACAGGTGACAGCCCGGTTTACCGATGAGGGTGATGGCTGCCGTGGACACGATTCAACAGTATCGGCGTTGCGCGAGGCCGTGCGGCGATTGGCTCAGAACTCCCGCGTAGCATGGTGCGACATGCCAGCCTCACAGCCCGAATCGGCGTCCGCGCGCCCGATCGTCGCGTTCTTCGACGTCGACAACACCCTGCTGCACGGCGCCAGCGCGTATCACGTGAGCCGCGCCGCCTGGAAGCGCGGCCATGTCGGCGTGCGCGACCTGCTCAGTTTTGGATGGCACCAGCTGCGATTCGTGACGGTCGGCGAGAACGTCAAGCACTTCGCCAGCGCGCAGGAACGTGCCCTGGGGCTAGCGAAGGGGCTTCCCGCCGACGAACTCACCACGCTTGCCGACGATGTGTACGAGCGTGAGATCGAGTCGCGGCTCTGGCCGGAGACGGTCGAACTCGCCCGTGAGCATATCCGCAAAGGACACGAGGTGTGGCTGATCACCGCCGCGCCCGTCGACATCGCTGCGGTGATCGCCCGTCGGCTCGGCCTCACCGGCGCCCTCGGGACGATGCTGAGGGCCCAGGATGGCAAACTCACCGGCGAATTCGATGGTCCGGTGCTGCACGGCGCCCGCAAGGCGATCGCGGCCGAGGAACTCGCGACGTCGCTCGGAGCGGATCTGGCGGACTGCTGGGCCTATTCGGATTCCCGCAACGACATCCCCCTGCTCGAGCTGGTGGGCAATCGCATAGTCGTGAACCCGGATGCCGCGCTCGCCGCACACGCGCGCACCCACGACTGGCCGATCATGCGCCTCGACCCCGCGAGCATCCGTGCCGCAGTGCGTCGGGTTCGTCGCGAGGGCCGCGCCGTGCGCGCGGAAAACACAAAGCGCCAAGCCGGATAGGCCTGGCGCTCGGTAGTCGGGTCACGCACGGGGCGCGGCCCCTCACACGACGCTACTTCTTGTTGCGACGCTGGTGACGAGTCTTGCGAAGCAGCTTGCGGTGCTTCTTCTTCGCCATGCGCTTGCGACGCTTCTTGATTACGGAACCCATAAAGACCTCAACTGTTGTTCGGAAGACGACCGGGTTCGATCAGAACCACGGAAAAATTGCCTCGGGCTATCTTAGCCGTCCGGCTGTCGACGTGCTAACCGGCGGGGAATCCGGTGGTCCGCCGGCGGCGTCGCGGCGGGTGCCCGGTACCCGGCGCGGGAGTCGCGGCGGGCATCCGATACCCGGCGCGGGAGTCGCGGCGGGGAAAACACATCGCGGAGGGAGTCGTAACTCCCGCCGGGACGCAGCCGGACCGCCGCGAACCGGCGTATCCCCCGCCACGGCATCGACCGCGTCCACCATCGACCCACCGACGGGGTCGGACGCAGCGACACGGTCGACCCACCGATGGGGTCGGACGCAGCGATGGAGACCGGCGCGGGCGTCGCGGCGGGGAAAACACCTCGCGGAGGGAGTCGTAACCCCCGCCCGGACGCAACGGGACCGCCGCGAACCGGCGTATCCCCCGCCACGGGATCGACCGCGTCCACCATCGACCCACCGACGGGGTCGACGCAGCGACACGGTCGACCCACCGATGGGGTCGGACGCAGCAATGGGGACCGGCGCGGGCTAACCGACGTCGGAGATCGGCGTGTCGATGGCCGCGACGACCGCGGACTCCGGCACCCGGAAGGAGCGGCCGAAGCGGATCGCAGGCAGCTCGCCCGCGTGCACGAGACGGTAGACCGTCATCTTCGACACCCGCATCATGTCGGCGACTTCCGCCACCGTGAGAAAGCGCACCTCGGAGAGATCGCGTGCCATGTCGGGTGCCCCTTGTTAGGTTCCAGCGATATTGGGAACAGACACACTCGATCGCCTGTGTTACTGGAGTGCTAATCGGTAACTGTAGGGGCTAATGTGACTCGCTGGCAACAGCCCAGTTCGGGCGCGCCGCGCGGGGCTGCCGAACCGCCTAGCGATCGCCTTGTCGGCCGAGCTTCTTCTTGATCGGTTCGATCACCCGGCGCTCGAGATCGTGCTGGGCATCCTGCAGCCGGATGCTCGCTTCGGCCGCCCGGCGACCCAGAGCGGTGCCCGCATCCGTCGGATGCTGCAGCGTCTCCGCCGCACGCCGGAACGGCTCGGGCACCTGCACGCCCGACCACGCCGCGAACACGGTCGAGCCCTCGTCGATGCCTCCATCGAAGTCCGCGCTCAAGAAGGGGATGAGCCAATCCTCGAGGTCTTCGAGCGGGCTCGTGTCGAGGCTGTAGTAGCGATGCTGGCCTTCTTCGCGCACCGTCACCAGGTCGTGATCCCGCAACACCTTGAGGTGCTTCGACACGGTCGGCTGGCTCAGCCCGAGCTTCTCGACGATCTCGCCCACACTGATCTCTCCCGCACTGGCTCGTCCGTGCGCGGTGTCGGATGCCGTGTATCGGTCGAGCAGCACGCGCAGGAGGTCGCGTCGGGTCGCGTCGGCAACTACGTCAAAGATGTCAGCCATTCCGACAGGCTACCCGGCACGGCACGGGGGTACCATGACTACCTGTCGCGAGGGGACTGATGGCCACCAGACCGTTTGTGCGCGCCGGGTTGCTCGGTCGGGCACGGGATTCGTTCACAGATCTCGCGTCGGCATCACCGGCCCGGTTCGCCGTCGGCGTGTTCATCGGCTTGATCATCGTCTTCACCGCACTGCTGTCGTTGCCGGTGGCGACGGCCGCGCCATCCGGAACCAGCTTCGCCGACGCCCTCTTCACTGCGGTATCGGTCGTCTGCGTCACGGGGCTCACGACGGTTGACATGGCGACCAACTGGAGCGCCTTCGGCAACGGCGTCATCCTCGTCGGTGTGGAGATCGGCGGGGTCGGGGCACTGACCCTCGCGTCGATCCTTGGGCTCGTCATCTCGCGCAAGCTGGGCCTGAAAGCGAAATTGATGGTCGCGAGTGACAGCAATCCGCTGCGGATCCAGCGGGGCCCGATCGCAGAGGGCCAGGCGGTGCGGCTGGGGGAGATCGGCGGACTGCTCGCGACCGTCGCCATCAGTACTCTCGTGATCGAAGCGGTGATCGCCGTCGCGCTCCTTCCTCGCATCCTTCTCGGCGGAGTCGACCTTCCCGACGCGATCTGGCAGTCGATCTACTTCGCGGCGATGGCCTTCACCAACACCGGTTTCGTTCCCCTCACCACAGGCCTCGCCCCGTATGCCCACGACCTCTGGTTCCTCGGGGTGCTCATGCTCGGAGTACTGCTCGGCAGCATCGGCTTCCCCGTGATCTACGTGCTCTCGCGCGGCCTGCGCAAGCCCCGGCGCTGGTCCCTGCACGCCAAGCTCACCCTCGTCACGAGCGGAATCCTCCTCGTGATCGGAGCGCTTGCCTATTTCGGTCTCGAGTTCGCCAATGCGCACACCTTCGGTGGCCTCGACGGCGGTCAGCGAGTGCTGCAGTCTCTCTTCCTGTCGGTGATGACCCGTTCGGGCGGCTTCGCGACCATCGACATCAGCCAGCTGAATGGATCGAGCCTGCTCGTCACCGACATGCTCATGTTCATCGGCGGGGGTTCGGCCTCCACCGCCGGCGGCATCAAGGTGACGACCCTCGCTGTTCTGTTCCTCGCGGCCTTCGCCGAAGCCAGAGGCAACAGCGAGGTCGAGGCCTTCGAACGCCGCATCCCCACCGATGTCGTGCGCATCGCCGTGAGCGTGGTGCTCTGGGGAGCAACCACGGTGGCCGTCTCGACGATCGTCGTTCTGCAGCTCACCGGCGAGCGTCTCGACTTCGTGCTCTTCGATGTGATCTCGGCGTTCGCGACGTGCGGGCTCTCCGCCGGCCTCACCGAGAATCTCCCGGACGCGGCGAAGTACGTGCTCGCGGCCACGATGTTCCTCGGGCGCGTTGGTACAGTGACACTCGCCGCGGCCCTCGCCGCGAGCACCCGACGACAGCTGTTCCACCGAGCGGAAGAGAGGCCCATTGTCGGTTGATTCCATTCCGGCCAACGCCGCCGTGCTCGTGATCGGACTCGGGCGGTTCGGCACGGCTGCGGCCGGCGAGCTGATCCGACTCGACCGCGATGTGCTGGTGATCGACACCGATCCGCAGCTCGTGCAGACCTGGTCGGAGGTCGTGACGCACGCCGTCCAGGCCGATGCGCGCAACATCGACGCCCTGCGGCAGATCGGAGCGCAGGACTTCTCCATCGCGGTCGTCGCGGTCGGGTCATCCATCGAAGCCAGCGTGCTGATCACGGCGAACCTCGTTGACCTCGGCGTGCCCCAGATCTGGGCGAAGGCGATCAGCAAGTCCCACGGCACGATCCTGGAGCGGATCGGGGCCAATCACGTGATCTTCCCCGAGCTCGAAGCCGGTGAGCGGGCCGCGCACCTCGTCTCCGGACGGATGCTCGACTTCATCGAGTTCGATGACGACTTCGTGATGGTGAAGATGCATCCGCCCAAGCCGATTCGCGGTGTGGCGCTTTCCGAGTCGGGGGTGCGCCGCAAGTTCCGGATCACCGTCGTCGGGGTGAAGACGCCCGGCCAGGAATTCACCTACGCCACGGCGGAGACGGTGGTCTCCGACCACGACCTGATCATTGTGAGCGGCAACTCCGCCGATATCGAGAAATTCGCGAACCTGGAGAAGTAGTGGCGCTAGCCGACCGGCGGGGCCGCCAGCTCGTGCGCGCGGGCGAGCGCCGCGGCAGTCGCGCGGTCGAAGACCGCTGACAGGTCGGCCTTCTCCAGCTCCCAGATCGCTCGCTCGGTCGTGCCCTTCGGGCTGGTGACCCGGCGACGAAGCTCTGAAGGGTCCTCGCCGGAGGCCTCGAGAAGCTCCGCCGCGCCGAGGAAGGTGCCGTTCACCATCGTCGCGGCCTCCTGCCAGGTGAATCCGAGCGTCACGGCAGTCTTGGTGAGCTGCTCGATCAGGTAGAAGACGTAGGCGGGGCCGGATCCAGAGATCGTGCTGAGCGCGTCGATCTTGGACTCGGGGATCTCGAGCACCTGCCCGACCGTGTCGAACAGCGTGAGCGCGAGCGCCACATCCTCCGGCGTCGCGCGCGAACCGGCGCTGACGCCGGTGACCCCTCTGCCGACGAGCGCGGGCGTGTTGGGCATCGCCCGAAGCACCACCTGCGACACCAGAGCCTCCATCGTGGCCGTCGTCACTCCCGCAGCCACGCTCACGACGATGGCGTCCTCGGCGAGCGCGGGAGCGATCTCACGCAGCAGGTCGGGCACCATCGCCGGCTTGACCCCGACGAGCACGATTCGCGCCCCGGTCACCGCTGTCACATTCGCGGTCGGATCGACTTCGAGGGCGAAGGAGGTGACGGCCTCCGACCGCAGGGCAGCGGCCTTGGCCTCGGTGCGATTGGTGACACGGATGCCGTCCTCGACGGTGATCGACGGTGCGAGGAGTCCGCTGAGGATCGCTCCCCCCATCGAACCGGCTCCGAGAATGGCGATGGACGGAAGGGTGCTCATCACCTCATCCTAGGATTGACCGCATGAGCACCGAAGGCAGCAAACGCGCGATCATCGCGGCGATGTCCGCGAACCTCGGCATCGCCGTGGCCAAGTTCATCGCGTGGGGAGTTTCCGGGTCGAGCTCGATGCTCGGCGAGGGCGTGCATTCGCTCGCCGACACCGGCAACCAGCTTCTGCTCCTGCGCGGTGGTTCGGTCGCGAAGAAGCAGGCGGATGCCGAGCATCCGTTCGGCTTCGGACGCGAGCGCTACGTCTACGCCTTCGTGGTCTCGATCATCCTGTTCAGCGTCGGAGGGGTCTTCTCGCTGTACGAGGGCATCAACAAGATCCAGCACCCGCATCCGCTCGAGAATGCCTGGATCCCCATCGCGGTGCTGCTCATCGCGATGCTGCTCGAAGGCTTCTCGCTGCGCACCGCCGTGCGGGAGTCCAACCACATTCGAGGCAAGGACAGTTGGTTCGCGTTCATCCGGCACGCCAAGGCACCGGAGCTGCCGGTAGTGCTGCTCGAGGACGTCGCCGCCCTCACGGGACTGTTGTTCGCCCTCGTCGGCGTTGTGCTGACGATCATCACCGGCGACGGGGTGTGGGATGCCATCGGCACCATCTTCATCGGGGTGCTGCTCGTGCTCGTGGCTATCGTGCTCGGCATCGAGACCAAGAGCCTGCTGGTGGGCGAGGGCGCGTCAGCCGACGACACCGTGCGCATTCGCGATGCGATCAACGCCGACTCGGACGTCGAGTCCCTCATCCACATGAAGACGCTCTACCTCGGACCGGATGAGC
Organism: Glaciihabitans sp. INWT7; assembly: GCF_014217685.1. Taxonomy (NCBI): domain Bacteria; kingdom Bacillati; phylum Actinomycetota; class Actinomycetes; order Micrococcales; family Microbacteriaceae; genus Glaciihabitans; species Glaciihabitans sp. INWT7. The sequence continues at coordinate 256,765 of NZ_CP043653.1, read as the reverse complement.
TGCTGGTCGCGGCGAAGGTCGCGTTCCCCACCAAGATGAAACTGGCCGAGGTCGCCGCCGCGATCAACAATCTCGAGGCGCGGGTGCGCGCCGAGGTTCCCATCGCCCGGGTGATCTACATCGAGCCCGATGTCTATGTCGCACCAGGCGAGGGCAATCCCTCGACCGAGGCCATCATCATCAGAGCGGCGGACTGACCATGCCTGTCGCGCTGGTGCTTCGACACCTGGACATCGCCCACCTCGGCAATCTGGAAGCGGTGCTCATCGGTCACGGCTACGACGTCCGCTACGTGGATGTCACGGTGGAATCGCCCGTCGACCACCCGGATCCCGACCTCGTCGTCGTGCTCGGCGGCGACATGGGCGTCTACGAGAAAGAGGCGAACCCCTTCCTCGTCGGCGAACTCGACTACCTGCGCGACCGGCTCGCCGCCGAGCGACCGACCCTCGGCATCTGCCTGGGGGCTCAGCTCATCGCGGAGGCACTCGGGGAGACCGTGCGCCGGGGCAAGACCGTGGAGATCGGCTTCCGCGAGGTGACCCCGACCGAGGCCGGGCTCGACTCGCCGCTTCGCCACGTCGCCGGCGTGCCGATGATGCAGTGGCACAGCGACACCTTCGGACTTCCGAGCGGGGCCATCCGGCTGGCCAGCTCCGGGGCCTACAGCAACGAGGCCTTCGCGCTCGGGGACTACGCACTCGCCGTGCAATTCCACCCCGAACTCACGGCCGACATGTATGAGGCGTGGATCACCGGCGGTCTCGACGAACTCGCAGCGCTGGACATCGAGCCCGACGACCTGCGGCGGGACGCCATCGCCAACGGACCCGCGATGGAGGCGGCGTCCGTCGCGATGTTCAGCGAATGGCTCGGGGCACTCTAGCGGGGCTTCTGGCCACCTTCTGGCCGTCTTGTATCCCTGTCGTCGCCTATCATCGGGAGCCCGGCGCGCGAGGACGTGAACGCCGTTCAATCGCGTGCGGCCTCGCTCAGCCGCGCCGCTTCCCGAAGAAGTCGAGCAGCAGGGCGGCACACTCCGCCTCCTCGACACCCGCGTAGACCTCTACGCGGTGCGGCATCCGCCGGTCTCGCAGCAGGTCGTAGACGGAGCCGGCCGCACCGGCCTTGGCGTCCCAGGCACCGAAGACCACGACGGGCACCCTCGCGGCCAGAATTGCCCCGGCACACATCGCGCAGGGCTCGAGGGTGACGACGAGGGTCGTGTCGGTGAGATGCCAGTCGCCGGTGGCTGCCGCGGCGGCCCGCAGCGCGAGGATCTCGGCGTGAGCAGTCGGGTCCTGGCGAAGCTCGCGCTCATTGCGTCCCGCCCCGATCACGGTGCCGGAGGCGTCGAGCACAAGGGCGGCAACAGGAACATCGGCGTGCCCGAGGGCCAGCTTCGCGCTCGCGACGGCCTCGAGCATCCGCTGGGCGTAGAGCGGCGGTACGACTGTCAACTCGCCCCCTCCTCTCGGCTAGATTGAGCCTATGCGAGTCCACGTAGCCGACCACCCGCTCATCACTCACAAGCTCACCGTGCTGCGTGACAAGAACACGCCCTCGCCGACCTTTCGCGCCCTGGCGGAAGAGCTGATGACACTGCTGGCCTATGAGGCGACCCGCAACGTGCGAGTGGAGACCGTCACCGTGCAGACACCCGTGGCCACCGCCACCGGCCTCGCCATCAGCCAGCCGCGCCCCCTCGTCGTGCCGATCCTCCGCGCCGGACTCGGCATGCTCGAAGGCATGGTCAAGCTCATCCCCACGGCCGAGGTCGGCTTCCTCGGGATGGTGCGCGACGAAGAGACGCTGCAGCCCACCACCTACGCCGAACGCCTGCCCGACGATCTGTCCAACCGGCAATGCTTCGTGCTCGATCCGATGCTGGCCACCGGGGGTTCCCTCATCGCGGCCATCGACTTCCTGCTCGCCCGCGGTGCGGTGGATGTCACGGCCGTCTGCCTCATCGCGGCTCCCGAAGGTCTCGCCGCCGTCGAGGCAGCGATGGAAGGTCGCGAGGTGACCATCGTGCTCGGCGCCGTCGACGAGAAGCTCAACGAGGTGGGATACATCGTCCCCGGGCTCGGAGACGCAGGAGATCGCCTCTACGGGCTGGTCTAGGCGCGGATCCTGCGCGCTGGCTTGACTTTATGCCGGCGGCTGCAAGATAGTTGTGTCATGACTGTTTCCACGCCTGCTCCGATCGCCCCCGCGGCATCCGGAACGCAGAGCGTGCTGTGTCGAATGTGTGCCTAACGGTCCACTCCTGAGTCGGATTCCACTCGTGACGAGTCGAGAGTCCCCGGGTGTCCGCCCCTCATAACGAGCGGCATCCTGCACCGCACCACCTGAAGTATCCCGAAGGATCACACCCTCATCATTAGAGGCCCTTCACCCCTCTCAAGGATTCTCGACACATGTCTCTTGCAACCATCGATCGCGTTCGCCCCTCCACCGCCCGTCGCCTCGCGCCGGTCGAGCCCGCACCCGAAAGCACTCCGCCCACCGAGGCGCCCGCGCGCATCCGGGCCGTTCCCGGAGGCACAGAGGCCCGTGGCTTCGTGCTGTACGTCGGCGTCGACGAACTGAAGGCCGCCGCCGCCGGAACCGACCTCGGATCGATAGTCGAGGCGTTGCGAGCCCTCACCAAGCAACTCGTGCCAGCCTCGGAGACCTATGCGGCGGTCGCCCTCGCCCCTCAGGGCGCCGGCGGTCGTGACGTCGAGGTAGTCCGGCTCGCACTGCAAGACCCTTCTGCCCTGGCGAAGCACCGCCAGCAGCCCGAGGAGGAGAAGCCGCGTGGCGGCGTCGTGGTCGACCTGTCCCGTAAGCGTGTCGTGCTGGATGACGAGACCGCCGCCCTCACCTACAAGGAGTTCGAGCTGCTGCAGTACCTCGTGCTGCGCGAGGGACGCACCATCGATCGGGCCGAACTCATCTCGTCACTGTGGTCCGCTGGTGACGACGACGCCCCCAACGAGCGCACGATCGACGTACACGTGCGGCGCCTGCGTTCGAAGCTCGGATCGTATGAAGACATCGTGCGCACCGTGCGCGGCGTCGGCTACCGTTTCGATCGGCACGCGGATGTATCCATCCGCCACACCAGCACCCCGAGCCCGGATCTGTTCTAAGGGTTCAGAGCGCGGGTGACGCGGCGTCCGATTCGGTCTTCTTCGAGTGGCTGGCCAGGGCGTCGCGCTCGGCGAGCAGGGAATTGAGCGTCACGTTCTCGAGCCCGGGACTCGTGACGTCGTTGAACGGGCTGTCCAGACCGGTCTTGGCGTACACCGCCGCCGCGTAGGCCGAGGCGGTGGACTGCAGTTTCGCCGCCGCCCGCTGTGACTTCTTGAGGGAGACACGGCTGCCGCCAACGGCCTCAGCGTGCTTGCGCAGGGCCTTGATGAGGTCCTTCAGCGATGCATCGATTTTCTTGGACATGGCCTCATTGTCGCGCATGAAGGTAAACAGACTGCAAGCCCAATCTCGAGCGTGATCACGTATGCTCAGTTTTTCGTCGTCACCCGATGTCCGAAGGACGAATCCATGAGCCGATCCCACTCCCGCGGGTGGCGAATGGCGATCGGAGCGGCGCTGCTTTTCATCCTCTCGATCGGCGGGGCCGTGCCCGTCGCGGCGGCAGCGCAGCCGAAAGGTGCATCAGAGAGCTTCAAGGTCGCCGTGCCGTCAGCACCAGGGTCGACCGCGACTGTCGGCATCGACGTCGACCTGTATCTGCCCGCGGCATCGCGCCCCTCCCCCGCAGTGCTTCTGGCTCACGGGTTCGGTGGGTCCAAACGCTCCCTCGCCAAAGATGCGGAGCGCCTACGCCGCGAAGGCTACGTCGTGATGGCCTACTCCGCCCGGGGCTTCGGCCGCTCCGGCGGCCGGATCTCGCTCGACGCGCTCGACTACGAGGTCGCCGACGCGAAGCGACTGGTCGATGTGCTCGCCAGCCGTCCCGAGGTCGAGAAGCGCAACGGCGACCCGGTGGTCGGTGTGGTCGGCGCGTCTTACGGCGGCGCGCTCGCCCTGATGCTCGGTGCCACGGACCCCCGTGTCGACACGGTGGTCGCGGCCATCACCTGGAACGACCTCGCGCAGGCTCTCGTTCCGCAGGCGGACAGCGCGGCGCCCGGGGTGTTCAAGCAGGCGTGGGCCACCCAGCTCTTCGGTGCCGCCGCGTCACCCTTCGAAGGAGCCTGCGGGAGGTTCACCGCCGAGCTCTGCACGCTCTACACCAAGCTCGTGGCCGGCGGGCAGCTCGATGCCACCGATCGCACGCTGCTCGAGGCATCCTCCCCCGCCTCGGTTCTCAGCGGGATGACCGCGCCAACCCTGCTGCTGCAGGGCAGACAGGACACGCTCTTCGGCTTCGACCAGGCGGATGCGAATGCGCGCCAGATCGCGGCTGCGGGCGCAGAGGTCCAGGTCTCCTGGTTCGCGGGAGGGCACGACGGGGGACAGATCGCCGGCACCACTTCTGCCGTCGACGAATGGCTTTCCGCCCACCTGCGGGGCGGGTCATCCTCCCGCTCCGCTTCGGAGACCTTCTCATTCACGGTGCCCGCCTCGGCCCGCGGCTTCGCCGAGACCCGCGTGGCGGCACGCTACCCCGGGCTCGATGGCACCAGCACGAGGACGCTGCCGCTGAAGGGTCGGTTCGGCATCGTCATCAATCCGCCCGGAGGCCTGCCTGCGACGATCTCTTCGCTTCCCGGCATCGGCTCGGTCGACTCGGTCGTCGGCGGCATCGGCAGTGGCATCGCCGGCACGGCGGTGCAGCCGGCGCAACAGGCGAAATTCTCCACCGGAGCGATCAGCGCCCCCTTCGTGCTCGCCGGCTCTCCCACTGTGACCGTGGATGTGCGGCTCCCCCGTTTCCGGGATCGGGATCCCGTGCCCGCCGCCGCCCCGGTCGAGGTGCTGCTCTTCGCCCAGCTGAGGGTCTCGTCGGGGGGCTCCGACCTGGCCGTCGGCGGTGGGGTCGCGCCGATCCACGTGTCCCTCCCCGCGGACGGTTCGGCGACCCGGGTGCAGGTGCGCCTTCCCGCCACGACCTGGCAATTCGAGAAAGGCGACACGGTCGCGATCTCGCTGCGCACGACGGATGCGGGCTACCAGGGCTCCCCGGCCGCCGCGTCCTTCGTGGTCAACACCGAGGGCACGCTCTCGCTGCCGACCGTCGCCGCGACCGCTCCCGCCGTCGGCGGCGGCGCTCCGTCGACGGCGGCCCTCATCGGCATCCCGATCGTGGTGCTGCTTGGGCTGATCCTCGCGGTGATCGCGGCTCTGGCCGATCGGCGTCGGGATCGGGCCGTGCCCACTCCAGTGACCGCTGGGTCGCGAGCGGAGGACGCGCCGCCGCTCGTCATCCGCGGACTCACCAAGGACTATCGCGCCGGATTCCGCGCGGTCGACGACCTCACGTTCACCGTCGAACGCGGCCAGGTGCTCGGTCTGCTCGGGCCGAACGGGGCGGGCAAGACGACCGCGCTTCGCATGGTCACCGGACTGCTGCGGCCGGACGCCGGCGAGATCGAGATCTTCGGCGAGAGGGTGTCGCCGGGCTCCCGCGTGCTCACCAGGGTCGGCTGTTTCATCGAAGGCCCCGGCTTTCTCTCCCACCTCTCCGGCCGCCGAAACCTCCAGCTCTTCTGGGCGGCCTCGGGGCGCCCCCGCTCCGAGGCCCGACTCGATGAGGCCCTCGCGATCGCCGACCTCGGCACCGCGGTCAATCGACGCGTGGGCGGCTACAGCCAGGGCATGAAACAGCGGCTCGCGATCGCGCAGGCGATGCTCGGGATGCCCGAACTCCTCATCCTCGACGAGCCGACCAACGGACTCGATCCGCCCCAGATCTTTGCTCTCCGCGGAGTGCTCCGTCGCTACGCGGAGACCGGCCGCACGGTGATCGTGTCGTCGCACCTTCTCGGCGAGGTCGAACAGACCTGCTCCGACGTCGTGGTGATGGCGCGCGGGCGCCTCATCGCCGCCGGCCCCGTCGCCGAGCTGGCCGGCGAGAACAACGAGCTCACTCTCGAAGTGACGGATGTCGACGCCGCCGTCACCGCGCTGCTCGGGCTCGACGGGGTGGAGGCCTCGATCCTCGCCGGGGGCACCCTCCGCGTGGTTCCCTCGCAGCACAGCGCCGAGTCCGTCGTCGCCGCGATCGCCGCTGCCGGTGTCGGCATCCGCTCCGTCACGCGCGGCCGGCATCTCGAGGAGACGTTCCTCGCGATGGTCGGCTCCGAAGGGATCGTCTGATGGCCCTGACTGCACCCTGGACTCCCGGACCCATTCGGGAGAGCGCCGACACACTGAGGCGCACCCTGCCGATCCGAGTCGAGTTCTCCCGGCAGATCAGTCAGTGGCGCGTGCGGGTGGTGCTCATCATCTTCGGCGTACTGCCCATCGTCGTGCGGCTCGCCTTCCTCATCGGCGGAGCGGGTGGGCCCGCGGCCGGGCGCACGGATCTCGCGGCGTTCGCGCAGGCCAGTGGCACGACCTTCACGGCCTTCATTCTCGTGATCACCGCGGGTTTCCTTCTGACGCTCGTCGTCGCGCTTCTGTTCGGCGACATGATCGCAGGCGAGGCATCCCGGTCGACTCTCAAGTACCTCCTCACCATCCCGGTCGGCCGAACCCGCCTGCTGTTCGTCAAAGTGCTCGTGGCGTCGACGGTGCTCGTGGTCGGCATCCTCCTGCTCACCGGGATGTCGCTGCTGGTCGGCACGATCTCCTACGGCAGCGGGGGCATCCAGATCCCGGTCGGGCCCCAGCTGGGCATGGGGGAGTCGCTTCTGCGAATCCTCGCCGCCGTGGCGGTCATCTGCCTCCACCTATCGTGGGCTGCCGCGCTCGGCACGATGTTCACGGTGCTGGCGGAGGCGCCGCTCGCGGCGGCGGGTGGGGTGGTGATCACGTCGATCCTGTCGAGCATCCTCGAACGCATCCCCGATCTCGGCATCGTGCGCAACTATCTGCCGACCTGGAACACCGACGCCTTCCGCGAGTTCTTCGCGGCGCGCATCGACTACGGACCCGTCGTCGACTCGGTGCTCTCCGCGCTCATCTACGCGCTCATCTTCACCACGGTCGCGGTCTGGTGGTTCCGGCGCAAGAACATCTCGAGCTGAGCTAGCGAGGGCACCTAGGCGGAAGACCTCAGTTCTGCACCAGGTGCAGCAGGGTTCCGTCCGGGTCGATGAGGGCGGCGATGGTCAGACCGGATGGGTCGAGGCGCGGTGGAGAGAGTCGGGGTGGGGGAAGAACTCGAGGTGCACGGTGCCCCGGCGCAGGATCATCCAGGAGTCGCTGCGGAAGGCCGCTTCGAAGCCGAGGAGGGCGTAGAACGCGGCGCTCTCCGCGAAGTCCCTCGCCGGCAGCGCGGGATTGGCGGTGTCCATCGCGCCACGGTAGCAGGCCTCTGCTCGTCCCGGCCAGGGCGGTCGCCCAGTGCGCCGGAGCCGACCTCAGTGGCCGCGCGCGATCCACTCCTCGAGTTGGGGCGCCTCCGCGCCGATCGTGGTCGATTCACCATGCCCGGTGAGCACAACGGTGTCGGGCGGGAGGGTGAGCAGTTTCGTGGAGATCGACTCGATGATCGTGCCGAAGTCGCTGTAGGAGCGGCCGGTCGCCCCCGGCCCACCCTTGAACAGGGTGTCGCCGCTGAAGACCGCGCCGAGCTGCGGAGCGAAGAAACAGACCGCGCCGGGCGAGTGCCCCGGGGTCTGCAAGACCTCGAGTTCGACTCCGGCGATACTGATGAGCTGGCCGTCGACCAGGCCCGCGCTCGGAGCGATATCGGGGTAGACCACATCCCAGAGCATCCGGTCACCGGCGTTGAGCAGAACCGGGGCGCCCGTGGCGGACCGCACCGCAGCCACCGCGTCGATGTGGTCGTCATGAGCGTGAGTGAGCACGATGGCTTTCAGCGTGCGCTGACCGAGTGCCGCGAGGATCGCGCCGGCATCATGGGCAGCATCGATGACGATGCACTCCGTGTCGTCTCCGACGATCCAGACGTTGTTGTCGACCTCCCAGGTGCCCCCGTCGAGGCTGAAGGTGCCGCTCGTCACCAGGTTCTCGATGTGAGCGGCCACTACATCACCACCACGGAGCGCAGCACGTCGCCGCTGGCCATCGTGGTGAAGGCCCGCTCGATATCCCGGATGCCGATGCGCTCGGTAACGAATTCATCGAGCGGCAGGCGGCCCTGAAGGAAGAGCTCGGTGAGCATGGGGAAATCGCGTTCGGGCAGGCAGTCGCCGTACCAGCTGGACTTGAGAGAGCCGCCGCGACCGAACACGTCGAGCAGGGGGATCTCGAGCATCATGTCGGGGGTGGGCACGCCGACCAGCACGACGGTGCCGGCCAGATCGCGGGCGTAGAACGCCTGGCGCCACGTCTCGGGGCGCCCGACGGCGTCGATCACGACATCGGCGCCGAAGCCGTCGGTGAGCGCCTGCACCGCGGCGACGACGCCGCTCTCGTCGAGCCCGCTCGAGTCGATCACCCGGGTTGCACCGAGTCTCTGCGCCGTGACGAGCTTCTGGGGATCGCGGTCGATGCCGATGATGGTGCTCGCGCCGGCCAGTCGTGCACCGACGATCGCGGCGGTGCCGACACCGCCGCAGCCGATCACGGCTACCGAGTCACCGCGTCCGACATTGCCGGTGTTCATGGCGGCGCCGAGGCCGGCCATGATTCCGCAGCCGAGCAGGCCGACCGCGGCGGCATCGGCTTGCGGGTTCACCTTCGTGCACTGTTTCGCATGCACGAGGGTCTTCTCGGCGAACGCACCGATGCCCAGCGCCGGGCTGAGCTCGGTGCCGTCCTCGAGGGTCATCTTCTGGCTCGCATTGAAGGTGTTGAAGCAGTACCAGGGTTCGGCGCGCACGCACGCGCGGCACTCGCCGCAGACCGCGCGCCAGTTGAGCACGACGAAATCGCCCACCTTCACGTTCGTGACACCCTCACCGATGGCGCTGACCGTGCCGGCGGCCTCGTGTCCGAGCAGGAAGGGGAAGTCGTCGCTGATTCCGCCCTCGCGGTAGTGGTAGTCGGTGTGGCACACCCCGCAGGTCTCGATGTCGACGACGGCTTCGCCCGGCCCGGGATCGGGGACGATGATGCCGACGAGTTCGACGGGCGCACCCGGGGATCGGGCAATGACTCCGGTCACTGTTGTGGGCACGAGAGGACTCCTTCGGGGGCTGCGTGTGGCGCGGCGATCCATTGCACCCTACCCGCCGGGGGATTCGAGTTCGCGGGGCGCCGAGTGATCGGCGCCGCGACCGGCAGGCAGCGGGGCGACTTGGCAATCTCCCAGAAAAATAACGGTTCGATAACTAGCGCTTCGTTACCGCGCTGTTATACAGTTCAAGAGCAGAAGTTGTTTGCTGTGGCAGCTTCTGCGGAATGTGATTGCAGGACACTCTTGGTGCAAGGGAGAGGGTCGGTTTCTCGCCTCTGAAACCGACCCTCAATCCTGTTTAAGGCCCGATTCGCGCCTCCGCCTCCCCATCATCGGCTCTGCGCTTCCGTAGAGTTGCACTCGGGTTGAGAGGAGACCCGTGAGCGACAAGACGACAGCGGTCACCGCCTGGGAAGCCCTGTTCCGGGCCCAGGTGTCGGTGATGCGCTACCTGAACGCAGAGTTCCCCAGCGGGGAGCTCTCGCTCAACGAGTACGACGTGTTGTTCAACCTGTCCCGCCAGCCGGGCCAGCAGTTGCGCATGAAAGATCTCAACCGCCACCTGCTGCTCACCCAGCCGAGTGTGAGCCGTCTCGTCGATCGGCTGACCGCGCGCGGACTCCTCGCGAAGACCCACGACCAGGATGATGCGCGCGGGGTGAACGTTGCTCTCACCCCGGCCGGATTCGATCTCTTCCGGCGGGTGGCGCGCAGCCACATCGAATCCATCGCCGAGCGGGTCGGTGGCAGCCTCAGCGTGACGGAGCTCGAGACACTCACCGAGCTGTGCGACCGGCTGAGGCTCTCCGCTGGTTGATCGCCCGGGGAAATGCCGGGTGCGTGCTAACCCAATTCCTCGGCGAGAGCCTGGAGTTCGTGCGCTAGCGCGCGGGCGCGGTCGGCGACGCCCAGATTCGACGCCGTGCCCTGCTGGGGCTGGGGCTGGGGCTGGGGCTGGGGCTGGGGAGAACCTTTCATCGGCGAAGGCTCCGCGATATCGCTTTTAACCACATCGAGGTCGAACACGACCTTGTCGGCCCGATGCCAGGTGCGGAACATCTCGACCGGGAGGCCCGCCGCATCGAAGCTGGTGCCTTCGAGAAGCAGCAACGGCGACCCAACCGGCACCTGCAGGCTTCCCGCTTGGGACGGGGACGCTGCGACCGCGCGTACCTGCCGTCGGCCCGTCAGGATCGATATTCCGTGCTTACGTCGCAGCAGTGAATGCAGCGATGCGTTGGTGAGCTCCTGCGGCGACAGCGCAAGGGCAGCGGGCAGCCACGTGTGGATGAGCGCGATTGGTGAGCCGGCGGCTGACCGCAGACGGCGCAAAGCGACGACATCGCGGACTCCGAGCGTTGACTCTGCGAGGGCGTCCCGCTCAGGGGAGAGGGACAGCACATCGGTAGTGACTTCGTCGAGTTGCGTCGAGAGTCCAGACATCCGCTGAACCAGGCGGTGGTGCTCCCCGAGCGGGGCGACGACACTGCCGCGTCCGCGTCCGCGCAAGACCAGGCCGTCGCCCGTGAGGGCGAGCAGCGCTTGACGAACGACAGAGCGGGAGATCCCGAACTTCTCCGAGAGCTCCGCCTCGGTCGGCAGCATCGAACCGGCAGGCAGCGATCCATCGGTGATGCGAGATCGCAGCACAGCGCTCAACTGCGCGTGCAGCGGCAATTTGCGAGTCGGGTCGACCGCGTCATCCGCGAGCTCGTCAAGCCACATGCACACACTCCTTAGGCGGGAACGTCCATCTTCTGCGCGGTGCGCCAGACGTGGTCCCACCCGGGCGCCAGCTGAGCTGCTCGCTCCAACGACAGTACAAGACTGGCCTCGCGGGCGATTCCCTTGCCCGCGATGTCGAATGCCGTTCCGTGGTCGACCGATACACGCACTACCGGGAGCCCGACGGTGATGTTCACCCCGTCGTCCCCGTAGACAGCCTTGAAGGGGGCGTGCCCCTGGTCGTGGTAGCAGACGACGACGAGCTTGTATTTGCCCCGGACGGCCGCGGGGATGAGTGCGTCCCCGGGCAGGGGGCCGACGGCGTTGAGTCCGCGTTCGCGAGCGGTGGCGACGGCGGGGGCCAGGATGTCGGCGTCTTCGTCACCGAAGAGCCGATTCTCACCGGCATGTGGATTCAGTCCTGCCAGGCCGATGAGCTCATCCGGGGTCCCCATCGACTTCGCGAAGGCACCAGCGAGCTCGAGCACGTTGAGGGTCCGTTCCACCGTGATGTTCTCGATTGCGGTGCGCATCGACACGTGAGTGGTGAGGTGGAAGAAATACAGCTCGCCTGCCGAGAGCACAAGTGAGAAGTTCTGCACACCGAACTCATGGGCAAGCAGTTCCGTGTGCCCGGGCCAGTTGTGCCCGCCGGCGTGCATTGCCGCCTTATTCAGGGGCGCTGTGACGATACCGTCGACCTGCCCTTCGCGAGCAAGCCGGCAGGCCTCGACGACGAAGCGGTAGGAGCCGTCGCCGGCGACCGGGCTGAGTTCGCCGAGCGCAACATCTGCGAGAGAAGGGCCGGTCTGGATGAGTTCGATCGTGCCCGGGAGATTGAGCGCCTCGGAGACCGCGTTGATGACGACGACCTTTTCGGGGTCACCGCCCACATTGACGACACCTCGACGCATGGCCGCTTCATCGCCGATCACGACGGGGATGCACTTGGAGCGGAGGTCATCGTGCCCGAGAAGGGTCTTCGCGGTGATCTCGGGGCCGATTCCGGCGACGTCTCCGAGGGTGAGGGCGAGGCGGGGAAGAGTCATGACGATGCTCCTTGCGTTGATTGTTCGAGCAGTTCGGGAAGAAGATCTGTGAGAGCGGATGTCGAGCCGAATCCGCCCGCCTTGGTCACGACAGTGAGACCGTGCAGGCGCCCCCCGTCGATGACGGAGACAGGGGTGCCCTCCCCGATCGCGCGGGTGACGATCAGGGATTCGGCATCGAAACGGCCGAGCACCGCGCGGGCGCCTTCGCCGCCCATCAGCACAAGCGATCCGGCACCGATGCGGGTCACGACGGCGTCGGTGATCGCGGCGAGCGCCGCCGCGATGCGCACCGGAGCGAGTTCCGACTGTTTCGCCTGGGCGGGTGGGCTGAGGATAACGACTACCGCAGCAGACGTTTCGCGGCTCACGTTCGACTGAATCCACGCCCTCATGCCGTCATCGCCGTCGGGGCTGAGTATGTCCTCGAGTCCCGGGGTGAGGGAGAGCACGCCGCGTGAGGTTTCGAGCAGGTGCGCGTGCTGGGCCCGAGAGACATCATGCAGCGAGCTGATCACGACAACGGCCGGACCGGCGCATGCCCGCGAGGCCGACGCCACCGCGCGGTCTGCATCCGCCTCTCCCCTTCTCCACACCTTCGACAGCTGGGTAGCAAGGCCGGCCGAGCCGACCGGAACTGCCCGCGCCCCCAACAGCTCGATGGCCTCGGCGAGCAGGGCGAGGTCAGCATCGGTCGACGCGTCGACGGTGACCACGCGCGCTTCGACGGAGGAGATGAGAAGGGCCAGCTGCGAGGCCTCCCCCTTCGCGCGCTGCACGGCGACGGCGCCGGGAAGAAGCTCGGCGAGTGCACTCGTGACCACAGGGGTTACCGGGTCACGGCCGACGGAAGTCGTCTCGACCCCCGCGCCGTCCACGAGGAGGAGGCCGCTCTCCACTGTTCGCCCCATCCCCGGATAGGCGGGGCAGACGACGGCGATGCAGTCGGGATGCCGATTCGTCCAGGCATCGAGGGCGCCACGCACCTGGCTATCGACCGAGCCGCGCATGGTTGAGTCGATCTTGACGAAGAGACGGTCGATGCCCGCACCCATCAGGGCTCTCACGGCGTCTGCGGTGCAGACTCGCGCCGCGTCCGCTTGCATGGCACGGGAGTCCGTGACCACCGCGACTACCGATCCGGGTGTCGCCGTGATCCCGGAGGGATCGCCGAGCGAGAGCCGCGTCTGCCAGCCGAGGGAGGAGAACTGAACTGCGGAGTCGCCAGCCCCGGTGAGGTCGTCAGCAACGATTCCGGCAGAAAGCGAGGTCACGGCCTCATTCTGCGGCACAGACACGACGGGAGTCGTACGCATCAAGAGAATCCATTGCCGCGGGGATGGGCGTCGGGTGTCGCTGCGGCGACGGCGCGATCGCGTTGGTCGCTCTCGGCCTCCTCTGTGGCGAGGTCGGCGGCGATGACCTTCATACCCCCCTCGCGCTTGAGGACCCAGCCAGCCAGCAGCGGCGCGAGTACGGCCGACACGAGCACAGCGGCCGCCACCTGCGCCGTGGCGACCTCGACGAACGGGGCAAAGCTCGGGTCGGCCATTCCGACGATGGCGGGAGTGGCGATGGCATTCCCAGCGGTCGTGGCGGCGGCGATACCGATGCCCGATTCCTTACCGCGACGCAGAAGGAAGCGGAAGCCGAAGTAGGCGAGCGTGCCCGTGAAGAGGGTGCCGACTATGCCGACGACGATGCCGGTGAGACCACCGGTGACGACGTTGCCGAGGTTGATGCCCGTGCCAAGCGCGAACGCGAAGAAGGGGATGACCATGTTCGGGATCGGGCGCATGACTTCGGTCCACCTGGCGTCGAGGTTTCCGATGATCACGCCGAGCAAGAGCGGGATCACTGCGGCGAGCAGGAGGGTGAAGGGGATGTCGGCGAGACCGGCCACCCCGAGGAACAACAGTGAGAAGAACGGACCGTCATTCACCGCCGAGGCGATGTACGCACCCCGATCCTGCTTTCGCCCGTACTTGCCCGTGAACGCCAGCCAAATACCGCCATTGCTGTTATCCATACTCACCAGCAACGCCAGGATCGATACGCCGAGAATTCCTTCCTTGCCGACGAACTGACCGAGGAGCACGACCAGACCGGCGGGAATGATCGACTTCGTCAGCAGGAGCACACCGGAAGTCGCGAGCACCGGCCCGGAGGTACGCAGGGTGATCTGCATCCCCGTTGCGAAGATCAGGACGCCGATGAGGGGAAGTGCACTGTCACGGAATAGCGCCGTCGTGAAGTTCCCGAGGCCGAGGAAGCCCGGGGCGAAGGTGCCGACGATGGATCCAACGATCAGCGGGATGAGCATGAGCCCGCCGGGAATCCGGTTCATCCCGTCGAACAGCGGGACGTGCGATCTGAACTGCGATTCGGCTGCCATGGCGAATCTCCTCGAGTCTGGGGCTGCGGTGCCCGCGAAGTGTCTACACTCTGATGAATACGTACACGATGTACCTACACATTAGGCAGAGAGCGGTCGGGGAGTCAACCCTGCGGCATCACTTTCGACCGGTTAAAGACGTGAGCGACGCCGTCAGGGGTGCCTCGATTCCCGACGTCGGGAAGCACGGAGGCCATTCGCTGACTACCGCCAGCCATGATGCGCCCGGGTCCGTCAGCACAGCCGGTGAATGTCCCACGGGGGCGCCGCACCTACTCGTGCGCGGATCGCGCCTCCAGCTGCCGCCGCTGCCGAGCCCTCGACCCGACGATGATGGCGATCGACCGCGGAGCCGCGACCAGAGCCCGGATGACTCTGGTGGGATACCGTCTCGTGATGCTCCAGAAAGGCCCTCCCCGGTGGCCGGGCGGCGACTCGAAGAGGGCCACCGCGAAGATGATCGGGTCGCTAACCCGGTCCACGACGAGCCGCACTTGGCAGTAGATCTCTGAGGGGAGGGTGATCTCCCTGTGCGCGCGGCCGATCGCGGTGAGGAAGGGCCGAAGCGGCTCGTGGCCGTCCACCGCGTCTACGAGCGCGACCACCGCATCCTGCTCCTCCAGGGTGAGGCTGTTGCGGAACATCGAGACGAAGTAGTCGATGTGCGATACGGCACGACGATCGCGCGCGAGGGCACCGAGCTGGTCGTGACCGGCGACGAGCATGGTGCTCACCCGGTCGAGGGACGGTACGCCGATGCCCCCCATCGCAAGCTCGACCCTTCTCGCCCACAACTGCTCGAAGGCCTCCGCCGGCGGCACGTAGAACCCCGGGAAGATGTCGTACACGTCTACCGGGCAGATCACAGCGGGATGGACGAGACGCACGAACACCGGCGGGAGGAAGCCTTTGGTCTGGCCGGGGGAGCTTCGTGACCAACCGACGCCCTCGAGGGCGAGGATGAGGTGGAGCTGGTGGATCGGCTCCACGATCACGGTCGCGGTCGGCGAAACCCGCGGAGAGACCAGCCCGAGCTGGGCGAAGATGGTGCCGCCGGCGGTGAGCGCCCGGATGCCGTGCTGCTCGCAGAGCTGCCAGACGAGCACCGCGACACGCACCTTGTCGCGACGGAGGCGCGCCTGATCCGACGCGCTCGTCGACGCGCCGGGGTGTTCGCCCGGTGTCGGCATCGTCGTCATGACACCCCCTCCTGCACACCGTAGTCGAACACCGACTCGCCCCCCGGCATCTCGTACTGTGGAGATCATGACACCGCCGCGAGATCCCGCCACCCCACCGACGATCGTCTGGCTGAGGGATGACCTCCGGCTCGCCGACAATCCCGCCCTCACCGCAGCGGCGCAGAGGGGAGCGCCGGTCGTGGTGCTCTACCTGCTTGACGAGCAGAGTCGCGGCATCCGTCCCCTCGGTTCGGCCAGCCGATGGTGGCTGCATCACAGTCTCGAGGCTCTCGCGGCCTCCGTGCGCGAGATCGGAGCGAGCTTCGTGCTTCGTCGGGGAGCCGCCGCCGTCGAATTGCCTCGCCTGGTGTCGGACATCGCAGCCGGAGCCGTCTTTTGGAACCGCCGCTACGGCGGCCCGCAGCGGGAGGTGGATGCCGCCCTCAAGTCGAGCCTTCGTGACGCCGGTCTCACCGTGCAGAGCTTCCAGGCGAACCTGCTGCACGAGCCGTGGACGGTGACGACCGGATCGGGTACCCCGTTTCGCGTGTTCACCCCGTTCTGGAAGGCCTGCCTCGCCGCAGCCCCTCCGCGGGAGCCATTGCCCGAACCCTCGTCCCTCGACGGGGTGGAAGGCGTCGACAGCGATTCCGTGGGCGACTGGGGCCTGCTGCCGACCCGGCCGGACTGGGCCGGCGGCATCAGGGAGGCCTGGACGCCCGGCGAGAAGGGTGCCCTCGCCCAGCTCGAACACTTCGCCGCCCACGACCTCGCCCACTATGACACCGCCCGGGATGCCCCGGGCGGCGAGGCGACCTCCCGCCTCTCGCCCTACCTGCGGTTCGGAGAGGTCAGTCCGTTCCAGGTCTGGCAGCGCACCCAGCGCGGCGAGCTCGACGCCGCAGGCCGTCGCAACGCCCCGAAGTTCCTCAGCGAGATCGGCTGGCGCGAGTTCAACTGGAACATCCTCTTCCACGCGCCAGACCTGCACGAGAAGAACTTCCGTGCCGACTTCGACTCTTTCCCCTGGCAGGCTCCCGACCCGCGTGACCTCGAGGCCTGGCAACAGGGCCGCACGGGCATCCCCTTCGTCGACGCGGGAATGCGCGAACTCTGGCAGACCGGCTACATGCACAACCGGGTGCGCATGGTCGTGGCATCCTTCCTCATCAAGAACCTGCTCGTGGACTGGCGCATCGGCGAACAGTGGTTCTGGGACACCCTGGTCGACGCCGACGAAGCCAGCAACCCGGGCAACTGGCAATGGGTCGCCGGATCCGGGGCGGATGCCGCTCCATACTTCCGCATCTTCAATCCCCTGCTCCAGGCGGAGAAGTTCGATCGCGACGGGACCTACCAGCGCCGGTACCTGCCGGAGCTCGGAACCGATGACTACCCGCAGCCGATCGTCGATCTGAAGAAGTCGCGAGACCTCGCGCTCGCCGCGTACGAGGTGGTGAAACGGGCGGGAGACTCCGGCTAGCTCCGCGGACGCCCGCCTATCGTCGCCACGGCGAGGGCTCCGGCGCGCGCGCCCGCCGCCGCCGCGGCCATCGCCCCGGCTCCGGACACCCAGGCCGCGAGGAATCCGGCAGCGAATGCATCCCCCGCCCCGATCGGATCGACCACGGTCACGGGGATGGCAGCGACCATCGTCGTCGGCATGCCGCGTTCGGCCACCACGACACCGGCAGTGTCGAGGGTGAGCGCGACGATCTCGAAACGTTCGCCGAGCCGCTCGGCGATCTCGATCGGATCGTCCAGGCCCGTGAGCACCCTGCCCTCCTCGAGGTTCGGGAAGAACAGGTGGGCGCCGTCGATGGTGTCGAGGAACCGGTCGACACCGAAATCGGAGATGAAGCCCGCGGAGGCGGGATCGACCGACACCCGCACGCCCAGCGCACTCGCGCGCTGAAGCAGGCCGCGCAGCGCGGCCTGGTCGGACTGGGAGAACACGCTGTAGCCGGTGAAGTGCAGCACAGCGGCACCGGCGAGTAGGCGGTTGGGCACGGAGTCCGGAGACAGCGCCGCGTTGGCCCCCTTCTCGGTGAGCATGGTGCGACGCTCCCCCGCGACGATCACGATGATGGCGCCCGTCGGCAGCTCGTCGTGCCCCGAGAGATGCGGGGTGACGCCGCTGTCGGCGAGGAGTGCGCTGTGCCGTGGGACGTCGTCCTTGCCCACCAGGCCGATGAAGTCGACGGATGCCCCGAGCGAGCCCATCCACGCTGCCGCGTTCGCCGCGGATCCGCCCGCCCGATTGCGGATGGACGCCGGTGTGTCTGTGTCGTCGCGAATGGCGCCGTCCGGCACCACCACCACGTCGTCCACCACATCGCCGAACACGATGATCCGGCGAGAGTTGGAGAGGAGATCAGACAAGCGCCGACCATTCGATCGCGATCTGCGCGGCCAGGCGCACGTTGTTGCGGGCGAGATCGAGGTTGACCTCGAGGCTGCGGCCGTCCGAGGCGTCGACGATATACCCGAGGAGGAAGGGCGTCACGGCCTTGCCGTGCATTCCGGCCTCATCGGCGGCGGCGAGGGCCTCGACCAGCACCCGGTCGTGCTCGGTGGGATCCCACTGCTGCTCGCGTGGGATCGGATTGGCGACCACGATCCCCTGGCCGTGACCGAGGGCATCCTGGCTGCGCATGATCGCGGCGACCTGGGCGGCGGAGTCGACCGACCAGTTGATCGTGTGGGCCGACTCGGTGAGCCAGAAGCTCGGGAAGATGGTGGTGCGGTAGCCGACAACCGGCACGCTGAGCGTCTCGAGCCGCTCGAGGGTCGCGGCGATGTCGAGCACCGACTTCACGCCGGCACTCACCACAGTGACCGGGGTGACGGCGAGCGTTGAGAGGTCGGCCGACTCGTCGAAGGTGGTGCTGGCTCCGCGGTGCACCCCGCCGAGACCCCCGGTGGCGAAGACGCGCACTCCGGCCAGAGCGGCGAGGTGTGCGGTCGCAGCGACGGTGGTCGCCCCGGAGGCCCCGGAGGCGGCGAGCACGGGAAGATCCCGCACACTCGCCTTGGTGAGGTCCTCTTCGGCGATGCGGCGCACGCCCTCGGCATCCAAGCCGATCTGCGGCACCCCGTCGAGCACCGCGATGGTCGCCGGGGTCACCCCGGCATCCCGCAGGATCTGCTCGAACTCCTTCGCCGCTTCGTGGTTACGCGGTCGCGGAAGCCCATGGGAGATGATCGTGGACTCGAGCGCCACAACGGGACGCCCGTTCTCGAGGGCATCGGCGACTTCGGCTGAGACGGTGAACGCAGGGCTGGCGGATGCGGTTGTCATAGGCCTTCAGACTATCGGCGCGGATATCACGACCCGCGCGTCGACGCTCTCAGCGTTTACGGAGCTTGACAGCTTGCCGACGACCCGATCGCCGCGACCACGGGCCAGCGTGCTCCCAGCAAGTCTCAGTAAGAAGTCGGGATGTTGCGCGAAAACGGGCCGCGCGACGACGTCGACAATCCGTTTCGATGGTGGTGCCGGATCACCACTGCGGCCGGGAAATATCCGGTCCACCGATTCGATAGAGGAGTTCATCATCATGAACGCATTCACGAAGAAGACCATGTTCGCCACCGCCGGTATCGCTGCCGCCGCGGCTCTCGCCATCGGGGCCGCTGGCCCCGCCATGGCGAGCACCTCGCACGACTCGACCTCCACCGAGTCGTCGAACTCCACGACGAGCCTCTGGAGCGCGACCAGCCTCAGCAGCCTCAACGACGCGCTGGACAACATCGCCAATGGCGCGACCGTCGGCAACCTGTCGAACGAGTCCCCCGTCGTCGTCGCCCCTCAGGTGGGCGATGTGCTGAGCGGCAACGCCGTGGCTTCGGGCAACGATGTCACCGCGCCGGTCGCGTCTGGCAACTCCGTCTCCGCGCCGATCAGCGCTCCGGTCACCGCTCCGGTCGCCTCGGGCAATGACACCCCTGTCGCCAACGGCAGCGGCAACGGCAACTCGGCGAGCAACTCCGTGAGCGACCTCGTCGACACCACGGGAATCATCGATGGGGTCACCCAGAGCGTCGACCTCGGCGCGATCCTGGGTCGCTAACACCGCGCTGCCAGCCCGCATGACTAAAGCCCCCGTCGCTCCGGCGCTCGGGGGCTTTCGTCTGCGCGCACGTCACCGGCCTGCCACCGCTACCGCCACGGTCACGGCCATGGCCACGGCGCCGTGCATCACCGCGACGCCAGTGCTCATCCGCTCGTCA
This sequence comes from Glaciihabitans sp. INWT7, assembly GCF_014217685.1. Taxonomy (NCBI): domain Bacteria; kingdom Bacillati; phylum Actinomycetota; class Actinomycetes; order Micrococcales; family Microbacteriaceae; genus Glaciihabitans; species Glaciihabitans sp. INWT7. Next base: position 236,980 of record NZ_CP043653.1, on the reverse strand, counting down.
TTCTTCGGACGGCCCGATCGTCCGACCTGCCTTCGGCGATGAAAGCCAGACGCTGCAGCGTCTCGACGTTCCGCCGATACAGTGCAAAGTCGAGCACGGGGCGCGGTATCCACGAGGCCGGCCCCGCGACGGCGAATTCCTCGATTCGCACCACGCTGCCGTTGCCGCGGGCCTTGACGTCGATCACCACCTTCGCCTCGCCCAGCGGCCATCCCTTCGGCTGCATCACCAAGTGCCGGGGCGGGTCGCATTCGAGCACCGTGGTCTCATCATTGATGAGCGCCGGCCAGACTCCGAAGGAATGCTGCAGGGCAGAACCGACGGCGGGCCAGTTCTCGTCGACGTCTCGCATGCGCGAGGCCCCCACCACCCAGGTCGTGAATACCCATCCGTCCGCGAGCACCGCGAAGACGTCTTCCGGGCTGCAGGCCATCTCGCGTACGTTCACCGACATCCGGCACCACCCATCCTCATCGTCTCCATCATGGAGCAGGATTCCCGAGCCCGCCGGATCTGTCGAGAGGGCTTGCCTCCCGCGAGCCGGCGGTCTACGTTCACTCGCGCCTGTGCGTCACATACCGGCCCCGACCATCACGACAACCCCACCGAACATGCTCATGGCCTCCACCATGGCGACCCGACTCCCGCCGACGCGCCGTGAGAGGCGTGCGATCAGCCAGAGGGTGAGAGCCGCCACCGCGACGATCCCGAGCACCAGCAGCGCGACGAGAGGATTGGCCATCACCATGCCCTGATGCCCTCCCCCCGCCGCGCCGGACAGCGGCGCACCCGAGCCCATCGCCGCTATGGTCGTCGCGGTCAGCAACAGGGTGAGACTGCGATGGACCGCCATCGCCGTGCCGACCGGAGTTCGAGCCGCCGAATCCCGACGCAGCGCCACGACCGGCAGCAGCGCCGCGATCACGAGCAACAGGATCCAGCCGATCGGCATGACCAGCGGTGAGCGCCCATGGAACGCCAGGTCGCCCATGGCGAGCATCATCACCACGGATGGCGCCACGACCAAGGTCCGATCCAGGCGCGACCGGCGCAGCGGCGAGCGCATGACGCGATCGCCGAGCGTGCAGCACACCCCCACCGCTCCGGGCAGAACCATCGCCACCTCGAGGGAGGGAAGCATCCGGTCTCCTAGTGCTGGTGGCCGGCGTGATCTGCGTGACCCTCGCCGCCGTGCGAGCATTCGTGTGCCGACGCGTTCGGCGGCACGTTGAGCGCGGGGTTGCGATCGAAGAAGCCATAGGGCTTGAGCGTGAATTTGGCGTAGTCCGTCGGCATCACCGGCCAGTCCTCCGGCCGGGGGAAGTGCGTCGGCCCGAAGGTGTGCCACAGCACGATGTCCTCACCGTCCACCGATCGGTCGCCAGCCATGTAGCGCGGCAGGCCGTCTCCCCCGGGATTCTGGTGCACGAAGTCGCCGGCAGGGTAACGCTCCGCCGGGTCGTACTGGGTCACCCAGAGCTGCTTGGTGGTGAAGGCCGCCCGCTCGGCGATGGATGACGCGGGGTCGGCCATCAGCGTCGGCGACTGCTGTGGCATCAGCACATAGCCGGTCGGCCTGCCGAGTCGGTTCGTCTTCTCGGTGTTGACGATGTGCCAGGCGCGACCGACGGAGGCGTCCGCGAGCCGGCTCGCATCCGCTTCGCTCGAGAGACGCGTCGCGCTGTTGGTGAATGCGCCTCCGTGAGGGTTCGTTTCGCTGATCGGAAGGCGCACTGCATCCACTTCGTCCACCGCATTGGAGAGTCCGTCCACCATCATGTCGAGGCGAGCGCTGAAGTGATGCTGGTGGTATGGCGCCCCCAGCCCCGGCGCGACCTCGCTCGCATAGGGGCTGCCCTCCACATACGACGACGTGAAGAGGATGCCCGTGAGCTTGGCCTCGCATTCGATCGTGCCGTCGAGGTACAGGTACCAGTAGAAGCCGTAGTCGTAGTTGCCCACCGTGGTGAAGAAGCTGATGACCAGGCGGCGGGAACGACGCACCTCGTTCGACCCGGTGAACATATCGCTGTGCTTCCACAGGGTGCCGAAGTCCTCTTCGTGCATGCAGATGCCGTTCTGGATCACCTGCGGGTTGCCGACCTCGTCGGCGAGCACCGCATCGAAGTACTTGATCTCGCCCACACAGTCGCAGCCGAGCGCGAGCGAATTGGTGAACCGGCCGAACAGGTACTCGCCGGTGTCGAAATAGTTCTGCCAGAAGCGCACCGGAGAGGGGTCGCCGTAGGGCACCACCATCTCGGCGATCGATCCGCGGTACATGATCGGTCGCTGCTCGACGCCGTCGAAGAACGAGAGCTGGCGAAGAATCAGGCCCTCCCGAGGATCGAACCCCACATCGAACTTCCAATTGCCCCAGGTGACAGACTCGCCGTCGACCTCGAAGCTCGGCCCTTCCGGCTGAGTGATCGAGATCGGCTTGAGGGCGGTGAGCGGAGCACCCTGCACCGCCGGGTCGTCGAAGTTGCCGCCCTCGGCGGGGATGGGCATCACGCCCGCATCGATGAGGCGGGTGATGGTGCGGGACGAGGCGTCCACATAGGCGCAGAGCCCGTCGACCGGATGCGCCCACGGGTGATCTTCCGGATAGTCCTGACGGAAGGCGAGCACGCGCAGGATGCGACGGCCCACCTCTTCCGGGTAGTCGTAGTACCCCGCGGAGAGCGGCACGCAGACCACAGAATCGACGGAGGTGCCGCGCGCCTCGAGTGCCGCCACCCATCGTGGGTCCGCCGCGACGATCGCGCCGATTGCCTCGAACTCCTCGAGCAGCACGGGCAGCTGGCCGGTGCTGCCGTCGAGCACGCTCGTCGTCACGATCTGCCCGGTGTCGAGGGAGACCACACTGTCGGTGGAGTGCCCGCTGGCCATGTCGAGCAACATGACGCGCGCCCGGCGGTCGGGCCGATCGGCTATTCCGGCGAGGAAGTCGAGCACCTCGAGCTTGTGCGGCTCCTCGAGCCCCACATAGGCGAACCGGGTGGTGGGGGTGAACAGCTCGCTTGCGGTCACGATGTCACGGATGCGCTCGATCTCGGCGACGCCGAGGCTCGCGAGTGGTCCCGCGATCGTGGTGATGGGATCGATCATGGTCATGGTGTGGTCCTCTGAATCTGGTAGGGGAACAAGACGGGCGGGTCAGCCGGCGATGACGTCGGTGATGGTCTCGTAGGCTGCGGCATTCCGCCGCTTGAGCACGGCGGCCTGGACGAGTCCGGCCAGCGGGAAGACGACGATCAGTCCGAGCAGGATGGCGCTCACCGCCCCGAATACCGGCGCACCCTTCGCGTTGACGTCTCCCACCAGGAACGGGAAGTTGACGCCGATGACGACCGCAGACCCGACGAGTCCGACGAAGCCGAGCGCCGGCGCGACCAGGGTGTTCCAGAGTCGGGTATCGGTCTTCGTGGTGCGGAAGTAGACGATCACCGCGATCGAGGTGAGCGCCATGAGAAGCGCAATTGCGAGGGTCGCTACTCCCGAGAACCAGGTGAACACCTGCAGGATCGGGTCGAGGCCAAGAACGGCGAAGACGGCGATGAGCACGAAAGCGGTGATCGTCTGGATGAGCGACGACACGTGTGGCGAGAGGTGACGAGGGTGCACATCCCCCACACGGCTCGGCAGCAGACCGGCGTTCGACATGGAGTGCTGGTAGCGCGAGATCACGTTGTGGAACGAGAGCACGCAGGCGAACATGCTCGTGATGAGCAGCGTGTTCAGGATGATCTCGCCGACCGGCCCGAGGTAGCGCAGCGTAGTGGTGATCACCATCGTGCCGGGATTCTTGGCGGCTTCGGCGACCACATTCGACGGGCCCCACGCCATGACGAGCGCCCAGGAGGCGAGGGTGTAGAAGACGCCGACGCCGATCACGGCGATGTAGGTGGCCCGGGGGATGGTGCGGTCCGGTGTCTTCGCCTCATCCCGGAAGATCACTGTCGACTCGAAACCGATGAATGCCGCGAACGCGAACATCAGGCCGATGCCCGGCGAGCCGGACAGCACAGCGCTCGGCAGGAAAGGCGCAACCGAGAGCCCTTCCTGCCCGCCGGACGCGACAACGGCGATCACCAGCGCGAGCACGATCCCGACCTCGCAGACCAGGAGCACTCCGAGCACCTTCGAGCTGAGGTCGATGTGCCGGTAGCCGAGCGCACCGACGATGAGGATGATCGCGAGCGAATAGATCCACCAGGGGATATCCGGCCCGCCGAGCGCGGCGATCGAGGCCCCGATGAGGTATCCCACATAGCCGTGGACGGCGATCTGGATGGTCGTGTACGTGAGGAGGGCGAGGTACGCCGCCGAGAGGCCGGCCGGCTTGCCGAGGCCGTGGCCGACGAAGGTGAAGAACCCGCCGGGTTTCGGGATCCTCTTCGTCATGGCCACCAGCCCCACCGCGAACAGCACGAGGATGACGGCACAGACCGCGAAGAGCGCGGGGAAGCCCACACCGTTGCCGAGCAGGAAGCCGAGCGGTGCCGAGCCCCCGATCACGGTGAGGGGGGCGGCGGCCGCGACCACCATGAAGACGATCGAGCCGACGCCGAGCGAGCCGGAGAGCGCGGCTTTGGCGGGAGGGTTCGCGATGTCGGTTGGTTCACGTGTTGTTGTCATGTGTGACTCCGTGGGGTGTGGGGGACTTCAGGAATCTCCCCATCGTCGCGGTGGCCCGTTGCGTGCCTGTTCCGCCGGCGTAAACATCCGAGAGCCGTAAATGAGACGGCCGCACGTGCTGTCTCATTTGGAGATCACACGCCCGAAACACCCTCGACGTCCCGTGGCAACAGGCCGTGGCTAGCATGAGATCCCCCGACGCTGGAGCTGAGCAGTGACCGCACTGGACCGCGCGATTTCCGATCCTCCTCAGGTGGCTGGCGTCCTGCGCCGCTCTCCCGTCTCCGGGCTCGCGCGCCGCAGCATCGGCTTCGTCGACGTGCTCGCCCAGTCGGTGTCGGCCGTTGCGCCCTCGGCCGCTGCCATCACGATCCCCTCGATCGTGGCCGCCGTCGCGGGCAACGGCACACTCTGGGCGGTCGTCGGGGCCCTGCTGCTCTCGCTGCTGGTCGCGACGACGGTCAACCAGTTCACACGACGGATGTCCGCAACGGGTTCGCTCTACACCTTCGTCTCGAAGGGGCTCGGTACCGGTGCGGGCTTCGTCACAGGAATCGCGATGTTCGTCGGTTACGCCTTCGTCGCCATGTTCTCTCTCACCGGCTGCGGGCTCTTCCTCGCGACTCTGCTCGGCAGCTTCCTTCCCGGCATCCAAGACTCGACACTCCTCGTGAGTGTGTCGATCGTGGCGCTCGCCGCGGTCTGCTTCCTGGTGCTGGCCCGGGGCATCCGTCTGTCCACCCGGGTCATGCTCATAGTGGAGTCGGCTTCCGTCGCATTCATCCTGGTACTGACGATCGCGATGATCGCGCGCCAGGGCGGCGGCATCCACTGGTCGGTGCTGAGCCTGTCCGGAACCACACCGGGCGAGTTCGCCACCGGCACGGTTCTCGCTCTCATGGCCTTCGTCGGCTTCGAGAGCGCATCGACACTGGGTGCCGAAGCGCGAAAGCCCTTCGCCACGATTCCGCGCGCGATCGTCTGGACGGTCGTCGCCTCCGGTGCCCTCTACCTCCTGTCGACCTACAGCCAGCTCGTGGGTTTCTCGGCCCTGGGCAGATCGCTGACCAGCAGCACTGCGCCGGTGAACTCCCTCGCCGACGCCTACGGACTCCCGTGGATGGGGGTGCTGCTCGATGCGAGCATCGCGACCTCGTTCTTCGCCTGCGCTATCGCCTCCACGACCGCCCTGGTGCGGGTGATCTTCTCCATGGCTCGGGAGCGTCTCGTGTCGCCCGCGCTCGGCCGCACGCATCCCACGCTGAAGACCCCGATCGTTGCGGTCGCCGTCGCGGTGCCCGTGCTCGCCATCGTGCCGGTGGTGACGATCGCCCTCGGAGGAGGTGTCTGGGAGGCGATGGGAGTGCTTCTGGTCGCCTCGGCTGCGGGCTACATCACCTCTTATGTGTTCGTGTGCGCTGCGGCATTCGTCTTTCTCCGCCGCATCGGCGAGCTCGGATTCTGGGTCGGGCTGCGGGCGATCGTCGCCGCGCTACTGCTCGGCGTGGGCCTCGTGGTCTACCTGATCGACCGCAGCGCAAGTGCGAGCTCGGCCGGCGTGTGGATCTTTCTCGCGATCATCTCCCTCGGCACGATCGTCTACCGGGTGATGCGGATGCGCCGGCCGTGGCTCGGCTCGACAATCGGGGTCTACGACGAGACCATCTTGCAGGACCTGCTCGGCGGACTTCCCGCCGATCCCGTGCCACCGGGCGACCCCATCGGCCGCCGATGAGTTCGGCCGACCGGCTCACCGAGGTGCGGGCCCGCCAGCCCAAGGCCATCCACAGTGCGCTCGTGGTGCTCGAGGAGGTCGCCCGGTGCGGTCCGGGGGTCACCGCACGGGAGGTGAGCGAGAACCTCGGCTTCCCCCGCGCCACCACTTACCGGCTTCTCAATCTGCTCGTGCAGGAGGAGTATCTCGTGCGCCTGCCCGACCTCAGCGGATTCGCGCTCGGACTCAAGGTGGTGCAGCTGGCTGGGGTATCGAACCCCGTGCGACCTCCCCAGGCGGTGCGCGACCTGCTCGGTGACCTCCGCGCTACAGTGCGCGGGGGCATCCACCTCGTGCGCTATGACGAAGCGCGGCTGGGCATCGTCGACGCCGACCCCGACTTCCCCCTGAGCAACCCCGCCCGGCTCACACGGTACCTCGATGCCTCCGCGATGGGCCGGTTGCTTCTCACCGAGCTTCGCGAGCACGGAACCCTCGCGGATTCCGCGACCGAACGGCCCCGGTCAGAGGTGTTCCGACTCGTCGCGGAGACGCGGGAGCGCGGCTTCGCGATGCAGGTGGACGAGAACACGGTCGGGTACGGATGCCTCGCCGTTCCGATTCGCGACCGAGCGGGCGTGCTCGTGGCGGGGCTGTGTCTCTCCGCCCCCAAGTCACTCATCGAACACCCGGGAACGGCGTTGGAATCGATGCGCTCGAGCTCGGCGCAACTGGGTCCGCTGCTCGCCTGATCGACGGGCGGGAATGTGGTGGCCCGCGGCACACTTATGCTTGATTGTGCTCACTGTCCTGATCCCCTGGCGTCCCCAGCCCTCGCGGCTTGCTGCCATCGACGCGGTGGTGGACTGGTACGTGCGCAACCTCGGTGAGGTCGACATCCGCACCATCGATTCCGACGATGAGATCTTCAATCTCGCACGGTGCCGCAACCTGGGGATGAACTCGATCGAGGATGCCGGTGAGGTCGTCGTGATCAACGATGCCGACACGATCCCCCAGCTCGAACCCTTGCTCGAGGCGATCGCCGCGGCATCCACTTCCGGCCTCGTGCACCTGCCCTATACCCGCTACCACTGGCTCGGAACCGTCGGCACCGCACAGTTCACCGAGGGCGTCCCGCTCGACGAGTGTGAGTTCGAGCTCGTGAACGGCGCGTGCTCCGGGGTCTACGTGACGACACCGCGGAGCTGGTGGAGCCATGGCGGCCAGGACGAGAGATTCCGCGGATGGGGCTTCGAAGACGCGGCCTGGTATGTGGCACACGAGACCCTTCTCGACGAGGCTCCCCGCCGTCATGAGGGAGTCGTCTATGCGCTCCACCATGCGGCACAGGCGCGGGAGGGTGAGCAGTACGACGCGAACGCCGCCCTCATGGAGCAGTACCGCGAGGCCCGGTCCAGCCGGGCCGCGATGCGTCAGCTCGTGGGAACCGACGCCACCGCTGAGAAGGCCCGGCGGCTTCCCGCCTCCTGACGCAATCCCGCAGAAAGCGACGAAAGCGCAGCGCGGGCAGGAAGCTCGAGTGCGTCGCGCACGGCCGCCGCAAGCTCCTCCACCGTCGCGGTGTTCGGGGCGAGGGCGATGCCGAACCCCGCGTCCTCGAGGGCTGCCGCTCCGGCGAACTGGTCGGTCGAGAACGGCAACACCACCAGCGGCACCCCCGCCGTCATCGACTCGGTGACGCTGTTGTTGCCGCCGTGTGTCACGGCGGCGGCGGCCCGTTCGAGCAGGGTCACCTGGGGGAGGAATTCGCGCACGAGCCACTCCGTCGGCAACTCGCCGAGCTCGGAGCGGTCGGCGGACCCGATGGCGATCGCGCCACGGACACCCGCTTGCTCGAGCGCTTCGCACACTCGCGCCAGCACATCCGCCCGCACCGAGAGGAAGCTTCCGAAGCTCACGTAGACGAAGGGTTCATCGCTCGCCGCCAGCCAGGCGTCGACCTCGGGGTCTCGCGCTTCCTCGCGCACGGCGGAGCCGAGGAAGCGGTGCGGCGGAAGGATCGCCGTGCGGGCGGGCGGAGAGAGCTCTGCCGGGTAGTTGAGCAGCAGAAGCTCCCCGTGCTCGCCGAAGGCGCTTGCCGACGGCGGCGCACCCGGTGCAAGCTCGGCGAGGGCGGCGTTCCATTCTGCGGTGAAGGACTCGCTCACCCGGTCGCAGAGCTCGCGTAGCATCCGCAACTCCTCGGCCGTCGGGTCGAAAGCCGCGGGCCAGGCCGGAGGGAAGCCGTAGACCTCATCGCCGACCGGGAGGGCGGACGGATGCCCGAGCACGACATCCGCGTAGGTGACACCCGCGGCGACCAGCGCTAGCCGCGCGCTGAAGGCCAGATGGTCGACGATGATCGCGTCGGGCTGGATCTGCGCGACAACGGCCTGCACCTCACGGGCCACGCGCACCGGCTCCCACATGAGGTCGCTCAGTCGCGCCTCGGCCTGGAAAGCAAGGGTCTCCACCATGCCGCGACGGGTCGCGTCGAAGAAGCCGCGCAGGGCCTCGTCCTCCCCGGTGGGTTGCTGTTCGGCCCGGATCACTCCGGGGTTCGAGCCCTTGCCGAGCTGGAGGTTGACGCGGTCGAAGCCGAAGGATTCGACGATGTCCGCGGTGGCGGGGCCGGTGGCCACCACCACCCGCTCGCCGGCATCACGCCATGCGGTGCCGAGGGTGGCGAGCGGAAGCAGGTGAGAGGCGTAGTCGGGACTGATGATGAGGAGGGTCACAGCGTCGTCACCCTCACGCCGTCATCCCATTCACAGTGCCGCGAACGACCAGCCCCGCGATTCACTCTCCTCGTCGTTCACTCCCTGGTACACGTTCGACAGTGCACGCGCCATCGCCTGGATCGTGAAGCTGCGCTCCACCGTGTCGCGTGAGGCCGTGGCGCGGTCGACGGTCTCTTCTGCGATGGAGGCATCGAGCGCCTCGACCATCGCCGAGCGCAGCAGCGCGACATCCCAGGTCGGGGTCAGGAAGCCGGTGACGCCGCGCTCCACGTAGGTTGCCGGGCCGCCGCCGTCCGGGGCGACGACGAGGAGCCCGGAACCCATCGCCTCGAGAAGCGCAATGCCGAACTCCTCCTTGAGGCTTCCGCAGACGTAGATCCCCCGCGGGGCGGCGAGGCCGGGCAGTCCGAAACGGGCGGCGGCGACCCACCGGGCGACGGTGTCGTTGCGCCGATGGCCCGAGAGCACGAGCCCTGCGGCCGACCGGTTCTCCGGCGCGACGATCGCATCCATCAGCTCGAGCTGCTCGCGTTCGTCGGCAGAAGGGTCCACCAGGTTTCCGCCGATCAGCAGCAGGTTCGCCCGATCGGCGAGCGGCCCGTTGGCCCAGGCATCCACGATCGTGGCCATGCCCTTCACCCGGTGGAAGCGACCGACACTGACGAGAAGCGGGAGGTCGCGCCGGTGCTCGGGCAGGTCGGCGAGCAGCTCGCGCAGTTCCTGGAGGGCAGGGGTCGGGGGCTGGCCGGCGGCATGGCCGGCACTCTCGACCACGGCCCGGTCCACGACTTCGAGATCGATGCCCTCCGGCACGATCGTGTGGCGTTCCGGATGCGCCGTGATGTCGATCCCCACGAGCTCGCGCATATCCAGCTCGAGCGAGGGCCGTGGAAAGAGCACGGTGTGGGCGGCGTTCGCGGCGAGCTGCTGCACCAAATGCGTGCGGAACCAGAAGTGTTCGACCTCGTCCACCTCCCCGAAATTCTGCCGGGTGAGACGACCGGAGAGGTCGAGGGAATGGATGACCGCGTGCGGGTCGGGCGCGACGGTGAAGACGACGGGGATGTCGAGCTCACGGGCAACATCGGCGGCCGCGAGGCTGCCGACGTCCGCCATCCGCAGATGCAGTAGATCCACTCCGCCCGCGGCGCGCAACATACGGCGGATGCCTCGGCGCGCAGCCACACGCAGCGGCCAGGCACTGGCGGACTGCACCGGTTCGCTCAGCAGGGGCACCCGTCCGTAGTCGTGACCCCACGCGCCGGCACCCATGTCGACGACGCTCTTCAACGCTTCGTCGACCGATCCGCGTGACAGGGTGATGACACGCTCGACCCGGGGGGACGCATCCTCGTTAGCGACCAGGGCATCCCCGAGGCGCACTAGCAGGGTGGCGATGCCACCATTGTCTCCGCTGCCGGCCTGGGTCAGACCCGCGTCGAGGTCGGCGTGCAGGAAGAGCTGGGCGATGGTGAGGCCGCGGCGTCCGGTGTCGACGGGGGTACTCTCCGCGGAGAGGTCGACGAGGGAGAGACGCGCGACATCGGCGAGGTACCCCTCCGACCGCGCCAACTCGTCGAGCACCGCGAGGATCTCGCGATCCCCGTTGCGCTGGCCCAGGGCGGAGACCGCCGCGACACGCACCGATTCCTCTTCGAAGAGGTCGGTGGCGATGCGCAGCAGTGCCGGGGTTGCGACGGACTTGCGTACCAGGCCGAGAGTCTCAACGAGCCGGTAACGCGCGCCGGGCTCGTCCACTCCGAGCAGCGCGGACTCGAGCCCGATGGCCACATGCTCGGCGACCGGGGATCCCCACTGTTCGAGGGTGCGCTGGGCGAGCATCCCGCCGAATCCACCGGCGGACACGAGTCCGATGAGCCGGCCGACGGTGTCGAACCGGGGAAGTCGAAGACTGAGAGCCCAGGCGGCGTGCTCACGCATGAATCCGCGGCTGCTCGACAGCAGGCGCGACAGGGCGATGTCCGCCTGTTCGTCGAAGATCTGTGCGAGCGCGTGGGTCGCGGCGATGGCGGCGAGCTGGTCCTCGCTGTTCAGCGCGGAAGTGAGCACTCGAACCGTTCGGGCGCCACCGTCGCGACTGGCCTCGAACGCGAGGTCGTCGGCGAGGCGCATCGAGTCGACGACCCGATCCGCCCGGAGCACTGCGTCTAAAGATGTCTGGATGCCCACAACCCTGATAATAAGCGTGATCCGGCTGATAGAACGATGGGCTTGTGCTGAGCATTCGACGCGTGGTAGCCGAGGCCTCCGTGCGGCAACCGACGTGCTTTCGGCTAGCGTGGTGAGGGCTCGCGCGGTGCGACCCCACTCAAGACATGCGGAGACCCAGGTGCGCGTAGTAGCAATCGGAGACGTCGGCGTTATCGACGAGATGATCCACATCGGCGATGAAGCGATGTTCGAGGCATTCGTCGACGCGATGCGCGCACGCGGGCTCGACTCTCTCGTGGCCATTTCCGCCAACCCCTCCGAGACGATCGCGCGCTACAGCGCCGATGGGTTCGGCATCGAAGCCGTCCGCGGTATCGGATTCGCGCCCTCAGCGGGAGGCCGCGCCGCACAGCAGGACCGCCTCGACCGCGTGCTGCGCACCGCGGCGGGCGAGGCCGGTCTGCTCGCCGACGACGACTCGGCGCATGCCGTGATCGACGCCATCCGGGGCAGCGATGGTGTCGCGGTCACCGGCGGCGGCAACCTCGCGTCGACCTGGCCCTCCCACATCTTCGAGCGCCTGGCGATCGCCGGCATCGCGGATGCCCTCGGCAAACCGTTCGTCGTGAGCGGCCAGACCCTCGGCCCGCAGCTCACCGAAGAGGACTCGGCCCTCGTCGCTCGCCTGCTCGGACTCGCTCAGCTGGTGAGCGTGCGGGAGTCGGCCTCGCTCGCGGTGGCACAGAGCCTCGACGTGCCCGCCGATCGGCTGCGACTCGGCGCGGATGACGCCAGCTTTCTGTTCGACGAGACGCTTCCTGCGCTGCCCATCTGCGTCGTCACGCTCGCCAACCATGTCGGGGATGCAGATCGCGACGCCGTGACCGCAGCCCTCGCCGACCTCCTCGACGAGATCGTCGAGACCACTGACCTCGACGTCGTCTTCCTCGCCCATTTCGGTTCGCTCGACGAGGCGCGAGTGCGCGGCGACTCGGTGGTCCACGAGCGGGTGATGGCGCAGATGATCTCGCAGCGCGTGCTCGCTGTCGTGCCTCCGGATGCACCGGGCGCTGCCCGCATCGCCCGCTCCGCCTCGCTCGTGGTCACGAGCCGCTACCACCCTGCGGTCTTCGCGGTGCCGGCCGGGGTCCCGACTATCGGAATCCCGGTGGACGAGTACACCGGGGTGAAACTGAGCGGCGCGCTCGAGAACTTCGGGCAGAACGGCGTCCTGCCCGTCGGCGCGCTGCTCGCCGGAGACGGCCCTGCGCTGCTCGCCCGGGTCTGGGCCGAACGGGTCGAGATCACGTCGGCCGGTCGCACCATCGCCGACACTCAGCGTGCGGCGAGCGCCGCCTGGTGGGACCGGGTGGCGACGGTGCTCAGCCCCGGGTCCTGAGGTCGCGCAGTGTCGCGCTGATTCGGCGCACCGCCTCGACGAGCAGCTGTGGATCGCAGGCCAGGTTGATGCGCACGTAGCCGTCGTAGGCCGCGCCGTAGCTGTGACCGGAGTTGAGGGCGACGCGGGCGGTGTCGATCAGCTGCGCCGCCGGATCCGCACCGAGGCGGAAGGCGCGAAGGTCGACCCAGCCGAGATAGCTCGCCTGCGGGCGGTGGTACACCGCTCCCGGAAGCTGCTGCTCGACCAGCCCGGCCAGCAGGGTGTCGTTGTCGACGATGATTCGTACGGTGTCATCGAGCCAGTCGGTGCAGGTGAAGGCGGCGATGTTGGCGTGCAGGCCGAGGATGCTGGTGCGGCAGGTCACCTCTTCGGGAAAACGGTCGAGCACGGCGAGCGATCGATCGTCGCCCGCGACCAGCAGCGCGCATTTCGCGCCGGCCAGGTTCCAGCCCTTGCTTGCCGAGGTGACGCAGATACATCGCACCCCGAACGCGGCGCCCACCTCGAGGAACGGCACGAACACTCGCCCGGGATGCGTGAGCGGCGCGTGCACCTCGTCGCTGATCACGAGCACGTCATACCGGGCGGCGATTTCGGCGACCGCGGCGAGAGTCTCGCGGTCGAACACGAGACCGAGCGGATTCTGCGGGTTGCAGAGCAGGAAGGCATCAGCCCCATCGGCGAAGGCACGCTCGAGGCCGACGAGGTCGAGGGTCCACCCCGGCCCGTCCTGGAGCAGCGGCACGTCGACGCGCACTGCGCCGGCCTCCTCCACCAGTTCATAGAACGCCGTGTAGACGGGAGGGTTGATCGCGACTCGCCCACCGCGGGGGATGCCGTACCGCAGCGTCTCGACGATCGCGGCACTCACATCCGTGGTCACGCGCACCCGGTCGGGATCCACCCGCCAGCCCCACCGTTCGCGCGCGAACCGGGCGAAGGTGCCGGCGAGCGGGCCGGGAGCGTCAATATAACCGAAGTCGGAGGCCCGCACACGTTCGACGATCGCCTCGGTGATGGGGGTGGCAACGCTGAAGTCCATCTCCGCGACCGAGAGGGGGATGACATCCGGCGCGTACCGGGTCCACTTGACGGACGATCTCCCGGCGCGGCTGACGTCGAGGGAGAAGGCCGCCTCGAGTGTCATCGCTCCAGCATCCAGTCTTCGGCAGGTCGATGCGAGCCTCGCCGTCATGCAACGTAGTACTGGCGGAAACAATCTCTGGGAGCGACACAACGGGCTACCGGCTCTGGAGAGTCGATAGCCCGTTGCGGTGGCGCTGCTGTGTGGCGGTGCTGGCGGTGCTTGCGGTGCTGGCGGTGCTTGCGGTGCAGGCAGTGCTTGTGGTGATTGTGCGGTCAGTGGCGGGATCCGCCGTGGCTGGCGTCGTGACCCGAGTTGTGACCCGACGCGTCGCCGTGGTCGTCGCCGATGTCGTGCCCGACGCCCTCGTGCCCGACGCCGTCGTCCGAGGCACCGGAGTGGCTGTCCTCGCCGGCTTCGTCGCCGTCGGCATCGTCGACCCGACCGATGCTGTCGTCACCCTGCGGGTGATCGGCATCCGTCGGCAACCCGGACGACGGCACCGGTGCCGGAGTGGTGCCCGGCGTCGCTGGGATCCCCGAGTCGTCGGCCGTGCCATTGCCGCGAAGGCCGTTGTCATCGGAGACCGGGGCGGGAGAAACGGAGGTTGTCGGGGTGCGGTCCTCTGCCCGACCCGCCGAGCCGCTCTGGGCCTGCGCCGACGCGACCGCGCCGACCGACAGGGCGCCGGCGAGGGCGAGCGCCACGATGGTGACTGTCTTCTTGGTGGTGAACATTGTCTGGCCTCTCAGAATCACCGCTTCAGGCGGTGGGGCTGTGTGGCTTATCGGCCACAGGTTGAGTCTGCGAGCCGCGGATGAGACGCAAGGGAGGCTTGCATGAGAGGGTTCTTAACTTCGACGATCATTCGGATTCTCGATCCCGCTGGCCGGATCCGGATGCCGCGGACTACCGTTGATCGATGGCCGTCATCAGCCTGACCAGACCGGAAGCCCGGCGGATCGCCGTGCGCGCCGCGCTTCTGGATGCCACCGCGCCGAATGATGTTCTCGAGCTGGTGCAGGGCATCGCCATGCTGAGGGTCGAACTGACCACCACGATCGCCCCGGCCGCCGACCACAGCTGCTGGTCGCGCCTCGGATCGTCCTACCGCCCGGTCGACACGGAGCGGGCCCTCAGCGAGGGAGCGCTGTTCGAGCGCGGATGGATGCTTCGGCCCATGTCCGACCTTGGGCTGTACCTCGCGGGCATGCGCACCTGGGCGGATCGCACCAAGACCCGCGGCTGGATGGACGACAACGCCGCCTTCGCCCGAAGCATCCTCGATCGCATCGCCGACGAGGGGCCGAAGACCTCACGCGACATCCCGGATGAGGCCGTCGCGCCCTGGCCGTCTACCGGCTGGACCAACAACCGCAACGTGACCCAGATGCTCGAATGCCTGCACATGGCCGGCGAGCTCGCGGTGGTGGGCCGCACCGGACGACTGCGCATCTGGGACCTCGCCGAGCGGGTCTTCGCGCCGGTGCCAGAAGTGCCTGCCACCGAGGCCCGCCGCATCCGCAGTGAGCGGCTGCTCACGGCCTGCGGAATCATGCGGGACAGCATCGCCGTGTCGCCGACCGAGCTGCACGGCACAGTACCGGTGGGTGAGCCGGCGTCCATCGACGGGGTCCCGGGCAGATGGCGGGTCGATCCGGCCCAACTCGACCGGCCGTTCGATGGCCGCACCGCGCTGCTCTCCCCATTCGACCGGCTGATGACCGATCCGCAGCGGGTGGCCAGACTGTTCGAATTCGACTACGCGCTCGAGATGTACAAGCCGGCGGAGACGCGCGTCTGGGGCCAGTTCGCACTGCCGATCCTGCACGGCGACCGATTGGTGGGCAAAGTGGATGCCCGCTCCGAGCGCGACACCGGGCGGTTCGTGGTGCACCGCGTGCACGAGGACGAACCCTTCGACAGGGTGACTCGCGCAGCGGTCGACAGAGAGATCGAGTCGTTCGCCTCCTGGCTCAGATTGCGGGTCGTGCGCAGCTGACCCGCCCGCGATCAGTTCTGCGGGAACCCCAGGTTGATGCCCCCGTGGGAGGGATCGAGCCATCGGCTGGTGATCGCCTTCTGTTGCGTGTAGAACCGCACACCCTCGGCGCCGTGTGCCTTCGTGTCGCCGAACAGAGAGGCTTTCCAGCCGCCGAAGGAGAAGGTGGCCGCGGGCACCGGGATCGGCACATTGATGCCGATCATTCCCACCTGCACCTCGTTCTGGAAGCGTCTCGCCGCGCCACCGTCGTTGGTGAAGATGGCGGTGCCGTTGCCGAAGGCACCGGCGTTGATCAGCGCCACGCCCTCCTGGTAGCTCGCGACGCGAACCACCGAGAGCACCGGGCCGAAGATCTCCTCGGTGTAGACCCGGCTGGTGGTGGGTACGCGGTCCACGAGCGTCGGGCCGAGCCAGAAGCCATTCGGGTCGCCGTCGGGCTGCACGCTTCGACCATCCACGACGATCGTCGCGCCGTCCTGCTCGGCGACCTCGATGTACGAGGCCACTTTGTCGCGGTGAACCTCTGTGACCAGGGGGCCCATGTCGCAGTTGCGACGCCCATCCCCGATGACCAGTGTGCGCATCCGCTGGGTGATCTTCTCGATCAGCTCGTCGGCGACCGGCTCCACCGCGACGACGACGGAGATCGCCATGCACCGCTCACCAGCCGAACCGAACCCCGCGTTGATCGCCGCGTCGGCGGTGAGCTCGAGGTCGGCATCCGGAAGCACGAGCATGTGGTTCTTCGCCCCGCCGAGGGCCTGCACCCTCTTTCCGTTCGCGGTGCCGGTCTCGTAGACGTATCTCGCGATCGGCGTCGATCCGACGAAGGAGATCGCCGCGACATCCGGGCTCAGCAGGAGTCCATCGACGGCCTCCTTGTCGCCGTTCAGCACGGTGAAGACGCCGTCGGGCAGTCCGGCCTCCTTCCAGAGCCTGGCCAGCCAGATCGCCGCGCTCGGGTCCTTCTCCGAGGGCTTGAGGATGACCGCGTTGCCGGCCGCGATCGCGATGGGGAAGAACCACATGGGCACCATGGCCGGAAAGTTGAACGGCGAGATGACGCCGACAACCCCGAGCGGTTGCTTGGTGGAATAGACGTCGATGCCGGTCGACACCTGCTCCGAATACTCGCCCTTGAGGTGGTGCGCGAGTCCGGTCGCGAATTCGACGACCTCCTGGCCGCGGCTGATCTCTCCGAGCGCATCAGAGAGCACCTTGCCGTGCTCGGAGGTGATGATCTCGGCCAGCTCCCCCTTCTTCGCCTCCAGCAGCTCCCGGAACCTGAAGAGCACCGCCTGGCGTCGCGCAAGCGACAGGTCGCGCCACTCGGGGAATGCGGCCTTCGCGGAGGAGATCGCGGCCTCGATGTCGGCGCCGTCGGCGAGAGAGACATTCTTCGTCGCGACGCCGCGAGCGGGATCGAAGACGGGGGCTGTGCGCCCGGAACTCGACGGGAACTCCGCGCCGTCGATCCAGTGCGGCACGGTGGGAAGGGTCTCGGTCGGGGCAGCAGTCGTCATGCTGTGGTTCTCATTCCTCTGGGGTCTGCTCGCGGGGCTCTCTCAATGTAGGCCCGGCGCAGGGTGCAAGCCAGCGCACGACGCCCGCCTCCGCGTGTCGGCGCGTGCGACTGCGACAGTCGTCACGCCTCGCTCCCGGGCCAGGGACAGTCGTCGTGTCATGAGGGCCCGTATCGTCACCGCCGCGGAGATCCGCAGCTGAATGGTCGACTCTCCGGGTGAGTTTCGGATTACCGACTGAATAAGATCGGTGGTCCGAGGAAGCGGTCCACCGTCCGGAGTGCAGTACGCGGTCGCCTATGGCTGGGAGGTCGCCGCGCCGATGTGCGTGTTCGTCCACTCGATGAGCGGCTTCACCCGTGACCACACGTCGTGGATGGCGTCAGCGGAGGCGTCGATCGGCAGCTGAGTCAGCGCGGCATAGTGACGCAGCCGCAGCAGCGCGATATGAGGATGGTCCCGCGTGAATCCCTTGGGGCTGGTGGTGAGCGACGGGCCCGCGAGCTCGAATCCGTCGGCCTCGAGTCGCCGCACGATCCCGGCCAGTTCCGCTGCCGCCGTCGGCTTGGCGTCGATCGCTCGTCGCCCCCGCTCGAGCTGGTCCCGGCTCGGGCCGTAGAGACCGCCACCGGCATCGATGCCTCCGGGTTGGAGGTTCAGGTAGACGCCGCCGACCGTGCCGGCCCACATGCTCGCGCCGATGCGGTAGGGGCTCTTGTCTGCGCTGAATCGCACATCCCGGTTCGGTCGCATCACCCGTCCGGGCCCGTATTCCCCTTCCGCTTCACTCAGCAAGAGGTCCAGCGGATGCCGCACCACCCGGTCGTAGACCTCCCGGTGCGCCGTGAAGAACTCGCGATTGTTGTTGGCAGCCAGTTCGGTGAAGAAATCGCCGGCCGCGGCGGTGAAGCCGGTGAATTCCATGCGGGGAGCCGTGCCTTCCTGGAGGTGGACGGCTCACGCCAGCCGTCTCTAAACGACCGGCCGAGGCTGTGTCAGCGTGCGCCGATCAGGCCTCTCAGCGTATTGAACCGTGCGTCGGATGCCGCGCCTCCCGGCCTACGGAAGTGCTGGGAATCCGCACCGGCGACGCGCACCGATCGCAGTTGCGATGTGCGCGGAATCGACGTACTGTACTTGTGTACCTATACAGTGGAGGACTCGTGGAAATCGTCTTGTCGTCGAGTTCTGGCGTGCCGATGTATGAGCAGATCAAGTCCCAGGTTCGTTCGGCGATCTATGGCGGCGATCTTCACGTGGGGGAACAGCTCCCCTCGTTACGGCAGCTGGCGGCCGACCTGCGGGTCAGCCTGATGACAGTCACGCGTGCCTACAACGACCTCGTCGCGGAGCGCGTCGTGATCAACGAACACGGCCGAGGCTTTCTCGTGATGGCGGTCGATGTGGACAGTGCCAGAGCGGCCCTGGGCGGCCGGCTCGATGCCGCTCTGACCGAACTCGCGGCAGCAGCACGCGGCGCACGCATCACGCGCGCCGAACTGGACATCCTTCTGGATGAGAAATGGAGCAAGAAATGACAGCATCAGCCGTGAAGGTGAGGGGCATGTCTCATGCCCAGGGAACATTCCGGCTCGACACCGTCGACTTCGAGCTTCCCACCGGGCTCGTCATGGGTTTCGTCGGGCCGAACGGGTCGGGTAAGACCACAACCATCAAAGCGCTTCTCGGGATGTTCCAACCCAACTCTGGGAGCGTGGAACTCTTCGGCGCAGAAGCACCTGGAGCCGCCTCCACCAAGGAGCGCATAGGCGTGGTGCTCGATCAACCGTTCGTCTCACCCGACTGGAAGGTCGGCAGCCTGACGTATCGGGTCGGCAACTTCTTTGCGAGCTGGGATCCCGCCGCCTTCGGTGCCTACCTGGAGCGTTTTCGAATCAGCACGTCCGCTCGGGTGGGCACTCTCTCGCGCGGCGAAGGAGTCAAGCTGTCCCTGGCGATGGCTCTCGCCCATCACCCGGAACTGCTGATCCTGGATGAGCCAACCAGCGGCCTCGACCCCGTCTCGCGCGCTGATCTCGTGGATATCCTGCGGGAATTCATGATCGATCCGGCCCACAGCATCCTCTTCTCGACGCACATCACCTCGGATCTCGAGAGCCTGGCCGACCTCATCCTCGTGATCGACAATGGCCAGATCGCGTTTTCGGGCACGGTCGATGCGCTCCACGAGGAATTCGCAATGGTGCATGGGACAGAGACGCTCACGGCCGAGGCACTCGGCAGTGTTCTTGGTCTTCGGCACACCGGCAATCGATTCGACGGCCTCATCCGGGCAGAAGCAACGCCGCTCTTCGGCCCGTCCACAGTCATCGACGCTGCCAGCACCGACGACGTCATCGTTCATATCGCCCGGAACGGCTCGACCCAGCAGGAGGTCCACTCATGATCGCCAAGTTCGTCCTTTTCGACATGCTCAACTTCGTGACCCCCGTGAAACGGGTCGCCCCGGCCCTGTTCCTGGTGCTGGTGGCTCCGGCGGCAGCACCCTGGCCCGCCGTCGGTATCGGTGCGGCTGCGATCGTGATGAGCCTGCTCGCGTCGAATCCGTTCGCCGCTGACGAGCGTGGACGGCTCGACACCCTGTACGCGACGCTGCCGATGAGCAGGCAGAACGTCGTCGTCGGGCGCTATCTCGCCCTCATCGTGGTCTACCTGGTGGTCGCAGTGCTTGCAACCACGTCCGCCGTCTTCGTGCAAATCACGAGCGGCGAGGCTGTCGACTTCTGGTTGCTCGGCGTGGTGAATGTCGTGTCATTGCTGATCTTCGCCGTGGGCCTCGCTGTGCAGCTGCCGTTCTTCTTCAGCGTCGGCTTCACCCGCGCCCGGCTCATGACCTTCATCCCCGCCACCCTCCTCGTCGGGGGCGCCGCGCTCGCGTCACAGCTGGGATTCATCCATGGAGCACAGCTCACTCGGCTGATCTCGCACAACCTGGCTATCCTCTGGCCGACCGCGTCCCTCCTCTGCGCTGCCGCCCTCGCGGCCTCCGTGGTGATCTCCGCGATGCGCTACCGTCGCCGAGCCCTGTGAGGCATCCGTGGCAGGTGGGGGACACGCGCGAGATATGACTGAAACGAGGGGGAAACACCCGTCTCGGTGGGTGTTTCCCTCTCTAGCTCGCAGTTCGAAGGACGTGGACCCTTCGTGTGGACTGCGAGCGGTCTGGGGTTACGGATCAGTCACCCTCGTCACGGGACTGCCGCATGATCAGTGGAAAGCTCCAGCCGCGTTCGCCGCACTCTGGCCGCGACGAACGAGCAGCAAAGCGCCCCTACTTCCCCCGCATCCTTCCTCCCTGCTCATGTGTCTTCCCACGGCAATGGGCGTTCGAACGGAATGGGATCCAGCGGAATGACGACGACGGGCCGATGTTGACGGTGCGCCAGATGAACGGCGACGGAGCCGTTGAACATCTCCTGAACCGATCCGGTCATGCCTGCGCGGCGGGTGCCGACCACGATCATCGACGCATCGACCACCTCGGCGAGGCGTCCGAGAGCCCGTGCAGGATCGCCGGCGAGCTCTCGAGTGCTCCAGCTATCACCCTCCGGGCCGAGCAGTCTTGAGAGTTGCGCCAGGAGATTGGCCGGGACACCGGCGTGCCTTTCGTCGCCCATATCCGGGTCCATCGGCATCGAACGAACGTTCCCGTCGCGCAGTTCGTCGATCACGTACCGACCGGCGTCAACCCAGGCGCAGATGAGCTGGGTGCCCAGTCGAGTAGCCAAGGCCCGTGCCTGCTCGACGACGACATCGGACTGCCCGGCTGCAACCCCCACGACCAGAGGTCCGAAGGTAGGCGAGGCTTCGCGTGCGGCGGTCACGGGGGCTCCTATCTCTAAGCGCACAGAAGTGCTGAGATAGGGACTGTTGTCGACAATTCGCCGAGGTTGGTTCCGGTGAGCCCCACCGCCGGAGCGCTTTCGCGCTTGTCCCTAAACAATGGCACTTCTAGCTCCCGAACGGAAGGCCCTGCCGTAGAATTCAACGCATCACCATAGGGCTCCCTACCCACCCAAGTCAGCGCGGCGCCCTCCTCCCTTGTGCACAGGTAGTCGATCGAGCAAGGGGATCCACGGTCGAGTCATCTCTATCGTGTGGTCCGGCCTGTTGATGAAAGGTCAATTGGTCAACGTGGTTGGCTGAGCCGAGACCCACGCAAACCCTGGGGTCAAAAGAGTCGATCAGATCGATTTTTGGCCAAGACCTGGATCCATACTCTCCGAAGTGTGGGCAGAATGTGCGCAGAAACAGAAACGGGCCAGACCCCATTTCACAAGAAACGCAGGTCAGGCCCGTTATTTTCTGTGCGCCCGGAGGGATTTGAACCCCCGACCTATTGATCCGTAGTCAATTGCTCTATCCGCTGAGCTACGGGCGCGTGCGCTGGGCGCAAAACCCAACCTGACGACTATACCAGCCGATTCGACCGGCACGATTCCCGGCCGGGGTTTCGAGTTCGCAAGCATTCCCCCAGTCCGGTGCGGGAGACTTCTTCGATGGAGATCGAGACAGCGTTCGTCGAGGCGCGTTCGCGCGGGGATCGCCGACCTTGACCGCGGGATTCTCGATCAGCCTCGCGGTGGTCTGCGCGCTCATCGTGGTGGCCCGGTTCGTGCTCCCCCAGGTGCCGCTTGCCCGGGCCGGCGTGCGCGTCAGCGCCACAGAGGTGGCGTTCCTCGGCCTCGGCATCGTCGGCCTCACGTTTCACTGCACCGCGATGTTCTTCCGCCAGGTCTTCAGCGGGATGCCTGCCGTGCGGCCCCTCGTCGACGCGGTGAACGGAATGGGTGCCGCCAGCATCGCGCTCTACGTCGTGCCCGCCGTACTGTTGCTCATCGGCCTTCGGCGCCAGCACCGGATCGCACTGGCCGTGATGACGCTGGCCCTGATCGCCGTGGGCCTCACGATGTATCTCGGCAGCCCCCTCCGCCTGCACCTCGCATCCATCTTCCTGGCGGTGGTTCTGCTGGTCGGAGTTCTGTCGCTGCTGGTCAGAGGACCCTGTCAGCCAAAAGACGCCGGCGCTGCCGCACCGCCGGCTTGACGTCAGTCCTGGCTTGACGTCAATGCCGGCGGCGCGACGCGCTACTGGAGGCGCGTGGTCGAACTGAGTCGGGCGCGAAATCCTCCGCTCACCTGCACCGATGCGAGCACGGGATGGCCGAGCAGGGTCTCGAGCGAGTCCAGTGCCGTTTCCACGGTGTCCACGATGTCTTTCGGCGACACCCCCCGGCGGGCGGTGACCGAAACCTTGAGCACCGGCCTGCGACGCACCCGGTAGGTGGAGACGTGCGAGGAGACGAGCTCCGGGTGCCCGTCGAGCGCGTCCTGCACGAGCTGCTCGGCGACCTTCGAGTCCACGATCGTCGACCCCTCCGCGGTCGCCGCATCATCGACGAAGCGGCCCGTATGACCGTGCCCCTGCCGGAAGATGAAGACCAGCAACAGGATCACGACCACGGCGAGCGCTGCCAGCACGGCGATCCACCACCAGTCGATGCCCGTGCCCGTGAGCGGGGCGGAGGCGAAGAAGGACGTGAGGTTCGTGCGGATTCCGGGAGCGAGATCCTTCCAGGCGCCGCTCACGCTCGGGATGCTGCCCACCGCGATGGCCGCGCCGCCGACGGCGAGCAGCAGCAGGCCGACCAGCGTGATGACCCCACGGTTGAGCGCGCGATTGGTGTTGTTCATGCTCCGACCTTTCCGGATTCGGCGACGATGATCTTCGAGCGGATACTGCGCCGCAGCGTGTACCCGTGCAACTGTTCGTCGACAGCGGCGATGACGGATGCCCGGTCGACGGGCAGCCCGGAGGTCGGAGTCAGCCGCACCACCGCCTCCCGGTGCGAGACGCTCACGCGCACGCTGTCGGGATCGACGTTGCCGGCGCGGGCGGCGTGCCGGGCGAGTGCGGAGGCGATCACCTCGTTATCGACGATTGCGGCCGTGCGCTCGGTCGCGACCACGTGCCGCGCGGTGCGGCCCGGTGCGAGAGCCGAAATCACGAGCGCGAGCCCGAGGAAAGCGACGATCGCGCCCACCCCGATCACCGTCGCCGCGGGGTAGCCGGGAACGTCGACGAGGAAGTCCGCGGCGGAACGCGGGCTGGCAAGCAGCGGCGGTTGAGAGGCGAGGGCGAGCACGATCTCGGTGCCGACGAGCACACAGGCCACGATCACGATCGCGGCAAGCGCGATGGCGATGGTCGAGCGCGGTGAATGGGTCTCTCGCCGGGTGATGCGGCGATAGAGACTGCTCTGGTTGCTCATCGAACCCTGTCTTCCTGCCGGATGTCGGCACTCTGCAACCGCACGACCACGCGCGCGACGCGATAGCCGGTGAGGTCGTTGACTCGCGAACGGATCTGTCCCTGGGCGCGAGAGGCGCGCTCGAGGATGCTGCCTCCGATGCGCGAGACCACTTCAGGGTTGGTGGTCACCCGGTCGAGGGAGACGGAGCGGATGGCGCTGCGCACGGTCAACACGAGCTCGCCGCGCTCGTCGGATAGATCGACGCCCACATTCGCGGCATCCACTCCCAGCGCCGCGGCGCTCACCGCAGAGGCGACCCGACCGAGGGCGCGCGCGCTGACACTGGTGCGTCCACGGGCGCGATCAGCGGTCTCCACTGTCGTCATGACGAGGAACGCCCCCCTCGGAAGACATCGACGAGGCTGCTGAGATCGAGGCGTCCGTCGACGACGCGGCCGACGATGGCGCCGATCGCCATAGCGACGGCGACGAAGAAGAACGCCCAGAAGCCGACGATCGCCCAGGTGAGTGCGAGCACCGCTCCGATCAGAATGCCGGTCTTGGTCGAGGTCACAGGACTCGTGCCTCGACCTGGTCGTCAGCGTCATCGGAGGGGAGGTGCACGTCGTTGACGGTCACGTTGACCTCGGTGACCTCCATGCCGACGAGTGTCTCGATCGCGCTGATGACGGCGGAGCGCACACCGGTCGCAACGGTCTGCAGCGGCACCGGGTACTCGGCCACGATGCTCACGTCGACGGCGACCTGGGTCTCGCCCACCTCTACCTTGACCCCCTGGGTGAGGTCGGTGTTGTTCATGGCCTCTCGGATGGCGCCGAGGGCACGAGCCGCTCCGCCGCCGAGTCCGTAGACACCGCTGACGTCGCGGGCCGCGATGCCGGCGACCTTGGCGATGACGGCGTCGTTGATGACGGTCTTGCCCGTGCTCGTGGCGGTAGTCGTGACCGAGGGGGTCGAGATGCTCTGGGGGCTTGTCGTGTTGGCCATGGTTATGTCTCCTCTAGATGTGAAAGCCCGGAACGCGGGTGGCATTCGGGCCATTTCGATGTATTCATAGAGGAGACGCAGGTCGACACCGATTCGTCACGCCGAATCGCAAAACTTTTTGAGCGGAGTTTGCCGATGGACCACAGGGTGATTTCTCGACTGCCGACGATGGGAGTCGGGCGAACCGACGACCAGTCCCAGGCGGTGTCCCCCCTCGAACTCTTCTACGACCTCGTCTACATCTTCGCGGTGGGACAGCTCTCGCATCACCTGCTCACCCACCTGGACTGGAAGGGCGCAGCGGAGACGGGCATCCTGCTCGTGGGCATCTTCGCGGTCTGGGCCTTCACCAGCTGGGCGGGAAGCCTGCTCGACACGTCACGCCTGCCGGTACGCGCCTTCGTGATTGGCACTCTTTTTCTCGGACTGCTCATGAACACCACCATCGATGATGCCTTCGGCGACCGGGGCGGTCTGTTCGTCGGCATCTATCTCGCCTGCCAGGTGTCACGGAGCATCTTCGTCGTGTTCGCCGGCGTCGACTCGATCATGCAGGACCATTTCTTCCGGATGCTCGGATGGACCGTGATCACGGCGCCGTTCTGGATCATCGGCGCTCTCGTCGAAGGGCCGCCCCGGCTCATCCTCTGGGGGATCGCGGCGTTGGTGGATGTCATCGCCACCCTGTTGTCCCATCCCGGAATCCGCCGGCGCACGGAGACCCGCAACTACGAGTTCGCCGGGGAGTACCTTCTCGAGCGGTGTCGGCTCTTCTTCCTGATCGCGCTCGGGGAGACGGTCCTGACCTCGGCGGGCGTGTTCACGCAAGAGCCCCTCACCCCGATCCGACTGGTCGCGCTGCTCGTGGCGATAACCGGCACGGCAGCGATCTGGTGGAGCTATTTCGTGCGCTCGGAGGAAGAGGCTCTCGACGTGCTCGAGGAGACGGATGACGAAGCGAAGATCGGCCGGAACGCGATCTACGCCATCGCGGTCATGCTCGCCGGGCTGGTGCTGGCCGCCGTCGGGGACGAACTGAGCATCGCGCATCCGGATGGCGAACCCTCGCTTGCGGCCAGCATCATGCTGTTCGGCGGGCCGGCGCTCTATGTGCTCGCCCAGGCCGTCTTCCAGAAGCGCACCACGGGGCGCGCGATCTCCTCTCGCCCGATCGCCCTCGTCGCGTTCGCGGCCGGTGGGGTCGCGTCACTGTGGCTGCCGACGCTCCTCGCCGCGTCGCTCGCCACCGCGATCATGATCGGGGTCGCCGCGCATGACAGCGTGATCGAGGCTCGGGAGAAAGCTGCTCGCTGAAGGGCATATCAGATTCGTGACGTTCGTCTAGATTGTGAGATTCATGCTGCTATCGTGGCGCGATGACCAGTGAAGGCGACCCGGCGAAGATCCCCGCCAACACCCGCGAGCTCGAGACAAACATCGTCACCGACTTCTCGGAGCAACTCAGTTACGGCGAATACCTCGCACTCGACGATGTGCTGAATGCCCAGCACCTGAGATCGAAGCCCGCTCACCACGACGAGATGCTGTTCATCATCCAGCACCAGACGAGCGAGCTCTGGTTGAAGCTCATGATCCACGAGCTGAGATCGGCGCGGGCGGCACTTCAGCGGGACGACCTTGGCACTGCTTTAAAGCGGATCGCGCGGGTAAAGCACATCCAGGTGTCGATGACCGAGCAATGGTCGGTGCTCGCCACCCTCACGCCCTCGGAATACGTCGAGTTCCGCCGCTTCCTCGCGACGTCATCCGGATTCCAGTCCTACCAGTACCGCGCCGTGGAGTTTCTGCTCGGCAACAAGAACGCGAAGATGCTCGACGTCTTCGCCGCCGAACCGGAAGCGCAGGCCATCCTCGGTCGGCTGTTGGAGGAGCCGACGCTGTACGACGAGTTCCTGCACTTTCTGGCCCGTGCCGGTTTCGCTATTCCCCCCGCGGTGCTGCAGCGTGATGTGACCCTCGCCCATGTCTTCACACCGGAACTCGTTCCGGTGTTCGTCTCGATCTACCAGTCGTCGAGCGACAACTGGCGCGTCTACGAGGCGTGCGAGGAGTTCGTGGATCTCGAAGACAACTTCCAACTGTGGCGCTTCCGTCATCTGCGTACCGTGTCGCGCACGATCGGCATCAAGAGCGGCACGGGCGGATCGAGTGAGGTGCAGTTTCTCGAGCGCGCCCTCAGCCTCACCTTCTTCCCCGAGCTGTTCGCCGTGCGCAACGAGATCGGCGCCTGATGACATCGATGCGCGCGGGACGTGCGCTGGTCGACGAGCACTGGGTAGACGGGACGATTCTTCCCGGGTTCTGTGACAGCCATGTCCACCTCGCGCTCGTCGATGCCGCGGAGCTGATGCCCGGCGGGATCGCGCGGGTGATCGACCTCGGCTGGGATCCGGCTGTCGCGCGACGCTGGCCCGCCTCGGCGGGGTCCGGCGGCCTCGGCATTGATATCGCCGGCGCGATCCTCACCTCGCCGGGAGGGTATCCGGGATCGTCCGGGTGGGCTCCCTCTGAGGCCGCACGGGAGATCAGAACCGCCCTCGAAGCAGAGTCCGCGATCGCCGATATCCGGGCCATCGGCGGCCGGGTGGCGAAGATCGCCCTCAACAGCACGGCCGGCCCGGTGTGGGGGGACGACCTGCTCGAGACTGTCGTGTCGGCCGCACACCGAGCCGGGCTGCCCGTCGTCGCTCACGCGGAGGGCACCGGCCAGGCGGCGCGAGCTCTCATCGCGGGCGTCGACGCCCTCGCCCACACCCCGTGGACAGAGCATCTCGACGACGGGCTGCTGCGCAGCATGGCCGAACGGATGTCATGGATCTCGACCATCGACATCCACGGCTACGGCTCCGGCGGACCCGACTTCGAGCGCGCGATAGGCAACCTCGAGAGGTTCGCCGCCGCCGGGGGGCGCGTGCACTACGGCACCGATCTCGGCAACGGCCCCCTGCCCACCGGGCTCAACCACCGCGAGCTCGCGGCTCTCACTGCGGCACTCCCGAGCGCCGAAACCGTGATCGAATCCCTCGCCGGATTCCTAGCGCTGCCTTCTGCGCCCCGCACCGCATCCTTCATTCCCGGACCGGCATACGACGGATCCACTGGGCTCGTCGACTGGCTCTGCACCGGCTCGGTCGTGCCCATCACCCACCTCGAGGAGACCCCCGCATGACCATCGACACGCCCCTGCCCACCGGCCGCGAACTCGACGAGACGGATCCACTGGCCGAATACACGCGTCGCTTCATTCCGAGCGACGAGGTCGTCGCCTACCTCGACGGCAACTCCCTCGGGCGCCCCCTCTCGGTGACCGTCGATCGGGTTTCGGAATTCATCACCGGAGCGTGGGGTTCGCGACTCATCCGCTCGTGGGACGAGCAATGGATGGAGCTCCCCTTCAGCCTCGGAGACCGGATCGGCCGAGTGACACTCGGCGCCGCCGCGGGGCAGACCCTCGTCGGCGATTCGACGACGGTGCTGCTCTACAAGCTGATCCGCGCTGCAGTGGACCTTCACCCGGAGCGCACCGAGATCCTCATCGACACCGACAACTTCCCGACGGATCGCTACATCCTCGAAGGAGTCGCGGCCGAGCGCGGGCTCACCCTTCGCTGGATCGAAGCCGACCCGCAGGGCGGGGTGACGGCAGAGCTCGTCCGTGCCGCCGTCGGCGAGCGCACCGCACTCGTGGTCCTGAGTCAGATCGCGTACCGCTCGGGGTACATCGCCGACGTGCCGGCCATCACCGAGGTGATTCACGCGGCCGGCGCACTCGTGCTCTGGGATCTGTGCCACTCGGCCGGGTCCGTGC
Source organism: Glaciihabitans sp. INWT7 (assembly GCF_014217685.1). Lineage (NCBI taxonomy): Bacteria > Bacillati > Actinomycetota > Actinomycetes > Micrococcales > Microbacteriaceae > Glaciihabitans > Glaciihabitans sp. INWT7. The sequence continues at coordinate 208,583 of NZ_CP043653.1, read as the reverse complement.
CGGTGAAGCTGGACGAGTGGGGCGTCGACCTCGCGGTGGGGTGCAGCTACAAGTACCTCAACGGCGGGCCGGGGGCACCCGCTTTCGCGTACGTGGCCGCGGCACTGCAAGACTCGCTTCGCCAGCCGATCTGGGGATGGATGGGCGCCGATGACGTATTCGCGATGGCCGACGGCTTCACGCCCGCGCCGGGTATGCGCCGGTTCCTGAGCGGCACGCCCCCGGTGCTCGGAATGGTGCCGATGCACGACATGCTCGAGCTCATCGAAGAGGTCGGTATCGACGCGATCCGTGCGAAGTCCCTCCGCCTCACCGACTTCGTGATCCGTTGGGCGGAAGAGCATCTCACCGAATTCGGCGTGACCGTCGGCGGACCGCGTGCCGACCCCGAGCGGGGAAGCCACGTGACTCTGTTGCATCCGCAATTCCAGAAGGTCACCCGGCTGCTCTGGGAGCGGGATGTGATCCCGGACTTCCGCTTTCCCACCGGGCTCCGCATCGGGCTTTCGCCGCTCAGCACGAGCTTTGCCGAGGTGGAAATCGGGCTGGAGAACGTGCGGGACATCCTGCGACACCTGGTGCCATGAGCCGGATGCCCGACGATGCGGAGTCGCGACCGGGCAGCGCGACCTCGCTCGTACGCTCCGTCGTCGGTCTCTATCTACGACGCCTCGACGGGTGGATCGGCTCAGCCGACCTGATCGCCCTGCTCGAGGATCTCGGGGCGCCCGCGGCTCTCGGTCGCACGGCGATCGCCCGGGTCAAGCAGAAGAACCTTCTGGTCTCGGAGCGCAACTCCGCTGGCGCGGGCTACCGCCTGGGTGAGGATGCGGCCGCCATGCTGCGCGCCGGTGATCGGCGCATCTTCGCGCCGCGGCGAATGGCTGCCGGCGACCCGTGGTGCCTTCTCTCGTTCTCGATCCCCGAGCAAGACCGCGCCCTGCGCCACCAACTGCGGCGCCGCTTGCGCTGGATCGGTTGCGGCACGGTCTCGCCGGCACTGTGGATCTGCCCGGCATTCCTTTCGGGGGAGGTCGAGGAGATCCTCGACGACCTCTCGCTGCGAGAGCACGCCACCGTATTCATCGCCACGGATGCCCGCGGTGAGGCTTCCTTGCGCGATTCGGTGGCCAGCTGGTGGGACCTCCCGCGCATCGCGGGGCTGCACGAGGGATTCATCGCCGAGGCATCCAGCCTGCTGTCCACGCGCCCGACCGACGGCGCCGATGCCTTCAGCCGGTACGTGCGCGGCATCGACAGCTGGCGCCCGATCCCGTATCTCGACCCCGGACTGGGAGTCGAGCTGCTGCCGGCGCAGTGGGCGGGCGATCGCAGCGAGCAACTCTTCGTCCGCCTCGGCGAGCGGCTGGCCGAGCCGGCGCTCGCGCATGTGCTGGCGCGCGTCGCCCCGCGCTGACCGGCGGGCATCCTCGCGCTGAGGGCCTGGGCGCCCCGGGTCCGGCGCGCCCTCACACCGTGCCCGGATGTGCCCGGCCGGTCTCACGAAGGCCACCCCCGGATACCTGCTCACTCGCTTTGCGATATGATCAATTTATTAATTTATAAAACAAAGGATGATCCATGCGGACAGTCAGTCGACTGATGTGGCTCCTCGGGGCCAGCTTCGTCACCGTCGACGGGGTGTACCTCTTCCGGAGCCTGCGGGCGCAGAACTTCGAACTCATCGGGTTGCTCACCATCGGACTCTCCGGCGTGCTGTGCCTCCTGCTGGCGTTCTACTTCGGACAGGTGGTCAAGTCCGCCGGAGTGAACGTCTGGGCCGAAGACCGCGAGGATGCCGAGATCGATGACGGGGATCCCGAGGTCGGCTTCTTCAGCCCCTGGAGCTGGTGGCCGGTGCTTCTCGGTGCCGCCAGTTCTCTCGTGATCGTCGGGCTCGCGATCAGCGCCTGGATCGTGTTGATCGCCGTGCCGCTGCTCGTGATCTGCATCATCGGCTGGGTCTACGAGTACTACCGGGGCAACTTCGCCCGATGATTGTCGACGAGGGGACGATCACTCGGCTTGATGAAACTGTCAACCCGTGGAATCGTGAGGGCATGTCTGAATACACCGACGCCCATCGCCCGCTCTACGAGGTGAAGGCCAACCTCTTCAAGGGACTCGCCCATCCGGTGCGGGTGCGCGTGCTGGAGGTCCTCGCCGCCCGCGACGACGTGTCGGTGGCGGATCTCCTCGCCGACACCGGCCTCGAGGCATCCCACCTCTCCCAGCACCTGTCGGTGCTTCGCCGTCACAACCTGGTCGTCGCAGAGCGGCGCGCCAGCCAGGTCTTCTATCGTCTGGCCTACCCGAAGGTCGCCTACCTGCTCTCCATCTCCCGGGCGCTGCTGGTGGAGATACTGCAGACGACGCAGCAGCAGCTGGCGTCCACGGTGAGCATGGCCGAATTCTCCGACGACGATCGGCAACCATAGGAGCCCCATGCAACTGCAGCTACTGATAGACCGGATGATCGACCAAGCACTCGAGCTCGACCCGGCAGGCTCGTACAGCATCCTGATCGGCAACTCTCCGGCGACCGATCTGGACTGGCCGAAGGGCAAGAAGGTCTACCGCTGGTGCCCCGTCGTGCAGACGCGACTCGTGCCCAACTACACCGTGGTGCTCGCCCCCTCACCCGACAATCTCCGCACCAGCAACCTGATCGAGTTCCACGGCCGCATCCTCAACGGGGATGTCACGCGCTTCACGATCCGTCCGGTCTCGTCCGGCGTCCCGGCCCTGTCGTAGTTTCGGAATCGGCTGGCGGCGTTCCGTCGGCGGTCATGGCCACGATCTCGGGGGACTGAACCGCCTGGCTCGTCAGACCCGCTCGAAGACCGCCGCAAGACCCTGTCCGCCGCCGATACACATGGTCTCGAGCGCATACCGACCGCCGCTGCGCTGAAGTTGCCGCGCGAGTCCGGCGAGGATGCGCACCCCCGTCGCACCGATCGGATGCCCGAGTGAGATACCGCCCCCGTTCACGTTGACGCGTTCCCAGTCGGCATCCCCGAATCCCCATTCGCGCGTCACGGCGAGCACCTGCGCCGCGAAGGCCTCGTTGAGCTCGATGAGGTCGAGATCCGCCAGCTTCAGCCCGGCCCGCTCAAGCGCGAGCGCCGTCGACGGAACCGGGCCGATTCCCATCCGGGTGGGATCGACTCCCGCCCTCGCCCAGGAAACCAGGCGGATGAGCGGCACGAGTCCCAGTTGCTCCGCGCGCCGTGGCGTGGTCACGATGCAGGCGGCCGCTGCGTCGTTCTGCCCGCTGGAATTGCCCGCGGTGACGGTGGCGTCCGCATCACCCTTCATCACGGGTCGCAGAGCGGCGAGCGCCTCGGTGGTCGAGTCGGCGCGGGGATGTTCGTCGACATCCACCACCACATCGCCCTTGCGACCCTGCACTGTCACCGCCACGATCTCGTCGGCGAAGAGCCCGGCCCGCTGCGCCGCGACGGCCCGCTGGTGCGACCGCAGCGCGAGGGCATCCTGTTCTTCGCGCGGGATGCCGTAGTCGCGTCGCAGGTTCTCCGCGGTCTCGAGCATGCCTCCCGGTGTCGGGTGCAAACGCCCGCCGGCCGTGACGCGTCCGCGAGTGAGCGCGTCGTGCAGCATGAGCCCGGCGCCCGAGATACCACGCCGCCCCTCCACGGTGTAAAGCGGTGCGTTGCTCATCGATTCGACACCGCCGGCGATGACGAGTTCGCTCGCGCCGACCTGGATCTGCATCGCGGCATCCAGCACGGCCTGCAGGCCGGAGCCGCAGCGGCGATCCAGCTGGTAGCCGCCGACGGACACCGGGAGTCCCGCATCGAGCGCGGCAACCCGCGCGATGGGAGGCGCCTCGGACGAGGGATACCCCTGCCCGAAGATCACGTCGTCGACCTGGGCGCCGTCGAGTCCGATGCGCGCGACGAGTTCCTCGAGCACGCGGGTCGCAAGAGAGAGGGCAGAGACGGATGCCAGGGAGCCTCCGAACCTCCCGACCGGGGTGCGCAGCGGCTCGCAGATCACCACCTCGCGCAGTTCGGTCATCGCTCGAGCGCGATCGTGAGAGGTGCGCCGGTCGCCGCGACGACCTCGTCGACGGTGACCCCGGGTGAGGTCTCGACGAGCACGAGCCCGTCGGCGGTGACGTCGATGACCGCGAGTTCGGTGATGATGCGGTCGACGCAACGCACGCCGGTGAGGGGGAGGCTGCACGTCTCCACGATCTTCGCCGAGCCGTCTTTCGCCACGTGCTCCATGAGGGCGATCACGCGATCGGCGCCGTTGACCAGGTCCATCGCACCGCCCATGCCCTTGATGAGCTTGCCCGGCACCGCCCAGTTCGCGATGTCTCCGGTCACCGAGACCTGCATCGCGCCGAGTACGGCTGTCGCGATGCGACCGCCGCGGATCATTCCGAAGCTCGCGGCGGAATCGAAGTACGACGAGCCGGCGAGCACGGTCACCGTCTCCTTGCCCGCATTGATGAGCTTGGGATCCGCCTCCCCCTCCCACGGATAGGGCCCAACGCCGAGGATGCCGTTCTCGGAATGCAACACCACGGTCACGCCCTCCGGGATGAAGTTCGGGATGAGGGTCGGAAGCCCGATCCCGAGGTTCACATAGCTGCCATCGTGCAGCTCGAGTGCGGCCCGTGCCGCCATCTCGTCACGCGTGAGTGCCATCAGTTGTCTCCCCGCTGCCGCACTGTGGTCTTCTCGATCGGCAGCTCCGTCGCCTGCTCGGGAGTGAGTTGCACGATGCGGTCCACATAGATGCCCGGCAGATGCACCTGGTCGGGATCGAGTTCGCCCGGCTCGACGATCTCGTCCACCTCTGCCAGGGTGATCCGACCCGACATCGCGGCGAGAGGATTGAAGTTGCGGGCCGATCTCTCGAACACCAGGTTGCCGTGGCGGTCGCCTTTCGCGGCCCGTACGAGCGCGAAATCGGCTCGGATCGCCTCCTCGAAGACGTACTCGCGCTGCTCGCCGAGGGCGCCGAGCACGCGGGTCTCCTTCGCCGGGGACTGCACGGCCACGGTGCCATCCGCCGCGTACCTCCATGGCAGGCCGCCCTCGGAGACCATCGTGCCCACCCCGGTGGCGGTGAAGAATCCGGGGATGCCGACACCTCCGGCGCGCAGCCTCTCGGCGAGAGTGCCCTGCGGTGTCAGCTCGACCTCGAGCTCACCCCCGAGATACTGGCGGGCGAACTCCTTGTTCTCGCCGATGTACGACGCGATCACCCGATCGATGCGTCCGGCCGAGAGGATCTCGCCGAGCCCCCAGCCGTCCACGCCGCAGTTGTTGGAAATGACCTCGAGATGATCGGTGCCCTGCTCGAGCAGCGCCCGGATCAGCACGATCGGCACTCCGACGAGTCCGAATCCGCCGACCGCGATCATCGCTCCGCTCGGGATGTCGGCGACGGCATCGGCCGCCGAGGCGTAGGTCTTATCCATGGGTCTCCTTCGAGTCGAGTTCGGCAAAGATGTCTCGCGCGTGGATGGCCGGAGGCAGCCCGATGTGGAGCGCTGTGTGCCGCATCAGCACGGTGATCTCGCTACGCATGAGGCCCCCGGTGACATCTCGCCGTTGGCACCGATCTCGGCTGACGTGCGGAAGCGAGCAACCGACTGAGGGAGGATCGGACCGACCGTCTTCCTCGCAGTGCGGCGCTGGTCAGTCATCGATGATCTCCTCGTTGCTCGATCCGGATCGCCTTCGATCCGGTCAGCACGTTGTTCCAACGCTACCCTGTCGCCCACTCGGCCCGTGTCACCCGATGCCGTAGGGCGGCCGTTCACCCTCGACCTACCGCCCGAACAACTTCGACAGGAAGCCCCCACTCGCCGGCTCCTTCTCGTGCCCCTGGCACTGCTGACTCCTCGGCACATTCTTCATGACCTCGTCGACATGCTGGCCACAGCCCGCCCACGTCGTCTTGCCGCAGATACGGCAGGTGACAGCTCTGCACATTTCAATTTCCTTTCGATGCGGATGACTCGCTGGGCACACTATACCCCCGGGGGTATAGACTCAACCTCGGAGGCTCACATGAAAACAGTGGTTGTCGGTGGAGTTGCAGGCGGGATGTCTGCGGCTACGCGGTTGCGTCGGCTCGACGAGAGCATGGAGATCGTCGTGTTCGAACGAGGGCGATACGTCTCGTTCGCCAACTGCGGGCTGCCCTACTACGTCGGCGGGGTGATCGGCGACCGCGACTCGTTGCTGCTGCAGACCCCGCAGTCGCTCGCCTCCCGTTTCGCCCTCGATGTGCGGGTCGAACACGAAGTCACATCGATCGATCCCGACCGCAAGGTCGTGCACGTCACCGACCTGCGCAACGGCACATCCCACGAACAGTCTTACGACTTCGTCGTGCTTGCCGGCGGCGCCACCGCCTCGGCCGTCGACGGCGCCTCGGCTGTACCGAGCTTCACCCTCCGGAGCGTCGATGACGTCGATCACATCACAGCCACCCTGGCGACCGTCACCGGGCAGGCTCATGCCGTGGTCATCGGCGGCGGATTCATCGGCCTCGAGGCGGTCGAGAACCTGATCGGGCGCGGGGTGGCGGTCACCCTCATCCAGCGGGGCGCTCACGTCCTGTCCCCCCTCGATCGCGAGATGGCGGCGCCGGTTCTCACTGTGCTCCGCCAGCACGGTGTCGACGTGCGCACAGACACGACCGTGGTGTCCGCCTCCGACGGCTTCGTGCTGTTGGATGACGGATCCCGGGTGCGCGCAGACCTCGTGATCGAGGCGAGCGGCGTTCGACCAGAGTTGTCCGTGGCCCGCAGCGCCGGCCTGACCATCGGACCGACCGGAGGCATCGCCGTCGACCGGCGGCAGCGCACAAGCGACCCGTCGATCTTCGCCGTGGGTGACGGGGTCGAGAAGATTGACGCCGTCGACGCCTCCCCCACCCTGGTCACGATGGCCGGACTGGCGAATCGTCATGGGCGGGCGGCGGCCGACGCCATCGCGGGCCACGCCGAGCCGGCCTGGCCGGCACTCGGCACCTCGATCGTCGGGGTCTTCGAACTCACCATCGCCATGGTCGGCTGGAGCGAGAAGCGCCTCACCTCCGCTGGCCGCGCACACCGGGTCATCCACACGCATCCCGCCTCCCACGCCACCTACTATCCCGGCGCCGAGACAATGGCCCTCAAACTCCTCGTCGACCCGCAGGACGACTCGATCCTCGGCGCGCAGATCGTGGGCGGTTCGGGTGTGGACAAACGGATCGACGTGATCGCGACGGCCATGGCCGGCGGGCTCACCGCATCCGCCCTCGCCCACCTGGAACTCGCCTACGCGCCGCAGTACGGCTCCGCCAAGGACGCGGTGAATATGGCGGGCTATGTGGCCGACAACCTCGCGACCGGAATGACGAGATCGGTGCAATGGCACGAACTGGACGCACTTCGCGGCAGCGGAACGGTGCTCGTGGATGTGCGGACCGCGTCGGAATTCGCCGCCGGTTCCATCCCGGGCGCTGTCAACATCCCGCTGGACGAGCTTCGGCTGCGTCACGTCGAATTGGCGGACCGCCCGCTCATCGTGCACTGCCAGGTCGGCCAGCGCGGGCACACCGCGACTCGCCTGTTGACCCAGCTCGGACATGACGTGAGAAACCTCGACGGCGGCTACAAGACCTGGGTCGCAGGCGTTTCCACCGTCGATCGCGAACCCACTCCAACACTCGCGTGAACAACCATCCAGGAGATACCGAATGAAGACAGCTGCCTCCCTGCCCGTGGCCGAGACTGAGACTGAGACCGAGACCGAGACCGCGGAGTCCGCTGCCGAGACGAAGAAGATACTCAATCGATTGCGGAGGGCACAGGGACAGCTCGCCGCCGTGATCGCCGCCGTCGAGAACGGCGGCGACTGCAAGACGGTCGTCACCCAACTCGCGGCGGTGTCCAGTGCGCTCGACAAAGCAGGATTCACCATCGTTTCCTCCGCAATGCGCCGCTGCATCGCCACCCCCGAGGATCCGGACAACACGCTCACCGTCGATGAACTCGAGAAGCTCTTCCTCACGCTCGCCTGAGTCTCGGGCTCGAAAGGGCGGATGGACGATGCTGGATCAGGCGGGGTGAGGGAGACTGAACCCAGCTCTCCTCGAAAGGCGTCCCGATGACGGTTCTGACCAGCATCCCCAGTCCCCCTTATGCGTGGTCTCAGTTCCACCTGGGGCCGCTGACCGTTCACACTTATGCGATCTGCATCCTGACCGGCATCGTCGCGGCCGTCATCATCACCCAGCGCCGACTGAGCAACCGGGGTGCTGAGCCGGGGGTCGTGCTCGACATCATCATCTGGGCGGTGCCGATCGGCATTGTGGGGGCGCGCTTTTATCATGTGTTCACCCACATCGGCGATTACTTCTTCCCTGGTGCGAACCTCTGGAACGTGTTCGCGATCTGGGACGGCGGCAACGCGCTGTACGGGTCGCTGCTCGGCGGCGCCCTCGGCGCCTTTATCGGCTGCCGGCGCCACGGCATCCGCTTCTGGTCGTTCGCCGACGCTCTCGCCCCGGCGATGCTCGTCGCTCAATCCCTCGGCCGCTTCGGCAACTACTTCAACCACGAGCTCTTCGGGCTGCCGACCACGCTTCCGTGGGGACTTCAGATCGAAGCGACCAATGCCAAGTTCCCGCCCGGGCTCGCCGCCGGCACCCTGTTCCACCCGCTCTTCCTGTACGAGATCATTTGGAACCTGATCGGTGTCGGGATCATCCTGCTGGTGGAGCGCAAGCTGCACCTGCGCTGGGGCCGGGCCTTCGCCGTCTACCTCATCTGGTACGGCCTCGGCCGCAGCTGGCTCGAGGCGATTCGCATCGACCCGACGAGCGACGGATTCCTCGGGATCCCCGCCAATGTCTGGGCGTCGTTCGTCGCGGTCGCTCTCGGCATTGCGCTCTTTGTCATCCAGAACCGACGCCACCCCGAACCCGAACGTTCGGTCATCCGCGACGGATGGATCCCTCGCGCGATGCGTGGCGCCACGCCCGCCGAAGCACACGGACCGAGCACATCCGAACAATCCGTGGAGCCCACCTCCCGGCGGTGATGCTCAGGCGACCCCGGTGACTCTCCACCGCGCCAGGAGGTAGCTCACGGTGACGGCTCCGGCCACACACAGCATGGTCGGCACCAGGAGGGCGGGCCCCTGGTTCGTGAACTCGATCACGAGCACGATCGCGGTGAAGGGAGCCCGCATGGTGGAGGCGAGAAAGGCCGCCGCCGCGACGAAAGCGAATGCCGCAACCGGGCCGCCCGGCCAGGCGAGCTCCCAGAGTCCGCCGAGTGCGGCACCGAGGCTGGCGCCGATGGCGAGCGACGGTGTCAGCGTGCCACCCGCGGCGCCGCTTCCGATCGTCGCAGTGGTGGTGACGAGCTTGACCAGGGCGAGCACCCCGAGAATGCCGAAAGGCGCGAGGCCCGAGAAGGCAGTCTGGCCGAGCGCTCGCCCGTTGCCCAGCACCTCGGGAAACCACAGGGCGATCACCCCGACGATCGTGAACACGGCCGGCATCACGAGGAGGATCCCCCAGGATCGCGGCCGCAGCCGTTCCGCCACCCGCACCAGCCGAACGAATCCCACGGCGGCGAACCCCAGCAGCGGGCCGGCGATCAGCGCCCAGACGAACAGCGACGGGGTCAGGTCGAACCGCGGCACCTCGTAGAGCGGTGTGGTGGGTACCGCGATCCGGGCGACGATGGCCGCCGTCGCCAGGGCAGGCAGGGCGGTGGCGAAACTGATCTCTGCCAGCAGGATCTCCACGGCGAAGAGCGCACCACCGAGCGGAACGCTGTACACCGCGGCGAGTCCGGCGCCGGCACCGCAGGCGATCAGGATGCGACGTTCACGAGCGGTGACTCCGCTCTTCTCGCTCAGCCAACCCGCGATGGCTGCACCGAGTTCGCGCGGCGCCACCTCCCGGCCGATCGACGCCCCGAGTCCGACGATGATCACCTGGAGCCCCGCGTTCGCGAGGGTCGAGAGTGCCGGCATCCGTCCACCGTCCATGCTCCGCTCGACGGAGACGACCGCGGCACCCCAGCGGCGCAGCGACCACCACCCCACGCCCCCGATCAGCCCGGCGACCGCCAGCGCTGAGACCCGCAGTCCGGGAGACGCCTGGCTGACGCCGTCGAGGAACGTGCCGGAGGAATAGCCGTAGGCGAGGTGTTCGATCTCCCGCAGGGCGAGGCTCACCAGGAGGCCGCTCACCCCGGCACCGATACCGACGAGCGCGGTGACCGCCACGAGGCGGAACGCCCACGCGACGGAGGGACGGCGCGCAGGGGTCACCTACTGATCATAGCCACCCTCCTCCCGCCTCGGCGCTGACCGGATGGCCGAAGAAAAATAACCCCGAAATCACGAAGATCTCGGGGTTATTTCGAAGTGCGGAGCCGGTGGGATTTGAACCCACGGTACCCTTACGGGTACTCCACCTTAGCAGGGTGGTGCACTAGGCCGAACTATGCGACAGCTCCAGGTAGTCGACTGCAATCATAGCGGCACCGGGAGCGGCGGCCCATTCGACCCCCTGAACTGGGGAAGCATCCACCCCCGGACTGGGGAGCCGATTCACCGTCTGCGATGCCCGACGCCGACTTAGAGTGAGGTTCAGAGCCCGCATCACTGCGCTCAGAGAGCAGATGAGGGGGGCCATCATGTTTTCCCCGTCCCTCACCGCGGCCGGACCCGCCATCGGCATCCTGATCATTGCGATCGGCGTCGTGTTGCTGGTCGCCGCGGTTCTGCTACTCCGCTATCTCGGCCGCGAAGACAGGTAATGCCCTAGTTGTTCACCTTGGAACAGGTGTAGTCGGCCGCGGTCTGTCCGAGCACGCCCGTCAGAGCATCCGCCGGCGGGGTCGAGGCACTCGCGGAAGCCGATGGCGCCGGGGCCGTCGACGCCGGAGGTGCTGGAGTGGCGCTCGGGTCCGCGACGGATCCGCGACCCGTGCCGGAGTCGAGCGAGAACGGCTCATCAGCTTTGATCTTGGCGAAGAGTGCAGCCGCGATGTCCTTCAGCGGAGCCACCTTGCCCGAGTAGACCCCGCCGACGCCGGTAGTGCCCGGATACTGCACGAAGGTGATGCGGTCGAGCGGGATGCCCTTCAACACGAGCGCGAGTGACGCCATCGTGTTCACGTTCTTCAGGCTGTTGGACAGCGTCATGTTCTGGCTGGCCGCCGTGGCGATGCCATACAGCTTCGTGAAATTCGTGAGGGTGTCGTTGCTCTTCACAGTGCGCACGAGCGAGGAGAGGAACACCTGCTGCGAGCTGATGCGACCGAGGTCGCTTCCGTCTCCGACGCCGTGGCGACTGCGCAGGAAGGCGAGGGCATCCGCTCCGGCCAGGGTGTAGGTGCCCGCCTTCGGAAGATTGATGCCGCTGTACTTGTCGATGAGGGGACCGTTGATGCACACGGGCACTCCGCCCACCGCTGTCGACATCTGGATGACGCCCTGGAACGTGATGAGCGCAGCGAACGGGATGTCGAGGCCGGTGAGCGTCTCCACGGTGAGCACGGTGCAGGCCAGCCCGCCGTATGCGAGGGTGTTGTTGATCGGCTGGGCAGACATGGCGTTGTAGTTGCCCTTGCCGTCCTCGCGGGGGCAGGCGGGGATCGGCACCACCATGTCGCGGGGAATACTCACGGCGACCGCGTTGGACTGGTCCTCCGACACGTGCACCAGCATGGTGACGTCATTGAGCACCCCGTCGTCTTTACCGAACTGCGCGCCCTGGCCCGCGCGAGTGTCGCTTCCGACGATCAGCATGTTGAAACCGCCATCGAACGATCCGAGGTCTGGCGGCGGACCCTGCGTCTCTCCGGGAAGGGCGACGGACTTGATGTTGTTCGTGATCTGGGTGACGGCGATTCCGGCGACGGATGCCGCGCTCACGGCGACCACCGCGAGCGCCGCTCCCACGAACTTGAGCACCGTCACGGCCGGGCGGGAGCGCCGGAGCTGGCCGTGCCGCGCGATGCCGTCGATCGAGCGGGAACGAGGACGCAGGTCGCTCATGGCGGATCCTTTCGGCGAGGCCGTGCTGGGCGCGGGGCAGGGGAGTCGAGTCTGGAGGAGTTTACATGGGCACGATTCGTGCCCGGCCTGCGGCACCGGAACGGCGGTTCAGCCCTGAGATCGGCTGCGGAGCAGACCCTCGACGAGGGCAGGGCTCAGTTGGCGTGCCCATCGCTGGTAGGACATCGCGTCGTACAGTCGGGGTTCGGGCGAAGCGTGCCCGATCTCGAATTCGAGGGTGGTGACGTTCGGCTCGTTCTGCACGACCCGCCTGGTTTCCCGATTGAAGGCGTGCGCCCGGGCCTCTGCCCGGCGAGCCGGGCGACGGCGAAAGAGCGGGAAGGCGGTCGGATCCGCGATCGCAATGAGAAAGACCTGCCCGCCGGGCAACATGCGCTCCTGAAGCAGCCTGAGGGTCGCTAAGAGGCTCTGTCTCCAGTTGCGCCGGGAGGTGAACCCGAAGGCGTCGTTGACCCCCACGCGAGGATGACCGCCGCATAGCCACTCAGGTCGATGCTGCGCAGGTGGGCGGGCGCGTGTGTGAGAAGAAGAGAGGGGATGGGAATGACATCCAGCACGACCCCATGCTCGGTGGCCGCCGCCAGATAGCGCGCGAGATGCCCACCCACCCCGAGCGAATGACTCGCAAGGCCGTAACCGCTCACGACGCCGGATCCCGCGAGCAGGATCCGGTACGGGTCCGCACCGTCGATGACGATCCTCGGAGAGTCCGCTGGCGCAGGGAGCGAGCCGAACCCACCCTGCCGCAGTGCCACGACGTTGGTGAGGGTGACAGCGACAGATTCGCGGAGGATGCGACGCGAAACCGGCTCGCTCATGACGCTCCCGCGCGCGACTCCCGCGGTGAGTGCGTCGGGAAACGCGACATGGCTCGACTCCGCTTCATCGGTGAATCGCCGGATGCACCGGATGCATGCTCCGGTTCGAGCGTAGTTTAGTTCAATTTGCCAACTACTCGATGATAGAGGTGCTTTCGCCTCTGCAATCGAACCGAAATCCGCGCGACAGGTCGCACCAGACACCCCTATGCTGGGGCGACCCTTCTGCCGCCGTCCACCGCCGGGAGCACCATGATCGTTCCATCCGCCAGAGCCGTCGCGACCTTCGCCGTGCTCATGCTCGGCGCCGCGGCACTCAGTGGCTGCACCGGCGGTTCGCCGCCCCCGCCCGCACCCTCAGTCTCGACCGTGCCGTCGGCGACACCATCGCCCTCGACCACCCCGGGGGTGGTCGTCGACTTCCCCCGCAAGTGCGCCTCGATCATCCCGGACGCCGCCTACACCGCGACCTTTGGTGACACCCCGCTCAACGATCCCGGGGTCGTCGATGCAGAGGATGCCGACACTGTCACCCCGACGCCATCGCCGCCCGGCTCGCCGGCCGGCACCGTTCTCGCCAATGCCGTCGAACTTCACTGCGTGTGGCGCGATCCCGGCGCAGACATCACCTACCTCGAGGTGACGATGGCACACACCGACCGCATGCTGGCGCTCGGCTACCTCGCCGAACTGGCCGGTAAGAACTACAGCTGCACCGACACGCTGGGCGGCCGATCCTGCACCCTCGTGAAGCCGAACGAGCAATACCCGGTGGATGAGGGCTACACCAGTTTCGTGCGTGACAACGTGTACGTCTCCATCTCGGAGGCCAACTTCGCCTCACCGAAGCTGCTCTCCGACCTCGTGGCAGTGCTCTGGAAGTAGCCCGGTGGGGGGTCGGCGGCGGGGGTTACCCTTCCGACATGACCCAGTGCGTGGCGGACGACCGCGGCCCGTGCCGCTCCGAGGCGGATCCCGCCGCCCCTCTCGGCCTATGCCGCGAACACCTTCTCGTGGCCCACGACTGGGTGGTGCAGACTGTCGGCGTGACGGACCGGCTGCCGTCGCCCTGCCTCGCCTGCGGATCACGACTCGGTGTGCGTTACCCCTCGGGCTGGCTCTGCGCCATCTGCGAGTGGAAGGTCGGCGACCTGCCCGACCAAGACGCGTCGACACTGCGTGTGGATGTCGTCTACTACATCCTGTTCCGCGGCCGCATCAAGATCGGCACCTCGGGCAATCCGCGAAGCCGGCTCGCGAGCCTGCCCTGGGAGGAGGTCCTGGCCTTCGAGCGGGGCGACCGTCTGGTCGAACAGCGGAGGCACCTGCAATTCGCGAGCCACCGCATCCCGCGCACCGAATGGTTCGAGCGACACGACGCGCTGCTGCAGCACATCGACGAGCTGCAAGCCGGAGTGGATGATCCGTGGGCACAGTATGCGCTCTGGGTCAGTCGACGGGTGGCGCTGCTCTGACCTGGGCCCCGGCCCAGCGGTTCTGGTTATTGTGGGGATATGGCTTTCGTCTCCGAATTGTTCGATCCCACCGTCTGGCGCGAGGTCGACGGCTTCGGCGAACTCACCGACATCACCTACCATCTCGACGCCGAGGGCCAGGTCGCGCGCATCGCGTTCAACCGACCCGAGGTGCGCAACGCCTTCCGGCCGCAGACTGTGGATGAGCTCTATCGCGCACTCGACCACGCCAGGCAGAACACGGGCGTCGGTGTCGTTCTCCTCACCGGCAATGGTCCGAGCCACAAAGACGGCGGCTGGGCATTCTGCTCCGGCGGCGACCAGCGCATCCGCGGTCGGGACGGCTACCAGTATGCGGACGGCAGCGCATCCACCGGCCGCCTCCACATCCTCGAGGTGCAGCGCCTCATCCGCACGATGCCCAAAGTCGTGATCGCGGTGGTTCCGGGCTGGGCTGCCGGCGGCGGGCACTCGCTCCACGTCGTCTGCGACCTCACGATCGCGAGCGCCGAGCACGGCCGCTTCAAGCAGACGGATGCCGACGTCGGGTCGTTCGACGGAGGCTACGGCAGCGCCTACCTCGCCCGGCAGGTCGGGCAGAAGTTCGCGCGGGAGATCTTCTTCCTCGGCCAGGAGTATTCCGCCCAGCGCGCCTACGACATGGGGGCGATCAACGCCGTCGTGCCGCACGCCGAGCTCGAGACCACCGCCGTGGAGTGGGCGCGAACCATCCTCGGCAAGTCGCCCACGTCCATCCGCATGCTCAAGTTCTCGTTCAACGCGGTCGACGATGGGCTCGCCGGCCAGCAGGTGCTCGTCGGCGAAGCCACACGTCTCGCCTATGGCACAGACGAGGCGGTGGAGGGCAGGGACGCCTTCCTCGAGAAGCGCGACCCCGACTGGTCGCCGTACCCCTGGCAGTTCTAGCGGGCTGGCAGTTCTAGCGACCCACGCGTCCGAAGTTGCCCGCGATCGAGCGCAGCACTATCGGTTTCGCGCCAATCCACGCGGCCACCATCAGCACGATCGACGCGGCGAAGATCCAGAATCCGGCCCAGCTGTAGCCGTTGTTGACCGCGTACATGTGATTGAGATTGTTGATCGCGCCAGTGGCGAGCACGAGAGTCACGTGCACGACGATGAAGGCCACGAAGAACACCATCACCGGAAAGTGGATCGCGCGCGCGACCGGGAGCGGAAAGACCCGGTCGATCGGCTTGAAGCGGGCGGCGAGTCCCGGTGACATGCGGATGCCCGTCACCAGGGCGAGCGGTGCGGCGATGAAGACGACCAGGAAGTAGCTGAGCACCTGCAGCGCGTTGTAGTTCACCCAGCCGTTCTCGGCCGGCCAGTTGAGGGAGGCGTACTGGAGGCCTGCGGAGATGGCGTTGGGGAAGACGTCCCAGCGGGTGGGGATGATGCGGGTCCACTGCCCAGTGGAGAAGATGAGCACGTAGAACAACGCGCCGTTGATGAGCCACAGCGTGTCGATCGAGATGTGCATCCACAGGTTGAGGCTGATGCGCACCGGCTGTCCCGGGGTCTTGATCAGGCCGGAGTTATTGCGGGTCCAATAGGCATCCGGTCGTTTCGTCGTGCGCACGAGCCAGCCGCTGCGGATGATGAACAGCAAAAAGAAAGCATTGAGCCCGTGCTGCCAGGCCAGCCAGGCGGGGAATCCGACCGGGGCGAAAGACGGCAATTGCGAGGCACCCGGAAACGACCTGAGGAACGACTGGCCACCATCCGAGGCACGGATGCCCCGGGCGGCGAGCACGAGCAGGAAGAGCCCGACGAGCACGACGGGCACGATCCAGACCAGTTTGAACCACCGGCTCTCGCGAAAGCCGGACATCGTCTCTGCGAGTGCCATCACTCTGCGCGTTTGCCGAGGGCGTCGATGAGCTGCGGCACCACGGTGAACACGTCGCCGACGATACCGAAGTCTGCGATATCGAAGATCGGCGCGTCGGCATCCTTGTTGATGGCCACGATCGTCTTGGCGGTCTGCATCCCCGCCCGGTGCTGGATCGCCCCGGAGATTCCCAACGCGACATAGAGCTGGGGCGAAACGGTGATGCCGGTCTGGCCGACCTGGCTGGTCTGCGGCACGTAGCCCGCGTCGACTGCCGCCCGGGATGCACCGACCGCGGCGCCGAGTGCGTCGGCGAGTTGCTCCACCAGCACGAAGTTGGCCTGCGAACCGAGTCCCCGACCCCCGGAGACCACGCGGGTCGCGCCTCTCAGCTCGGGACGGTCCGTTGCGACGACGACGGCGTGCACCGCGTCGATCACAGCGGCCGGTTCGGCGTCGACGGTGATCGCTTGCGTCGTGAGGGCAGGGGAAGCGGCTTCGGCACGAGCATCGATAGCGCCCTGGCGCACGGTGACGATCGCGGGTCCCCCTCCGGGCACCGTGGCCTCGACGGTGTACGCCCCGCCGAACACGGAATGGGTGGCGATGACGGCGTCGCCGTCGGCGCGCACGTCGACGACATCCACCAGCAGGCCCGTCGCAAGGCGCACGGCGAGCCGTCCGGCGATCTCTCGACCGTCGATCGAGTGGGCGAGCACGATCGCCGACGGCTGAAGCGCTGCAGCCGCCGCTTCTAGCGCGGCAATGTGTGGGGCGATGAGCAGGCTGCCGACCTGGTCGGTCTCCGCAACATAGACCTGGGCCGCACCCAGCGCGCCGAGCTGCGAGGACATCGCAGCCCCGTCGCCGGGAGCCGCGACGACCACCGCGACGGGCGTGCCGAGTTTGGCGGCGGCGGCGATCAGCATCGCTGCGGTGTTGCGGATCTCGCCGCTGGCGGAGGTCTCGATGAAGGCGAGTGCAAGTGACATGGTGATTCCCCGGCTCAGATCAGGCGTCCGGCGGCGAGGAACTCTGCGAGCTCGTTGCCGGCGTTCCCCTCATCGACGATCTTCTTTCCGGCGGTGCGCGCCGGGCGCTCGGTCGTGCTGGTGACTTCGGTGCTCGGCGCGACTCCGGAGGAGTCGAGCCCGAGATCGGCGAGAGTCCAGACATCCAGCGGCTTCTTCTTCGCCTTCATGATGCCCTTGAAGTTGGGAAAGCGCGCCTCTGCGGATGCCTCGGTGACCGAGATCACCGCGGGCAGCGAGGCATGCACGGCCACGGTGCCGTGCTCATCGCCCCGCACTCCGCTGATACCGTCCGCCGCGAATTCCACCGAGTCGAGATAGGTCATGCTCGGCAACCGGAGGTGCTCGGCGATCATGGCCGGGATGACGCCGCCCCGGCCATCCGTCGCTTCGTTTCCAGCGATCACGAGGTCGAAGCCGCTCTTGGTGATGGCGGCAGCGAGCACCGCGGCCGTGCGAGACAGGTCGGAACCGGACAGGGCTTCGTCTTTCACGTGAAGAGCGGCATCCGCCCCCATCGCCAAGGACTTGCGAAGGATCTCGGTGACGGTCGAGGGGCCCATCGAGAGCGCGATGACCTCGGCGTCGTGAGAGTCCTTGTACTGGAGGGCGACTTCGAGCGCGCGCTCGTCGATCTCGTCGATGACGGCGTCACTCGCCGAGCGATCCAATTGACCCGTCGAGGTGTCGAGCTTTCGCTCGCCCCAGGTATCGGGCACCTGCTTCACCAGCACGATGATCTTCATTGATTGGCCCATTCCTCGAATACGAAGCGATCTTACGTGGCCGATACCCCCGGTGCGATGTGGTTGCACCTCCGACCATATACAACTAGTTCCTAGTAGTTTAGATCCCGATACCCTGCGGATAGCACGGACGGGAGGATCCAGCGATGCCAGGTTCGACCCCCCTCTCCAGCGATCCCATCGCCGAGGCGAAACGCCAGTGGCTGAGCCACGGCTGGGCCGGAGCCGCTGACGGCATGGCGGCCGTGACTTCCCTGATGCGCGCCCAGCAACTGATGCTCGGTCGGGTGGAGGGCACTCTGAAGCCGTTCGGGCTCTCATTCGCCCGCTTCGAGATGCTCACACTGCTCAGCTTCACCAAAGACGGCCAGCTGCCCATGGCCAGCGCCGGCGCGCGGCTGCAGGTGCATCCGACCAGCGTCACGAACACCGTCGACCGGCTCGAGCGCGACGGCCTGGTGACCCGATCCGCTCATCCGACCGACGGCCGTGCCACCATTGTCACGATCACGCCGGCCGGGCGCGAGGTCGTCGCGGGGGCGACCCCCGCCCTCAACTCCACGGTCTTCGAACAGCCGGGGATGTCGGGGCAGGACCTCTCCGAGCTCATCCGTATCCTCGCGCGCTTCCGGCGTCAGGCCGGCGACTTCGTGGACCCCCCGGTGCCGCCGGATCCGCTGTAGTCGCTTCGGTCGGGGCCGGTCGCTTCGGTCGAGGTCGAAGGAGCGCTTGCTCGGGGTCTGCGGAGGGCTAGGGATTCGAACCCTAGAGACATTTCTGCCCACCAGTTTTCAAGACTGGCTCCATCGGCCGCTCGGACAGCCCTCCTGAAGTACGGATCGAGCTTAGCCGACAGGCCGACCGCCGCGGCTCGGCGCGGTTCAGCACGACGCGGCTCAGCACGGCATCCGGTATCCATTCGACTCGGGAGACGATGCGGGTTTTGAGACTCCAGGTCGCATCTACTCCCGACTCGTTTACGAGCGGGCGCCTAAGGAAGAATGCGCCCGCGCGCCCACACCGGGGCACCCATTCAGAACGTGCGGAACAGCTCCGCGATGCCGTCGTCGAGATCCGAGAGCGTGACCTCATTCGCGACGGCGAGCACCTCATCCGGAGCCTGGCCCATCGCGACCCCGCGGCCCTCTCCGGATGCCCAGCGCAGCATGTCGATGTCGTTGCGCCCATCGCCCACCGCGATCACTCGCGAGCGCGGGATGTCGAGCCACTCGCGCACCCGCTCGAGGGCGGTCGCCTTGTTGACGCCATCCGGAGCGATGTCGAGCCAGGCCGTCCAGCCCACGTTGTAGGTGACCTTGTGCAGCCCCATCTTCTCCACGATGGAGAGGAAATCCTCGATCTGGTGCTCGGGAGAGATGACGACGACGCGCGTCGCCAGGTGTGCGCCGAGCTGCTCGAACGGCACCTGCTCGCTCGTGGCTCCGAGGGTCGAGTCCGGGAAGGAGCCGGTGTAGCGGTAGAAGCCCTCTTCGTCTTCCACCGCATAGCTCGCACCGCTGAGACTCTCGCGGATGGTGGCGAGCACCTCGGTCGGATCGAACGCGTCGACGGCGATGCGCGAATAGCCGCTTGGCGCATCGGCATCGCGCCCGAGGGTGATCGCGCCGTTGGAGCAGACCACGTAGCGGGGGGTCAGCTGGAACTTCTCCAGCACCGGAAGGGTCATCGACACCGATCGCCCGGTGGCGAGCATCACCTCGTGGCCCGCATCGCGCACGCGCTGAACCTCGGCGATGACATCCTCAGAGACGACACCGTCCTCGCGCATCAGGGTGCCGTCGATATCGAGCGCGACCAACCAGGAATCTGTCACGCGACCGGCTCCATCACTTCGAGGCCGCCGAGGTACGGCTGCAGGGCGGGCGGCACGCGCACCGAGCCATCCTCCTGCTGGTGGGTCTCGAGAATGGCGACGAGCCAGCGTGTGGTGGCCAGCGTGCCGTTCAGTGTGGCGACGGGCGTGGTCTTGCCCGATTCGAGGCGGTAACGGATGTCGAGGCGCCGCGCCTGGAAGGTGGTGCAGTTGCTCGTGGACGTGAGCTCGCGGTATTCGCCCTGCGTCGGCACCCAGGCTTCGATGTCGAACTTGCGGGCGGCGCTGGATCCGAGATCCCCGGCTGCGACGTCGATCACGCGATAGCTGAGGCCGCACGCCTGCAGCATCGACTCCTGGAACGAGACGAGCTTGTCGTGCTCGGCCTCGGCGTTCTCGGGCAACACATAACTGAACATCTCGAGCTTGTTGAACTGGTGCACCCGCAGGATGCCGCGGGTATCGCGCCCGCCGGACCCGGCCTCGCGGCGATAGCAGGTGGACCAGCCGGCGTAGCGGGCGGGGCCGGCCGAGAGGTCGAGGATCTCGTCGGAGTGGAATCCGGCGAGCGCCACCTCGCTGGTGCCGGTGAGATAGAGGTCGTCGGCGGGCAGGTAGTAGATCTCGTCGGAGTGGGCGCCGAGGAATCCGGTGCCGTCCATGATCTCCGGCCGCACCAGAGTCGGCGTGATGAGCGGCTCGAAGCCCTCGGACAGTGCCTTGTCGAGGGCGAGGTTCATCAGCGCGATCTCGAGGCGCGCGCCGATGCCGCGCAGGAAGTAGAAGCGGCTGCCCGAGACCTTTGCACCCCGGGTCATGTCGATGGCTCGGAGCTTCTCACCGAGCTCGAGGTGATCCCGCGGCTCGAAGTCGAACACCGGCTTGTCGCCGACCTCCCGAAGGGTGACGAAATTCTCTTCGCCGCCGGCCGGTACGCCGTCGATGATGGGGTTGGCGATACCGCGCACCGAGCGGGTGAATTCCGCCTCGGCATCCGCGGCGACCTGGGCGAGTTCCTTTACGCGGGCGGCCAAGCCCTGGGCCTCGCCGAGAAGACGGGTCTTCTCCTCACCGGTCGCCTGGGCCACTTGCTTGCCCAGGGTCTTCTGAGTCGCCCGGAGGCTCTCCGACTCGGAGATGGCGGACCGTCGCTTCACGTCGGCGTCCACGGCCACGTCGACGAGCCCGCCGGACTCACCTCGCGCCCGCTGCGATGCCTTGAAAACCTCGGGATTGTCACGGAGAAGCTGCGGATCAATCACGCCCCCAGTCTATTGAGCAATGC
The DNA here is from genome assembly GCF_014217685.1 of Glaciihabitans sp. INWT7. Lineage (NCBI taxonomy): Bacteria > Bacillati > Actinomycetota > Actinomycetes > Micrococcales > Microbacteriaceae > Glaciihabitans > Glaciihabitans sp. INWT7. Next base: position 187,459 of record NZ_CP043653.1, on the reverse strand, counting down.
CGTACCGTAGAGCACGTGACCGCCGCCCCGCAGCCCGAAGACCGCCATGCCGCCGTCATCTACAACCCGATCAAGGTAGACCTGGCGAAGCTCGAAGCACACGTCGCCGAGGCCGAGGCCGCTGCGGGCTGGGGAACGACCCAGTGGCATCCCACGTCGGTGGAGGATGCCGGGCAGAGCGTGACCAAGACGGCGCTCGAGCAGGGCGCCGCCGTCGTGCTCGCGGCCGGTGGGGACGGCACCGTCCGCGCGGTGGCCGAGGCCCTGCGTGATTCCGGCGTGCCGATCGCTCTCATCCCCTCGGGCACAGGCAACTTGCTCGCCCGCAACCTCGAGCTCACCCTCACCGACCAGGTTGCATCGATCGGGGCCGCATTCACCGGGATCGACCGCCCCATCGACCTCGGGATCGCCGAGATCAAACGGGCCGACGGCACTTCGGAAGAGCATGCCTTCCTCGTGATGGCGGGACTCGGCCTCGATGCGAAGATGATCGCCCTCACCAACCCCAAGCTCAAGAAGGCGGTCGGATGGCTCGCCTACATCGATGCCGGAGTGCGAGCGCTCCCCGATCTCAAGCCCGTGAAGTTGCGCTTCAGCATCGACGGGGCGCCGGAGCGCACGACGAGCGTTCACACGATCATCGTCGGCAATTGCGGGGCCCTGCCCGGAGGCATCCTGCTGATGCCGGATGCGAAGCCCGACGACGGCGTGCTCGACATCGCCGCGCTCAAGCCGAGCGGGCCGTTCGGCTGGGTGAAGGTGTGGAACAAGGTCGCCTGGGAGAACGGCGTGCTGCGCAAGAGCGCACTCGGCCGATCCATCATCGATCTGACAACGGACGTGAAAGACGTGCTCTACGCGACCGGCAAAGACCTGCGGATGATCGTGGAGCAGCCTCAGGAGTTCCAGCTCGACGGCGATGAGTTCGGCGAGGCGAAGTCAGTGCATGCCTGGGTGGACCCGGGAGCACTCACGGTGAAGGTTCCGGCGTAGGGTCTTCGTCGCCGGGAGATGCTCCGGCCCATCGGACTGCTCGCAGGAAGAGGAGTCCGGCGGCCGAGGCCAGGCCGACGAGGGCGAAGATCGACGCCGCCGATGACGCGATCTGCGCCCAGACCAGCGGCCACGGCACCTCGGAGCCGGTGTTGCTGAAGCTCTGCGGAGAATTGGCGTTGTACCAACAGAGTGCCACTGCGCCCACGAGAAGGATCCCGACGCTCGCTATGAGCACGCGTTCCGCGGCTCTCATGGGCGCTGGCGTCTTCGCACCGCGAGCCAGAATCCGTAGCCGACCAGGGAGCCCAGACCGACGGTGACCAGCGGGGCCGCGAAGACGTACGACAGCACACCGCTGAATCGCCTCTCGACGGAATTGTCGGACCCGAAGGCGCCGGAGTACGACCAGACGAACTGGGAGACCAGCAGCCACGTGCCGAGGATCACGAACCCGAGCGCGACCACCGGGATCACGAGCGCGTAGGGGTTTCGGCGCCGCTCGGTCTGCTCCGGCTCGGCGACCTCCGGCTCGACCAGCCGCGGGTCGACCGCGATGACGGATTCGACTACAGATTCGACTGCGACAGTCGCGGCGGGAGGCATCCCGACCTTGGCCGAATCATCCACGACCGGCATCGAGGCGGCAGGGATCGACGCCGCGGACCCGCGGTAGCCGCGCTGGAATTCCGGCCGGTAGCGAGGATCGATAGACGGTGATTCGCTCTCCATGCCCCCATCATGCTCGACTCTCGAGCGATCGTCACGACGCCGAGCCGCCCGAACGGAGCCGCCCGCGAACACGCTCGCGCTCAGGACTCCAGTGAATCAAGCCACTCCCGCGCCGCGGTGAACGCCCGATCGTCGTAGCGCGGAGTGACCGTGATGGCCAGCTTGTCGGCGCGGGGATACGACCCGAGGAAGGTCACGTTCGGGCTGAATCGTTTGAGTCCGAGCAGGGCATCCGCCACCCGTTCGTCGTGGAGGTGCCCGTCGAGGTCGATCACGAAACGGTAGCGCCCGAGGGCGTCGCCGATCGGGCGGGAAGCGAGCAGGCTCATGTTGACCCCGCGGGTGGCGAACTGCTCGAGCATCTCGAGCAACCGGCCGGCCGTGTCATCCGGCAGCTCCACGATCACGCTGGTCTTGTCAGAACCGGTGGGCGCGGGCAGCCGGGTCGTGCGGCTCACGAGCACGAACCGGGTGACGGCGTGGGGGTTGTCGCCGATCTCGCGGGCGAGAACATCAAGCGGGTAGTGGTCGGTGATCCCGGGGGGCGCGATCGCGGCATCCGCCGTCGTGTCCGACAGCAGGGAGGCCGCGGCGGCCACGTTGGAGGTAGCCGGGAGGTGGCCGTGCTTCGGCAGGGTCGCATCGAGCCAGAGGTGACACTGCGCATAGGCGACCGGATGGGCGTTGACGACCCGCACATCCTTCAAGTGGGTGCCGGGCCGGGCCACGAGCACGAAGTTCACCGGCACGAGGTACTCGCCGATGATGCGAAGGTTCGGGATGCTGGCGAGCGCATCCTGGCTCGCACTCACCCCGCCTTCGATCGAGTTCTCGATCGCGATCATCGCCGCTGTGCTGCGCCCCGAGACGACGTCGTCGAGGGCCTGGCCGACGTTGTTGACCGGCTGCCAGGTCTTGCCCGCGGCGTCCGCCACCTGGGCGAGCGCGGCCTCGGTGAAGGTGCCAGCGGGGCCTAGGTACGAGTAGCTGTCGTCGGCGTTCGTCGGATGCGGCATAGCGCCGAGCTTATTGGCTCGGCCCGTCGTCACCCTCCCTCGCCCGGCGTAACTCCTGCAGTTGGCGGCGCAGCACCGGGTGCCCCCCGGAGAGGCGGGCGCCGGGCGCAGCCGAGGCGCAGACTGCAGGAGTTGTGCAAGGAGCGGAATGCCAGCTGCGCCTATGGCGACCGGCCGTCGGATGACAGACTTGGCGCATGAATGCACGCGCTGGCCAGCCCGCCAAGGAATCCGATCTCGTCGACCTCACCGCGCTTCATGCGGCGTATTACGAACTGGTGCCGGATGTGAGCATCGCGGAGCAGAAGGTGGTGTTCGGCACCTCCGGGCATCGCGGCTCGAGCCTCGACAGCGCGTTCAACGAGACGCACATCGCGGCGATCACCCAGGCGATCGTTGAGTACCGCGCCGGCCAGGGCATCACCGGGCCGCTCTTCATCGGCGGGGACACCCACGCGCTCAGCCGCCCGGCTCAGACGACCGCCCTCGAGGTGCTGGTCGCCAACGGAATCGACGCGCTCGTCGACGAGTTCGACGACTTCGTGCCGACGCCTGCGCTCAGCCACGCGATTATCAAGTACAACGCCTCCGGGCCGGCGGCACAGGCCGATGGCATCGTCGTGACCCCCAGTCACAACCCGCCCCGCGACGGCGGCTTCAAGTACAACCCGCCCCACGGCGGACCGGCCGACAGCGACGCCACCAACTGGATCGCGAACCGCGCCAACGAGATCATCGCCGAGGGCAGTCACGCCGTGAAGCGAGCCGAGCCTTCCGGCGTCGGCACCTACGACTACCGCGGCAACTACGTGAACGACCTCGAGAACATCATCGATGTCGAAGCGATCAAGAAGGCGGGGGTGCACATCGGCGCCGATCCGCTCGGGGGCGCGAGCGTTCACTACTGGAGCGCGATCGCCGAGCGCTACGGACTGGACCTCACGGTCGTCAATCCCGGAGTCGACCCGCAGTGGGGATTCATGACGCTGGACTGGGATGGCAAGATCCGCATGGACCCGTCCTCGGCATCGGTCATGGCGAGCGTGCTCGTGCACAGGGACGACTACGACGTGGTCACCGGCAACGACGCCGACGCCGACCGTCACGGAATCGTGACCCCGGATGGCGGCCTCATGAACCCCAATCACTACCTGGCCGTCGCGATCCAGTACCTCTACAGCCACCGGCCACAGTGGGATGCGGATGCCGCGATCGGCAAGACCCTCGTCTCGAGCTCGATGATCGACCTCGTCGCCGAGTCCATCGGTCGCCGACTCTGGGAGGTGCCGGTGGGCTTCAAGTGGTTCGTGCCCGGACTCGTCGACGGATCCGTCGCCTTCGGGGGCGAGGAGTCGGCCGGGGCGAGCTTCCTGCGCAAGGACGGCACGGTGTGGACCACCGATAAGGACGGCATCCAGCTCGCGCTTCTCGCGAGCGAGATCATCGCCGTCACCGGCAAGTCGCCGAGTCAGCTGTATACCGAGCTCACCGAGAAATACGGTTCGCCCGCCTACGAGCGGGTGGATGCGGTGGCAAGCAAGGCGCAGAAGGCCGCGCTGGGCAAGCTGAACGGCTCCGCGATCGAGGCGACGGAACTCGCCGGCGAGACGATCATCGCGAAGCTCAGCGAGGCGCCGGGCAACGGTGCGGCGATCGGTGGGGTCAAGGTCGTGACGGAGCACGCGTGGTTCGCCGCCCGGCCGAGCGGCACTGAAGACGTGTACAAGATCTATGCCGAGTCGTTCCTCGGGGCGGAGCACCTCAAGCGGGTGCAGGCCGAGGCGAAGACCATCGTGGATGCGGCGCTGGGCGGCTGAACCCCAGACCGAGCGATACCGGGGCGAACTCGGGTCTGATACGGCCACGGACTGCCTACTCGACCAGCGGGGCCCCTCGACCAGCGACGCTACGGCGCGTAGGTCGGGGCCGCCGGCAGTCCGAAGAACTCCTCCAGCGTCGTGACACCCGAGCGTTTCATCTCCGTGGCGAGCGCGACACCGACGTAGCGAAAGTGCCACGGTTCGTAGATGTATCCGGTCACCGCCGTCTTGTCCGCGGGGTAGCGCAGCACGAAGCCGAACCGGTAGGCGTTGGCCGCGAGCCAGATCCCCTGGGGGGTCTGGCCGAAGCACGCGGCGAGTGCGCAGGTGAGCGGCACGGCGCTGATGTCGGCGGCCAACCCCGACTGGTGTTCGCTGAAGCCGGGGCGGGCGCTCTGCGAATCCGCGCCCGCCTTGCCCGCGCTGGCGACGTACCCGTTGTAGACCTTCACCTGCACGGTGTAGGAGCGGTAGGCGCTTTGCAGTTGCATGCCACCAGCACCCTCTGCTTTCGCCGCGGCGAACATGGTGACGATGGCGTTGGCGGCTTCCGCGCGGAGGGTGGGCGGATTCAGGTGCTGCACCGGTGTCTCGATCAGGTCCGGTGGCACGAAGGTCAGGGGATTCAGCGGCCGCAGCTTGTCTGCGACCACCCAGATGCTGTTCGGGTCGTCGATCGAGAGGGCGGCCTTGTCGAAACCCGGAGGAGTCGGCGTAGCCGTCGGCGTGATGCTCGGTTCGGGTGACGAGGGGGCGACCGATGGCGGGCGGGTCGAAACCGTCGGAGCTTCGCGGGCGCAGGCGCCGAGCATCCCGGTGATGGAGAGCGCGACCAGGGCCGCGATCACAGGGCGCACACGACGGGAAGTCACGATTTCGATAGTAACCGCGCGCCCCCCGCGGAATGGGGACGCGGATGACTTGCATGAGGCTTGCCGTGGGTGTAACTTTGCAGACCACGCAAGATTTTCTGCCACTGTTGGACGCGTGTTCCTCAGTGGCCATTTTCGTTAACACACCCACCGCCATAAAGATCGAGGATCCATGTCACGCGTCGACGCAGCAACCCGGGCCAAAGAGGTCCATGAGTCCGGGGGGATCATGACTCACCGTCAGATCCTCTTCGTGCTCTACGGCCTCATGGCCGGCATGTTCTTGTCCGCTCTCGACCAGACCGTGGTCGGCACCTCCATCCGCACCATCGCGGATGACCTCGACGGCCTGAGCCAGCAGGCGTGGGTGACCACCGCCTACCTGATCGTCTCGACGATCGCGACCCCGATCTACGGCAAGCTCTCCGACATCTTCGGACGCCGGCCGTTGTTCATCTTCGCGATCTCCGTGTTCATCGTCGGCTCCGTCGCCTCCGGCTTCTCGACCTCGATCCTCGAACTCGCCGGATTCCGGGCGATCCAGGGCATCGGCGCCGGCGGCCTCATGGCGCTGCCGCTCGCCATCATGGGCGACATGCTCGCCCCGCGAGAGCGCGCCAAGTACCAGGGCTACTTCCTCGCCGTGTTCGGCATCTCGAGCGTCATCGGCCCGCTCATCGGCGGACTGTTCGCCGGGGCTCCGTACATCCTCTTCATCGATGGCTGGCGCTGGGTCTTCCTGATCAACATCCCGATCGGCATCATCGCGCTCGGAATGGTGCTGCGGTTCCTCCACCTGCCGAAGCGCAGCATCAATCGCCGCGTACGCATCGACTGGTGGGGCGCCACGACCGTGATCATGGCCGTCGCCCCCCTGCTGCTCGTTGCAGAGCAGGGTCGCGACTGGGGCTGGGCCTCCGGCGGGGCGATCGCCTGCTACATCGTCGGTGGACTCGGAATCATCGCCTTCATCGTCGCTGAGCGCATGATGGGGGATGACGCCCTCATCCCGCTGAAGCTGTTCCGGTCCCCGACCTTCTCGGTCGCCACCATCCTCGGTGTGCTCGTCGGTTTCGGCATGTTCGGCGCGATCTCCACGGTGCCGCTCTACCTCCAGCTCGTCAAGGGCTCGACCCCCACCGAGAGCGGCTTCCAGCTGCTCCCGATGATCCTCGGCCTGATGATCTCCTCGATCGTGAGCGGTCAGCTGATCTCCCGCACCGGCCGCTACAAGATCTTCCCGATCATCGGCACCGGATTCATGGTGGTCGGCTTCCTGCTCTTCACCACCATCAAGGCCGACACGAACTATCTCGTACTGGCCGGCGCGATGCTGCTGGTGGGTCTCGGCCTCGGGCAGCTGATGCAGACGCTCACCATCGCGAGCCAGAACTCGGTGGGGCCGCGCGATATCGGTGTGGCGACCTCGTCGTCCACCTTCTTCCGCCAGGTCGGTGGAACGCTCGGTGTCGCCGTGATCTTCTCGGTGGTCTTCAGCGTCGTCGGTGGGGCCATCAAGGCCAACTTCACCAACAAGGGCATTCTGCGCTCGGCCCTGGATGCGGCCCTCAACCCGGCTATCGCCAACGCACCGGCCAACAAGGGCATCATGTCGAAGATCTACGACTCGATCGTCGGCCCGATCAAGCAGAACCTGCCCGCGCAGGTCGACCTGTCCAACGCGACCCAGCGTCACCAGATCGTGGACAGCGTGCTGTCGAAGATCACGCCGGGCAGCGCCGGAGGGGGAAGCGCCACCACGTCTCTCGACGGAAATACCTCGTTCCTCAACAACGCCAACCACGCGCTCGCGGCACCGTTCCTCAACGGCTTCTCCGACGCAATGGTCCGCGGGTTCTGGGTGAGCCTGGTCGTCGTGCTCGTCGCGTTCATCCTGAGCTTCTTCCTCAAGGCCACCCCGCTTCGCCAGAAGTCGGCCATCCAGGAGGTCGCCGATCAGGATGCCGCGATCCTCGCCACCCAGGCGGCTGAGATGATGGGCGCGCCGCTCGAGCCCGACACCAGCTCGCGCGACAGCGACGGTGGTCGACCCGGTGACGGATCGGCCGGAGACCGGATCGGATCCGCTCCGAAGGTCTGATCTCCGCTTCACCGAAAGGGCGGTATCCAGCGACTGCTGGATGCCGCCCTTTCGTCGTGCGCGCCTCGAGATCTGCCGAGGCTAGCCCGCGGAAACGCTCGTTCCACCAGCATTTCCGGCGGTCTGCATTTCCTTTGTTGACAGTGCACCCTCATCCTGCGTAAGGTTAGCGCGTTCGCGTGGGAGCGCTCCCACGATGCAATTTGGGAGCGCTCCCACGCTTCTCCCGCAACCCCTTCCCACGCACACAAAGGAGTGACCGTGAAACTTTCACGACGCACAACAGCCGTTGCCGCCATCGCCGGCGCAGCAGCATTCGCCCTCATCGCCACCGGATGCTCGTCCGGCGGCACCCCGGCAGCCGACTCGAACAAGCCGATCACGCTGACCCTCGCCACCTTCAACAACTTCGGCTACGACGACGCGCTCCTCGCCGAGTACCACAAGCTCCACCCCAACATCACGGTCGTGCAGAACAAGGCGGCGACCTCGGATGCCGCACAGACCAACCTCTTCACCAAGCTCGCCGCCGGATCCGGCCTCGGCGACATCGAGGCCGTCGACGGCGACTGGATGCCCAAGGTGCGCAAGTACGCCAACAAGTTCGTCGACCTCGCCTCGAGCGACAACAAGGACCGCTACTCGAGCTGGAAGACCGCCGGCGGAATCGCCGACGGAAAGCAGATCGGACTCGGCACGGACATCGGTCCGGAGGCCATCTGCTACCGCTCGGATCTCTTCGCGAAGGCCGGCCTGCCGACCGAACCCGATGCTGTCGCCAAGCTCCTCACCGGCGACTGGAACACCTACTACTCGGTCGGCAAGACCTTCGCCGAAGCCAAGACCGGTGCCGCCTGGTTCGACTCCGCCGGAGCCACCTTCCAGGGTCTCGCCAACCAGTACAAGAACTTCTACGAGAAGAACGACGGCACAGTCATCGCCGCCACCAACCCGGACGTCAAGGCGGCCTTCGAGTCGGTGCTGAAGGCGAGCTCGACCGAGTCCTCACACCTCACCCAGTGGAGCGACAACTGGACGGCCGGCATGGCCAACGGCGCCTACGCGACCATGCTCTGCCCGGCGTGGATGCTCGGAGTGATCCAGGGCGACACCCCGAAACTGACCGACTGGAAGATCGCCAACGTGTTCCCGAACGGCGGAGGAAACTGGGGCGGCTCGTATTTGCTCGTTCCCACGCAGGGAAAGCACACCGCCGAGGCCAAGGCTCTCGCCGACTGGATCACCGCACCCGCCCAGCAAATCAAGGCGTTCAAGGTCGCCGGCACCTTCCCGAGCCAGGTCGCGGCCTACACCGACCCGACCCTCACGGGAGCGAAGAACACGTTCTTCAATGACGCGGAGATCGGAAAGATCTACATCGATCGCGCCAACGCAGTGAAGGTGACCCCGTTCAAGGGCGCCACTTACGGATCGATCATGACCGCCGTGCAGAACGGTCTCACGCGAGTCGAGACCGGCACCCAGTCCGTCGACGACTCCTGGAACCAGGTCGTCACCGACATCAAGGCTCTCGGCTAGTCCGTCGAGCATCACCCGGGTCGCCCGCCTCTGCGGGCGACCCGGCCCTCGTTCGCCACCGCAATCGCACCTAGGACTCGCTCCATGACAACCTCGACGCTCCGGGCGGCGCAACGCACCCCCCGTAGGATCGCCTTCAGCCAGAAACTCGGCCGCTGGGACATCCGCTTCTCGCCCTATCTCTACATCTCACCCTTCTTCCTGCTGTTCTCGGTGGTCGGCCTGTTCCCGCTGCTCTACACCGGTTGGGTGTCCCTCCACGCCTGGGATCTCATCGGCGGCCAGGGCGGTTTCGTTGGTGGGGACAACTTCGTCTGGGTGCTCCAGCAGCAGAAATTCTGGATCGCCCTGCGCAACACCTTCAGCATCTTCCTGCTCTCGTCGGTGCCGCAGATCGTCGTCGCGATAGTGATCGCCGCGGTGCTCGACACCAACCTGCGCGGCAAGACCTTCTGGCGCATGGGGGTGCTTCTTCCCTACGTCGTGATGCCGGTGGCGGTCTCGCTCATCTTCAGCAACATGTACGGCGACAAGTACGGCCTCGTCAACACCCTGCTCGCGCACCTCGGGATCCCCGGCATCCCATGGCACTCGAATCCGCTCGCCAGCCAGTTCGCGATCGCCTCCATGGTCAACTTCCGCTGGACCGGATACAACGCCCTCATCCTGCTCGCCGGCATGCAGGCCATCCCGCGCGACTACTACGAAGCCGCGACCATCGACGGCGCCGGCGCGCTTCGGCGGTTCTTCTCGATCACCATCCCGCAGTTGCGGCCGACGCTCATCTTCGTGATCATCACCGCGACGATCGGCGGGCTCCAGATCTTCGACGAGCCCCGGCTCTTCGACCAGTACGGCACCGGAGGGGCCAACAGCCAGTGGCTCACCCTCACCATCTACCTCTACAACCTCGGCTGGGGCCAACTCAACTTCGGCCGGGCCGCGGCGGTCGCCTGGCTCCTGTTCCTGGTGATCGTGCTGATCGGGCTCATCAACCTCGCAATCACCCGCCGGATTGCCAGCAACGAAGGACGCGACTCGTGACCATCTCCCCCCTCCGGCGCCGAATTCGCCCGATCACGATCGGACGCCCGAGTCCGATCGTCTATGTGTTCCTCGCGATCGTGATGGTCGCGTCCGTCTTTCCGCTCTACTGGTCTTTGCTCATCGGAAGCGGGGACTCGTCCACGATCAACGACCCGAACATGTCGTGGTGGCCGGGCGGCAACTTCTTCGCCAACGCCGCATCGGTGATCGGCAATCAGAGCGTCAACTTCTGGAAGTCGCTCGGCAACAGCGTGATCGTCTCGAGTGTCGTCTCGGCATCCGTGGTCTTCTTCTCCACCCTCGCCGGCTATTCCTTCGCAAAGCTGCGGTTCCGCGCCAAGAAGGGCCTGCTGGTGTTCGTGATCGCCACGACCGCCGTGCCGACCCAGCTCGGCGTCGTGCCGCTCTTCATCGCCATGTCGACCTTCGGCTGGACCGGCACCCTCGGAGCGGTGATCGTGCCCGCGCTGGTGAGCGCGTTCGGCGTGTTCTGGATGACGCAGTACATCGGACAGGCACTGCCCGACGAGCTGGTGGAGGCGGGGCGGATCGACGGCGCCAGCATGTTCCAGACCTTCTGGTACATCGGCCTGCCCTCCGCCCGACCGGCCGCGGCGATGCTCGCGCTCTTCACCTTCATCACCACCTGGACCAACTTCTTCTGGCCATTCATCGTGCTGAACGCAGACAATCCGACCCTGCCGGTGTCGCTTGCGACGCTGCAGGCGAACTACTTCATCGACTACTCGATCGTGCTCGCCGGCGTGCTGCTGGCGACACTCCCTCTCATCGCCCTGTTCGTGATCGCCGGAAAGCAACTGGTCGCGGGCATAATGCAGGGAGCCGTAAAGGGATGACGAGCTTCGAGACGACGATTACCGAGAGGATGGCCCCCGTGACCATCAACCCCGCTGCCGGGCCAGCTACCACCCGCGCATTTCCACAGGACTTCCTGTTCGGAGCCGCGACCGCCGCGTACCAGATCGAGGGAGCGGCCCACGAAGAGGGCCGCACCGACTCGATCTGGGATGTCTTCTGCCGCGTTCCCGGCGCCGTAGTACACGCCGACAACGGCGAAGTCGCCTGCGATCACTACCACCGCTACGCGGACGACGTTGCGCTCATGGCCGACCTCGGACTGCAGACCTACCGCTTCTCCACCTCCTGGTCGCGCGTGCGCCCGGACGGGGGGCAGGTCAACAAGCAGGGGCTCGCTTTCTACTCCAAGCTGGTGGACCAGTTGCTCGAGAAGAACATCAAACCGTGGCTCACCCTGTATCACTGGGATCTGCCGCAGGCCCTCGAGGATAAGGGCGGCTGGGCGAATCGCGACACCGCCTACCGGTTCGCCGAATACGCGGCCACGGTGCACGACGTGCTCGGTGACCGGGTGGATGCCTGGACCACCCTCAACGAACCGTGGTGCGCCTCCTTCCTCAGCTATATCGGCGGAGAGCATGCCCCGGGCCGCCAGGATGTGCCCGCCGGCCTCGCGGCGGCACACCACCTTCTGCTCGGCCACGGACTGGTCATCCAGGAGCTGCGTAAACGCGACCCCGCCCTGCAGCTCGGCATCACCCTCAACCTCACGGTGGCCGACCCGGTGGATCCCGACGACGCCGGGGATCTGGATGCCGCCCGGCGCATCGACGGCCAGTTCAACCGGTTCTTCCTCGATCCGATCTTCCGGGGCGAGTATCCGGAAGACGTGCTCCAGGATGTCGCGGGCAACGGCTTCGAGACCGTCGTGCAGCCCGGAGACCTGGGCATCATCTCGACACCCATCGATGCACTCGGCGTCAACTATTACCACGGTGAATTCGTGAGCGCGAAGCCCGGAGCGCAGGAGACCACCACAGCGGCGCCGTCCGAGCGTCCCAAGCGATCGCCATTCCCCGCCGCCGACGGCGTCTACTGGCACTCGCGCGGACTTCCGCAGACCGCCATGGACTGGGATGTGCAGCCGGAGGGCCTCACTCGCCTCCTCCGTCGTGTGCACGACGAATACAGCGGCCCAGCGGGCGTCGCCATCGCGGTCACCGAGAACGGCGCGGCCTACGACGACGTCGTTCTCGCGGATGGCTCGGTCGACGACGCCGACCGCCGAAGCTTCCTCACCGCCCACCTCGATGCCATCCTCGATGCCGTCGACGACGGCGTGCCGGTGAAGGGCTACTTCTACTGGTCGCTGCTCGACAACTTCGAGTGGGCCTGGGGATACGACAAGCGGTTCGGGATCGTGAGAGTGGACTACGAGAGCCAGGCCCGCACTCCGAAGGCCAGCGCCATCGAGTACTCGCGGATCATCGGCGAACGCGCGCTGTAGCGCAGCCGACGGCCCGCCGGCTCTGGCTAGACTTCGGGCAGATGAGTATCGCGCCGTCGGCAAGACGAGTCGTGCCGACCCTTGAGGCCGTGGCGGCGGCCGCCGGCGTGTCTCGATCCACGGTGTCGCGGGTGGTGAACGGGTCGAGCCAGGTGAGCCCCGAGGTGCTCGAGGCGGTGCAGGAGGCGATCCGCGCCCTCAACTACAGTCCCAACCGGGCGGCACGCTCGCTCGCCAACGCCCGTACCCTCGCGATCGCGCTGGTGATCCCCGAGGAGACCAGCCGCTTCTTCGGAGACCCCTACTTCGCGGCGATCGTACAGGGAATCACTCGCGAGCTCGACCGCAGCGACTACGTTCTCACCCTGCAGCTCGCCCAGTCCCGACCGAGTGAGAAGACCATCCGCTACCTCACCGGGGGCAACGTCGACGGGGCTTTCGTGGTGTCCCACCACTCCGGCAACGAGTTTCTCGCGACGCTGCAAGACACGATTCCGGTGGTCTACAACGGGCGCCCGATGCGATTCGATGATCCGCCGGCGTATTTCGTGGATGTCGACAACGCCGCCGCGGCGGCCCGGGGCACCCAATACCTGATCGATCGCGGACGAAAGCACGTCGGCATCATCGCCGGTCCACCGGACATGCCGGCCGGGGCTGACCGGGCCGAGGGCTCCCTTCGCGCGCTCTCGGCGGCCGGGCTCGCCGTCGACCGCGTGGCCTACGGAGACTTCACCCAGCTGAGTGGCGCCCGCGCCATGCGCGAACTCCTCGACCGCTTTCCCGACACCGATGCGGTGTTCGTGGCGAGCGACCTCATGGCAACGGGTGCCGTCTCCGTGCTGGGCGAGCGCGGTCGCAGCGTGCCGGAGGATGTGGCCGTGGTGGGCTTCGACGATTCCCCGGCCGCTTCGAGCGGCGCCATCCAGCTCACGACCGTCCACCAGCCCGCCGAGGCGATGGGGGCGAAGATGGCGCAGATGATGCTCAGCCTGCTGCGCGGCGAATCCGTGGACCACCAGTGCATCATGGAGACGCACATCGTGGAGCGCGACAGCGCATAATCCCGCGGCTACAGCGTGGCGAACCTCAGGGCCACCACGGCGAGTGCGAGAAGCAGCAGCACGGCATTGACCGGATAGGACTTCGGTTCCTTGCGGCGAGCGTGCACCACGAACGCGGCGACCTGCACGAGCACGAGCCCGATGGCGGCGATCGCCGTGACCACCGGCGCGATGTTGGTGGAAAGGGGCAGGATCACGCCGAGCGCACCGAGCAGTTCGAGGGCACCGACGAGCTTGACCTGGCCGGCGGTGGCATCCTCCACCCATCCCATGCTCTGCTGCAACGCGTCTTTAGGCCTGAAGAGCTTGAGTGCTCCGACACCGAGATAGAGGACGGTGAGAAGCACGGCGGTGATCCAGAGGGCGATATCCATGAATTTCCTTTGATTATTACGATGCGTGCGTAGCCACACTTAGAGTTACTTTTGACTCGTCAGCCTTTATACATCACCGCGATCACGCACTGCAGTGTGCGTCACGAACAGGGAAGTGCCCATGGAACGCAGCGTTCACAGGTCGCCTGCCGACCTCGCGGAGATGGATGGCATGTGTTCCGCCTCGATCGAGCAGGGCATGATCCTTCGCGACCTGCTCGACCACCTCGGTGACAAGTGGACCCTTCTGGTGGTCGGGATGCTCGAGAACGGTGCCGTGCGCTATTCCGAGCTCAAGAATCGCGTGCCCGGCATTTCCCAACGCATGCTGACGCTCACCCTGAAGAAGCTCGAGCGCGACGGTCTCGTGAGCCGACAGAGCTTCGCCGAGGTGCCGCCGCGCGTCGAATACAGCCTCACGGAGCTGGGGCGAACACTGCTCGAACCCGCCCTCGGTTTCGCGCGCTGGGCGATGGAGAGTTCCGATCACATCACTGCCGCACGGGCGGCCTACGACTCCCGCGACTGAGTATCGCTCCCGGGCGAGCTTCCGCTCCGAAGACGCCGGGAACTCTCGGCTCGCCGACGACCTCGGAGCACAGTGGAGTGAAGAACACCGAAAGGACTGTCATGACGAGCACCACACTTCCCGGAGGAACCTTCACCCTCGCCGGAGGCCCGACCCTTACCCGCATGGGCTATGGAGCGATGCAACTCGCCGGACCTCACGTCTTCGGTCCCCCCGCGGACCGTCCCGGAGCCGTCGCGGTGCTCCGCACAGTCGCCGATCTCGGGATCAACCACATCGACACCTCCGACTTCTACGGCCCGTTCGTGACCAACGAGATCATCAGGGAGGCGCTGCACCCCTACCCCGATGACCTCCACCTCGTCACCAAAGTCGGCTCGCTGCGCGATGCCGAGGGCAACTGGCCGCCGGCACGCTCCCGCGACCAACTGCGGCAAGCCGTGCACGACAACCTCTCGCGCCTCGGTCTCGACGCGCTCGAGGTGGTGAACCTGCGCGTCGGTGCCGTGGACGGGCCGAGCGCCGGATCCATCGCGGAGCCCTTCACCACCCTGGCCGAACTGCAGCAGGAGGGTCTGATCCGGCACCTCGGAGTCAGCACGGTCAGTGCGGAACAGGTGGCGGAGGCCCAGTCCATCGCCCCGATAGTGACGGTACAGAACATGTACAACATCGCTCATCGCCAGGATGGCGCTCTCATCGACTCGCTCGCCGATCAGGGCATCGCCTACGTGCCCTACTTCCCGCTCGGCGGATTCACCCCCCTCCAGTCGGAGGTGCTCAGCGCCGTCGCCCAGCGCCTCGAGTCCTCCCCGATGGGGGTTGCGCTGGCGTGGCTGCTCCAGCGCTCGCCCAACATCCTGCTCATTCCGGGAACCTCCTCCCTCGCCCACCTTCACGACAATGTGGCGGGAGCGGCGCTGGAACTGCCGGCGGACGCGATCGAACAACTCGATTCGATCGGCGAATGACCGCCGCCTGAGTCGCCCTTTCGGCGGGGCCCCTGGCGGTGGACTGTCCCTCCGGGGGCGCCTAGCATCGAACACATGGCTCTCCTCCACCGCGCCCAGCTGACTCCGTCGAAGATCGAACTGGTATCGGCCTGGGCTCCCACCCAGTCATGGTTTCCGGGCGGCGCCACGTCGGCGCTGACGAGTGTCGCGTCCTATCGATACGACGATCCGGATGGTGAGGTCGGCATCGAGACCCTCATCGTGAGAGTCGCCGACGGGCCACTGCTGCAGGTGCCCCTCACCTACCGTGCAACGCCGCTCGCCAGCGCCACAGAATCGCTGATCGGCACCACGGAGCACTCGGTGCTGGGCACGCGGTGGGTGTACGACGCCACCGCCGACCCCGTCTACCTGACCGCGGTCTCTGCGGCGGCGTTCACGGGCGGGGTGCAGGCAGACGAATACTTCGAGGTGGACGGCGAGAGAGTCGCGCGTGATTCCTCCGCCCGAGTGACCGGAAGCGGGCATCCCGGCGCTACTGTGCCGTCCTCGGCTGGCACCATCTCCACGCGGCACGACGCTGCAACCACGGCGGTCGAGGCGGGCGGCATCCGGGTGGTCGTCGCCCGCGTGCTCGACGGGGCGACGGGTCCCGAGGGCACCGGACAGCAATCACTGGCCGGCACCTGGCCGGAGCAGCCCGAACCACGGCCGCTCGTCTGGGTGAGCGTGCTGTCGTAACGCCACAGCACTGCGGCTACTCGAACGCGACGCCGGCCTTCGTGAGCCGCGCGCGGATCACGGCGAGCGCATCCGCACTCTCGTCGACGAGCACGAAGCGGCGACCGAGGGATGCGGCGACCGCGCCGGTCGTGCCCGAACCGGCGAAGAAGTCGAGCACCCAGTCACCCTCGCGGGTGGAGGCCTGGATCATGCGGCGCAGGATGCCCTCCGGCTTCTGCGTGGGATAGCCGGTCTTCTCCCGACCGGTGGGCGAGACGATGGTGTGCCACCAGACATCCGTCGGCAGCTTACCGAGCGCGACCTTCTCCGGAGTGACGAGCCCCGGGGCCATATAGGGCTCGCGGTCGACGGTGGTCGAGTCGAAGTAGTACCCCTTCGGGTTCTTCACATAGACGAGGATCGTGTCGTGCTTCGTCGGCCAGCGATTCTTGGACTTGGCTCCGTAGTCGTAGGCCCAGATGATCTCGTTGAGAAAGCACTCGCGTCCGAAGAGCGCGTCGAGCAGCACCTTGGCGTAGTGGGCCTCGCGATAGTCGAGGTGGAGGTAGAGCGTGCCGTCGTCGGCGAGCAAACGCCAGGCCTCGGCGAGGCGCGGCTCGAGAAAGGTCCAGTAGTCCTCGAAGTGGTCGTCATAGCTCATCAGGTCGCCGCGGATGCGCTCGTATTGCTGCCCCTTGAACCCGCGGATCGGGCCCGTCGCGGAGCGCACGCTCGTCGTGGACTGCCGGGCCTGCGAGCGCCCCGTGTTGAAGGGCGGGTCGAGGTAGACCAGGGTGAAAGCGCCGTCGGGCAGCGCCGCGACGGCCGCGAGGTTGTCATCGTGGATCACGCGATCGGGTGATTCGGGCGTCCAGGCGGCGGGCATCCTCTTATTCTCCCGCACCCGCAAGTCAATCCCTTTGCGCTGCCCGGGCGCCGAACGTAGTCTCGTGTGATGTCCACTGCCGTGCAGCACCTCCCAGCCCAGAACCGTTACGTCTTCACCAAAGACGGCGTCGAGGTCGGACTCACCGACTACCAACTCCGGGACCGAGACATCCACATCACCCATACCGAGATCGATCCATCGATGCGCGGTGCCGGTCTCGCGTCGGAGATGGTGCAGTCGGTGCTCGATCACATCCGCACCGACACCGACTACCGTGTCGTGGCCGAATGCCCCTATGTGGTGACCTGGTTGAGTCGCCATCCGGAGTACCAGGAGCTCGAGCAGCGCGCCTGAGGGTCTGACGGCAGCCCGGGCAGTTCGCTCCATTGGAGATTCTCGGCGAACGGCTTGCTGAGGGCGGATTTTCGGCCGCGGAGCCGGCGCGTCGCTCCCGGCGACGAGCGTGTCGGCGGTGTCATCCGCTCCCGGCTACTCGCTGGCGCAGGGGATTCGCGTTTCGGGGCGGGCTGAAGGGCGCCGCGCGCTACTCGCGAGGAGCGCGCCCGAGGTCGATCGTGACGCGACCACGGTAGATGCCGGCCTCTTCCGAGGGACGCACCGGATCACCGGCAACCGGAACAGGGGCGGGAAGGATGGTCTGGCGATCCATCTCGATCGCCGCCTCGTGTCGGGCCGGTGCGAAGATCTCGTCTCCGATGCCCATTAGTCCGGCGCCGTTTCCGGCGCTGCGCGACTTGCTCTTGCCGACGATGTCGATGAGCCCGAAGCGCTGGCCGAGGATGCCGAACAGCACAAGGCCGACGACCACACCCCCGAAGATCCACCAGTTCACCCCTCAAGGTTACGGGACGCTCCGGCGGAAGGAGTCATCCTTGAGGCGGATATCGGCGAATCACGGCACCCGGTAGAGCCAGTCATCCGTCGCGAATTTCTCCTCCACGAGCTGCTGTGCGCGGGCGAGCTCGTCGGCAGTGACGTCGTCCGCGGTCGCGCCGTACAGCCGAGTGAAGGTCTGCTCCATGCGCTCGATGATCTGGGCCCGGCTGAGTCCGGTCTGGCTGCGCAGCGGATCGACGCGCTTGTTCGCGCTCTTCGTGCCCTTGTCGCTCATCTTCTCGCGGCCGATGCGCAGCACCTCCACCATGCGGTCGCCATCCATGTCGTAGCTCATGGTCACGTGGTGCAGCACCGCTCCGGTGCCCAGTCGCTTCTGGGCGGCTCCGCCGATCTTGCCGCTCGGGCTCGTGATGTCGTTGAGCGGCTGGTAGGAGGCGTCGATCCCCAGCGATTTGAGTGCGGTGATGACCCACTCGTCGAGAAAGGCATAGGAGTCGGCGAAGGTCATGCCGTGCACGAGGTCCGTCGGTGCGTAGATCGAATACGTGATGACCGATCCGGCCTCCATGAACATGGCACCCCCGCCGCTGACGCGACGAACCACCTGGAAACCGTACTTCGCCGCGTTCTCGAGATCGACCTCATTCTTCACCGACTGGAAGCTGCCGATCACCACCCCGGGCTCGTTCCACTCCCAGATGCGCAATGTCGGCTTGCGGCGACCGGCCCCGACCTCCTCAGAGAGAACCTGGTCTATCGCCATCTGCAGCACGGGCGGATAGGCGGCACCGTGGATGAGCTGCCAGTCGTAGTCGGTCCAGCTGGTGGCCCGGGCGAGCGAGCGCCGCACGGCGACCGCAACCGCATCCGGCGAGAATCCGAGCATCATCACGTCGTCGGGCAGTGCGCCCTGCACCGCGAACGAGATCGTGGAGGCGTCGCTGTCTTCTGCGAGACCGTTGACGGCGTCGTTGATCAGGGCGAGCGCATCATCCGGCTCGAGGAAGAAGTCTCCGGCGAGGCGGAAGTTGGCGATGCGGTGGTCGATCACGTCGAGGTCGACGACCACGAGCTTGCCGCCGGGGACCTTGTACTCACCGTGCATTGCTGTGCCTTTCGTCGCGCGGATTCCAGCCTAGGGCCGCGCGCCTCGCTCGGGTGGGGGCTACTCGGGCGCGAGGTGGGTTTTCAGCCACTCGATAGTGTCGGCGAAGACCTCTTCGCGGTTGATCTCGTTGAAGACCTCGTGCCGGGCATCCGTGTAGATGATCAACTTCACATCGCTGAGCTTCGACCGGGTGAGGTATTCGTGAGCCAGCAATTCGACGCTCTTCGCTCCGCCGAGGGTGTCTTCACTTCCGATCATGATGAGCACCGGGATGTCCCGGGCAAGATTCTTCGCCGGGCGACCGAGCAGGCGAAGGCTGTCCATCACGCCAAAGAGTTTCATGCCATTCGCCTTGAACGTGAGGGGATCGTCGAGGAAGGCCTGCCCGACCGACGGGTCGCGGCTCAGCCATTCGTACCCGGTGGTGCCGAGATGGGCATGCTTCTTCGCCAGATCTCCACCGTTCATGTGGATGAGGGTGCGGTAAGCGGTGCCCGTGAGAATCAGGGCCTCGTAGTCGTCAGCGTGCTCATTGACGATCGACTGCGCGATGAGCGAGCCCCAGCTGTGCCCGAGCAGCGCGAGCGGAAGCCCCTCATTCTCGTGCCTGATGATCGGAAGCAACTCCCGCACCGAACGGATGGTGGAGCGGATGCCCCCCGGTCCGAGCTTGCCGAGCTGGGAGCGATCTCCGCCCCACTGCTCGAGGCCGGTCTGTCCGTGTCCACGGTGGTCATCCGCATAGACGGAGTAGCCGGAAGCGACGAGCCGCTGCGCGAGCTCCTCGTATCGCGCCGCATACTCCCCGAGCCCATGGGCGATCTGCACGACGCCGATCGGCTTGCCCACCTTCCAGTGGAAGAAGTGGATCGTCACGCCGTCCGAGTCGACGAAGGTGCGCTCCTGTCGCGTGGCGGTGAACTGGACCATCGGAACTCCTTGCAGCGAGCGATTCTCGGGTGCTCCAGTGTAGAGCGCAGGGCGTCCGCGCACCGAGAGTCGAAACGCCGCGAGATCGCGGCGATTCGGCGAGACAGGGGCGACCGCCCGAACTCTATCGCCGGTGCACCCGAATCGCCTCGTCGTCGGGGTGGGCCCCGATACCCCGGAAACCTTCGATATCGAGCCCGTCGACATCGATCGCCTCGACGGCATGAGAGAACTCCTCCGGCCGGCTGCCCCAGACCACCTCGCACCCCCGCAGGGTGACATCCGTGGCCGTGTCGATGTGGAAGCCGCTGATGCGGTGGGGGTAGAGGTCCGTTCCGCTGTCGAACGGACGCCGATCGTATTCGCCGCCCGGCCAAGACGACCAGCGGTCGAGTTCGACGCGCACGTTCTCGAGCACGACGCCGCGGATGCGGTCGGCGCCGGATGCGGAGATGTAGACCCCCGTCTCGCTGCGGGCAAGGATGTTGCGAAACCGCACGTTACGGATCTGGCCGACCCGATCGTGCCAGGGGTAGGCCGAGACGTAGATCGGTTCGCCATGCCCCCACCAGTCCTCGGCGAAATGGCGAGTCTCCACGATGCAGTCGCTGAACAGGATGTTCTCGAAGTCGCCCTCCTGCCCGAGGTTCACCGAGAGACCGCGATGGGAGGAGCGGATCACGCAGTTCGACACCACCACGTTGCGAATGTCCGACACGGCATCCACCCCGACCACGATTGCGCTCGAGGTGGACTGCAGCGTGCAGTTCGTGATCACGATGTCTTCCGTCGGGCCGTACTCGGGGAATTCCTCGCAGGTCTTGAGAGAAATCGCATCATCACCGCTGGAGATCTCGCAATCGCTGATGCGCACCTGCCGGCAACGGTCCAGATCGATTCCGTCGACGTTCGGATACTTGAGATCGGTGTCGATGCGGATTCCCGAGATCACGGCCCGGTCGACACCGGTAAGACGGATGCACAAGAGTCCGGCGTCGGTGAAGGTGGCGTCACGAAGCGTCACGTCCTCACAGTGGATGAAGAACACGGTGAATGGCCGGGTATTGGGGCAGCGGTAGATGTAGCCAGTGTCGGATTCGATGAAGTGCCGACCGCCGCCGCGCACCGTTCCCGCGCCGGTGATGGCGATGTTGTGGGCATCCCGCGCTCCGATCAGGATGTAGGTCTGCTCGCTGTCGTCGGAGATCTGCCCGCTCGACAGGGCGGAGACCCGGAAGCGCTCGGTGTAATCCTCGGCCCGCGGGCTGCCGTCAAGCACAGCGCCGCGCTCGAGGTGCAGCTCGACGTCACTCTTCAACATGATCGAGCCGATCACGAATACACGACCACTCGGCACGAGCACTCTGCCGCCCCCCGAGGCGGCACAGGCGTCGATCGCCGCCTGGACCGCCGCCGCATCGTTGGTGATTCCGTCGCCGATGGCGCCGAACTCGAGAATGTCGAGAGTGGTCATCCTGTTCCTCCGTTGGCTGTCGCTCGCGTGGTGTCGCTGGCCACCGCACTCATTGAGCCTGCGCCTCGACCAGCTGCCGGTACCGGCCATCCAGGGCGAGCAACTCGTCGTGCGAGCCCACCTCGGCGATGTGACCGTGGTCGAGCACCACGATGCGGTCGGCAGAGCGGATGGTCGAGAGCCGGTGCGCGACGATGAGGGTGGTCCGACCCCCGATCAGCCGCTGGAGCGCCTGCTGCACGAGCCGCTCCGACTCGCCGTCGAGAGCAGAGGTCGCCTCGTCCAGCAGCAGGATGCGCGGGTCGCGGATGAGAGCACGCGCGATCGCGAAGCGCTGGCGCTGGCCGCCCGAGAGCCGGGATCCGCGCTCGCCGACGATCGTGTCCCACCCCTCGGGCATGTCGGCCACGATCTCCGTCGCATTCGCATCGGCGAGGGCCTGACGCACCTCTTCGTCGCTGGCGCCCACCAGGCCGTGGGTGATGTTCTCCCGCACGGAGCCCTCGAAGAGCACCGATTCCTGGGGTACCACCGCCACGAACGCCCGCAGGGTGCGCATGTCGATTTCGGCCATGTCGCGGCCGTCGAAGAGGATGCGGCCCTCTGTCGGGCGCAGAAACCCCAGTACGAGGTTGAGCAGCGTGGACTTGCCCGAACCGGACGGACCCACGAAGGCGATGGTCTCCCCCCGTCGGATGTGGAGATCGATGCCGGAGAGCACCGGTCGAACGCCGTCCGAATGCTCGAACCCCACGTTCTCCAGGCGGAGGTCCCCGTCGAGAGACGACACCGCCGCCTTGCCGCTGTTCGCCTCGACGTCTGGCTCCTCGAGCACCTCGCAGATGGACTTCACCGACTCGATCCCTCGCGTGATGATCGGGGCGAGAGATAGCAGCGCGACGATGCTGCCGGTGAGGATCGTGAAGTAGGTGCTGAGCAGCACCACCTCGCCGGGCGTGATCGCGATGAAACCGGTGAGGGAAGCGAGCGCGGCGCCGGTGAGGCACAGCACGCCGAGCGACTGATAGGAGATCCAGCTGAGGGCACCGAACGACCCGTTCAGCCTGTCGAGCTTCAGGCCGGCGTCACGCACGCCCTCGGCGCTGCGACCGACCCGATCCGCGGCATCCGATTCGAGACCGTGAGCGCGGGTGATGGG
Organism: Glaciihabitans sp. INWT7; assembly: GCF_014217685.1. Lineage (NCBI taxonomy): Bacteria > Bacillati > Actinomycetota > Actinomycetes > Micrococcales > Microbacteriaceae > Glaciihabitans > Glaciihabitans sp. INWT7. Next base: position 164,949 of record NZ_CP043653.1, on the reverse strand, counting down.
CATCAGGGTCGACATCTCGCCCACCCGCGCAGAGAGGTGCTCGACGGTGTGGCGGAACTGCTCGTTCCGCGCATTCGACCGGCGTCGCAGCCCCCTCACGAGCAGCGCCGCGACCGGCACCGCGATGAAGAAGACCGGCACGAATGCCGGCACCCGCAGGGCCGTGACCACGATCGCGCCGGCGAGTACGAAGAATGCGGAGAACCCCGTCTGAGCCGTCTGCTGCATCATCAACTCGATGTTCTCCACATCCCGGATGATCTTGGTCTGGATGATCGACGAACTCGCACGGGAGTGATACCCGATCGTGAGCTCCTGCAACTGGTGGGTCAGGCGGTTGCGGATGTCCACGGCGAGCTGTCGAACGCTGCCCATGTAGAGCGTGACGAAGACGATATTGGTCGGGAAATTCTGCACGAGGATCACCAACGCAACCCCCAACAGCCAGAACAGCTGCTGCGGGCGGCCGTGAGACACCACGATGTCGATCACCGAGGCGGTGATCACGGGAAGCACCCACTGCGGGCTGTCTTTGATGCCGAAGACGAGCATCGACAGCAGGATGCGCAGACGGAACGGTCTCAACCACCCGAGCAGGGTGCGGCCGGGGCGCGCGGCATCGGCCCCGGTAGTGCGCCGCTCGGTCACGGCGATGCGGTGATCATTGGCGCCGCAGCGCGTAGTGCTCGCGCACGAAGTCTTCCGCCGGCTTGCCGTAGACGCAGTAGTCGTCGTCGCTCGCCGCGTCTTCGAGGGCGTAGAGGCGCGGTGGCCAGTCCCAGAGCATGAAGCCCTGCACCCAGGGACGCTTCGCACAGGTGTCGAAGGCGTCACGGTACCACTCGGCCTGCTCCGCACCTGAGACGGCGCCCTCGAGCGTCCAGTCGTTCGGCCGGGCGGCCGATCCGACCCTGCTCGGGCATCCGGATTCCATGAAGAAGAACGGCTTACCGGCACTCTCGACGACGGGTGCGATGCGGTCGAGCTGGGCATCCCAATCCCCGAGCGGGTAGTAGCCGCTCGATGAGATGATGTCGACGGCGTCCCACCAGGTCACCCTGTCTTCCTGGTACTTGTCGCAGTTGTAGGTGACGAGTCCGCCGTAGACGGCGCGTACGGCTGCGATGAGGGCACGCCACTCGGATTCCCTTTTATCGGTCTGCACCATCTCGCAGCCGACGCAGAGCATCTCGCAGCCCTCCTCTTCGGCGATGCGGGCGTAGTGCACCACGAACCGGGTGAAGGAGGCGAACCACTCGGCCCAGCTCGGCTCGCCCGGCACTTCCTCATCGAAGAAACCGATGAAGGCACGCCAGGTGCCATCGGCCACATTCACCACGGGCTTCAGGCAGACCTTGAGTCCGCGGGTCTTCGACTCGCGGATGGCCCAGCGCACCTCGTCATCGGTGACCGTCGGCTCGTCTCCGAAGCGGATCTCGGTGGACTGGGCAGTCGCCTGCAGCGCACCGAATGCGATCCCGACCCAGTTGACGTTGAGGTCGACCAGCTTGGACAGCGAGTCCTCTGCCTCCGCCGTCGCCCAGGTGCCACGCACGCCGGTCCATCCCCAGGTCATACCGCAGAACTGCTCCGTCTTCACCTCGGTCATGAGGCGGCCACGAGCTGGTTCGCACTGCGCAGCACCGTCGGCTGGGACCAGGCGGAATCGTCGATCCGGGCTTCGGTGGTAACGGCCACGGTCACGCTCTCCCCGGGGAGAAGGGTGATGAGCTGGTCGTCCACTCTGGCGTCGCCATCGAGCTTGTCGACGAGCAGCGCCAGGTCGCGCACGAGGTTCGCGGCGGTCACGGTGACGGCGTATCCACCCGCGACGGAGGTCGCGGCGACGGTGAGCTGCGGTGCCTCGAGACGGGAATCGCGGTATTCGGCGAAGAACCAGAAGGCTCGTCGGCCACCGAGCGTCACCTCGAGCAGCTCGGATGCCACGTCATCCGGAGTCGTCACGGTGGAATCCACGTGAATCGTCGCGGTCGTGCGCGGCGGCGCGTCGACAGCGACGGCGGTCGAGGCGAGCTCCGTGCCATCGAACCGCAGGCGGCGCACGACCGCGCTGCCCGACCAGGGCTCGTCGGTGTCGTTGGACGCGCTGGCGATGATCGCCTCGCCGCGGGGCTGGAAGCTGAGCATCCGGTCCTCGTAGGCGTGTTTGATCGCATAGAGCAAGGGCTTCGGGCGACCATCCCCGTCGACGGCCGCCCACGAGGTGACGGGCCAGCAGTCGTTGAGTTGCCAGACGATCGAGCCCATGCAGGTCGGCGCGAGCGAACGGAAGTGCTCGATGCCGGTCTGTACGGCGACCGCCTGGTTGAGCGACATGGCCCAATGCCAATCGTCGATGTCGTCCGGCAGCGGAAGGTGGGTGACCAGCCCGTCGATGAGCTTGACGTTGCCGTCCTGCGCCTTCTGATGAATCAGCATCCCGGGAGACTCCGGGGTCAGCGGGGAGTCCGACAGCGACCGGGTCATGGTCGACCAGGTCGGCGGTCCCTGCCAGCCGAACTCTCCCACGAACCGCGGATTGTGGTCGCGGTAATGGGGATAGTCCTGCCGATTCCAGAGCTCCCAGAGGTGCACGGAACCATGCGCCGGGTCGTTCGGATAGTGCTCGTCGGTCGGCGAGAAGGGGCTGCTCGGCGTGTACGCGCGGGAGGGGTCGAGTTCGGCGAGAAGCGAGGGCAAGAGGTCGAGGTAGTACCCGAGCCCCCAGCTGCGATCGCCGAGCCGCTTCTCCCAGCCCCACTCCTGGTAGCCCCAGATGTTCTCGTTGCTGCCGTTCCAGATCACCAGGCTCGGGTGGGGCATCAGTCGCACGATGTTGTCCCTCGCCTCGGCCTCGACCTCGGACCGCATCGGCTCCTCCTCGGAGTAGGCGGCGCAGGCGAAGAGGAAGTCCTGCCACGAGAGCATGCCATGCTCGTCGCAGACGTCGTAGAAGTCGTCGCTCTCGTAGATGCCTCCTCCCCAGACCCGCAGCAGGTTGATGTTCGCGCTCGAGGCCTGCAGGATGCGCTCCTCGTACCGCGCGCGGTCCACCCGGTGCACGAAGGCGTCGTCGGGGATCCAGTTGGCGCCCTTGATGTAGATCGGGCGATCGTTCACCAGGATCGTGAAGGGGGTGCCAGATTCGTCCGGTGTCGTGTCGATGCTCACGGTACGGAATCCGAGGCGGCCGTGCCACGAGTCGAGTTCGACCCCGTCGTCCTCGAGCACCACATCGAGGTCGTAGAGCGGATGCTCGCCGTGGCCGATCGGCCACCAGCGCTCGGCATCCGGCACCACGATCCTGGCTTCGACGACCGACTCTCCCGGCTCGAAGCGCACGGTGGCGGACACGGTGCCCACGCTCACGTGCGCAGAGCACACGGTGGTCGCCGCTCCGGCGATCTCCAGTCGGACCGTGGCGACGCCGTCGGTTCCCTCCATCGAGACCGTCGGCCGCACGGAGTCGAGCCGGGCGCCCGACCAGCTCTGCAGGGTGACCGGACGCCAGAGACCGACCGTCGCGGTATCCGGCCCCCAGTCCCACCCGAAGCTGCAGGCCATCTTGCGGATCGAGTTGTACGGATGGTGGTTGACGTGCGGGCGGTAACCCTGCTCGAGGCTCTCGCGATCTGCGTACCTCACCGGGGAGGCGAAGGTGACCGTGAGCTCGTTCTCCCCCTCGCGCAACAGCGACCGCACGGATTCGCGGTAGGTGCGGTGCATGTTGCGTGTCTCGGCGATGACCGAACCGTTGAGCTCGACCCGGGCGACGGTGTCGATGCCCTCGAACACCAGCTCCACGTGATCGAAGCCCTCGTCATTCCAGTCGAATGTCGTGCGGTATTCCCAGTCGCAGGCGCCGATCCAGGCCTGCAGCCGTTCGTGGTCGTCGAGGTAGGTGTCGGCGATGAGGCCGGCCGCGAGCAGGTCGGTGTGAATGCTTCCGGGCACGGTGGCCGCGACGGTTCGACCCGTGATCTGTTCGGGCGCCGGACCCGCGACGGCGCGCGCGGTCCAGCCGTCATGGAGCTGCCGGGTAGCCTTCGATCCCGCGCCGGTGGTGGTCGCCACACTCGTGGTGGTGCTGCTCATTTGGTTGCCCCCTGGGTGAACCCGTTGTAGATGAATCGTTGGAGTACGAGGAAGATGACGAGCGTCGGGATGATCACCAGCAGTGCCCCTGCCGAGATGATCTGCCACTGCGAGCCGTACGGCCCTTTGAATGCGAACAGCGCCGTGGAGATCATCGCGTTCTCCGGAGACGGGGCGTAGAGGAACGCCTGGTAGAACTCGTTGTAGATGGCGATGCCCTTGATGATCACCACAGTGGCGATCGCGGGCTTCAGCAGCGGCAGGATGACCCGCCAGTAGATGGTGAACTTGTTGGCGCCGTCGAGCATCGCCGCCTCATCCACATCCTTCGGGATCGACTGCATGAACTGCACGAAGATGTAGATCGAGATGATGTCGGTGCCGAGGTTGAGCGCAATCAGCGACCACAGGCTGTCATACAGGCCGAGGCCGTTGACGATCTGGAACGTCGCGACCTGTGTCGTGACGCTGGGAACGAGGGTCGCGACCAAGAAGAGCCCGATCACCACCTTCTTGAAACGGAACTCGAAGCGATCCACGGCGTAGGCCGTCATCGACCCGATCACGATCGTGCCGAATAGGGAGACGATGAGCACGAAGGTCGTGTTCCGGAAACCCACCGCCATGTTGCCGTCGGTGAACGCCGTCACGAAGTTGCTGAAATTGAACCAGTCCTTCGGCAGCTGTAGGGGCCCGGTCGTGGCGAACTCACGTTTCGTCTTGAAAGCGGTGATGACCAGCACGACGAGGGGGAGCAACGTGATGGCGCTCGCCACGGTGAGGATGACGTACTTCGACACCGCCCCGCCCACCATGCCGGCGTGCCCCTGCCGTGACCGTCGGGGCGCCTCCACCCGTCCCCGTGCCTCGGCGCGTGTTGTTGTCGTCATGTGAGGTTCACCTCGTCGTCCGGAACCAGTTTTCGTTGGATGTACGTCACGATCAGCACGATGATCAGCAGCACGACGGCCATGGCAGACGCGAGCCCCACCTGGCGGTACGTGAAGGCCTGCTGGATGGTCTTGATCACGAAGGTGCTGCTGCCGTTCGTGCCCCCGGTGATGATGAAGGGGATCTCGAATACGGAGAGGCTGCCCGAGATCGCGAGGATGAACGAGAGGCTGATGATGCGTTTGATGCCCGGAAGGATGATGAACCGGAACTGTTGGATCTTGTTCGCCCCGTCCAGGTCGGCGGCCTCGTAGAGCGACGCCGGGATGGATTGGATCGCCCCGAGGAACAGGATGAAGCTGAGGCCGGTGTACCGCCAGATCGACGTCGATGCGAGCGAGATGTTCACCACGTCGGGATTGCCGAGCCACTGCACGGTGAGCTGCTGCAGGCCGACGATCTTGAGCACGCTGTCGAGGGTGCCGTTGGGCTGGAAGAAGTACAGGAACATCAGGCCGATGGCCACGCCGTTGAGCAGAGTCGGGAAGAACAGGATGCCCTTGAACAGGTTACGGAGGCGTGTGCTGAAACTCAGCACTGTCGCGAAGTAGAGCGCGAATCCCATCTGCAGGAACGACGCCACGATGTAGTACAGGCTGACGACGAAGACCCGGAGGAATTCCGGTTTCGTGAAGATGTCGATGTAGTTCTGGATGCCGATGAAGTTCTTGGTGAGGTCGATGCCATCCCAGTCCGTGACGCTGTACCAGAACAGGTTCACGGCCGGGACGTAGGTGAACACGAGCAGGAACGCGAGAGGGACGAGCAGGAACAGGTAGGGCGTGATCTTGCGCTGCCGCACCCCCTTGCGGGGTGGAGTGGTCTTCTTCTCCACCGCCTCACGAGGGGCGACAGCAGTGGGGAGGACTCCCCCGGTAGTGCCAGTCACTGGTGACATCGTGCCTGTCCTTCCGGGGGAATCCCCCCACAACTGCTCTGTTGGTCGGTCGAATTCGTTACTGCGGGCGCTCGGTCGTTACGACTTCACGCTAGCGAGCGCATCCGCCCACTGCTTGTTGAGGTCCGCGAAGTAGGACTTCATATCGCCCGGGGCAGCACCGCGGGCGATATCGACCAGCTTCTGGCGGTAGAGCATGCCGAACAGGTCGATCTGCGCCTTGTTGTAGATGTCCGAGTCGAGGGTCGGATTCTTCGCCGCGTTAAGCTCGACGTACTGCACGTCGGCGTCGGTGAAGTCCTGCAGTGTGGCGGGGTTCTTCGATCCGACCAACGGCGAGAGCGCTCCGGAGTCCGCGGCGAAGGTCGACTTGGTGGTGAACCAGTCGACCCAGGCCCGGGCGGCCGGCTTGTTCTTGGAGTTCACGTTCACCGCGAGGTTGACGTCTCCGCCGATGTTCGAGTGGAACTTGCCGTCGGTCTGGAACGGCATCGGCATGAACCCGATGTCGGCCGGGTCAGCTCCCGCGTCCTTGGCAGCCTGCTGGAACTGCACGATGGCCCAGGAACCGAGAACGGCGGTCGCGGCCTTGCCGGTCGCGAGCAGACCCTTGGATCCTTCCCACGCGGTGGTGGTCGGGTCGGATTCGCTCAGCCCGTCGTGCACGACGCTGTAGAGCAGCGCGTCGGTGGTGTACTGCTCCGTGCCGGGAGTCCAGGGGGACTTGTTCTTGTCCCGGTCGGCCACGACATCCGCGTTGCCCGAGAAGCCCTGCTGGCCCTGCCAGCTGCTGAGCGGCCAGCCATCCTTGTAGTTGGTGTAGTACGGAATCGCGTCTGTCTTGCTCTTGATCAGCTTGAGGTCGGCGATGAACTCGTCCGGGGTCTTCGGCAGGCTGGTGACGCCGGCCTCTTTCCAGATCCGCTTGTTGTAGAGGATTCCGTTCGCGTTGCCGAAGGTCGGAAGACCGTACTGCTTGCCCTTGTACGACTTGTCATTGAGGAACCGGTACGTGTCCTTCAGCTTCGCCGTGTCTCCGAGCGGCTCGAAGAACTGCGGAAGCTGGTTGGGGGTGACCGATGACGGGATGCCGAGCACGTCGCCGTAGTTCTTGGTGCTGAGGCGCGTGGTCACCTGGCCCTCGTAGTCGGTGATGCCCTGCACCTTGACGGTGACCTTGGGATAGATCTTCTCGAATGCCGCGGTGTAACCGGCGTAGGTCTTGTCTTTGATGAGGTCGGTGCGGTTGGTGAGAACCGTGATCTCGCCGGACGGAGTTCCGTCGGATGATCCACCGCCCCCGGTCGAGCATCCCGCGAGCAGGAGGGCGGATGCCGCCACTGCCGCGATCACGATGTGCTTCTTTGCCATCTCTTGGTCTCCAGATCTATGTCGCCCTTGACGAGACAGCGCCGTCGCCAAGTTGCGCTGCGGGTTTGTGGTGCACGCCGTCCTCGACGACGCTAAGCCAGTATCCGCCGGTCGTCAATACTCAATGTCAGCGTTGACATGAATTGGGTCCCAACTCGTGATGTGCCCGTGAAGCGCGGTTCAACGCGAATATTCCCGAATTTCTAGGCCCTACATGTTTCGTGTCGTCTTCACGGGGCTCTCACAAATCCGGTAGATGTCCACGCTGTCATCTTGCAATGTCGCGACCCTGCGGTGTTACTGTTGCTGCATGATCGACCCGATGGTGAGCAGTCAGGCTGACGTGGCGCCCGACGTCATCGCTGCGCCGACCGCGCCCGTGGTGATCCCCACGGCGCCGATTTCGACAGCGGCAGTGTCGACAGCGGCAGTCTCGACCGCGGCAGTTTCAACTACGCCGACGCCGACACCGACACCGACACCGACGGCGCAGGCCCAGTCGCGTGCAACCCTTGCCGATGTCGGCCGGCTCGCGGGCGTCAGCCCGAAGACCGTCTCGCGAGTGGTTCTGGGCAGCACCAATGTGACGCAGGAGACCCGGGACAAGGTGCTGGCGGCGGCCCGCGCGCTGCGCTTCCGGCCGAATCACCTCGCCCGAAACCTGCGCCACGGCAGTGTGACCAACACCGTCGCATTCGTGATCGGCGACCTGACCAACCCGTTCTACTTTCTCGTCGCCGCCGGCATCGAACGCGAGCTCGCCCGACACGGACTCATGATGATCCTGGCCGCGACCGACGACGATCCGGCAAGCGAAGAGCGCGTGGTGGAGACCCTGCTCAAGCAGCGGGTCCGTGCCCTGCTGATGGTGCCGATCGCCTCCGACCAGGCGTACCTCGAGGGCGAGAGGCAGCTCGGCACCCCTGTGGTCTGCATCGACCGCCCGGCCCACAACCTGATCGCCGACTCCGTGGTGCTCGAGAACTTCGAGGGCACCGCCGCGGCGGTACGCGGGCTCATCCGCGCCGGCCATCGGCGCATCGCGTTCGTCTGCAGCCCGGCATCCCTCTACACGCATCAGGAGCGGTTGAGGGGATACCGCCAGGCGCTTCGGGAAGCGGGAATCCTCGATCCGTCCCCCTGGGAGCGACTGGAAGACGCCGATGGTCCGACCGCCGAGGAGTCGGTGCGCGACCTGCTCGCGATGTCCGAGCCCCCGACCGCGATCGTCGCCGGCAACAACCGTGCCAGCTCGGGGGTCGTGCGTGCGCTCGGCAACCACTTCGAGAAGGTCGCCTTCATCGGCTTCGACGACTTCGAGCTCGCGGATGCTGCGGGCATCAGTGTGATCGCCTATGACCCCGCCGAACTCGGCCGGCAGGCAGCCCGACTGGTGGTCGCCCGTCTCGACGACCCGATCGGTCCTCCGCAGCAGATCGAGATCCCCACGCGCCTCATCCTGCGCGGATCGGGCGAGCTGGCCGATCCGCTCGACTGAGAACACCCCGTCACCGCCGAAAGGACTGTTCACGCATGCCCGTTCACCGCGAACCCGCGCCACTCTCCGTGCTCGTCTGGGGTGAAAACCGTCATGAGCAGTCCGAACCTTCGGTCGCTCAGCGCTATCCGAACGGCATGCACGGCGCGATCCGGCAGGGGATAGAAGAGAACCTCGGCGAGCGCGCAGTCGTCACGACGGTCACCCTCGACGACCCGGAGCACGGACTGACCGAGGAGCGGCTCGCCGCCACCGACGTTCTGGTGTGGTGGGGGCACGCGGCGCACGGCGAGGTCGCCGACGAGATCGTCGAGCGCGTTCATCGCCATGTACTCGCCGGGCTCGGCCTTGTCGTGCTTCACTCCGGTCACTTCTCCAAGATCTTCCAGAAGCTCATGGGCACCTCGTGTTCTCTGCGGTGGCGGGGAGAGACCGACCGGGAGCTGGTGTGGACCGTCGACCCGACGCATCCGATCGCCCAGGGTGTGCCGCATCCGCTCATCATCGAGCAGCAGGAGATGTACGGGGAGTTCTTCGACATCCCTGCGCCCGACGAACTGATCTTCATCAGCTCCTTCAGCGGCGGCGAGGTCTTCCGCAGCGGCTGCACGTGGAGACGCGGCCACGGCCGCATCTTCTTCTTCAGCCCCGGCGACCAGGAATACCCCGTCTACTTCCACGACGATGTGCGTCGCGTGATCGCCAACGGCGTCGAATGGGCGCGAACGGACAGACCAGATCGCACACCGCCCCGGCTCAGCCGCGTCTACAGCGGTGAGTTCTTCCCCCGGTTCGATGTGGACGGCAACGCGATCAAGGGCTCGGTGGCGCCGTGAGCGTCTTCGCGACGCTCGGCGACACGAGCTCGCCGGTGCGCGTCGTGCAGGTCGGCGCGGGAGGCATGGGCCGGGTCTGGCTGCAACTTCTCGTCGACACGCCGGAGGTCGAACTCGTGGGGCTCGTGGACCTCGACCTGGAGGCCGCCCGCCGTGCTCTCGCCGAGGTCGGCCGTGCGCAGATCGCGGTGGCGGCCAGCCTGTCGGAGCTCGTCGAATCGACCGGGGCCCAGGCCGTCGTCAATGTGACCGTGCCGGGCGCGCATCATCCGGTGAACACCGAAGCGATGTTCGCCGGCCTCCCCGTGCTCTGCGAGAAGCCGATCGCTCCGACGGTGAGCCGGGCGCTCTCGCTCGCGGCGGCCTCCGAAGCGTCCGGCCAACTGCTGATGACGAGCCAGTCGCGCCGCTACTACCCGGTTCTCGCCGAGTTCAAGGAGTCGTTGTCGGCGCTGGGGGATGTGGGCATCGCCACCACCGAGTTCTTCAGGGCGCCGCACTTCGGCGGATTCCGCGATTCGATGGATCATCCACTGCTCGTCGACATGTCGATCCATGCCTTCGATGTGGCCCGCTATCTGCTGGATGCCGATCCGGTCTCCGTCTACTGCGACAGCTACAACCCCGCCTGGAGCTGGTACGCCGGGGATGCCGCCACGACCGCGATCTTCGAGTTCGAGGGTGGCCTGAGGTACAACTTCGTCGGCAGCTGGTGCAGTGCGGGGCTCGAGACCTCGTGGAACGGGTCGTGGCGGGTAAGCGGGTCGCGGGGTTCCGCGACCTGGGACGGTGAAACGAGTCCGAGGGTGGAAGGCGACAGCGCGGAGAGAAGTCCGAAGGCCCCGGACGCACACCCCGGCCTCGAAACGATCGCCGGATCCCTCGCCGAGTTCATCGACGCGATCCGCACCGGGCGGGTGCCCTCGGGCGAAGTGCATTCCAACATCCTCAGCCTGGCGATGGTGGAGGCCGCGGTGTTCTCGGCTCGGCGGGGCGAGCGCGTCTTCATCGGTGCGCTCCTGGAGGATGCCTATCGCGACTCGATCGAGGCGGAGGGCCGGGCGGACGTCGCGGAGGTGCTCACCGGCTGGGGCTCCGCCCGGAGTGGCCTCGGGCCCACTACTTAGCATGGCTAATAAGCTATGCTAAGTAAATATGCCTGACGAACCCACCGACGACCAAGACCTCCGGCTAGCCATCCAGCGACTCGCCCGCCGCATCCGCTCCATGCAGGCCGACGACGAGGTGACCGAGGGCCAGCGTGCGGTGCTGTTCGCGCTCGCGAAGTCCGGAACGCAGAGCCTCGGCTCGTTGAGCGAGCACGAGCGCGTGACGCCCCCGAGCATGAATCGCACCATCAATGCACTGGTCGAGCTCGGCCTGGTGACGCGGGCCACCGCGCCGGATGACGCTCGAAAGGTGTGCCTGGACCTCTCGCCGGCCGGGGCGGCCTTCGTGAGCGAGACCCGTCGGCGCCGGGATGCCTGGTTCACGACCCGGCTCGACGCCCTGCCCTCCGAGCAGCGGCGGATGCTGAGACAGGTCGCCCCGATCCTGCGGGACCTGGCCGACAATTGAGTGCGATGTTCCGCTCGCTGAGCGGCTTCAATTACCGCGTCTGGGCAGCCGGTGCACTGGTCTCCAATGTGGGCACCTGGATGCAGCGCACCGCCCAGGACTGGATCGTGCTCACCCAGCTCACCGATCACGACGCGGCCGCGGTGGGATTCGTGATGGCACTGCAGTTCGGACCCCAGCTGCTGCTGCTTCCGCTCACGGGGCTCGTCGCCGACCGCTTCGACCAGCGCAAGATCCTCATGGTCACCCAGGGGGCCGGAGGGCTGCTGGGGCTCGGACTCGGCCTGCTGACCGTCACCGGAGCGGTGCAGCTCTGGCACGTCTACGTCTTCGCCGCTCTGCTCGGCATCGTCGCGGCCTTCGATGCTCCCGCCCGGCAGACCTTCGTCTCCCAACTGGTCGGCGGGGCAAACCTCTCCAACGCGGTCGCACTCAACTCGGCATCCTTCAGCGCGGCGCGGATGATCGGACCTGCGGTCGCGGGACTGCTCACCGCCGCGGTCGGGGCGGGATGGGTCTTCCTGATAAACGGCGCGTCCTTCGGCGCGGTACTGGTGTCGCTGATGTTCCTGAGGGTCGGTGAACTGCAACGCTCGGCCCGGGCGGCGTCGAAGAAGGGAAACCTGCTCGAGGGCTTCCGTTACGTGCGGTCGAGACCCGACATCATGGTGATTTTGGTCATGGTCTTCCTGATCGGCACCTTCGGGCTCAACTTCCCCATCTTCATCTCCACCATGGCGACCTCCGTCTTCCACAAGGGGGCCGCAGAATTCGGGGTGCTCTCTTCAATGATGGCGGTCGGTTCAGTGGTCGGCGCGCTGCTCTCGGCCCGCCGGGACAAACCCCGACTGCGCTTTCTCTTCGCGGCATCCGCGGTGTTCGGCGTCGCGGCGACCGTCGCCGCCCTGATGCCGGACTACTGGGGATTCGCCGTCGCTCTCGCCGCCGTCGGACTCGCCGCGCAGACCATGATGACCACCGCCAATGGGGCGGTACAGCTCTCCACTCCGGAACGACTGCGCGGCAGGGTGATGGCGATCTACATGGCGATCTTCATGGGGGGCACGCCGATCGGCGCCCCGATCGTCGGCTGGGTCGCCAACGAATTCGGTCCGCGCTTGGCCCTCGGCGTGGGTGCGGCATCCGGAATCGCGGCTACGCTCGTCGGCCTCTTGTGGCTCGTGAAGTATCGCCACCTGCGCATATACTACGCGGATCGGCGCCTGAGCCTCTCCCACGACGGCCGCCGCCGCGCCGCAGACCTCGCCGCCGAGGATCTCGCTGCGACGGAGATCGTCACCGCCGAGGTCACCTCTCAGAAGGGGTGACGCCGCCTCGGGTGATCCCGCCGGGATGCCGCAGCCGAAGCCCAGCAATGGATTTCAGAGCGGTCAGGCCGAGGACTTCATGCGCGGCATGGTGACGGTCACCGTGGTGCCTCCGGCAACGTGGTCACTCGTGAGGGCGATGCGACCGCCGTGCCTCTCGACGAGCGACTTGACGATGGGCAGGCCGAGACCAGTTCCGGGGATCACCCGCAGGGCTTCCGCCGGCGACCGGTAGAAACGCTCGAACACCCTCTCGACGTCCTCGGGCGGGATGCCCGGTCCGGTGTCGCTGATCACGAGCTGCACCTCTTCTTCGGTGCACGAGGTCGCGACATCCACCTCCCCGCCGGAATGGGAGAACTTGATGGCATTGGAGAGGATGTTCGACACGATCCGGCTGAGGTCGTGAGAGACGGAGCCCACCGAAGGCGACTGCCGGTCGAGCGATGTCGTGACGATCACCCCGCGCGACTTCGCCATGGTGGACTGCTCCTGCACGCACTCCCGGATGACCTCGTGGAGATCGACCGCCTTCGAGTCCTTCGCCGGGGTGCTCGCGCTCATGCTGCCGAGCTCGAGAAGGTCCTCGACCAGGTCGGCAAGCCGGCGGGCGTTGCGTTGGATCACCGAGACGTACTCCTGTAACTCCGGCTCGGCGACCGCATCCTCCATGACCTCGGAGAACCCGAGAATGCTGGTGATCGGGGTGCGGAGCTCGTGGCTCACGGAAGAGACGAAGTCGTCTTTCTGACGGTTGAGGTCGCGCAGCTGGTCGACGAGTTCCTGCTCGTGTTCGAGCGCCTTCTGGTTCGCCAGCTGGGCCTCGTAGCGTTCCGTGATGTCGACGAACTGTGCGGTGACCACGCCCTGGTCGAACTCGGAGTTGCGGGTGCTGAGGAAGTACTGCACCCGACGACCGACCCGGGTGGTGAACTCACCGCGCTCCTCCGACAACCCGGTCTTGCGGTAGGCGTCGAAGATCTGCGTTGCCGGATCCCGGCGAGACAGCCTCACGATCCCACCCGGACCGAGATCGTCGACCTCACCGGCCAGGGCCGGCCAGTCGAGCATCTCGGAGGCGGCATCGTTGCCGAGCAGCACGCGCACCTCGGGGAAGCGGATCGACTGGAGGATGAGCAACCCCACCTGCACGCCGACGAGACCGCCGCGCAGCAGTTCGCCCCTGGTCTGCACCTGCTCGGCGAGACGCTCCCGTTCGAGGCGTCCCGCCCCTAAGAAGATGATCGTGCCGGCTTGGGCGATGAGGAAGACCTGGAGCATCTGGTTGGTCACACTCACACCCGCAACCTCCGCCGAAGCGAACGGGCCACCCCCGGCCGCCGTCAACTCGACGGTGAGCACCGCGGTCAGGAGCAGCTCGATGATGACGAAACCGTAGCTGAAGTTGAAGGCCGCCCACGACAGCACCGGCAGCGAGAGGAAGGCGAGAGGGAGGGTATTTGCCGGTGAGAACACGAAGCCGACGACGCCGAAGGTGACGATGATCTGCGCTGCGAGCTCGAGCCGACTGCGCGCGACCGCACCCCCGTACACGACCAGCGTGGGCGGCACCACGACGATCACCGCCGCGGCATGGGACGCCAGCACCGCGACGAAGGTCTCGACGACCTGCCCTCCCTCGAGCACACCGACAGTGGCGCCGGCCAGCACCCCGATCACCAGTGCGCCGGCGACCGTGGCGATCAGAAGGCGGGCGACGTCCGACATCCGCGCCAGTGCCGGCGCACCGGTGCCGCGGGAGAGTATCTCGCCGACCACAAGGGCCTCGAATGCGTTGGCGATCCCGAAGGCGATCGAAAGGGGCAACGGCCGACCGGCCGCGTAGTTCGATCCGACGGTGACCAGCCCGACGAGTGCCGACACGGCCCATCTCTGCTTGCGCGCGCAGAGCACTGCGACCACTCCGGCCCCTGCCGCCGGCCACCAGGCCGCCGTCTGGGAGTTGGGGGGCATCAGCACGACCGCGGCCGTGCCGAGCACGTAGGTGAGAAGGAGAAGGCCCGCGATGATCGCAAACCGCGGGCGTGCGCCGAGTGCCCGCACCAGCGTCACAGCATTCTTACGTGATAGCACGTCGCTCCCCCCGGCCTGCCATCATTGTGCCACTCGCGCGGACGGATCAGCTCTCGCGGGTGATCTCGACCTTCACGAACAGCACGGACTTGAACGGGCCGGCGTAGACGCCGCGCAACGGGGGCACGTCGTTGTAGTCGCGACCATGCCCGACGGTCACGTGACGGTCCCCGATGTCGATCTGGTTCGTGGGGTCGAATCCACGCCACTCGTCACCGCAGAACCACTCGACCCAGGCATGGGATTCCCCCGCGACAGTCTCGCCGATCGCGGCGTTGGGCTTCGGATGCAGGTAGCCGGAGACATAGCGGGCCGGGATGCCGACCGCCCGGAGCGCGCCGAGCGCGAGGTGCGCGATGTCCTGGCAGACCCCCTTGCGGTGGGCCCAGGCCTCTGTGGCCGTCGTGTGGACGCCCGTGACACCCTGCATGTACTCGACGCTCTCGCCGATCTTCACGCAGATGGCGAGGGCCGCCGCGCACGGGTCATCCGTGCCGTCGGCGATCTCCCTCGCGATGGCGACAACTTCTGCCGGAGGATCGGTGCGCTTGGTCTGCTTGCGCTGTTCAACGTACTCCGTGGCGCGTTCCGCAGCCACGGCGAGGTCTGCCCACGTGAGCGAGTGCTCGGGATGTTCCCGTGGCCGCACCTCGACGAGGCTGGTCGCCGTCAACGAGAGCTCTTTGTGCGGGGTGAGGATCTCGAACGACGAGACCCGGCTTCCCCAGTAGTCCACGTAGGTGTGGTGGGACGAGATCGGCAGGATCTCCAGGTTGGAGTAGAGCACCAGCTGGCCGTCGCCGCTGGTGGGAAGCATCCGCGCCTCGTTATAGCTCGCGGTGACCTCGCCGCCGTAATGGAACCCGGTCATGTGCTTGATGCGAAGCCGGTTCACGTATTCTCACCGACCCAGCTCGGCGCGGCGTTCGTCGGGAAGTAGCGCTGGCGGATCGCCTCCGAGGCCGCACTCGTCGCGGCCTGAACGTTGTCCATGTGCAGGGTGAGGTCCTCGAGGATCTCGGCGATGGGACGGTACTCGAGCTCGCTGCGGATCTGCCCGAGCAGGCGCTGAGCCTGGTCGGAGACCCCCACCCGGTCGGTGCGCGGTTCAATGTCGCGCATGCACATCTCCGCGCGGCGCACCGAGAAGAGGATGCTTCGGGGGAAGAGCCGGTCGAGCAGCAGGAACTCGGCCGCATTTCGCGCACTCGGAACCCCACGGTAGGTGCGCAGGTAGGCCTCGTACGCGCCGCAGGATCGCAGGATGGTGGTCCACGATGGGCCGCTCGCCTCGGTGAGGCTGCGGGTGGCCAGCAGTCTGGCGGTCATGTCCGCGCGCTCGATCGAGCGGCCGAGGGTGAAGAACTGCCAGGCTTCGTCGCGGCTCGTCGCCGACTCGATGATGCCGACGGCGAGCGCCGAACGCTCGCGCACCCAACCGAAGAACTCGTGCACCTTGTCGGTGGCGATCTTGCGCGGCATCCGGGCACGGGTCGTGTTGAGGCACTCCCACAGCTCGCTCGAGACGATCTCCCGCGCGCGGCGGGCGTTCTCCCGAGCCGCGCCGAGCGAATAGGCGATGGATGCCGGCTCCGAACGATCCACCGCGAGGATCTCGAGCACGCTCTGCCGGGTGAGCACCCGGTCCTCCGGAACGTCACTGCCCATCACGCTGAGGAGGGACCGGCAGGCCAGATCCTCCTCGATCCACGGGTCTTCGAGAAGCAACTGGAGGTGCACGTCGAGGATTCGCGCCGTGCCGTCGGAGCGCTCGATGTAGCGGCCGATCCAGAACAGGCTCTCGGCGATGCGGCTCAGCATGGCGACGCCCCCTCCGCGGTCGGTCCGGTCTCGATACGCTCACTGGCGCTCGCCACTCGACCTCCGGACTGCTGTTGCTGTTCCTGCTGCCCCTGCCCGAGAGTGCGGTCGCGGGGCGCCTGGTCGATGTGGTGCACCTCTGAGTTGATGATCGGGATCGCCTCGGTGGAGGTCGCCTGGTCGGCGACGAGGCCCTGGATGGAGTGCCGCGAGACCTGCAGCGGCAGTTCCCCGACGACCCAGGTGTCCTTCGATCCGCCGCCCTGCGAGGAGTTCACGACGAGCTCGCCCTCGGGAAGCGCGACCCTGGTGAGGCCGCCGGGCAGCACCCAGACGTCCTTGCCGTCGTTGACGGCGAACGGACGAAGGTCGGCGTGCCGCGGTCGCATACCATCTTCGACGAGCGTGGGGATCGTGGAGAGCTGCACCACCGGCTGAGCGATCCAGCCGCGCGGGTCGGCGAGCAGCGTCTTGCGCAGCTTCTCGAGCTCGGCGGGACTGGCAGCGGGGCCGACGACGAGTCCCTTGCCGCCCGATCCATCCACCGGCTTGACGACGAGCTCATCGAGACGGTCGAGCACCTCCTCGAGCGAGGCCGGATCTTCGAGGCGCCAGGTATCGACATTCGGGATGATCGCCTCCTCGCTCAGGTAGTACTTGATGAGCTCTGGCAGGTAGGTGTACACGAGCTTGTCGTCGGCGACCCCGTTGCCGATGGCGTTGGCGATGGTCACGTTGCCGAGTCGGGCGGCGAGCAGGAGTCCGGGGCTTCCGAGCATCGAGTCGGCTCGGAACTGCAGCGGATCGAGGAACTCGTCGTCGACCCGGCGGTAGATCACGTCGACCCGGGTGGGGCCGGATGTCGTGCGCATCCACACGCGGCCGCCCGAGCAGAACAGGTCGCGGCCCTCCACGAGCTCGACACCCATCAGGCGAGCGAGCAGGGTGTGCTCGAAGTAGGCGGAGTTGTAGACACCGGGGGTGAGTACGACGATGGTCGGATCGTCCACTCCCTCCGGCGCGCTCGCGCGCAGCGCCTGCAGCAGCTTGTGCGGATAGTCTCCGACGGGACGCACGCGCATGGAGACGAAGAGTTCGGGAAGGGTCTGCGCCATCACCCGGCGGTTCGAGATCACGTAGCTCACGCCGGAAGGCACGCGCACGTTGTCCTCGAGCACGCGCCATCCACCCTGCTCGTCGCGGATGAGGTCGATTCCAGACACCTGGATCCGCACACCGTTGGCCGGGTGGATGCCCGCGGCCTCGCGATGGAAGTGACTCGACGAGCTGATCAGCGCGGCGGGGATCACGCCGTCTTTCACGGCATTCTGGGCACCGTAGATGTCGGCGAGGAAGGCCTCGAGAGCGAGCACGCGTTGCTTGATTCCCGCCTCGACCGTGACCCACTCGGCGAGCTCGATCACCCGAGGCACGGCATCCAGCGGGAAGGGGCGTTCCTCTCCGGCGAAGTCGAAGGTGACGCCCTGGGCGAGGTAGGAGCTGGCGAGGGCGTCGGTGCGGCCGCGCAACTCGTCCTGGGTCATCTGCGCGAGCGCCGAGTGGATCTCCCGATAGGCCGTGCGAACCGTTGACGGCTCGTCGAACATCTCGTCCCACGGCGTCGCTCCGGTCTTGCGACCTTTCACGACCGGGGTGCCGTATCCCTCGAACAGGCCATCCATGGATTTACCTTAGGCCTCGCATGTTGCGGCGTTGTTTCCGCCATCCGCGTCCCGGGTTTCGGCCGGGCGAAATGCCACTATCCCCCGTGGGGATGGCGTGGGTCGTTGGCCGTGCGTCGTGGGCCGTGGGTCTTGGGCCGTGCGTCGTGTTCACGGATCAGGAGGCACGCCGGGCCTGCGTCGACCGTCGAGCGTCGTGCGTCGTGCGTCGTGCGTCGTGCGTCGTGCGTCGTGTTCACGGATCAGGAGTTACCCGGACCTGCGGCGTGTCGAAGGCCCGGCGCGCCCGCAGATCCGCGTGACTCCTGATCCGTGAACGGGAACCGGGCGCGGGCGGGGAGCGGGAGCGGAGCGTGAACGTGAGCGTGAGCGTGAGCGTGAGTCGAGTGCAGGGCGTCACCGGGGCGAAACCTCCGCCGCGGGGCCTATTCCCCCGCATTATCGCGGTGAGTTGCACTCTTTTGCGACCCGGCCGCGCGCCGAGGCCGCAAAAGAGTGCAACTCACGGCCGCGAGACCGCGTTGCTAAGCGAGAAGGGAGGAGCCGAGCGCCACGACCCCGTCGAGCACGACCCGCTCGTGACTGACCGCCTGTGAGTAGAGCACGAACCCGGTGATCCACACCGCGACGACGAGCACGATCGCGACGAGAGCGATCCACCAGGCCTGGCGACGCCGCACGAGGGTGACGATCGTGAGCACGGCCCCGACGATCAGCAGCAGGAACATCACGAACCAGGAGATTCCGAGGGATGCGACGGCCGCACCCGCCGAGCAGGTGCGCGCGGGACAGTTGCCCACGAGGGCCGCGGAGAACAGGTCGATCACGGCCGAGACAACCAGGAAGCCGAAACCGATGAGGAGCACCGCCGTCGAGACGGCGATGTCCCAGACGAGGAGCGGACGCTTGGTGGGGATGTTGTCGGTCATCGATCCATCATCCCACTGTGGCCTCCGAAGGCGGATGGCGGTGCCCGCACACTCGATGGTCGCCCGGGCCGGTGCGAAATTACGCGGGACCTTGTGCCCCCCGGCCTCTCCCGACGGCGGACACAATCGAATCGAGCCTCACCGGAATATCGGCGGCGGCACCGGGCGCCGGCAGCATACGGCAGGCTCCAATTCGGGGAATCGACCAGGGGATCAGATCATGAAGGCACCAAGCGCTCGCGCACGACGAATCGCCATCTTCACGGCCGGGCCAGCGGCCATCGTGGTCGCGGGCCTGTTGATCTGGCAGATCTCGGTCGCGGCGTTCACCGCCCAGACCCAGAATGTGGGCAACAGCTGGAGTACCGGATCGGTGAACCTCACGGACGACGACCTCGGCGCGGCGACTTTCCAGCTCACCAACGTGAAGCCCAGCGACACCGGCACGAACTGCATCAAGGTGACGTCGACTTCATCGGTGCCGGGAGTGGTGAAGACCTACATCGCGCGGCTCGGCGCACAGGGGCTCGAGAACAACATCCTCATCACCGTGGAGATCGGATCGGGCGGGTCCTTCGGCAGCTGCACCGGATTCGTCGCGGATGCGGTGGCAGCACCCGCGATCTCCATCGCAACGGCGGCGGCACAGTCGACCGACTATGCGACCGGCATCCTGCCCTGGACGACCACCGGTGTCGCTTCCGGCGAATCGAAGACCTACCGGGTCACGTGGAAGTTCGACGTGACGAGCATGACCCAGAGCCAGATCGATGCGTTGCAGGGCAAGTCGGTCAGCGACGACGTGGTCTGGGAACTCCAAAGCAACTGAGCGATTCCCCCGATCATCGAGGGTGCCCACCATGCCAGCCCAGAGGGAATCCCTAGCCAGCGCACGCCCGACGATCGTGCTTGCGGCCTGGACCTGGCTGTTTGTGCGGCTCGTGGCCCGGCTGTCGCTCTCATTCGTTTTGGCCCTTGCGGTGTTCTCTATCGTGCCACTGGCATTCGGGATGACCGGATCCGACGTGTTCGGCGGCTCGATGAGACCGCACCTCCAGGCAGGGGATGTGGTGCTCTCCTTTCCCCTGGATAAGGATGCCCCGACCCCGATGGGGCGGGTCGTGACATTCCACGGGTCCGGCGCCGGCAAGTCATCCGACCTGATCGTTCATCGCATCGTGGGCAAGAACAAGGACGGCACACTGATCACCGCGGGCGACGCGAACATCGAGGTCGACAGCGCTTCGCTGAAGCGCTCGGACATCATCGCGCGGGCGTGGGTGCTGATTCCGTGGGTCGGGCTCCCGCTGCTCTGGCTCTCCACTGGAGGCTGGGTACCCTTCTCGATCTGGGTCGTGCTCACGTTGCTCGCCCTCCTGGTCGAGGTGATCGGAGACCCCGGCCCGCGGACCAAGAGGAATCAAGCACCCTTCCGGGCGAAACACCCCGCATTCGTCCGCGCGATCCCCGGGATCGCGGCCGGAGTCGCGCTCGCCATCGCCGCAACTTTCGCACTGGTGGCACTCAACCCGGCGAACGCGGTGTTCACCTCGCAGACTTCGTCCGTCGGCAACAACTGGGTCTATCCGGCCGCAACGGCGCCGACGAAACTGGTGTTCGCGGTGAACCCGTCGAGCGGCACCGGTGGGGCGCGCCTCGCGGTGCAACCCTCGGTGCGATTGCTCGATGCAGCGGGGAAGCCGACCACCGGCACGGCTCGTGCGATCACGCTCACCCTCACGAATCCGGCAGGCGCGGCACTGGCGTGCGCCGCGAATCCCGTGACCACCACATCCGGTATCTCCACCTTCAGCGCCTGCGCGGTCGACAAGGCTGGGACCTAGACGCTCACCGCCACTTCTCCCTTGCTCAGCAGTGCCGTGAGCTCATCGTTCACGATCTCGGTGGGCCCCGCGACGAACCTGCGGTTCTCCGCGTCGCCCGCCACAACACCGATCAACTCCCCCTTCGCGAAGCAACCGGTGGTGATCGTCGTCGACGCCGGCGGGAACCAGACCACCAGTGCGATCCCCGTCACCCTCTCTCTGACGACTGCCGCGGGTGCGACCCTCACCTGCACGACCGACCCGAAGGGAACGACGGCCGGCAGCGTCACGTTCGCCGGGTGCCGCATCAACCGGGCCGGGATCTACTCCCTCACCGCCACCTCTCCCGGCGTCGCCTCCGCGGTCTCGGGAAGCTTCGTCATCGGCCAGTACTCCACCTGCACGAGCGCGGACTCCTCCGACCAGGCCAACGCCTACTTCCAGTACCACTTCCAGGAGGGATCGAACTCGTTGTTCGCCGCGGACAGCGCGAGCTTCATGAGCTGGGGGAGCTATCAGGGATCCATGACCAGCAGCGCAGTGACGCCGCTCGCGTGCCCGCGCGATTCCGGGGGCGCCTACGTGCTGAACGGGACGTCGAGCTACGTCTCGACCCCGCGCCAATACTCGAACCCGACGACGTTCAGCGAGGAGCTGTGGTTCAAGACGACCGTGCCCGGCGGCCGGCTGATGGGGTTCAGCAACACCCGGACGGGCGTCTCCAACCACTACGACCGGCACGTCTACATCGGAACGACGGGCGCGCTCGAGTTCGGCACCAACAATGGGAGTTCCCTCCAGGTCCTGGTCACTCCGGGCGTCGTCACCGATGGTCTGTGGCACCACACGGTGGCGACGATGTCACCCGGAACGGGAATGAGGCTGTATCTCGACGGCATCCTCGTCGCATCGAACGCCGCGTGGGTCACCCCGGAAAGCTACAGCGGGTACTGGCGCATCGGGTACGACAATCTCAACGGCTGGCCGAACCAGGGCAACTCCTACTTCGCCGGGCAGCTGCGCTTCGCCGCGGCGTACTCGGTGGCGCTCAGCGCGACTCAGGTGCAGAATCACTGGGCAGCCGGGCTGTGAGGGCAGCTACCGCCGGCTCAGCACGAACACCGGGATCTGCCGGTCGGTCTTCTCCTGGTAGTCGGCATAGGGCGGATAGGCCGCGACGGCCCGCTTCCACCACACCGCCTTCTCGTCGCCGGTGACTTCCCTGGCGATGTAGTCGGCCTTCTCCGCGCCATCCTGCAGCTCGACCTCTGGGTTCTTCACGAGATTGAAATACCAGACCGGATGCTTCGGGGCGCCGCCGAGCGACGCCACCACCGCGTACTCGCCTTCGTGTTCGACCCGCATGAGGGCGGTCTTGCGCAGCATTCCGGACTTGGCACCCACCGAGGTCAGCACGATGACAGGCATTCCGCGCAGGTCTGCTCCCTGCGCGCCATCCGTCGCCTCGAACAGCTCGGCCTGTTCGCGCGCCCAATCCGATGTGCTCGGTGCGTAATCGCCGTTCAGAGGCATGTCTACTCCGCTCCCCGCCAGTCGATGACGATTCCGTTGAGATGGTCGCGCTCCGCGGTGAAGAGGCGTCGATAGGTGGCCTCCGCCTCGGTCCAGTTGACCTGGTTGGTGATGAGCGGATCCATGTCCAGCTCGCCGGAGACGATGCGGCGCAGAACCGTGCGGCGCACCTCAGAGGTGCCGATGAACCACGGGAACACGGCGTTGATCTGCCGCTCGTGCGCGAGTTCGTAGGTGAAGGTGACCTGGTCGGGATACACGCCCTCGAAGACCATGGTGCCCTCGAAGCGCAGGCATTCCAAGGCGCTGTCGATGAGAGCGGCGACGCCGGTCGACTCGATCACCATGTCGAAACCGTCGGGGAAGTCCGCCTGCAGCTGCGACCAGGGCGACCCGGCCGAGCCGTCGATCACTCGGTCGGCGCAATGGGCGTCCGAGATGGCCCGTCGCTCGGGAGACACCTCCGACACCACAACGTAGGCGCCGCGGTCGCGCGCGAGCATCGCGGTGGCCTGGCCGATGAGGCCTTGGCCGAGCACGAGCACGGTGTCCCCGCTCTCCAGCCCGGCCTTGTCGATGGCGTTCAGACCGACCGCGGCCGGCACGAACAGCGCAGCCATGTGGTACGAATCGGTCTCCTCGATCGGATAGGTCAGCTCGAGATCGGCGATGAAATATGCCCCATGGGTGCCATCGCCGAAACACGCGACCGCCTCGCCGAGAGTGAGACCGTGCCGCTCCTCCCCTTCGCCGAAGGCGACGATGTGACCGACGCCCTGGTAGCCCGGGGTGAAGGGCACGGGGCCCCAGGACGGCCGCTCACCGGTGGCGGCCAGCATCTCGGTACCGACACTGACGCCGGTGAAGTCGGTGCGGATGAGCACCTTCCCGGGTCCGGGATGCGGCACGGGCCGCCGGCCAAGTTCAATACGGCCGAACTCCGGCACGATGAGCGCGGGAGCATCGGCGGGAATCTTCGTCGACATGATCCCTACAAACTACTCTCTCGCACCACCAGTTCGGGTTGGAAGACCACCTGGCGGGGCGCAAGGGACGGGTCGGACGCCTCTTCGAGCAGGATCTCGACCGCCGTCTGGCCGATGAGAGCGCTCGGCTGCCGGATGGACGAGAGCGGAACCACGGCGGCGCTGGCGAAGTCGATGTCGTCGTATCCGACCAGGGCGATCTGTTCGGGCACGCGAACATCCGCCCCCTGCATCATGAGTGCCTGGAGCACACCCATCGCCACGAGGTCGTTCGCCGCGAACACCGCGTCGGGTCGATCCTTCGGATCCCGCGCCACGAGCTCCCGCCCGGCTGCCCGGCCCGCAATGACGGTGAGCGCATCGATGAGGATGACCTCGAGAGTCGCCTCCGGCTGCGTCACGATGGCCGTGCGTGCGCCGTCGAGTCTGTCCGTGACCTGCTGGATCTCGAGGGGTCCGCCGATGAAGGCGATGCGTCGGCGCCCCTGGGCGAGCAGGTGGGCGACGGCTAGCGAGCCGCCCGCGATGTCGTCTACCGAGACGGAGCTGAACGAGGCGTCCGCGCTCGTGCGGTCCACGAGCACCGCGGGGATGCCTCGATCGCGCAACTGGCGCAGGCGCCCGGTGATGTCGCCGAACGGGGAGATGAGCACGCCGTGCATGCGCTGTACCTCGAACAGGTCGAGGTAGGTGGCCTCCCGATCCGCCTTCTCGTCGCTGTTGCCGAGGATCACCGAGAAGCCGTCCGCGGCCGCCCGATCCTCGGCACCCCGTGCGAGATCGGTGAAGAAGGGGTTTCGCACATCGAGCACGACGAGCCCGATGGTGCTGCTCCGGCCGGCGCGCAACTGCCGGGCGGCGTCGTTGCGCACGAAGCCGAGCTGATCGATCGCGGCCTGCACGCGCATCGCTACCGCGACGGAGACCTTCTCTGGTCGATTCATCACGTTGGAGACGGTGCCCACCGAGACGCCGGCGAGTGCCGCGACATCCTTCACGCTGGCCGCCATGTGATTCTCCGCTGTTCCCGTGCGGTGCTGCGATGCGCCGCTCATTGCATGATGCCAGCATTCCGTCTCGCGTTGGTACGTTTTTGGAACGATTCACCATCACGCTTGACGCGAGGGAACCGCGCGCCATAGAGTGCATTCCGTCCCGATCTTAAAACGATTCAATAAACCTCACCGTGGAGGATCAGCCGTCAATGACGATGAGCCCCGATAGCGCTACCCCCGCCCTCTCCCTCGCCTCCGCGACGAAATCCTTCGGCGCCGTGGTCGCACTCAGCGACGGAACCATCGAGATCCGCAACGGCGAGATCCACGCTCTCGTCGGCGAGAACGGTGCGGGCAAGTCCACCCTGGTGAAGATCCTCGCCGGTGTGCACCAACCAGACTCCGGACGCTTCCGGGTCGATGGCGTGGAAGTCAGCTTCAAATCCCCCGCGGACAGCAAGGCCGCCGGCATCTCCGTGATCTACCAGGAGCCGACGCTCTTCCCCGATCTCACCGTCGCAGAGAACATCTTCATCGGGCGTCAGCCGCGCGGACGTCTCGGCCTCATCGACCGGGCGAGCATGCGATCACAGGCCCGCGAGCTCTTCGCGCGACTCGGCGTGCCCGTCGACCCCGACCGGGTCGCCGAGGGCCTCTCCATCGCCGACCAGCAGATCATCGAGATCGCCAAGGCGATCTCTCTCGACGCCCGGATCCTGGTGATGGATGAGCCGACCGCTGCCCTGAGCGGCGTCGAAGTCGAGCGGCTGTTCGCCGTCGCCCGCAGCCTGCGCGACCGTGGCACCGGGATCCTCTTCATCTCCCACCGCTTCGACGAGGTCTTCGACCTCTGCGACCGCATCACCGTGATGCGCGATGGCGCGTTCATCGCCACCCACGACACCCCGGACATCACCGTCGACGGCCTCGTGCGGGAGATGGTGGGGCGCGACATCGCGACGCTCTTCCCCAAGCAGGATGCCGTCATCGGCGAGGCGGTGCTCTCTGTCACGAACCTGACCCGGGCTGGTGTCTTCAGCGACATCAGCTTCGATGTGCGCGCCGGCGAGATCGTCGCCCTCGCCGGACTCGTCGGAGCAGGACGTACCGAGGTCGCCAGAGCGGTGTTCGGCATCGACCGCTAC
This sequence comes from Glaciihabitans sp. INWT7, assembly GCF_014217685.1. Classification (NCBI taxonomy): domain Bacteria; kingdom Bacillati; phylum Actinomycetota; class Actinomycetes; order Micrococcales; family Microbacteriaceae; genus Glaciihabitans; species Glaciihabitans sp. INWT7. Next base: position 139,383 of record NZ_CP043653.1, on the reverse strand, counting down.
GACACCGGCACGGTACTGCTGTCGGGAAAGCCCGTCCGCGCCCACTCCCCGCAGTCCGCCATCGACGCGGGCATGGGTTTCGTTCCGGAGGATCGCCGCAAGCAGGGCCTGGTCATGGACCTCTCGGTCGCCCGCAACGCGACCCTCACCCTGCGGAGGACCCTCGCCCGGTTCGGCCTGATCAATGCGAAGGACGAGCGTCGGGTCGCCGAGGAGTGGAGCGCCCGCCTGCAGGTGAAGACAGGATCCCAGGATCTCTCGGTCGCGACTCTCTCGGGGGGCAACCAGCAGAAGGTCGTGATCGCGAAGTGGCTTGCCACGGCTCCCCGGCTCCTCATCGTGGACGAACCCACCCGCGGCATCGACGTCGGCACCAAATCAGAAGTGCACCGCCTGATCTCCGAGCTCGCCGTGCAGGGGATCGCGGTGCTGATGATCTCGTCGGAACTGCCGGAGGTGCTCGGAATGGCCGACACCATCCTCGTCATGCACGAAGGGCGGATCTCGGCCCGCCTCTCCCGCGACGAGGCCACCGCCGAAGCAGTCCTGCACGCCGCAAGCGCATCACCGGAGAGTGCCGCATGAGCCAGACGCTGTCCCCTGCGATCGAGAGGCCCGCCGCCGGCCGCGCCCTCGGCCGCATCTTCGTCTCCCGGGAGTTCTCGGTGTTCGCCGCCCTCGCGGTGCTGATCATCGTCACGGCGGTCGTCAATCCCCGGTTCCTTGCAGCGCAGGGGGTCAAGGACCTGCTGCTCAACTCGACGATCTTCGTGATCATGGCCGTCGGTCTCGCCATCGTCGTCATCACCAACAACGTCGACCTGTCGATCGGTTCGATTCTCGGCCTCTCGGCCTTCGGCACCGGCTCGCTTTTCCATGCCTTCCCCAGCATCCCCATCCCGCTCGTCTTCCTGATCGGCGTCGTACTCGGAGCGGTGCTCGGAGCGATCAACGGACTGGTGGTCACGATCGCGGGGGTGCCATCGCTCGTGATCACGCTCGGAACGCTCTACATCTTCCGTGGCATCAACAATGCCTGGGCGGGAAGCACCCAGTACTTCATCGGCAATGAACCGAAGGCATTCGGCAACCTGTCGGTGCAGACCCTCTGGGGCATCCCGCTGTTCGCCATCGCCGCGCTCATCGTCGTGATCCTCGCCGCGATCTTCATGTTCGGCACCCGGGCGGGACGCGACCTCTACGCGATCGGATCCGACACCGAGGCCGCCCGCCTGTTCGGCATCAACGTGACCGGCCGGGTCGTCGGAGCATTCGTCGCCAGCGGTGCCCTCACCGGCCTCGCCGGAGTGCTCTACGCTTCCCGCTTCAATTCGGTCGGGGCCGACACCGGCACCGGTTTCGAGCTGCAGATCGTGGCGGCGGTCGTCGTCGGTGGCGTCGCGATCTTCGGAGGCAGCGGCACCGTCACCGGCGCCGCCATCGGCGCCGTGCTCCTCACCACGATGACCGGCGCCCTTGCCGCGCTCAATGTCAGCAAGTTCTGGCAGCAGGCGATCGTCGGCGTGCTGATCATCGCCGCGATCCTGCTCGACCGCATCCTGTCCGTTCGAACCGCCCGCAAACTGCGAGTGAGCGAGGCCCGAAATGTCTGACGCGCGATCCAAGACCACCGTTGACCGGCCGGTGAAAGCCCGGGGTGCAGCCCGCAGGCTGCTGCTCGGCCGCAACGCCAACACCGTCTACGCCCTGCTGCTGATCGTGGTCATCGCCAGCGTCTTCGTGCCGTACTTCGCCGGGGTGGCCACGGTGAGCTTCCTGCTCATCGACGCCGTGCCGATCCTGCTGATGGCCATGCCGATGGCCCTGATCATCATCACCGGTGAGATCGACCTCTCCGTCGCGAGCACGGCGGGTCTCTCCGCCGCCGTGATGGGTGTGCTGTTCCACGACGCCCACTGGAACATCTGGTGGGTATTCGTCGCCTGCATCATCGTCGGACTTCTGTGCGGGGCGTTCAACGGCATCCTGATCACCGCGATCGGGCTGCCCTCCCTCGCGGTGACGATCGGAACGCTCGCCCTCTTCCGCGGCCTCGCCCTCGTCGTGATCGGAGACAACGCGGTCGCTGATTTCCCGATCGACCTCACGGCCTTTGCCACCTCGACGATCGGCGGCACCGGAATACCGACGTTCATGATCTTCGTCGCGATCGTGGTGATCGTGTTCGCCGTGCTGCTGCACTTCACCCCGTTCGGTCGGGCACTGTTCGCCCTCGGTTTCAGCAAGGAGGCGGCGCGGTTCGTCGGCATCCGGGTGAACCGCTCCAAGTTCTGGCTCTACGTCGCGAGCGGCGGAATCTCCGCCTTCGCCGGCATCTTCTGGGTGCTGCGCTACTCGAGTGCGCAGAGCGACAGCGTCACCGGCCTGGAGCTGAGCGTCGTCGCCGCCGTACTGCTCGGCGGGGTATCTATCTTCGGCGGATCGGGAGGCATCGTCGGTGTGGTCGCCGGCGTGCTCATCATCCGCACCGTCAACTACTCGCTGCAGCTCGCGGGCCTGCCCGACACGGTGCTCACCATCGTCACCGGATCGCTGCTCGTGCTCTCGGTGATCGCGCCGAGCGTGAGCGCCCGGCTGAGACTCTCCGGCGAGAGACGCCGCAGCCGCGCGCTCCTTGCGGAGACCTCCGCCGCATAGAAAATTCGTCCGCCGAGCACCCGGCGACGATTCCATAGGAAAGGGAAAACAATGAAGTTATTTCATCTGAAGGAGGGCCGATCAGTGACGGCTCGTCGGGTCCTTGCGGTCTCCGCTCTCACCACGGCAGCGGTCATGGCCCTCGCCGGCTGTGCTGCCGGTAGCACCCCGGCCTCGTCCGGCGGAAGTTCCAAGGGATTCAGCATCGCCTTCGTTCCAAAGCAGCTCAACAACCCGTACACCGATGTCGAGCTCGGTGGAGGCAAGAAGGCCGCCGCCGCGCTCAGCGGGGTCGACTACTCGGTCGTCGGACCGAACACCGCGAGCGCCTCCTCCCAGGTGAGCTACATCAACACGCTCACCCAGAAGAAGATCAACGTGATCGCGATCGCCGCCAACGACCCGAACGCCGTCTGCTCGGCGCTCAACCAGGCCAAGGCCGGCGGCGCGAAGATCATCACCTTCGACTCCGACACCGCCAAGAACTGCCGCAGCCTCTTCATCAACCAGGTGGTGTCCAAGGATGTCGGACTCATCGAGGTGAAGCAGGTCGCCGAGCAGATCAACTACGAGGGTGACATCGCCATCCTCTCGGCGACGGCAAACGCGACGAACCAGAACGCCTGGATCGAGTTCATGAAGGCCGATCTCAAGTCGAACCCGAAGTACGCGAAGATCAACCTCGTCGCGACCGTCTACGGCAACGACGACGACACGACCTCGTTCCAGGTCGCGCAGGGTCTGCTCTCTACCTACCCGAACCTCAAGGGCATCATCTCACCCACGACGGTCGGCATCGCGGCGACGGCTCGGTACCTCTCGACCTCCTCCTACAAGGGCAAGGTCGCGCTCGTCGGGCTCGGGCTTCCGAACCAGATGCGTGAGTACGTGAAGGACGGCACCGTCAAGGCCTTCGCGCTCTGGGACCCGGCAAAGATCGGCACCGCTGCGGTCTACGCCGCAAAGGCCCTCGTCGCCGGCACGATCACCGGCAAGGAAGGCGACACCTTCAAGGCCGGCGACCTCGGCACCCTGAAGGTGGGCGCTGACAACACCGTCATCGTCGGCCCGCCGACCGAGTTCGACGCCAACAACATCGATCAGTACAACTTCTAAACCCTTCGCTCTCCCGGGCCGACCTGGCCCGGGAGAGCGTCTCCCCTCTTTCGGAAAGTCCTGCAGATGTCATCACTCGCCAACACTCCGGCCCTCGCGCCGAAGAAGCGCCGCCAGACCCGCATCGGCCTCGTCGCCGGCGGTCTCGCCGCCTACTGGCCCCAGTTTCCGGATCTGCTCCCGCAGCTGCAGCAGTCCTCTGCCTATGTGACATCCCGCTTCAATGATCTCGACGCCGAGGTCATCGACGTGGGATTCATCTCGGACGCCCAGGAGGCAAACGTCGCCGCCGAGAAGCTGCGCGTCGCCGACTGCGACCTCATCGTCATCTTCCTCACCACGTACCTCACGTCGTCTATGGTGCTGCCGATCGCCCAGCGGTCCAAGACTCCGGTGCTCGTGATCGACCTCCAGCCCACCGAGGCGATGGACCACGCGAACTTCGACACCGGCAAATGGCTGGCCTACTGCGGCCAATGCCCGGTGCCGGAGGTGGCGAACGTTTTCCGCCGGGCGGGCATCCCCTTCCGTTCGGTGTCCGGCCACCTCACGCAGGAGTCGGCCTGGGCACGCATCGACCAGTGGGTGCATGCGGCCGGCGTGCGCTCGACACTGCGCAATGCCCGCCACGGCCTGATGGGCCACCTCTATCCCGGCATGCTGGACGTCTCCACCGACCTCACCCTCGTCTCCACCCAGTTCGGCTCCCACGTGGAGGTGCTCGAGTTCGACGACCTGCGCGTGCGGGTCGCCGAGGTGACGGATGCCGAGGTGCGGGATCGCATGGAGCTCGCGAAGTCCCTGTTCACGCTCGACCCCTCGGTGAAGGAGGAGGACTTCGCCTGGGGTGCCAAGGTCTCCGTCGGTCTCGACCGTCTCGTCGACGACTTCGACCTCGACTCGGCCGCCTACTACCACCGCGGCCTGCAGGGCGAGCAGCACGAGCGACTCGGCGCGGGAATGATCCTCGGCGCCTCCCTGCTCACCGCCCGCGGCATCCCCTTCGTCGGCGAGTACGAACTGCGCACCAGCCTCGCGATGCTGGCCGCCCACACCATCGGCGCCGGCGGATCGTTCACCGAGATCCAGGCACTCAACTTCTTCGACAATGTGGTGGAGATGGGCCACGACGGTCCGGCCCACCTCGCGGTCTCCGAACGGGACCCGCTGCTCCGCGGCCTCGGGATCTACCACGGCAAGCGGGGCTACGGCGTCTCGGTCGAGTTCGATGTGAAGCAGGGCCCGGTCACCACCTTCGGCATCGGCCAGGACCGCGACGGCAGCTTCACTTTCATCACCAGCGAGGGCACCGTCGTGCCCGGCCCGCTGCTTGCGATCGGCAACACGACCTCGCGCGTCGACTTCGGAGGCGACCCCGGCGAATGGGTCGACGAGTGGTCGCAGACCGGCATCGGGCACCACTGGGCACTCTGCGTGGGGCATCGTGCCGGAGACATCCGCGCCGCCGCCTCGCTGCTCGGCATCGAACACCGCCATGTCGACATGGCGAGTCTGCCGAGCTGGCGATGAGACGGGTCTGCTTCCAGCTGCAGGTCAAGCTGGGTCACATCGACGCCTACCGGGTGGCGCATGCCGCGGTGTGGGCGGAGATGCTCGAGGCCCTCCACGACACCGGATGGCGCAACTACTCCATCTTTCTCCGTGACGACGGCCTCGTGATCGGCTATTTCGAGACCGAAGACCTGCAGGCCAATCTCGACGGCATGGCGGCCGCTCCGGTCAACGCCCGCTGGCAGGCCGCGATGGCCGAGCACTTCGTCGACCTCGACGTGCCTGCCGACCAAGCATTCCTCTACCTCGACGAGGTCTTCAACCTCGACGACCAGCTCACCAGTCTTCGCACGAACAGCGTCAACCAGAACGGGAACCGATCATGACAAGCTTCTCCGACATCGAACCGCTGCTCGCCCAGCAGGCCATCGAGCTTCCCTCCTGGGCGTTCGGAAACTCCGGAACCCGGTTCAAGGTCTTCGGCACCCCCGGCACCCCGCGCACCCCCCAGGAGAAGATCGCGGATGCCGCCCAGGTGAACAAGTACACCGCGCTGTCCCCCTCGGTCGCCCTGCACATCCCGTGGGACAAGGTCGACGACTACGCCGCCCTCGGCTCCTTCGCCACGGATCACGGAGTCGCTCTCGGCACCGTCAACTCCAACACCTTCCAGGACGACGACTACAAGTTCGGTTCCCTGACCCATTCGGACCCGAAGATCCGCCAGAAGGCCATCGACCACCACTTCGAGTGCATCGACATCATGGATGCCACGGGCTCGCGTGACCTCAAGATCTGGCTCGCCGACGGCACCAACTACCCCGGGCAGCAAGACCTGCGCGCCCGGCAGGACCGCCTGGCGCAATCCCTCGCCGCCATCTATGCCCGCATCGGCGATTCGCAGCGGATGGTGCTCGAATACAAGTTCTTCGAGCCCGCTTTCTATCACACGGATGTGCCGGACTGGGGCACCTCCTACGCCCAGGTCGCCGCACTCGGGGACCGCGCGCTGGTCTGCCTCGACACCGGACACCACGCGCCCGGCACCAACATCGAGTTCATCGTGGTGCAGCTCCTGCGCCTCGGAAAGCTCGGATCGTTCGACTTCAACTCGCGGTTCTACGCCGACGACGATCTCATCGTCGGGGCGGCAGACCCGTTCCAGCTGTTCCGCATCCTCTACGAGGTGATCCGCGGCGGTGGGTACGGGCCGGACTCCGGCGTCGCATTCATGCTCGACCAGTGCCACAACGTCGAGGACAAGATCCCCGGGCAGATCCGCTCCGTGCTCAATGTGCAGGAGATGACCGCTCGCGCGCTGCTCGTCGACACCGTCGCGCTCACCGCGGCGCAGGACGCGGGCGACGTGCTCGGCGCCAACGGCATCCTCATGGACGCGTTCTACACGGACGTGCGCGCCGACCTCGCCGCCTGGCGCGAGTCCCGCGGGCTCGCCGGCGATCCGATGGCCGCCTATGCGGCATCCGGATACCAGGCGAGGATCGCCGCCGACCGCGTCGGCGGCCAGCAGGCGTCCTGGGGCGCCTGACCCCCGTGTTCTCTCGCGGCGGCCTTACGACGTCGCGGAGGGTGCCGTGCCTCCCTCCGCGAGGGAATCCGGCCTCCGCGACAGCGCGTATCCCCCGCCGCCGCCGATTTACCGCAGACCAGTTCACCGCAGACCGAAGGATCACGACATGACCAACCCCGCTGCTGCAGAGCTCATCGCCCGGAGCAACCGACTCGGCTCGGACCCCCGGGTCACGAACTACGCCGGCGGCAACACCTCCGCCAAAGGAACGGATGTCGACCCCGCGACCGGCGAGCCGGTCGAGTTGCTCTGGGTGAAGGGCTCCGGTGGCGACCTCGGCACCCTCACCGAGCCCGGGCTCGCGGTGCTGCGCCTCGACCGCCTGCGCGCGCTCGGAAACGTGTACCCCGGCGTCGACCGCGAAGACGAGATGGTCGCCGCCTTCGACTACACGCTCCACGGCAAGGGGGGCGCCGCTCCATCGATCGACACCGCCATGCACGGACTGGTAGATGCCGCGCACGTCGACCACCTGCATCCGGATTCCGGCATCGCCTTCGCGACCTCCGCGGCCGGCGAGGAACTCACGACGAAGGCCTTCGGCGAGAAGGTCGTCTGGGTGCCGTGGCGTCGGCCGGGCTGGCAGCTCGGGCTCGATATCGCCGCCATCAAGGACGCCAACCCGCAGGCGATCGGCTGCATCCTCGGCGGGCACGGCATCACCGCGTGGGGCGACACCTCGGAGGAAGCGGAGGCGAACTCGCTGTGGATTATCGAGACCGCCGAGAAGTTCATCGCCGACAATGGTCGCGACGATCCATTTGGAACCGTCATAGATGGTTACGCTCCAGTGGCCTCTGACCAGCGTCTTTCCCGCGCTGCGGCTCTCGCTCCGACCCTCCGTGGGCTCGCCTCCACCGACCGCGCCCAGGTCGGTCACTTCACCGACGCCCAGGTGGTGCTCGATTTCCTCGAACGTTCAGAGCACCCCCGCCTCGCCGCGCTCGGTACCAGCTGCCCTGACCACTTCCTGCGCACGAAGGTCAAGCCGATGCTGCTCGACCTGCCCCCGACCGCGTCTCTCGACGACCAGCTCGCGCGCCTGCACGAGCTCCACGACGAGTACCGGGCCGACTACCAGGCGTACTACGACCGCCATGCGACACCGGAGAGTCCCGCCATCCGTGGTGCCGACCCGCTCGTCGTGCTCATCCCCGGCGTCGGCATGTTCAGCTACGGCGCCAACAAGCAGACCGCCCGGGTCGCGAGCGAGTTCTACATCAATGCCATCAACGTGATGCGTGGCGCCGAGGCGATCTCGACCTACGCTCCTATCGACGAGGCGGAGAAGTTCCGCATCGAATACTGGGCGCTCGAGGAGGCGAAGCTGCAGCGGATGCCGAAGGCGAAGCCCCTCGCGACGCGCGTCGCGCTCGTCACCGGCGCGGCCTCCGGCATCGGCAAGGCCATCGCCACCCGTCTCGCCGCCGAGGGAGCGTGCGTCGTGATCGCCGACCTCGACCTCGGGAAGGCGCAGGCCGCCGCCGCCGAGATCGGCAGCACGGATGTCGCGATCGGCGTGCAGTCGAACGTCACCGACGAGCTGCAGGTACAGGCCGCCGTGGATGCCGCGGTGCTCGCGTTCGGCGGGCTCGACCTCGTCGTGAACAACGCGGGCCTCTCGCTCTCCAAGAGCCTGCTCGAGACCACGGTCGCCGACTGGGACCTGCAGCACGACGTGATGGCCAAGGGCTCGTTCTTGGTCTCCCGCGCCGCCGCGAAGGTGCTGATCGACCAGAAGCTCGGCGGGGACATCATCTACATCTCGTCCAAGAACTCGGTGTTCGCGGGACCCAACAACATCGCCTACTCGGCCACCAAGGCCGACCAGGCCCACCAGGTGCGACTGCTTGCCGCGGAACTCGGTGAATACGGCGTGAAGGTGAACGGCATCAACCCCGACGGCGTCGTGCGGGGATCGGGCATCTTCGCCGGCGGCTGGGGGGCAAAGCGGGCAGCGGTCTACGGCGTTCCGGAGGAGGAGCTCGGCAAGTACTACGCGCAGCGCACGCTGCTGAAGCGCGAGGTGCTGCCCGAGAACGTCGCCAACGCGGTGTTCGTGCTCTGCACGAGCGACCTCAGCCACACCACCGGCCTGCACATCCCGGTCGACGCGGGCGTCGCCGCCGCGTTCCTGCGATGACCGAGGCCGTCGCGGCCGTCGATCTCGGGGCGACGAGCGGGCGGGTGATGCTCGGCTACGTCGGACACAACGAGCTGAGTGTTCGACCGGTCGCGCGCTTCCCGAACGGCCCGGTGCGAACCCCTGATGGGCTGCACTGGAACATCCTCGAACTGTTCCGCAACGTGACGGCCGGGCTCGGTGCCGCGGCGCGGGAGGAACCTGGGCTCGCGAGCGCCGGGGTCGACTCCTGGGCCGTCGACTACGCATTGCTGCGAGGCGGACGGATGCTCGGCGCGCCATTCCATTACCGTGACGGGCGCAACGCGGGCGCCGTCGAGACCACGCACTCTGTGGTCTCAGCGAAGGAGCTGTATGCAGCGAACGGCCTGCAGTTCCTGCCGTTCAACACCCTTTACCAGCTCGAAGTCGAGCGCGCGCCCGGCCTGCTCGGTTTTGCAACCTCGCTGCTTCTCATCCCGGACCTGATCAACTTCTGGCTCACGGGTCAGAGCTTCGCGGAGCGCACCAATGCCTCGACGACCGGGCTCGTCGACATCACGACAGGCGAGTGGAACGACACCCTCATCTCGCGGCTCGACCTCCCCGCGGGGCTGTTCCCGCCGCTGATCTCCCCCGGCTCGAGTGTCGGCGAACTCCTCCCGTCGATCGCGACCGAGCTCGGGATGCGGCAGAGCCTCGGCATCATCGCCGTCGGTTCCCACGACACGGCGTCTGCCGTCGTCGCGATCCCGGCCACTACCCCGAACTTCGCCTACATCAGCTGCGGCACCTGGGGGCTCGTCGGTGTCGAGCTCGAACACCCGGTGCTCAGTGAGGCCTCTCGCCTCGCCAACTTCACCAACGAGGGCGGCGTCGACGGCCGCGTGCGGTACCTCCACAACGTCATGGGCCTCTGGCTGCTCTCGGAGTCGGTTCGCACCTGGGAACGCTCGGGTGAGACGGTCGATCTCGTCGCACTCCTCGCGCAGGCAGCCGCTGTGTCGGGCGAAGTTGCCTTGTTCGACGCCAACGACCCGCGCTTCTTGACTCCGGGTGACATGCCGGAGCGCATCGCGGAGTGGCTCACCGAGCACGGCCGCCCGGTGCCCCAGTCCAATGCGGAGTTCGTGCGCTGCATCATCCAGTCGCTCGCCTCCGCGTTCTCGGATGCCGTGCGGACGGTTGCCGAGCTGTCCGGGATTCGTGTCGACGTCATCCACATCGTCGGGGGCGGATCTCAGAACGAGCTGCTCTGCCAGGCGACGGCCGACCTGAGCGGACTTCCCGTGCTCGCCGGTCCCGTCGAGGCGACGGCGATTGGGAATGTGCTGATTCAGGCGCGGGCACAGGGTTTCGTGACCGGGTCGCTCGAGGCGCTCCGGTCGCTGGTGGCATCCGCCTTCTCGCCGAAGCGTTACGACCCCGTGCGCTGAGCGTCACGACGTAGGATCGTCGAATGTTCGAGACGTCAGTGCTGCACCCCGAAGGAGGTCGCCCGTGAAATTCGCCCGGATCGGAGCGGTCGGCCACGAGCGGCCTTTCGTGCTCATCGGCCAGTCCTACTACGACATCAGCAGCCTCACCGCCGACATCACCGGGCAATTCCTCGAGACGAGCGGTGTGGAGCGCGTGCGCGAAGCCTTGAACGCAGGACTCCTCCCGGTGACCGACATCGCCAGCGAGCGCATCGGATCGCCCATAGTTCGACCGAGTGCCGTCGTCTGCATCGGCATGAATTACGCGGCTCATGCAGCCGAGAGCGGATCGCTCCCTCCCACTATCCCGATCATGTTCCTCAAAACGCCGAACACCGTCGTCGGGCCCAACGATGCCATCACGATCCCGCGCAAGAGCGTGAAGACCGACTGGGAAGTCGAACTGGGGGTCGTGATCTCGAAGCGCGCGTCCTACCTCGACTCGCCCGCCGACAGCATCGACCACATCGCCGGCTTCGTCGCGGCCAACGACCTCTCCGAGCGCGAATTTCAGCTCGAACTGTCCGGCGGCCAGTGGTCGAAAGGCAAATCGGCTCCGGGATTCAACCCGACAGGTCCCTGGCTCGTGACGCCTGATGAGGTCGACTATCGCGCTCTGCGGCTGCGAAGCTGGGTGAACGGCGAGTCGCGCCAGGATTCGTCGACTGCAGACCTGATCTTCGACGTCGACCACATCATCTGGCACCTGAGTCAGTTCCTCACCCTCGAACCGGGGGACCTCGTGCTCACCGGGACCCCCGAGGGTGTCGCCCTCTCCGGGCGGTTTCCCTACCTGAAGGCGGGCGACGTCTGCGAGATCGAGATCGACGGCCTCGGCCGTCAGCGACAGTTGTTCGTCTGAGCACCCGCATCGCAGCACCGACACAGGCCTCACACTCGTCTGGCCAAGCCCGCTGAGGTGGCAGAGGCGGTGGCCTGTCTCGCGAGCCCTCGCTGCGGGTCGACGACCGGGACCTGCCTAGCCGTCGATGGCGGCCTGCAGAACCTGCGGCTACGATCGGCGTAACCGCTCTGCCACAGTCCCAGCCGTAGGCTGGCGATATGAATGTGCCCGGCTCTTCAGCGTTCGGGAACGCCGAGACCCGCCGGTTCGAACTCACCCTGAAGAAGCCCTGGTTCGGCTGGGTTCCGAAGCCGACCGTCGTGTTCGACGGCCGCGGCAATCCCGCGCAGTGGGGCACGGGCACCTGGATGGTGCCCACCGAGGGCACGACTGTGGTCGGCGTGTTTCTCTTCAACCGGCTGTGGCGCTTCGGAGACGCCCAGATCAGCCTCGACGGCAGCGGTCCCTCCGCGGTCACCTATTCCGCGCCATGGCTGCCGTTCCTGCGCGGGCGACTCCGGGTCACCCGCGCATAGGCGCTGCCGAGCGGCTGCTCTTGCCCGCTCAGATCGCTTCTCGTACACTTGTTTGACAATGTCGTTTCCCGTCCGTTCCCCTCGGAGCATCGCCCTCAAGACCACTTCCCTGCCCGAAGCGGTGTACGACGCGCTTCGGGAGAGCATCGTCACCATGGCCGATCGCCCAGGGGCGCTGCTCACCGAAACCGCGGTCGCCGAGCGCTATGGTGTGGCGCGTCCCACGGCGAAAGCCGCCCTCGAACGACTCGTCAGCGAGGCACTCCTTTCTCGGCGTGCCCACCATGCCGCGCAGGTTCCGGAACTCAGTCGCGACGACATCCAGGATCTCTACTCCAATCGCGCCATTCTCGAAGTTGCCGCCGTGCGGCACCTTTCGGCCGATTCTGTGGTTCCCCTCGCCGCGCTCGCAGTGCATCGCGAGCTGCTCGAACATGTGCGCTCCGACAATCGCGCCGCCCTCGCCCGGACTGACCTCGACTTCCATCGTCAGCTCGTGGTGGCGCAGCACAGCCCAAGGCTCGCAAAGATGCACAGCCTGTTGATGGGCGAGATCGAGCTCTGCATCGGCCAGGTGCAGTCCCATCAACTCATCCAGCCATCTGATGTCGCCTTCCAGCATCAGGGCATCCTCGATGCGGTGGCGGCAGGAAACGGCGCGCTGGCGAGCCGCCTCACCCGCGAACATATCGAGGGAGCGCGTGACCGGCTTCTCCAGAAGTACGACAGGGAGGTGTCTGAATGACCTTCCTCATCGCAGTGCCCGATGCCGCAATGCTCGACCGCCTCACACCGGCTGGTGAGGGCGTGGAAATCATCGTCTGGACGACGGATGACCCCCCGCTCGACCGCCCGATCGACCTGCTGGTGCTGCCGTACTCGGTCTCCGCGGAGGCCTTGCCGCGACTCGCGGCGTCGCGGGTGTCACTGGTGCAGAGCCAGGCCCTCGGCTACAACGGCGTCGCGGAGGTGTTGCCGCCGGGCATCCGCTACGCCAATGCCGTCGGGGTGCACGAGGGCCCGACGGCCGAGCTCGCCGTCGGCCTCATCCTCGACAGCCAGCGCGGACTGGACGTCATGGCCCGCGCGCAGCCGGCCGGCCTCTGGAAACGCGACTGGTACCCCGGCCTTCTCGGAAGCGCCGTGCTCATCGTCGGTGTCGGTGGGGTCGGTGCGGCGATCGAGAAGCGCCTCGCCCCCTTCGATGTCGACATCACGCGCGTGGCACGCACCGCGCGCACCGATGCACTCGGCACCATCCACTCTCTCGGGGAGCTCCCCGACCTGCTCCCCTTAGCGGACATCGTCGTGATCGCCGTGCCGCTCACCGCTGAGACAACGAACATGGTCGACGGGCCCTTCCTCGGCCGCATGAAAGCCGGCGCGTTGCTCGTCAACGTTTCTCGTGGCGCGATCGTCGACACGGATGCCCTCACCGAGCGGACCCGGTCCGGCGCGATCCGCGCGGCCGTCGACGTGATCGAACCCGAGCCGCTCCCCGCGGACCACCCCCTGTGGAAGACCCCCGGCGTGATCATCACCCCGCACATCGGCGGAAACATCTCGAGCATGCCGAGCCGTGTCGATCCCCTCGTGCGCGAGCAGATCCGCCGGCTTCACGAGCATCACGAACCACTGAACATCGTCGTCGACAAAAGGACCGGAATATGAAACTCGAACGCCACTTCCCCAAGGTGCGCGACCTCGCGCCGCTCATGCATTTCGCCACCCCCGAGTTCAACGCGAAGAAGCGCCGTCTCGAGAGGGCACTCACGATCCACGACCTCCGCGCGATCGCCCAGAAGCGCACGCCGAAGGCCGCCTTCGACTACACCGAAGGAGCGGCCGAGGCGGAGATCTCACTGGCCCGGGCGCGCCAGGCCTTCGAGGACATCCAGTTCAACCCCTCGATCCTGCGGGACGTGTCGGTCGTCGACACCTCGTCGACGGTGCTCGGGGGGCCCGTCGCCCTTCCGTTCGGCATCGCGCCGACGGGCTTCACCCGCATGATGCAGTCGGAGGGTGAGATCGCCGGCGCCGGTGCCGCAGCCGCCGCCGGCATCCCCTTCTCCCTCTCGACCATGGGAACCTCCGCGATCGAGGACGTGAAGGCGGCCAACCCGAACGGACGCAACTGGTTCCAGCTGTACATGTGGAAGGACCGCGACCGGTCGATGGCGCTCGTGGATCGGGCGGCGAAGGCCGGTTTCGACACCCTCCTCGTGACCGTGGATGTGCCGGTCGCCGGCGCCCGACTGCGCGACAAGCGAAACGGCTTCTCGATCCCGCCGCAGCTGACCCTCGGAACCGTCGTCAACGCGATCCCGCGTCCGGAGTGGTGGATCAACTTCCTCACCACAGAGCCGCTCGCTTTCGCCTCCCTCGACCGCTGGTCCGGCACCGTCGGAGAGCTGCTCGACTCCATGTTCGACCCCACCGTCACCTTCGAGGACCTGGCCTGGATCAAGGACCAGTGGCCGGGCAAGGTCGTGGTGAAGGGAGTCCAGAACCTCGACGATGCGAAGCGCCTCGCGACCATGGGCGTCGACGGCATCATCCTGTCGAACCACGGGGGACGGCAGCTCGACCGCGCACCGATCCCGTTCCACCTGCTTCCGGATGTCGCCCGCGAGGTCGGAAAGGACCTCGAGGTCCACCTCGACACGGGCATCATGTCGGGCGCCGACATCGTCGCGGCAATCGCCCTCGGCGCGGACTTCACTCTGGTCGGCCGCGCGTACCTCTACGGCCTCATGGCCGGTGGGCGCGAGGGCGTCGATCGCATGATCGAGATTCTCGGCGATCAGATCGCGCGCACGATGCGCCTCCTCGGGGTCACCTCCCTCGCCGAGTTGACGCCGGCCCACGTCACGCAACTCGAGCGTCTCGCGCCACGCACCCTCAGCGTGCCGGCGGCGACCGCTCCGCGGCCCGTGGCGAAGTCCTCAGCCACCAAGCCCCGCACCTCCCCGCCCAAGGCCGGCCCGCGGAAGTCGCCGATCGCCGGCTGACACCCTCGCAAGTGACACGCGTGCCGAAACGTTCCCGCGCGCGTGTCACCCGGCAGTGCGGAGCACGCCGGCGGGGCGGCTAAGAGAGCAACCCGAGCTGACGTCGCGCTTCATCGATAGTCTCGAGCACCGCGATCGAGGCGTCGAGCGGATGCAGCGGAGACTCGGTGAGCCCGTGCGCGACGTGCTGCGCGGCCGCGGTCGCCTGCCACACCAGTCCGTCGCGCCAGCGCAGGGTCGTCGGGTCGTCCCACCGGAGAGGTTCGTCGCTTCCATCCCGGTACAGGGTGAACCCCCCGGGCGCGACGAAGGGCGCATCGATGTCGACGCTCGCGAGGGAGCCGCTCACCGTGGCACGCACGGGAGTGGACACGGTCATGCTCGTGCTCAGCTGGGCCTCCGCGCCATCCGCGGTGCTGAACAGGATGGCGGCCTGGCCGTCCACCCCGGTCGAAGTGATCGATCCGCTCGCCACC
Source organism: Glaciihabitans sp. INWT7 (assembly GCF_014217685.1). NCBI lineage: Bacteria > Bacillati > Actinomycetota > Actinomycetes > Micrococcales > Microbacteriaceae > Glaciihabitans > Glaciihabitans sp. INWT7. The sequence continues at coordinate 124,039 of NZ_CP043653.1, read as the reverse complement.
ACCCGGCTGGGGCGACCGAGCACGAAATGGGCGAACCAGATCGGGTACACGCCGAGGTCGAGCAGTGCGCCGCCCCCGAGCGCCGGGTCGAAGGCACGGCTTTTCGCATCGAAGTCGAAGATGGACCCGTAGTCGGCGGCGACGAGTCCGATCTCGCCGAGCATCCCGTCGGCGAGCATGGCAGAGAGCACCGTGGTCTGGGGCAGGAACCGCGCCCACATCGCCTCCATGGCGAAGACGCCGGCGGCGCGTGCGGCATCCGCGATCTCGCGTGCCTCCGCGGCGGTGAGGGCGATCGGCTTCTCGACGAGCACATGCTTGCCGGCGGCGATCGCGAGCAGCGCGAGCGCGCGGTGCTCACTGTGCGGAGCGGCGACGTAGACGATGTCGATGCCGGGATCCGCTACCAACCGCTCGTAGCTGTCGTAGACCCGATCGATGCCGAACCGCGCGCCGAACGCCGCCGCCCGTTCGAACGAGCGAGACGCGACAGCGTGCATGCGCTGGTCGGAGTTGGCGTGAAGTGTCTGTACGAAGTCTGCGGCGATGCGACCGGGAGCGAGCACTCCCCAGCGCAGAGTCGGACCGCCCCTCAGGGGTGTCGCGGTCGAAGCGGGAAAGTAATTCATCACTGGGCCCCCCTGGCCGCTCGGCGTACATTGTCGACGATACTCGTCGCGGTGAGCGCGGAAGTCACCAGTGCGATGAGCACGATGGTCATCGGCACCCCGTAGAAGGGGGCTCCGAGCGGCACAAGCAGCACTGTCGCCGCCGCGACAGCGAGGGCGAGCGGACGCGTCGCCACCTGCTCTTCGATTGCGGCATGAAGCAGGTAGAGAAGCACGAAGAACAACGCGACGGGAATCGCCAGCGCATAGCCGACGATCGGGGGCGAAATGGCCGCGTGCGTGCCGGCTTCGATCGTGCCTGCCTCGACCGCACCAGCCTCAGGCGTGCCATTCCCAGACGTGCCCGCCTCGACCGCGACCTCGAGGGCCGCCCCGATCGCCGCGATCGCGGCGAACAGGGCATAGTGCCCGTAACCCCAGAGGAACGATCTCGACCGGTGGCTCGCGAGCCCGTCGCCGGCGGGTTCGAGAAAGTAGAGCCACCAGAGCCCGAAGAGCAGGACCAGGCCACCGAGGGCGACGACGACGAGCGAAACACTCACCCCGGAGAGATCCAGCGCCTTCTGCACGGCGATCGTCACGGCCGACACCGACTCCCCGAGCAGGATGATCGTGAAGAGCCCGTAGCGTTCGGCGATGTGATGCGGATGCCACGGTGTGAGACCCGTGCGCTCTGCCCACAGGGGAACGCTCACGTCGGCGAGGGCGAGCACGATGAACGACAGCGCTCCGAGCTCGGGGGGCAACAGCAGCCGGGCGATCCAACCGAGCTGCACGATGGTGATGGCACCGGCATAGCGGAAGGCGGTGCGGCGACCATCCGGATTCTCGATGCCGGCGCGCACCCACTGACCCACGAGCCCCACCCGCATGATGAAGTATCCGAGGGTGATGCCGAGATACTGCTGCTTGTCGAACGCGCTCTGCACTCCCGCCGCCAGCACCAGGACACCGCCCATCTGCACCATCGTGGCGAGCCGGTAGGGCAGATCATCCGTGTCGTAGGCGGAGGCGAACCAGGTGAAGTTGAGCCAGGCCCACCAGATGGCGAAGAACACCATGAGATAGGGGCCGACCCCGTCCGTGAGCGCGGTCCCCGCAGTGATGGTCCGCGCCAGCTGCACCGCGATCTGCGCGACCGCGACAACGAAGGTCAGATCGAAGAGCAACTCGAGAGAGCTCGAGACGCGATTCTCCTCGTCGATGTCGCGCCCCGACATGCGGGTGCGGATCCGGATGCGCGGAGCCGAAGTCATGGCCACAGCTTAGGAGCTACGATTTCCGATCCGACAGAGACCAGTCCCGATTCCGTAACTCCTGCGCTGTGCGGCCGACGGGAACAAGTACCCCGGAAGTTCGGGCCGAAGACCCGGCCCCCTTCCGAATTGCAGGAGTTGTGCAACCGAATATGGCGCGACCGGCGACGCGCCGACTGGGCCGGGGGTGCTACGCGCGCAGCTCCAGCAGCACGGCTTCCAGCTGGTCGACGGCGAAATCCACGTCTTCCGCGGTGATCACGAGCGGGGGAGCGAAACGGATGGTCGAGCCGTGGGTGTCCTTCGCGAGCACTCCCCGCGACATGAGCAGCTCGCAGACCCGGCGACCGGTCGCGAGGGAGGGGTCGATGTCGACGCCGGCCCACAGCCCGGCCGATCGCACGGAGACGACTCCGAAGCCGATCAAACGCTCGAGTCCCGCAGCGAGTCGCGCCCCCATCACCCTGGCGCGCTCCTGGTATTCCCCGGTCTCGAGCAGGGCGACGACCGCGGAGCCGACGGCAGCGGCGAGCGGATTGCCGCCGAAGGTCGAACCGTGTTCCCCGGCGCCGAGTACGCCGAGGATGTCAGAGTTGCCGACCACCGCAGACACCGGCACGATCCCGCCGCCGAGCGCCTTGCCGAGCAGGTAGAGGTCGGGCGTGACACCGAGGTTGTCGCACTGGAAGGTGGCACCCGTGCGTCCGAGCCCCGACTGGATCTCGTCCGCGATGAAGAGCACGTTGTGACGGGTGGTGATGTCGCGCACGGCCGGCAGATAGTCGGCCGGCGGGATGAGGATGCCCGCCTCGCCCTGGATCGGCTCGAGGAGCACGGCGACGGTGTTGCCGTCGATCGCGGCTTCGAGGGCCGCCGCATCCCCGTACGGCACCGAACGGAAGCCCGGCGTGAACGGGCCGAAGTCGGTGGTGGCCGTAGCATCATCCGAGAAGCTGATTATCGTGATGGTGCGGCCGTGGAAGTTGCCATCGGCAACGATGATGTTCGCCCGGTCGGGGGCGACGCCCTTCACCCGGTAGCCCCAGGCTCGCGCGGCCTTGAGCCCGGATTCCACCGCCTCGGCCCCGGTGTTCATCGGGATCACGAGGTCCTTCTTCGCGAGTGCGGCGAGCGCACCGACGAAGGGACCGAGCTGGTCGTTGTGAAACGCCCGGCTGGTGAGCGTGACGCGGTCGAGCTGTGCCTTCGCGGCCGAGATGAGTGCCGGATGCCCGTGGCCGAAGTTCACCGCGGAATAGGCCGCGAGGCAATCGAGGTACCGTCGGCCCTCGACATCCGTCACCCAGGCACCCTCCGCGGTCGCGACGACCACCGGCAGCGGATGGTAGGTGTGGGCGATGTGGGAGTCTTCGGCGGCGATGAACTCGGCCGCGGACAACGTCATGTGCGCAGTTCGAGGGTGCAGCACTTGACGCCGCCGCCGCCGAGCAGGAGCTCGGAAAGGTCGACGCCGATGGGGTTGTACCCACGCTCGCGAAGCTGGCGCTCGAAATCGGTGGCGCGGGAGGCGATCACCATGTTGTAGCCGTCGCCGAAGGAGTTGAGGCCGAGCACCGCCGCGTCTTCCTCGTTCACGAGGATCGCGTCGGGGAAGCGCTCTCGGAGAACCGCGAGGCCCTCTTCGTTGAACGCACTCGGAAGGTAGGCGATGTTGGGGTTGTCGAATCCCGGCTGGGGGTCGAGCACCGCGATCGCGGTGTCGAGGTGGTAGAAACTCGGGTTCACGAGTTCGAGGGTGATGACCTGACGCCCGTAGAGTTCCGCCAGCTCCTGGTGGCTGTTGGATGCGCTGCGGAACCCGGTTCCGGCGAGGATCACATCGCCCACGAGCAGGAAGTCGCCCTCCCCCTCGTTGATGTTCTCCGGCACCTTCACGTCGAATCCGTTCTCACGGAACCAGTCCATGTAGGCGGGACCCTCTGGCTGGCGCTCCGGATACGTGAAGCTCGCACCGTAGGCGATGTTGTCGAGCACGAATCCGCCGTTCGCGGCGTAGACCATGTCGGGAAGGCCCTCGATGGGGTCGATCAGGTGCACTTCGAAACCGAGGTCGACATAAGTCTGATAGAGCGTCTCCCACTGGCGAACTGCGAGGGCGGTGTCGGTGGGCAGCTGCGGGTCCATCCACGGATTGATGCGGTACACCACCGTGAAGAATTCGGGGCGGCACATGAGGACTGTGCGCTTGGATGGGGTGCGGACGGTGGCAACATTCGTTGCAGGCAGAGTGGCCGACACGAGGGCTCCTTTGGAGATCGGGGTGTGGGGTCGTTCCAGTCTCACACGCACACTTCCGATCTTTGGCAGCGTAGGGCGCACAAAATCGCCGAAGATGGTGCGGACCGCACAATAAAGCGCCATAGGGTATGACCATGGACAGTCTCGACTATGGCATCATCGACCTTCTTCGCCAGAATGCCCGCGCTGGATACGGGGATATCGGCGAAGTGATCGGACTCTCCGCCTCTGCGGTGAAACGCCGCGTCGACCGCCTGGTCGCCGACAAGGTGATCCGCGGATTCACCATCCAGGTCGACCCCGCCGTGGACGGCCTCGGCACCGAGGCCTACGTCGAACTTTTCTGCCGCGGCACCGTCGCGCCGGAGGAGCTGCGACGCATCCTTTCCGGTGTGCCGGAGGTCGTGGATGCCGGAACGGTCACCGGGAGCGCGGATGCCATCGTGCACATGCGATCACGAGACATCCCCTCGCTCGAACTCGCCCTGGAGCGCGTGCGGGTCGCACCCAACGTCGACCACACCCGCAGCGCCATCGTGCTGTCGAAACTGATCCACCGCACCCGCGAGGGATAGCGCATCGAGGCCTCTCTGGCGCTCGCTGTTCGACCACCGGCCGCTCCGGCTAGGACAGCTGTTCGATCGTGATCGCCGCGTTGATGAGTGCGAGGTGGCTGAGGCCCTGCGGCAGGTTGCCGAGAAACTCGTGCGACTCGGCATCCATCATCTCGGCGTACAGCCCCACATCGTTGCCCAAGGCCACCAGCTCACCCATGCGGGCGCGGGCCTCGTCCAGGCGGCCGACGCAGGCGAGCGCCCCGGCAACCCAGAATGCGCAGGCCACGAAGGTTCCCTCCTCCCGCTGCATTCCGGAGTAGCGATAGACCAGCGCTCCCCGCCCGAGTTCACTGTCGATCGCGTCGATCGTGGACGACATCCGTTCACCCCGATCGAAACCGCTGTCGGCGTGAAGAAGAATGGATGCGTCGAGCTTCTCGCTGCCCGGATACATCACGTAGCTCTGTCGCGCCTCCGACCAGCCGTTCGTCTCCACCCAGTCGCGGATGCGGTCGCGCTCGGCCGCCCAGCGCTCGCCACCGCCGGGCAACTGTCCGAGTTCCGCGAGGCGCACAGCGCAATCGAGCGCCTGCCAGCAGCCCAGTTTCGACGAGGTGTAGTGGTGCTCCTCCTCGAGCTCCCACATGCCGGAATCCGGTCGTTGCCAGTTGTCGCAGGCGCGGTCGGCGATCGAGGCCAGAAGTCGGCCGGTCTCGGCGTCGAGAAGATTGCCGTCGTCCACGTAGGCCCGAACCACGTCGAAGAGGTCGCCGTAGACTCCGAGCTGCCGCTGTCCCTGCGCATCGTTCCCCACCACGACCGGACCGATGTTCCGCCAGCCGACCACGTCCGGGTGGGTGGCGCCCTCCGGGACCGAACCATCCAGCGCGTAGAGGATGTGCAGTTCGGGGCCTTGCTCGCGAATGGTGGTCAGCAGCCACGAGACGGCAGCATGCGTCTCCTCCCGCAGCCCGAAACGGATGAGCGCACGAACTGTATAGGCGAGGTCTCGCACCCAGGCGAATCGGTAGTCCCAGTTCTTGCCTCCGTCGCGGCTCTCCGGGATCGAGGTGGTGGCGGCCGCGGCGATCGATCCGTTGGGGCTGTGGATGAGCAGCTTGAGCGCGAGAGCGCTGCGCAGGACGGCGTCAGCCCATTCCCCCTTCCAGGAGAACTCGGCCGACCACGCCTTCCAATTGGCGATGGTGCGGTCGATGCCGCGGTCCACGATCTCGGGGGTCACCATCCGAAGCGGTTCGCGCTCGGTCGCCGTGACGACCACGAGATGGCGCGAACCCTCCGAGGTCGTGAAGGCGCCGGTGATGGCCTGTCCGCCTTCGGTGGATGGGCCGTGGTCGATGCCGCGCACTCCGAGCATCACGCCGTCGACGCGGATCACCGCCCCTTGCACCGTGTGCTCGACCCAGGGCGAGGCAATGCCGAGCATCGTGCCGGGGGCGACGGCCCAGCGCAACGCGACGGATCCCTTCATCCCCTCCACCCGCCGGGCGAGCTCCGCCCAGGGAAGTCGCCCGGCGACCCCGGTGACCAGGGCGTCGGTGAGGCGAACACGCCCGGACGCGGTCGTGAAGGTGGTCTGCAGCACGTTTGTGCCGGAAACGTAGCGACGGGTGACCGTGTACTCCTCGACCGGACGCAACTCGATGCGACCACCGTGCGGCGCATCCACGATGGCGGCGAAGGCGGGCGGCGTTGCCAGGTTGGGGGCCGGAAACCAGTCGATCGCCCCGTCGAGGGAGATGAGCGCCACGGTTCTGCCGTCGCCGATCGCGGCGTAGGAGCGCAGGTCCGCATACCCGTCGATGCGGTTTGCGGGCCCGATGCCGTCACGCTGCAGTGAGGTTCCGGTCATGCGCCGAACCGGCGAGCGGGGCGACCGTTGGTCGCGGTTTCGATCGCGAAGATCGATCCGGAGAGCGGATGCGCCTCCAGCTGCTCCTCGGTGAGATTCTCTCTCGCGGAGCCGACGAACAACGTCGACATCCCGGGGCCGCCGAATGCGACGGAGGTGATGTTCGGGGCAGGCAGTTCGACCACGAGGTCTTCGATCCCCTCCGGGCTGTACCGCACTACTCGACCGCCTCCGTAGATTCCGCCCCAGAGGAATCCCTCGGCGTCGATAGTGAGCCCATCATGCGATTCGCCGGAGTGGAAGACCTTGACTTCACCGATGTCGCCGGTCTCGCTGTAGGGGGCGCGGTAGATGGTCTTGACGGCGGTGTCGGTGAAGAACATCTCGGTGTCGTCGAGGCTCCACTCGAAGCCATTGGCCACTCCGAACCCCCCGCGCAGCACCCGCACCGCCCCGTTATCGGCCACGGAGTAGAGCGCGCCATCCGGCTCCCCGGTCGCGAGGTTCATCGATCCGGTGATCCAGCGACCGTAGGGGTCGCATTTGCCCTCGTTGAGTCGCAGGCCGTCGTGCGCGTGTTCGATCTGGGCGAGATCGCGGACCCCACCGGTTGCATCGACTCTCACGACGCGATCGCCGAGCGACGCCACATAGCCGTTGCCGCTCGCCGTCGGCGCAAATGACGCCAGCGGCGGGGGCAACTCGATGACCGTGTCATCGAGACCGTCGATGGGGCAACGGTAGAGAAGCCCGGCGGTGATGTCACACCAGAGCACGAAGCCATCCGGATCCCAGACGATGCTCTCGGCGAGAATGGCGCTAGCATCCCGGAAAACCCGGGGCAACCCCCTCACGACTTTCATGATGCCAGCCTACGTTCCTCTGAGGAACGCATAAATGAAGGAGCTTTGATGGACCTCGGAATCAGTGGACGTACGGCCCTCATCAGCGGTGCCGACTCGGGTATCGGATGGGAGACCGCACGCATCCTGCTCGGCGAGGGAGTGCGCGTCGTGCTGACCGACCTCGATCAGAAGAGCCTGGATGCCGCCGCGGCGAGCCTCGGAGCACTCGAGGGGCGACTGTTCGCCTTCGCCGCCGACGTCACCAAGGTGGAGTCGATCGCGAAGATGCGAGACAGGGTGCTCGACGCGGTGGGTGACATCGACATCCTCGTGCAGTCCTCGGGGATCACCGGCGCGCAGGGCTATTTCCACGAGATCGACGACGCCGGCTGGACCACCACCCTCGAGGTCGACCTGATGGGTCCCGTGCGGCTGGTGAGCGCATTCCTGCCCAGCCTGCGCAAGGGCGGCTGGGGTCGCATCGTGCTCATGGCATCCGAGGATGGCGTGCAGCCCTACGACGACGAGATCCCGTACTGCTCGGCCAAGGCCGGGGTGCTCGCCCTGATGAAGGGGTTGTCGCGCACCTATGCGAAGGAGGGCCTGCTCGTGAACTGCGTCTCGCCCGCCTTCATCCACACGCCGATGACCGACGCGATGATGGAGAAGCGCGCGAAGAAGATCGGATCGAGTGTCGACGAGGCGATCGTGAGCTTTCTCGACGAGGAGCGCCCCTACATGGCGTTGAAGCGTCGGGGCGAACCGCAGGAAGTCGCTGCCGTAGTCGCCTTCCTGTGCTCGGAGCAGGCGAGTTTCGTGAACGGGGCGAACTACCGCGTCGACTCCGGCGCGGTCGCATCGATCTGACTGACCCGCCGCCGTCGACCGGAGCGCGGGAGCACTAGTCGACCATCAGCGCGGCCCGTACGAGTTCGAGCGCGTCGGCGGGATCGATCCGCAACTGGCGGATGCGCGTCGCGAAGACCGCCGCAGCATCCTGGGCCTGGCGCTGGGTCGCGTCCCCGGACGCGGCGATATAGGTGCCGGCGCGGCCACGAGTCTCGATCACGGCGTCGCGTTCGAGCTCGCGGTAGCTGCGAGCCACCGTATTCGGAGCGATTCCGAGGGCCTCGGCGAGACCGCGAACGGTAGGGAGCTTGGCTCCCGCGACCATAGCCCGAGCGGCGACCGCGTCGATCAGCTGCACCCGCAACTGCTCGTAGGGCGGCACCGCTGACCCGGGATCGACCGTCACGGTGAGGCCGCCGATCGCCGTCGAACGCGGCCCGAGGGGGGAACTGGTCACCGGAGCTCCGATCTGACGTGGTCTTGCTGTCGAGCGTAGTCACCGTTGGCACCCTCCCGGCTCAGAGGGGTTCCTCGAGCATCCGCCGCATCTGACGCAAACCGTCGTGGATGCGGGACTTCACAGTGCCGAGCGGCAGCCGGAGGCGCTCCGCGACCTCCACGTGGGTGAGGTCGCCCACGAACGCGAGCACGAGCGCCTCGCGCTGCAGCTCCGACAGCTGGCCGAGAGCCCGGATCACCCGCTCACTCTCCAGGCGCAACTCGACAGCCTCGGTGACCGAGTCGTAGCCCGGCTCGAAGTCCCGCAGGCCGAATCTGGTGTCGCGGGCGCGATCCGCCTCCGCCGATCGCACTCGATCGACAGCCCTCGCGTGCGCGCGGGTGAGAATCCACCCCGCGACCGTGCCCCGGCTCGGCTCGAAGCGGGCCGCCTGCTGCCAGACCTCGAGGAAGACCTCCTGCATCACCTCCTCTGACTGCGACCGATCTCGCAGTACCGCCAGGATGCGTCGATAGACCCGCGGCGCGAACTCGTCGAACAGCTCGGCGAAAGCGGCCTGGTCCCCGGCCGCGATGCGCCGGAGAAGCGCGTCGGCGGCCGCGGAATCAGGCCGTGCGGGGGGCTGTTCCTTGGCGGCTGTGGGCACGAGCGTCTCCGTTTCGGGGGTGAGCCGAAAGCCGAGCACTGATCGAGGCACGATTAGGCGCGGTCCGGATACCCGAAGAGATCGCCGACGCTCGGCACTATGACGCGGCCGCAGCGCCGGATCTGCTGGGAAAGTGCTGGATCACCGCCCCGATCAGCGGCGGCTGCCCACCCGACGCGCCGCCACGATCACGAAACCGACCAGCATCAACACCAGCGCGGCGAAGAGCGCGCCCTGGGCATCCGCCCCGGTGTGCGCGAGGCCCGCGCTCGAGACCGAGGTGTTGGCGAGCGCGGTTCCCGGTGCGGAGGAGGGCTCCGACGGCGCCTCGACCTCGCTGGCCGAGACCGCGCTGACGGGCGGCGCGAGAAGCGCGATGCGCTGTACGAGCATGGACGCCGCCGCCGTGTCGTTGGCCGGGTTGGCGTCCTGCACCGAGCTGGAGGCTACGACGACCCGGGCGGCGAGCCGACCGAGCGTTGCGGCGGAGCCACGGAACAGCAACGACTGGGTTGCGCCGGAGGCAAGGGCGGGAAGCGCCCACTGGTTCGTCGTCGGGTCGAAGACTCCCGCGGTGGGAGTGGCGACAAGTCCGGCGGGAGCATCGAGGGTGAGCAGGATCGCCGTGGCATCCGAGGGTCCGGTGTTGCCGACGACGAGGGAGAACCAGGCGTCATCACCCTCGCGCACAGTGGCGGCCGAGGCCTGTCCGGTCACCCAGAGGTCCCCGAGGCTGACGGTGGTGGCGCTGGCCGTCGCGCCGTTGTCCGCCGTCGACGACTCGTAGACAGCACCGGTGGCGGATGCCGAGACGGTGACGACTGTGCCAGCCGGGATGGAGCCGGTGATCGCGCCGGTGATCGTGATCGTGGCGCTTGCGCCGGCAGCGAGGGATCCGATCGCACACTGGGCAACGCCCCCGGCGATCGGGCACGGGCTTCCTGCGACCTGCACCGCAGCGTCACTCAGCTCAGCCGGAATGGTCACTGTCGCCACGACTCCGGTGTCTGACTGGGGTCCGGAGTTGGCGACCGTGACCGTGTAGGTGGGACGCGACGAACCGGCGACGGGTGCCGCGGTGTCGAGCGACTCGGTGACGACGAGATTGGAGGTGGCTCCCACGGGCGTCACCACGGCCGGAGCCGCGGAGGTCTGGACCGTGCCGGCGAGGGAGTCGGTGTAGGTGAGAGTGCCGAGGTTACTGAGGCTGGTGAAGGCGGCGGCCGAGAGCACGACGACGCGGAAGACGAGCGAGGAGGACTCCCCCGGCGCGAGCGATCCGCCCGCGGCTGCACCGGCGCCGGCGCCGAGCCGCCCGATCACCGTGCGGGTGGCCGGGTCGTACTCTGCCTGGTCGTCGCCTGCGGCATCCGACTTGGTCCCGGCGTTTGCGCCGATCACGCGAAGGGAGCCCGGCACGATCTCAACGCCGGCCGGGAGCACGTCCTGCAGCGCGGCGAGAATCGCGGCCCCTCCGCCATTGTTCGTCGAGGTCACTGTGTATTCGAGGGTGTCGCCGACGTGCACGGCGCCGCCGGGCACTGTCACGTTCGTGACCCCGGCGGTGGTGTCGACACAGGGCCCGAGGCCGAAGGTGATGTCGTCGAGGAAGTTGCCGACGCTCGCATTGCCGTTCGCGGTGGAGACGGCACGAAACCCGAAGCGGGTGGATGTCTGGCCGGCGGGCACGACATAGACACCGGTGTGGCGGCCCCAGGCCTCGGTGCCGTCAGACAGGTTGCCCTGAGAGGCCAGAGTGCCGCCGGGGGCGCCGATGACGACGTCCATCACATCGGTGCCGCTTCGACCGCGGTGGAGGAGCGACCACTGGAGGCTCTGCCCGGGCGTCGTCACGACATCCTGGTACAGCGTTCCCGGCTGGGTCGCGTTGATCTCCGCGAATTGGTTGCCCACGCTGGCCTGCACGCCGTTGAAGCCGGTGGACCAGATCTCGATGCCGGAGGGATCTGTGGACTCCCATCCGGGAACGTTCGCCGAAGGCATGATCTGGTATGAGGCCGGAGCGATCACCGGCTCTTCGAATCCGCCGTCGGACAGCGCCGTGGTGCTCTGGCAACTCGTGGCCGCTGCAGCGGTGGTCACCGTGGACATGCCCGCTCCGGCCAGGAGTGTTGCCGCGGAAAGGCCGGTCGCCACGACGATCGCGACGGATCGGGTGACGGCTGAACGGGCCAGGAAGGTGGGCAGTGCGGCGCGCATATCGCCTTTCGGGTGAGGTTTCGGGTTTCGGGTTCGAGCCGACCGGATGCGCAATTCGGGTACGCACCCGGTCGAGTTACCACGGCCGTGCTCGGGTTCCCGGCCGCAGCGGGGCCGCACCTGGTGCGCCCCCACGTCGAGTATGTGGGGACAAGACGTGTCGGCACAATGGGGGACAGACCGCCAGTTCGGGGGGTAGTCGCCGCCGCTCCCCTAGAGCGCCACGAAGGTGGACGGGTCGGGATTGCCGAAGCGGTGGGCGGTCATGCTGATGGCCTGTTCGTGCAGGAACGGCAGCAGCTCGATCCGCCCGGAGGTGGTCACCGGACCGGCGTAGATCGCGACATCCGGATCGCCGTCGAGCACGGTGGCGAGCGTGAGACGGTCGCCGCCGAGCAGTCGGATGCGACTCGGCCGGGCCTCCCCCTGCAATCGGGAATGCCAGCGGGCGTCCGACTCCACGACCACGGACTCGACAGTGAGCGGCGGCACCGCAGAGCCGAACAGGCGCACGAGTGCGGCAGCGACCGGCACCGCGGAACTGATCGAGAGCGAAGCGCCCGCCCGTGTCGCCGCCACTATCGTGCGAACGAGCTGGGCAGGGGAGGCCCCCTCCGCCAGGCGCACCGTCACCGGCACCGCACGGTAACGGAAGACGTTTCGTTCGACACCGAGCCCGGAGACGTCCTTGACGGTGCCGTATTCCTCCACCCAGGCCTGCTGGTCGCTGGTGGCACCGGCGCGAACGCGATCGAACTCGAGAAACTCCATGCCCTGCTGCGCGGCCTCGATCACCCGCGACACCGCCTCGCTGAGCCCCTTGAGGATCGCCGTCCGGCCCGGCTCGGCGAACATCGGCCGCCATTCCCCGAGGGTGAGAAGGTAGTTCGGCCCGCCGGCCTTTGCGCTGGCCCCGACCGTCGACCGCTTCCAGCCGCCGAAGGGCTGTCGGCGCACGACCGCTCCCGTGATGCCCCGGTTGACGTAGAGGTTGCCCGCCTGCACAGAGTCGATCCAGAGCGCGATCTCCGCGGCATCGAGTGAATGGATGCCCGCCGTGAGGCCGTAGGCCGGTGCGTTCTGCAGGGCGATCGCCTGCTCCAGCGTGTCGGCTCGCATGATCCCGAGCACCGGGCCGAAGTACTCGGTGAGGTGGAATTCCGATCCGGCTGTCACCCCGTCCTTGACGCCCGGCGACCAGAGTGTGCCGCTCTCATCCAACGAACGGGGCGCCAGCAGCCAGGACTCGCCAGCACCGAGAGTGGTGAGGGCCGCGCGGAGCTTGCCGTGCGCCGGTTCGACGATGGGCCCCATCACCGTGGTGGCCTCCTGGGGATATCCCACGCGAAGAGTGCTCACCGAGTCGAGGAGCTGCCGGCGGAAACGCTGCGACGTGGCGACCGACCCGACCAGGATCACGAGGGATGCGGCCGAGCACTTCTGGCCCGCATGGCCGAAGGCGCTCTTCACGACATCCGCCACCGCGAGGTCGAGGTCGGCGCTCGGGGTCACGATGATCGCGTTCTTGCCGCTCGTCTCCGCAAGCAGCGGGAGGTCGGGGCGCCAGGAACGGAACAGCCGTGCCGTCTCCCACGCTCCCGTGAGGATCACGCGATCCACCGAGGGATGCGACACCAGCTCACGACCGAGATCAGCCTCGTCGAGATCTACGAGGGCGAGCACGTCGCGGGGAACCCCTCCGGCCCAGAGCGCTTCGACCATCACGGCTGCACTGCGGCGCGCCTGCGGGGCCGGCTTGATGATCACGCCGGCACCCGAGGCGAGAGCCGCGAGCACCGACCCGGCCGGAATGGCGACGGGGAAATTCCATGGCGGTGTCACCACGATCAGGCGGGACGGCTCGAATTCGGCGTCGGCGACCCTGTCGAGCTCGCGGGCGCGTTCCGCGTAGTAGTGCGCGAAGTCCACGGCCTCGCTCACCTCGACGTCGCCCTCGGAGATCGTCTTCCCGGTCTCGCTCGCCATCACCTCGATCAGCTCGGCGCGGGCCGCGGCGAGCGCTTCCCCGGCGCTGTGCAGCACTGTCGCGCGAGTGTCCGACCGACGTTGTCCCCAGCTCTCCCCGGCGCGCGCGGTGGCGGTGACCACGCCCTCGAGGGCAGGAAGCCCGGTGATCCGGGCGGCGGCAACGGTGGCCTCGCCGAGTGTCGAGGATGCGATGCGGGACAGGATCTCGCGCCCCCACGCACGATTGGCCGCGATCGACGGATCGGTGTCGGCCTCGTTGGCGAACACGCGCGGCGCCGTGTCGACGGGCGCGATCGGCACCGGGAGGCGCCGGTCCTGCACCCGATGGGAGGCCGGAACGAATCCGGACTGCTGCTCTTCCGCCAGCTGTTCGAGGGAGGCGACGAATCGGTCGGCCTCCCGGTCGAAGATCGCGGGATCACCGGCAAGCTCGAAGACTCCCGACATGAAGTTCTCGCTCGACGCGTTCTCCTCGAGGCGTCGGATGAGATAAGAAATGGCCGAGTCGAACTCACCGGGATGCACCACCGGGGTGTAGAGCAGGAGTCCGCCGACGTCGCGCCTCACGGCATCCGCCTGTCCGGTGGCCATTCCGAGCAGCATCTCGAACTCCACCCGGGTCTCCACCTTGCGCTGCTTGGCAAGAAGCCAGGCCCACGCGATGTCGAACAAGTTGTGACCGGCGACACCGATCCTCACCGCATCGGTGCGCGCCGGCAGAAACGACCAGTCCAGCACGCGCTTGTAGTTGGCGTCGGTGTCTCTTTTCGCGCCCCAGGTGGCGAGCGGCCAGCCGTGAACGGCGGCATCCACGTGCTCCATCGCGAGGTTGGCCCCCTTGACGACGCGAACCTTGATGCCGGCCCCGCCCGCCGCCCGTCGCTCGATCGCCCAGGCGGTGAGGCCCTGCATCGCCTCCAGCGCATCCGGCAGGTACGCCTGGAGCACGATGCCGGCTTCCAGGGTCGTGAGCTTCGGCTGTTCGAGGATGCGCCGGAACACCGCGATGGTGAGGTCGAGGTCGCGGAACTCCTCCATGTCCAGATTGATGAACTTGGTGGTGGGGGATGCGGCGGCGAGTTCGTAGAGGGGGGTGAGCCGTTTCACGACCCGCTCCACCGTCTCGTTGAACGACCACATCGAGAGCTGACTCGACACGGACGACACCTTGATGGAGACGTAGTCCACATCGTCGCGGCCGAGCAGGTCGATCGTGCCGGCGAGGCGGCGATCGGCCTCCTCATCTCCGAGCACCGCTTCTCCGAGCAGGTTGAGATTGAGGCGGATGCCCGAGCGGCGCAGCTGCCGCATGCTGCGGTCGAGCTGCCGTGGGCTCGCATCCAGGATGAGATGACTCACCATCCCGCGCAGCACCCGCCGGGCGATGGGCACGATCGGCCACGGGATGAGCGGAGCAAAGCCCCCGCCAAGCTGAATCGCGATGCGCATGTACCAGGGCAGGAACGCCGGGATCGCCCGGGAGAGCTTCTCCAGGTTGCGTCCGGCGACCCGCAGGTCCTCGGCGCGCACCACACGATCGACGAATCCGATGGTGAAGTCGAGTCCGCGCGGATCCTTGAGCACGCTGGCGAGACGCTCCGCCGAACGGTCGGGAGCGACATCCGCACTCTCGGCGAGCCAGCGACGCACGGTGGCCACGGCCTCTGCGGCGAGCGGATCGGGGCTCACGGGCGAATCGGCAGCGGGCGAAAGCATGTATCGAGACTACTTGGGGCGGGGCGGGGCCTGCGGGTCCACAATGAATGCATGAGCGATACGAGTTCTATCGATCCGACGGCGGCACCGAGCTCGACCGGCTGCGTCGAGTGCGAGGCGTCGGAGAGCTGGTGGTTCCATCTGCGACGGTGCGCCACCTGCGGCCACATCGGATGCTGCGACGATTCGCTCGGCCGCCACGCCACCGCGCACGCGAAAGCCTCGGGGCATCTGGTCATCCGCTCATTCGAGCCCGGCGAGAGCTGGTTCTACAGCTACGCGACTTCAGAGACCTTCGAGGGCCCGGAGCTCGCTCCCCCCGAGAGTCATCCGGTCGCCCAGTCCACCCCCGGTCCGGCAGAGCGGGTGCCCGGCGACTGGCAGGAAAGGTTGATGGAACAGCGGTGGTAGCGGATCAGGATGCGGGGAGTCAAGGATTCCAACTCGCCCGAATGGTTCCCAGCGCGTCTTCGATGGTGAGTGATCGCGACCGCGCAGCGTCGACGAACAACCTCGCCGCGTTGCGGAAGTCCACATCCAGTTGCAGTCCTGTACCAACCCGAGCTCCCGAGCGGGTCACTACGATGAGGCCCGCGGTCTCAAGTTGTCCGTAGGCCCTCGCGACTGTTCCTGGCGCCACACCCAGGTCACCGGCCAGTTGCCGTATCGAAGGAAGTCGCGTGGTCGCGGCCAGTTCGCCCGAGCGGATGAGGTCGGCGATCTGCCCCCTGATTTGATCGAACGGAGCTGTCGGGCTCGTCTGGTCGACGACGATCACGACGCCACCGTCGCGACGGCATCCGCGCCAGATTCGTCGGTACCCGCAGACGTGGCTCGCCCTCGGCCCATCGCGAGCGTCAGCACGATAGCAGCGATCAGGCTCGCGATCGATGCGGCGATTGCCGCAATAGCGACACCTTCCAGAACAGGTCCGAAGATTGCCGCGAGCCGGTCCGGTCTGCCATCCGAGATCGATACCTGCGCCAAGTTGCTGACGCGACTTCCCATAGTGGCGGCGACAGTTCCGAGATAGGCGAGAAGAACGGCGAAGGTGATCGACGTGATCGTCCGCGCGGTGAGAAGGCGCAGGCGCCGGTCCACTTTCAGCAGGTCGGGAGTCGGGAAGAAGGGCGCCGCTGCCAGACGAGCCAGGGCGAAGAGTGTGGCGGCGACCAGGACGACGGCCATCGCCACGAGGGCGGTCGCGATCGTCCAGTACGAACGGGAGAAGCGCGCCCCGCCCGCGATCGAACCGGCGGAGGAGGCATCAGCGATGACTAATGCAACAAGCGCAGCCGCAACGAAAAGGAGCAGAGCGAGCATCCCTGGTGACCCGAAGGTCCAGAAACGGCGTGGTTCGAGCGACGCGCTCCGGGAACTGGGCTCTGGATGGCGAGGAACGGGGAGTACCGCCGAAAGCACAAGGCCGAAGGCCACGGACATCCCGGGCGCGATGAGCGCCGGCACGGCGAGGAGAGCGGGAAGGGCGAGGGCCAGCCAGATCAATGCCACGAACAAGAAGGCGCTCGTTCCCACGACGACACCGATACGGAGGACTGCCGCCCGCGTGACCCGTCGGGCATCCCACACACTGTCGACGCCGACTGTCGCGCGATCTTGGAACGGCCGCACTCGATACGTGAGGTACAGACCGAGGGTACTGGCCGCCCCGAGCACCACCGCGATCACGATCAGTCCGTTGTTCTGTGTCATGGCACGCTCGTCTCTGTTGGTGAGATCCACACTGCCCCATGTATCAATCAGTTGATACAGCCCAGTTCGGGGGTGCCTTTCGGATCTCCTCCGTGGTCGAACCCGCGCGGGCCCTCGTAGGATCGGCTTCATGGCCGATCCTTCTGCAGCCCTCCCTTCGAGCACCCGCTGCCCCACCCGTTGCAGCGCCGGCGAATGAGCAGCACGACGAGCATGCAAGACGTCGTCATCGTCGGCGGTGGCCACAACGGACTCGTCGCTGCGGCCTATCTCGCCCAGTCGGGGCGTTCGGTAACAGTTCTCGAGAAACTCGGTCAGCTGGGAGGCGCCGCCGTCTCGGCGCAGGCCTTCGAGGGGATCGACGCGCGGCTTTCTCGCTACTCCTACCTCGTCAGCCTGTTGCCATCTTCCGTCATCCGGGATCTCGGACTGGACATCCGGCTCGAGCGGCGTCGCTACAGCTCTTACACCCCACTTCCCGGCACCGACCGTGGACTGCTCGTGGACAACGGCGATGCCGCGGCCACACGCCGCTCGTTCGAGTCGCTCGGAGCCGACTTCGACGCCTGGCAGGCCTTCTACGGCCGAACCGGCGCGCTGGCCCGAGCCGTGTTCCCCACCCTGACCGAGCCCCTGCTTCGCCGCTCCGAACTGCGACGCCTAGTGGATGACACGCACTGGATCGACTTCATCGAGCGCCCCATCGGCGAGGTCATCGAGCGCAGCTTCGACGACGACCTCGTGCGCGGAGTCGTGCTGACGGATGCGCTCATCGGCACCTTCGCTCCCGCGCACGACGAGACCCTCGCCGCCAACCGCTGCTTCCTCTACCACGTGATCGGTGGCGGAACCGGGGACTGGGACGTTCCGGTCGGCGGCATGGGAGCGGTCACCAGCGCCCTGGCCGGTGCGGCCCGCGCAGCCGGTGCGACCATGATCACCGGCGCCGAAGTGCTCACGATCACCCCGGATGGCGCCGTGCGCTATCGCCATGGCGATGACGAGCACCTCGTGAACGCCGGCACCGTGCTCTCGAACGTCGCCCCGAGCGTGCTCTCCCGCCTGCTCGGCGAGCCCGGCGAGCCGGTGGAGGGCGCCCAGGTGAAGGTCAACCTGTTGCTGCGCCGACTGCCCCGCCTCCGTGACGCGTCGATCTATCCGGCCGCGGCATTCGGCGGCACCTTCCACATCAACGAGGGCTACGACCAGCTCGACCGCGCGTTCCGGTCGGCGGCGGGCGGCGACATCCCGAGCCCGCTTCCGGCGGAGATCTACTGCCATTCACTCACCGATCCGAGCATCCTCTCCCCGGAGCTGTCCGCCTCCGGTGCGCAGACTCTCACCGTCTTCGGGCTCCACACCCCGCATCGACTCGTCACCCCCGGATCGAACGGGAGCGTGCGTGCCGCTCTCGAACGCGCCGTGATCGACTCCCTCGACAGCGTGCTCGCGGAGCCTATCGAATCGCTGCTGCTCAGGGATGCCGCGGGCCGCCCCTGCATCGAGACGAAGACCACCCACGACCTCGAGGCCGCCCTCGGCCTCCCCGGGGGCAACATCTTCCACGCCCCGCTGTCCTGGCCTTTCGCCGAGGACTCGGCTGATCTCGGCACCGCGGCCGAACGCTGGGGAGTCGCTACCGCACACGAGAGAATCCTGCTGTGCGGGGCCGGCGCCCAGCGCGGAGGCGGCGTGAGCGGACTCGGCGGACACAATGCCGCGATGGCCGTGCTCGACGGGCACTAGCCCGGCCTTTGCCTCCCGCAACCTGGGCGGTTAAACTCGTGCGAAGCGGCGTGCTGAGAATGCCGCGGGATCTAGGAGCTTCGCCATGGCAACCTTCGACCAATTTGCGAACCAGGGCGGTGCCGCCGCGGGCGACGAGTCAGAGGCGGCTGCGGCCCAGGCCGAGGCCGACGCGCTTCTGCGCCAGAGCGCGGATGCCGCCCGCGCCGCCGACTTCGGCGGAGGTCCGCTCGGCGCCCATCCCGAGCAGACTGCACAGCCCGACACGGCAGACCAGCCCGATGTGCTCGAGGAGCCCGACACCGTCTGACCCGAACTGCTGCTCTGAGCGACAAGACGGCCCGGCTGGGCTGCTAATCCCATTCGCTCGGCGCGGCGACGCGCGCGGCCGGCAGCGCGACATCGGTGGCCCAGCGCGCCATCCACTCCGGCAGCGGATGGCCGGTGATATCGATACCAGCCACCTCGGCGACCTCCGCCGTCGTCGCGGTGCCGCCGGACTTCTTCACGAACCGGCCGCGCGTGGTCGCGCGCGCATAGATCTCCCCCGCGACGACCATTCGCTGCTCGACATAGACCGCCTTCGCGTCGTAACCGACAATGCGGGTTTCAAGTGTGAAGCGCTGCCACGGCATCAGGGAACGCCGAAAACTGATCGTCTCATCCGCCATCACCGGAAAGAATCCGGCACCCAACAACCGGGACCAGACGCCCGAGCGTTGCAGGAGATCCATGCGCCCGAGATCCATGATCGACAGGTACACGCCGTTGTTCATGTGGCCGAGCACGTCGAGATCGGTGGGGAGCACGCGAAAGGCCAGGCGGCCGACCTCGTGCGGGTCGAGACGCGGGCCGTTACGGCGCAACCAGACGAGGAAGGTCCGAAAGATGAGGTGCACGGAACAACGCTAATGGCGACGGTGGTCCTGGATGGTCATCCGTGGTCCGAAGCGCGGTTTCGCGAAGCCGCTCGCCTCGATGAGCCGCATCACCCGCTGTCGATGGCCGGCCCACGGGGCGAGGAGCTCGAGCATCCCGTCGTCGTCGACGGGTTCGCCGATCAGAGCCCAGCCGACCACCGCAGGCAGGTGGTAATCCCCGACGCTCACCGAGTCGGCGTCGCCGTGCGCGCGCTGCGTCGTCTCCGCCGCCGTCCAGATGCCCACCCCCGGCACGCTGCGCAGCCGCTTCGCGACCTCGGCACCGCCCCGGCCGAGGGCGAGGGTGCGCTCGAGCCCGCCGGCGACGGATGCCGCCGCGATCGCCGTGCGGGAGCGCTGGGGGTCGACCCCCGCTGTGTGCCACTCCCAGGAGGGGATCATGCGCCACGCGTAGGCAGAGGGGAAGACGCGCATGCCACTCGGCGACGGCCCGGGGGCACTCTCCCCGTGGGCGCGCACGAGCGTCGACCAGGCGCGGCGGGCCTCCTTGCCGGTGACCTTCTGCTCGAAGATCGCCGCGATCATCATCTCCAGTACGAGACCGGTACGCAGCAGCCGAAGGCCGGGGTTGCGCCGGTGCGAATCGTGGAGAAACGAGTTCTGCGACACATCGAAGTCTCCCGCATCGTCGCCGGCACCGAGCAGCTCCGGCACCGCGTCGATAGCCCACTCCGCGCCATCCCCCCACGCCGTGGCATTGACGGTGCCGTGGTCACGGGAGAGGTGGAGGGTCGCCGGGCCGAGCGGCGTCGGCAGCGTGCGCCAGACGCCCGAAGCATCCCATTGCATCGTCGGGTCGGCCGTTCCGCGACTGAGCGGTCGCAGCGTCTGGGCGAGGTCGAGCGGATGCGGCGGGCTGTAGCTGCTGCGAAGCGGCGCCTGTTCCATGCCCTCGAGAATACGGGGCACCACCGAGAGCCGGCCGCCGCAGAAATTAGACTCGGTCGGTGGCCGTTCCCAAGATCCTGCTGTTCTATGTCTTCACCCCGCTCGCCGACCCCGACGCGATCCGGCTCTGGCAGCGCGACCTCTGCCGATCCCTCGGGCTTGGCGGGCGCATCATCGTCTCGGGGCACGGCATCAACGCCACGGTCGGCGGGGAACTGAGCGACGTCAAGACGTACCTCCGCACCACACGCGAGTACCCCGCCTTCAAGGACATCGACGTGAAATGGAGCGAGGGTGCCGGAAACGACTTCCCCGGCCTCAGCGTGCGCGTGCGCGACGAGCTCGTGAGCTTCGGCGCCCCGGGAGAGTTGCGGGTCGACAAGACAGGTGTGATCGGTGGCGGCACCAGGCTCAGCCCCCAACAGCTGCACGAACTCGTCGCCCGCGAGGAGGTCGTCTTCTTCGACGGACGCAACTCCTTCGAGGCGCAGATCGGCAGGTTCGAGGATGCCGTGGTGCCGCAGGTGAGCAACACCCGCGAGTTCGTGGCCGAGCTCGACAGCGGCGCCTACGACCACCTCAAAGACAGGCCTATCGTGACCTATTGCACCGGCGGCATCCGTTGCGAAGTGCTCAGTTCGCTCATGATCAGCCGCGGCTTCGAGAACGTGTTCCAGCTCGACGGCGGCATCGCGAAATACGGCGAGGCCTACGGTGACTCCGGCCTCTGGAAGGGCTCGCTCTACGTCTTCGACAATCGCATGTCGATGGACTTCAGCGCCGTGGCGGCGGTGATCGGCCGCTGCTACCGGTGCGGCGCAGCAACGAAGCACATGCAGAACTGCTCCGATCCCGCCTGCCGGGTGCAGTTGGTGGTGTGCGAGCGGCACGCCCCGGAGACGGCGTGCGCCGAGCATCCGCTGACCGTCGCTAGCTAAGCCCTCTTTTCGCGGGTACCGTGCGCCGCATGACCGCTAATCAGGAAGAAATCGCTACAGTCGCCGAGCTCATCAAGGCCTCGCGCATCGCCCTGCTCACCACCATCAACAATCATGGGCAGCTGACGAGCCGTCCGCTCGCCGTCCAGGAGGTCGAGTTCGATGGCGACCTCTGGTTCTTCAGCCAGGACCCCTCCGACAAGACCACAGAGATCGCCGCGAACGCCCAGGTTAACGTCTCGCTCGAATCCGGCAAGGGCTACGTCTCGATCGCCGGCACGGCCGAGATCGTGCACGATGCCGCCAAGGTCGACGAGCTGTGGAGCAAGCGGGTCGAGGCCTGGTTCCCCGAGGGAAAAGAAGATCCCAGCATCGCGCTCATCAAGGTGCACGCGGATTCGGCGGAGTACTGGTCCACCGATGACCCGAAGCCCGTCATCTTCTTCAAGGTCGCGAAGGCCGCAGTCACGGGTGGCCAGCCCGACATCGGGGAGAACAAGACCGTCGACCTGTAACAGGCGCACGAAGCACGAAGAACGGCCCCGTCTGGTGACGGGGCCGTTCTCGATGTGACGACTAGCGAGACGGGCAGGTGACGGCGACTCCGTCGATCTGCTGTACGCCACCGCCGAGCTCCGCGCACTGGTTGAGGAGGGCGACGGCGGCGCCCGCCACCGCGACGATGAGGACGACGGTGAGAATCAGGAAGACGATCGACAGGATGAGGCCGGCAAGCGCCAGCCCGTTCTTCTGGCCGGCTTTGCGGGAGCGCACCAAGCCGATCGCACTCACGATGATGCCGGCGGGGCTCACGAAGAAGGCGAGGATGAAGCCGACGATACCGAGCGTGCGACCGGGGTTGACCGTGGCCTGAGGGGAGGGCTGCGAGTAGGCCGGCGCCGCCGGAGTGGATGAGGCGTAGGCATCCGGTGCTGCGGGCGGGGGAGGCGTCACCGGAGGCTGCCCGTCAGACGGATGGGGATTCGGAACCCCGTTGAGTTCAGACATGATGCTCCTTGGTTGTGGGCGCGCATCCCCCCGTGGTCTGCGCTTTCCTCGACTCTAGCGAGCGCCTCAGGCACGGGAGTGAACGGCGGGCGGCCAACCTACGGAATGATGGGCTCATGAGCATTGGAATCCTCACCAGCGGCGGAGACTGCCCCGGGCTGAACGCGGTCATCCGCGGCGCCGTTCTCAAGGGCACACAGATCTACAAACAGGAGTTCGTCGGCTTTCGCGACGGCTGGCGCGGAGTCGTCGAAGGCGACATCATCCCCCTGGAGCGCAAAGACATCCAGGGCATCGGCAAGCAGGGGGGAACCATCCTTGGAACCTCCCGCACCAATCCGTTCGAAGAGAACGGCGGCGCGGAGGTCGTGCGCGCCAATATGGAGCGACTCGGAGTCGACTCCCTGATCGCGATCGGCGGCGAGGGGACGCTCGCGGCCGCCAAGCGTCTGACGGATGCCGGCATCAAGATCGTCGGCGTGCCGAAGACCGTCGACAACGACCTCTCCGCGACGGACTACACCTTCGGCTTCGATACCGCCGTGCAGATCGCGACGGATGCCATGGACCGACTGCGCACCACCGGCGACTCCCACGGACGGTGCATGGTCGCCGAGGTGATGGGACGGCACGTCGGCTGGATCGCGCTGCACTCCGGCATGGCGGCCGGAGCCCACGCCATCCTCATCCCCGAGCAGAAGACGTCGATGGACCAGATCGTGGCGTGGGTTCAGTCCGTGGTGGACCGCGGGCGGGCACCTCTGGTCGTCGTCGCCGAGGGCTTCCACCTCGACACGATGGATGACGCCCACTCCGAGCGAGGACTGGACGCGTTCGGGCGTCCCCGCCTCGGCGGCATCGGGGAGCTCATCGCCCCGGAGATCGAGGCGCGGGTGGGCATCGAGACGCGCGCGACCACGCTCGGCCACATCCAGCGCGGCGGCACGCCGACCGCCTACGACCGCGTGCTCGCGACGCGATACGGCATGGCTGCCGTCGACTCCGTGATCCATGCCCGCTGGGGTCGCATGGTCTCGCTGAGCGGCACCTCCATCACCCACGTCGCCTTCGAGGATGCCCTCGGCAAGCTCAACACCGTGCCGCAGTCCCGCTACGACGAGGCCGCGATCCTGTTCGGCTGATCCGGCGTCCGCCCCGATCGCGCATCTGGCACACTGGCACACATGAACACTGTGCTCCTCGTCATCGGCGCGATCTTCGTGTCCATCGCCGCCCTCCTGCACGTGTACATCTTCACTCTGGAGAGCGTGAACTGGACGAAGCCCGCCACCTGGAAGATCTTCGGCATCCGCAGTCAGGCGGATGCCGAAACCATCAAGCCGATGGCCTTCAACCAGGGGTTCTACAACCTCTTCCTCGCGGTGGAGGCCGGGCTCGGAGTCGCCATGCTCGCCGTCTCCCTGCCCGTGGCGATCACACTGATGGTCGTCGGCGCCGGCAGCATGGTGCTCGCGGCGCTTGTGCTGCTGCTGTCGTCCAAGACGACACGCCGATCGGCCCTCATCCAGGGCGTCCCGCCGTTTCTCGGATTGCTCTTCGTGCTGGTGTCCGCCCTTCTCGGCTGAGGGGGCGCTGGTCACCCGCGAGTCTCCCGCGTCTCCTGCCTGTCGAGCAGGCTGCCCATCGAGAGCGCCGCCGCGCACGGCCCACTCGACCCCGAAAGCACCTCGCAGACGGCCGCTCGACCGTCGAAAGAGCCTACGCGGGCACCGCCGCAGCCGCCGCTTTCGCGGCCGCCGGCAGCGCCTCGAGGATGCGCGACACCGCCGCCTCGTCGTGTGCGGCCGTGACGAACCAAGCCTCGAAGACCGAGGGCGGAAGGGACACCCCCGCATCGAGCATCGCGTGGAAGAACGGCGGATAGCGGAAGGACTGCTGCGCTCGCACCTCGTCGTAGTTGCGCGGCTTTGTGGAAGCGAACGCGAACGAGAACAGGTTGCCCGCGCGCTGCACGGAGTGCTCGACACCCTCGGCGCCGAGGGCGGTCGATACGGCGGAGGCGAGCTGGTCGGCGACGGCGTCCAGGCGGGCATAGACCGAGGCATCCGCCGCTCGGAGCGTGGCGATTCCGGCGGCCACCGCCACCGGATTGCCGCTGAGAGTGCCGGCCTGATAGACCGGACCGAGTGGCGCGAGGAAGTCCATCACGTCGGCCCTGCCGCCGAGCGCGGCGAGAGGCATTCCGCCCCCGATGACCTTGCCGAAGGTGAAGAGATCAGGGATCCACCCCGCGCCGTCGGGCACGACTCGCGCGGCCTCGAGGCCCCACCAGCCGGCCGGGCCCACCCGGAATCCGGTGAGCACCTCGTCGAAGATGACGAGAGCACCGTTCTCCCGAGCAATGGCTGCGAGCTCGCGGTTGAATCCGCGATCCGGCGGCACGACCCCCATGTTGGCGGATGCCGCCTCCACGATCACCGCGGCGATCTTGCTGCCCTGCACGGCGAAGAGCGCGCGTACCGCATCGAGGTCGTTGTACGGCAGCACGATCGTCTGAGCGGCGGTCGCGGCGGTGACCCCGGCCGAGCCGGGCATGGTGAGAGTCGCGAGACCGGATCCAGCCTCCGCGAGAAGGGCGTCGGAGTGCCCGTGGTAGTGGCCGGCGAACTTGACCAGAAGCTCGCGCCCGGTGAATCCCCGAGCGAGGCGGATGGCCGTCATGGTCGCCTCTGTGCCGGTCGACACGAGACGGATCTTCTCGATCGCCTTCTGAACCGACCCGGTCGACTGGCCGGAGCTGTTCGTCTCCTCCACCCGCACGCGCTCGCGCACGAGTTCGGCCAGCTCGGTCTCGCCGGGAGTGGATGCCCCGAACGACAGCCCTCGAGCCGCGGCATCCTGCACCGCCTTGATGACGGACGGATGCGCGTGGCCGAGAATTGCCGGCCCCCACGAGCTGACGAGGTCCACATATTCGCGCCCGTCGGCATCGGTGATGTATGCGCCCCTCGCCGACACCATGAACCGGGGAGTTCCGCCGACCGAGCCGTAAGCCCGCACCGGCGAATTCACCCCACCGGGGATGGAGAGCTTCGCCCGGGTGAAGTAGGTCTCGTTCGCGCCCATCAGAAGCACAGTCCCATCAGAAATACAGTCCCATCAGAAAACACAGTTGCATCAGCGCAGCCACCCCGCCAGTTCGACGGCCCAGTAGCTGAGGATCGCGTCCGCCCCGGCACGTTTGATGCTCACGACCGACTCCTCGACCGCGCGGCGGCGATCGATCCAGCCGTTGGCCGCCGCGGCCTCGATCATCGCGTACTCGCCGGAGACCTGGTAGGCCCAGACGGGAACCGGGCTCACGGCAGCGGCGTCGGCCAGCACGTCGAGGAAGCTCATGGCGGGCTTCACCATCACGATGTCGGCGCCCTCTTCGACGTCGAGCAGCACCTCTCGGAGGCCTTCGCGGCGGTTGCCGGCATCGAGTTGGTAGGTGCGCCGGTCGCCAACGAGCGACGAGTCGACGGCCTCCCGGAACGGGCCGTAGAACGCCGAGGCGTATTTGGCGGCATAACCGAGGATGGCGGTGCCGGCGAAGCTGTTGCTGTCCAGGGCGTCGCGAACTGCGGCGACCTGGCCATCCATCATGCCGCTGAGCCCCAGCAGCTGCGATCCGGCAGCGGCCTGCGCGACGCCCATATCCCGGTACCGCAACAGGGAGGCATCGTTGTCGACGCTGCCGTCCGCGGCGAGAACCCCGCAGTGGCCGTGGTCGGTGAACTCGTCGAGGCAGAGGTCTGTCTGCACCACGACGGCGTCGCCGACCTCGGCGGCGACGGCACGGGTCGCGAGGTTGAGGATTCCGTCGTCCGCGGTCGCGCCGGAGCCGATGGCATCCTTGTGCTCGGGAATGCCGAACAGCATCACACCCCCGACTCCCGCCTCGGCGGCTTCGACCGCCGCGCGCCGCAGCGAGTCGAGAGAGTGGTTGACCACACCGGGCATCGAGGAGATCGGCACCGGCTCACGGATGCCCTCGCGCACGAACATGGGCAGCACCAGCTCCGCCGGATGAATCCGGGTCTCCGCGACCAGCCGGCGCATCGCCGGCGTCGCCCGCAATCGCCGGGGACGGATGCTCGGGCCGGTCACGACGCGGCTCCCTGGTCGTCACCGTGATCGGAGCCATGGGCGATCACATATTCCGCGAGACCCTCGACGAGGGAACTGGCGGAGCGGAATTCCGCGATCACGTGCACGGTGAGCCCGGCAGCACGGGCATCGAATGCCGTGCGCGGGCCGATGGCCGCCACCACCGTGTCTTCTGGCAGAGGTGCGAGCTGGGCCTGCACCTGGCGGGCGACGCTGCCGGAGGTGATGAGCACGGCGCGAATGCGACCGGATGCGACATCCGCGGCCACATGCTCCGACACCGGCACCCCGACGGTGCGGTAGGCAGAGACGTACTCGACCTCGAGACCCAGGGTGGCGAGGCCGGCGACGAGGGTCGGTTCGGCGATGTCCGACTGCGGGATGAGCACCCGCCCGACGATGTCGGAGGCCGGCCACTCCTTCACGAGCCCCCTGGCGGAGTTGTCACTCTCCGGCACGAAGTCGACCTGATAGCCGGCGAGGGTGAGTGCGGCGCCTGTCGTCTCGCCGACGGCCGCGATGCGAGTTGTCGGCGGGATCGTCACCTGCTGGCTGATCAGCACATCCACGGTCGTGGCGCTGGTGATGACCAACCAGTCGAAACGACCCTGCTCGAGGCGCTTGAGCGCATCGGAGAGCTCCATCGCGTTCTCGGCGCTGGCGAAGTTGATCATGGGCGCGATCACCGGCACGGCACCGTAGGTGCGCAGGTTGGCGGCGACGCCGTCACCCCAGTTGCCGCCGCGCGGCACGAGCACGCGCCATCCGGAGAGGGGCTTGAGGCTGCGGTAGGGGTTCACGTGAGGGATCCGATCGGAGCGATGTCGGCGGCGCCGAGGGCGAGGAGCTCGTCGGCGACCCGGTCCCCGAGCTCCGCCGGAAGGAGGGCGCGCTCGGCCGGGTTGCCCTCGAGCACCAGCGCGTGCGAACTGGTGACCGAACTCGTGCCATCGGGTGCGTACACCGTGGCGGTGAGGAAGAGTATTTCGCCGTCGACGACGCCCGCGGCCCCGATCGGCGCGGCGCAGCCGGCCTCAAGCCGGGCGAGGACCGCGCGCTCTGCCAGCACGGCGAGACGGGTGGACGGATGATCGATGGCCTTCAACATTGCCGCAAAGGTACTCGAATAGCTCTCGCGCACCTCGATCGCCAGGGCCCCCTGGCCGGGCGCCGTCGCCCACTTGCCGAGCTCGAAGTACTCCGAGACCGCGTCGAGCCGACCGATGCGCCCGAGACCGGCGGCGGCGAGCACCACCGCATCGAGCTCGCCCTCGGCTACTTTGCGCAGGCGCGTGTCTACATTGCCGCGGATGTCGACGACCTCCACGTCGGGGCGCCAGCCCCGCAGCTGCGCGGCGCGGCGCGGCGAACCGGTGCCGACTCGCGCCCCGGGCGCCAGGGCCTCGAGAGTGAGGTCGTCGCGCGCGCAGAGAGCGTCCCGGGCATCCGCCCGCTTCGGGATGGCGCCGATGCGCAACCCCGGGTAGGCCTCGGTGGGCAGGTCCTTGAGCGAGTGCACGACGAGGTCGCAGGTCTCGGCGAGGAGCGCTTCGCGCAACGCGCTCGCAAAGACACCGGTGCCGCCGAGGGTCGCGAGCGACGCCGTCGAGTGGTCTCCTTCGGTGGCGATCGGCACGATCTCCACCTCGAGACCGGATGCCTTTGCCACGGCGGCTCCGACCACACCGGTCTGGGCAAGGGCCAGAGCGCTTCCGCGGGTGCCGATGCGCAGCGTGCCGCCGGATCCACTCACGGAGTCTGCCCCGCGAGGGCGGGCTTGAATCCGAGGCGCACATTCTCGCAGCAGCCCGACCGGCACACGTCGTACCAGGGACCGAGTGCGGTGAGGGAGGGTCGCTCCGCCGCCGGCACACCGTCGCGGCGCTCGAGCACGAGGTCGATGAGCCCGGAGACGTAAGCCGCGTGGATACCCGGCGTCGGCACACGGATGGCGAGCACGCCGAGCTCGTTCGAGGTCTCCATCGCCTCGGTGTCGAGATCCCACTTCACTTCCATGTGGTCGCTCACGAACCCGAGGGGCACGATCACGACCGCGCGGATTCCGGCCGCCGCGAGATCACGGATGGCATCGTTGATGTCGGGCTCGAGCCAGGGTTGGGTGGGGGGTCCACTGCGCGACTGGAACACGAGGCTCCACTCCACCGCCGAATGAGCGACTCGCTCTGCGGTCGCAGCGGGAACTGCCGCTTCAGGGCCGTTCCCGTCCTGGGCCGCGATCACGACCTCCGCGACCGCCCGGTGCTGCGCCTCATAGGCGCCGCCTTCGCCGAACCCGCGGAACGAGGGGCCGCTCTTCGCGGCATCCGTCGACGGAATCGAATGGGTGGAGAACAGCACATGGGTCTCGCTGAGCGGGATGCCGGCTGCTGCGACTTCGGCGAGACCGGTGCGCAACCCATCGATGAAGGGTGTGACGAACCCGGGGTGGTCGAAGAACTGGCGAACCTTGTCGATCTGGATCACGCCGTCGAGACCGGTGTCGGTGAGTGCAGCCGCGTAGTCCTCGCGGTACTGGCGGCAGCTGGAATACGAGCTGTAGGCGCTCGTGCCGATGGCGATGAGCTTCGTGAAGCCTCGCTCGTTCGCCTCGGCGACCGCATCGCGGATGAACGGGGCCCAGTTGCGATTGCCCCACAGCACCGGGAGGTCGATACCGCGGCGCTCGAGTTCCGCCTCGAGTGCGGCCTTGAGCTCGCGGTTCTGTTGGTTGATCGGGCTGATGCCGTCGAACGCGCGATAGTGGTGCGCAACTTCTTCGAGACGTTCATCGGGGATGCCCCGACCGCGGGTCACGTTGCGCAGGAACGGGATCACGTCGTCCTGGCCTTCCGGACCGCCGAAGCTCGCGAGCAAAATGGCGTCATAGGCGGTCGGTTCGGTCACGTGCTTCGGGCCGTGCTTCGCCGCATCCGTGGCTCCTCGAACGAGCTCACCGGCCAGCTCACCATTGGTGATGCTCATCGCAGCACCTCTGCGATCTCGGAGACGGCGATGCGACGTCCCGTGTAGAACGGCACCTCTTCGCGCACGTGGCGCCGCGCCTCGGTCTGGCGGAGGTGACGCATCAGATCGACGAGGTCGACGAGCTGAGGCGCTTCGAGCGCCAGGATCCACTCGTAGTCGCCGAGGGCGAAGGATGCCACGGTGTTGGCGAGCACCTGCGGGTAGGCGCCGCCCTTGCGTCCGTGGTCGGCCAGCATCCCGCGGCGTTCCTCCTCTGGCAGGATGTACCACTCGTAGGAGCGCACGAAGGGGTAGACCGTGAGCCAGGCTTCCGGCTCCTTGTCCCGCATGAACGCGGGCCGGTGGCTGGCCGAGAACTCGGCGTCGACGTGCACGCCCATCGCGTTCCAGGTGGGAAGCAGGGTGCGCAGCAAGGTGCTGCGACGAAGTTCGCGCAGCGCCCACTGCAGGGTCTCGGGTGTGCCACCGTGGAGCCAGATCATCAAATCGGCGTCGGCGCGGAGACTCGAGACGTCGTAGAACCCACGCACGGTGACTCCTGCTGCTTCCACCTCGGCGACCGCGCTGGACACGGACGCGACGTCGTCACCGGCCGGCGCCCCGCCGTCCCGGCGGAAGACCGCCCAGAGGGTGTAGCCCGTCGTGGTGTGGTCTTCGGTGGTCGCAGGCTCGCCGAGGGGATGCCCGTTCGGGGTCGGGGTGGTGCTCATGCCGTCTATCCTCCCCCGCATCGCTGCGAGAACAAAAAGCGGCCGTGCGCCTGTGCGGGAGAGTGCTCGCTACAGGTCGTAGCGAATCGACGTCGTAAGAAGTATCTAGTCGTTGCCGAAGATCGCCCAGGCCACGATGCCGCCGATGACGACCACGGCTGCGGTCGCTCCGATGATCCACGGTACGGGGTTCTCCTCGTACGAGGACTGCGCTTTAGCTGTCAGTTTGCCGACCTGCTTCGGCACATTGAGTCTGTCTTCGATCGCGTCGAGGGTCTCTTCGAGCTCGGAGCGGTTGGTCCTGATACGGGTCTCGATCGACTCGATCGGTGAGGTGTCAGTCATCGGTTCTCCCGCTTTCCCAGCCCTTTGAGGGTGTTGACGTCTTTCTTCACGCTCTTGATCGTCTCGGTGGGTGCGGGCGGCACGCCCTGTTTAACCTGGCGCAACCCGACGAGCACGAGAATCACCACGATCACCAGCAGGATGGCGGCGACGATGAGCGCCGCGAGCCAGCCCGGCACGATGGTGGCGAAGGCCAGGATCGCCGCAGCGATGAGCACGGCGAAGAGGAAGAACGCGACGAATCCGGCGCCGGCGAAGAGGCCGACGCCGATGCCCGCGTGCTTCAGTTTCGCGATCAACTCGCTCTTGAACTGCTCGATCTCGTTCTTCACCTGTCCGATGACGAGCCTGGGAAGGTCCGCGATCAGGGCGAAGAGCGACTTTCGCGACGTGGTGTCGTCGTTCACTATCGAACTACTTTCCGCTGGCGGATGCCGGTTTGGCCGCCGCCGCCGAGCGTGACGCCGGGGACTTCGACGATCCGGACTTGCCAATCTGCGACACGACCTTCTTGGCACCGTCGCTGAGGAAGTCGACGACCTCCGGGGCCTTGTCCTTGGCGAAATCTTTGGCCCGTCCTTCGACGTTCTTCACCTGGCGCTGCACCCGCGGGTCTCCCCACAGCTTGCTGGTGGCCTGTTTGATGTCTTCGTAGCGACCGCGTCCGGCTTTGGCGCCGAGCACATAGCCGGCGGCCAGTCCGACGACGAGCAGAATTTTGCCTCGCATGATTTGCTCCGTCCTGTGCGTGCCCGAATGGGCATATGTCTGGGGGTCAGTTCCACAGTAGCCCCCGGAGGCTAGTGCACTACCTCTTCCAGCAAACGTCCAGACTCGTGCCGAGCGTGAGCGACAACAGCGGCGAGGCCGGTGCCGGCTGCACCCTCGCCCACCACCGTCACCCCGTCGATCGCCTCGGCACCGTGCGCCGGAGCGTTCCAGTCGACCCGGGCGAAGGCCACCACGGATGCCTCGTCTATGCCCACCCCGAGCAGAGCACCCGCATCTCGCAGAGCGCATTCGCGCAACTGGGCGTCGCTTGCCGATCCCGCTGCCGCCCCGTCATACGATAGCCGAAGCACGTGACGGTGGGGCGGAACGCGTGCGGCGAGCCAGTCCCACTTGGCGGTCGCATGGGTCAGCGCTTTGGCCCGCAACCGCGAGTCTGCGGGGTCACGGGCCACCAGCATGCCTGTGCCGCGCGGGGCGGCGTCCAGCTCCGGGGCGTCCACGACGAGGGTGGCGAGCACGATCGCCGGCGCCTCCCCCGAGGCGAGGGGGGTCGCGAGCACCACGATGTCTGCCTCGAGGATGCCGCCCGCGGCCAGTGTCACCGTCGATGCGTCGACCGCGGCAACCGGGGAGTCGAGTCGAATCGAGACGCCGAATCGTTCGAGATCCCTCGTCAGCACCTCGACCAGGCCGAACATGCCCCCCACCAACCCCGACACCGCGGTGCCGGCCGGTGCGGCACTCCGCAGTGAGCGCACGGCGTGCGAGAGCGAGCCGGTGGCGAGCATCGCCATGCGCAGTCCCGGGGCAACGACGTCGATGTCCAACTCGTCGGGATGCCGGGAATGGATGCCGAGCGTCACCGGCGCGACCAACCGTTCGAGTACGCGGCGTCCCATCCGTCGGCGCACCAGCCGCCCGAGATTCTTCTCCTTCGAGCCGGCGAAGCCGAACATGAGCTCGTCGAGCTGGGCGCGAAAGGCGCCCCAGAAGCCGACGACGGCGATCACGTCGGCGGCGAGCGCGGTTCCCGGGATGCCGAGGATGCCGGTCTTGGGCAGGGGAAACGCCTTCCCCTGTGCGGTCTGCAGCCACGCGCCCTGCGGATTCGGTGGGGTGACGGCCGCCTCGAGGCCGAGCTGACGGGCCAGCCCGGCGACGGTATCTCGGCGGGTCGCGAAACTCTCGGCACCGGCATCCAGCTCGATTCCGGCCACGGTGTGCCGGGCGATCTTGCCGCCGAGGTGGTCTGATGCCTCCAGCAGCGTCACATCGAGACCGCCGAGCACCAGCTCGCGAGCCATCACCAGGCCGGCGATTCCGCCACCGACGATGATCGCGCTAGGCATCGACGACGACGGGCGAGTGGGCGAGCCGCACGATGCGGCTGAGAACGTCGGGGTCCGTCTCCGGTGGCACGCCATGCCCGAGGTTCAGCACGTGGGCGCTGGCGGCCCTCCCCCGCTCGATCACGTCGAGCACGTGGGCCTCGAGCACCGGCCACGGCGCGGCGAGGAGAGCGGGATTGATGTTGCCTTGCAGGGGCACCGCAGCACCGAGACGAGCGGATGCCGTATCGAGCGGCAGCCGATCGTCGACACCCATCACATCCACGCCGATCGCGTGCATCGACCGGAGCAATTCGCCGGTGCCCACCCCGAAGTGCACGACCGGCACGCCGAGGTCTGCGACATGCGCGATCGCCTGCCGGGAGAACGGCGCGACGCGGCCCTCGTAGTCGGCGACGGAGAGCGAGCCGACCCAGGAGTCGAACAGCTGCACCGCGCTCGCGCCGGCGAGCACCTGCGCGCGGAGGAAGGCCCCGGTGACATCCGCCGCCCAGCGCAGCAGGGCATCCCAGGTCGCGGGCTCCGCGTGCATGAGGGTGCGGGCGCGCAGGTGGTCTTTCGAGGGCCCACCTTCGACCAGATAGGCGGCGAGCGTGAACGGGGCGCCGGCGAATCCGATCAACGGGGTGTGGCCCAGCTCCGCGACCGTGCGCGCGACCCCTTCGGTGATGGGGGCGAGGGCATCCGGTTCGAGGGGGCGGAGTGCCGCGATGTCCGCCGCGGTGCGGAGAGGGGCCCCGAGCACCGGCCCGCGACCAGGCACGATGTCGACATCCACACCGGCGAGCTTGAGCGGCACGACGATGTCGCTGAAGAAGATGCCGGCATCCACGCCGTGGCGCCGCACCGGCTGCAGGGTGATCTCGCTCGACAGCTCCGGATCGAGACAGGCATCGAGCATCTTGGTGCCGACTCGAAGGGCGCGGTACTCGGGCAGCGAGCGTCCCGCCTGGCGCATGAACCAGACCGGGGTGGTCTGGGGACGATCCCCGCGGTAGGCCCGGATGAGCGGAGAGTCAGCCGTTCGGCCGTCGATAAGGGGATGGCTGGCTGGGAGGTTCACGAGATTAAGTATGGGCGAGGGGGCTGGGAGTGCCTGACGCCGCTGGACCGTCGCGACCGGACGTAGGCTGGGGAGGTGCTTCTGTGTCTGACCGCCAACCATCGCAACGCGAGCTTCGAGATTCTCGAAAAGCTCTCTGTCGGTGCACCGCAGGCGGCGGGCATCCTGGTCAATGACGGTGATTTCGTCTCCGGAGCGGTCGTGCTCGCCACCTGCAATCGCTTCGAGGCCTACCTCGAAATCGATGAGCCGCTCACCGCCGCAACGGCCGTCGCGGTGGAGAACTCGGTGCAGGTGATCAGTGCCGCCAGTGGCATCGATCCCGCGGCACTGCGCGAGACGGTCGCGGTGCTGAGCGGCGACGACGTGGCGGAACATCTCTTCTCGGTCAGCTCCGGCCTGGAGTCGGTGATCGTCGGCGAAGACGAGATCTCGGGCCAGGTGCGCCGCGCCCTCGAGCAGGCGCGCGCAGCAGGCACCACCTCATCCGCGCTCGAGCGCCTCTTCCAGAAGGCGGCCAACACCTCGCGCGAGGTGAAGAACCAGACCGCCATCGGCGGCGCGGGCCGATCGCTCGTTCGCCTCGGGCTCGAACTCGCCTCCAGTCGCATCGCGGACTGGTCGGCCACCCGGGTGCTGATCGTCGGCACCGGCCAGTATGCCGCCACGACCGTCGCCGCGCTCCGCGACCGTGGGGCGGAGGATGTCACGGTGTACTCCCCGTCCGGCCGCGCAGCGCGCTTCGCCCTGCGGCTCGGGCTCACGGCGAGCATCGACCTCGTCGCCGCCCTTGCCGCGGCAGATGTCGTGATCACCTGCACCACCACCGAAGCACCGGTCGTCTCCGCGGCTCACCTGTCTCCTTCTGGGGGAAACGCGCGTCGCATCGTGATCGACCTCGGGTTGCCGCGCAACGTGCACCCCGATGTTGCGACCGTGGCGGGCATCGAACTGCTCGACCTCGAGACCATCAGCCTGCATGCGCCCCTGGAGGAACTCACCGCGACGACGGATGCCCGCGCCCTCGTCTCGAGCGCGGCCTCCGAGTTCGCCGCGACGACCACCGAGCAACAGCTCACCCCCGCGGTGGTGGCTCTCCGCACCCACGTCTTCGGACTACTGGAGACCGAGATCGCACGGGCGCGCACACGGGGCGACGAGGACGGACGGGTCGAGGCTGCACTGCGCCACCTCACCGGGGTGCTTCTGCACACGCCATCGGTCCGCGCCAGGGAGCTTGCTCGGGCCGGAGAGGCCCAGTCTTTCAGCGACGCCGTCACCGCACTCTTCGGCATCGACGTGTCGGCTGCGACCCCGGTCGAAGAGGCTCGCGGCGACCTTCAGGCCTGAGCCTTCGGCAGTTCGCGCGGCTCGGTGACAGCACGGACAGCCGACCCTGCCGCACGGGCCTCCCCCGTACAAAGAACACGCCCCGCACCGACCAGAGGTCAGTGCGGGGCGTGTGGTCTTAGTCGCTTAGGCCTTCGCCTTGCCCTTGCGACGTGCGCCGAACACCAGTGCCGTTCCGAGCATCAGGAATGCGGAGGCCACCGCGAGGTAGCCGGCTCCCGAGTCGAAGCCGGTGAAGGCCAGCGTGGTGAGGCTCTGCGATTCCAGGTTTCCGCAGCTGGTATTCGGGCGGGTGATGGTCGCCGTGTAGCTGGAAGGACCGTCGATGGTGTCTCCGGGAGGAGCAACCACCGTCACGATGTAGGTTCCCGGCGCGAAGGCCGTGCGAGCGGAGACCAGCTGGGTGGTGCCGACGAAGTAGTTGAGGAAGTCCGTCGGATCGATGGCGATGTAGCCGCTGACCGTTCCGCCCGCCGAGCAGGTCTGACCCACCCAGCTCACGGATGACGGCAGGAACGCGTCGGTCGGCAGGCTGCAGTCCACCGCGTTGTCCTCGACCGTGCGCTGCCACTCGGTGACCCCGGAGAGAATGTAGCCCGGTTCTGCCGCCGCTGTGATCAGGTACTCACCCGGTGCCACGTTCGTCTTCTCTGCGGTCACCGTGATGTCGGCGCCCGTCGGGGTGACCGGGTGGATCGTGTAGACCACTCCCGTGACCGGTGCGACCGTGAGGTAGCCGCTGACCGCTCCGTCGGCGGACACAGCGCAGGTCTGGCCGACCGCCTCTGGACCACCGGGGATCGTCACGCAGTTGTTCTGTGCATCGGTCTTGAAGGCGTGAGACCAAGAGGTTACGGCGTTCGAGCCGAAGCCGTAGCCCTCGCCCGGCGCAGCAGTCACGGTGACGGTGCGCACGCCACTCTTCGACGTGACGTCGGAGGTCGAGTAGGTGAAGTGGTCCTCGCTCGTCAGAGCGGGGATCACCACCTTGTCACCCTCGGTGCCGCAGGTGTCGACGAAGGTCACCGGGGCCGGGTCCACGAGGGGAAGGGTCGGGATCTCGGCGCAGCCGACCGGCGTCTGCACGTAGGTACTTCCGGGGGTGGTCGTCTTCAGACCCATTCCGCTGAGGAATTTCTCCCAGGCGTGGGGGCCATCCAGGGTGGGGGTCGGCACGATGTAGGAGCCGGTGCGCGCGTAGATGTCACCCTGGCCGCAGGTCACTTCGGCGCCATACGCGTAGGTGCCGACCTTGTCGACGAGCAATTTGTTCGTCTTCGAGGAGTCGAGCACCTGTGGCCAGAAGGCCGTCGTCGTGTACTTCCAGCTCGCCGCGGTGATGAAGATGGGGTCACACAGCAGCGTGCTGAAGTACGGCTGAGCCGTGACTGTCACCGACCCACTGTTTGTGGCGGGGTCATAGGTGTACGCCACGGCGGATGCGGGGAGACAGCGGCCGTTTCCCGCGGTCGGGACCGATGTCGAGGTAGGCGTGGGAGTGGGGTACGGGTTCGGCGAAGCCGACGGGCTCGGGGTCGGGCTCGGGCTCGGCGATGCGGAGGGATAGGGCGTGGACGCCTTGGCCGCAGGGGTAACCGATGGCGCCGGGGCCGGGACATCCGTTACCGCCTGGCTTGCTGCCGGCGACGCGTCGGAGGTGACCGGAGGGACAACATCGTCCGCATTGGCGGTGGACACTCCGGTGATGGCAAGGCCGACCGCGATCACGATCGTCGTGATTGCGGCAAGGGTTCTCTTCATGACGTGCTCCTGGGTAGTGGAGATTTACGTCGGCCTTCGGCAGAGAGCATTACAGTGTTGCCTCTGTACGCTTCGGGAGGCGTTGGGGAGGCTGTCATGCAGACGTCGGGGGCGTCAGTTCGGCTGGGTAACCGATGGGTTTCGGGTGGGGGACTGCTGTAATTTAGCGCGGCGTGGATTTCGGGTTCAGACAACCGTGCTTCAGGGAACGTTACACGAACTGTGCCCCGTATGAGTACCACTCGAACGGGGGGTGCTAAAAAACGTACTCCAGCAGATCGAACCCGAAAGTGCGCATCGCCTCGAGCACACGGAGCCGCGCAGCGAGATCGGCACCGCCGAATTGCACAGTGACGGCGTACGCAACGCCGGTTCGGGATCCGCTCAGCAGACCGGCCTCCGACCGCACTCCCACGTCGGTGCCGGTCTTGTTGATCAACTGCAGTCCCGAATCGGGAGTGCGGTGGGAGAGCGGATCGAGCCCGAATGCGCTCGAGACCATCGAGAGGTCCGCGTTGTGGGACAGCCAGCCGAGTACGCGCTTGCTCGTGACCGCGTCGACGACCTGGCCGCGGGCGAGGGCGGAGAACAACCACGAGAGTTCGGCGGCGGATCCGATGGAGAGCTGCGGCGCGTCATCCGGACCGCGATGGTCCCGCACCAGATCGAGCAGAGCGGTGCGCGAGAGCCCGAGTGACTCGCCACGGGCCCGCACGGAGTCGAGACCCACCTGCCGCAGCAGCACGTTCGTCGCGAGGTTGTCGCTGGTGGCTCCGACGAGCAGCGCGAGGTCGGTCACCGGCAGCGCCGGCGCCTGCAATCGCTGCCAGATGCCGGAATCGCCGACGGCATCCCCCGGCGTCTTGTCGAGGATGCCGAAGCCGGCAGCGTCGCGGGCGGTGATGCGGGCCGCGACCTCGATGAGCAAGAGGATCTTTCCGACGCTCGCGGTAGGCATCGCGACCCGATCGTCGATCGACACCAGCGTGACACCGCTGCGCAGGTCGATGACGCTGGCGGAGACCGTCGCCCCGGAGTAGGCCAGTTGGGCGAGCGCGGTGAAGCCGCCGGAGAAGCTCTCGGCTCCGCCGACTCCGCGGTGACGACCGACGCGTGGGGCGCGCAGTCGCTCCCGGCGCTCGTGATCCCGGGTGCCAACTACCAAATGGTCACGCGCTCTTCCGGGTCGAGCCAGAGTTCATCCGATGCGGTGACGTTGAAGGTGTCGTAATAGCCGTCGATGTTGCGCACGATCTGGTTGCACCGGAACTCGTTGGGAGAGTGCGGGTCGATCGAGATGAGTCGGATGACCTCCTCATCGCGACCCTTCTGCTGCCACGCCTGCGCCCAGGAGAGGAAGAACCGTTGCGCGCCGGTCAGCCCGTCGATCACCGGAGGCTGCTCGCCGTCGAGGGAGATCAGGTAGGCCTTCCACGCGATCGACAGACCGCCGAGGTCGCCGATGTTCTCGCCGATGGTGAGAGCGCCATTCACGTGATGGTCGGGTACCTGGCGGGGGGCGAGTTCGTTGTACTGCTCGATCAACGAACCCGTGAGCTTCTCGAACGCCTCGCGGTCGGCTGCGGTCCACCAGTCGGTGAGTCGGCCGTCGCCGTCGTACTTCGAACCCTGGTCGTCGAATCCATGGCCGATCTCATGTCCGATCACCGCTCCGATCGCGCCGTAGTTGGCCGCGGCATCGCGGGTCTCGTCGAAGAATGGATACTGCAGGATGGCCGCGGGAAACACGATCTCGTTGAACCCGGGGTTGTAGTAGGCGTTGATGGTCTGCGGGGTCATGAACCACTCGTCGCGGTCGAGCGGAGTTCCGATCTTGCCGAGCTCTCGCTGGAATTCGAACTCGCTGGTCGCCCGAACATTCGCGATGAGATCGGTGGCGCTGATCTCGAGCGACGAGTAGTCGCGCCACTTCACGGGATAGCCGATCTTCGGCGTGAACTTGTCGAGCTTCTCGATGGCACGCACGCGGGTCGCCGCGGTCATCCAGGCCAGCCCGGTGATGCTCTGGCGATACGCCTCCACAAGGTTGCCGACGAGCACGTCCATCGCGGCCTTCGCTCCCTGGGGGAAGTGACGGTCGACGTAGATGCGGCCGACCGCCTCACCCATCGCGCCCTCCACGAGCGAGACGCCACGCTTCCAGCGGTCGCGGAGTTCGGGGGTGCCGGTGAGAGTGCGCCCGTAGAAGTCGAAGTTCGCCTCCACGAAGTCGTCCGACAGGTAGGCGGCGGACGAGCGGACGACCTGCCAGCGCAGCCAGTCGGTCCAGGACTCGAGGTGCCCGGCATCCAGCAGCGACGCGACTCCCTCGAGGAACGACGGCTGCCGAAGCACCAGCTCATCGAAGACCCCGGCCGGGGCATCAAGTGCATCGAGCCAGCGGTTGAGGTCCGGGCCGTCGGTCGCCTCTGATGCGGTAGTCACGAGCGCCGCCCAGGTGCTGAGGTTGTAGGTCTTCTCGGAGTCGCGGGACTTCACGTTGTCCCAGTGGAACCCGGCGATGGCGGTCTCGAGGTCGAGCACGTGCTCGGCACGTTCGCGCGCGTGCTGCAGCCCGGCGAGGGAGAGCATCTTCTCCAGGTAACCGACATAGGCGGTTCGGATGTCTGCGAACTTCTCCTCGCGGTAGTAGCTCTCGTCGGGGAGGCCGAGCCCGCCCTGTTCGAAGAGCGCGATGTAGCGTTCCGGGTTGCCCGGGTCGTTGTCGATGTAGAGCTGGAAGAAGCCGCTGACTCCCTGCCGTTCGAGGCGTCCCAGGGTCTCGAGGAAGCTCGGGATGTCGCTGATCGCGTCGACGGAGGCGAGATCCTTGGCGAGCGGCGCGGCCCCGAGTTCGTTGATGCGTGCCTCGTCCATGTAGCTCGCGTAGAGGTCGCCGAACTTGCGCTCCTCGGTGCCGACGGCGGAGCCCTGCGCCTCTTCGATGATCTCGCGCACTGCCTTCTCGGCCTCCTCCGCGAGAACGTGGAATGAGCCGTAGCGCGCCTTGTCGGAGGGGATCTCGGTGCGGTCGATCCACTTGCCGTTCACGTGCCGGAACAGGTCGTCCTGCGGACGCACCGCCGGGTCGAGTTCTTCGAGATGGATACCGGAGGGGAGTGGGGAGGCGGCGGTCATGGGCACCAGCTTAAGCCGTGCAATCGGCCACCCGGTGAAGGCGCGGAAAAGTCATAGAGGCTTGCGAGGGAGCGTGTTCGCCGGGCGCTCGCGGGGGCGAGGAGACCGCTCGGTCAGACCTCGATCGTCATACCCGGAACTGCGAGCTCGACCGAGGGGAACCCGGCGACCGCCCGCTCCCGAGCATCCGGAGCATTGACGTGGGTCAGCAGCAGGCGCTTCGCTCCGGCGGCTGTGGCGAGCCGCGCCGCGTCTTCCGGGGTGCAGTGGACCGCCCCGTCGGACGGATGCACGGAGGCCCCGGCCTCGCAGAGGAACAGGTCCGCACCCTCGGCCAACTCCACGAGCCCCTCGCAATAGGCGGAGTCGCCGGAGTAGGCGAGCACCGCTCCGGCCGCCTCCACCCGCAGCCCGAAGGCGGGCAGCCCGTGATCGAGGGGGCCCCAGCCGAGGGCGAGCTCCCCGACGACGATCTCGTGCCAGCCGCGCATCTCCGTGGTGTCGAAGATCTCGGGGATCTCTGCCGCCGATCGATGCCCGAGAAAGCCGACCATCCGGTCGACGAGGCCGGGAGGACCGATCAGGGGAAGCGGATGCGGGAGCCGCAGGTCGGCGAACCGCAGCGCGTAATACGCGGTCAGCAGGTCGGCCGTGTGATCGGCGTGGGCGTGCGAGATCCAGATGGCGTCGAGATCGGACAGGGGGATGTGCCGCTGGAGCTCCGCGAGGGTGCCGGTGCCGGCATCCACCCAGATGGAGGTCTGCCCCTGTTGCACGAGATAACCCGAGCAGGGGTTGTCGGGGCGGGGATACGGCGCCGAGGTGCCGAGGATCGTGAGTTTCATGCGCGAGTCGCCTGCCATTCCTCGAGGAGTTGGGGAAGTCGCTCCCGCATGAACCGGAAGTAGTCGGCCATCTCGACGGCGCGATCCCGGGCCTTCGACTCCGGCGGCAAGGCCGCGGCGCCCTTCTCGGCGAGCGCGATCAGATGCGTGTACAGCGGTGTCTGTGAGCTCGAGGTGGCGTACCAGACGTGCTCGGGCAGTTCGTAGCGATGGCGTCGCGTCCCCGGCACCGTGTGGCGTCGGATGATCGAGAGGCTCTGCAGGTAGCGAACGGCGCCGGAGATCGCTGCGGCACTCGCCCCCAGACGCTCGGCGAGCTCGTCCGCGGTGGCGCTGCCCGACTCCTCGGTCATGAGCATCATCATCACCCGCGCGGCCATGCGCGGAAAGCCGGCGGCCGCAAGGGTCGCCGCCGTCTGTTCGGCGAATTCGTCGATTCCGGGGCCGCTGCTCATAGGGTCAAGTCTCTCCTGCGGGTGAGGGCTGCCGCTGCGACGGCGACGGCGGCTGCGATGGCGAGCATCGCGACAGCCGGCCACCAGTGAGCCCCAGACCCGGGCAGCACAGGGGTGTGCGCGAATGGACTGATTCCCCGCACCCACTCGGGGAGGCCGAGGAGGCCGCCGAACTCCGCGAACACGAATCCGATGGCGAGCAACCCCCAGCCGACCGCGACGGTGACCCGCGGCGCGAGCACCAGGACGAGAGCACTGACCGCGGCGAACATCGCCGCGGCGGGCAGCTGCACGAGGGCCGCCGCGAGGGAACTGCCGATGCGTTCCGGATGGCCCGAGACCGCGAACGAGACGCCGGCGGAGACCCCGCCGACTACCAGTACCCCCACGATGGACAGCGACGCGACAGCGAGGGGGTCGA
Source organism: Glaciihabitans sp. INWT7 (assembly GCF_014217685.1). Classification (NCBI taxonomy): domain Bacteria; kingdom Bacillati; phylum Actinomycetota; class Actinomycetes; order Micrococcales; family Microbacteriaceae; genus Glaciihabitans; species Glaciihabitans sp. INWT7. The sequence goes on along the minus strand of NZ_CP043653.1, from coordinate 82,239 downwards.
GGATGAGCCTCCCGCGGTGCACCGCGCCCGATGCCACGAGTTCGGTGTGGCCGTCGGTCTCCTCCGACCGCGCGCGCAGCACAGCCTGGATTGCCGCTCCGGCGGCGAGCACCCCAAGGAAGGTCATGATCGCGGCCACGAAGGTATCGAGCAGTCCCGAGGTACCGGCGGGCACCAGCCCGTGCACGGCAGCCCTTATCGACGCATTGGACCCCACCGCAGCCACCGCGGGCTCTGCCAACCCTCCCGCGAACACACCGAGGAGCAGGGCGCCGGAGCACCAGCCGATCATCGCGCTGCGCTGCAACCGCCAGGCGAGTCCGAGCGACCCCCTCAGCGAGCGGGAAGCACGGGCGGGTCCCGGTCGTTGACCGATGACCCCTGAGCCGAGATCCCGTCGCCGCACGAGCATGACAGCCACGGCCGCGCCCACGGCGGCCAGCGCGACATCCAGCAACAGAGGCCAGGCTGAAGCCCGCCCGAATGGCCGCACCTGCTGTGCCCAGCCGATGGGCGACAGCCAGGACGGCCAGGCGCTCGCGATGCGCAACGGGCCGTCGCTGGCCGTGCCGAGAGCATCGCCGAAGGCTCGCAGCAGAAACGCTCCCGCGATCGAGATGCCCGCGATCGCGTTGGCGGCGCGAGATGAACGGGCGAGCTGTGCGGCAACGGCGGCGATACCGCAGAACGCGAGACCGACGGCACCGGTCGCGAGCCCTACCAGCACGCTCCCGGCGAGCGGTAGGCCGGCAAGCGCGAATCCGAGCCCAACAGCACTGGCGATGCCGACGTTCGCAAGGGCGCCGAGTGAGAGCGTGGCGATGAGAGCGGATGACCGAGTCACCGCGGTCGCTCCAACGAGTTCCGCGCGGCCGGCCTCCTCATCGCCGCGGCTGTGCCGCACGGTGAGGAAGGTGCTCATCAACGCAGCCATGATCGCCAGGTAGGTGAAGACCTGGAAGGTGATGACGGCCCCCTCGGCCACACCATCCGGAACGCCTCGGATGGCGAGGAGGGCCGGGTTCGACGCGGCGAGTGTCATGAGGGCGGTGCGCTCCCGGAGCCCGCCGAATTCGGAGAGCACCGCGGTCGCACTGAAGGCCGCGAACAGTCCGGTGCTGAGAATCCAGATCGACAATTGCCGACGATCGCGGCGGGCCTGGAAGCGAAGGAGGCGCAGCATCAGGCGGAGCTCGCTGAACCGAGCGCGAGGTCGTCACCGTAGTGGCGAAGGAAAAGGTCTTCGAGCGAAGGAGGCGCAACCGTGAGGCCACTCACGCCAGAGTTCGCGAGTGCCGCGAGCACCGGCGGGAGGGCATCCGTCTCGACCTCGAAGACCAGCTTGTCGCCCTCGCGGCGTGCGTCGTGGACTCCGTCGAGAGCGGCGATCGGCGCGACATCCGCCACCGTCACCACGCTGAAAGTCGTGCGGGTCAGGTGACGAAGGTCGCTGAGACTTCCTGTCTCGACGGTGCGTCCTGCTCTGATGATCGTGACCCGGTCGCAGAGCTGCTCTACCTCGCTGAGGATGTGGCTCGAGAGCAGCACGGTCGCCCCGCCGGCGACCACCAGCTCGACCCGGCGACGGAACACCGCCTCCATCACCGGGTCGAGGCCACTCGTCGGTTCGTCGAAGAGGTAGAGCTCGGCGGGTCGCGCGAACGCCGCGATCAGCGCCACCTTCTGCCGGTTGCCCTTGGAGTAGTTGCGCGCGATGACGCGCGGGTCGAGCTCGAACTCATCGACGAGCTCGGCGCGCAATGCCTCGTCCGCACCGCCACGGAGTGAGGTGAGCAGATCGATCGCCTCGCCGCCGGTGAGCCCGGGCCAGAGGTCGACATCGCCGGGAACGGAGGCGAGTCGCCGATGGATCGCGAGGGAGTCCCGCCATGGATCGAGGCCGAAGACGGCTGTCGCCCCGCTGCTGCCTCGGATCAGCCCGAGCAACACGCGAAGGGTCGTGGACTTCCCCGCACCGTTCGGCCCGAGGAAGCCGTGAACCTCCCCCTCGGCAACATCGAGGTCGAGACCGTCGAGGGCGTGAACCCGTCCGAAATTCTTGCGAAGACCCGCGGCTTCGATGATGGAGGGCATGGGCTGACCATACTCGTGATTCACAATCTTGTGAATCACATGAAAACTCGTTACTGCGGGGACGGCGGAGCCGTTGTCGTTCCCGGGTGGAAGCGAGAGACGAAGGACACCGGCTGGGGATGCTCCCCATTCAGCAGCGCGATCACGCCGCGGCCCGCCGCGCGCCCCTTCTCCACCGCGGGCTGCACCATCGTGGTCAGGTCGTAGGGCGCGATGCCATCGAGCTTCACCCCGTCGAAGCCGACGATGCTGAGATCTTGCGGCACGCGGATGCCGAGTTGCTCGGCGGCACGGATCACGCCCACCGCGAGCAGGTCGCTCTGAGCGATCACCGCGGTCGGCCGGTTGCCCGCCTCGGAGAGCAATGCGAGCCCGGCCGCGAGGCCCTCTTCGATGCTGCTGGCGGCGGCCATCACTCCCGGAGCGTTTGGGAAAACCCCTCGCACGCCACGGATGCGTTCGAGCGCGGTGTATCCGGTGCTCGCGCCGATCGCCGCCTCGGTGAGCGGTCCCCGGGACCGGGCGGCATCCAGCGGCAGCGTCACCAAAGCCACCCGGCTGTGACCGAGATCGGAGAGGTGGCGCGCCAGAGTCTGGGAGCCCTCCCGGTTGTCGAGGTCGATCGCGAGCACGTCGTCCATCGGCTCGGCCTCGATCGCCACCAACGCGATCCCCCGCTGCCGGAAGATCGCCACCTGGCCGGCGAGACTGGTGCTGCACCCGATCAGCACGACCGCATCCACCGGTGCATTGCGGATGCTCGCGGCGCCTTCGCCATTCTCGGTGAGCAGGAGCAGGCCGGCTCCGAGGGACCCGGTCTCATCCGCTATGCCGTCGAGCATCGCGACATTCATGGGGTCGCGGAAGGCATCGCGCAGACGGTCTTCGATGACGACCCCGATGATGCCGGAGCGCCCACGACGCAGCGACTGCGCCCGAGGATCGGGGCCCGCGTAGTCGAGCTCGGCGGCCGCGGCCAGCACGCGCTCGCGCGTGGCGTCAGACACCGGCCCCGACCCGCTGAACGCGAGGGACGCCGTAGACGGCGACACTCCCGCGAGAGCAGCGACCGAAGCGAGATTGGGCCTCGCCCGAGCGGGTGTTGCCGTGTCATCCATGGTTTGTTAGCGTAGTCGAATCGGTTCGATCGAATCGATTCGATTCCGTCGCTCCCAGAGGGTCCCATGGCCACGCCTCTCTCCACTACCTCTGCGGGGCTTTCCCGCCCGCAGGTGCTCGCCTGGCGCAATGCACTGTTCGCCATCTTCGGCCTGTGCGGACTCTCCATGGCCAGTTGGGCGTCGCGGATCCCCGCGGTCAAGGAGGCCCTGCAGGTCTCCACCTCGTCGATGGGCATCCTGATCTTCGGTATCGCGGCCGGCTCGATCGTGGGGCTGCTGGCATCGAGCCATGTCATCGCGCGCATCGGCGCCCGTCGGACCATCGCGGTGGTGCTCACCGTCGGCGCGGTCGGGTTCGCCGTCGCCGGCTTCGGCGTGAGCATCGGACCGAGCTATGCGGTCGTCATGATCGGACTGATCATCTTCGGCTCGATGTTCTCCATCTGCGACGTCGCGATGAACCTGCAGGGCGCGGTGAACGAGCGGGTGCTCGGGCGTTCCGTCATGCCGGTGTTCCACGCCTTCTTCAGCTTCGGCACGGTGATCGGCGCGGCCCTCGGTGCTGGGGCCGAAGCCATCCATCTGCCCATTGCGGTGCACCTTCTGGTCATCGCGGTGATCTTCGCCGGGGGCGCTCTCGTCTCGGTGCGTTTCCTGCAGTCGGAGCACATCATCGCCGAGGAGGCCGTCGCCCACGACGACCACTCGAAGACCTGGCGCGGTCGACTGAGCATCTGGCGGGATCCGCGCACCCTGGTCATCGGACTCATCGTGCTCGGCATGGCCTTCACCGAAGGCTCCGCAAACGATTGGCTCGCCCTCGCGATGGTCGAGGGACATGACACGACGAAGGCCACCGGCGCGCTCGTGCTCGGCATCTTCGTGGCGTCCATGACGGTTGGACGCCTCGCCGGGGTCAGCCTGCTCGACCGCTTCGGCCGCGTTCCGGTACTGCGCGGATCGGCGGTGCTTGCCGCCATCGGACTGGTCATGGTGATCTTCGTTCCCGTGGTCTGGATCTCCGTCATCGGCGTCGTGTTCTGGGGACTCGGGGCGTCCCTCGGCTTCCCGGTGGGGATGTCCGCCGCCGCAGACGATCCGAAGACCGCCGCCGCGCGAGTGAGCGCCGTGGCGACCATCGGGTATTTCGCATTCCTCGTCGGCCCTCCGGTCATCGGATTCCTCGGGCAGCATGTGGGACTGCTGCACGCTCTTCTCGTCGTACTCGTTCTCGTCGCCATCGCCGGCTTCGCGTCGGGAGCCGCTCGAGAGCCTTTGCCCGCGAAGGCGCAGTCGAACTAGGGTCGAAGCATGACGCCCTCGATCTCCGATTCGGCACCCGTCGACAACGCCTCTCTTCGGGCGGCCGTCGAGGCGTTCGCAACGACACCCGAGCAGTCGACCTATCTCGATGTTGTGCGCGGATGCCTCCAGGGGCGCCTACTGCTCGATTCGACCGGGTCCGACCGCCCCACTGTCGAGGCCGACGGCAGCTACAGCTTCCCAGCCGGCGCGACCCTTCAGTTCGCCGGGGGCACCGGTCCCGACGGTCGGCCGGCCCTCTTCGCCTTCACCTCCCAGCAGCAGATCAACCGGATGCATCCCGACGACCTGTCCGACGTGCAGGCACTCGTGCAGCCGGCCGCCGGAGCATTGCAGCTGGCCTCCACCGAGCGCTACGGCTGGCTCTACATCGATCCCGCCGGTCCGACCTGCGCGATCTCCAACCGCGATGCGGCCTTCGCGCTGCGCGGGGATCGCAACGACGCCGTGAAACAGGCTCTCGAGATCGCGGACCCCGCAGCCAGCAAGGCCGCGGTTCTCGACGCCCTCGCCGAGAATGGCCCGCTTCTGCTCGCGGTCGACACCGACTCCGTTCCCGCCTCCGGGGTGTCGGATGGCACGCCCGTGCGCATCCGCGACTCGGTGGACCCCGACGGCAACCCCGTGCTGCTCGCCTTCACCTCCGGTCCGGAGGTGAGCGCCCGCAACGTTGCGGACTCCTTCGCCACCCGACCCGCGGCGGAGATCATCCACGACGCCATCCAGGCACCCTACGGGGGCCTGGTGATCAACCCCGGCGGCCCATGGATGGCACTCTCGGCGGAGGAACTCCGCGTCGTACTGCACCGCATCGCCGGCGCGACGCCCGGCTAGCCCGCTCCAACTAAGATCGTCGGGTGCGTCTCGTCATTGCCCGGTGTTCCGTCGACTACGCGGGGCGCCTCAGTGCGCACCTGCCGCTTGCCGCGCGCCTCCTCATGCTGAAGGCAGACGGCAGTGTACTCGTGCACTCGGACTCCCTGAGCTACAAACCTCTCAACTGGATGAGCCCGCCGTGCTCGGTGACCGCCATCGAGCCGGATCCCGACCAGGCGGATGCCGGCGTCGCCGAGATCTGGAAGGTCACCCAGGCGAAAACCGCCGACCTTCTCGTGATCTCGATCCACGAGATCCTTCACGACAGCGCCCACGATCTCGGCATCGATCCCGGCCTGCAGAAGGATGGCGTCGAGTCGCACCTGCAGAAGCTCCTCGCCGAGCAGATCGAGCTCGCCGGCGACGGCTGGCACCTGGTGCGCCGCGAGTACATGACGGCGATCGGACCGGTCGACATCCTGGCGAAGGATGACGCGGGCCGCTCGGTGGCGATCGAGATCAAGCGCCGCGGGGACATCGATGGTGTCGAGCAGCTCACGCGTTATCTCGAGCTGATGAATCGCGACCCCCACCTCGCGCCGGTGACCGGCGTCTTCGCCGCCCAGGAGATCAAGCCACAGGCACGCATGCTGGCCGAGGACCGCGGCATCCGTTGTCTCCTTCTGGACTACGACGCCATGCGCGGCCTCGACAACAGCGAGCACCGGCTGTTCTGACCGCGGTGCCGGCGCGCCCCGATCAACTCCTAGGCTTACGACGGTGACCACAAACTGGAGTTGCTTCCTCTTCGACCTCGACGGCACCATCATCGATTCGGCTCCCGGCATCACCGCGAGCCTCGCCTGGACCTTCGAGCGGCTCGGCCGACCCGTGCCGAGCCCGGCGGAGCTCCTCGCCTATGTCGGACCGCCCATCCTCGACTCATTCCGCGACCTGGCAGGGATGACGGTGGACGAAGCCCATCACGCCCTCGACGTGTACCGGCCGCACTACCTTCAGACCGGGGTCTTCAACAGCTCGGTGTACCCGGGTCTTCCTGCGCTGCTGAAGCGCGTCCACGAGAGCGGCATCCCCGTCTCCCTCGCAACCTCGAAGCCCGAGCTGCCCGCCACCACCGCACTCGACTACTACGGGCTCGCACACTACTTCACGGTGATCACGGGCGCCTCGGAAGACGAGGTGCGCAGCAGAAAGGCGGATGTCGTCGCCGAAGCCCTGCGGCGTCTGCAGGCACTCGGCGCAGACATCTCGCGCCCCGTGATGGTGGGCGACCGCGAGCACGACGTGCAGGGGGCGGCCGAGCACGGGGTACCCACGATCTTCGTCGAATGGGGTTACGGCACCGTAGCCGAGCAGGTCGGCACGATCGGTGTCGCCGCGACTGCAGAGGAGCTCGGCACGCTATTGCTCGGCTGAAGTTCCGCGCTCCGAGCTGCCACCCGGCGCCGCCGAGTGATCCCTGTGCCCGCACGATCCGGAGCGCACGCCTACCGGAGAGGTTGTCGCCTCAGGCGGGGCAGTGCAGCTGTGTCGGTCGATCCGCGCGCCGCTCGACGTCGTGATCCACCATCGGGTTTCCACACACCGGGCAGGCCTTCGCCTGAGTGGGAGGCAGGGGCTCTTCGTTGTACGGTCCGAGCGGAGGAGGGCCGATGTAGGGCAGCAGCCGTCGGTTCAGGCGGTCCCACCACGGGCGTTTTGCAACCATTCTTCGACTCCTTAGTGCACTAACTAATAGTGTACTCGCTAAGCTGGGAACATGGATCCGCTCGCCCTCGATCGCCAGGTCTGCTTCGCGCTGGCTGCCGCCTCCCGCAGCGTCATCGCGCTCTACCGACCCGTACTCCAGCCCCTCGGCCTGACCCATCCGCAGTACCTCGTGATGCTCGCGCTGTGGGAGCGCAGCCCACGCACGGTCAGCGACATCAGCGCAACCCTGCTGCTCGAGCCCGCGACGCTTTCTCCCCTCCTCAAGCGACTCGAAGCGGCAGGACTGGTCACGCGCGCCCGCAGCGCCACAGACGAGCGCGCCCTCGATGTGCGACTGACCGAGGATGGCGCCGCCCTTCGCGCGCGGGCCGAGGCGGTGCCGCCCCAGATCGTCGAGCGACTCGGGATGCCCCTAGCAGAGCTCGAACGTATCCGCGATGACTTGACGAAGCTCATCGCAGCGGCGACCGTAGAGGCATGACACCTCTCTCGATCCTGTTCATCGGCGGCACCGGAACGATCAGCTCCGCGGCGAGCGCCCGCGCCATCGAAGAGGGCCACAAGGTGACCCTGCTCAACCGGGGTCAGTCCACGCTTCGCCCCGTGCCGCTCGGCGCAGAGGAGCTCGTCGCGGATGTGCGGGATCCCGCCTCGGTGACGGATGCCCTCGCCGGTCGCGAGTTCGATGTCGTGGTCGACATGGTGGCCTTCACCCCCGGACATGTCGCGCAGGACGTCGAGCTCTTCAGCGGGCGCGTGGGCCAGTATGTGTTCATCTCCTCGGCATCCGCGTACCAGAAGCCGCCGGTGCGGCTGCCGATCGTGGAGTCGACCCCGTTGCGCAACCCCTACTGGCAGTACTCCCGCGACAAGATCGCCTCTGAGGATCTGCTCATCGCGGAGTACCGCCAGAGTGGGTTCCCCGTCACCATCGTGCGCCCCTCGCACACCTACGACCGAACGAGCCTGCCGCTCAACGGGGGCTGGACCGCGATCGACCGCATGCGCCGAGGCGCACCGGTCGTGCTTCACGACCATGGATCTTCCCTCTGGGCCCTCACCCATGCCCGCGATTTCGCCGTCGGATTCGTGGGCCTGCTCGGCAATCCGCACACGATCGGCGGCGCCATCCACATCACCTCGGACGAGCTGCTCAGCTGGACCCAGATCACCCACCTGATGGCGGATGCGGCCGGCGTGGTGCCCAACATCGTGCATGTGACCTCCGACGCGATCGCCGCGGCAGACCCCGACATGGGAGCGGGTCACCTCGGTGACCGCAGCCACTCGATGGTCTTCGACAACAGTCTCGTGAAGTCACTGGTTCCCGCGTTCAACCCCACGATCGGATTCGCTGAGGGTGCCCGAGAGATCATGGGCTGGTACGACGCGCATCCCGAACAGCAGATCGTCGATCCAGAGCTCGACGCGCTCTTCGACCGGCTGGCGGCGAGCGCGGGGGCGTAACCCCGCCCCCGCCGACGTGAATCCCTCGCGGCGGGAGCTACGCGCCCTCGCGGAGGCCTACGCTCCTCGCGGCGGGAGTCGTGTCTCCCTCCACGACGGCGTAACCCCGCCGCGACGGGTTCACGCGACGGACCACCCCGCCCGCGGGCGTCAGCCCTCCGAGACCACGACTTCCTCGGCGATCTGCGCGGCGGCATCGGCCGTGAAGACCCCGGCGCCGGGAACGAGCGCGTTCGCGGTCGCGGCACCGGCCGCCAGGCGGAGAGCATCGTCGAACGGATCCCCGCGGTCGATGCCGGCAAGCAACCCGCCGAGGTAGCTGTCACCGCTGCCGACCGGGAACCGGCCGATGGCACCGGTCCACGTCGCCCGCCAGCGCGATGAGTCGTCGACCGCGATCGACCCCTCCGCGCCGTCCGTGATCACCACCCGACCACGGGTCACCGAGCGGATGCGCTGGGCCAGGGTGAAGGCGTCCGCGCCGGCGTCGGCGTCGGCGCCCAACAGTTCCGCCGCCTCCCGCCGGTTCACCTTCACGAGGTCTGGTCGAGCATCGAGGGCCGCCGCGAGCGCCGCGCCATGCGTATCGATGGCCACGTTCTGTCCGAGCGAGTGGCCGAGACGCACGATGCCGGCGAGCTCGTCGACCGGAATCGACGACGGCATCCCGCCGGAGATCGCCCACCAGCCGGGTTCCCCGGGGCGCCCGAGCAGGCGCTCCAGCGCGGCGAGCTCGTCGGTGCTGATGGCGGACGGATGCTCGTACAGCTCGGTCAGCAGCCCGCTGGCCGCCGAAGCGACCGACACGCACGTGCGGGTCTCCGCCACGGCATCCACGGTCTCGAGCGGCACCCCGGCAACCGCGAGCTGCTGCCGCACGAAATCTCCGCTCGTACCCCCCAGAATCGCCACCGCCCGCACGGAGGCCCCCACCACCCGGGCCGCGCGCGCCGCATTCAGTGCCTTGCCTCCTGCGACCCGCATCACTGCAGTCGGCCGGAAGGTGCCGCCCTCTGCGAATTCCTCGACGAGATAGGTGACGTCCACCGAGGGGCTGAGGGCGACGAAAGTGATCATCCGAGGTGCGCGGCGAGCTCTGGCATCGTCGCCTGGGCCGGCGTGCCTCCGGCGGCTCGCGTGGAGAGCGACCCTGCCACTGTGGCCCAGCGCAACCGTTCGGTCTCTGAGGCGACTCCGCTTGCCACGGCCGCGAGATACCCCGCGTCGAAGCTGTCGCCGGCGCCCGTAGTGTCTACCGCGTCGAGCACCAGCCCCGGAGCGCGCACGACCGGGGAATCGGCGGCCACGGACCATCCGCCCTCCCGGCCCGCCTTCGCGACCACGCGCGGACCGAGTGCGGCGAGCCCTCGCGCCAGGTCTTCGTCGGTGTCACCGGTCACGCCGAGTACGCCGGCGATCGCCCGCAGCTCCTCGAGGTTGGGAAGCAGGATGTCGACGAGCGGCAGCACCGCGGCGAGGCCGGCCCATTCTTCTGCCGGGTCCCAGTTGGTGTCGAGACTCGTCGTGATGCCCTGTGAGCGGAGGCTTCCGAGCACCGCCGGCAGTTCCGCGGCGAGATCGGGAAGCAGGAAATACGAGGCGAAGTGCGCATGGGTGGCGCCGGATGCCGCTTCAAGCACCGCGCGCGCGGTGAGGGTCGGAATGGACCCGAGCAATGTGAGGATCGACCGGTCGGCCGGGGCGGAGAGGATCACCGAGAGTCCGGTGGGCAGCGTCGGGTGCACGCCGACGGGCGCGACATCCACCCCCGCGTCGACGAGCCAGCGTCGGGTCAGCCGACCGAACTCGTCGTCGCCCACAATGGCCGCGAGGGCAGTCGGCATCCCGAGCCGGGCGAGTCCGTGCGCCACGATCCCGGCCGAGCTCCCCAGGGTGAGATCGGCCGAATCCAGCAGCTGTTCCGCCTGGCCGAAGCGAGGGATCACGTCTCCGCGCAGCACGAGGTCGACGTTGGCGTCCCCCACCACGAGAATTCGCATTCCAGACTCCTCCGTCGTCAGCCTCATCCTTTCAGCCCGGAGAAGGTCATCGTCGCGACGAACTGCTTCTGGGCGAACATGAAGAACAGGATGAGCGGAAGCGTCGCGATGACATTGCCCGCCATCAGCAGCGACCAATCGGTGCGGCGGGTGCCCTGGAAGTTCGCCAGTCCGAGCTGCAGCGTGAAGGCGTGAGCGTCGTTGATCGCGATCAACGGCCAGACCAGGTCGTTCCACGAACTCAACAGCGTGAAGATCGCGAGGGTCGCGAGGGCCGGTCGGGCCAGCGGAAGGATGATGCGGAAGAAGACCTGCAGCCTGGTGCATCCGTCGATCAGCGCGGCCTCCTCGAGCTCGGCCGGGAGGGACAGGAAGAACTGGCGCATCAGGAAGATGCCGAACGCGGACGCGAGCCACGGCACGATCGCGGCCCCGAGGGTGTCGATCAGTCCGATCCGGGAGAACACGATGTAGGTCGGGATCATGAGCAGCTGCGTCGGGATCATGATCGTCGCGAGCACCGCGAGGAAGCCGAAATTGCGCCCGGGGAACTTGAGTCGGGCGAATCCGTAGCCGGCGAGGGAACACAGGACGAGGTGCGAGACGATCGCCGAAGCGGAGACGATCACCGTGTTGCCGAGCCAGAGGAAGATCTGCGACTGGTCGAACAGCTTCGCGTAGCCATCGAAGGTGATGGTGGAGGGGAAGAAGCGCGGGGGGAACCTGTTGATCTCCGCGGTGGGGCTCACCGAAGTGAGGAACATCTGCACGAAGGGGATGGCGAACAAGACGGCGACCGGCGCAAGGAACAGGTGCCAGCCGCTGAAACGACGGCGTCGGCGGGTGCGTTGCGGCATCCGGGTCTGGATCGCGGTCATCAGAAGCCGTCGGTCTTGGAGCGGCGGGAGTAGACGACGACGCCGATGGTGATGATCAACGTGAGCGCGAAGAGTCCGTAGGCCACGGCAGACCCGTAGCCGAACTGGAGCTTCTGGAACGCCGTCTGCCAGAGGTAGTAGACGATGGTCTGGGTGGCGTTGAGCGGCCCGCCCCGGGTGGTCGTGTAGACGAGATCGAACAGCTGGATGGCGCCGATCAGCTGCCAGATCGTGGCGAAGATCGTCACCGGCATCAGCTGTGGCCAGACCACCGCCCAGAAGGCCTCCCACTTGTTGGCTCCGTCGATCCGGGCCGCCTCCAACAGCTCGGCCGGGGTGTCCTGCAGCGCGGCGAGATAGATCACCGTGGTGAACGCCGCCTGGCCCCAGAGCGACATGATGGTGATCACCACCATCGCCTGCGACGGATTCTCCAGCCAGCCCTGTTGGGGCAGGCCGAGCACGCGCAGCACGTTGTTGACAAGGCCGAACTGCGGATTGAACAGATACGTGGTCAGGATGCCGGTGACGGCGGCCGAGGCGACGAACGGTACGAAGATCGCGGTTCGATAGAGCCCGATGAAACGGATGCGGCGGTTCAGTGCCACGGCGAGGAACAGGCCGAGACCGATCGAGGTGGGAACGAACAGCACCACGTAGAGCACAGTGTGGAAGAAGGCGTCGTGCAGTTCGGTGTCGGTAACCATCTGCTGGTAGTTGCCGAGGCCGACGTTCTCGGCCGGACTGAACCCGTTCCACTTCTGCAGCGAGAGGAAGAACGCCCAGATCGCGGGGAAGATCGACAGGCCCAGCACGATCAGCAGTGCCGGGACGACGAAGCCCCAGCCTTCGAGACCCTCCCGCAACTTCCGCCGACGCCTGGCCGTGCTCCGATCTGCCGGAGGCGACGCCGGAGCGAGCATCTGCTCCGTCTGCGCCTCCGGATCGACCGCGACCGGATTCATCACTTGTCCTTCAGCGCTTTGTCTGCCTTCGCCGCGGCCGTCTTCAGCGCACTGTCGACAGTGCCCTTGCCCTGCAGCACCTGCGACACCGCATCACCCAATGCCGCGGAGAGTCCGACGTAGCCGGCGACGGTGGGCCGGGCGACGGTGGCATTCGTCGAGTTGGCGGCCATCACCTCGAGGCCGGGATTCTCTTCGACCTTCTTCTTGAAGGCGGCGCTGTCGACCTCACTCGAGCGCAGCGGCAGGTTACCGATGGCCACGTTGAACTGTTCGTCCTGGGCCGGGTCGGTGAGGAACTTGGTCCACTCGTACGACCAGTAGGCGCGATTGGCGTCCTTATGGTCGAACAGTGCCCAGATATCCGGCCCGGAGACCGTGGTGTGCTTGCCGTCGGTGCCCGGGAGCACCGTTACGCCGTACTTGGTCCCCGCGACGCCGAGGTCGTAGAGCTGCCACGGGCCGGAGGTGATCATGCCGATCGCGTTGCTGGTGAAGAGCTGGCCGTACTTCGTGTCCGTCTGGTCGAGATAGACGCTCTTGTCGTCCACGGCCATGTCGCGCAAGAGAGTCAGCGATTTCCTGCCCGCCTCGCTGTCGAATGCCGACTTCGTGCCGTCTTCGGACAGGATCGAGCCGCCGTTCTGCCACAGGTGCGGCCAGAGCTGCCAGGTGGTGTCTTCGCTTCCCGACACCGAATAGCCGTAACCGTAGACCTTCTTCGCCGGATCGGAGATCTTCTTCGCGGCCGCTCGGAAGTCGTCCCAGGTCCAGTTATCCGTGGGGTAGGCGACGCCGGCGTTGTCGAAGACCGTCTTGTTGTAGAGCAGCGAGATGTTGTCGACGACCGCGGGGAATCCGATGGTCTTCCCTCCGGTCGGCCGCGCCGTCTGCTGGGCCGCCTCCGAGAACTCCGACCACTTGACGCTCGGGTCGGCGACCTTCTTCGTGATGTCGAGGGTGCGCCCAGAAGACTCGAGCTGACTGGACCAGGATCCGAACGCGTACGACAGGTCGGGGTAGTTGCCCCCGGCGAAGCTCGCGGAGAGCTTCTGCAAAAGATCCTCAGTGGAGGATGCCCCGGGCGACACGGTCAGCGAGACATTCGGGTGCAGCTTCTCGAACTTCGCGGCGAGCTTCTCGATCAGCTTCTCCGCACCGGCGTCCTGGCCCGTCCACATCGTGAGCGAGACGTTCGCCTTCTTGTCGAGCGTTGCCGAACCGGTCGAACCTCCGGCGCAGCCGGCCAGTAGGGCGACGGTCGCGACGATGGCGAGGCCGCTCGCGATCGCGCGCGTGCCACCCGACTTTGATCTGTTGAATTTCGTGAGCATCGATGATCTCCATTCACATGTGTTCGACGGGCGGGTGTGAAACCGGTGCTAGCTGAGAATCACCGACCGGCTGAGGTGGCGCGGGGTATCGGGGTTGAGGCCACGGCTCTCCGCGAGCGCGACGGCCAGGCGCTGCGCCTGCATCAGTTGCACGAGCGGGTCGAGGTCGTCGGCATGCACCGTCGCCCCGGTCGCGGCGATGTCGGCGATGAGGTCGGGCTGCACCTCTCCGAAGATCCAGACCAGCGATCCCGGATGCGCCACCGCGATCGGTCCGTGGCGGTAGTCGAGCAGTGGGTACGACTCCGACCAGGCCTGCGCCGCCTCCCGGACTTTGAGGGCGGCCTCCTGCGCGAGCCCGTAGGTCCAGCCGGATCCGAGGTACACGAAGTGGTCGAACTGGGAGACGTCGTATGGGAACGGAGCGGCGAGGGCGGCGACGGCGGCCTCCGGGAGCCCGCCGACGTCGTAGCCGTAGGCCTGGCGGGCGAGGATGAGCGTCGCGGTGGGGAAGCGGGTCTGCACGACGGACTTCTCGTCGGCGAAGTCGAGCACCAGCGAGTTGTCGACGAGATCGTGAACGGCTTCGTCCCCCACCCCGGTGATCGCGCTGCGGAGCGTGCCCGGATCGACGGACGCCAAGGCGGTAAGCACTTCACTGGTGTTACCCGACCGGGTGATCGCCACGACGCGGTCGTAACGACGACCGGGCTTCCACTCCGAGGCGTAGGCGGCGTCCGTCTCGCCGAGACCGGCACGTTCACGCAGCCAGGCGAGGGATTCCGCGACGAAGGCGGAGGTGCCGCAGCCGAGGAACAGCACTCGCTCCCCCGGGAGCCCGAAGGCCGAGCGGTCCTGCTCGAGCAGGGCCTCGGCCCAGATGACCGGCTGGCTCTCGATCTCTTCGGTGGTGATGCTCATGTGTTGCCCTGTTCCTGCTGTCGTCGGCTGATTCCTCCCATGGTGTGACCAGAAGTGTTCATATGACAAGAAAAACCACTCAGTCGCTCAGTTTGGCTGAGCGCTTGGGCTGCACACACGGTGGTCGAGCATGCGGCTTGGCACAATGTGGCCATGGAGACTCCCGACTGGACTGCGCTCGCCGACCTGCCACTGAGAGCGTGGGCGCCTCGATCCCAGCTTTCGGCCAAGGTCACGGCGGTGCCGCGCGCCCGGGTCCCCGCCATCGACATCCACAATCACCTGGGGCGGTGGCTGAGTGACGGCGAATGGATGATCGAGGACGTCGACGCACTGCTCGCCGTGATGGACGGCCGCGGCGTCGAGACGATCGTGAATCTCGACGGGATGTGGGGCGACGAGCTCGAAGCCAACCTCGACCGCTACGACCGGGCGCACCCGGGCCGCTTCCTCACGTTCTGCCAGCTCGACTGGACGCTTCTCGCCCAAGAGGACGGCGAAGGGTTGCTGCGCGAGTCCCTCGACGACAGCGCGGAACGCGGTGCGCGCGGGCTGAAGGTCTGGAAGAATCTCGGCCTCACCGTGCGCGACTCCTCCGGAAGCCTCGTGCTGCCGGATGACGAGCGCGTGGTGCCCGTACTCGCGCACGCGGGCGAGCTCGGGCTCCCGGTACTCATCCATGTGGCCGACCCCAAGGCCTTCTTCGAGCCGCTCGACGAGCACAACGAGCGCCTCGACGAACTCATTCAGGAGAAGGACTGGTGGTTCGGCGACCCGAGCAGGCACCCCACCTTCGACCGCCTGCTTGACGCGCTCGCCACCCTCGTGATCGCGACGCCGGGCACACGCTACATCGGTGCGCACGGCGGATGCGCGGCCGAAGACCTCGATCGCGTCGAGTCGCTCCTGGCCGCGGCCCCCCACTTCACGATCGACATCGCCGGGCGGCTGGCCGAACTCGGGCGCCAGCCCCGCCGCTTCCGAGAGTTGATCGAGCGCTTCCCCGACCGGGTTCTCTTCGGCACCGATATCTACCCCATCACCAGCGAGCAGTACGAGCTGCACTTCCGG
Source organism: Glaciihabitans sp. INWT7 (assembly GCF_014217685.1). Classification (NCBI taxonomy): domain Bacteria; kingdom Bacillati; phylum Actinomycetota; class Actinomycetes; order Micrococcales; family Microbacteriaceae; genus Glaciihabitans; species Glaciihabitans sp. INWT7. The sequence continues at coordinate 66,518 of NZ_CP043653.1, read as the reverse complement.
TTCCTCGAATCAGACGACGAGTCCTTCGAGTACGCGCCGGAGTCGCCGATCCCGCCGCAGGGCCGGTGGACGGTCTCCGCCCTCGACCTGCCCCTGCAGCACCTCACAGCGATCTACCGAGACAATGCCCGGAGGGTACTCGGGTTGTCATAGCGCGCAGACACGCGACTTTCTCGCCGGATGCTGTCGATCGACACTGTCGCCGGTCGTCATCTTCATGACAGCATCACTGACGAGAAAGGATCCACGATGCGATATTCACTCCTGCTCAACTACTCCGAGGCCGGCGGTTCAGAGGTGCCCGAGGAGGCGATGGCTGAGGCCCGGGCGGCCTTCGATCGTTACGCCAAGTCGCTCGATGAGGCTGGCGTGCTACTCGGGGCCGACGTGATGCAACCGGTCGCGGCATCCACAACGGTGACGCTGCGGAGCGGCAGCCTTCAAGTGCAGGACGGTCCGTTCGCCGACACCAAGGAGCAACTCGGCGGCATCGTCCTGATCGATGTGGCCGACCTGGATGCCGCGCTCGCGTGGGCGGAGAAGTGTCCGGCCGCGCAGTGGGGCACGGTCGAGGTGCGGCCGACCGCGGTCTACTTCGCAAACGGGCAGTGGAACCCGGCGGCCTGACCGCCCGGCGGGCGGAGGAGGTGGCGCGGTCGTCCTACGGACGACTTCTCGCCGTGCTCGCCGCCCGCACCGGGGACATCCCCGCCGCCGAGGATGCTCTCGCCGACGCCTTTGAGCGGGCGCTGCGCACCTGGCCGGATTGCGGCATCCCCGACAACCCGCAGGGCTGGCTTGTGACGGTGGCGAAGAACCGCTGGCTCGATGCGCTCAAGAAACACCGCCCGATGCTGGAGGCGGTGGAGGCCGTGGACGACGACCCCGACCGCATCCCAGACAAACGCCTCGAGCTGATGTTCGTGTGTGCACACCCGGCGATCGACGCGGCGGTGCGAACGCCACTCATGCTGCAGGTGGTGCTCGGGTTCGAGGCATCCGTGATCGGGGCCGCGTACGCGATCCCCCCGGCGACGATGGCCCAGCGACTGGTGCGGGCGAAACGGCGGATCCGGGATGCCCGAATCCCCTTCGTCCTCCCGGGGCGAGACGACATGCCGACCCGACTCCCGGCGGTGCTCGAGGCCGTCTACGCTGCCTACGCGATCGACTGGCAGCTCGTCTCGGGCACGACGGTGCGCGACTCGCTGGCGCCGGAGGCTCTCTCGCTCGCCACCCTCCTCGCCACGCTGCTGCCCGAACCGGAGACCCTCGGTCTCGCCGCTCTCCTCTCGCTCTCCATTGCCCGGGCGCCGGCGCGCATCAGCGAGGGGATGCTGGTGCCGCTGGACGAACAGGACACCGCCCTCTGGGACATCGCGCTCATCGCGCGCGGGGAGGCCTTGCTGCAGAGGGCTCACGCCTACGGACGGATCGGCCGCTTCCAGCTCGAGGCCGCGATCCAGTCGGCGCACTGTGCGCGGGCGGCGACCGGCACGACCGACTGGCCGGCACTGCAGAACCTGTACTCGGCTCTGGTTGCGATTGCGCCGACCCTCGGAGCGAGCGTCTCCCGGGCCGCGGTCGCCGCTCGGGTCGACGGCCCGCTCGCCGGGCTCGCCATGCTCGACTCCCTCGGCATGCCGGCTTTCCAGCCCTACTGGGCCGTGCGCGGGCATCTGCTCGCGCAGCTCGGGAGAGCGGATGAGGCGGCCGCAGCGCTCTCCAAGGCACTCAGCCTCACGACGGAGCCGGAGGTGCGGGCCTACCTGATGGGCCGCGGTGCGGGCGGGGCAGCGGGAGCCAGTCCGCTGCCCTGATGGTTCTTTCGTGTCGGAAGGCTGATCTCGACGGTGTCGCGGACGTCGACCCCCACGGCCCGCTGGGCCACCATAATGTTCTCGTGGCCACCCAGACGTTCGAGCTGACGACGAGGGTCGACGCCGAGCCGAGCGCCGTCATCGACTTCCTCCTCGATCTCACCCGCCACCGTGGCCTTCATCCCTTCTTCGTGTCCGCGCACGTGGTGGAGACCGGCGTCGACGACGAGGGGCCCTGGACTCAGTGGCGTGTGCACGAGCGACCACGGCTCGGTCCGTTCCGCTACTCGATCCGGTTCCCGGCGCGGATGCTCCGCAGCTCGGGCAGCTCGATGGTCGGCACCGTGCGAGCAGCACCCGGGTGCTCGCTAGTCACCACGACCCGCGCCGAGCGGGTGCACGGCCACACCGTGCTCACCGAGCTGACCACGGTGACCGCACCGCTGCCGCTGTTGGGCTACATGGCCTCGCAGGCGCGGATCGCGCACGCTCGCACCTACTCGTTGCTCCCGGGAGAATTCGCGGTCGATCCGGATGCAGCGGGCGCCCCGAACGCGCACTGATGCACCCGCGAGCCGATCCGCGCGAGAGCCCGCTGTGACTATCCCGCGATGACTCCGCACAGGTGGGCCACGAGTTCGCTCACCCGATCCCTGGCGGGCGCGAGATAGCGTCGCGGGTCGGTCAGCGCGGGCGCGGCATCGAGCACGGCGCGCACCTCGGCGGTGAAGGCCCGGTTCAGCCCGGTGCCGACATTCACCTTGCGGATGCCCGCGGCGACGGCCTCCCGCAGCACGGCATCCGGCACCCCGGACGATCCGTGGAGCACCAGCGGCACGTCCACCGCTTCGGCCAGTCGTGCGATCAGGTCGAGATCCAGGGAGGCCGTCTGCTCGGTCATGGCGTGGGAGCTGCCCACCGCGACGGCGAGGCCGTCGACGCCCGTAGCATCCACGAATCGCGCCGCCTCCGACGGGTCCGTTCGCACGCCAGGAGCGTGCGCGCCGTCCTTGCCGCCGACCTTCCCGAGTTCCGCCTCGATCCAGAGACCCGCGGCCCGACCGCGCGACGCGGCGGATGCGGTGAGCGCCACATTGCGCTCGTATGGCTCGGTCGATGCGTCGACCATGAGCGATCCGAGACCGAATCCCGCACCGAGTGCGATCGCCTCGTCAATGAGCGATGCCGCCTCGAAGTGGTCGAGGTGGATGCCGATCGGCGACCGCGCGGAGGTCGCGAGCTCCCGGCACGCGGCCAACATCGGGCGCATGCCCCCGTGGTATTTCACCGCGTTCTCGCTCAACTGCAGCAGCACACCGATGCCGGCGAGGTCGGCACCGGCGACGATCGCCTCGGCGTGCTCGAGCGAGATGACGTTGAAGCTCGGTACCGCGCGTCCGCCGGCGATCGCGTCGTCGACGAGCGCTCTCGTCGCGCTGAGGGTCACAGGGCGTTTGCCGGGATGAGCTCCCGGAGCGGTTCGGGCAACAGCTCACCGTGGGCGGTCACGAGATCGTTGCACAGCTCCCAGATCTGCTCGGGTGTCAGTGTCGAATTGGCGTTGGGGTCCATCAGCACGGCCTGTCGCACGAGCATCGGGTCGCCGGTGCGCATTGCCTCGATCGTGAGCTCGGCCACCGACAGGTAGGGGCGGTTGAGGGCGGCACACTGCACGGGCAACGCACCGACCGCGTGCGGGCTGAGACCCGAAGCATCCACCGTCGCCGGCACCTCGACAACGGCGCCCTGCGGAAGGTTGTCGATGAGGCCGGCGTTGACCACGTTGGCGTGAATGACCCGCTCCGTGCCGGTGACCATCGAGTGGATCACCTGCGGGGCGTACTCCGCCGCGTTCTGCTCCAGCTCGAGGGGCGTGCCGTCGGCGAGCGAGCGCTGTGCCTGCTCGAATTCCGCGACGTTCTCTTCACTGATGCCCACGTATTCCAGCGGCTGCAGGCGATAGCGCTCGATCTGCTGCGGCGAACGCAGGAACCAGGGAAGGTACTCGGAGGAGTGCTCGCTCGTTTCGGTGGGATAGAAGCCGAGCCGCCGGAAGATCTCGACCCGCACGCGCCGGTCGAGTTCGTCATCCGAGCGGATCTTCTCCCGCAATAGCGGATAGAGGTCCTTGCCATCCCTGGTCCATTCGAGCAGCCAGGCCTGATGATTCACGCCGGCGGCGCGATAGTGCGTCTCTTCGATGGGAACGCCGATCAGCTCGCCGAGGTCGTGGACGGTCCAGTAGACACTGTGGCAGAGGCCGACGGCCTTGACCTCGGGAGCGACCACGGAGGCCCACCAGATGTTCATCGCCATCGGGTTGGTGTAATTGAGCAGCCAGGCGTCGGGGCAGTAGCGGCGGATGTCCGCGGTGAGCTCGCTGAGCACGGGGAAGGTACGAAGGGCCCGGAACACGCCGCCGACGCCGGTGGTGTCCCCGATGGTCTGGTTCAGTCCGTAGCGTGCGGGGAGCTCGAGATCGATTCGGGTGGAGGCGATGCCGCCAACCTGGATCGTGTTGATGACGAAGTCGGCACCCTCGAGCGCCGCCCGGCGATCCAGGGTGCTGGTGATGGTCGCCGATGCCCCCAAGCGCTCGTTCACCTGCCGCGCCGTGCCCTCTGCCACCGCGAGGCGGGTGGCATCCACGTCGTGGAGCACGATCGAGATGTCGCGGAGTTCGACGAAGCCGAGAAGATCGGCCACGAGCTGGCGGGTGAACACCACGCTTCCCGCCCCGATGAAGGTAACCGTTGTCATAGAGCGATCATCGACTTGTATGATCAAATCGCGCAAGGTCAGCCCCGCATTTTGGTCGAACTGTGCAGAAATACTGATTGACTTGGCCCAAGTACGCAATCGAAGGAGTCGACGATGACGATCAGCGCTGCGGGATTCCTCGTGCCGCGCGCGGCGTCGTCCAAGCGCTCCCAGCGGATGGTGTCGATCCTCGACCTGCTCGCCCAGCGGTCGAGCGTGTCCCTGGCGGAGTTCTCGGATGCGCTGCACGCCTCGGCCGCCACCATCCGCCGTGACCTTGCCGACCTCGAAGCGCAGGGACTCCTCTCCCGGACGCACGGCGGTGCCCGTGCGGTCGCCAGCCAGTCCGAGCTGCCGGTGCGGTTGAAGGATTCGCAGTTCCGTCAGGCCAAACAGCTGATCGCTCGCAAGGCGGCGCAACTCATCCCGAGCGGTCGCTACGCCATCGCCCTGAGCGGAGGATCGACCACGGCAGAAGTCGCGAAGGCGCTGGCCAACCGCTCTGAGCTCACCATCGTGACGAACTCCCTCACCACCGCGATGGAGTTCGCCTCCCGCCCCAATCTCAAGGTGTTGATGACCGGGGGGCTCATCCGTTCCAATTCGTTCGAACTCGTCGGCTCGCTGGCGGAGAACACGTTCAACGCGATCAACGTCGGCACGGCGATCCTCGGCACAGACGGCATCAGCGCGATCGCTGGAGCCACCACCCACGACGAGACCGAGGCCAAGACCAACCTCGCGATGGTGCTGCACGCCGAGCGGGTGCTCGTCGTCGCCGACGGCTCGAAAGTGGGCCGCGTCACCCTGGCCAAGGTCGCAGCGCTCGGGCAGATCCATGAGCTCGTCACCGATTCGACCGCGGACCCGGCTGAACTGGAGCGCATCGCTGCGGCCGGAGTCACCATCCACGTGGTCGACGTCGGCTGAGCACGTCCGCCCGCTGCTGCCCGGGCCCACCGGCGCGGCTGCCACGCCGTTTCGGGCGAATGCGGTCATTCCGGGTCGGCGCGCCGGCCCCCATGGTCCGTGAACGCCCGGTTTCCCGTCGACGGGCCCGCCCCGATTGCTAGCGCGCGAGCCGATCCACCACCGCACCGAATACGTGCGGGAGGGCGGATGCGGCGGGGACGATCGCGCCCCGCGCCGGCGAGTTCGCGGCCGCTACCAGCCCGGCGGTCAGCACGCGGAAGTCCCGGGTGCGCCGCATCCATTCCTTCTCATAGCTCTTCGGATCATCGCGGGCGATGCTCGCGATCGCGGCCTCGGCCTGCGCGAGCCCCACCCGGATGCCTTCCCCAGTGATCGCGTCGACATAACCGGAGGCATCACCCACGAGCAGCACTCGGCCGTGGGATCTCCTGCCCGTGCTCTGTCGGAATGGCCCCGCGCCCCGAAGCTCGGTCGCCGGTTCTGCCCCCGCGACGAGAGCCGCGAGCGGGCGGATGCCGGCAAGCGCGGCATCGAAGTCGATTCCCTTGCGACCGAGCATCGCGATCCCCACCACGCCGCCGCCCACCGGGGTGACATAGGCCTCGACGGTCGGCGTCCAGTACACCTCGATCAGGTCGGACTGTGGCTCGGCGTGGTAATGCCGGCGCACGCCGTAACGCCGACCGCGGGCGGCGACCGGTCGCTCGAGCCCGGTGAGCCGCCGCACCGTGGAGTGCAAGCCGTCCGCCGCCACGAGATAGCGGGCCCGGATGCCGGCGGCGGTCACCGAGTGCGCGTCCTGCTCGAGGGCATCCACCTTGCCGGCCACCACGACCACCCCGAGGGATCTCGCCCGCTCGGTGAGCGCATCGTGAAGGGCGGTGCGACGCACGCCGCGTCCTTCGCCGGAGGAGAAGAGATGATCCACCCGCCGCTCCGCTCCGCGGGAGGTGCCGCTGCGATAGCTCACGCCGCGCAGCGCGAACCCCGGCGGATCGACGCCCAGTCGCGCGAGTGCGGGCAGTGCCCCGGGCATCAGACCCTCTCCACACGCCTTGTCGATCGCGCCACCGCGCGGTTCGACGATAGTCACGGTGAGCCCTCGCAGACGTGCCTCGATCGCGGTCGCGAGCCCCGCCGGCCCGCCGCCCACCACGAGCACGTCTGCATCCACGGTCATGCCACCGCGTCCAATGCCGTGAGCGCTCGCTCCTCTGTGGGGATGCGGAACCCGAAGAGCAGGATCGCATTCAGCACCGTGAACACTAGCGCGGTCACCCACGCGGTGTGCACGAGCGGCAGCGCAATTCCCTCGGCGATCACGACCACGTAGTTGGGGTGCGTGAGGAACCGGTACGGGCCGCCGGTGACCCGCCCGAGCCCCGGAACCACGATCACGCGGGCATTCCACTGCTTGCCGAGCGTGCCGATGCACCAATAGCGCAAGCCTTGGCACGCGAGCGCGACCGCGAGCATCGGCCAGCCCAGCCAGGGAAGGAATGGGCGACCGGTGAAGAACACCTCGGCGAGACAGGCGAGCAACATGCCCGTGTGCAGCACGACCATGAATGGGTAGTGCCGCTGGCCGTATTCGCGGCCACCGCGCTCGAAGGCCCAGGCAGCATGCCGGTTGGAGAGCACCACCTCGACGATGCGCTCGGCACCGGTGGCGAGGATCAGGACGGTGAACCAGATCATGCCGAGCCGCTCACGATGGCCACCGCAGCAGCACCAGCTCGGCGCTGACCCCCGGGCCGAGCGCGAAAAGGGCACCGTGGGATCCGGGCCGATGCACGGTCGTCAACTCCTCGGCGAGGATGTGCAGCACCGAGACGGACGAGAGGTTGCCGACCGCCGCCAGCGAGCGCCAGCTGTTGTCGAACACGCCGTCCGGCAGGCCGAGCGAGGACTGGAACTGCTCGAGCACGCGAGGCCCGCCCGGATGCGCCACCCAGGTCTCGATGTCTTCGAGGTCGAGGTCGTTGTCATCGAGAAAACCGGTGACGTCCCGGCCGAAGTTCGCCTCGATCACGTCGGACACCTGGGCGGTGAGGATGATGCGGAAGCCGGTCTCACTGGCGGTGAATCCGATCACGGACTCGGTGTCGGGGTAGAGCGCGCTTCGGGTGTCCACGACGTCGGGACCGGTCACGGGCATCCGTTTCGCGCGATCGTCGCCGACCATCACCACTGCTGCCGCTCCGTCGCCGAAGAGGCCGGTCGCCACCAGGTTGGCAGTCGAGTCGTCGTTGCGCTGAAAGGTGAGCGAACAGAGTTCTACCGCGACGAGCACCGCGACGCCGTCCGGATGCCCGGCGAGGTAGTCGGCGACGCGCGCGATGCCGGCGGCCCCGGCCACGCAGCCGAGCCCGTACATCGGCACTCGCTTGAGGTCGGAGCGCAGCCCGAGTCGGGCGACGAGGATCGCATCGATCGAGGGCGCCGAGATGCCGGTGACGGACGTGAACATGAGGTAGTCGACGTCGGCGGCCTCGAGTCCCGCTGTCGCGAGGGCCTTCCGCAGCGCCGCTTCGGCCAGATCGGCCGCGACCTCGATGAACATGTCATTGGTCTGCGTGAAAGTGCTGCTGTCCCGGTAGCGCTCGATCGGCATCACCAGGTGGCGCGTATCGACGTGGCTGCCGGCATGGAGTCGGCGAAGCACGGCCTGCTTCTTCGCATCCGATGTCACCATCGGCGCGATCGTGTCCGTGATCTCGGACTGCGCGTATACGTTGCCCGGCAGCGCGGGGGCGACGGCGACTATTCGGGCCATTCGGCGACGCTAACACTGTTGGGTGCCAGTTCGGCTGTGGCCGGAAAGGGGTTGACAGTCAACCGAAGTCGCTGATCGGCCCTAGCGTTGCAGGATGACCGCCGCGCCCGTTCCCCGTCCCGCCGCACGCCCGTTCGGTGCCGTGGGCCTCGTGGCCGCCGGTCTCATCTGCCAGGAGGTGGGGGCCTCCTTCGCGGTGCTGCTCTTCCCCTCGGTGGGCGCGATCGGGATGGTCTCCCTTCGGCTCGCGTTCTCGGCGATCGTGCTGCTCGCCATCGCGCGACCACGCCTGCGTGGTCACAGTCGGAACCACTGGCTCACTGTCATCGCTTTCGGCCTCGCGCTCGCCCTGATGAACGCCCTCTTCTACGAGGCACTCGCCCGCGTGCCCCTCGGAGCCACCATCACCATCGAGGTGCTCGGACCGCTCGTGCTCTCCGTGGTGATGAGCCGCCGGGCGTCGAGCTGGCTCTGGGCAGTGCTCGCCTTTGCGGGCGTCGTGATCCTCAGCCAGGGCAGCTTCGGCGACCTTGATCCGGTTGGCGTCGCCTTCGCCTTCGGCGCGGCGACGATGTGGGCGGCCTACATTTTGCTCTCCGCCCGCACGGGAGCGCGATTCCCCCGCCTCGACGGACTCGCCATAGCGATGACCGTCGGCGCCGTCGTCACGGTGCCGTTCGGCATCGCAACCGCGGGGCCGGTCATCTTCCAGCCGGGCATCCTTCTGCTCGGAGCGGCCGTCGCGCTGCTGTCGTCGACCATCCCGTACGCGCTCGAACTCGTGGCACTCCGTCGTCTGCCGTCCGCGACCTTCTCCATCCTGATGAGCCTCTCTCCCGCGATCGCGACGACCGCCGGCTTCCTGATCCTGGGCCAGACCTTCACCGGGCTGGCGTTCCTCGCGATCGGTCTCGTCATCGCGGCGAGCATCGGCGCGGTGCTCTCCGCGTCGCGAGCGGCCCGCGGCGGGCTCCCTGACACCGGTATCGGAGAACCGCTCAGCTAACCGGCTTTCGCTCAGGATGCCGGGGTATCGTGGAAGTCCCCCCGACCGCAGAATCGAGAGGGCGATCGTGTCTGAACCGAAGCCCACCGGCCTGTTGCGCTCGATCCTCGGACTCCTGGGTTTCAGCGCGCTTGCCGCCGTGCTCGTCGTCGCGCTCACGGCACCCGCGATCGTCGCCACGAGCCAGGTCACGAACAACGCGGTAGGCCTGTTCGAGAATCTGCCGGACTACATCAAGATCGGCAACCAGTCCCAGCGCAACATCCTCTACGGTCTTCGCGGCGGTGAACAGGTGCCTTTCGCCCAGGTCTACGACCAGAATCGCCAGGAAGTGGCCTGGGATGCGGTGTCTCCGTTCGCGAAGGACGCCCTGGTCGCGGCCGAAGACGTGCGGTTCTATTCGCATGGAGGTGTCGACCTCGCGGGAATCGCGCGGGCCGCGGTCAACAACCTCACCGGCAAAGACCTGCAGGGCGCATCGAGCATCGAGCAGCAGCTCGTGAAGCAGTTGGCCATCCAGGATGCGGTCGCCACCTACACCGACCCGAAGAAGCTCGAAGCCGCAAAGGCGAAGGCCCAGGCGAACACCCTCGATCGCAAGCTCAAAGAGGCCAAGCTCGCCATCGGACTCGAGAAGAACTACACGAAGCACGAGATCCTGCTCGCCTACCTCAACATCGCCGGATTCGGTGGCAACACCTACGGCATCGAGGCGGCGGCCGAGCAGTACTACTCCACGACGGCAGCGAACCTCACTCTCGCGCAGGCCGCCAGCCTCATCGCCGTCGTACAGCAGCCGCCCCTGCGCAATCCGGGCTCGCAAGCGAACTGGGAGCGCAACAAGTCCCGTCGGGATGCGATCCTCGGCACCATGCTGAGCGAGAAGATGATCACGCAGGCGCAGTACGCCGAGGCGATCGCGACCCCGGTGGATGCGACGACGGTGAAGATCAGTCCGCCCAAGAACGGATGCACCTACGCCTCGGCCGCCAAGGCATTCTGTGACTACGTGATCAAGAACGTGAAGAACCTCCCTGGCCTCGGCGAGTCCGCCGACGACCGGCGCGAAGCGTGGCGCCGCGGCGGAAACGCCGTGTACACCACCATCGATCTCGATCAACAGCAGAACGCCGAAACGGATCTCGCCCAGCGCACCCCCGCGAGCGAGACGCGCTTCAAAATGGGAAGCGCGGTCTCCACGGTGCAGGTGGGCACCGGCCGAATTCTGATCATGGCGCAGAACAAGGGATTCGACGACACCGGTCTTGGCGACCCGAACCTCACCACGGCGATCAACTTCAATACCGACAAGGAGTACGGCGGGTCATCCGGCTTCCCCGTCGGATCCACCTGGAAGCTCTTCACCCTGATCGACTGGCTGCAGAACGGGCACGGCATCCAGGACACCGTCAACGCCAACATCCAGACCTATCCGGCCCGCTCGAAGTCGTTTCCCGCGTCCTGCGATGGCGGCTACTACCCCCTGATCGATAGCTACACCCCCAAGAACGACAGCGGGGTGAGCCAGGGCCAGATGAGCGTGCTGAGTGCCACAAAGGGCTCGGTCAATGCGGCCTTCATGAACATGGCATCGAAGCTCGACCTCTGCGACATCCGCGATGTGGCCGAATCGATGGGAGTGCACAACGCCGACAATTCCGAGCTCTCGCACGCCCCGGCATCAATTCTCGGCACCAATACCCCGTCGCCGCTCAGCATGGCGAACGCGTACGCCACCGTCGCCAGCGGTGGCAAGCTCTGCCAGCCGATCGCCGTCGACAAGATCATCGGGCCGGATGGCACGGAGCTTCCCGGCCAGACGCAGAGCTGCAGCCAAGTGCTGACCCCCGAGGTGGCTGCCGCCGCGGCCTACGACCTGCAGGGTCCGTTGCAGTCCGGGGGCACCGGTTCGATCGCGAATCCCCGCGATGGCACACCGCTCTTCGGCAAGACCGGAACCGCCGAGGCGCTGCACAGCTACATGGTCGCCTCGAGCACCCAGACGACGACCGCGGTGTGGATCGGCAACATCGAGGGCGACCAGAACATGCGACGCATCTCGATCGGCGGCATCCTGGCATCCAATCTGCGCACCTATGTGATGAAGCCGATTCTGGCGGCGCTCAATGCGAGTGCGGTCTATGGCAAGGGCGGTGCGTTCACGGAACCGACGGGCACCCTGCTGCGCAGCTACACCTATCGCGCGCCGACGCCGACTCCCGCTCCCTCGTCTCCACCCGCGACGGGCACCGGCAACGGGAATGGGAATGGCAACGGATTCGGTGCGGGAAACGGCAATGGCAACGGCGGCGGGGGCAACCGCAAACCCTGACCCGCGGCCGCAACCCAGGGGCTAGTGTCGCGTTATGGACCAGAGCTCATGGACTGTCAACAGCGGCGGATGGGTCGTGCTCGCCCTGGTGAATGCCGGCCTCGCCGAACAGAAGAATCGGTCGAGGCTCACCTGGTTCCTGGTATCGCTGTTCATCGGCCCGCTCGCCACCTTCCTCATCGTCGTGTGGCAGCGAGCCCCGGTCGACGCGATCGAGCCCCTGCACCCCTTCACCAATCGGGCAGACCGGTGGCTCACGCTCGGCACAGTCAGCGTCGTGATCGCACTGGCGCTCGGGGTGTTGCTCCTGTTCACAGTCAACTGGGCCGCCGCCATTCCCGCGATCGTCTTCCTGCTGCTCGGAGTCTGGGCCCTGGTGCTCTACGGCCGTGCGGCAGCAGAGGCGCGACGCGAGTAGAAGCGGCTTGACCGCGGCCGCGCGCCCACGCTGACATGGTCCGGGTTCTGCACAGACGGCCGGCACGCCGGTGAGTGGCCCGCACCGCTAGGGTCTCAACCATGCCAACACCCGAGGCGCCCCTCGCTGGAATCCTCGTCGCCGACTTCTCGCGCGTACTCGCCGGGCCGCTCGCCACCATGACGCTTGCCGACCTCGGTGCCCGGGTCATCAAGGTGGAGCGGCCGGATGTCGGCGACGACACCCGATCGTGGGGACCCCCCTTCTCCGCCACCGGCTCCACCTACTTCGAGAGCGTCAATCGCAACAAGGAGTCGGTCTGTCTCGACCTCGCAGACGCTCACGATCTCGATCTCGCTCGCGAGTTGATCGCCCGCGCCGACGTCGTGGTCGAGAACTTCAAACCCGGCGGAATGCAGAAGCTCGGCCTCGACTACGACACGGTGCGGCAATCGAACCCGGGCATCGTGTACGCCTCGATCACGGGCTTCGGCAGCACCGGCGGCCGTGACCTGCTCGGTTACGACTTCGTGGTGCAGGCGCTCGGTGGCCTCATGAGCATCACCGGGGAGACTGACGGTGAAGCGGTGAAGGCCGGCGTCGCCCTCGTCGACGTGCTCACGGCGAAGGATGCCGTCGCGGGCATCCTCGCAGCGCTGCTTCGCCGCCAGTCGACCGGTCTCGGCGCGCTCCTGGAACTGAACCTGCTGTCGAGCCTTCAGGGGTCGCTCGCCAACCAGGCCCAGGCCTATCTCGGCGCCGGAGTGATTCCGGTGCGCCTCGGCAACACGCATCCGTCCATCGCTCCCTACGAGACTCTCGACTGCGGGGATGGACCGATCGCCGTCGCCTGCGGCAACGACGGCCAGTTCCGACGCCTCGCCGAGGCGCTCGGGGCAGCGCCTCTGGCCGAGGATCCGCGCTTTCTCACGAACGCCCTGCGGGTCGCGAATCGCGCGGCGCTGGTGCCGCTGCTCGAGGAGCGCCTGCACACGAAGCCAGCCGCGGAATGGCAGCGCCGTCTGACCGCGATCGGGGTGCCGGCGGGGCGTGTCGGCACGATCGCCGACGGTCTCGAGCTCGCGTCATCCCTCGGGCTGGATCCGACCATCGAGGTCGTCGACGCATCCGGGGTCACTGTGGCGACGCAGGTGCGGCACCCGATCACCTGGACTCCTCGGCTCCCGCGTCGTGCCTCCGCTCCTCCACTGCTGGGGGAGCAGGATGCCGCGGTGCGGGACTGGCTCACCGACCCCGTGGACTGATCGCCTGACGACGCAGGGCGATCCACAGGGTGGCGGCGACGTCTGGATCGGCGAGATCCACCCCGAGCAGTTCCGTCGCGACCGCGATCCGGTGACGCACGGAATTGCGGTGGATGCCGAGCTCACGCGCGGCAGCCTCCCACTGCCCCCGGTGGGCGAGATAGCTCCGCACCGTGCTGCACAGGTCACCCCGCGGCTGCCGCGCGAGCAGCTCCACCCACGCATCGCCCCGTGTCTCGGGGGATCCGCTCGCACCCACCACCGTGCCGAGGGCCGCAGCACGGCAGGCGGACAGCGCCGCAGCGACTCTGCCGGCGACGGAGATGAGCGGCAGTGATGGGCTGAGCGAGGCGGCGACACCGGCGACACCGGTCGCGACCCGTCCTGCCTCGTCCTGCGGCCCGTCCGGCAGGATGACGATGGCCAGCCCGCCGACTTCCGCGCGCAACAAGGACTCCGGCAGGCCGAGCGAGCCGATCGTTGCGTCGAGTTCGCGGGAGTCCAGTGGCACCTCTGACCGCACCGCGAGCAGCCTCCCGGATGCGGCGATCGGGGGGAGTCCGGCCTGCTCGGCGACGAGTCGCGCCGCATCCACGTGCCCGCCGAGGATGAGCGCGGCAACGCTGCGGCCGAGCGCCAGGCTCACCCGGGAGGATTCCTGCGCCCGTTGCGCGGTGAGGGACAGCAGCATGCACGATGTGAGGATCAGCTGACGGTCGGCCTTGCGCAAGCCGCGCCCCGCGCCGACGGCGAGGAAGCCGACGGTTCGCGGACCGACGGTGATCGAGTGCTCGACGACATCCGTGCCGTTGACCGGGAAAGTGGCGGCCGAATAGGTGCCGACGAGATCGAAGCGCGCGGATTCGACGCGCAGTTGCGGCACGACCTCGGCGGCGGTCGCGGGCCAGATCGTCTCGGTGCCCCCGTCGGCCGGCAGATAGGCCGCCCAACCCCCCAGCCCCCTGGCGAGCACAGTGACGATGGCTTCGACGGCATCGTCCCGGGTGGCCGCCCGAGCCAGGGCCGTCTGCAGCCCCAGGCGCGAGGCCAGGTCTGCCTGCTCGGACCTGCCCACCAGCTGCCAGAATCCGCGGGAGATATGCAGGAACGGCACTGCCTCCGGCACGAGCAGCAGGTCGAAGGATGCCTCCGCACAGGCCGCGACGAGCTCGGGATCCACCCGGTCGGTGCCCGCTCCCAGGCCGAGGGCGAGAGCGGCGATGCCCTTGCCGGCGAGGCGCTGCACGTAATTACGGATCGCCTGGGGACCGCCGTGCAGCGGAATTCCCGTGGTGAGCAGCAGCTCACCGCCCTCGAGATAGGGGGTCGGATCAGCGAGCTCTGAGATGTGCACACCGGTGAGCTGCTGGCGTCCGATCGGCCCGGGGGAGGCGGGTCGGAGCTCGCCGCCGAGCCGCTCGCACAACTGCTCCAGTGTGACCATGTCTGAACTCCCCGAACTCTTGGCCAGTTTATCTACCATGTGCCAAATGTTGGATGATTCATCCAATGACGGGGATCGGTGACGAGAATAGCGTGGCCCCATGGCCACCTCTCCCACTCCCGTGCTCCAGTCCCGTCACATCGTCCACGCGATTCCCGGCCCGCGATCCCGGGAGTTGCAGGAGCATCGCGACGGCCAGGTGACGAGCGCGTTCGGCTCCGCGCTGCCCGTGTTCATCGATCGAGCGGAGGGCGCCATCCTGCAGGATGTCGACGGCAACCGCATCATCGACTTCGCCTCCGGGATTGCCGTCACGAGCGTCGGCGCGACGAATGCCTTCGTGCAGGCACAGGTCGCCGCGCAGCTCGATCGCTTCACCCACACCTGTTTCATGGTCACCGAGTACGAGGGATTCACCGAGGTCTGCCGCTGGCTGAATGCCCACACCCCTGGCACCTTCGACAAGCGCACCGCGCTGTTCTCCACCGGCGCAGAGGCCGTGGAGAACGCCATCAAGATCGCGCGAACCGCTACTGGGCGACCGAACGTTCTGGTCTTCGATGAGGCGTACCACGGTCGCTCCCTTCTCACGATGGCGATGACGGCGAAGGAAAAGCCATACAAGGAGGGGTTCGGGCCCTTTCCCGAGCAGATCTTCCGCGCCCCGAACGCCGCTCCCCTGCGTTGGCCGAGCGGTGCCGGGAATGCCGCCGCCGAAGCGCTCGCCGCCGTCGAGGCGATCCTCGCCGAAAACGGACCCGAGACCTTCGCGGCCATGGTCATCGAACCGATCCAGGGCGAGGGCGGCTTCCTCGTTCCGGCACCGGGCTTCCTCGCCGGGTTGCGGGCGATCGCGGATGCCCACGGGATCGTCTTCGTGATGGACGAGATCCAGGCCGGGATGGGCCGCACCGGCACCCTCTTCGCCAGCGAGCACGAGGGCGTCGTCGCCGACCTGATCATCACGGCGAAGGCTCTCGGTGGCGGACTTCCACTCTCGGCCGTGACCGGTCGCACGGAGCTCTTGAACGCGGTGCCCAGCGGTGGCCTCGGCGGCACCTACGCCGGCAACCCGCTCGCCTGTGCTGCCGCGCTCGGGGTCTTCGAGGCCTTCGCGGACGGATCCCTGCTCGCCAATGCGGCTTCCATCGAAAGCATCTCGCGCTCCCACCTCGAACCACTGCTCGACTCCGTGCCCGTCGTGGCCGAGGTGCGGGGCCGTGGGGCGATGCTCGCGGTCGAATTCGCCGATCCCGGTACCCTCGCGCCCCGCCCGGATGTCGCAAAGGCGGTCGCCGCCGCGTGTCATGCCGCCGGTGTGCTCGTGCTGGTCTGCGGCACCTTCGGCAACGTCATCCGCCTTCTCCCCCCTCTGGTCATCGGCACCGAACTGCTCGAAGACGGCCTGGGAGTGCTCACCGCCGCCATCGAGGAGCAGGGCGCTACGGCATGACTCTTGCGGCGACGGCGGAGGACGCCAGCTTCGACCCCCGCACCGGCGAACGCACCGGCGCGGTCCCGCACTCGACACCGGATGACGTCTCCCGCATCCTGCACCGCGCCAGCGGGGCGGCGTCCGTGCTCGCGGGCCTCAACCCGGCGATCCGCGAGGGCTGGCTCGCCGCCGCCTCCGCCTCGGTGCTCGCCGCCTCCGCCGAACTCGTCGATCTCGCCCGGTCCGAGACCGGGCTCGGGGTCGCCCGCCTCGAAGGCGAACTTGCTCGAATGGCGGCGAGCGCCCGGTTCTACGGCGCGGTGGCCCGCGAGGGGAGTTACCTCGCGGTGAGCCGCGACGACCTCGATGGCGGATCGACGATCGTGCGCGGCAACCTCCCCCTCGGCGTGGTCGGCGTCTTCGGCGCGAGCAATTTCCCCTTCGGCTTCGGCATCTTCGGACACGATGTGGCGAGCGCCCTTGCGGCGGGCTGCCCGGTGGTGGTGAAGGCGCACCCCGCTCATCCGCGGCTCAGCGTGCGTCTCGGCCAGGTGGTGCGGGATGCTCTCGCCGCTTCCAGCGCCCCCGAGGGCACCTTCGACGTCGTAGTCGGCTTCGACTCCGGTCTTCAGCTCGTCGACTCTCCCCTCGTTCGCGCTGTCGCGTTCACCGGCAGCCAGCAGGCGGGCATGGCGCTCGTCGAGCGCGGTGCTCGGCGCGGCATCCCCGTCTTCGCCGAGATGGGCACGGTCAACCCGGTGTTCGTCAGCCCCGCGGCCGCCACCGACCGCGACGTGATCGCCCAGGGGTTCGTCGACTCCTTCACCCTGGGCGCCGGACAGTTCTGCACCAAGCCCGGCCTCATCCTCGTGCCGGCCGGTCACGGCTTCGTCGAGTCGATCACCACGTGCGTCGCGCGAGTCGCCGAGGAGCCCCTCCTCACTGCCGGAATCGCCGCCGCCTATCGCCGCGGTCTCGCCGAGCTCGACCCCCACACCGCCCCCGACCCCCGCATCACCCCCGACCCACCGGCCGCAGCCGGCTACGCGGTCGCACCGCGTGTGATCGCGGTGTCCCTCGACCAGCTCGTGCCCGGGTCGCGACTGCTCGACGAATGCTTCGGCCCGGTCGCCCTCGTCGCCGAGTACGACACGGTCGCCGGTGCCCTCGCCGCCCTCGATCGCCTCCAGCCCTCGCTCGCCGGCTCGGTGTTCAGCGGCGCCGACGGCGATGAGGATGCGGTGGCCGCTATCGCGCAGCTCGCCCCGCGGGTCGGGCGAGTCGCGGTGAACGCCTGGCCCACCGGAGTGGCCACCACCTGGTCGCAGCAGCACGGCGGCCCCTGGCCCGCGACCTCGCGCCCGGATGCCACGAGCGTCGGCGCCGCCGGGCTCGCCCGCTTCGTGCGACCGGTGAGCCTGCAGAACGCGACATCCATCCAGCTTCCGCCCATGCTGCAGCCGCAGAATCCCTGGAACCTGCCCCGTCGCCTGAATGGGCGACTGGTACCGTGCGAATGACCCCGACCGAAGGAACCCCCGTGCCCGAGACCTCCGACCTCATCGACGTCGACTCGCTGCTCAGCGACTCGGAACTCGAGTTGCGCAGCACCGTGCGAGCCTTCGTCGACGCGGAGATCAAGCCGCACATCGCCGGCTGGTACGACGCCGCGGTGTTTCCCACCGAGATCATCCCGCGCCTCGCGGAGCTCGGCCTGCTGGGAATGCATCTCGGCGGCTACGGCTGCCCGGGTCGCTCCGCGGTGGAGTACGGCATCGCGGCCCTCGAATTGGAGGCCGGCGACTCTGGCCTGCGCACCTTAGTGAGCGTTCAAGGCTCGCTCGCGATGACCGCCATCCACAGGCACGGCTCCGAGGAGCAGAAGCAGGAGTGGCTGCCGCGGATGGCCGCAGGCACGGCCATCGGATGCTTCGGGCTCACCGAACCTACTGCCGGCTCAGACCCCGGCAGCATGACCACGTTCGCCCGGCGCGACGGGGACGACTGGGTGATCAACGGCACCAAACGCTGGATCGGTCTCGCCTCGATCGCCGACATCGCCGTGATCTGGGCGATGACGGATGACGGCATCCGGGGCTTCCTCGTGCCCACCGGCACGAGCGGGTTCACCGCGACCGTCATTCCGCAGAAGCTGTCGATGCGTGCCTCCATCCAGTGCGAGATCGAGCTCGCGGAGGTGCGCCTTCCCGCCTCAGCGATGTTGCCGAAGGCGAAGGGCCTACGCGGTCCCTTCGAGTGCCTCAACGAGGCCCGGTACGGCATCATCTGGGGAGCGATGGGCGCCGCCCGCGACAGCTACCTGGCCGCCCTCGACTACTCCGCGCAGCGTCTGCAGTTCGGCAAGCCGCTGGCGGGCTGCCAGCTCACGCAGGAGAAGCTCGTGAACATGGCCCTCGAGATCAACAAGGGCACCCTGCTGGCGCTTCAGCTCGGTCGCCTGAAGGACGCCGGAAGACTTCAGCCGCACCAGATCTCGATCGGCAAGCTCAACAACTGCCGCGAGGCCATCCAGATCGCCCGGGATGCCCGTGCCATGCTCGGCGGCAACGGAATCACCCTCGACTACTCGCCGCTGCGCCACGCCAACAATCTCGAGAGCGTGCGCACCTACGAGGGCACGGACGAAGTGCACACCCTCGTGATCGGCAACCACATCACCGGGATCGCGGCGTTCCGCTGATTGCGCCTCAGGCCCGGGCCTGCTCCAGCACGGCATCCAGGCGTTCGAAGTCCTCGTCCATGCCGGAGTCCATTCCGGATGCCAGCATCGCATCGCACGCTTCTTTCGACGTGTAGGTGGAGGTCACCTCCAGTGCGCTGGAATCCTGGCCGAGCGCGACGAAGCGCAGCGTCTCGAGGGTGGCGCCGGGCTCGTCCTCATACTCCCAGGTGTGCACAATGAGACCCGGACTGACCAGATGGTACGAGCCTCGAAATGCCCAACTGCCCGATGCGGACTCGACGACGTAGCGGAATGAACCACCCGTGGTCGCATCGAAACGCTCGATTCGCACGCTCGTGCCACGGGGCCCCATCCACTGGGAGAACAGCTCCACCTCGGTGTGGGCGCGCTGCACCTTCTCGGCCGATGCCGCGAACTCCCGACGGTGAAAGATGCTCTGCTCGCCAATTCGAGTGTGCTCGGTGAGTCCCGGCTGGCGGATGTCGTGCGTGTTCATGGTCTCTCCTCTGGGGTATCGGTCGAATCGTTCAGCGTGTCGAGCAGGTCATCGAGGCGTGCGTAGCGCTGCTCGAGGCGGTCTCGTCGTGATTCCATCCACGTGAGGGCCTCTTCGAGCGGCTCGAGAACCAATTGGACCCTTCGTGTGCGTCCCTCTCGCCGACGCGTGAGCAAGCCGGCGCGTTCGAGCACATCGAGATGCTGTGAGACGGCCTGAAAGGAGATCTCGAAGAGCGCGACGAGCTCGCCGACCGTCGCATCCGAGCTCGCCAACCGGTCGACGATCGTCGATCTGATCGGATCACCGATGGCGGCGAAGGTCTGAGTCACGGTGGCGGTCACAATCCCAATTATTCAATCAAACGGTTGAATGTCAAGGGGAGCCCAGCCGAATGGCTGAAGAGGGCGGGAGCGAGCACCTTCGCACAACGATTGTCGGGTCCCTCTGGCAGGCTGGGGTGATGACGAAGGACGTGCAGATCACCTTTGATTGCGCTGATCCCGGCACGTTGGCGCTCTTCTGGGCCGAAGCGCTCGGGTACGAGGTGCAACCGCCGCCGCCCGGGTTCGAGTCGTGGGACGCGGCCTTGGCCGCATTCGGCGTTCCCCCCGAACAGCGGAACTCGCGCTCGGCGATCGTTGCTGCCGAGGGATCCCACCCCCGGGTGTTCTTCCAACGCGTTCCCGAGGGAAAGACGGTCAAGAACCGGGTGCACCTCGATATTCGGGCAGCACCGGGGCTCGAGGGCGACGAACGCATGAACACTCTGGAGACCGAGGCCGATCGCCTCGCAGCGCTCGGTGCGACCCGCGCGTATCGGGTGGAGCCGGACAGTGCGACCGGCGAATCCGGATTCATCACGATGCACGACCCCGAGGGCAACGAGTTCTGCCTCGACTAGCGGACCGGCTGGCCCGGCACGCCGCGCGGGCGCAAGGAGCGGACCGAACGCGCGGGCCGAACGCGCGGGCCGAACGAGCTGGCATGGTCGTGCAGTCGTTCGCGCCATGCCTTTGTAGGTCTGTCTTTGTGGCAATGCCGCAGTCGCGGTGTCTTCGGAGCGCGGTCGCAGGGTGAAGAATCGAATCATGGGATGGTCACGCGGCGTCGGGAGAGTTCGCGGAAGCAGTGAAGTGCTGGCGACCGATCGACGTGCCCGATGAGGGCCGAGCGCACCGCGTACGGGGATGCCGTCCGTGCGGTGAGGGCCGGCGAGCTCGACCCGGATGATGCCGCGGACCGACTGATCGACCGGATGACGGTGAGAGAAGTGCTCGGGCTGCTCGACGGGGACTCCCCGCGACGCCTGTTGCCCCTCATTCCGGTGCTGCTCGGCCGACGACCGTTCGTGGCCGGGGCGGTCACGCGGCTCGGCATCCCGGGCATTCGTTTCAGTGACGGCGCGCGCGGAGTGGTGATCGGCGCCTCCACGGCCTTCCCGGTGACGATGGCTCGGGCCGCGACCTGGGATCCGGAGCTTGAGCAGCGGGTCGGCCTCGCCATCGGCCTGGAGACCAGGGCACGGGGCGCCAACTACGCCGCCTCCGTGTGCGTCAACCTCCTCCGTCACCCCGCGTGGGGCCGGGCACAGGAGTGCTACGGGGAGGATCCGGTGCTCACGGGTCGCATGGGATCCGCGATGACCCGGGGGCTCCGCGCGAATGTGATGGCCTGCGTGAAGCACTTCGCGCTCAATTCGATGGAGAACGAGCGCTTCGAGGTCGACGTGTCGGTCGACGACCACGCCCTAAACGAGGTGTACCTGCCGCACTTCAAGGCGGTGCTGGATGCCGGGGCCGACTCGGTGATGAGTGCCTACAACCGGGTGCGGGGCGAATACATGGACGTCAACGGGGCCCTGCTCACCGACGTTCTGCGGAACGAGTGGGGCTTCCCGGGGTTCGTGACGAGCGACTGGGTGTTCGGCACCCATGATGCGGTCGCCAGCCTAGAAGCGGGCATGGATGTGGAGATGCCGTTGCGGCTGCTCCGCGCCCGCGCTCTGCCGTCGGCGTTGCGGTCGGGAGCCCTGTCCCGCGCGACCGTCCAACGCTCGGCGAGGCGCATCCTGCGCACCACCGTGCTGCATGCCGCGACCCGCGAGATGACGGAGCCCAGCGCCTCCCTCGTCGCCTCCCCCGCCCACCGGGACCTCGCTTACCGAGTCGCCGCGGAGTCGATCGTGCTGCTCAAGAACGACGCGGTCGGCCCGGCACCGCTACTGCCCCTCGATCCCGGCATTCGGAGTCTCGCCGTGATCGGCCGGCTGGCCGCGCGGGCGAACCTCGGCGATCACGGCTCGTCCCGCGTTCGCCCCCCGAGCACGGTCTCGCCGCTGCAGGGCCTGCGGGGGGCGCTCCCGGGAGTGCGGATCACCGCCGACTCTGGCACGGACCCGCGCTCCGCCACGTCGGTGGCCGCTGCTGCCGAGACGGTCGTGCTCGTCGTCGGCCTCGACCAGCACGACGAGGGTGAATCCGTCGTCACCGGCGGTGTGGATGTGGGCATTCTGGGCCGGGCCTTCGGCTCCGGCCCCCTCCGTCGGCCCCTGATGGGTCTCGCGCACCTGGCATCCCACTTCGTGCGAGGGGGCGACCGCAGCTCGCTCGACCTCCGGCCGAGTGACGTGCGCCTCATCCACGCGGTCGTGGCCGCAAACCCACGCACCATCGTCGTGCTGATCGGCGGCAGTGCAATCCTGACCACGGAATGGCAGGATCGCGTGCCGGCTCTGCTCCTCGCCTGGTATGGCGGGATGGAGGGGGGACACGCCCTCGCGAGCGTGCTGACCGGCACCCTGGAGCCAGGGGGGCGCCTCCCGTTCGTCATGCCGACCGACCCCGCACACCTGCCGGCGTTTGACAGCGCGGCGAAGTCCGTCGTCTATGACGACCGGTGGGGTCAGCGCCTGCTCGATGAAGAGGGCCATGCCGCCGCTCACCCCTTCGGGTTCGGCTTGGGCTACACGACGTTCGATCATCTGCTTCTCGACCACAGCTTCGACGAGACAGGCGGCACGGCCAAGGTGCTCGTCACCAATACCGGCGACCGAGCGGGCTCGACCGTTGTGCAGGTCTATGCCGCAGACGTGTCGCTCCACAGGCCGGTCGCTCAGCTGCTGGGTTTCCGCAAGGTCCCGCTCCGGCCCGGAATGGAAACGACGGTGGACGTCGCGCTGGATGCCGTACCGACGCTGCAACGCGATCCGGAGACTCACCGGTGGACGGCGCGCCCGGGCGACTGGGCCGTGCTTGCCGCCCAACACAGCCCCGGCGGCTGGGAGGGCGCACGCCCGCTGTACCGAGCCGCCGACCGGGACGCTACCGGGACCGGCTGAGCGGGACTGGCTGAGCGGGGCCGGCTGACAGGGGCACCGCTGCCGGCGTCAACCGACCGGCGGGCCGGCGACACTGGCGGGAGTATTCGCCGCGAGCCCTTCCACGCGCACGGGGAGTGATTCGTCCTGGCGCAGCACACTGCGGAGTAGCCTCCGAGCCTCCCATCGGAACGACACCCGGGTCTCGTCGCGCCGGAGCACCAGCTTCCCAGCGGGGTCCGCATATCGTTTCTGCAGGTCGACGAGCTCCTCGGCCTGCATCAGTGAGACGGTACTGTCGGTGGCGCGGTCGATCAGGCGCACCAGGGCGGTCGGTCCCGTCAGATCGCTGGCGATCTGTCGCTGCTCGCTCGCGGCGAGGATCGTCTTCTGCGCCGCGCGCGTCACGATCAGCGGTCGGGATGGCCCGGAGAGCAGTCCGCGCAGCACGTCGGCCGCTGCGTCGGGACGCCCGATCCGTCGTGCGGCCTCCTGCATCCGCGCGAGCCGCCCCGGCTCCCGCAGCAGCTCATCGATCTTCCAGCCGATAGTGGCGGTGGAATTGCAGCGCACCGCCGCCCCTTGCTCCATCAGGTAGTCCCCGTTGCGCACCTCCTGCCCCGGGATCGGATTCACCAGCACCATGGGAAGCCCGGCGGCCATGCACTCCGAGGCCGACAGCCCGCCCGGTTTGCCCACGAAGAGGTCGGCGCGGCTGAGCAGCTGCGGCATCTCCTCCGTGTACCCGAGCACGCGGTAGCGGTCGCCCGCGGGCGCGACGAGCTGCTCGATGCGCTGGCGTAGCGCATCGTTTCGCCCACACACGATCGTGGCCGTGAACGGGGAGCGGATGTGCAGCGTCTGCCGCACCACCGCGACGGCGTAGTCGCCGCCGGCCGCCCCCGCGGAGATCAGCAGCATCGGCGGTGCCTCGGGGTCGCGGGCCTGACCCGATCGCGGTTGTGATGCGATCGGGATGCCGGTGACGGCGACGCGGTCGGGAGGCAGGCCGAGGGAGGTGAGCTGCACCCTCCCCTCCTCCCTCGCGACGAAGAGTGCATGGAAGGCACTCGTGAGCCACAGACCCTGGAAGTCGTAGTCCGTCGTGACGATGGCGGTCTTCGCATCGATCGTGCCGCGGAGCAACAGCGATGCCAGCAACTGGGCGGGCAGGAAGTGGGTGCTGACGATCGCGGTCGGTCGGAACTTCTTGATGGCAGCGACCACCGGAAGCGCGTTCGCCCGGGTCCAGGGGTCGATCGGGCCGCGCCGGCGGAACGGCGGATCGCTGACATCGTAAGCCCACTCCACCAGCCACGGCAGGTTCTCCACGAGAACGAAGTAACCCTTCCCCAACAGGTCGCGATACAACACGCTGCTCTCCTGCAGCACATCGAGCACCCGCACTTCGGCGACATCGTCGCGCGCGAGGCATGCCTGTTGCACTGCCGCCGCCGCGCTGTTGTGCCCCGATCCCACCCCGGCCGAGAGGATCAGCACGCGCTCCCCTCCCACGGTGGTGGAGCCTCCGGCCGACGTGCTGCGCATGATGCGATGCTAGCTCGCCGCACCTGCGCCGGGTCGACCGGCCACGGGGGAATGGCAGGCCGATGATGAGACTCGGCCTCGCTGTCCTCACGGCGGTCGCGCCGTGGCCGGTCTTCACGACGGCGGGTCTCGCGGCCAAGACCCTCTGAGCAGAGGCTGGGCGACTCGGCAGGCCCGAATCCGCTCGCCGGTCACACTTTGCCCGTGCAAATCGTCATCTAGGTAGGGGCTGCACTCCGCAACCCCCGCCATCGAAAGAACGGGAACAACACCAATGAAAACCATGACCTGTCGACAGCTGGGCGGCCCGTGTGATCATCAGCTGAGTGCGGAGACAGCGGACCAGGTGATCAAAGACCAGGACCGCCATCTCACGCAGGCGGTGAAGGACGGTGATGCCACCCACGATCAGGCGCGAAAGGATATGAAGAATCGCTGGAAACATCCGAAGCAGTCGATGGACTGGTATTCCGGCACCAAGAAAGCGTTCGCCGCCCTTCCAGAGGACTAGGTTGAGCCTCGACCATGCCGGGGACCGGTGAGGATGGGAATCATCGTGAACCAGACCGACGAATTCGAGCAGCATCGACCCCGGTTGCTGAGGGTCGCCGGGCGCGTGCTCGGCGATCCCCACGAAGCCGAGGATGTCGTGCAGACCGCGTGGCTGCGGATGGCTGCTGCCGACGGGGCCATCGACAACCTCGCGGGGTGGTTGACGACGGTGACGACCCGTCTGTGTCTTGACCGACTGCGCGCCCGCATCCCAGTGCCCGAAGCGCTGGTCGAGGCGACTGAGACCACCCCCGACCCTTCCGAGGAGGTCGCCCTCGCCGAGACCGTCGGGGTCGCGCTGCAGGTGCTTCTTGATCGGCTGACACCGCCAGAGCGCGTCGCGTTCGTGCTTCACGACAACTTCGGGTTTCCCTTCGCCACTATCGCGGAGATTCTGGGACAGACTCCGGCGGCCTCCCGCAAGTTGGCGTCCCGGGCCCGCAGCAAGCTGTCATTGACGAAGACCCCGCTGGAGCAACAAGACGGGCACGCCGACTGGCAGGTGGTGGATGCCTTCCTGGCCGCGGCCCGGAACGGAGAATTCGCCCGCTTGCTCGAGCTTCTCGCCCCGGACGTCACTGTGCGCGGTGATTCCGCGGCAATCGCCCTGGGAACGCCGGAGTTCATCGATGGCAGAGAGCGGGTCGCGACGTTCTTCAATGGCGCGGCGAAGGCCGCCTTTCCCGTCTATGTCGCGGAGCGCGCGGCGGCTGCCTGGATCCATCTCGGCGAAGCGAAGGTCGTCTTCGACTTCAGCATCGAAAAGGGGCAGGTCACGCGCATCGACTTCCGAGCGGACCCCGCGCTGCTGGCTCGGGTGCAGCGTCGCACCGGTCAGCAGCGGGCGTGACCGCCAGGCTGTGACCCTCTGGGTCAGGCGGCCAGATGGAACGTGGTCGCAAAGCGGTCGAGAAGGTCGCCGCGGCCGCGCAGCACCTCGACCACACCCGTCTGTATCGCGCGATCCGGGCTCAGCTCACCGGAGATGAGCCGCCGGATGTCCGGCCCCGCGGCGAATGCGAGGTCGGCCAGTCCGTCCCCACGACTCACATCGAGGGCGGATCCGTGCACCCGGATGAGCAGCTCCGCCGCACCGAGTCGGGCCGAGTAGGCGGTCGACGGCAGACTCGCCGCCACCTCCGGTCGAAAGGCGGTGCGCAGATCCATGGTCATCGAATCGGGGGTGATGATCTGCTCCTCCCGCGGATCACCCAGGGTCTTGAATCCCCAGGCGCCGAGAGCGAGCACCACAGGTTCGAGTTCCCGGCCGTACGGAGTCAGCTCGTACACAATGACGCGGGAGTGTGGCACCCGGCGCAGGATGCCCGCCGCCTGCAGTTCCTTGAGGCGCGCCGCCAGGATGTTGCTCGGGATCCGCGGCAGCCCCGCAGCGAGCTCGCCATACCGGCGCGGCCCGACCAGCAGGTCGCGAACGATGAGCAGTGCCCAGCGTTCGCCCACGAGCTCCAGCGCTTGTGTGATGCCGCCGTATTGCCCGTAGTCCCGTGCGGCCATGTGTTCAGCCCTGCTGGCCGAGGGCCGCCTCGGGGCCTTGCGCGGCAGCGACCGGATCCATCCACCCGAAGTCGATCGAATTACCGTCCGGATCGTTGACCCCCCGCTGGTACATGAAGCCGTAGTCCGAGGCCGGGCGGGGTTCCGATCCGCCCGCAGCGAGCCCGTCGGTGACGGCCGTATCGACCGCCTCCCGGCTGTCGAGGAAGATCGCGACGGATGCCGTGGGGCTCACCGCCGGATCACCGATGGTCAGGTCGGTGAAGGTCTGAAAGTACTCGCGCACGTGGATCATGAAGTAGCTGTGGTCCTCCTCGACGACGACGCAGGCCGCGTTGTGATCGGTGAAGAGCGGGTTGATGGTGAATCCGATCGCTGTATAGAACACCTTCGCGCGCTCCAGGTCGGTCACCGGCAGGTTGACGAACATCGTGGGCATCGTGATCTCCTTCGCTGGGCCCCGTCTGCGGGATGAGGCTACACTTGCAAAAAACAAGTGAGCTGTCAAGGGTCATCCGCAGCGGCGGTCAGCGCTCTCGGTTACCTAGCGGGCCCGAGCAGTACGGCGAGCATCGCCGCCGTCCCGCCGACGATGAACATCATGGTTCCCAGCTGCATGGTGCGGCTCTTGTTGCGATCGGCGGTCGGAACATCCACCTCGAGTACCGGGCATCCAGACCACCCGATCAGGCCGATGGACAGAGCGACCACCCCGGCTCCGACCCACCACAACACGGCCAGGCCTTTGGCAAGCACTGCGGGGCGCCATCCGCTGCCCAGCAGTAGGCCCAGAGTCACGGCGGATGCGCCGACCGCGACAGCGAACCACGCCGTGCCTGTCCACATGATGCGTTTGAGAGTACTTTCGGGTGTCATCAGTTCGTGCGTCACCCTGTCATTTTCATCCCGAAACCCGATTTCGGGTATGCCTTGACGAGGGTGCCGCGCCTCGCTACAGCCGAACTCAGATGCTGCGGTGGTCTCGCACGGCGAGCTCGAGCGCCTCGAGGTTCGGGGCGATCGAGGCATCGACGGCCAGGGGGTCGGTGATGTTGAGTTGTTGCATCGCCCGGCGACTCTCGGGCGCGGTGTTGATCTCGTGCTCGCCGGCCTCCAGCGCCGCGATGACATCGGTGATGACATCCTCGAGGGAGCGACGCTCCCAGCCGAGTTCTGCTCCGGCGCTCTGCGACGTCATCATCGCCGTGTCGGTCGCGCCGGGATAGACGGTGGCGACGTGAACGCCACTGCCGAACACCTCCCGCCGAAGCGATTCACCGAACTGCGCGATTCCGGACTTGGTGGCCGCATAGACCGAGTAGAAGGGCATACCGACGAGCGCAATGCCACTGGCGATATTGAGCAGGATGCTGCCGCGGTCCGCAGCGGAGCGCCGAAGAGCGGGGAGCAATGCCTTGGTCAGGAGAATCGGGGTAGTGAGGTTCAGGTCGATCATCGAATGAACGTCCGCGTCACTCGTGAGTTCGAGCCTGCCGGCACGAACATTCCCCGCATTGTTTACGAGCAGATCGACGACGCTCCACGACGCGACAGCGGCCGCGACGCGCTCCACGGCACCATCCCGGGTGAGGTCTTCGACCAGGATGTCGGCGGTTCCGCCCTCGGCGGCCACCATCCGCGCCGTTTCGGAGAGCGTCTGCTCGTGTCTGCCGACAAGGAGGAGATGACCCCCGCGTCGACCGAATTCGAGCGCAAGCGCACGCCCGATTCCCTGGCCCGCTCCGGTGATGATGCCGTTGCGGTCGGTGAGGTCCAGGTTGGCGCGTTCCATGAGCAGGCTTCTTTCCTTCGGTTGCCCGCGGATCACGGCGATCGGAGCTTCCCGATCACCCTCGCGAGGCCTCTCCAAGACAACGGGAGACAGCGGGAAGAATTCCCCGATGGCTCGTCTCGTGGTGAAGAGTGTGGCGTCACGCGGAGGTCTACTTCCTGACCTTCTCGAACCCGTCTCCGGGACGACCCCTCGTGCCCTTACCGTCAGGTCGGCCACCACGACAACATTACGCGACCTTCTCCTCGAGCCTGCGGGTGCGGAAGATTCTGCCGTCGAGTTGCTCGCCTGACTAACGACGGCCGTTATTGACCTTGTCAGGATTGGCGAACAGCGCGGCACTGGCATCCAGTGGGCCGCCATGCCCCTGCCCGATCTGGGGAAGCCCGATATCGGGCCGGAACACGAATCCGGAATCTGGCTTACCGGTTGAGCTGTAGTTGTTGTGCAGCAGCGAGAGCCTACGCACGGACCAGGCGATGACGCCGATGCCGAGGAGCAGGAGCGCCGATCCGCCCGTGATCAGGGCGAGGGAGATGCCCGGCTCGGCGTTCCCGAGCCCGAACAGGCCCCGAGGCCACAGCAACACGGAACCGGCGATAAGAAGGACGCCCGTCAGGAGTGTGAGCCGTGCGACCATCCGCCGCCGGAGCCTGGCGTTGTCCACCGCGGCCAGCAGAGCCGCGCGGGATGCCTCGTTCTCCGCGTCACTCTCGCGAGCACCTCTCATGTCCTCACACTATGCCGAGAAACCTGCCACCACCAGACGAAGGAGAAGGGGAGGGGAGGCCGTTTCGGAGCCGAGGCATCCGTGCTTCCTCCCGTGATCCCCGGGGTGGATGCTGCGGCAGATCACCAGGCCGGTCCGACCCGCATCCAGTCGTGTGCGCCATGGATTTCTGGCGTTCGAAACCCTAGGCTGACGGAAATCGGGGATCCCGAGCGGTTCGGAAGGCACTGTGAAACTTCTTCTCACCTCGGCGGGGGTCTCGAACCCGAGCATTCTCGACGCGCTGGTCGAGCTGTTGGGCAAACCGATCGGGGAGTCCACCGCACTGTGCATCCCGACTGCCCAATACGGTCACCCCTGGGTGGGGCCCGGCGTCAAGGCATGGGAGTTCATCTCCGGCAGGTCCGAGAATCACATGGTCGACCTGGGCTGGAAGTCCGTCGGGGTGCTCGAGCTGACCGCCCTGCCGAGCATTGACGAAAGCCGCTGGAAGCCGCTGGTTCGCGAGACGGATGCCCTTCTCGTTGCCGGCGGCGACGCCCTCTACCTGTCCCACTGGATGCGACAGTCGGGGCTGGCGGAGATGCTCCCATCGTTGAGCAGGATGGTTTGGGTGGGGCTCAGCGCGGGCAGCATGGTGATGACTCCACGCATCGGCAAAGAGTTCGTCGGCTGGCAACCACCAAGCGGAGACGACAGCACCCTTGCGGTGGTCGACTTCTCGATCTGTCCGCATCTGGCCACGATCGAGCTGCCGGGCAATTCGATGGCAGCGGCGGAGAAATGGGCCGCAGGCATCGCTAGCCCGTCCTATGCGATCGACGACCAGACCGCGATCACTGTCGTCGACGATTCCGTCAGTGTTGTCTCGGAAGGGCACTGGCGGCACTTCTCGCCCTAGGATCGGGCCCGACGCACCCGGGGCCCGCCCTCGCGCCGCACGATTGACGAGGCACCGGTGGCACCGCTTCGATCGCGCTACTTGAGGATGCGGATCATCTTCCGGTTCACGAACTCTTCGATGCCGAAGCGCCCGAGCTCGCGGCCAAACCCGCTGCGCTTGATGCCCCCGAAGGGCAGTTCGGGGCTGTCGAGCCCCACGCCGTTGACGAAGACCATGCCTGCCTCGATCTGGTCGGCGAC
This sequence comes from Glaciihabitans sp. INWT7, assembly GCF_014217685.1. Taxonomy (NCBI): domain Bacteria; kingdom Bacillati; phylum Actinomycetota; class Actinomycetes; order Micrococcales; family Microbacteriaceae; genus Glaciihabitans; species Glaciihabitans sp. INWT7. Next base: position 36,530 of record NZ_CP043653.1, on the reverse strand, counting down.
TCGCAGTACCTGCTCGGAGTCCGTCGAGAAGAGGTAGGAACCGAGCCCGAACGGGGTGTCATTCGCCAGAGTGACAGCCGCGGCCTCGTCCGGCACGCTGTAGACGATGGCGACCGGGCCGAAGAACTCCTCGTGGTGGGCATCCATCTGCGCCGTGACCCCCGTGAGCACCACCGACGAGAAGTAGGTGCCGCTGCGGTCGCCACGAGCGACGACGGTCGCGCCCTGGGCGATCGCCCGGTCGACTTGCTCGTCGAGGCGATCGGCGGCGAGCGCTGACGACAGCGGGCCGAGCACCGTGCCATCCGCCATCGGGTCCGACGGAGTCGGTTGGGTGAGCTTCGCGGTGAAGCGGGCGAGGAAGTCCTCGTAGAGGTCGCCAAGCACGACGAACCGTTTTGCCGCGTTGCAGGCCTGCCCGTTGTTATCGATACGGCCGGAGACCGCGGCATCGACCGTGGCATCCATGTCGTCGGTGCTGAGAAGGATGAACGGGTCCGATCCGCCGAGCTCGAGGACCACCTTCTTCAGGTTGCGGCCCGCCACCTCGGCGACAGCCGCGCCGGCGCGCTCCGAACCGGTGAGGGAGACTCCGACGAGGCGCGGATCCGCGATCAGCCCGGCGACCTGCTCATTGGACGCGTAGATGTTGACGTAAGCGCCCTCGGGGAACCCGGCATCGTGGAAGATCTGCTCGATCGCGGCCGCCGACTCCGGGCACTGCCCCGCATGCTTCAGCAGAATGGTGTTGCCGAGCACCAGGTTCGGACCGGCGAAGCGGGCCACCTGGTAGTAGGGGAAGTTCCACGGCATGATGCCGAGAAGCGCGCCGAGGGATGACCGGCGCACGAAGGCGCTGCCCTCACCGTCGAGGAGGTCGATCTGCTCGTCGGCGAGGAACTTCTCGCCGTTCTCGGCGTAGTAGGAATAGATCGCTCCGCTGAAATCGACCTCGCCGAGGGCCTGGTCGAGCGGCTTGCCCATCTCACGCACGATGATCTCCGCCAGCGCTTCCCGACGCTCCACATGCAGTTCGGCGACCCTCTGCACGAGGGCCGTGCGCTCGGCGAGGGTGCTCGTGCGTGACCAGGTGCGGTGAGCGTTGTCGGCGGACCCGAGCGCGGCATCCAACTCGGCATCGGTCGCCGTCGGGAAGACGGCTCCCTGTGCTCCGGTGGCGGGATTGGTGACGACATACTCGCTCATGCGTGCTCCTCGATATGTGTTCGCGGCCGGCCCGTGCACCACATCGTGCACCACATCGGGCTAACGAAACCTAGAAGGAAATCTACGGGATCGGGCGGAGCTCTGCAGCCGGGGTAGCGCCACGCCAGATCGGGACTACCGTCGCAATCATGGAATTTCGCACACTCGGAAACAGCGGCACTGTCGTCTCAGCGCAGGCCCTCGGCACCATGACCTTCGGCGCGGAGGCCGACGAAAAAACATCCCACCTCATCCTCGACTCCTTCCTCGAGGCCGGCGGCACCTTCATCGACACTGCGGATGTCTACAGCTCCGGCACGTCGGAAGAGATCATCGGCTCCTGGCTCTCCTCGCACCCCACCGAGCGGGAGCAGGTCGTGATCGCGACCAAGGGACGGTTCCCGATGGGCACCGGCCCCAACGACCTCGGTCTCAGCCGCCGTCACCTCGGGCGCGCGCTCGACGCATCCCTCCGCCGTCTCGGAGTGGAACAGATCGACCTCTACCAGATGCACGCGTGGGACGCCTTCACCCCGATCGAGGAGACCCTCGGATTTCTGAACGACGCGATCGGGCAGGGCAAGATCGCCTACTACGGCTTCTCCAACTATCTCGGTTGGCAGCTCACCAAGGCCGTGCATGTGGCGAAGGCCCACGGTTGGGCCCCACCGGTCACCCTGCAGCCTCAGTACAGCCTCCTGGTGCGCGACATCGAACACGAGGTGGTGCCGGCGGCTCTCGACGCGAGCATCGGCCTGTTGCCGTGGTCGCCCCTCGGTGGTGGTTGGTTGAGCGGAAAGTACGTGCGCGACCAGGCGCCGACCGGTGCGACCCGCCTCGGGGAGAATCCCGAGCGCGGCATGGAGGCCTGGAAGCAGCGCAACGCCCGCGAACAGACCTGGACGATCATCGACACCGTGAAGTCGGTTGCGGACGCCCACGGCGCGAGCTCCTCACAGGTCGCTCTCGCCTGGCTCGGAGCCCAGCCCGCGGTGACGTCGGTGATTCTCGGGGCTCGCACTGTCGCCCAACTCACCGACAACATGGGCGCCGTCGACCTGAAACTCTCACCGGAGCAGCTCGACAGCCTCACCGCGGCGAGCGCACCCCGTTCCGACGACTATCCCTATGGTGTCGCCGGAGTGGCCCAGCGCAACCGCAATCTCGAGGGCGGGCGCTGAGGGCTACTGCCCGCAGTAGCGGCCCACCCAGTCGTAGAACTCCGCCTTGACCACGGGGGAGACCGCGACGCGGAAGTAGGCGTCCTCGAACTCGCCAGCGACGGCGTGGAAGGGGATGAGCGTGCCGATCTTGTCTTCGGAGATCACGTGGGTTCCGCACCGGGACGGCACGAAGTCGAGGGTGAGGACCGTCGGGGCAGTCGCAGCACTGAAGGTGATTCCGAGCGGACGCACCTCACCCTCCGTCGGGATCAGCAGCGTTGTGCCGGTGGTGGACACGAGTGTCACGGTGCCAGGGGACCCCGTCGGGGCGATGGTGACGTCGAGGATGGCGAGCTCCGAGCCATCCCGCGTCTCGAACCGCAGGTGCGGCGCCGGGGTGATGCTCGCGACCTTCTCGAAGGCCTGCTGCCCGCAGTCTTGCGCATGCAGGGCGCCGAGGGAGTTGAACGGCACCTTCGGTCTGCTCGTGACCACGAGAGGGGAACCGCCCTTGGGGATGAGGTGGATCGTGGCGGTCGGCTTGGAATCCGGGCCCTCGCAGACCGGCGGCGGCACGGTCGCCGGGAAGTCCGTGGTCGTGCCGGCGACCAGGGTGTATGGCAGGTGGCCGGCGGTGCCGGATCCCTCAAAGTACGCGGAGGTGAAGGTAGCGGCGGTGATGACCACATCCGTGCTTCCGCGATTGGTGATCTCGACCTGCAGGCTGCGAGTCGCATAGTCGGCGCGGTTTTGGAACAGAGCGACAGAGAGCTTCGGCTCTGGCGCGGTCGAGCATCCGCTGAGGAGTGGAAGGAGCGCTGCGGCGATCAGTATCGCGGCGCCAGCCGCCCCGGAAACCCTCACTGGATGTCACCGCCCATGTTGGAAACCTACCGGACGCCGGCATCGCCGCCCGGATGGGGCAGATGCCCGGCGGGCGGCGCGAGAGCGCCGGAATATCCCGTCGACGCTCGCGCGAGATAGCGTGAGATATGACCACAACTCCGCCACCCCCGGATGATGCGGTGAAAGCATCGTGGCCCACCCAGCTCCGCAAGCAGACCTGGGCCTATCTGACTCGTCGCACCCTGCATGAATTCGTGCAGGATGGCGGCATCGATGCGGCCGCAGGACTCACTTTCTTCTCGGTGCTCTCGGTATTCCCCGCGGCTCTGGCGATCGTCTCCCTGATCGGGGTATTCGGGGACGGACCGGGCACCGTCGATCGCCTGCTGTTCCTGCTCAACCAGGTCGCCCCCGGTCCTGTCGTCGATGTGCTGCGCACGCCGCTCACCGACATCGCCACCACCTCAACGGCGAGCTTCGCGCTGATCGCCGGCGTGATCGCCTCGCTGTGGTCCGCCTCCGCCTACGTGAGCGCGTTCAGTCGGGCCATGAACCGCATCTACGAGGTGCCCGAGGGGCGTCCCTATTGGAAGCGCAAGCCGGCTCAACTGGCCGTCACCGTGCTCCTCGTCATCCTGATCTTGATCATCGCGATCATCGTGGCGGCATCGAAACCGATTCTGCGGTCTCTCGGTGGCGCGCTGGGCGTGGGGAATACCGCCGTCACCGTGTGGGACATCGCGAAATGGCCGGTGCTCGTCGCAGCCGTGATCACGATCGTGACGGTGCTCTACGCGACGACACCGAACATCCACCAGCCACGATTCCGCTGGCTGAGTCCGGGGGCGATTCTCGCCATCAGCCTGCTCGGCGCGGCATCGGGAGGCTTTGCCTTCTACCTGGCGAACTTCGCCAGCTACAACCGCACCTTCGGCGCTCTTGCCGGCGTCATCATCTTCTTCGTCTGGCTGTTCCTCGTCAATGTCGCGCTCCTGTTCGGGGCCGAGTTCAATACGGAACTCGAGCGAGGGCGAGAGCTTCAAGCCGGCATCCGCGCCGAAGCGCAACTCCAGCTTCCGACTCGAGACACGACAGCGAGCGACCTCGCCCAACGCACGGCCAAGGTCGACGAACAGCTCGGGGCGCTGCTGCGAGACGGAGAGCCTCTTCCCCACCGCACCGACACCCTGACCTATCGCCTCCGCACTGCTGTCCGCTCCGTGCTGGAGCGGATCCGGCACCGCGGCTGAGCTCTACCCTCCCGGGTTCGACGCAGCCGCGATCGCGGATCACGCTGACGTCTACGCCATCCGAGACGGCGGCATCGACCTCGGTACGGCGTGACGAGCCGGATCCGAGGGCGGATCACGCCGAACACGGGATAGTCTCGACTTCTCGACTTCTCGACTTCTCGCCGTGGATCCGGAGGAAGCACGTGCTCCTGGTGAAACGGATGCGCCACCGTGCGGCCGTCTTCGCCGCCCTCCTCGTGGTCGTCGCTGTGGCAAGCGGTCTGATCGTCGGAATCCTCGAATTCCTCTCAACCGCGGAGTCCTCGGGCGTGCGCTCCCAACTCGCGCAACGTGCGGGGGCGGACGCCGCGCTGCAGCTGACCCTCGCCAGCGACCCGGACGGCGCAGCCCAGGATGCGCGCGTTCACAGGCTGATCGCGCGCGTCTTCCGGGACGGGGATCGGGCGCTGCCCGTCGACATCACCCGCAGCCAGGTCTCGAGCAACCCCGTGCAACTGTCGACCGGCGTCAAGGCCTTCGTGGCGAGCATCCCCGGCCTCGAGTCGAATGCGAGCCTCGTGGATGGTGCGTGGCCGCGCGCACCGGGGGACGCCTCCGTGCAGGCCGATGCCGCTGCCGCCCTCGGCCTCACCCCGGGTGAAGAGCTCACCGTCGGCGACGCGAAGCTGAGGATCACGGCAACCTGGCGGCTCACGGATCCGCTCGACCCGCGCTGGGTGAGCGATTCACTCCTGATGCAGGGACTGCGCGGTGTCGTACTCGGGCCCATCGTGGTGCCGCAGCGGGAGCTCGATGCCATCGGGGCCGCGACGGACACCCGGTGGGCGATAGTGCCCCGGGTGGCGACCGTGGGCGCGGGCGATCTCGACATCATCATCGGGGGCTGGCGCACGATGGCCGACTCACTGAGTGCGGATCGGGGCTTCAACCTCGACAGCCTCGACCTTGGCGGTGAGTTCGTGAGCTCGGCTGCAGAGGTGCAGTCGAGCGTGAGCGCTCTCGGTGCCGTCTCCCCGGCCGCCGTCAGCGTCATCGCTGCCATCGCTGTGATCGCTCTCGTCGAACTGGGTCGATTGCTCGCCACCCTGCGCTCGACCGAGCATCTGCTGCTCTTCTCTCGCGGAGAGACCGTCGGCGCCCTCACCCGCGGGGCCTGTGGGGAGACGGCAGGCGTGGCCATCCTCGGTTCGGTCGCGGGGACCGTGGTGGCTGTGGTTCTGGTGGGGCAACCGCCGGGGCTCCTCGGGGCGACTGTGTGGATAGTGCCGGCGACGGCCACCGCCGTGGCCGTCGCCGTAGTCGGAACGACGACCTTCCTGGCCGCACGCTCGATCTCTCGAATGCAGGGCCTGGAGGCGAACGGACGGATGGCCCGGATGACCGGGCTCGCCGCACCGATCTTCCTGGGAATTGCCGCAGCCCTCGCGGTCTGGCAGTTGCGGCGCTACGGCTCGCCGATCATCGCGTCGCGTGGCGGCGGGACGCAGGTCGATCCGATCGCCGTGCTCGCTCCCGCGCTCGCGCTGATCGCCGTCGTGGTACTGGTGCTATCCGCGACGCCGCTCCTCCGGGCACCCTTGGATCGCGCTTCGGCGAGGTCCACGCGCCCCGCTCTCGTTTCGCGAAGCCTGTCGCGCCGCAGTCGCCTGTTCCTCGCGCCGTTCGTGATGTATGCCCTCGCGGCGGGCCAGTTGACGCTCGCGGCCGGCTACGCCGAGACTTGGGGCTCGGCCTATGCGACGACGGCGGCCCTCCGTGCGGGATCCGACCTGGTGATGATCGCCTCGCAAAGCCCGCTCTCGGAGTCGGTGCTGTCCACGGTGAGAGGCCTACCGGGTGTGACGGCAGTGGCCGCAATCGATTCCGAGCAGATCGAGGCGGGAGGAAACCCGGCGAGCATGATCGCGGCGACACCCGTCGCTATTGCGACGCTCGCGTCGAGCGCGGGTGGGGAATTCGATGCACGGGCGGCCGCCCGCGCCATCGCAGTGCCCTTCACCGGCCCCGTGCTCCCCCACGGAGTGGCAGATGTGGCCGTGTCCCTGACGAGCGACTCCACAGCTCCAATCGAACTCGGACTCGTGGTGGCCGACGACCTGGGCGTGCAGAGAGAGATCCGCGCCACCGGCGACCACCGCTTCGAACTCCCGTTGGGGCACGGCAGCTGGAAGGTCCTGGCCTTCGTCGTCCATCGGTCGCTCGACGGCCCCTCCGAGCTGGCCATCACCAGCCTCACTGCGGACGGCCTCGACATTCCCCTGGGTGGTGGATGGTCGGCGACGGGCTTCACTCCGCTCGCGGCCGCCCTCCCCGGGCCGCCCGCTGGTGCCGGATTCAGCGGCGCGGCCCGGGAGTCGACGGTGCGAGTCACTCCGCCCTTCGGCGACCTCAGCGGTCGGGTCGTGCCGCCGATTCTCATCTCCAGCGCCCTCGCTCACGCCGCGCGGATCGCCGTCGGCGACACCGTGAAGCTGTCGGTGGATGCGCTTCTGCCCGCATTCGACAGCGTCGTCGCCGGGATCGTCTCCGCGATCCCGGGCGCCGAATCCGATTCCGCGGTGCTCATCGACGATTCGCTGGTCGAGGCGGCCCGCGCGCGCCTCTACCAAGAGACGCCGACGCCGGCGGCGGCCTGGCTGGGATCCTCGAACCCGGCCAAGGCCTCCGCGGTCGTCCGGGAGGCCGTTCCCGGCGGGATCACCGTCGGAGCCCTCGTGGCAAGCGAGGATCGACGAGTGCTCGGCTCGGCCGTCACCGCGCTGTGGTTCGGTGCGGTGGGGGCGGGCATCCTCGCCCTCATCGCCCTCGTCACGGTGGCGGGTGCACAGCTGAGCACCCGTGCCCGAGAGGTCTTCGTGCTCCGCGCGCTCGGGATCTCCGACCGGCAACTCGTCTCCACGCGCCGGATCGAACTCGGTATCGTCGCCGCCGCAGGGCTCGCCGTGGGAGTCGGGGCGGGGATCGTGGTCGCGGCGCTCACGCTGGGGCCCCTCGCGCGCGCCGCAATTCCCGCCTCTTATGCTGCGCTGCCCACCGAGGTGGGGATCCAGCCGCTGGGGCTGGCGATCGGTCTTGCCGCCCTCGCACTTTCTCTCGGTCTCGTCATCGTCGACTATGCGCGCAGGGTGAGCCGGTGAGCCGCCGGTCCCCGGTGACGACACCGGCGCTGGTGCTGCGGCATCTACGTTCGCGGGTATCCACCTCCATCGCTCTCGGCCTGCTTATTGCCGTTGCCGTAGCGCTCGCTGTGCTGGTGCCGCGGGCGGTGGTGCTCGTTTCGAACGCCGAGCTGCAGCACCAACTCACTGCCCTCCCGGCCGGCGTCACAGACCTTTACGGCATCGGCAAACTGGGCCGAATCGACACCGGGTGTGACCTCTCCTCCGCCCAGGAGATATTCGGCCGGGCCGACGTCGACCTCCGCACCGTTCCGGCCGGACTGAAGGAGCCTCTCAGGGGTGCTCTTGGCCCGGTCTCCTGGGTCACCATGTTCCCGCCGGACTTGGTGAGTCTCGATTCCCCGCGACTCCGGGTGCAACCGATCCTGCGCTTGGCCGTCGACCTCCATTGGCTCGAACGGGTCACCTTCACCGCGGGAGCGCCGCCGGTGGCGAACCTCCGGGACAGGAGCGCCCCGATCGAGTTCGCGATCTCCCAGGACTTCGCCGATGAGGCGGGCTTCGAGGTGGGCGACGAGATCCGCTACCTTGAGGGAGTTCTCCGTGTGAGCGGCATCTACACTCCCGATCACCCGAACGATCCGTTCTGGGTGCACGCTCCAGAGTTGACCACGGCGTCGATCTCCCGCGACCCGGGGTCGCCGACGGTCGTGCGGGGAGCCGCGTACATCGATCCGGTTTCCGCGGTAGCTCTTCCCACCTCCCTCGAGCGTTCAGAACTTCGCGCCTGGTATCCCGTGCGCACCGACACCTTCAGGTTCGGCCGGCTCGCGAAGATCACCGGCCAGCTGATCCGAATCCGCACGCTGGGCGTGTATCTTCCGAGCGGCGCGAATCTGGCGTTCCAGACCACGCTTCCCGCGGAGCTGGATCAAGTGAAGGCCGCGGTCGGGACGACCACGGCAATCTCCTCCCTCTCCGGGTCGGCACCCCTTGGCGCGCTGTTGGCCGTGCTCGCACTGGGCACTCGCACAGTGCTCGATCGTCGACGCTCCACTCTCACGCTCGCGACGGCCAGGGGTGCGAGCCAGCTCCAATTGCGCGCGACGATGCTGATCGAAGGGATTTTGATCGGCATCCCCGGCTCCCTCGTCGCTCTGGTCGCCGTGGTGCTTGTCGTGCCGGTGCCCGAGCCCGTCGTCGCCGCAGGCTATGCACTCCCCGTGCTTCTCGCCCTCGCCGTGCCACTGCTCTTCGCCGCCTCGAGCCCGCGGGGGGTTGCGGGGCGCACCGATCTCGGGGCAGACGAGCGCCGGGGACGGTGGATAGTGGAGACGGTGATAGTCGGCGCTGCGGCTCTCGCGCTGGTTTTGTTGGGTCGCCGTGGGCTTGTTCCCGTCGATGGCGGGGTCGTCGATCCGCTGTTGGCGGTCACCCCGCTACTGCTCTCGCTCGCGATATGCGTCGTCGTTCTTCGGCTCTACCCGCTCCCGCTCCTCGCATTGCAGCGGGCCGCCCGAAGGGGGCGAAGCCCGGTCGGCCTGGTCGGCACCTCCGGGTCGCTCCGCGCGAACACCACCGCATTCGCCTCCGTACTCGCGCTGGTGGTGGGGGTGTCCGCCGCGATCTTCTCCCTCGTGCTGGTGTCGACAGTCACCACCGGTATCGGAACTGCCGCATCGAGCCAGGTCGGAGCAGACATCCGGGTCGACGCCGCGAGCATCGGTGGCTCGGCCGCCGTGACCGGCCTGCCCGGGGTGCGCGCCGCCGCCGCTCTCGACACGGTGCCCGGGGTGCAGATCCTGTTCGGCCGGGACACCCCCTTGGTCACCGTGGTGTTCGCCGACCTCGCCGCGCTGCACGAGGTGCGACCGGATCTTCCTGTGCTCACGGCGGGAGAGGTGCTGCTGTCACCGGATCTCGTAAGCCGGGCGCGTGGGGCGACCCGCCTCAACGGGCATGCCGTGACGCCCGTCGGCACCGTCAGCCGGCTCGGCCTCCCCGGACTCTCGCGATCATGGGTGCTCGCCGATATCGCCGACGAGTCCGCGATCGTGGGGGAACCGCCGACCTACGGGTCGCTCCTCGTCGCCACCCGGGCGGGCGCAAACATTCCGGCGACCGCCCGCGCGGTCAAAGACGTGGTCGCCGACTCCCAGACCTCAGCCAATCGCGATCGGGTCGAGGCCGTCGACACGACGACCGTCACGGCGGATGCCGCGGCTCGCCCGGGAATCGCCGGTCTCACAGTCGCCCTGCTGGTGGCCGCCGGCCTCTCGCTGCTCCTGTGTGCCCTGGCCGTGTCGCTCGCCGCGCTCGGCGCGGCACGTGAGCGGGCCCGATCCCGCGAGATCCTGCGCCTGCTCGGCATGTCGGGCGGGCAGCTTCGCCGGGTCATCGCCTGGGAGTTCGCCCCCGTGACCGTGGCCGCTCTAGTGGCCGGCACCGGCTTCGGCATCGCCCTCGCCGTGATCGTCACCACGCTCGTCGACCTCCGGTCCGTGGTGGGGGGCTCCGTGGTGATATCCCCGACGGTGCCGTGGGCTCTCGTGGCGGTCACCATCGGCGGCTTCGCCGTGGTGGTGGCGGCAACAGCCGCGATAACGTCGGCCGTGGCGGCAAGGCGACTCAGCGCCTCTGTCGCCGTGAAGATGGGAGCGTGAATGACCACGACAACGCTGACCGAAGCCCCGCAGATCGAATGCGTCGACCTCGTGCGCATCTTCTCGGGCGACGGGATCGAGGTGCAGGCTCTCCAGGGCCTCACCCTGCGAGTGAATCGGGGGGAGCTCACCGCGATAGTCGGCGCCTCCGGCTCGGGTAAGTCGACACTCCTCTCGATACTCTCGGGGCTCGACACCCCGACAGCGGGAGCGGCCCGTGTCGCCGGGCACGATCTCCTCGCCATGCGCGGCGCAGAACGCACCGCCTACCGGCGCCGCACCGTCGGCTTCGTGTGGCAGCAGACCTCGCGCAATCTCGTGCCGTACTTCACGGTGACCGAGAATGTCGCCACAGCTCTCGCCGTGGCGCGCTATCCCACGAAGCGGCGGCGGCAGCGAATCGCCGATGTTCTCGAGCCCCTTGGCATCGCAGATCTCGGTGATCGGCTTCCCGGCACGCTCTCCGGGGGACAGCAGCAGCGCACAGCGATCGCGGTCGCCCTGGCGAATGACCCTGAGGTGCTCTTCGCCGACGAGCCGACCGGCGAACTCGACGCCGCGAATTCCGAGCGGGTGCTCGAGGCCATGAGGGATGTGAACGAACGGCTCGGGGTGACCGTTCTCATCGTCACCCACGACCCCGGGGTGTCTTCGCATGTTCGCCGCACCGTGCAGATCCGCGACGGACGCACCTCCACCGAGGTGTTCCGCTCCACCCGCGTGAACGACAGTGGGAGGTCCGTGCAGCACGCCGAGGAATTCGCGGTGCTCGACCGCGTGGGACGACTGCAGCTTCCCGAGGAGTACCTCTCGACACTCGGCCTCCAGGACCGTGTGCGGTTGCAGCTCGAATCTGACCGGGTAGAGGTGCGTCCCACTGAACAGGAATCCGAGGATCAGCGATGAGCGACGTCGTCGTGAGAGCCGAGGGGCTGACCCGGGTGTACGGGCGGGGCGATGGTGCGACGCATGCCCTCAGAGACGTAAGCCTCGAGGTCGGTGCGGGTGAACTCGTGGTGCTCCGTGGACCCTCCGGATCGGGTAAGACGACCCTGTTGAACCTCCTCGGAGGTCTCGATGTGCCGACCTCTGGTCGGGTTCACCTCGATGGCACGGATGTCACCCACGCGAGTCCGTCGCAGTGGGTGGCTCTGCGCCGCGACACCGTCGGCTATGTCTTCCAGGCATTCGCACTGATCCCGCACCTCTCTGCGGCCGAGAACATCGAACTTCCGCTTCGAATCCATGGCGACGCCGTCATCGGGAGAGACGCCCGCGTTGCCGAACTGCTCGCACTCGTCGGGCTCGGCGCGCATGCCAACCAACGCCCGGCGGAACTCTCCGGGGGGCAACAGCAGCGCGTGGGTATCGCCCGCGCGCTCGCCAACCGCCCTCGCCTGCTCATCGCCGACGAGCCGACCGGACAGCTGGACAGCGCGACCGCGGCTTCGATGATGGGGCTGCTCTCCCAACTCGTCCACCGGGAGGGCGTGGCGGCGATCGTGTCGACCCACGATCCGAAGATCACCGCGGGGGCCGACCGCGTCATCAATATCCTCGACGGCTCGCTCGAGTAACGCGCGCCTGCTGCCCCGAGGGTCCCACTCAGCGGTGAAGTCCCAGATCGATCCGCTCGGCCACTCGAACATGAGCCCACATCCCGCGACGGCGACCGCGACCGCGACCGCGAAAAACACCGAAGGCCGACCCGGTATTTCACCAGATCGGCCTTCAGATGTTCAAGAGATGAACCCGACTTGTTCAAAAGTGAATTCACCGTTGTGCGCGAGGGGGGACTTGAACCCCCATGCCCTCACGGGCACACGGACCTGAACCGTGCGCGTCTGCCAATTTCGCCACTCGCGCAGACTTAGCGACATTACCACAGCGCACGCGAGCCGGATGAGCCGGGCAGTGGAAGGCGCGGCACAGGCCGTGCGGCTAACATCGACCTACATGCTCGCACAGTGACGAGGGAGAACGTTGGGCCTGCTGGACAGCTTCGAGAAGGGTTTGGAGCGCGCCGTCAACGGGGCGTTCGCCAAGACCTTCAAGTCCGGCCTGCAACCGATCGAGATCACCTCCGCGCTGCGCCGGGAGCTCGATACCAAGGCCGCGGTGGTCGCCCGTGACCGAATCCTGGTGCCCAACCGGTTCACCGTCCGCCTCTCGAGCGCGGACTTCGCCAAGATGACCGCCATCGGCCCCACGCTCGTCGACGAACTCAGCCGACTGGTCCAGCAGCACGCCGCGGCCCAGCATTACCAGTTCTCCGGCGGCATCAGCATCGAGCTCGCCGAAGACGGCACACTGACGCAGGGCGTGCTGGGCATCGACTCGGTGAGCGTCAAGGGCACCGTCTCCTGGACGCCGGTGCTGGATGTCGCGGGCAAGCGCTACCCCATCGTGAAGAGCCGCACGATCATCGGGCGCGGCCACGACGCGGACATCACCGTGGATGACACCGGCATCTCGCGCAAGCACGTCGAGATCCTCTGGGACGGCACTCGCGCCGAGGTTAACGACCTCGGATCCACCAACGGCTCGCAGCTCAACGGCTCTCCGGTGCACAAAGCGCCACTCGCCCCCGATTCCGTCATCAATATCGGAAGAACCCGTATCGTGTTCCGGGTGCTCGCCCAATCAGCGTCGGCTTACCAGTTCTCCGATCTCCGTGCCGGCGACGACGGTGCCGGCGGTCGGCGATGAGTGAACTCACCCTTCTTCTTCTGCGATTCGGGTTCCTGATCATCCTCTGGGCCTTCGTTTTCGCTGTCGTCTACGCGCTGCGCACCGACCTGTTCGGACAGCGGGTGCGCCGGTTGCCCGCGGATGTCGCATCCGGGGCCGTCGCGGCGAGCCCGCCCTTCGTCGCTTCCGCCGTCGCGCCGCCGGTGGCGCCTGCTCCTGCCTGGGGAGGCGGCACTGCGTCCGACGCCACCGAGGCGTTCGAGGTACAGCCGAACCGGGGTAACTCGTCACTCGTCGCGACCCGGCTGGTCATCACCTCCGGGCCGAAGGAGGGCCTCGAACTCAGCCTGCCGAAGGAGCCCCTGACCATCGGCCGATCGAGCGAGAGCGGCCTCGTCATCCGCGACGATTACACCTCCACACACCATGCTCGCCTCATGCTGTGGAGCGAAGACTGGGTGATCCAGGACCTAGACTCGACCAACGGCACGTTCCTCAACGGCACTCGGGTCACGCTTCCCACACCGGTACCGCTCAATACTCCGGTTCGGATCGGCACGACCAGTTTCGAACTTCGGCGGTAGGTGAATGGCCACATCGGGCAAGAGCACGGCCGTTTCGCACGTCGGAAAGATCCGGGCGAACAACCAGGACTCCGGCTATGCGGGCACGCAGCTCTTCGTGGTCGCCGACGGCATGGGCGGCCACGCCGGCGGTGACGTCGCCTCCGCCATCGCGCTCAAACGCGTGATGGAGGCTGACCGGCAGTACGCCTCGGCCGCCGATGCGGAGTTCGCCCTGCAGTCCGCGCTCAGCGCGGCCAACACCATGCTCGCCGAGACGGTGTTCGAACATCCGGAGCTCACCGGCATGGGCACGACGGTGAGCGCCATCCTGCGTTCCGGCTCGCAGGTCGCCATCGCCCACATCGGCGACTCCCGCATCTACCTGCTGAGGGATGGCACGCTCAAGCAGATCACCGCCGACCACACCTTCGTGCAGCGCCTCGTCGACAGCGGGCGCATCACGCCGGAAGAGGCGGCCGTCCACCCCCGCCGGTCCGTGCTCATGCGCGTGCTCGGCGACGTGGATGCCACGCCCGAGATCGACACCACGGTGTTCGATGTGCTGCCCGGGGACCGCTGGATGCTCTGCTCCGACGGCCTCTCGAGCTACGTCTCCGACGACAAGATCGAGCACACTCTCACGTCCCAGGCCGTGGTGCAGGATGCGGCGGAACGCCTGGTGAAGGAGAGCCTCGACCAGGGGGCGCCAGACAATGTCACGGTGGTAATCGTCGATATCGACGAGACCGGCGAATCCGCGTCATCACCGGTCATGATCGTCGGGTCCGCCGCCTCCCCCCTCACCTTCGAGGGCGAGTCGGGCCGTCGCCCACTCCGCCTGCCCACCCTGCTGCTGCATCCGCTCAAGTCGACTCAGGCGCACGAAGACAGTCACTTCGAACCGGAATCCGACGAGTACCTCGACGAGCTGATCCTCGAAGACCGTCGCCGCGCCCGTCGTCGCCGCGTCACCTGGCTCGTGGGGATCATCGTCATCGTCGCCCTGCTCGCCAGCGCACTCTTCGTGGGCTACCGCTGGTCGCAGTCGCTGTACTACGTGGGTGCCGACGGCCAAACGGTGGCCATCTACCGGGGAATCCAGCAGGATCTCGGTCCGATCAGCCTGCACAGCATCTACACCGAGACCAGCGTGCGGCTCGACGACCTGCCGAGCTACACCCGCAAGACTGTCGTCGACACCATCAGCGCCTCCGATCTCGCCGACGCGAAGGCGATCATCAAACGACTGACGAATGCCAGCAAGTAGAGCACTGTCATGACCAGCACCGAAGGCACCACCCAGATCGGGATGCCCGCGCCCGCAGCGTCGGAAACGGGAGCGCTGTCGACCCTCACCAGCACGATCCGCTTGAAGTTGCGCGTTCCCGCGAAGCTCCGCAACCTCGAACTCGCCCTTCTGCTCTTCGCGGTCGCCGTCGTCGGATCGTCGATCGCCCTCGTCGAGCTCGGCACCCTCGGCGCGGTGCAGGGCCCGGTTCTCGCGCTGGCGGCGGGACTCGGCGTAATCACCCTCGTCATCCATGTGGCGCTGCGATTCGTCGCGGCGCAAGCGGATCCCTTCATCCTCCCCGTGATCACCCTGCTCAACGGGCTCGGCATAGCGGAGATCTACCGGCTGGACATCGGCAAGAATCAGTCGGGCTGGGAGGCGGCCGGCGTGCGCCAGATCGCCTGGACGGCACTGGCGATGCTGCTGGCGCTTGCCGTGCTGATCGTCATCCGCAATCACCGGGTGCTGCAGCGCTACCGCTACATCGCCATGTTCGTCGGGATCGTGCTGCTGCTGATGCCGATGCTGCCCGGGATCGGCCAGACGATCAACGGCGCCCGGCTCTGGATCCGCTTCGGCAGCTTCAACTTCCAACCCGGAGAGCTCGCCAAGATCGCCCTTGCCATCTTCTTCGCCGGCTACCTGGTCACCGCGCGCGACAGCCTGTCCCTCGTCGGACGCAAGTTTCTCGGAATGCGCTTTCCGCGGGTGCGCGACCTCGGCCCGATCCTCGTGATCTGGCTCGCCGCGATGGCGGTGTTGGTCTTCCAGCGTGACCTCGGCACCGCGCTGTTGTTCTTCGGCCTGTTCCTCGTGATGATCTATGTCGCGACGGGACGCCTCAGCTGGGTCATCCTCGGTCTCGCGCTGTTCGTCGGGGGTGCCCTGATCGCCAGCCAACTGCTCGGCTATGTCGGCGGGCGATTCAGCTCCTGGCTGGACGCCTTCAACCCGAAGATCTATGACGCTCCAGGCGGGAGCTACCAGCTCGTACAGGGAATCTTCGGTCTCGCCCACGGCGGCCTGATCGGCACCGGCTGGGGCCAGGGGAGTCCCGGAATCGTGCCTCTCGCCGAGAGCGACTACATCATCGCGAGCCTCGGTGAAGAGCTCGGACTGGCGGGGCTGTTCGCCATCCTCGCCCTCTACCTGCTCTTCGTGTCCCGAGGATTCCGCATCGGTTTTGCCGGACAGGATGATTTCGGGCGCCTCCTCGGCGTCGGCCTCTCCTTCGTCATCGCACTCCAGGTGTTCATCGTGCTGGGGGGAGTGACCCGGGTGATTCCGCTCACCGGTCTCACCACCCCGTTCCTCGCGGCGGGCGGATCCTCGCTCGTGGCCAACTGGATCATCGCCGCCCTGCTGTTGAGGCTCTCCGACAGCGTGCGGAACCAACCCCAATTGGTGGTGGAGTGATGAATCGGCAGCTCAAACGCGTGACCATCGCGGTGATGCTGATGTTCCTCGCGTTGTTCACGTCTACCACCATCATCACCGTCTTCCAAGTGGACTCGCTCAACGCTGACCCGCGAAATGTACGCACCCTCAACGACAGCTACTCGGCCGAGCGGGGGCCGATCCTCGTCGACGGTCAGGCGATCGCCGAATCCAAGCCGGTCGCCGACAAGTACAAGTTCCAGCGCGTCTACAGCAATCCGCAGCTCTATTCCGCGGTCACCGGATACTTCACCCTCAATCAGGGCAACACCGGCGTCGAGGGAGCACTGAACAGTTACCTCAGCGGCACCGCCAACGACCAGTTCCTCAACAAGGTCAATTCGATCCTCACGGGCCAGACCCCCAAGGGTGCTTCCGTCTCCCTGACCATCGATCCCAAGATCCAGCAGGCGGCCTGGGATGCCCTCGGCGACAACGCGGGATCGGTGGTCGCGCTCGACCCGCGCACCGGGGCGATCCTTGCCATGGTGTCGAAGGCCGCTTACGACCCCAACGTGCTGGCCTCCCACAACTCCACCGACGTGATCAGCGCCTACAAGGCCCTTCTCGCGGACCCCACGAAACCGCTCATCAACCGGGCGATCGCCGGCGACCTGTACTACCCCGGATCCGTCTTCAAATTGATCACCACCTCCGCGGCGATCGACAGCGGCAAATACACCCCCGAAGACACCTTCCCCAACCCCAGCACTTTCACCCTCACCGGCACCTCGACGAACATCAACAACGCAGAGGGCGGCAGCTGCGGCGGCGGCGCGACGGTCTCGATCGCCGATGCACTCCGTCTCAGCTGCAACATCCCTATGGCCCAGCTCGGCGCGGCACTCGGCGGCGACGAACTGAAGAAGTACGCCACGGCATTCGGATTCGGCCAGAAGCTCTCGATCCCCATGGCCGTCACACCGAGTATCTATAACGTCGGCGACACCGCCCAGGTGCAGCTCTCGGCTTTCGGGCAATTCGAAGACCGGGTCACCCCGCTGCAGGTGGCGATGACCTCGGCCGCCATCGCCAACGGCGGTTCGCTCATGCAGCCGACCCTGATCAAAGAGATCACGGCACCGGATCTCACGCCGATCCAGCCCTTCCAGCAGAAGGTCTTCAGCCAGCCGATCACCCCGGCCACCAGTGCCACCATGACGCAGCTGATGATCAACAACGTGAGCAACGGGGCTGCCAGTAATGCAAGAATTAGTGGAGTCGATGTGGCAGGCAAAACCGGTACAGCGCAAAACGGCGACGGCAAGCCCTACACCCTCTGGTTCACCGGCTTCGCGCCCGCAGACAACCCGAAAGTTGCTGTGGCGGTCGTCGTGGAAAACGGAAAGAGCTTCGGCAATGCGGTCGCGGCCCCAATCGCGAAAAAGGTAATAGAGGCGGTGCTTGGCAAATGAGACCCACGAGTGGCCTCACTTTCGGAGGACGGTACCAACTCTCCAGCCGGGTCGCCATCGGCGGCATGGGCGAGGTCTGGCAGGCGACCGACCTCGTGATCGGGCGCACCGTCGCCATCAAGATCCTCAAAGACGAGTACCTCGGTGATCCCGGTTTCCTCGAGCGTTTCCGCGCCGAGGCCCGGCATGCCGCCCTGGTCAACCACGAGGGCATCGCCAACGTCTTCGACTACGGCGAGGAAGAGGGCAGCGCCTACCTCGTGATGGAACTGGTGCCCGGCGAAGCCCTGTCCACCATCCTCGAACGCGAACGCGTGCTCTCCACCGACCGCGTGCTCGATATCGTGGCCCAGACGGCATCCGCGCTGCATGCCGCCCACTCAGCCGGACTCGTACACCGCGACATCAAGCCGGGCAACCTGCTGATCACCCCGGATGGCCGCGTCAAGATCACCGATTTCGGTATCGCCCGCATCGCCGACCAGGTGCCGCTCACCGCCACCGGCCAGGTGATGGGCACCGTGCAGTACCTGTCGCCGGAGCAGGCGAGCGGTCACCCGGCCTCGCCGACCACCGACATCTACTCGCTCGGCATCGTGGCCTACGAGGCCCTCGCCGGCAAGCGGCCATTCACCGGTGAGTCCCAGGTCGCCATCGCGATGGCGCAGATCAACGAGGCCCCGCCGGAACTGCCGGTGACGGTCTCCGAGCCCGTGCGTAACCTCGTCTATGCCTGCATCGCCAAGAACCCGGCCGACCGTCCGGCATCCGCCGCTCATCTCGCTCGCGCGGCCCAGGCGCTTCGCCGCGGGGATGTCGCGGGGGCGGCATCCGCCGTGCCCGGAATCCTCGGAGCGGGCACCCTGCCCGCACTCCTGCGCGAGAACCCCGCAACCCAGGCGACCCGGCTGCTCACCACCGCGAACGCCGTGGAATCGGGGCCACCGACCACACCGGTGCCCACCAAGACCCGCAGCCCGTGGACCTGGCCGCTCATCGCACTCGTGGCGATCCTGCTCGTCGTGCTCATCGGGGCCCTGATCACGCTGCTGGGCAATCCTTCGCCGGCGCCGTCCAAGTCGCCGCCCGTCTCCAAGCCCCCTGTGTCGTCGAGCCCGTCGCCGTCTCCCACGAGCGACATCGTCAACATCGGGCCCACCAAGTTCATCGGTGAGAAGCTCGCCGCGGTGCAGGCTGAACTCGACTCCCTCGGACTCGCCGCGAACATGGTGCCGGATGCGAGTCCCGCACCCGACGCCTCCAAGGTCGGCACCGCCTACTTCGTGAACCCCACCGGCAATGTGCGCAAGAACGACACGATCACCGTGCGGTTCTACGGCGACGTCGCGGCCACGCCCTCCCAGCCTGGCGCACTCACGGCAGGCACCGTCGGCCCCGACAACACTGTGACGGTCACCATCCCGGCCTACGTGGGCTGCCCCGAGGGGTCCACCCTCCTCAATTTCACCTTCACGGCGAGCGCTCCCTCCACTTTCACGCCAGCCAATCCGGTCGGGGCGACAGCGACCACCGTCACCTGGAACCTCGCGCCGACCCTCGGCACGAACAACACCATGACCTACGTCGCGAATTGTTCCGGCGGAACCTCGCCCTCCTCCCCGACCCTGACCAAGACGTCTGTCGCTCCGCCCACGACGACCCCCTAACCACCGGGCGCTAAACCGCGACGCATTACACTGGCAAGGTCCTGCCCCCGCATCCCCAGGAGATCATCCGTGACTGAAGGCACTCGGCTACTCGCCGGCCGCTATGAGGTCGGTGCGCTCATTGGCCGGGGTGGCATGTCGGATGTTCACGTCGGCACGGACATCCGGCTCGGGCGCCGAGTCGCGATCAAGCTGCTCAAGCCGGCGCTGGCGACGGATCCGCGATTCCGCGTTCTCTTCCGCGAGGAGGCCCAGAAGGCCGCCCGCATGGCTCATCCCACGATCGTGCGCGTCTTCGATGCTGGAGAGGAGACCGTTCGCGAGCCGAACGGGCTCGAGACCCAGGTGCCGTACATCGTCATGGAATTCGTCGACGGACGGCTGCTCAAAGACATCGTGGCCGACGGTCCGCTCGAACCCAAGGAGGCCGTGCGCATAGTCTCCGGCATCCTCACCGCCCTCGAGTACAGCCATCGCGCGCTGCTGGTGCACCGCGACATCAAGCCCGGCAACGTCATGGTCACCCAGAACGGCCAGGTCAAGGTGATGGACTTCGGCATCGCCCGTGCCGTCTCCGACAATTCCGCCACCGTCGCCGACACCAGCGCGGTGCTGGGCACCGCACAGTACTTCTCTCCGGAACAGGCCCGCGGCGAGACCGTGGATGCCCGCACCGACCTCTACTCCACCGGCGTAGTGCTCTTCGAGCTCCTCACCGGCCGGCCGCCGTTTCGCGGTGATCGCGCCGCCGCCGTCGCGTACCAGCACATCAGCGAGGCCCCGGTCGCGCCGAGCACCATCAACCCGCGGGTGTCTCCGTCTCTCGACTCCGTGGTGCTCCACGCCCTCGCGAAAGACAAGTTCCAGCGCTTCCAGACCGCTGCCGAGTTCCGCCAGGATCTCGAGGATGCGAGCGCCGGCGGAATCCCGCCCCGCAAGCCTCCGGTCACCGACTTCAACTCCACGCTCTTCGGCGTGAACCCCTCAGCGACCGCCGGCTCCGAGGCCGCTCTTCGGCAGCTGGCCGCGCCCAACGACGAGCGTGGCGTCCGCACCCAGAACCGTCCTCCCGTCGCCTGGATCTGGGTCGGGATAACCGTTCTCGCGGTCATCCTCATCGCCGTCGTGTTCTGGGTCGTCAACCTCCCGCCCGCCACCATCGGGGACAACCTCTCGGTGAAGGTGCCGGATGTCAAAGGCCAGCTCTACGACCAGGGTGCCGCGAAGCTGAAAGAGGCGGGGCTCAAGACCACCAAGCTCGACCAGTCGAGTTCCACCGTCGAGAGCGGCCACATCATCAGCACCGATCCGACCGCGGGCCAGAAGGTCTCCAAGGACGGCACCGTGCTGGTCACCGTCTCATCGGGCAAGACGCCCACCTCCATCCCGAGTCTCAGCAATCTCACCGTCGAGGCGGCGAAGGCCGCCCTCGAGGCCCGAAAGCTCGCGCTGGGCACCAACACGCCGGAGAACTCCGCCACAATCACGTCCGGCACCGTCATCCGAAGCGACCCGGCGGCAAGCAGCCCTGCTCGTGAGGGCGACGTCGTCAACCTTTTCATCTCCACCGGGCTCGTGACGATCCCGTCGGTGGTCGGAGCGGACATCGGCGATGCGAACACCCAGCTCGGCGTGCTTCAACTGACCATCAATCCGGTGGCCGATTCCACCTGCACCGGGAGCAAGGTGAAGGCGCAGTCCCTCACCGGCGACCAGCCGCAACGCTCGACGATCACCCTCACCTACTGCAGCGGTTAGGCCGGTAGGGGCTGGGTGATCAGCCGAGGTTGACCAGCGGAGTCAGCCCCCGAGCCGCCTCGGGCGCCGTCTCGAGACCGGTAACGGCCAACCAGTTGGCGATCATGGCGTAGCCGCCCTCGGTGAGCACCGACTCGGGATGGAACTGCACGCCGAAGATCGGCGCCGATTCATGACGCGCGCCCATGATCACGCCGCCCTCGGTCCGCGAGGTCACGACGAGCTCGTCGGGAACCGTGGAATCCACGACGGCCAGCGAGTGGTAGCGCGTGGCCCTGAAGGGCTGGGGAACGCCCCGATAGAAGTCACTGTCGTCGTGACTGATCAACGACGTCTTTCCATGCATGAGTTCCTCGGCGTGGGTCACGGTCGCGCCGAGCGCCTCCGCGATGGCCTGGTGGCCGAGGCACACTCCGAGCAGCGGAAGGCCCGACGACAGCGCGGCCGTCACGATGGGGATCGACACCCCCGCCGCCGCCGGCGTGCCCGGACCGGGAGAGAGCAGCACACCGTCGTACTCGGCGATACGCGACGCGGCTTCGCCTGCCGGGAAGGAATCGTTGCGCACGACATCCGTCGTCGCCCCCAACTGCAACAGGTAGCCGTTCAGCGTGTAGACGAAGCTGTCGTAGTTGTCGATCACCAGGATGCGTGTCATGTTCCCACCGTCACATCGTTCACGTTCACGAAGGTGTTGAGCCACGGAAACACGAACAGAACCAATACGGCGAGCACCGCCGCGAAGAAAAGCACAATCAGAATCACGCGCAGCCACAGAGGGCCGGGCATCAGTCGCCAGAGAGCTGCGTACATGGCCGTCCTAACTGTTCGCCGTGACGGCCGCGCGGATCGCGGGCGGGGCTCCGGCGGATGTCGGCTGCCAGGACTCGAGAGACGCGTAGGCGATGATCCGCTCGGCCGCCGAGAACATCGGATTGCAGCTCGTCATCGTGAGAATGCGATCGGTCGGGGCGACACCGGCGAACTGCGGCACCGGATCGAGCACGCCGACACCGGTGGGCCGCACGTATTCGAGGCCGCGGAACTCGTAGGTGTAGTAGCCGTCCTGCGTCTGCACGTAGATCCTGTCGCCCACCTGCAGGCTCGCGAGAGGCTTGAAGGGCGCCCCATGGGTGGTGCGATGCGCAGCCACGGCGAAGTTGCCCACCTGGCCCGGCATCTGCGTGCCCGGGTAGTGGCCGATACCGTTCTTGTCCAGCACCTTCGCGGTCTCGACGCCCTCGGAGATGGATCGCGCGTAGTCCGCGCCGAACCGGGGCACGTACATGACCGCGAACTTCACGGCATCGCCGGGAGCGATCGCCACGAGGGGGTCGCCGAAGTCTGTACCGGGGGCTGTTTCGTGCTCATGGGTGGGCGCCGTCGCATCCCACCCCTGGGCGAGCGCGGCACCGGCCTTGTTCTGGTCTGCGCCAACGATGATGTCGTTGAGCCACAGCTGCCAGCCGAGGAAGAGGAACACCAGCACCCCGGCGGTGATGAACAACTCACCGAGGATTCCGATCGCGCTCACCCGGTTCCGACGCCTCGGCGCGACGGTATCCGCCTGCCTTTGCCGGTGCTCGCTCATGGTCTCGATTCTAAGTGTTCGGTCCGAATGCCCGGACGGGGGAGCCTCGCCTCGGGCCTGTGGGGGCTTTCAGGCTAGAATTCCGGCATGGCAAGATCCACTCCGCGCACCAAGGCCGTTGCTTCCGAAACGAATCGTTCGGGGGACGACGCTCCGAACCCGGTCTGGTTCAAACCGATCATGTTCGGTCTCATGCTCATCGGCCTCGCCTGGATCATCGTCTTCTACGTGAGCCAGGGCACTCTTCCCGTTCCGCAGTTCGACCAGTGGAACATCCTCATCGGCTTCGGAATCCTCTTCGTGGGCTTCCTGATGACCACTCGCTGGCGCTGATCCCGCGCCCCCGCACAGGGGCAATTACACGCGTGTAATTATCCCCAGTGTGGAAAAGCCTGTGGATAACTCCGGGCTCATGCGCCGATGAGCTGCACGCCGGCGAAGGTCGCCCCGATCAACACCACGAAGACCCCGGCGAGTGAGACCACTTGGATGCCTCGCCGGCTGCGGTCGCGGGTGCGCACCAGGAGGAAGGCGACGAGTGCTCCGACGAGCAGCCCGCCCACGTGTGCCTGCCAGGCGATACCCGGCACGATGAAACCGATCACCAGGTTGATCACGATCACGATGATGAGCTGACGGCTGTTGCCGCCGAGGTGGCGGGCGATCACGAAGTAGGCACCGAACAGTCCGAAGATCGCGCCGGATGCCCCGATGACCGCCGAGCCCGGACTGCTGAGCAGCACAGCCACGGAGCCGCCGAATCCGCTCAACAGGAACAGCGCAAGGAAGCGCCATCGCCCCACCAGCCGTTCGAGCTCCGGTCCGAGCACGAAAAGCGAATACATGTTGAAGAGGATGTGGATGATCGATCCGTGCACGAACAGGGACGTCAGCATCCGCCACGGCTCGATCGACGTGTACGGGGGGTAGTACAGCAATGCACTGACGATCGGGCTGCCCCGCCCGACGAGCTGGCCGGTGAGTGCCTCGGCCGCGAACACGATCACGCAGAGTGCCATGATCACATACGTGACGAGCGGAGCCCCGGGCTGAGCCATTCGACGCACCGAGGTGACGACGGCAGGCTTCGTGCGCGGGGCACTCTGCCGCGACTCGCGCATGCATTCTGGGCAATGCACACCGACGGCGGCCGGTGTCTGGCATTCGGCACAGATCGTGCGTCCGCAGCGCTGGCAGAGGATGAAACTCTGGCGATCCGGATGCCGGTAGCAGAAGTCGTCGGCGTTGGCCGACCCCTCGCTCACTGTGCGTTCACGAGGAGTCGACCGGATCGGTGCATCAGACCTCGTCGATTGTGACCGACTTGATCACGATGTCTTCGAGGGGACGATCGTTGCGGTCCTTCTTCACGGCCTCGATCTTCTTGACGACGTCGCGGGATGCCTCGTCGGCGACCTCGCCGAAGATGGTGTGCTTTCCCTGAAGCCAGGTGGTGGGAACCGTCGTGATGAAGAACTGCGAGCCGTTGGTGCCCTTTCCTCCGCGACTGCCGGCGTTCGCCATGGCGAGGAGGTACGGCTTGGTGAAGGTGAGCTCCGGGTGGATCTCGTCGTCGAAGTTGTAGCCCGGTCCGCCGGTCCCCTGGCCGAGGGGGTCACCGCCCTGGATCATGAAGTCGTCGATGATGCGGTGGAAGACGACCCCGTCATACAGCTTGTCCTTGGACACCTTTCCGGTGCCCGGGTGGGTCCACTCGATGTCGCCCGCGGCGAGACCGACGAAGTTCTTCACGGTCTTGGGAGCGTGGTTGCCGAACAGGTTGACCTTGATGTCACCTTCGGTGGTGTGGAAAGTTGCGGTGTGGGTGTGCGTAGACATGCCTATATTCTCCCACAGCAATGCCTAGCGTTCAGGGTTCGTCCAGTCAACCGGGTTTGTCTGTGCAGGCCTGCGTGCGAAGATGGATAAATTCTCCGTCCGACTACTGGAGGTCCCCTTGGCACTGTCACGTAAGCGCGCGAAAGAATTGAAGCGACTCCGGTCCGCTGCATCCGATCTCTGGGATGACCAGAAGGATGTTCTCGAGCACGCCTCCCACGTCGTTCGCGAGGCCGGTCGCCAGGCGGCCAATGCCGGGCGCGAAGAAGTCGCCCCGCGGGTGCGCGACACCTACGACCACCGGGTGCGCCCGGTCGTCGACCTCGGAGTGGCCTCCGGTCGCGCCGTCGCTGACACCGCGCGAGACAAGGTGCAGCGCGACGTGCTCCCGGCAGTCTCCTCCGCACTCGCCTCGGCCCTCGCCGTGCTCGAGGTCTCCAAGGACCCCCGCGTGCGCGAAGCGCTCAGCAACGTTCGCAACGCCGGAAACCAGCTCGGCGCCAAGGTCGGTGTCGTTCAGCCCAAGCCCCAGCCGGGCCCGGGACGCTACATCCTCATCGCCCTCGCCGTCGTCGCGGCTGCCGGGGTCGCTTACGCGGCCTGGCAGACCCTTCGCGCCGACGACGAGCTCTGGGTCAGCGACGAAGAAGCGGATGACCCCATCGCGCCCGCGTCGGCGCGCGCGTAGTCGCACCCCACCGCGGTACATAAGCAGATCGGCCACGGACTCTCTGGCTGTCGCACATACACGGACTCTCTGGCTGTCGCACATAAAGGACACTTCACGACGGGTGTCGCTCGAGAGGCTCATCGGCCGCTCGGGTGACACCCGTTCGTGTGTTCCCCGTCGCAGCGGATGACTAGAAACCGTCACGAGCGAGCGAAACTCCCACAACACAAAACCCCCAGTCACGAAGGACCGGGGGTGGAGTACAGACTGTGGAGCTTAGGAGAATCGAACTCCTGACCTCCGCCTTGCAAAGGCGGCGCTCTACCAATTGAGCTAAAGCCCCGGAAATCCGTCGAACGGATTCCGAGTGGGGATACCAGGACTTGAACCTGGGACCTCTTCGTTATCAGCGAAGCGCTCTAACCGCCTGAGCTATATCCCCATTGCCCCGATTCACTCGAGGGCAGATACGAGAGTATCGCACCTGTCGAGTTTCAACGAATCGAGCGCCGAACCCCGTTAGTTGTTGGTGAAACCGACCAGCAGGCCACCGGTGATGCGCACGCTGAAGTTGTACAGCATCGCCGTTATCGCCCCGAGAGCGGTGCCGACAACGGTGTTGAGAATGGCGACAACCACGGCGAACAGGCCGACCTGCGCGAGCGAGAAACTCGCCGTCACGCTGAAGGTCGGCTCATTGAGGATGTCCTGCAGCACGCTGTCGAGCTTGCCGAAGATCCCCGTGCCGTCGAGCACGACCCAGACGAGCATGCTCGCCACGATCAGGATGATCCCGAGCGTGATCGCGATCAGGAACGACAGCTTCACGGCAGACCAGAAGTCGACGTACACGAGCTTCAGGCGAACCTGCTTCGTGGCCGTGGCCCGCTGGGATTTTCGCTGGAGTTTTTCGGCGACGCTACTCATCTACGGACTCGTCCTTTCCGGTCTGGATTTCTCCGGCCGGCTGCTCCTCATCGGGAACATCCAGACCTTCGGCTTCCAGATTGCGTTCACTGTTCTTCGCGACTGCGATGATCTTGTCGTCGTCCGCGAAACGTGCGAAGACTACGCCCATAGTGTCACGACCCTTGGCCGGCACCTCGGCGACAGACGAGCGTACCACCTTGCCACTGGCCAGAACCACAAGCACCTCGTCGTCATCCTCGACGATGAGCGCACCGGCGAGATCCCCGCGGGCTTCCTGCAGCTTGGCCACCTTGATGCCGAGTCCGCCGCGATTCTGCACCCGGTACTGGTCCGCGGCGGTGCGCTTGGCGAACCCGCCTTCGGTCACCACGAAGACGAATCCGGTGTCCGCGACGACGGATGCATCGAGCAGGGTGTCCTCGTCGCGGAAGTGCATTCCGATCACGCCGGAGGTGGCGCGGCCCATCGGTCGCAGCGCGTCATCGGAGGCGGTGAAGCGGATGGACATGCCCTTGCGGGAGACGAGCAGCAGGTCCGAGTCCTCTTCCACGAGCATCGCCGAGACGAGTTCGTCGTCTTCGCGGAGGTTGATCGCGATGATGCCGCCGGTGCGGTTGGTGTCGTATTCCGACAGCAGGGTCTTCTTCACCAACCCCCCGCGGGTGGCCAGGGCAAGGTACTTGGCCACCTGGTAGTCGCGGATATCCAGGATCTGTGCGATCTCTTCATCCGGCTGCAGGGCGAGCAGGTTCGCGACGTGCTGGCCCTTGGTGTCGCGGCCGCCCTCCTGCACCTCGTAGGCCTTCGCGCGATAGACCCGACCCTTGTTCGTGAAGAACAGCAGCCAGTGGTGGGTGGTCGTGACGAAGAAGTGCTCCACCACGTCATCCGCGCGCAGCTGTGCGCCCTTGACGCCCTTGCCGCCCCGGTGCTGGCTGCGGTAGTTGTCGCTTCGCGTGCGCTTGATGTAGCCACCGCGGGTGACGGTGATCACCATCTCCTCTTCGGGGATGAGGTCTTCCACGTTCATGTCGCCGTCGAAACCGAACATGATCTCGGTGCGACGGTCGTCCCCGTACTTCGCGATGAGCTCCGTGAGCTCCTCGCTCACGATGTCGCGCTGGCGCTGCGGGCTCGCCAGGATCGCCTTGAAGTCCGCGATCTCGAGTTCGATCTTCTCGGCCTCCTCGATGATCTTCTGGCGCTCGAGTGCGGCGAGGCGGCGCAACTGCATCTCGAGGATGGCACGGGCCTGCTGTTCGTCGATCTCGAGCAGCGTCATGAGCCCGTCGCGGGCATCCTCGACGGTCGCCGAACGACGGATCAACGCGATGACCTCGTCGAGCGCATCGAGGGCCTTGAGATATCCGCGCAGGATGTGGGCGCGCTCTTCGTGCCGGCGCAGCCGGAACGCGGTGCGGCGCACGATCACGTCGATCTGGTGGTCGCTCCACGCCGTGATGAACCCGTCGATGGCGAGCGTGCGTGGGATCCCGTCCACGATCGCGAGCATGTTCGCGCCGAAGTTCTCCTGCAGTTGGGTGTGCTTGTAGAGGTTGTTGAGCACGACCTTCGCCACGGCGTCGCGCTTCAGCACGATCACGAGTCGCTGGCCGGTGCGGCCGGAGGTCTCGTCGCGGATGTCCGCGATGCCCGTGATCTTCTGCTCCTTCACCAGCTCCGCGATCTTGAGCGCGAGATTGTCGGGGTTCACCTGGTACGGCAGCTCCGTCACCACGAGGCAGGTGCGACCCTGGAGCTCCTCCACGTTGACGACCGCGCGCATCGTGATCGATCCACGTCCCGTGCGGTACGCGTCCTGGATGCCTTTGAGGCCGAGGATCTGCGCTCCGGTGGGGAAGTCCGGTCCCTTGATGCGCTGGATGAGCGCTTCGACGAGCTCCTCCTGCGAGGCATCCGGATTGGCCAGGTGCCAGAGTGCGCCCTCGCCGACCTCACGGAGGTTGTGCGGGGGGATGTTGGTGGCCATGCCGACAGCGATTCCCACCGAACCATTGACGAGCAGGTTCGGAAAGCGGCTCGGGAGCACGAAGGGCTCCTGGGTGCGACCGTCGTAGTTGTCCTGGAAGTCGACGGTCTCTTCCTCGATGTCCCGCACCATCTCCATCGCGAGCGGGGCCATCTTTGTCTCGGTGTATCGATGCGCCGCGGCACCGTCGTTTCCGGGAGATCCGAAGTTGCCCTGGCCGAGAGCCAGCGGATAGCGGAGGCTCCACGGCTGCACGAGTCGCACGAGGGCGTCGTAGACCGAGGAGTCGCCGTGCGGGTGGAACTGCCCCATGACGTCGCCGATGACGCGGGTGCACTTGGAGAATCCCTTGTCCGGGCGGTAGCCGCCGTCGTACATCGCGTAGATCACGCGTCGGTGCACCGGCTTCAGGCCGTCGCGCACCTCGGGAAGGGCGCGCCCGACGATCACGCTCATCGCGTAGTCGAGGTAGGAGCGCTGCATCTCGAGCTGGAGGTCGACCTGCGTAATCTTGTCGTGGGCGAGGTCGATCTCGCGGCCCGCGATCTGCGGCTCCGCGTCGTCCGGGGGTGTTACATCAGCCATTTTGTTACCTTCTCAGCAGTGGTGATCGAGTGGGGCCGCCTGCGGCCCGTATCGAGATCCGGTGGTGTGGTCTCGATCCGCACCGAAGACGGCGCCACTCGACCAGGGAATGTCTAGATGTCGAGGAACCGCACGTCTTTGGCGTTCTTCTGGATGAAACTGCGTCGCGACTCCACGTCTTCACCCATGAGGGTGGAGAAGATCTCATCGGCCGCGGCCGCATCGTCCAGGGTCACCTGGAGCAGTGTGCGGGTCACCGGGTCCATGGTGGTCTCCCACAGTTCCTTGTAGTCCATCTCGCCGAGGCCCTTGTAGCGCTGCACTCCGCTGTCCTTCGGCATCCGCTTTCCCGCGGCGGATCCGGCGGCGAGGAGGGCATCCTTCTCACGGTCGCTGTAGACGTACTCGTGCGGAGAATTCGTCCACTTGAGGCGGTAGAGCGGGGGCTGGGCCAGATACACGTAGCCCAGGTCGATGAGAGGGCGCATATAGCGGAACAGAAGAGTGAGCAGCAGGGTCGTGATGTGCTGCCCGTCCACATCGGCATCGGCCATGAGCACGATCTTGTGATAGCGGGCCTTCTCGGGGTTGAAGTCCTCGCCGACCCCGGCACCGAAGGCGGTGATCATGGCCTGCACCTCGTTGTTGGCGAGGGCACGGTCGAGCCGCGCCTTCTCCACGTTGAGGATCTTGCCGCGCAACGGCAGGATCGCCTGGAACTCCGGATTGCGCCCCTGAACGGCGGAACCGCCGGCCGAGTCACCCTCCACCATGAAGATCTCGCTGAGCGAGGGATCGTTGCTCGAGCAGTCCCGCAGCTTTCCGGGCATCCCGCCGGATTCGAGCAGTCCCTTGCGCCGGGTCTGCTCGCGCGCCTTGCGGGCCGCGAGCCGGGCAGCGGATGCCTGGATCGCCTTGCGGATCACGTCGCGGGCCTGAGTGGGGTTGCGGTCGAACCAGTCTCCGAGCTGGTCACCGGCGACCCGCTGTACGAAGGACTTCGCGATGGTGTTTCCGAGCTTGGTCTTCGTCTGGCCCTCGAATTGCGGTTCGGCGAGCTTCACCGAGATGACTGCGGTGAGACCTTCGCGCACGTCGTCACCGGTGAGGTTCTCGTCCTTCTCCTTGATGATCCCCTTCTCACGGGCGTACTTGTTGACCAGGGTGGTGAGCGCGGCGCGAAAACCCTCTTCGTGGGTTCCCCCCTCGTGGGTGTTGATCGTGTTCGCGTAGGTGTGCACGCTCTCCTGGTAGGAGGTGGTCCACTGCATCGCGACCTCGAGCGAGATCTTGAGTTCCTTGTCCTCCAACTCGAAGGAGATGACATCCGGATGCACGACCTCGACCTTCTTCGCGGAGTTGAGATACTCCACGTAGTCCACGAGGCCCTTCTCGTACATATAGGTGACGCTCACGGTCTCGTCCGACTCGAGTTCCCGCTCATCGGTGAGCGTGATCGCGAGGCCCTTATTGAGGAACGCCATCTGCTGGAAGCGCGCGCGCAGCGTCTCGTAGTCGAAGACCACGGTCTCGAAGGTCTCCGGGCTCGGCCAGAAGGTCTGGGTGGTGCCGGTTTCGTCCGTGGCCTCACCCTGCGTCAGGGGGCCCGTCGGCACCCCGTTGTTGAAACTCATGCGCCAGACGTGTCCCTGGCGACGCACTTCGGTATCCACCTCGCGGGACAGCGCATTCACGACGGAAATTCCGACGCCGTGCAGACCGCCCGATACCGTGTACCCGCCGCCGCCGAACTTTCCGCCCGCGTGAAGGATCGTCATGACGACCTCGACGGTCGACTTGTTCTCCTGTTTGTTGAGATCGACCGGGATGCCGCGGCCGTTATCGACGACACGGATGCCACCGTTCTTCAACATGGTGATGAGGATGGTGTCGCAGTACCCGGCGAGTGCCTCGTCGACGGAGTTGTCGACCACTTCGTACACGAGGTGGTGCAGGCCGCGAGGACCGGTGGAGCCGATGTACATGCCGGGACGTTTGCGCACCGCCTCGAGTCCCTCGAGCACCTGGATCTGATCTGCTCCGTAGCTGTCTTCAGATTCGGAATTCGAGCGGTTCGCTGCCATGTGAAATTAGGCTCCTGCCAGGTAGATCGATTGTTCGTTCGCGGCTCAGGTTCCCCAGAAGGGAGCTGCCATGACGACTCTGTAATTCTACCAAACCCTCGGGGCCCATAGGCGCGAATCGGCGATCTGGGGACTTAGATCTGCCATGGCGACCTGTTTTGCCCTGTCAACCGTAAGTATCGCGCGGACCACGCCCTGGGATTGATCTGGGGCCGCGTTTCCAGGAGGGGGCACCCGGTCCTTCGAATCGCACCGAGTCGATGCCGGCATCCGGATACCTCGCGACGATGCGACTCATGATCTGCACACGCATGAGCCGAAGCTGGGTCGCCCAGGCGGTCGAGTCACACTTGACGGTAAGAACACCCTCCTCGATTCCGACCGGCGCCGAGTGCTCTGCAGTGTCGGCTCCCGCGATCTCCAGCCACGATGCCAGCAACTCCGAGCGCGCCAACGGCGAGCTCCACCCCAGTTTCGAGGTCAGCGAGTCCATGACTGCACCGAGTCCTTCCGGATCGCGCCCTCCTCCGAAGGGGATCGTCGACCCGGGCTCCTTCTTCGCCCGCTTGCGTGCGTCGGCGGATCTGCTCGAGCCATCACCGAAGACGCGACGAAACCGCAGGTACACCGATACCGGCTCGGATTCCTCCGGAGCATCCGCCATGTCCTTCATCGCGCGACCGTCACGGTGCAGCCGCCTCGACGATGGTGCCCCGCGAGATATGCACGGTGTTGCCGGTGAGCTCCTGCGGAACATCCTCGAACACCGCGGCGGTGATGAGAACCTGCTCGAAGTCCCGCACGGCAGCGGCCAGGCGAGCGCGTCGCGAGGCATCTAGTTCGGCGAAGACATCATCGAGCATGAGAACCGGATCTCCCGTGGACGACTCCCGCCTCAGCAGAATGGCCGACGCGAGCTTCAGAGCGAGAGCGAACGACCACGATTCCCCATGGCTGGCGTAGCCGCGCGCGGGCAGGGAGTTGAGTTCGAGCACCAGATCGTCGCGGTGTGGCCCCACCAGGGTGATCCCCCGCTCCAGTTCGCTGCGGCGCCGGTGCGCGAGCGTGTTGCGGAACGAGACAGCGGCTTCACCTGCCGAGATGATGCCCCGACTCGATCCGCCCGGTTCGACGTCCTCTTCTCCCGCACTATCGGGGGCGGAACCCGCCGCGAAGATGCTGAGTTGGTTGGCCAGACCCGCCTTGTGATCCTCGCCCGCGACTGACGTGTATGCGGCCGCGACCTCGGGCGACAACTCCGCGACGAGAGTCGTTCGGGCTTCGATCAGTTGCGACCCGAGCGCGACCAGACGTTCATCCCAGATGTCGAGGGTGGAGAGCTTGTCTCCACGCACTCCGGAAGCCCTGGCGGACTTGAGCAGCGTGTTGCGCTGTCGCACCACCCGGTCGTAGTCGGCGATCACTCCCGAGATGCGGGGCGACCGCAACACGAGGAGCTCGTCGAGGAATCTCCTCCGCCCTGCCGGATCCCCTCTGATCAGCGCCAGATCCTCCGGGGCGAACAACACGCTGGAGAAATAGCGGGGCAGCTCCCGAGTCTTGATCACCGAACGGTTGATCTGGGCGCGGTTGGGCGCCGATCTGTTGAGTTGCACCTCAGCGAGGATCTGTCGCTCGCCGTTCTCGAGGCGGGCGCGGATGATCGCGGAGTCGGTCCCCTGCCGGATCATGGCGTGGTCCATCGACACCCGATGCGACCCGAGGGTGCTGAGGTAGGCGAGGGACTCGACCAGGTTGGTCTTGCCCTGCCCGTTGCTGCCGACGAACAGGTTGGCTCCGGCGGAGAGGGCGACCTCCGCGGAACTGTAGTTGCGAAAATCGGTGAGGCTGAGGTGGGTGACGATCACAGCATCAGTCGACGGCTTTGACCGAATGCCCGCCGAACTGGTTGCGCAGCGCGGCAACGGCCTTCATGGCGGGAGAACCCTCCGGCTGGCGTGACACGAATCGCGCGAAGATCGACGCACTGATGGTCGGAACCGGAACGGCGTTGGCGAGTGCTTCCTCGATGGTCCAACGACCCTCTCCAGAATCCTCCACATAGCCTTCGATGTTGGTGAACTCCGGGTCTTCCTCCAGGGCGCGCACGAGCAGTTCCAGAAGCCAGGAACGCACCACGGTTCCGCGCTGCCAGGCCTTGAATGTGCCGGTGACGTCCTTGATGATGTCGTCGCGCTTGTCGAGCAGCTCATAGCCCTCGGCGTAGGCCTGCATCAACGCATACTCGATGCCGTTGTGCACCATCTTCGCGTAGTGTCCGGCACCGATTTCGCCCACGTGCACGAATCCCTCTTCGCGCGGGCCTTCCGGTCGAAGGGCATCGAAGATCGGCATCAACAGGTCGATGTTCTTCTTGTGACCGCCCACCATCAGGCCGTACCCGTTCGCCAATCCCCAGATACCCCCGGAGACACCGGCATCCACGTACTCGATTCCCTGTGCCGAGACCTGCTCGGCGTGCTTGATGTCTTCCGTGAAGCGCGAATTGCCACCGTCGATGATGATGTCGCCGGATTCGAGCACCCCGGCCAAGTCGGTGACCACCGAGTCGGTGATAGCGCCGGCCGGCACCATCACCCAGACGACGCGCGGCGTGGGAAGGGCCTTCACCAGGTCGGCGAGACTCGCGACGTCCGTCACATCGGGGTTGCGGTCGTAACCGGTGACCTCGATGTCGTGCGCACGCAGGCGCTCGCGCATGTTGTTACCCATTTTGCCGAGACCGACGAGACCGATGTGCATGTCAGAACTTCCTTAGGGATGTCGCGGGGTGAAGTTACCTGAGCAGCAGGTTGGGCTGCAGGAGGTACTTGTAATTATCCGCGCCCGGCTGGTCCTTAGACGACTGACTCGTGATCAGCACCGGTCCCGGCTTGTTGGGATTCTCGGTCTTGGTGAAGGAGATCCGCACGAATTCGGAGTGCACAGCTCCGAGACCGTCGAGCAGGAAGGCCGGCTTGAGAGAGACCACCGTGTCTCCTCCACTGAGGTGCGCATCGATGGACTCGGAGGCCTGAGCCTGTTCCGATCCGATGGCCTCGAGGGTTACTCCGTCGATCGTGAAGGTGAAGCGGAGGGCTGCCTCTCGTTCGAGCACGAGGGACACCCGCCTCACTGCTTCGATGAGTTCGGCCGTGTTGATGACCGCGTAGTTGTCCACAGTCTCCGGAAAAAGCCGTTTGACCGGTGGGAAGTTGCCTTTGATCAGCAAGGATGTGACGGTCTTTCGATCGGCGCGGAAGGCGATGAGCTCACGATCGTCGGTGTTGGTGATCGCCACAGAGATCGTGCCGCTGTGGCCGAAGGTCTTGCCGATCTCCTGCAGCGTGCGCGCCGGAACCAGGGCGGTGAGAGTCTCGGTCGATCCGGTCTCTCCGGAATCCCAATCGATGGCACGCACCGCAACGCGGTAGCGGTCGGTGGCCACCATTGTCAGGCTGTTCTCGGACACCTCGAGCTGCACCCCGGTGATCACCGGAGTCACATCGTCACGGGATGCCGCGACCGCGACCTGGGCAACGGCGGTCGCGAAGGCGTCTGCCGGCAGCAGTCCCGATTGTGCGGAGACCTGCGGCAGGGTGGGATACTCCTCCACCGGCATGCTGAGAAGTGTGAATTTCGCCGGTCCGCAGGTGACCGAGATGCGTCCTTCCTCGGTCGAGAACTGCACCGGAGCATTGGGAAGGCGGCTGGCGATATCGGCTAGAAGTCGCCCGGAGACCAGGATCTTGCCCTGTTCCGTAATGTCAGCCGCGATCTCCGTCTGCGCGGATACCTCGTAGTCGAACGACGAGAGCGTGAGGCCGGTCTCGGTGGTCTCGATGAGCACGCCGCTGAGGATCGGCAGGGTCGTGCGCTGGGGCAGGAGTTTCACCGCAAAGGAGACGGCTTCACTGAAGACGTCGCGATTGACCTGGAACTTCATGGGCACCCCTTGCTATCGAACCTGCTATCGAATTGGCGCTCTCGGAGCGAGCGGTGATCCGGGAGGTTAATACTGGCACAGCCGGTTCTTACCTCCGACCCAAGGGTTATCTTCTCCAAAATAATTGTCATTAAGGATTAACACTCTTAACCGTTGTGCGATCTGTGAATAACTCTGTCGATGGTCGTCGAGAGCGGGGAACTACAACAGTGTGAGTTGTGGGGAAGATGTGGCATTCGACGGCGAATCGAGGATGCTGCCTCGCATTCGCTCGAGGGACTTTCCACAGGGCGGGTTTTGATTGCACAGTGTTTATCGGCGTGTTCCACAGTTATCCACAGGTTATCCACACTGCGAGACTGAGTCGTCTACCTTGGCGCTTAGATCGAGTTGTAGCGGTGATTCTGCTTGATGCGGCTGGTGAGTTCCGTTACCTGGTTGTAGATCGAGCGACGTTCTTTCATGAGTTCGGTGATCTTCTTGTTGGCGTACATCACCGTGGTGTGGTCGCGGTTGCCAAAGAGTTGGCCGATCTTGGGGAGGGACAGGTTGGTCATCTCCCGGCAGAGGTACATCGCGATCTGCCGGGCGGTCGCGACGGCCTGGGACCGGGACGAGCCATAGAGATCGTCGACGGTGAACTTGAAGTACTCCGCGGTGTGGTTGATGATGTCGACCGGCGCGATGACGTTGTCGTCGTCGAGGGTGATCAGGTCCTTCAGCACGGTCTGGACGAGCGCGAGGTCGACGGGTGTGCGGTTGAGGCTGGCGAAGGCGGTGACCCGGATGAGGGTCCCCTCGAGTTCGCGGATGTTGGAAGAGACCTTCGTTGCCATGTACTCCAGGATCTCGGCACTCACCTGCAGCTTCTCGCTCTGGGCCTTCTTGCGCAGAATGGCGATGCGGGTCTCGAGGTCGGGCGCCTGAACATCCGTGATCAGTCCCCATTCGAACCGGGACCGCATGCGGTCCTCGAACCCGGTGAGGGCCTTCGGCGGCAGGTCACTGGTGATGACCACCTGCTTGTTGTGGTCGTGGAGGGTGTTGAAGGTGTGGAAGAAAGCTTCCTGCGTCTCCACCGCCCGCTGTAGAAACTGGATGTCGTCGATGAGCAGGATGTCGATCTCGCGATAGCGCGACTGGAAAACCGAGGCACGGTTGTTGGCGATCGAGTTGATGAAGTCGTTGGTGAACTCCTCGGAACTCACATACCGCACACGGATGCCCGGGTAGAGACTCTCGGCGTAATGGCCGATCGCGTGGAGGAGGTGGGTCTTACCGAGGCCGGAGTCCCCGTAGATGAAGAGGGGGTTGTAGGCCTTCGCCGGCGCCTCGGCCACCGCGACCGCCGCGGCATGAGCGAACCTGTTGGACCCTCCGATGACGAAGTTGTCGAAGTTGTATTTCGGATTGAGCCGCGAATCAGCCCGGCGTGTGCCGGAAGCGATCCCTTCGGTGGGGGGCGTCGGTGCCATCGGCTGCTCGATGTAGGGCTGCGGCTGCTGTTCGAGCGCATCGGCCGAGGGATGGCTGAGGGCGTCGTGGGCGATCTCCGGGTTCACGACGATCGCGAAATTACTGACCGACTGTTCGCCGTCGAGCCCGTTCAGCGCGTCGAGGAGCGGCAATCGGATACGTTGTTCGAGCATTCCGCGGGTCAGGTCGTTGGGTACCTCGAGATAGAGCGTCGCCGCCATGACACCTTTGGGTTCGACCAGGCTGAGGAATCCCTGGAGCTGGGGGGTGATCCGGTCGTCAGTGCGCAGAGTCGTGAGTACGGATGTCCAGATCTCCTGGGTTGAATCCGTGATGTCACTCAT